>CAMTWP010000010.1:0-223874 GCA_947085475.1 uncultured Novosphingobium sp. | reverse complement strand
TTTTGATGCCGTGATCCTATGTCAGCATCAAGCCGATGGCAAAACCCTTTTTGAGAACCACCGATTTTGGCGTTGACTCAATCCATCATGCTGTTTTGCAAATCCATTTTTGGGCGAAATCTGGCCGATCAAGAACCTGCCATCCCAAAGCCGAAGCATGGAAACTTTCATCATCTGACATAGTTCTGGGCGGGAAACATAAGCGTTTTTGACCGAGGGTCAGGAGCACTTAAATTGCTTGCTTGATGCGCCGTATTTTCCGCTATCGCACAAGACAAGCGACAAACTGCGCGCGACGGCATCCGCGTCAACACCATCTGTCCCGGCGTCATCCGCACGCAGATGGTGGCCGAACTTCCGCCCGAATTCATCGCCGATCTTGAGAATGCGACGCCAGCCAGGCGCATTGTGGACCCCAGCGAAGTGGCCAATCTGGCGGTTTTCCTCGCCAGCGATGAATCTCCGTTTCTGACCGGAGTTTCAATCAACATCGACGGCGGCTTTACCCTGTTGTGAGAGCCGCGCCCTGCGCGCCAGCTTCGTCAAGGGTGGCGTTCAGTCAACCGGCCAGCTTTCGTTAATGGCGGTCATATGCGTGATCTGCACTCTGCCACGGGCCATATCCACAAACTCCAGATACTTTTGAGAGAGCCAATGGCCAGCACGCAGACCTTGTGCTGGTCGTTACGCGGACCGGAGAAGGTTCAGGTGCGCGCAGCCTTTCCTGCCCATGCCGCCGGGCACGATATCAACTACATCGCCCTGACGGGCGCGCTTGCGGCCATTGGGGGGCCCAATGGCCCGCCCTCGCCCCCGCTGAACCTGGTGGGCGATTTTGCTGGCGGCGCAATGTACCTTGCTTTCGGCATTGTCGCTGCCTTGTTTGAGCGCACATCATCGGGGCAAGGACAAGTGATCGACGCGGCCATTGTCGATGGCACTGCCTCGCTTATGTCGTTCTTCCAAGGCATTGTCGCCATGGGTATGACCACGATGAACCGGGCCGACAGCCTGCTGGGCGGGCAAGCTCCATTTTACGGATGCTACGCTTGCGCGGACGGCAAATACGTGTCGGTTGGCCCGATTGAGGACCAGTTTCTCGCCGAATTGCTCGACCTGCTTGAACTTGATCGTGCCGCATTTGCCAAGCGCGACAACCCCGCCACTTGGCCAGCAGGCAAGGCCTTGATTGCTGAAGCATTTTTACGCCGCAGCCGAGATGCATGGTGCAAGCTGCTGGACGGCACCGACGCCTGCTTCGCCCCCGTTCTGGAATTGCACGAAGCCCCCAGCCACCCGCACATGGCCGCAAGGCAAATTTACGTCGAGCAAGGTGGCGTCGTGCAGGCCGGTCCGGCACCGCGCTTTTCACGAACGCCGGGCAAGGTTGGCGCGCTCCCATGCCGCGCAGGCGAAGGCGGTGCCGATGCCCTGAGCGAGTGGGGTGTGGTGCTTCCGGTTGGTTAGGCTCAGGCGAATGCCTCTTGCTCGATTGCCAATGCTGTTTCCGTAAGCATTTCCAGCAGGTCGGGATCGTTCAGAAGATTGCGTGACGACATTGCCTGTGACACTGAAATCGCCGCGATTACTGTGCCGTCGCCCTTGCGCAGTGGTATCGCCATACAACGCAGTCCGGGCGCGATTTCTTCGTCATCGATTGCGTAACCTCGTTTGGAAATAGCGTCTAGTTCTGTGCGCAGCCGATCAGGATCGACGATGGTGCGGTCCGTGAGTGCGACAAACGGCCCGCTGGCGAGATAGGCCTCGCGCTCAGGGTTTGGCAGATGGGCCAGCAGCACTTTGCCAATCCCGGAGCAATAGGCCTCCAACTGCATGCCGATGCGGGTGAACAGGTCACTCGCCCCGCGACCAGTTTTGATCCGGTAGGTGACCATGTCATTTTCGAAAGTGCCAAGCTGGACCACGCTGCGCACCCGGGCCGCCAACCGGTGCAACAAGGGCGCAGCGACATTGGCAACAACCTGCTTCTCATCAAGGCGATGCAGCAATCCCAGCAACCGCGAGCCTGCAACATGCCGCCCGCCGCCTGATGGCGTAAGATAGCCTTCGGCAACCAATGTCGTCACCTGCCGGTGTGCCGTGGCCATCGGCACACCGATCTGCCGGGCAAGCCCAGACACGTTGCTGCGCCCACCATCGGCAATTACGGCTTCCAACATGCTCAAGGTCCGCTTTAGCGACAGGATATGCGGCGTACCATCTCTCATAATGTGAGAATGTAGCCGTGCAGGGCACTGGTGCCAAGCTCTATCACGCATTATCAACCACCGTGACAAAGAGGATTACAGCCATGACCACCCCCTCCCACGATGATCTCGCCCGCCGCCTGCGTGATGCCTATTCACACGGGGCAGTGCCGCCGCTGCGCGATGGGCTTGACCCGGTCGATGCCGATGGTGCCTATGCCGTGCAGACCATCAACACCCGGTACTGGGAAGCGCAAGGCCGCCGTATCGTTGGGCGCAAGGCTGGTCTGACGGCCAAGGCAGTACAGGTGCAACTTGGAGTTGATCAGCCGGACTTCGGCGTGCTGTTCGATGACATGGCGGTGGCGGATGGTGGCACACTTGATCCAGCGCGCGCAATTCAGCCCAAGGCCGAGGCCGAAATCGCCTTCGTGCTCGGCAAGGATCTGCCCGATTCCGGCACCACACCGCAAATGGTCGCCGATGCCGTGGCCACTGTCCATGCTGCCATCGAAATCGTCGACAGCCGCATCGCCGACTGGAAGATCACTTTTGCTGATACGGTGGCGGACAACGGCTCTTCCGCATTCTTCGTGCTGGCAAAGGATGGCAAGCCGCTGGCCGGGCTGGATTTGTTTACTTGCGGCATGGTGATGGAAATCAACGGAGCAGTGGTCTCACTGGGCGCTGGCGCCGCCGCACTCGGTCATCCGCTCAACGCCGCCGCATGGCTGGCCCGAACGCTTGCCAGCCGCGGTGAACCGCTGAAGGCGGGCGACATTCTGCTGGCCGGGGCGCTCGGCCCGATGGTGGCGCTCAGCCCCGGCGACCACGTTCGCGCAATTGTTGGCGGGCTGGGCGAAGCCAGCTTTACATATACAAAGGTCTGAAACCCATGGCAAAAACCAAAGTCGCCATTATCGGCTCGGGCAATATCGGCACCGATCTGATGATCAAGATCATGCGCCTGTCGCAGACGCTGGAAATGGGCGTATTCGTCGGCATCGATCCTGAATCCGACGGCCTAAAGCGGGCGCAGCGCATGGGCGTTGCGATCACCGCCGGGGGTATCGACGGGCTGGTTGCGATGCCTGAATTCGCAGACATCAAGATCGTGTTCGATGCCACATCGGCGGGCGCACACAAGCATCACAACGCGGTGCTGCAGGCCCACGGCAAGCGGGTGATCGACCTGACCCCGGCCTCGGTCGGACCCTATGTCATTCCGCCGGTCAACGGGCTTGAGCACCTCGACGCGCCCAACGTCAACATGGTGACTTGCGGTGGACAAGCAACCATCCCGATCGTTGCAGCGATAAACCGCGTCGCCAAAGTGCATTACGGTGAAATCGTCGCCTCGATTGCCTCGAAAAGTGCCGGGCCGGGTACCCGCGCCAACATCGATGAGTTCACCGAGACCACATCGCAAGCCATTGTTGATGTCGGCGGAGCAACGCGCGGCAAGGCGATCATCGTGCTCAATCCGGCCGAACCGCCGCTGATTATGCGTGATACTGTTTATTGCCTTTGCGAAGATGCCGATCAGGACGCCATCCGCCAAAGCATCGAGGCCATGGTCGCGGAAGTGAAGACTTACGTCCCCGGCTACCGGATGAAGCAAGCAGTGCAGTTCGAACATATCGGTTCCAACCGACCACTCCACATCCCCGAGATGGCTGCCCACGGCCAGACCGAGTTCACCGGTCTCAAAGTTTCGGTCTTCCTCGAAGTGGAAGGGGCCGCGCATTATCTGCCTGCTTATGCGGGCAATCTTGACATCATGACCTCGGCAGCACTGCGCACCGCAGAGCGTATTGCCGCCAAAGTGACTGGGAGTATGGCAGCATGAGCTTCGATCCCGTGAGCCAGAAGCTCTACATTCAGGATGTCACCTTGCGCGATGGCATGCACGCCATCCGCCACCAGTATGGGCTGGACCACGTACAAGCCATCGCCCGCGCGCTCGACCGGGCCAAGGTTGATGCCATCGAGGTTGCGCATGGCGACGGCTTGCAGGGTTCCAGCTTCAACTATGGCTTTGGCGCTTATACCGACTGGGACTGGATTGCCGCCGTCGCCGATGTGCTGGAACATAGCGTGCTGACCACGCTGCTGCTCCCCGGCATCGGCACGGTTCATGATCTGAAGCACGCCTATGACCTCGGCGTGCGCTCGGTCCGCATTGCCACACATTGCACCGAAGCCGACGTCAGCAAGCAGCATATCGAGGCCGCGCGAAATCTCGGGATGGACGTCTCGGGCTTTTTGATGATGAGCCACATGTCAGAGCCGGATGCGCTGGCTCAGCAGGCTTTGCTGATGGAAAGCTACGGCGCGCACTGCGTCTATGTCACCGACAGCGGCGGCGCGATGAACATGGATGAATATGCCGCACGGTGCCAAGCCTATGACCGGGTGCTCAAGCCGGAAACCCAACGCGGCGTCCACGCGCACCACAATCTCAGCCTTGGCGTCGCCAACTCGATTGTTGCGGTACAGAACGGCGTTGTGCGCGTCGATGCGAGCCTTGCCGGGATGGGCGCAGGCGCGGGCAATGCCCCGCTTGAGGTGTTCATCGCTGCCGCCGACCGTTATGGCTGGAACCACGGCTGCGACTTGTTTGCGTTGATGGATGCTGCCGAGGAACTGGTCCGTCCGCTGCAAGACCGGCCGGTGCGGGTGGATCGTGAAACACTAACGCTGGGCTATGCCGGAGTCTATTCCAGCTTCCTGCGCCACGCAGAAAAAGCTGCCGAGGAACATGGCCTCGATACCCGGACGATCCTTGTCGAACTGGGCCGCCGCAAGATGGTCGGCGGGCAGGAAGACATGATCGTCGATGTCGCTTTGGATCTGGTTCGAGGCGCAGGTTAACACCCTGCCCTCGGAGCGCCACAGGCGTTACGCTACAGGTTGGTAAGTAATCGCAGCCATGCAGCCAAACCCCGCAATCCATTCGGGAATTGCGCGGTAAAAGTGCTGTGTGGTGTCATATTCACCAAAGGCCGCGAGCGCAGAGAACGCTGCTGCCCAACTCCGCACTTCATGTCCGCTATTGCCGGCATCGCAGGTTATGCCGGCAACGGACATGGCGGCAACAGCATCAAAATCACCTGCCGCAAGCCGGTCCATGAAGGCAATATCCCAATCGGGATTGAGGTCGCGGATTCCAACATGGGCGGCGCCGTGAGTTGCGAATGCTTGACCAGCGGCGATCACGCGATTTTGCCGCGCCGAGCGTTGTTCCGCTGACAGGTTACGTCCGCGCATCAACATTTCGCGCTGGTCGGGCGTTGCGCTGCTCAGTTGCGGCAGCGGGGGATCATGCGAAAGCCCCCCGGAAGCGACGAAGGCAACGCGCCGGTCAAGCGTGCGGGTGAATTCTCCAATGGCACGGCCAAGGCCGACAATGCGGTTCATCGGCGCGAGTGGAACGGCAACGCTGTTCAGGAAGACGGGCAGAACATCGACCACCTCGCCGACGAGCCCTCCCGCAAGTGGCGGCGGTTCCACACGCTGCTGCGCGTCCTGCTGGACACCGGGTTCTGCCAGGGCCCAAGCGTTGATCCTTGGGCCATCCAGCGTGCCCCACCTGCAACGCGGATGCACCCTCGCTTTGCCTGAGTACATGACAAAGAACGACAAACCCCGCATGGTCCCTCTCACGCCCGCAGTTGCTGCTCTGATCCCTGTGCCGAACGCTCAGGCAGAACCAGCAAGGACCGGCGAATTGCGCCGGTTCCCTGCAGGTGGCGTGTGGTACATGTGGAGTAACATCAGGGACGATGTGAAGAAGCTTGGTGGCAACATCGACAACGTCGGCCTGCACACCCTTCGGCACACCTACATCACCCGCCTCGCTCTTGGTGGGTTGGAACTGCAGCGCCTGTCGATGTCGGCGGGGCACTCGGACGTATCGATCACGGCAAAGCGTTACAGCCACCTCAATGTCGAATCTTTCATCGGCGGTGTGGATACTCTTTCGAATCCCGCAAGCGGGGACAATTCACTACCGCATGATGCATGGACCGTTCAACGGAACCCTCACGATACCGAAGGCAACCGTGCCCAGCATGGCAAACCTACTGTGTAATAAACGGCTGATTTCTGAAGTTTTTGTGGCGGAGCGGGAGGGATTCGAACCCTCGATACGCTTTTGGCGTATACTCACTTTCCAGGCGAGCGCCTTCGACCACTCGGCCACCGCTCCGCATTGCTCTGGAACTGAGGCCCCTAGCGGCACGTGATCACTTTCGCAAGGCGTCGGTTCCTGCAATGATGGACAAATGTCATTCCTTTTCATGATCGCTGCTGCGGCAGCTTCCGCCTCGCCCACTCCTGGCGAGATCGTTGCGTCATCGCCCCCGACGGATTGGGCCGCCGTTTCGCCTGATGATCTGGTGGTTATGGATCTTTCGCCAGATGTGGCGGGCAAGGCGCGGCGCGTGGTAATGCAATTGTTGCCTGACCCATTTTCGCAAGGCTGGGTTGGCAATGTCCGCATTTTGGCGGGCGCGCATTGGTGGGATGGGACGTCGGTTTATCGCGTACAGGACAACTGGGTGGCGCAGTGGGGCGATGCCGATGGCGAGGATGTGGCCAAGGCCAAGCCACTTCCGCAAGGGCTGCTGAGCGTGCCGGAAAAGGCCTATGTCCTGCGCACCGAAGGGCCTGAACATAGCGCGAGCCACGAGGAACTTGATGCATGGCTGGCCACGATCGAAGGAACGCACGCAGCGTGGCACGCGCTGACGCACACCAAATTGGCGATCAAGGACGCCGATCCTTATGCAGATGAGACGTTCTTTTACCGGGGATGGCCGCTGGGCGCATCGCGCGCGGGGCCTGTTGCTTGGCCGCTGCATTGCTATGGCACTGTCGGCGTTGCGCGCAATCCCTCCCCTGATACCGGCACAGGGGCAGAGCTTTACGCCGTAATCGGCCATGCGCCGCGCCAGCTTGATCGCAATATTGCAGTGGTGGGGCGGGTCATTGAAGGCATTCAGTTCCTGTCCTCGTTGCCGCGCGGCCCGGCAGGATCGGGCGTTTATGCAAAGCCTGAAGAACGCACGCCGATTGTTTCGGTGCGCATGGGGCAAGCCGTTCCCGATCTGCCGCGCTATGAATTTCTTTCAACCGAAAGCGCCACGTTCCATCGCTATGCCGAGGCCAGCGCCAATCGCCGGGATCCGTTTTTCATCCAGCCGGCAGGCGGGATCGACATCTGCAATGTGAAAGTGCCGGTGCGGCAAGCAAAGTGAGCGACGCATGCTATGAACATACGGCCACGCTCTGGCGGTGGAGCGGCGGGGCTAACGCGACCGACTGGTTCTTCGCCACGATTGATGGTGTGGTCGGCGAAGCCTTATCGGCGACGGCGTTGATGCATCGGCTTGAAACCGGACGGCGCGCAGGGTTTGGCTCGGTTAAAGTGACGGTCTGCGTGGGCGAGACAGAATGGCGCACGTCGGCGTTTCCATCGAAGGCACAAGGCTGGATGGTGCCGATCAAGGCCGCTGTGCGCAAGGCGGAAGGCTTGGCTGAGGGGGAAGCGTTTGCGCTGACGCTGACATTCTAGCATTTTCAAAAGAGGGCAGTTTCGCCCCCTAACGCAAGGATTACCCGCCGCGCAGCACGCGCTCCACCGTTTCGGCGATCTGCTGGACCGAGAACGGTTTGGGCAGGAAGTGCATGTTGGGAATATCAATATCGCGCCGCAGGTTCTCTTCGGCATAGCCCGACATGAACAGGAACGGCAGATCGGGCTTCAACGCGCGAATTTCGCGCGCCATGGCAGGGCCGTCCATTGATGGCATCACCACGTCTGACACGACAAGATCGAACTGACCGCCGTTGACAATAGCCTCCAGGCCTTCTTCGCCATCGGCTGCGGTGGTCACTTCATAGCCCTGCCGCGCGAGTGCGCGTTCGGCCACGGCGCGCACGGTGTCTTCGTCCTCGACCAGCAAGATGCGCCCGCCACCGCTCCATTCGCGCTTGGTTTCAGGTTTGGGCTGGGCGGCTTTGACCGCTTCTGCGGTTTCAGATGCATCGGGAATATGGACTGGCAAGTACATGGTGAAGCGGGTGAATTTCCCCACCTCGCTTTCGGCAAAGATGAACCCGCCCGATTGCTTGACGATGCCGTAAACGGTCGAAAGGCCAAGCCCGGTGCCCTTGCCCTTTTCCTTGGTGGTGAAGAACGGTTCGAAGATCTTGCCGATCTGGGCAGGCTTGATCCCATGACCGTTATCTTCGACCACCAACGCGGTGTAATCACCGATGGGCAGGATTTCGCTTTTCATAGCGCGCACATCAGATGCGGTGACCCGGCGGGTCATCAGCTTCAAGACGCCGCCACTGCCACTCTTCCCGCTCTTCGCCGCAAGCTTGTCGTTGATGGCATCGCGCGCATTGACGGCAAGGTTGAGTAGGACTTGCTCCAACTGCGTGGGATCAGCACGAACGAAGCCCAGATCACGGTCATGCGTGACTTCGAGGACGATTTTTTCGCCGATCAAGCGTTTGAGCAGCGCATAAACTTCGGCCACGACATCGGGCAATTGCAACACTTGCGGGCGCAGCGTTTGCTGGCGCGAAAACGCGAGCAACTGACGGGTCAGCGAAGCGGCCCGGTTCGAATTGGCCTTAACCTGTTGAATATCGTCGTAATCGCTATCGCCCGGCGTGTGGCGCATCAGCATGAGGTCGCAATAGCCGATGATCGCGGTGAGCACGTTGTTGAAATCGTGCGCCACGCCGCCGGCCAATTGGCCAACCGCCTGCATTTTGGTGGCTTGCGCAATCTCACGCTTGAGGCGGGTTTCTTCCGAGGAATCCTTGAGGCTGAGCAGCACGGCGCCCTCACCCATCCCGCGCACGCCGGCAAGGCTAAGCGAAACAGGCTCTTCCGGCGAAGATCGCAGACGCACGGCCACATCGCCCGCCATCGGCGTACCTTGGGCGTAACGGCGTACCGCATCGGCAAGCGCGCCTTTGTCTTCCTTGATTACAAGGTCGGACGGATACGGCGGCGGGAACGTATCTTCGTGGCCCGCGGCGCGCAGGAATGCGGCATTGGCAAACAGGATGCGGCCATCGCGGTCGGTCATCGCAAGGCCCAGTGGCAAACGCGACAGCAAGGCTTCGATTTGCGGCAGGCCCGCACGCACTTCGCCAACACCGCCCTGATTATCGATCAGCAAGAACAGCGATGCTGTGCGCGCCGGATCGATATTGGCGATGCCATCGGGATCAGCCACCGGCAAATGCACCAGCCGCACCGGCGTGCCTTTGCGCGCTTCGCGGGTGTAAAAAATGCGATCGGCCTCGTCGCTGGCCAAAAACGAAACGAAATCAGCGCCAATCAAATCGGTTGCGGCATCGCCGGTTGCGCGTTGGGCAAACATGCCATTTGCCGCCAGAATCGTGCCCTCAGGCGTGACCACCGCAGTCTGAATGCCTTCGCGATCCAGCGCACGGCCAAGTTTACCCGCAACATGCCCTGCCATTTCCGTGACAAGATCATGCGTGGTCACCGGGAACAGCCGCCAGACAAGGAAATCCTCACCCCGCCCCGCCCGGTCAATTTCCACGCGCCACATACCCGTGCCAGAATAAACGGCATCAAGTTTGGCTGCCCCATCGCGCCAAGCCGCGCGCGAGGCCGCCTCCAGTGCTTCCGCCGAGGGCTTGTCCAGCGGCAAGCGCGGCGGCGCTGCAGACACGCCGAACCACTGGCTCATCAAGGCATTGGCGCAGACCAGACGCCCCGCGCGGTCAGTGATCGCAACCCCCGCGTCCGTCCGCGCTATCGCAGCATTGGTGACAGACCAATCGGGGGTGGCGAATTCAGCCGACACATCGCGCGCCACAGGCCGCACGATCAGCCGCAATGCAGCGCCAATCACCAACACGCCTGCGGCAAAACTGCCTGCAATCAACGCCTGCCCAGAAACGCTCCACAGCAAACCGGCGCTGGCCGCCGTTGCGCCGCCCAGCACGAGCCAATCCCGCAACGGCACACGTGGTTCGGCAATATCGCTGGCGACACTGGCCATCAGTCGGGAAAATCGCGCGCGAAGGTGCGCAATTTGCGCGCCTTGTGCTTGTGCCCGGTCCACCAGCGCCAGCCGATGGCCGAAAGAAAATAGCCCAGTGCTGCGGATACGGCCGCAATCAAGAACAGGCCGATGATCAATGATGGTGCTGCATCTGAACCCAGCCAGGCAAGCCAATCACCTACACTGGCGCCGCGCGTCACCATTTCGCTGATCGTTGTAAAATCAGCGTGAAATCCAAAATTGTTGCCCACCCATACAGCGCCGGGCAGAAACACGAACAGGGTGGTGGGCGGGATCGAAACGAATGTCATCAGCACCGCCAGCGGGATATTGCCCCGCACTGGCACGCACATCAACGCAGCACCGACAATCTGAACGCCGGGAATCAAGGCAAAGATACCGACGAACAGGCCCGCGGCCACCCCGCGCGGAACCGAACGGCGCGTAAACCGCCACAGTTCGTGACGCGCAGCGAGCGGTCGTGAAAAGCGATTGCCTTCAAGATGTTCGCGCTTTGGCATATTGGCCCGCGCCCAATTGACGATTCTGTCGAACATTGCGCTTTTGCCATTACCCGTATTCTGATCGCGCCACCACGGTGCGATAGGCAGCAAATAGACCAAATCATCTTACCACACGGTGAAGCGTGCGCAGCTTGGTTCGCTTAGCCGTGATCTTTCATGATCCGGGCCTTGTCGCGCTTCCAATCACGCTCTTTCATCACGCCGCGTTTATCTGCCGCGTTCTTGCCCTTGGCCAGCGCCAGTTCCACTTTGGCGCGGCCACGACTGTTGAAATAGATCGACAGCGGCACCAGCGTCATGCCCTTGCGTTCAACCGCGCCGTGGAATTTGGCGATCTGCCGCTCTTTCAACAGCAGCTTGCGCGGCCGTTTGGGCACATGGTTGTTGCGGTTGCCGTGGCTGAATTCGGGCACGTTGGAATTGACCAGCCACACCTCGCCGTTTTTGACCTCGGCATAGCTTTCGGCAATGGAGCCTTCGCCAAAGCGCAAGGATTTCACCTCGGTCCCGGTCAGGCAAATGCCCGCCTCATACCGATCTTCGATGAAATACTCGAAGCGCGCGCGCCGATTCTCGGCAACGACTTTGGTTTTTTCGAACTCAGGATTTACCGGACGTGCCATAATAAGACCCATGTAGGCGCTGGCCCGACAAAGCGAAAGTGGCGCTGTGCACTTTGTCGGGCAGTCCAGTCAGATTATGCGTTAAAGCAGTCCGGCGTGCACCAAGGCTGCATCGACAGCGGCGCGTGCTTCGGCGTTGCAGGCGACCATTGGCAGGCGCAACTCGTCGCTGATGTCCGGAAAAATGCGGCTGAGCGCGTACTTTACCGGGCCAGGCGATGCGTCTTCGAACATCGCGTAGTGCAACGGATAGAGCTTGTCGTTAAGCTCGCGCGCCAGTTCCAGATCGTTGGCAGCGCAAGCCGCTTGGAATTCAGCACACAGCTTTGGCGCGACATTTGCCGTGACGGAAATGCAACCGACGGCGCCTGCGGCATTGGCCGGAAGCGCCAGTTCATCGTCGCCCGAAAGCTGGCAGAAGTGCTTGCCAATGCCCATGCGGTGGTCGGTCACGCGCGACAAGTCGCCGCTCGCGTCCTTGATACCGATGATCTTGTCGGGGAAACGCTTGGCGAGTTCGCACACCGTTTCGGGCTTGATATCGGTGACCGTGCGGCCCGGCACGTTATAAAGCACGATCGGCAGGTCGTTATGCTCGGCCAAATAGCTGAAATGCGCGATGATCCCGGCTTGGCTGGGGCGATTGTAATAGGGCGCGACGCAAAGCGCGGCCTGTGCGCCGCACTTTTTGGCAAAGTTCATGTGAAGCAGGGCGTTCATGGTGTCGTTGCTGCCGCAGCCTGCGATAACCGGCACGCGGCCAGCCACTTGTTCCACGCACACTTCGATTACGCGATGGTGTTCGGCGTTCGACAGCGTGGAGGCTTCGCCCGTGGTGCCGCAAGGGACAAGTGCTGACGATCCATTGTCGATCTGCCAGTCCACGAGCCGACGAAAAGCTTTCTCGTCAAACGCTCCATCGCGAAAAGGGGTGACAAGGGCCGGAATGGAACCGGAAAACATGGACAATATCCCTCAATTTGTCGCATGATCGCAAATCGAACATGCGGTGTCATACCCACGGGGGGTCTGTTCAGCGCCTGATAAGGAGCCGGTCCATAGTATGTCCCGCATGGACGTGAAAGCCTTGATATTGCGCACAGGCGTTGCTGTGGTGTTGGTACAGACCCTCGCCGCCTCCAGTTTTGTCCACGCCAGCGGGCCCGATGCCACCGGCGGCGCAGATTGGGACCGCGCGCGTGCGAATCTGGTCGCCAGCCAAGGCGGGTCGATGATGGGCGCGGTTGAGCGGTGGAAACTGCTGGGATCTTCCAACCGCTTCGGCTTTTCAGACTATTCCAATTTCGTGATGACCTATCCCGGCTTTCCCGATGAGGAAAAGCTGCGCCGCTATGCCGAACTGGCGCTGGAGCGGGAACCAGCTGACGTCAGCCGCCTTGTCGCGTTTTTTGATCGCAAACCCCCGCTGACCAATTCCGGCCGCGCGCAATATGCGCTGGCGCTGATGGCGCTGGGCCGCCCTGAAGCGCGCGAAACCGCCCGCGCGGCATGGCGTGGCGGCGCGATGGCCGATGCTGCGGAATCCGCGATTCTGGCCACGTGGGGCCCAAGCTTTACGCTCGACGATCATGATGCGCGGATGGACGCGCTGTTGTGGTCGGCTGCGCCGCTGCAAGCCGCGCGGCAATTGGTGTGGGTCAGCCCTGCACGCAAAGCGGTCGACGGCGCACGCCTTGCCGCAATGCAGGGCGGCGATCCCTATAGCATCGCAGCCGGCATCCCCGGACAGCAACTCAACAGCGATCCGGGCTTCATTTTCCAACGTGCGCGCCAATTGCGCAAATCAGGGCAAGGTGCCGCCGCTCGATCGTTGCTGGCGAACCGGCCTTTGCTTTCCCGCCAGCCGCTTGACCGGGAAAAGTGGGTTGAAGAACTGCTGATCAATGCGCGCGCCGCGGCCAGTGCGGGTGATCCGCGCACCGCGATGCGTATTGCCGCCAGTATCGACGATGCCTTCAATCCGGGCGAGGACGTCAGTCAGGCCGGGTTTGATCTGCGCGACGATTACACATCATTGATGTGGCTGGGCGGCACGCAAGGCTGGTTCAACACCGGCGATTACAGCAGCGCCGCGCCGATGTTCTGGCGTTATGGCGCAGCAGCGCGCACGCCCGGCACGCGGTCCAAGGGCTTTTACTGGGCGGGCAAAGCCGCCGCCCGCGCCGGACAACAGGCCGAAGCGCGGCGCTATTTCGAGATGGCCGCGCAATACGCGGACCAGTTCTATGGCCTGCTGGCGCTGGAACGGTTGGGTCGTCCGGTGCCAACCTTCGCAAGGGATTCAGCCGCGCAAGCCTCGCCCGACGAACGCAGCCGGTTCTATGCCCAACCGCTGACGCTGGCCGTGCGCGAAGTGGCGCGCGGGGCCGATTGGAAAACAACCATCCGCTTCTTCAGGGAAGTGGCTGAACAGCAGCGGACCGAGGGCCAGCACATGATGGTCGCACAATTGGCGCGCGATCTGGGGCGACGCGATCTGGGTGTGATTGTCGGCCAAGCCGCCGCCGCGCGTGGGTTCCTTGATTTTCAACACATCGCCTTTCCGCTGATCCCGGTGCCGCCGGGGCATGAAACGAAATGGACCGCAATCCACGCCATCAGCCGTCAGGAAAGCCAATTCGCCCAAAATGCGATGAGCCATGCCGGCGCGCGCGGGCTGATGCAATTGATGCCCGCCACCGCCAACGAACAAGCGGGTAAGCTCGGCATGTCCTACAGCACACAGGCCCTGATCGATGATGCGGGCTACAATATCATGCTCGGCTCAGGCTATTTCCAGCGCATGTTGGATTACTATGGCGGATCATGGCCACTGGCGGTGGCAGCCTATAACGCTGGCCCCGGCAACGTGAACAAGTTCCTGCGCGCCAACGGTGATCCGCGTAATGGCGGCGTCGACTGGATCGACTGGATCGAACGCATCCCCCTCTCCGAAACGCGCAATTACGTGCAGCGCGTGCTGGAAAACGCGGTGGTCTATGACGCGATGAACCCGCAGTTCGCGCGCTATCGCGGAAGCAATCCGATGAGTCATTACATTGGCAAGCGCGAGCCGGGGTGAGCGATTTCCCATCGCACCGAACTTGATCCGGGGTGAGGCTTCTTTGCATTAATTTCGCGCAGAGGCCGCTGAGATCGCAGAGATCGCTGAGATTTTCACGCGAAGACGCAAAAGGCGCGAAGAGGATGTGTGTTTGGCGCTACCTGCCTTGCTTGAATAGTTATAAGCACAGCAAAACGCAGGATGAACACAGGCATTGCTACCAAAAATTTCATTTTTGCGGCTTCGCGTCTTTGCGTGAAGCATTCTTCTCCGCGTTCTTTGCGATCTCTGCGCGAAATCAAAATGGAAAGCCTCATCAGCGTTGCGCGCGTGTCGCACAAGTATGGCGTGGATTGCACTTGTCCGCCCTTCCCTTCCCGCCCTAAAGCCAGTCCATGAAGCCTGACGGTCACCCTATTACCCCTGCCGGTTTCGCCGCCCTTCGCGCGCGCTATGATCTGCTGCTCGGCACCGAACGACCCGCCATCGTCGAGATCGTGAGTTGGGCGGCGGGCAATGGCGACCGCAGCGAGAACGGCGATTATCTTTATGGGCGCAAGCGGATGCGCGAGATTGATCGGGAGCTTTCGTTTCTGGCGCGGCGGATGAAGGCGGCGCGGGTGATTGATCCGGCGCAGATGGAGGACCGCAGCCGCGTTTTGTTTGGCGCTTGCGTCGAGATTGCGGACGAGGACGACAATCGCCGGGTGCTGACCATCGTCGGCGATGATGAGCAGGATGCGTCCAAAAACCTGATCGGATGGAGCGCGCCGATTGCCAAGGCCTTGCGCGGATCGCGGGTGGGCGATTTGCGCGTGGTGCGGCTGCCTGCGGGGGAAAAGGAATGGGAAATCATGGCCGTTTCCTATCTCGACGCTGCAAGCTAAGACGGCTCACATGAAAACCCGAACGAAACAGGGCCGCTTTTACATCATGCGCCACGGCGAGACGGTTTTTAACGCCACGCATCGCCTTCAGGCCAACAACATCCACACGCCCCTGACGCGCGAGGGCTTTGAGCAGGCCGTGGCAATGGGTTGCGCATTGCGGCGGGAACTGGGTGAGCGTCCGCAAGTAACGCTGCATGTTTCCGATACGGGCCGCGCGCTGCAAACAGCGGCATTGATCGCCGAGGAACTGGGGATCGATTGGTTTGCGGCAAGGCGCACGATGGACCTTAAAGAGATCGACATGGGATCGTGGTGCGGACGCTCCTACAGCGATGTTGAAGCAGACGTTGGCCCAATTGTGGTTGCGGATCACTTGTTGCGCCCTGCGCCAGATGGCGAAGATTATCCGATGATCGAAGAGCGCCTCAGCCGCTGGCTCGATGAACTTGGCGATCTGCCTGACAGTTCGGGTGACGATCACATCGTGGTGATGCACGGCATTTCCAGCCGGGTGCTGCGCGGGATGATGGGCGGCTATCCGGTCCACCCTGTGCACGGCGTGCCGATTGCGCCGTCGCTGGTTCAAGGATCGATTGCGCTGATCGAAGGCGGAGCCGAACGTACACTTTTTGGTTCACAACGCGGGATTGAACACGCCTGATGGCCGAAATTATCAACTTGCGGTCTGTGCGCAAAGCTAGGGCCAAAGCCGAGAAGACCAGCGAAGCGCAAGCAAATCGCGTGAAGTTTGGGCGGACCAAGGCCGAAAAAGCGCGTGACAAGATCGAAGCCGAGCGCGTGGCGCGCTCGATTGACGGCGCATTGCGGGACCAACCGTGAGGAAATTGCTGGTTCTGGCGGCGCTGGCATTGGCAGGAACGGCTGCTGCGCGCGACAGCCTTGGTGTCTTCGGCAATTGGGGGGCCTTCCGCGATCCCGCTGTGCCACGCTGCTATGCTATTGCGGCAGCACAGAAAATGGCCGGGCGCAAACAGGACTTTCAGCCCTATTTCACCGTGGGGTATTGGCCTTCGCGCGGCATTCGCGGGGCGGTGCATGTGCGGTTGGCGCGGCGCTTGGCAGCGGGATCGAAAGTGACGGTTTCGTTCCCGGAAGCCAACTTTACGCTGCAAACCGGGCAGGCCGATGCCTGGCCAGCCGATCAAACCACAAACGCCGGGATCGTCGCGCAAATCCGCAGCGCGGGTTCGATGGTGGTGATTGCGCGCGCAGCGGATGGGCGCAGCTTCCGCGATCATTATGAACTGCAAGGTGCGGCGACAGCGATTGATGCGGCTGCACTGAGTTGTGCGAAGGGTTAAGAGACGCGGCGCTTATCTGAGTTGCCGAACACCCTCCCCGCTCCGACTAATTCCGCCTACGGCTGCATAAGTCTCGCTCCCATCCCTCTAGGCAGCGGGTGGGTATGGGGGTGCGGCGTTTGTGTTGAATCTCAACAAAAAAGGGCGAGCCTTTCGGCCCGCCCTTTCGTTTGGCGTAAGTTCTGAAAGATCAGAAACGGACGCCGACGCCTGCGCGCACGCTGTGACGATCGGTGTCGAGTTCAAAGCGGCTCGAATCAGGCGTGGTGCCATTGAAATCGAATTCGCCCTTGCCCAGGTTGGTATAGGCGTACTCAAGCTTTACGAAGGCGTTGCTGCCAACCTTCTGCTCGATGCCCGCGCCTGCACGCCAGCCATCGGTGTCGAGACGCTGACGCAAGCTGGTCGTGCCATCGCTACCCTGAAGGTTGAAGCGGGCGTTGCTGTAGCCGCCCTTCACGTAAACCAGCGTGGTTGGTGCAACGGCATAGCCGATGCGACCGCCGAAGTAGTACTGACGGCCCGCATCGACATTGCCGAGGTTGAATACGGTGGGTTCGTCGTTGTTGTAATCGCGGCTTGCGCTGCTTTCGGTGATTTCAGCTTCAGCGCCGATGGTCAGGTTGGTGCCTAGCGGCACGTCGTAACCAATGCCCGCGCCATATTCGACGCCGCTGATCGATTGCTTGATATCGCGTGTGCTGTCGATATCTTCGGTGCTGCCGGTGCGGATCTTGTCATAGCCGATCAGGGCTTCAACGCGCAGGCCGCTGAATGCTTCAGCTGGCGTGGCATCCTGAGCGAATGCTGGGGCTGATACGGCAAGCGCGGTGCCAGCAGCGAGGATTGCGAAAGTCTTCTTCATGGTAAACTCCATTCAACCAATGCCTGTCCGCCTATTGTGCGTTGCGGCGTGACAGTCCCCACCAAATGGACGAGCGACGATCCGGTTTCCTGAACCTGAGACAACGATTTACTGTGACAAAACAGCCACATAAAACGCGACGAGTTGAGGGAAATGGTTGCTAAATAGCGGGAACGAATGTTGCTCTGCCGCATTCGCTTGGGGTTTTTTCGCCACGTTTGCGCCAATGCATGGAAGTGCCTATATGCGCGCCATGCAGACAATCAGCGAAAATGCGCACCAACCCGCCGCGCACATGCCAATTCCGGGCCACATCGATCCGGTTCCCGTGCCGCGCGAAGTAACCCCGCGCGAGGATGGCCGGATCGATCTGATCGGCCTTCCACGCAAAGATATTGCAGATATCTTTGCCGAGGCCGGTTTGGACGCAAAGGCCGCCAAGTTGCGCGCCAAGCAAGTCTACCACTGGCTGTACCATCGCGGCGTAACCGTTTTTGATGAAATGACCGACATCGCCAAGACCATGCGGCCGTGGCTGGCGGAACGCTTTGTGATTGGCCGTCCCGAAATTGTCGAAGCGCAAGTTTCAAGCGATGGCACGCGCAAGTGGCTTTTGCGCACCGCCGATAAGCACGATTTCGAGATGGTGTTCATTCCCGATGCCGATCGCGGCACCCTGTGCGTGTCCAGCCAAGTAGGCTGCACGCTCAATTGCCGGTTCTGCCATACCGGAACGATGCGGCTGGTGCGCAATCTGACGCCGGGCGAAATTGTCGGGCAAGTGATGCTTGCGCGCGATTCTCTGGGTGAATGGCCCAAAGCGGGCGGGACGATGGCTGGCCTCGATTTCGATGACGAAGATCAGGACGATGACGGCATGTACACCGCCGACGGGCGCTTGCTGACCAACATCGTGATGATGGGCATGGGTGAGCCGCTGTATAACTTCGACAATGTGCGCGATGCACTGAAGCTGGTGATGGATGGCGATGGGCTTGCCCTGTCCAAGCGCCGGATCACGCTATCCACCAGCGGCGTGGTGCCGATGATGGCGCGTGCTGGCGCGGAAATTGGCGTCAATCTTGCCGTCTCGCTTCATGCCGTAACCAAGGAAGTGCGCGACGAGATCGTGCCGATCAACCGCAAGTACGGGATTGAGGAACTGCTGCAGGCTTGTGCCGATTATCCCGGCGCATCCAACGCCCGGCGCATCACGTTTGAATATGTGATGCTCAAGGACAAGAATGACAGCGATGCCGACGCGCGCGAATTGATCCGCCTGATCAAGCACTACAACCTGCCAGCCAAAGTCAACCTGATCCCGTTCAATCCGTGGGAAGGCGCTGCCTACGAATGTTCAACGCCTGAACGCATCAAACGCTTTGCCGAAATCGTGTTCAATGCCGGTATTTCGGCCCCTGTCCGCACCCCGCGCGGACGCGACATTGATGCCGCTTGCGGACAGTTGAAAACCTCAGCCGAAAAGAAAAGCCGCGCTGAACTGGACCGGTTGGCCGAAGAAAAGCAGGCGGCCTTGGGCTGAGGCGTCAGCCTCGGCCTCAGCCAACCTTGCGCTGAACGATCATATCATAGTCTGACGATACAGCGCGCCCGGCCAGTGCTGCCACACGGCCTCTATCGTCCAGCGGCAACGGTGTTGAGAATTCAACACCCATGCGGTCATCGCTTGACCAGCGGCAGGTGCCCGTCACGATGAAGTTTTCGGCCAGATGCACGCGGAACATGGTGCTCACCGGCACGTTCCACAGCCCTTCGATCAAAGCGCCGGTCTGGCTGATATTGCGGATCGTCGCGTCGTATCTATGCTCAGCATGTTCGAGCATGACTTTGCGCAACATCGTTTGGCGCGCTGCGCGGGCAGAGCGCGGACCTTCGGCAATGGCCATAAGCCCCGTGGACAGCCGCGCCATGGCGCTCTCTGCTGACAGTGGCCGCTCATAGATATAGCCCTGCACGTGACTGCATCCAAGCATGCGCACCAGATCGAGTTCGTCCAGCGTTTCCACGCCTTCCGCGGTCGTTTCCATGCTCAGGGCTTCGGCCAGACTGACGATGGACGCAATGATCGCACCGTTGCGACTGCCGGGTTGGGTCGCACCGCGCACGAATGACTGGTCGATCTTGATCTTGTCGAACGGGGCTGTCTTCAAATAGCCAAGTGATGAGTAACCGGTGCCGAAATCATCCAGGGCAAGGCGGACGCCAATGGCCTTCAACGATTTGAACATCTGGTCGGTGCCCTCATCATCGTTGAGGAACACGCTTTCGGTGATTTCCAGTTCAAGCCGGTCAGCCGAAACTTGCGCATTAGCCAGCGCATTGGTGACAATCATCGGCAAGGACGGATTGGCAAATTGCAGGGGCGAGACATTGACCGCCACGCGCACACTTTCAGGCCACGTTGCCAAATCCTGACACGCCTTACGCAGCGCCCATTCACCGATAGGAGCGATCAGACCGGTGTCTTCGGCCACGGGGATGAACCGCGAGGGGCTGATCCAGCCTTGTTGCGGATGATTCCAGCGTAACAGGGCTTCAAAACCGGTGATCTTCTCGGTCGAAACCTGAACCACGGGCTGGTAATAGAGCTCCAGCCCGCCAGTGGTGACCGCATCGCGCAAGTCATCTTCCATTTTGCGACGCTCTTCGGCATCGCTGTGAAGATCGGCTGCATAGAAGTGATGCCGCCCGCGCCCGCCATCCTTGGCAGCATAAAGCGCAAGGTCAGCATTGCGGATCAAGGCTTCGCTCGTCACACCATCGTCCGGCGCAATGGAAATGCCAAGTGACGCACCGATCATGACGCGGCTGCCTTCGATCGAATAGGGCTGTGACAAGCTTTCGATGATGCGCTCGGCCAATTGAGCCAATTGCTCGCGTTCAATTTTTCCGGGCAGAATGACTTTGAATTCATCGCCGCCCAACCGTCCAACCCGGCCCATCTTGCCGACAACGCGCTCAAGCCGTTGTGAGACGTGCTTCAGCAATGCATCCCCTGCGGGATGGCCAAGCGTATCGTTGACTTGCTTGAAGCGATCAAGATCAAGCAAGAACACAGCGCACGCGCGGTTCTGAACTTGCGGCGCAAGCAGAATCTTCTCAAGCGTTTGCGACATGCGGAAGCGGTTCGACAGCCCGGTGAGCGAATCGAAATGCGCCAACCGCGAGGCGTGCTCCTGCGACCGCCGCTTTTCGGTCAGGTCCGTGCCAGAGCCGCGAAACCCGGCAAAGTTATTGAACGAATCATATGTGGGCCGACCGTTAACCGACCACCAACGCTCTTCATCGGCCACTGCAGCGCGCACCGCCAAGTCACTAAAGCTTGAACGCGCGGACAAGTGGAATGTGAGGGTGCGCTCACCCTCTCCAGACAAGTCGGCAAGATTGAACAGTTCCGTAAACGGGCGGCCAACCAGTTGTTTCACATCGCGGCCAAGCGTTTTAGCGACTGGACGTGAAAGGTAAGTCATGTTTCCGCGCCGGTCGGTTTCCCAGAACCAGCCCTGCCCGGTCTCTTCATAATCGGCGAGAATTTCCTGCGCGCGGGTTTGTGCGCGCTGATCTTTCTCAGCCTTTTCCCGGACGACCAGATCAATCTTGTGCTGGCGCTTGTACGCGACAATCGCAATCGTAAGGCCTAACGCGAGCGCGATGTATCCGCCAAGGGTGCTGGCAACACAGGTTAAGCCAGACCAGATAGAAACTTGCGCAGCCAAAACGCTGACTAGGCGGCCAGACTGAATGATCGTTGCCACAAGTGCCACGGTCGCAACTACCGCAATGCATTGGAACCACGGAAATGTCCCGGATTCAGCAAACATCCCAATGGCTGAACCGAAGAGGAACATGGGCAAAGCAACCATGACGCCCAAAAGCGCCATGCTCTGGAAAGGGGTGAGGATCCGATTCGCTTCGATCCGCGTCGAGATCATGGCGCTGCTAGCCAAACCCGCCGCACACAAGGCGATCACAGTGGGCAAGATGGGCGGAATTGATAAGTTTAGCAGGGCCAAAAGCGCCGTTGCCACAACCATCACGACGCCCATTCGCGGCCATTCTGACGAAATGAGCTGACTTGCTGAATCGTTTCCGAACAAAAAACTACCGCCAGCTTCACGCGGGGCAGACGCCGGTGCCCGTTCACGCCTCCGCGTGCGGGCATAATCTCCACCAGAATTCATGACCTTAGGCTCAGTGATGGATGAATCGGTCGGGGTATCTGCGAACATAGGCTCAGCATTGCACCACGGCCCTTTGAGAAAGCGTTAATCGCAGCGCCAATCGAATGCTTTTGCTGCTAATGCGAAGGTGATAGGCAGCGCCTCAGAAATGTGAGGGTATCGTGGCCAAGACAGCACAATTATCAATGGTCGGCGTTGCCGGACGACGCCTGCAACTTGCCCGCTGGAACGCAGGGGCCACCGCGCACCCGCCGCTGGTCATGCTCAATGGCATCGGGCTGAATCTGGAACTGCTGGCCCCGCTTGCCCGTGCCTTGCCCGAACGTGAGGTGATATGCTTTGATATGCCCGGCATTGGCAGCTCACCCGATCCCATTTTCCCTTACACGATGTCGTGCATGGCCTTGACCACCGCAGCCTTGCTTGACCGTTTGGAAATTGATCAGGCTGACTTTCTGGGCATCAGTTGGGGTGGCGCATTGGCACAGCAATTTGCGTTTCAGCATCGTGCCCGGACAAGAAAAGTGGTGCTTGCTGCCACCAGCGCAGGCGCCGCAATGGTGCCCGGAAATATGTCGGTGCTCTCGCACATGGTTGATCCGCGTGAGTACACGGTGGAGCGCACCCTGCGCCGCAACCTTGCTTCAATCTATAACGGTGGTGGCCATGAGATGGTCTCACTCAATGCGGTTAAAGCCCCTTCACCATTAGGTTTTTCCTATCAATTGGCGGCTTTCACAACATGGTCGAGCCTGCCATTTCTGCCAATGCTATCGATGCCGGTCATGGTCATGGCCGATGAGCAGGACCAGTTGGTGCCACCATCCAACGCGCATTTTCTGCACAACGCCATACCCGGCAGCAAGATCGAAATGTTCCAGGGCGGCGGGCACCTGTTCATGCTTTCGCAGCGCGACAGGTTCATCACCAAGTTGCGCGCATTTCTGGACGAAGACTGACGCCGGATAAAGCGGACCTGCCCAGTTTCCCCGCTTTCCTTTTGATCAGCATGCATTAGCATCTTGCTGGGACAGGAGGCATGGAAAAGCTATGCGGCATATCGCGATTATTGGTTCGGGTCCGGCAGGATACTATACCGCCGAAGCTGCGCAAAAGCACTGGGGCGATGATGTCCGGGTCGACATATTCGACATGTTGCCCGTGCCTTATGGACTGATCCGCACTGGCGTTGCGCCTGATCACCAATCGATCAAGGGTGTGTCGCGGCGCTATGAACAAACCGCCTTGTCTGAAAACGTGCGCTTTGTCGGCAATGTCAAAGTGGGTCAGGACATCTCGGTCGAGGAACTGCAAGGCCTCTATGATGCCGTCGTTCTGGCCACCGGCGCGCCGCGCGACCGGCAACTGGGCATTCCGGGCGATCATCTGGGCAATGTCCACGGCAGCGCCGCATTTGTGGGCTGGTACAACGGCCATCCCGAATTTGCGGCCTTGGACCCCGATCTTTCCGGCCAGACCGCCGTGGTCATTGGCATGGGCAATGTCGCCTTGGACGTAACCCGCATCCTTTCGAAAACCCGCGAAGAATTTTCCGGCAGTGACATCGTCGGCCACGCGCTCGAACGGTTACTCGCATCCAAAATCCGCCGGATCATCGTCCTTGGCCGCCGCGGACCGCATCAGATCATGATGACGCCCAAGGAACTGGGCGAACTGGGCCATTTGTCACGTGCGGCACCGTGGGTCGATCCCAAGGATTTGCCGGATGTGTCCGATGACGCCTTGCTTGAGCCGGGCATCCGCAAATCGGTTACGCAATTGCGATCCTTCGCCGCAATCCCCGAAAGTCACCGCGCCGATCTGCCGCTGGAGATCGAGTTTGATTTCTTTGCATCCCCGCGCGCATTGTTGGGCGTGGGCAAGGTTGAGGCGCTGGAAGTTGAGCGGACCAAAATTGAGGCGGGCCGCGCTGTTGGCACAGGCGAGTTCTATGAGATTCCGGCCGACCTTGTCGTTTCGTGCATAGGCTATCAAACCACACCCATCCCCGGCGTGCCGTTTGACGAACGTGCGGGCCGGTTTGCCAACGACGACGGGCGCATTCTGACTGGGCTTTACTGCGTTGGTTGGGCGCGACGCGGGCCTTCGGGCACAATCGGGACCAATCGCCCAGATGGATTTTCGATCATTGAGATGATCGCGGGCGACATCGGTTCAAGCCCCAATTCGGGCAAGCAAGGACGCGCTGGCTTCGATACCTTGGCCGAGGCACGCAAACTCGACGTCGTCACCTTCCGCGATTGGAAGAAGATTGAAGAAGCCGAAGCTGCCCGCGCCCGCGCGGGTGCCCCGCGCGAGAAGTTCGTCGACATTGCCGAAATGATCCGCGCGCGCGATTAGGCCGCGCGGCGGTAGCCCGCGCTCCCGCCGCTTTGCCCTTCAAGGCGGAACTGCGCCACCAGTGATGATAAGCGACTGGATTCATTGGCCAGACTGCGGGCTGCAGCGGTGGCTTCTTCGACCATAGCGGCGTTTTGCTGAGTCATCGTGTCCATCTCGCGCACGGTTTCGCGCACTTGGCCGATGCTCGTTGCCTGATCGCTCGCCATTCTGGCAATGTTGCTGGCAAGCGAGGCCACATGGCCCACTTGCTCCACAATCAGGGCAAAGGTTTCACCTGTCTGACCGACAAGGTTGACGCCGCGCTCTACTTGGGTCGAACTGGCGCTGATCAGCGTCTTGATGTCGCTAGCAGCATCGGCTGTTCGCTGGGCAAGTGCGCGTACTTCGGTGGCGACGACCGCGAAACCACGCCCCGCCTCACCTGCACGGGCAGCCTCGACCCCGGCATTAAGCGCCAGCAGATTGGTCTGGAAGGCGATGCCATCGATGACCAAAATGATCTTGCCGATCTCTTGCGACGAACCGTGAATATCCTTCATTGCCGCGACCGCTTCGCCCACGACAGAACCGCCTTTCATCGCCTCGCCATGCGCCTGCTGCACCGAATCGTGCATGTGGGCTGCATCATCGGCCGAACTACGCACTGTCGATGCCAGCGTTGTCATTGCTGCCGAAGCTTCTTCAAGGCTAGCTGCCTGTTGTTCTGTCCTGCGCGCCAGATCATCCGAAGCCTGACGAATTTCCTTTGCCCCGATGCCAACAGCGGTCGAGGTTTGGGCGACATCGCCCAGCGCATTGGAAACCTGCTTGCGCATCTCGTCCAGGTGCGTTTGGAGTTCGACAAAGGCCGCAGGCAGATCGGGCACCCGTGTTGCAAAATCGCCTTCAGCCATCGCACGCAGCGACGCACTTACTTCATTGATGACGGCGATGCGCGCCTCCTCGGCCACTTTGAAATAGGCGGACAGCGCGATTTCCATATCGAGCAAGGCCATCTTGATCAGCGAACCGACCGCGCGGGATTTGCGCTTGCCGCCCACCATGCCCCCAACGCCGGAAAACATCCCTGCAATGACCTGATCGAGCACCATGGCATAAGCCCCGATGTACCAGCCCGGCTCCAGCCCAATTCTGGCGTGGACGTTGCCGATAACCTCGGCACTTTTGAAATAGGTTTCGTCCGCGCGTCCGCTGAACATGCCCGCCCAATGCTCAACCTGCTTGTCGCGGGCATGATCCATCATCTGGCGTGATTTGAAGAACGCGGCCGTCTTGGGCGTTGCAGCGATCTGGCTGTAAAGCTTGTCCAGCGCGGCCGGCGCGTGCTTTTCGAGCGCATGGGCCAGACCGGAGAACCGGTCGAAGTCATCAGATCCGATATTGAAGAAGCGCAGCTTCTCCGCGATCTGCTGCTGATTGTCCTGCGATGTCATCAAAATGCGCCTCCTCGAAGTTGAGAAATTCGCATTTTGAAATCAACATCTTGCCCTAAGGGGCATACGTGGTGTTACCACGAAAACTGCGTCGATACTTATTTTGACAACTAACCTTCGTAGGCGGCAACATCCCAATGGAAACTGCCGCCCTTGTGCCTCACACCCGCATTGGCATCAGCACATAGAGGGCTGGTGACTTGTCGTCCTTGCGGATCAGCGTGGGAGCCCCTGCATCGGCCAGATGCAATTCCACGGTATCACCATCGATCTGGCTGAGGATATCTTTCAAGTAGTTGGCGTTGAAGCCAATCTCAAAACCGTCAGCAGAATAATCGGCAGCGATTTCTTCAGCGGCAGTGCCGTTGTCCGGGCTGGTCACCGACAGGGTGACGCGATCCTTGTCGAGCGCCATCTTGACCGCACGGGTCTTTTCCGTGGCAATCGTGGCCACGCGATCAACGCCTTCAAAGAACGAGCGTGGATCGAGCCGGAGCAGCTTGTCGTTCCCGGTGGGGATCACGCGGCTGTAATCGGGGAATGTGCCGTCAATCAGCTTGCTGGTGAGGACAACCCCATTTTCGCCGCCGAGCGTAAAGCGCACTTTGCTGGCGGAAAGATCGAGCAGAACCGCAGTATCGAGCACTTCTTCAAGCAGCTTGCGCAATTCGCCCACGCATTTGCGTGGTACGATCACGTCGGGCATGCCCTCGGCACCTTCGGGACGTGCAATGGTGAAGCGCGCCAGACGGTGGCCGTCCGTCGCTGCCGCCTTCAGCACGGGCTGCGGATCGTCCGAAACGTGCAGAAAAATGCCGTTCAGGTAATAGCGCGTTTCTTCGGTCGAGATGGCAAAGCGCGTGCGGTCAATCAATTCGGCCAGCGTACGCGCGGGCACTTCGAAGCTGTGCGGCAGATCGCCTTCGACGATTACCGGGAAATCATCACGCGGCAGTGTGGGCAACTGGAAGCGGCTGCGTCCGGCCTTGACGACCATGCGGTTGTCCGCCGTCTCAAGGCTAACCTGGCTGCCATCTTGCAGCTTGCGCGCAATGTCGAACAGCAAATGTGCCGACACCGTGATTGCGCCCGGTGTTTCGACCGTAACCGCCGCCATCGATTCAATGATCTGCAAATCAAGGTCAGTGGCCATCAACCGCACACGATTGCCGGGCAAAGCCTCAATCAGCACATTCGACAGAATCGGAATGGTGTTGCGGCGTTCGACCACCGACTGGACGTGGGACAAGCAGCGCAGCAGCGTCGCGCGTTCAATCGTCGCCTTCATTTCGTCTCGATCCCCCCAGGAGCGGGCAAAGCCCTTTCCCGTGCATTGACAGGACCGGGGAATCGCATCCCCGGCGTACGGTTCGGACCATCTGTCTTAACGCGAGGGCGGGACGCGGCAAGCGCCAGTCCCGCCCTTATGGCCTAAGCTGGGGATAAAACGCACCCATTCCGGGGATATCCATCGCCAAAGTGGCCAATGCCCCGGATCAGGACATCATCGCCATGCCGCCGTTGACGTGTAGTGTTTGCCCCGTGACATAGCCCGCTTCGCGCGAGGCAAGGTACGCCACTGCTGCGCCAACGTCCGAACCCTCGCCCATCCGGCCCATCGGAATGCGCGCGTTGAGCAAGTCTTTCTGTGCATCGGGCAGGACTTCGGTCATCGCGGTGCGGATAAAGCCGGGGGCCACGCAGTTTACAGTGACGTTGCGGGTTGCCAGTTCCTGTCCCAGCGATTTCGACATGCCAACCAGCCCTGCCTTGGCAGCGGCATAGTTGATCTGGCCGGGATTGCCGGTGGCGCCAACCACGCTGGTGATCGTCACGATCCGGCCAAAGCGCGCCTTCATCATCGGCTTGGTCGCTGCACGCATCAGGCGGAAAGCGGCTTCAAGGTTGACGCGGATCACCGCATCCCACTCTTCATCCTTCATCCGCATCGTCAGATTGTCGCGCGTAATCCCGGCGTTGTTCACCAGAATATCCAGCTTGCCCAAAGTATCGAGTGCGGCAGGCACAAGATGCTCGACTTGTTCGGTGTTGGACAAGTCACACGTGACCTCGACGTGATCCTGATTGTAGGTTTCGTTCAGTTCCTCACGAAACGCGCGCAGCTTGGCAGGATTGGTCCCCGACAACGCCAACCGCGCACCTTGGGCAGCCAGCGCATGGCAAATCGCCGAACCAATGCCCCCAGCAGCACCCGTGACCAGAGCAGTCATCCCAGTCAGGTCAAAAAGACGGTTTTCCATGGGCTTCAAAGCTCCTTCAGAATGTTTTCGATATCGGCCATGCTGATGACGCTGGTCACGGCAACGTCGCCGGCTGAGCGTGTGATCATGGGGCCAAGGACTTTGCCGCCCAGTTCGACGAACTCTTCAACGCCAGCAGCCTTCATCGCGATGGCACTTTCGCGCCAGCGCACGCGGCCGGTCACTTGTTCGACCAGCAGGCGCTTTACGTCAGCAGGGTCTGTCACAACCGAGGCGGTGACGTTGGCAAACAGCGCGACGCGCAAGGGGCCGGGCGGCGTTTTCTCAAACGCTTCGGCCATCGCATCGGCGGCGGGCTGCATCAGCGGGCAGTGGAACGGGGCCGAAACCGGCAGCAAGATACCGCGCTTGATCCCAAAATCTTTGACCAGAGCGATAGCGCGTTCAATCGCAGCTTTGTGGCCGGAAAGCACGACTTGCGTCGGGTCGTTATCATTGGCGACGGTGCAAACTTCACCCTCAGCCGCGGCTTCAGCCAATCCGGTCGCCTTTTCGATGTCAGCACCGAGCAGTGCGCACATCGCGCCAATGCCCACCGGCACTGCCGCTTGCATTGATTGCCCGCGCAGTTTCAGCAGACGCGCTGTGTCAGACAGGCTGAATGCTCCGGCTGCACAAAGCGCGGTATATTCGCCAAGGCTGTGGCCCGCAACGAAATCGGCCTTGTCGGCAAGGCTGATGCCGCCTTCTTTTTCCAGCACGCGCAACACCGCGATGGCATTGGCCATGATCGCGGGCTGGGCATTTTCGGTAAGCGTCAGAGCCTCTTCCGGCCCATCTTTCATAATCTGAAAGAGCTTCTGGCCGAGCGCATCGTCCACTTCCTCGAACACCTCGCGCGCAATTGCGCTGGCTTCGGCGAGTTCGACACCCATGCCGATCTTTTGGCTGCCCTGCCCCGGAAAAACGAACGCTCGCATCAGACCCTCCACTTTTGGCCCATCAAATGGGAGCACGCCCTATGCCGCGCCTGTCAGTCAGGCAAGGCCGAACGGCACGATCTTGTTATCAACATCGTGGCCGATATCGGCGCTTCCCAGATAAGCGATGCCCGTTTTCGCGCACCAATAGCGCGCCATGTCCTCAACTTCGCAACCGAATGGCCGGTCATTTTCGGGCACATCGCTGACCCGGCCCAGCCGCAGGCCCACGATGCCAACAGGTGCCAAAGCATTGGTTACGCTGAACAACAGCCGGTCAACGGCGTAGTGATATTCAGCCACCTCTTCGATCATCACGACATGGCCGGACAGATCAGGCATGAGCGGGGTTCCGCACAGCATCGCCAATGTCATCAGATTGAACGCCACCGCTGGCGTCTGCGCATCCAGCGATGGCTCAACACCTTCTGGCGAGCCGTTCAACCACCCTAGAGTTCGCCGCACGGCAGCCTCACCACCCGCGCGTCGGATATCGGTTGGCATCGGTGCGTGAACCTGCCGCCCAATCCGCGCGCGATAGAGCAGGCCAAGCAGCGTACCACCGTCTGAATATCCCAAGAACTGCTTGTCGCCCGCCGCAGGCCCCAGCAGCGGCAGCGCGTCTATGGCAATGCGGTTTGCGCCATAGCCGCCGCGCACAAACCACACGGCATCGAAGGCTGGATCGTTGGCGCACTCCACAAAGACGGCAAGTCGCTGCGCATCTGGCCCGGCAAAATGGCCAGCACTGGCAAAGCATTGCTCGTGGAACACCAGATCCAGCACAGGAAATTCCATCGCTGCCAGCGCCAAGACACGCGCGGCATCGTCCCGGCTGAACGGGGTTGATGGGGCACAAATGGCGATGCGTTTGGTCACTCCGTCATCCTAGACCGGTTCACCGCTCTGTTGAAACCGGAAATCTGATGGTTGTCACCGAACGCGCGGGAGAATACCGCTGGGACCATGACGAACTTTGCCGATATGTCGCCCGAAAGCCTTGCCTCCCGTGATTGGTTCTTTTGCGGAATCGGCGGATCCGGCATGCTGCCCCTTGCCTTGATCTTGCACGGCATGGGCGCGCGGGTGGCAGGGTCTGATCGCAGCCGTGATCAGGGGCGAACGCCAGAAAAGTTCGCGTGGCTTGAAAGCCTTGGCTTTGCGCTGTTCCCGCAGGATGGATCCGGCATCACGTCCGCCAGCCAGGTGCTCGTCGCCTCAGCCGCAGTCGAAAATACCGTGCCCGAAGTTGTGCGCGCGGGCGAACTTGGCTGTGCGCGGATGAGCCGCGCGCAATTGCTTTCGGCACTATTCAACGCCGCCCCGCATTCCATCGCGGTGGGCGGCACCAGCGGCAAATCAACCGTCACTGGCATGATCGGCTTGATCCTGACCGAGGCGGGGCGCGATCCCACGATCATGAACGGTGCGGTGATGAAAAACTTCGTCGCCCCGAATGCGCCATTTGCATCGGCGCGGGTTGGCGCGGGCCGCACGTTCGTTTCCGAAGTGGATGAGAGCGACGGTTCCATCGCACTGTATCGTCCCACCATCGCCGTGCTCAACAACGTCAGTCTCGATCACAAGAGTTTGGAGGAACTGCGCGAATTATTTGGCGATTTTCTGGAATGCGCAGGGACCGCCGTGGTCAATGCAGACGATGATGAAAGCGACGCATTGATGGACCGCGCCCGCAATGTCATCACTTTTGGCCTTTCGGAAGAAGCCACGATCAGCGTAACCGAAGGGACGATCACAGAAGGCCCCACGTCCATTGTTGGCGAACTGATCGACCGCCGCGATGGAACAACGCATGCGCTGCACCTGAAAGTGCCCGGCCTCCACAATCTATCCAACGCATTGGCTGCCATCGCTGCGGCCAGTGCAGCAGGGGTGAGTGTTGCCGATGCCGTGCGCCACATCAGCAGCTTTGCCGGTCTTGCCCGCCGCTTCGACATTGTTGGCACCACGCCAAGTGGAATTACAGTGGTCGATGATTTCGGGCACAACCCGGAAAAGATCGCAGCAACGCTTGCCACATTGCGCGCCCATCCTGGAAGGATCATCGCGTTCTTTCAGCCGCACGGATATGGCCCGTTACGACAGATGGGTGCCGAATTGGCCGAGGTATTGGCCGAAGGGCTTGGCTCTAACGACTTAACGATCCTGTGCGATCCTGTTTATTTTGGCGGCACGGTGGACCGCTCGGTCGGCTCTGAGCGGATCGTCCGGCTGATCGGGATTCATGGCGGCAAGTCCGAACATATTCCGGCGCGTAATGATTGCGCAGAGAGAATTATTGCGCTTGCTCAATCAGATGACCGGATTGTGATCATGGGCGCGCGCGACGATACCTTGTCTCTATTTGCGCGTGACATTTTTGAAAGGCTCTCAAGAAGGTAAATTTCGTGGAAACGCTGCATCTGCATTTGTATCACGATGCGCTACAATCGTTTCTATCGGTCATTTTGCTAAGGACACTCACCTAAGCATCAAAGGACCTCGAATGCTCACCATCCGTGAAAAAACAAAGCGCAGCGGTTTTGTCCTAACTGGCGTGGTTGCAGCAGTAATTCTGAGTGCCGGTTTCGCAATGAATCACATTCGCGTGGGTGGTTCCATTCATCAGCGTGAGTCACTGGTGAACGAATTTGTGGCAGATATTATGCCGCCTCCAGCTTATGTCATCGAACCGATGCTGGAAGTGTCGGAATTGATGCGCAATCCCGGTTCCCTTGGCCAAAGCAAGCTGGCGCTGGCGCGGCTTGAAAAGACCTATAGAGCGCGCGCAACGTATTGGGATCAAGGCACCCTTGATGCAGACCTCAAAGCCTCGCGCAAGGAAGATGCAGGGCAAAAGGCCGAGGCGTTCTGGACGGAAGTCAATCAAACGCTGATCCCCGCGCTCGAACAGGGCAATTCAGCAGGCGCTGAGGCCAGCTACCTTCACGTGCGCGATCTTTTTGACGCACATCGCAAATCCATTGAAGGCCTGACCTTAAATGGAACCGCCCGTGTTGCCACGGTGGTAAGTGAAGCGGGTCAGGCCGTCACCTGGTCGATGGGTGTGATCGCGTTTCTTGGCCTGATGGCGATTGCATTGATGGTCATGGCCATTCGCGCCTTGTTCCGCACCGCTTTTGATCCCTTGCAAGCCGTTGCCACGACGATGAACGGGATGGCCAATGGCGATCTTGATATCAATGAATGCCGCGATCACCGGCATGACGAAATCGGCGAAATTACCCGCGCGATGGAAGTGTTCCGCACAGCTGCGCGTGGCCGCCGGGTAAGCGCGGCGCAGCAGGCCGAAGTTGTATCGATCATGGCGCAAGCTCTTGGCAAGCTCGCCGCAGGTGATCTCCAATACCGCCTGAATGATCAGTTGCCGCAGGATTATGCGACCTTGCAAACAGCGTTCAACCAAACGCTTGAACAGCTTGACCGCACGATTGGCCAAGTCAAACTGGCCAGCGTTCAAGTGCGCACCGGCGCCAGCGAAATCCACAGCGCATCGGACAATCTGGCCGAACGCAATGCACGCCAAGCGGCAAGCCTGGAAGAATCCTCAGCGTCGATGAACCACGTGACGGCACTGGTCAAAGGTACGTCTGAGCGCACCTGTGAAGCTCGCGCTGCTATCGCGGCCGCGCATGAAGAGGCCGATGGTGGCCGCGCCGTGATCGACAAAGCGATTGAAGCCATGGACGGCATTCAGCAATCGTCAGAACAGATCACCGCGATTATCGACATGATCGAAGGTATTGCGTTTCAAACCAACTTGCTGGCGCTGAATGCTGGCATCGAAGCCGCACGTGCGGGCGAGGCAGGCCGCGGCTTTGCTGTTGTTGCCACTGAAGTGCGCGCTCTGGCGCAGCGATCATCGGAGTCTGCCTCAAGCATTAAGGAATTGATCCGAACCAGCGGACAGCAGGTCGGTTCAGGTGTCGAACGTGTCGGCGAGACTGGCGTTCTTTTGGGGCAAATTTCGGGCAGCGTGCAATCTGCCAATGACATTCTGGACGAAGTATCGCGCGCGGCGCTGGATCAGGCTGCCAGCCTTGAACAAGTTACCGCAGCCGTGCGCGAAATGGACATGATGACGCAGCAAAACGCCGCCATGGTTGAAGAAAGCACCGCAGCCGCGCGAGCTTTGTCGAGCGAAGCGTCAGCGTTGTCGGCGCTGGTTGATGGTTTCCGCACCACGTCACAGCACAGTGATTTCGAACTGCTGCGGGCAGCATAAGCACAAATAAAGGCGCTTGTTCCCCTGAAAAGCCAGTTCTTCCAACCGTCCTAATTGATGTAGTTAACGCCGGGCGGAGAATTGGCCATGTGGCTCGAAGCTGATATCGACAAGTTGAACGCCGACCGCCGCGCCCCCCGCGTGGGAATAGAGCTTCCGGTGCGGTGCAAGCACGGTACGGAACGGTCAACGGTTATCCTTAAGGATCTTAACCAGTACGGCGCGCGGATCGAAGGCCTGGAAAATCTGCGCATCGACGACACCCTGCGCCTGATGCTGCCCGGCCTGCGCCCCAAAATGGCGTTCGTGGTGTGGTCGCGTGATCGCGTCTGTGGGCTTGAGTTCGAACATCCCTTGCACGACGCGGTGTTCGAAAGCCTCGTCAGCGATTTTGCTATCAGGCATTACCGCGAAAGCTATGCGCCAAAATCAACGCCGATGCGCCGCGCTGCCTAAAACAGCCTTGTCAGTGCTTGCCGCGCACTATGGCGACGGCATGCACGACACCTGCAACGATTGCGCCAAGCACCACGCCGACCAGCGCAGACAAAACTGCATATGTCAGCCAGCCAAGGACGCCGCCAAGCGGCCCTGTCGCTGCTTCAACGGCATGCTGGGCCGCATGGGCAAGGTCTGCCGGGCCATGAACGCCCAGTTCTTCAAGCCCGTGCAGGATGATCCCGCCGCCAACCCAAAGCATGGCCGCGGTTCCGACAGTGGCCAGCAACACCAAAAGGATTGGCATGGCACGCAACAACCCACGCCCGGTCGCTTTTGCGATGGCCGAAGACTTGGTGGACAAGTGCAGGCCAATGTCATCCATCTTCACGATCAAGCCAACAGTGCCATAGACCGCAACCGTGATCGCGATGCCGACAACGGCCAGAATAATGCCCTGCTGAACCAGTCCTTCGGTTGAAACCTCGGCCAGCGCGATTGCCATGATTTCGGCCGACAAGATCAGATCGGTGCGGATGGCGCCGGAAACACGTTCGTTCTCAAAGGCGATCACATCAGTAGGCTGGTCCTCCAGAGTTTCCCCGATCTTTTCCGCGCCAAGTTTTTCGATCAGCTTTTCCGCGCCTTCAAAGCACAGAAACAGGCCGCCCAGCATCAGCAACGGCGTGATTGCCGATGGCAATAATGCGCTGAGCGCCAGCGCCGCTGGCAGCAGGATAATCAGCTTGTTGAACAGGCTGCCGCGGGCAATCCGCAAGATCACCGGCAATTCGCGGTCTGGCGTGAAATTGGTGACGTAAGAAGGTGTTACAGCAGCGTCATCAATCACCACACCCGCGGCCTTGGAACCGGCCTTGGCAGCGGCCACGCCAACATCATCCAGCGACGATGCAGCAGCGCGGGCAATGACCGAAATGTCATCAAGCAGGGCGACGAGGCCGGTAGGCATGTGAGAGGCTTATCCTTGCAGTGGCAACAGTTGCGATTGATGTGCGGGAACGCCCGAACAAGCGCAAGGGTCCCTCTACCTGAAAGGTAAATTAGCCGTGGTCGCGTGATCCGCGCACTGTCACTTCGACAAACTGCTGCTTGCCCTTTGCATCAGACGCGGAAGCGGCAGCGGTCATGGCCAGCATCATAGGCGATAACCGGTGCCGCGTGCACAGCCCACCCGATCCGTCACTGGTGAGCGGCGTTTCAAACTCTACGCCGATCACCGGACCTTTGGAACGGGTAACCACCGATACGGCAAGCTGCCCGCCGCCCAGGTCGACCACAAGGTTGGCCCCAACCGGCACCCCCAGCAAGCCATCGATGCGCGCGCCGACACGCGAAAGGTCGCGCATGACGGCTTCATACCGGTGATCTTCATGAATGACGCCAACCCGCCTGAACACTGCACGCCGTTCCAGCCGGTGCCGCGTTGGCCCATTGGGTTCGATCTTCAACTCACCTGACTCGATGCTGCGGTTCGCTTCGTCAATGGGCATCGCATTGGCAAAAATATGCCCCTGCACCTGCTTTGCGCCGCACTCTCTTACAATTTCCAACTGATCGAACGCTTCAACGCCTTCAACCGTTGTTTCCATGCCCAAAGCACCGGCAAGGCCGATGATCGCAGAAATGATCTTGGCGCTGTTGTCGTCTTCTGTGGCGCAAGTCGCCACGAAACTGCGGTCCACTTTCAGCTTGTCGAACGGCGCGAACTGCAAATAGCGCAGTGATGAAAAGCCGCTGCCAAAATCGTCCAATGCCAATCGCACGCCCAAGCTCTTGAGCGCGACGAATGATTCATCGAGCAACTCCGTCTCGCGCATGAACACATTTTCGGTGAGTTCCAGTTCAAGCCGCTGCGGCGGCAATCCGCTCGCCTCAAGAGCTTCTGTCACCGTCGCTATGAAGCTGGGATGCGCGAATTGCACAGGCGAGATGTTGACGCCCACGCGCACGCTTTCGGGCCACTGTGTCGCATCGATGCAGGCTTGGCGCACAGCCCAATCGCCCAGCGGTATGATCAGATTGCTTTCTTCGGCAATCGGGATGAACACCGAAGGCGCAATTGCTCCGCGTTCAGGATGGTTCCAGCGCATCAGCGCCTCAAACCCGACCACGGTGTTGTCTTCGATCCGCACGACCGGCTGATAGTGCAATTCCAGTTCGTCACGCGCCAGCGCCTCACGCAGGTCTTGATTCAGGACGCTGCGTGAAAGGGCCTCGTCCTGCAATTCTGACGAAAAGAACCGAAACTGGCCCCTCCCACCATTTTTGGCAGCATAAAGCGCAAGGTCGGCCGAGGCGACGAGGGCTTGGCTGGTATCGCCATCGTGCGGCGCCACGGCAATGCCCAACGAAGCGCCAATCACCGCCTGTTTGCCGTCAATGGCGTAAGGCTGGGACACCATCTGGATCAGCTTGGCCGCCAGTTCGCCCATTTTCCCGCGATCATCAAAGTTGGGCATGATGATCTGGAATTCATCGCCGCCAAGCCGCCCGATTTCGCCGCGCTCCCCCAGGACCGTGCGCAGACGATCTGCCACCTGGCGCAACAGTTCGTCGCCCGCCGGATGCCCCATCGTATCGTTAACCTGCTTGAACCGATCAAGATCAAGCATCATCAAGCCGCAGCACTGCCCGGTTGGCCGAAACGCGGCCAGCACCGAATCCAACCTGCGGGTCATGCGATGACGGTTGAACAAGCCGGTAAGGGAATCAAACTCGGCTGCGCGTGAATCTTCGCGTTTGCGGCGATATTCGCTGGTTACATCGCGCGCCGTTCCGCGATAGCCTGCAAACGTGCCGTCTGGCAGAACGTATGGCTGCCCCGATAGCGCCCACCACCGCACATAGTTTGCAGGAGCGCCTGTAAAACGCACGATCAGATCAGAAATCCGGCTATGTGCAGAAAGCTGAAACACCAGTGGTCGCCCCGATCGCTCATCGGGGTTTTCGGGATCGGTTTCGATGGCCGCCGTGAGCAATTTGCCCACCAGACCTTCTGCATCTGGCATGGCACCGGGCGAAATATACGAAAGCCGCCCATGACAATCGGTGGACCATAACCACGCAAACCCCGGCTGCTCGAATTCATCAAGCAGGGCTTTTCGTGCAAGCGGATCAAAGATGGCAGATGGATTTCCCAAAGACGCAGAAACCACGGATGAATGCTGCGCATTCTCGCCAATGCGCCCAAGCGACGGCGCGCGAGTCAAGCCTTTAAGTAATCCTCTAACTACCATTATGTTAAGGCCTGATGCGAAGCCGAAATACTACGAAGCTTTACTTAGTCGGGAATGGTTACAGTCAGCCTAACAGCACCAAACTGCGCCGCTTCTGCAATGAAGCTCTCGCATGGGCAACCATAAATGGTTAGGGCCGCGACCATGGTTCAGCGTCCGAGATCACTTTCTACAACAGTTTCAACGCAAGCAGTCGTTTCGTCTGCGCAACGGCTGTACCATCTTGATGCTGCCCGCGCCTTGCTGCTGCTGCTGGGCCTGCCGTTCCATGTTGCCACCAAAGCCATATTTGAGAGCGAGCCTGCGGCCATTGCATTCCAGACATCGCAAACAATCGGCGGCTATCTGTCGGTTACGCACATCTTCCGGATGTTCGCGTTTTTCATGCTGGCAGGATACTTTGCAGGGATGATGCGAGAACGCAAAGGCGCTGCAATATGGCTGCGCGAGCGTGCGCGCAGGCTGGGCCTGCCACTGGTGGCAAGCCTTTTCACGCTGGGCGTCATCCAGTTCCAGTTGCAGGCTGGACTGCTGCTCAAGCCCTCGCCACGCTTTCTCGGCCTGCCGCTGGCACTGGACCACTTGTGGTTTCTGATCGTGCTGTTTGGCTTTTGCGCATGCTATGCGGCCATTCCCATCCATCGCATCACACCGGGCCACCGCATCCAGCGTGCGATGCTTTTGTCAGGCCCCGGTACCTTCGGCCTGATGCTGGCCTTGGCCGCATGGGGCATTGTCAGGATCGTCAGTGAATTGGGGGTTCCCCCCATTCCCGACGCCCCCATCGAAACCCTGCTGTGGCAGCAGTTCGTTTTCCACGCAGCACCTTTCGCACTTGGGGTGCTGGCGTGGCATGGCCGTATCGGGGACCGTCTGTTTGCGCTTCGTCACAAGCTGATCTGGCCCGCGATCATTGCACTGCTGATCATTTACATCCCGCTCGATCCCCTGATCCGCCCCGCTTTGGGCAAGGAAATCTATCCTGATGAAACGGGAATGCGGATCATGCGCACAATTGAACTGCCGCTGGCCTATCTAATGTCTCTGGCCTTGTTCTGCGCGCTGGCGTGGCTCGTCAAAGGGCCGAGCCGGATCATCACGTTCTTCGTCGATGGTGCCTTGGCAATCTATTTGTTTCATCTGGTCTGGGCGACGATCCTGCTGCCCCAAGCCCGCGCCCTCCCCCTTCCGCCAGAACTGCAATGGCTGCTGGCAACCGTTATCGTCCTTGCGCTATCCTGCGTCAGTTATGTGATGGTTCGCGCCACCAACATCACCTCGATCTTGTTTTGCGGTGCACCTGTGAAGAAAGCGCCGCCGGCAAAGGCATGATCGCCCGGCTATGGCGCTTGCATTCCCCGACAAAGGCGCTAAGGGCCACCGCTTCACCGGGAAACCGCGTGAACACGCAAGAAAGCCGGAGGGGCCCCGCAATACCGCGGACAAGTCAGCGATCGGTTAGTATAGATAAGGACGCAAAAGCATGCCGCTCTACGAGCATGTGTTTCTGGCGCGCCAAGATCTGAGCCAGGCTCAGGTTGACGTGCTTGCCGCAACCGCCACCGAAATCATCGAAGCCAACCAAGGCAAGGTTGTAAAGACCGAAACCTGGGGCCTTCGCTCGCTGGCATACAAGATCCAGAAGAATCGCAAGGCGCACTTCGTGCTGCTGAACATCGAATCTTCAGGCGCTGCCATCACCGAACTTGAGCGTCAGACCTCGATCAACGAAGATGTGATCCGTTTCATGACCGTCCGCGTTGACGAACATGAAGCTGGCCCATCGGTGATGATGCGCAAGAACGACCGCGAGCGCACACGCCGCCGCGAACGCGAAGGGGAATAAGCAATGGCTCGTCCGTTTTTCCGCCGCCGCAAGAGCTGCCCGTTTTCGGGTAAGAGCGCTCCAAAGATCGACTACAAGGATGTACGTCTGCTTCAGGGCTTCATGTCCGAACGTGGCAAGATCGTCCCTAGCCGCATCACCGCCGTCTCGGCGAAGAAGCAGCGTGAGCTGAGCCAGGCGATCAAGCGCGCCCGGCACATCGGCCTGCTGCCGTACATCGTTAAGTAAGGAGCGCACACCATGCAGATCATCCTGCTCGAGCGCATCGAGAAGCTGGGCGCCATCGGCGACGAAGTTACCGTCAAGGACGGTTACGCCCGCAACTTCCTGCTGCCTAACAAGAAGGCGCTGCGCGCCAACGATGCCAACCGGAAGATTTTCGAATCGAACCGTGCCCGCATCGAAGCCGACAACGCTGCTCGCCGTGACGAAGCCCAGACTGAATCGGGCAACGTTGAAGGCAAGGAAGTCGTGCTCATCCGCGCTTCTTCAAACGCCGGCCAGCTTTATGGTTCGGTTTCCGTCCGTGACATCTCTGATTCGCTGGTCGAACAGGGTGCCAAGGTGAACAAGGGCATGATCGTGCTGGAACGCCCGATCAAGACCATCGGCGTCTATGACGTCAAGGTCGCGCTTCACCCAGAAGTTTCGGTCAACATCAAGGTCAACGTCGCACGTTCGGCTGACGAAGCCGCTCTGCAAACTGCAGGCGTCAACGTTATCGACGCGATGTTCGACACCGAAGTTGGCGGCTTCACCGAAGCGTACAACCCCAACGCGGAACCGGGCGAAATCCCATCCGACCTTCTCGATGAAGGCGCAGAGGAAACCGAAGCTTAAGAGCTTCGATCTTTGCGATACCAAGATCAAGGGGCGTCCTTCGGGGCGCCCCTTTTTCGTTGGGCGTGTGTCATTCGGAAACACCAGCGGCAGTAACCCATCGCCGCTGACCCTGCCTTCGCCGAATGCTCAGTAAGTCTCGCTCTCCTTCCTTAAAGGAAGCGGTACGACTCTCTCCCCTCCCTTAAGGGAGGCAGCACAACTCACTCCCCTCCCTTAAGGGAGGCGGCACTCCTCTCTCTCCCCTCCCTTAAGGGAGGGGCTGGGGGTGGGTTTACGACGGTTGCTTTTGCAAACGACAAAAGCGCCGTTCCCATACCCATTGTCCTTTTTCGTTGCCCATCTTTGCAGTGCAATGAAGCCACGCTACACGCATGGAGATGGCTACAACTGAAACGATCCTCGCCGAACTGAACCGCCTTTACGACAGCGCCGTGGCGCAACTTCGCGAAGACATTGCGATCTATGCCAACACCGGCACACCTCCGTCGATCAACAAGCGACACGATGGCACATACTGCTATCCTGAATTGCGCATCCGGCTTGACGAAGACCCCCGCAATGAAGCGATTGGCCGTGCCTTTGGCCGCCTGACCCAGCGCGGCGATTATGCCTGCACCATCACCCGGCCTGCGCTGTTCGCCGATTATCTTGCCGAACAGATTGAATTGATCCGCACTTCATACAACGTGCGCATCGAAGTGGGACGCTCGCGGCAGGAAATGCCGTTCCCTTACGTGCTTGACGGCGCTTATGGTGCGCAAATCAGTCAGGTCAGCCCGCAAGACTTGGCGCAGTATTTCCCTGCGACCGATCTTGCCCATATCGGTGACGAGATTGCCGATGGCGAATTCAACGTAGGTGATGGTCCCTTCCCGCTTTCGCTGTTCGACGGCTTACGCACGGACTTCAGCCTTGCGCGGCTTGCCCATTACACCGGCACCCGCACCGAAGACTTCCAGCGTTTCATCCTGTTCACCAACTATCACCGCTACGTCGATGAATTCGTTGATTGGGCGGGCCAGCAGATCGACGGAACCAATTATATCGCGCTAACCGGCGCTGGCGGATTAAGCCTTGATGCACCGACTGAAAATGCGCGCGGCCGATTGTCAGACACCGCATGGCGGCGGCACCAGATGCCGGCCTATCACCTTGTCGCCCCAGATGGATCGGGCATCACGCTGATCAACATCGGTGTCGGCCCTTCCAATGCCAAAACGATCTGCGATCACGTCGCCGTGCTGCGTCCGCAAGCCTGGCTGATGATCGGCCATTGCGGGGGACTGCGCCCCACGCAAAAGATCGGCGATTATGTCCTCGCCCACGCCTATCTGCGCGATGATCATGTGCTCGACCCGGTGCTGCCACCAGAAATCCCGATCCCGGCCATCGCCGAAGTACAGGTTGCCTTGCAAACAGCAGCGGAAATGGTCAGCGGCGCTGACGGCATCGACCTGAAGCAGCGCATGCGCACCGGCACCATCGTCACCACCGATGACCGCAATTGGGAACTGCGCTATACCCACTCCGCCCGCCGCCTTTCGCTCAGCCGCGCGGTCGGCATCGATATGGAAAGCGCCACGATCGCCGCGCAAGGCTATCGCTTCCGCGTACCCTACGGCACACTGCTCTGCGTTTCGGACAAGCCACTGCACGGTGAAATCAAGCTGCCGGGGCAAGCCAACCGCTTCTACGAAGAGGCCATTGCCGCACACCTTGCCATCGGCACCACCGCTTGCGAACTGCTCCGCAAAGAAGGCGCGCGCCTGCACAGCCGCAAGCTACGTGCATTTAATGAACCGCCGTTTAGGTAAGGCAGAGCGAAGTCGGGCCCCACAAACAAAAAGGCAATCCGTCGCGGCTAGCCCCGCTCTGGATTGCTCAGTTTGCGTTCCGCTCGCGTGCGCGAGCTTCTCTTGAAACTCTATTTGAAGACCTCGGTTCCCAGCGTGTCCATCGCGCTGCGGAACATGTCGACCGAGTTCGAGAACACTTCAAAATCAATGCCCTTGCCGGTCACCACGTCCCAGGTCATCATCACCGACTGGTCTTTATCCAGCGAGACCGATGCAAATCGCGTGTTGCGATTGAACCGCACCGCGTCATCGGCGGTAAACTTCTTTTCGGGCGTGAAGTTGGCGACAAACTGCAACGACTGGCAGCCATCATGCGTCTTGTCGTTGCATTCGTAGAACAGCAGGGCGGCTTGCCACCCGCCGATGTCAGTGTTGATCAGCGGATCGCCATTGGCGTCTTTGGCCAGTTCAGCCTTATAGCCAAGGTTCTGCAACGCCTGTGCGACGCCGTCGGGCTGTACCGCAGACACCGTTGTGCTCGTGGTCGATGTGGTTGCTCCAGCGGCGCAAGGGGCCGTTGTACCAACTGCAAGCGCAGCCATGAGCCAGCGAAGTTTCATGCCATCCAAATCCCCGTACAAGGCTCTTGGCGGCCTTTGTCTTTGTTGACTTGAAACTGACACGAACCTGCCCCGCCTGCAAGGGGGTGCGTCCGCCTTTTATTGAGACAGAAACGTCCCAATCTCAGCACCCAAGGCGGGCGTGGTAACGCTGCTCATGTGGGTGCCGGGGATCAGCGCAAGCCGTGCATCGGGCAAGACTTCTGCCAGCTTGGCCGCCGAACCGTTGTCATCATCCTGATCGCCGCACAGTACCAGCGTGGGCATAGTAATGGCATCAAGGCTTGCCCGATCGGTATCGGCCATCGTGCCCAGCAACAGCCGCGCCGCATCGCGATCAACGCCCATGGTTTTCAGGAACTGCTGCGCGAAATAGGCCGGATCGTCACGCTTGATCGTACCGAAGCGGTCAATCACATCAACGAAGAAGTCCTGCCGCCGCGCCCAGCCGGCAAGGCCCTCCAGCCCCATCCCGCACAGCACCAGCCGCCGCGGACGCATCCCGCCCATTACCGCGCGCGCTGCGGTACGTGAGCCCAGCGAAAACCCGACGAGGTCAAAGTCGGTCAGCCCCAGATGCGCCACCAGCGCCTCGGCATCGCGCACCAGCACGTCTTGCGGATATTCGCGCGGATCAAGCGGCGCCGCGCTTTGCCCGTGCACCCGCAAATCCGGCATCAGGCATTCAAACCCCAACGCTGCCAATTGCGCCGCCGTGCCAAACTTGATCCAATTGACCTCAGCGGACGAAAACAGCCCGTGCAGAAGCACCACCGGCCTCCCCGCGCCCATGCGATGCAACGCCAGACGCGCATCGCCAAAGCTGGGAAAGAACTCGGTGGTTACTTCAGCCATCGGGCCGATCAGCCCTTCTTCAAGTGGCGACGGCCCAGCAGTTCGGCAATCTGCACCGCGTTCAGCGCAGCGCCCTTGCGCAGGTTGTCAGAAACGCACCACAGCGACAGGCCGCTATCGACGGTCGGGTCTTCGCGCACGCGGCTAACATAAGTCGCATCATCGCCCACGCATTCGATCGGGGTGATGTAGCCGCCGTTCTCACGCTTATCGATCAGCATAACGCCCGGCGCTTCACGCAGGATGTTCTGCGCTTCTTCGGCGCTGATTTCGTTTTCGAATTCGATGTTGAGCGCCTCGGAATGGCCCACAAACACCGGAACGCGCACGCACGTGGCGCTGATCTTGATCTTGGGATCAAGGATCTTCTTGGTCTCGGCGATCATCTTCCACTCTTCCTTGGTCGATCCATCGTCCAGGAAAACGTCGATGTGCGGGATCACGTTGAAAGCGATCTGCTTGGTGAACTTCTTGGGGTCGTTCATTTCGCCCGACGGCATATAGATGGCGCGCGTCTGTTCGAACAGCTCGTCCATGCCTTCCTTGCCCGCACCCGAAACCGATTGGTACGTGGCCACGACAACGCGCTTGATCTTGGCGGCATCATGCAAGGGCTTCAGCGCCACCACCATCTGCGCGGTTGAGCAGTTGGGATTCGCGATGATGTTCTTCTTGGTATAGCCATCGATTGCGTCGGGGTTCACCTCTGGCACGATCAGCGGCACATCGGGATCCATGCGGTAAAGCGACGAATTGTCGATCACCACACAGCCTTGGGCGGCGGCACGCGGTGCATGAATTTCGGTCGGGCCTGATCCGGCAGCAAACAGCGCAATGTCCCAGCCGGTGAAATCGAAGTTCTCGATGTTCTGGACCTTGAGCTTTTTGCCGGTCTCGCCAAAGTCAATCACGGTGCCTTGCGAACGCGGCGATGCCACCGCTGCGATTTCGTCGCACGGAAACTCACGCTCAGCGAGGATGTTGAGCATTTCGCGGCCCACGTTCCCCGTCGCGCCAACAACTACAACCCGGTAACCCATTTCCATTCCCTTCAAGCGGCCCGCCGTTAAAGCAGTCGAGCCGTTCCCTAGCGACTGGTGCCGACCAGCCAAGTTAAAAACACTTTTGCCTCGAACATCCACGCTTCGCCGCAGGTGGCGACGACGCACACCCATGGCGACCATGGTGTTTGCAAACGCAGGCGCTGAACACCCTCCCGGCTACGACTAACTTCGCCTGACGGCTCAGCAAGTCTCGCTCCCCCTCCCTTGAGGGAGGAACTGTTAGATGGTGTTCAACCTCTGTGTTTGGCTTTGAACGCGGTGCTCCCTACTTCCCACTCCCTGCGCCATTACGGTCAAGGAAACGGAAAATCGTCTCGTACAAATGCTGGCTCACCTTCGGCCCGCTAATGCGGTGTGTGTAGCCGGGATAGAGCATCATTTCGAACGGCACGGATTCACCCTGCATCTTGGCGATGATGGCGCTGGCGTTTTCAAACACCACGTTATCATCGGCCATGCCGTGTATGATCAGCAGTGGATCGCTGATCTTGCCAGTGTCCGCCAGCGCATTCGACTTTTCGTAAACGTCCGGAAGCTTGCCCGGATCGCCCAGATAGCGTTCGGTATAAGTCGTGTCGTACATCTGCCACTTGGTCACAGGGGCCACAGCGATGCCAGCAGCATAAGCCCCCGGATTGGCCTGAAGCATCTTGATCGACATATACCCGCCATAAGACCAGCCAAATGTGCTGATCTTGTCGGCATTCACAAACGGCTGCTTCTTCAGCCAATTCGCGCCTGCCAACTGGTCCTCAACTTCAACCGAGCCCATCGCATGGTGCAGCGCCGAGGCAAACTTCACGCCCCGGTTGTCTGACCCGCGATTGTCGATGGCGAAGTAAATGTAGCCCTTGTCGACAATGGCCTGCGCCAGCGCCCCCTGAAAGCCCTTGGCGACCACTTGCGAGGTTGGCCCACCATAGTGATAGGTGAACACCGGATAGGTCTTGCCCGGCTCCAGCGGCGGCGTGATCATCATGTAATGCAGCGGCGTGCCGTCCACCGCCGGGATCGTGCCGAATTGCGCGGGGCGATGGCTCGCAAGAAAGGGCGCATAAGGGTGCGCGCCCGCCACCTTGTTCTCTTCGATCCACGCCAGTCGTTTGCCGCTGGTATCGGCGATGAACGACTGCGCAGGCTGCGTGTCCGATGATCGTGAAATCATCAACGTCTGCCCGCTCTTGTCCATCGACGCACTGTTCACCCAGCCAAGCTCGGTCAACCGCGTCAGCTTTGCTGGTGATTTGAGGTTCAGTGCATAGACTTGTTGCGCCAGAACGTCGTCCTTGGTGCCGGTGAAATAGAGCTTGGCACCTGCTTCATCGACGCCCACCAAACCGGTGACGGTCCAATCGCCCTTGGTCAATTGCGACCACTTGCCGCCCTTGTAATGATACAAGTGGCCAAAGCCATCGCGCTGCGACCACCACACCAGGCTGCCGTCCTTGAGGAAGCGATAGCTGTCGGACAAGTCGATCCAGTGCTTGGCCGCTGCCTTTTCCGAAAACAGCACGCTCGACTTGCCGGTCATGGGATCGACCTTGAGCATATCGAGCACAGTCTGCTCGCGGTTCATCCGCTGCACAAACAACGTCTTGCCGTCCGGTGCCCAATCAACGCGCGCGAGGTAGATGTCCTTGCCCACTTTCGGATCGTCCGCGCCCAGATCGACCTGCACTTTGCGCGAACCGTCAGGCGCCATCACCCACAGCGAAACGTCTGCATTGGGCGTACCTGCTGCCGGATAGCGTTGATCGTAAGTCTTGGTGCCTTCTGCGCCAATGGCCGCGCGCGTGACCACGCCAACCATGCTTTCGTCGAACCGCTCCACCGCGATGCGGCTTTCGTCGGGTGACCACCAGAAGCCGTTGAAACGCGCCATTTCCTCTTGCGCGACGAACTCGGCCTCGCCCCAATGGACGTTTGCGTTGGCTTCCTCAGGCGTGATCGCCACTGGCACACCGCCCGCCACTTTGCCCGTCACCAATCGCCGGTCGCGCACAAAGGCAATGTGCTCGCCCTTTGGCCCAAGCTTGGGATTCAATTCGCCGCCTTTGGTGCCTTCAATCTTGCGCACGGTTCCATCAAGACCCGCCAGCAGCAAGTCGCCATCCACCGGCACCAGCACCGATTTGCCATCGGCAGCCCATTCGTAAGACACGATGCCCTTGAGGTCGCCGATCCGCTGGCGCTCACGCTGCATCTTTTCCGCTTCGGACAAGGCGCGGCCGGATGACAGCTTGAGCGAATCCACCAGCATCGTCCACTCGGACGTCTGGCGATCAAAACCCCACAAGTCATAGCGTTCACGGTCGTCGGCGCGGTTGCGCAGCAACGTCAAGTAGCGGCCATCGGGCGACAGCTTCACAGCGCGCGGTGCCGGGCCGTTCAGGCTGGGGCTGGCGAACACGCGCTCGAATGTCAGATCTTGGGCGGAGGCAGGTACGGTAGCGGTCATTTTTTGACCCTGTTGTGCATGGGCAAGCGGCGCAAACGCTATCGCGGACAGCGCGCAGGCGGCGAGCAAACGGAAGTGACGCATGGGGTTCGGTATCCTCTGGCCCCGCTTGAGCCTGGGGCAAGTTCATGATGCCCCTTGGTGGCCCGAAATGGTTGCGTTTGAAAGCATAAAAGGCGCCCTGGCGGTGAGCCAGGACGCCTTTTCAAACACTTTCGTGTCGTGGCGTTGGGCTATTCGCCCGCCCTGCTCAGTCTGCGACGACCTTGGTGTACTTGCGCTCGGCAATACGCGCCGATTTGCCGGTACGGCCACGAAGATAGTAGAGCTTCGCACGACGAACGACACCACGGCGAACCACGGTAATCGAATCGATGTTCGGCGAGTACAGCGGGAACACACGTTCCACGCCTTCGCCGAACGAGATCTTGCGAACGGTGAAGTTCGATCCAAGGCCACGGTTCGAACGTGCGATGCACACGCCTTCGTAAGCCTGAACACGGGTGCGTTCGCCTTCAACAACGCGCACGCCGATACGCACGGTATCACCCGCACGGAACGTTGGAATTTCCTTCTTCGCCTTGTATTCGGCGATGGCTTCAGCTTCAAGCTGCTGAATCAGGTTCATTTTTTAAGTCCTGCACTTCACGTTGCGCACCAGAGGCAGACTGAACCCGAGCGCCGATGTGACGCTCCCAAAGGTCCGGCCTGCGTAGCCGTGTATCGTCTTCCGAACGGCGTTTCCGCCACTCTGCGATTTTCGCGTGATCCCCTGATCGCAACACTTCAGGGATCACTCGCCCTTCCCACTGCGCGGGTCGGGTGTAATGAGGGTACTCAAGAAGACCGTTTTCAAACGACTCCTCATGTCCACTCAAGGCCGCGCCCATTACGCCGGGAAGCAGCCGAATGCAAGCGTCCAGCAACATCAGCGCCGCACATTCCCCGCCGGACAGCACGATATCGCCAACCGACACTTCCTCAACGCCGCGCCCTTCAAAGATGCGCTCGTCAAATCCTTCAAACCGCCCGCAAAGCAAGATCACGCCCGGCCCGCTCGCCAGTTCGCGCACCCGCTCCTGCGTAAGAGGTTTCCCGCGTGGGGTAAGTGCGATGACGGGAACCACTCCACCGCCGTTCGTGTCGAGCGAAGTCGAGACACCATCCGCCCCACCTGCCCCCCGCGCAAAATCCACCGCCTTGGCCAGCACATCCACCCGCAAGACCATCCCCGCCCCGCCACCAGCAGGCGTATCATCCACAGTCCGATGCTTGTCCGCAGCAAAATCCCGGATCTGCACCGCATCCATCGACCACGTCCCCTCAGCCAGCGCCCGCCCCGCAAGGCTGACACCCAAAGGGCCGGGAAACATCTCAGGATAGAGCGTGAGGACAGTGGCAGCGAAGGTCATGGCTCCAGCCAATGGCCCGCTTCGATCACTTTCGCAATGTGTCCCAGTTCAAGTCGTTCATATGGGCTAGGATAGGAAAGGCTCCCCCGCACCGGCCAGGTCAGAAGTTGCCAAATAAGCAGGAATGGGAAACGCAGCGACAGGCCTTCATCGAGCAAGGCAAAACGCTGCCAAGGCCATTGCCACACCCATTCACCAAACTCTCCTGCCAGCGCCTCTGCTAAGTCCTCCACATCACCGCCAGAAATGCCAACATCTTGATCAATCGCCGACGCCGCCGTCAACCGACCCCGCCGCGTGCCACTTTGTGCGGCAACAATTTCCATCACCCGGTCCAATGTCGTGGACATCAAACCGTCCAGTTCTCAACCATCAGCCCCGGCACGTCGCGAAAGTCCGCTTCGTTGTCCGTCACTACGATCAACCCGTGCGACAGAGCATGCGCCGCAATCAGCCGGTCATAGCTGGCGCGCTTGAAAGGCAGGGACGCATAAGCCTGCGCCGCCTTGAAATCGAAGTTCAGTATAGGCACTTCCTCGACAAACGCTCGAAGCTGCTCTGTCGCGGGCGGCTTCTCGTTTGCAGAACCGTAGGCGACCTCGGCATAGCAAACGGCCGACGTCACCATCTCACCAGCCTCACACTGCGATGCGCGGGCATAGACGCCCGGGTCTTCGTTCATAACCAGCGCAATGATGACATTGCTGTCGAGCAGGTATTTCACTGCTCGTCCTTTGACGTGTCACGGCTGCGAAGCGGACGATCCTCGAAGATACGATCTTCGGGGCGGATTGGCTTGAGGCTTATAGCAGACCCGGCCACCTTGGCGATATTGAACATCCGCTTGGGCTGCTCAACAGGGTCATAAGAGAGAAATTGCCCATCCTCGATCAACAGGTCCATCTCCATTCCAGCGGCAAGCTTTGTGCCGGAAGGAATGCGGACAGCCAATGAGTTGCCCGATTTGAACACCTTGGTACGATGGTGCTGCTTCTCGATGCCTTTCAGCCAAGGCACAGAACCGAACACTCGCATGTTGAATTTTTTGCGTTCTTCGCCGGCCTTATTATCATCCGTCATCGCGGCCTCCGTATATACGCAATGTATATACTACTCCACGTAATCCGCTTCAATCACAATCCGCGCATCATCCCATTCGGGCACGGCATCCACTTTCATGGGCACCATGAAGCGTTTGCCGTCGGGTTTGCGGATTTCCAGCACATCGCCGGCCCCGAAGTTGTCGATGGCGATGCATTCGCCCAAGTCCTCTCCGGTGGTGGAGATGGCGGGCAGGCCGAGAAGGTCGGCATGGTAATATTCGCCCTCTGCTAGTGCTGGCAGGGTCGAGCGGGGCACGGTCAGCGCCGTCCCGCGCAGTTTTTCGGCCGCAGTGCGGTCGGTGATTTCGGCAAAGCGAGCAATTGCACCGCCTTTGCTGTCATCACGCAACGACGTCACCGTCAGTTTGGAATCGCAGAAGGCGCGGTATCGTCTGAGCGATGCCACGCCTTCTCCGAATAGCTTGAGGCGGACTTCCCCCGTCACCCCATGTGCGCCAGTGATGGCGGCGAGCGTGACGGGTTTGTCCGACAAGATCAGGCTTCCGTCTGCTCTTCAGCAGCGGCTTCTGCCGGTGCTTCAACCACCGCAGCTTCCTGCACGGGTGCAGCAGCAGCTTCAGCCGCAGCTTCAGCGGCTTCAGCAGCCTTCTTGGCCTTGTCTTCTGCGCGGTCCGTGGCCTTCTTGCCAGGGATGCCAGCGTTCGGGTTCAGGGTAACCTTGCGTTCCTTGATGCCAGCCTTGTCGAGCATGCGGGCAACACGGTCGGTTGGCTGTGCGCCAACGCCCAGCCAGTAACGCACGCGGTCTTCGACCAGACGGACGCGGTTTTCATCGTCCTTGGCGAGCAGCGGGTTGTACGTGCCAACCTGCTCCAGATACTTGCCATCGCGCGGGGCGCGGCTGTTGGAGACGACAACTTTGTAATACGGGCGCTTCTTTGAGCCACCACGCGAAAGACGAAGAGAAACAGACATTAGATCAACCTTTCAGCGAAATTCAGATATTCGAAACTTCAAAAAATTCAGCGTTTCTTGAGCAAGTCGTTCAGGTTGGATGGCAGGCCACCCGACCCCAGACCGGGCAAACCGCCCATGCCGCCACCGCCCATTCCACCAAGCCCTCCCGGACCCATTTGCTGGTCCAGACCTGGCATAGCGGCACCAAGGCCGCCCTTGCCGAACAGCGCGCCCAAGCCCTTGAGGCCGCCCATCTTCTTGATCTGCTTCATGGCCTTGGCCATTTCCTGATGCATCTTCAGAAGCTTGTTGACGTCCTGCACTTGCGTGCCAGACCCCTTGGCCACACGGATCTTGCGCTTGGCGTTAAGCAGTTCTGGCTTTTCACGCTCTTTCACGGTCATCGAACCGATGATCGCATCCATGCGCAGCAGCACGCGGTCATCCATGCCGGATTGTGCCATTGCCGCTTTGGCCTTCTTCATGCCGGGCATCATGCCCGCCAATGCGCCAAGCCCGCCCATGTTCTGCATTTGCCGCAATTGCGTGCGCAGGTCGTTCATATCGAACTGACCCTTGGACATACGCGCGGCAAGCTTTTCGGCGTCCTCAACCTGAATGGTTGCCGCTGCCCGCTCGACGATGGAGACAATGTCACCCATGCCAAGGATGCGGCCCGCAACGCGCTCAGGATGGAACGGCTCAATCGCGTCGAGCTTTTCGCCAGTTCCTGCAAACTTGATCGGCTTGCCGGTGACTGCGCGCATCGAAAGCGCCGCACCACCACGCGCATCGCCGTCCATACGGGTCAGCACGATGCCGGTAAGATCAACTTCGCCCGCGAACGATTGCGCCACGTTGACCGCGTCTTGCCCGGTCAGCGAATCGACAACGAGCAGCGTTTCCTTGGGGACCGAGACAGCGGAAACCGCCTTCATTTCGTCCATCAACGCCTGATCGACGTGCAGGCGCCCTGCTGTATCGAGCATCAGCACATCGACAGCTTGCAGCTTGGCCGCATTCACGGCGCGCGTGGCGATATCGACGGGCAACTGGCCAACGATGATCGGCAGCGTCGCAACGCCTGCCTGCTCACCCAGAACCTTCAACTGTTCCTGCGCCGCCGGACGATTAACGTCCAGCGAGGCCATCAGGACCTTCTTGCCGTGCTTTTCTTTGAGCAGCTTGGCGATCTTGGCAGTGCTGGTGGTTTTACCCGATCCTTGCAGACCGACCATCATGATCACGACCGGCGGCGCTGCCACCAGATCGAGTTCTGCCGTGCCGCCGCCGAGCATTTCGACCAACGCATCGTTGACGATCTTGACGACTTGCTGGCCCGGCGTGACGGAACGCAGCACCGATTGGCCAACAGCAAGTTCGGTAACATTATCGATAAAACGGCGAACGACGGGAAGCGCAACGTCTGCTTCGAGCAAAGCGATGCGCACTTCGCGCATGGCCGCACGCACGTCTTCTTCGTTCAGCGCGCCGCGGCCACGCAGGCGATCGAAGACGCCTCCAAGCCGGTCTGAAAGACTATCGAACACGCACAATTCCCATCATCAAACCCTTGTTCGCCCGCCAATTTCGCATAACGCGAAAAACGCCGGTGGGCGAAACCTCGCCGACCAGCGTGTGGCGTCCTGAACAGGGGCCGTTGTCGAATCCGCAGGCAAGCGCAAGCCCGTCTGCTGGTTGGCCCTTACCCGCGATCACGCCCAATGGCAAGACAGACTGTAAAAACGCAGCCACCATGCTCGGTGAAAGCTTATATTAACCAAAATTTCAGCAGCTGTGACGTAGTTAACCGGAAGGGGCAATTCGTCGGCTCGACAGTTGCAGGCAATACGAAGGCACGGGTTATGGCAAGTTTGCCGCAAAACCAGCACAGCAGGCGCGGGACGATGGCAAAGGCCGATAAAGACCTGATCGGTCTTGGCATCATTGTCGCGCTGACCATCATGATCATTACCAACGGGTCATCTGCTATTGCCGATTTCGTCACGTCTCTGATCAGTGACGGCGAGCCGAGCAACGAAGTACTCAGTGCCGCGCTTCTGCTGAATGTTGCCTTGCTGCTGTTTGGCTGCCGCCGTTACATTGATCTTACCAGCGAAGTCTCGCATCGTCGCCAAGCCGAAGAAACCGCGCGAAGCCTTGCCCAGATCGACCCCCTCACCGGCTGCCTCAACCGCAGAACCATTGACGATGCCTTGCAGACCATGATCGCAAGCGCCCGTGTGACCGGGCACGAAGTCGTCGCAATGATCATCGACCTCGACCATTTCAAACGATCCAATGACGTTCACGGCCATTTGGCTGGTGATGCTGTCCTTTTGGAAGCAACCCGGCGCATCCGCTCGGTTTTGCCAGAGCGTTCCATCATCGCAAGGCTTGGCGGCGATGAATTTGCCTGCGCTGCAATATTCGATCCCGATTATGTTGAATCAATTGACCGGCTCGTGCTGCGTATAAACGAATTGGTCGCCCGCCCGATCATGATTGATCATTTATCCATCGAGGTTACCGCATCGGTCGGCCTTTCTGCCACGTCTGGCAGTGACAAAGATGATCCAGTTGCGCTTGCCACAACCCTGCTGCACCACGCCGACCTTGCCATGTATCAGGCAAAGAAGTCGGGACGGAACGGCTACCGCTGGTTCGATGCCAGCCTGGAGAGCGAACTGCGTTACCGCAACGACTTGGAACGCGGCATCCGTGAAGGCATTCCCGCGGGCGAATTTGTGCCATTCTATGAAAAGCAGATCGATCTCGACACTGGCGAACTGACCGGTTTTGAAATGCTGGCCCGCTGGCAAAGTCCGCAGCGTGGCTTGCTGTCGCCTGATGTATTCATCCCTATTTCCGAAGAGATCGGCTTGATTTCCGATCTTTCGGAATGCCTTATTCGTCAGGCGCTGAACGACGCATGCGAATGGGACCCTCGTCTCACTCTTTCGGTCAACATCTCGCCCATCCAATTGCGCGATCCGTGGTTTGCCCAGCGACTGCTGAAACTGCTGCATGAAGCAAACTTCCCACCGCACCGTCTCGATATTGAAATCACCGAAAGCTGCCTGCACGAAAACCTTGGGGTTGTGCGAACGCTGATCACCAGCCTGAAAAACCAAGGCATCCGCATCAGCCTTGACGATTTCGGCACCGGCTACTCCAGCTTTGCGCAATTGCGCACTCTGCCGTTCGATCAGATCAAGATTGATCGCTATTTCGTGTCGAACCTTGATCGCAACAAGGATAGCGCGACCATCATCGAGGCGATTTCCTCGCTCGGCAAAGGTATGGGCCTGCCGATCACCGCAGAAGGCATTGAAACGCCCGAAGTGCTGGCCGAACTGCGCAAGTTTGGTTCGTTCAAGGGCCAAGGCTACCTTTATGGCCAGCCAACCAATGCGCAAAGCGTGCACGAAATGCTGGCCGATCAAAACTTGCTGCGCGAACCTGCTGTCGATCACACGGCGGCGCATTGGAGCTTCCAGCAAGCCGCAGCAGCCTGACGCACAGCCTATGCATTGCCCTTCACGGGCGAAGTGCTTATGTCGCGCGGCATGCGCATTCCTTTCCGCAAAATGCACGGCCTCGGCAACGATTTCGTGGTGATCGACGCCCGCGTGGTGCCCATTGCCATGTCTGCCCGCCGCGCTGCCGCCCTGGCTGACCGCCGCACCGGCATCGGCTGCGATCAATTGATCGTGATGGAGCCGTCATCGCTCGCCGATGTGCGCATGCGGATATTCAATAACGACGGCAGCGAAGTTGAGGCTTGCGGCAACGCCAGTCGCGCGGTCGGACTACTGCTCGGCGGCGCGCAAACCATTGAAACGCTTGGCGGGTTGATCCGCTCGGAAGCCAGCGCGCAAGGCGTGTCGGTCGATATGGGGGCACCGCGTTTGAACTGGAATGACATTCCGGTGGCTTATGCGATGGACACGCTGGAAATGCCGGTGGGTTGGGAAGAACTGGAAAACCCGGTCGGCGTCAATGTCGGCAATCCGCACGTGATATTCTTCGTGCCCGATGTGGACGCGGTGGACCTTGAACGGCTTGGCCCGATGATCGAGCATGACCCCTTGTTCCCCGAACGCATCAACGTCAACATCGCCAGCCAGATTGGCCCCGATCATCTGGCCTTGCGCGTGTGGGAACGCGGCGCTGGCTTGACGCGCGCTTGCGGCACGGGCGCATGCGCCACCGCCGTGGCCGCAATCCGCCGCAAGTTGACCGGCCGGACGGTGCGCGTTGACTTGCCCGGCGGCCCGCTGACCATCGCTTGGCCTGAAGGCGGCACTATTGAAATGACCGGTCCTGCCGCGCTCAGCTTCGAAGGGTCGTTTAAGGACACAGATTACCCGGCATGACCACACAGGTCGTATCCCTCGGCTGCCGCCTCAATATCGCCGAGAGCGAGACGATCCGCGCGATGTTGCAGGATGCGCCCTCGACGGTTGTCATCAATTCCTGCGCAGTAACAGCCGAAGCCGTCCGCCAATCGCGCCGCACCGTGCGCCGCCTGCGCCGCGAGAATCCGGACGCCCGACTTGTCGTCACCGGATGCGCCGCCACCATCGAACAAGACAGCTTCGCGCAAATGCCCGAAGTCGATGCCGTGGTGCCCAATGCCGAAAAGCTGCTGGCCCGGCACTGGACGCAGGGCAACGCAAAGCCCGCAGCCGTATCGGAACACCACACCCGCGCATTTGTGCCAGTGCAGAACGGCTGCGATCACGCCTGCACGTTCTGCATCATCCCGCAAGGTCGAGGCCCCAGCATGTCGCTGCCAGTGGTCGAAGTGTTGCGCGCTATCGAACCACATCTGAACCTTGGCGTTGCAGAAGTGGTGTTGACCGGGGTGGACGTCACGTCTTGGGGCGCAGACCTTCCCGGCGAACCGAAGCTGGGCGATCTTGTTGCCGCGATCTTGGCAACCTTCCCCTCCCTGCCCCGCCTGCGCTTATCGTCACTCGATGGGGTGGAAATCGATCCGCTGCTGCTCGACCTGATTACGGGTGAAGCGCGGTTGATGCCGCACATTCATCTCTCGCTGCAATCAGGCGACGATATGATCCTCAAGCGGATGAAACGCCGCCACAATCGCACCCTAGCAATCGCCCTTGTTCAGCAGATGAAAGCGCGCCGCCCTGACATCGCAATTGGCGCGGACCTTATCGCTGGCTTCCCCACCGAAACGCCAGCGATGCACGCCAACAACCTTGCCATCGTGCGCGAATGCGCTGTCGTCCACGGCCACATCTTCCCCTATTCGCCCCGCCCCGGCACGCCTGCTGCGCTGATGCCACAAGTTGCCCCGCCGCTGGTCAAAGCGCGCGCGGCAGAATTGCGCGCCGCCGTCGCTGCACAACGCAACATCTGGCTGCAAACCCTGCTTGGCCAGCCCGCCACCGTGCTTGCCGAGCGCGATGGAACCGGCCATGCGGGCCACTTCGCCAGCTACCGCACAGCCCCCGGCACCGTGCCCGGCAGCCTCATCACATGCACACCGACGCAGATTATCGAAGGAATACTGGAATGAGTGGCGACACCTGGTCTGACCGTCTGATCGGCGGCTTTCGCAAGACCTCGGAGCGCCTTGCCGAAAACCTTGGCAGCATCGCTGGCGCTTCAAAGCTGACCGAAGCGCAGCTTGATGATCTTGAAGACGCGCTGATCCTGTCCGATCTTGGCCCCCGCGCTGCCGCCCGCATCCGCGAAAAGCTGAAAGTCGCGCGCTTTGAAAACGGCGTGGACGAACAAGCCGTCAAAGAAGCGATGGCCGAAGAAATCGCCGCGATCCTGCGACCTGTCGCCAAGCCACTGGAAATCATAGCTTTTCCGCGCCCGCAAGTCATCCTCGTGATCGGCGTCAACGGCTCAGGCAAAACCACAACCATCGCCAAGTTGGCGCATGTATTTCAAGAACAAGACTATGGCGTGATGCTGGCGGCGGGCGACACCTTCCGCGCCGCTGCCATCGGCCAACTCAAAGTCTGGGCCGACCGCCTGAGCATCCCCGTCATCACCGGCCCAGAAGGCGGCGATCCGGCCTCGATCGTGTTCGATGCGGTGAAGGCGGCAACCGACACCGGCATCGACACGCTGATCGTCGACACCGCAGGCCGCCTGCACAACAAGCGCGAACTGATGGACGAACTGGCCAAAGTCCGCCGCGTGCTTGGCCGCCTCAATCCTGAAGCGCCGCACGATGTCGTGCTGGTGCTCGACGCCACAAACGGGCAGAATGCGCTTCAGCAGATCGAAATCTTCAAGGAAGTGGCTGGCGTGACTGGCCTGATCATGACCAAGCTGGATGGCACCGCACGCGGCGGCGTGCTGGTGGCCGCCGCCGAACAATACGGCCTGCCCATCCACGCCATTGGTGTCGGTGAAAAGATCGACGATTTGCGCCCGTTCGATCCCGATCTCGTGGCGCGCGTCATCGCAGGAGTAGTCCGTTGAGCACAGCACAGACCAAGCCCAAATCCTCGTGGATCAACCTGCTGGTCGATTACGGCCCGCTGCTGGTGTTCTTTCTCGCCTATCGCCACTTCAAACCCGAAGGCGCCGAAGCTGGGCTTGCGGAAGTTGTTGCTGTAACCAAGGGCACCGCCACGTTCATGGTGGCAACCGTCATCGCCCTGATCATATCGAAATGGCGCTTGGGCAAAGTTTCGCCGATGTTGTGGCTGTCGACCGTGCTGATCCTCGGCTTTGGAACACTTACATTGCTGCTGGGTGATCCGTTCTGGATTCAGGTTAAGCCCACTGCGATTTACCTGCTTTTTGCAGGCGTGCTGTTTGCCGGCCTTGCGCGCGGCAAGGCGATGCTGCGCACCCTGCTCGAAGCCGCGTTTGAAGGCCTTGACGACGACGGGTGGATCAAGCTTTCGCGCAATTGGGCGTTCTTCTTCTTGTTCCTTGCCGCGCTGAATGAAGTGCTGCGCTATTTTTTCAACGTGGCCAACGGCAATTTTGAGATCTGGTTGCAGGCCAAGCTGTGGGGCGTCACCACGCTGTCCTTCCTGTTCACCTTCACGCAAATTCCGATGCTGATGCGCCACGGCCTTGCCGCCGGGGAAGAATCCGCAGTCGAGCAAAATCCACCGCACGATTGAACCCTGCGATCAAGCGCATTTTCATGTGACATTTGCAACACAGAGTTTACAATGCGGGGCAATTGCGGGAGCACAGACGTACCCGTGTGAATCAAAAGTATCAAAATAGGGGGAAATTCAGATGGCCAAATTTTTCGGCAATCTACATCTAGTTCTGGCCGTTGGCCTTGTCGCGGCAATCGCCATGATGCTCGGCTACGGCGATTCCGTGCCAGCCACTTTTGGCGCGATCTTCCGCTGGTTCCACGTGTTCTTCGGCATCCTGTGGATCGGCCTGCTTTATTACCTAAACTTCGTGCAAGTGCCTACCATGCCCAAAATTCCTGCTGAACTGAAGGGCGCCGTCACCGGACACATCGCTCCCAAGGTGTTCTTCTTCTTCCGTTGGGCCGCGCTGCTCACCGTCGTCACCGGCCTCGTGATCGCTTATGTTTCGGGCTACGCCCATCAGGCGATGACCTTCACAGGCGAAGGCGCAGTGAACCTGATCGGCCTTGGCATGTGGCTCGCGCTGATCATGGCGTTCAACGTATGGTTCATCATCTGGCCTGCCCAGAAGAAGATCCTCGGCATCGTCGAAGCGTCGGCTGAAGAAAAGGCCGCTGCTGCACCGCGCGCGCTGATCGCCAGCCGCACCAACCTGCTGCTGTCGCTGCCCATGCTCTATGCAATGGTCAGCGTAAACCTCGGCGCTTAACTGTCGCCTGACAGATACGACCTGCTTAAAAAGGGGCGCGGCATCATCTGATGCTGCGCCCCTTTTTGCTGCGCGGGATATTATAAGTCATTGATGCGTTGACGCATCAGCCAGCCATTGCAGAAATATCTGTAATGGATTGGAACCATCCAAGGGGAGTGATCCACCACATGCGCAAGTTCACCATTTTCGCCGCCACTGCGGCCGCTGCACTCATGCTTTCGGCGTGCTCGGAAAAGACTCAGGACGCCGCTGGCGCTGCTGCTGAATCAGCAGGAAACGATGTGGCGAACGCCGCAGACAATGCCGCTGCTGCCACCGACGAACTGGGCGACAAGGCAGCCAAAGCGGTTGACGATGCTGCCGCCAAGACCGATGAAATGGGCGATAAAGCCGCAGCCGAAGCCAAAAGAGCTGCCGCTGCTGCAAAGCAGGAAACGGCCAAAGTAGAAGCCAGCCTGCATAATGAATCTGTTAGCGAAGCCAAGGCCGACTGATCGCATTTTCGGGGTGGCAGCAATGCCGCCCCGTTTTCACAAGGCTAACAAGCGCCCCAAATTCTCAAGCAAAACTTGCGGCACATAGGGTTTCCCCAAAATCGGCTGATCGGCAAAGTCTTCTTCTACAGCACCGTAACCCGTTGCGATGATGAAGGGAATATTTTGCGCACGCAACGCCTCGGCCAGCGGAATTCCAGATTCGCCGTGCAGGTTCCAATCAAGCACAGCGGCGTCAATCGCCTCGTTTGCGATGATTTCCAGCCCATCTACAACCCGTCCAACGGGCCCCAACGGTTCGGCCCCGGCGTCCTCAAGCACATCGCATAGCATGGCTGCGACGATAAATTCGTCCTCAACCACCAAAATGCGCTTGCCTGCAATCATTACCTGGCCATCGTCAGTGGAATTGCAATGCGGCACTGCAATCCAGTTTCCTTGTAATCCAGTTCTACTTCGCCGCTCAATTGCCGTGGCACAGCATCTGTCAACAAGCGTGATCCAAAGCCTTTGCGGGATGGGGGCGCGACGGGTGGGCCACCTTGTTCTTGCCAGCGAATGACCACCCAGCCATCCCGCTCATCGACATCCCATCGCACGTCGATCCGCCCGCGATCGCTGGACAAAGCGCCATATTTCATCGCGTTGGTTGCCAGTTCATGCAGCACCATGACCAATGAAACCGTTGCATTGACCGGGAGCATCACCTCAGGGCCACCCGTGGCCACCCGCTCCCCCTCATGGCCGCAGATCACCAATCCTTGACGCACAATCTCGACAAAAGGTGCACCGGCCCAATTGGCGCGGCTCAAGCTATCGTGCGCGCCGGAAAGCGCGGCAAGCCGACCATTGAACTTTTCAACTGGCACGCTGGGAACATCGGCCCCGCGAAAGGTCTGGTAGGCCATGGCCTGGACCACCATGAGCGTATTCTTTACGCGGTGGTTCAATTCGCCGACGAGCAGTTCCAGTTGCTCTTCCAGTTGCCGACGCTCGGTAATGTCAATCGCGGTTGATTGCGCGATGGACCACTGGCCGTTCGCGTCGAACTCCAGCGCATGATTGCGCCACAGCATCCAGCGGGGCCCGCCTGCTGTTTCAAAACGGTTTTCGATGGTTAGTTCCGGCTCTTCAAGCGTGAACCGATCAAGCATTCCACGCACGTGGCTCTGATCATCACCGGTAACGAACTGCCACAGGTTTGCGCCAGTCAGTTCAGCCGGGTCACGGTTCAGTGAGTTTGCATAGGCCCGGTTGACGAACAGGATCGTGCCATCAGCGCGATACCGGCAAACCATTTCCAGTTGCGCATCAAGTATTTCGCGAAGAAGCTCGACATCCGACAACATGGCTATTCCTGCCCCATGCGGGGAAAATTACCCAATTTTATCAGAAATCCAAGCCCCCCGCCCAAAAGAACACGACAATTCCGGATCAAATCTTGAGCTGGCTGCCCAGTTCAACCACCCGGTTGGTCGGCAAACGGAAGAACTCCATGGCGCTGGCAGCATTGCGCAGCATCCATGCAAACAGCTTTTCACGCCACAGCGCCATGCCCGGCTTGTCTGAAGGGATCAGCGTCTGCCGCGACAGGAAGAAGCTGGTTTTCATCATGTTGAACGGCTCACCGCACATGTTCACGCCCGACAACGTGGCAGGCACGTCGGTTTCTTCAAGGAACCCGAACCGCAAGGTCAGCCGGTAAAACCCGTTGCCGAAATCCTTGACGGAATACCGCTCCACCGGATCGACATAAGGCACATCCTCGATCGAAACCGTCAGGATCACCACCCGTTCATGCAGCACTTTGTTGTGCTTGATATTGTGGAGCAGCGCCGATGGCACGCCCGCCGCAGTTGAGGCCATGAAGATCGCCGTGCCCGATACGCGCGCTGCACTGGAATGGGCGGACTTGGTGAACACTTCCAAGGGGATCGTCCCCTCGGCCATGTTCTCGCGCATCAAGGCGCGACCGCGCGACCACGTGGTGAGCAGGGTGAAAATCGCCACGCCCATCACCAGCGGTACATAGCCGCCATCGGGGATTTTGGTCAGGTTGGCACCAAGGTATGCCGCATCGATCGTGAAGAACACCGCCAGCATGGCAATCGCCGCAGGGGCCTTCCACTGCCACAGCTTGAACAGCACCACCGCCAGCAGGAAGTTGTCGATCAGCATCGCGCCGGTCACGGCAATGCCATAAGCAGCGGTCAGGTTCGACGAACGCTGGAACACCAGAACCAGCAGAATCACCGCAATCATCAGCGCCCAGTTGATCACCGGGATATATATCTGCCCCGCAGCAGTGGACGTATGCTTGATCGTCATGCGCGGGATAAAGCCAAGCTGGATTGCCTGTTGCGTAACCGAAAACGCGCCAGAAATCACGGCTTGCGATGCAATTACCGCCGCAGCCGATGCGATGAACAGCAGCGGCCATTGGAACCATTCAGGCGCGAGGAAATAGAACGGGCTTTCCAGCGCCGCAGGATTGCGGATGAGCAAAGACGCTTGCCCCAGATAGTTCAGCACCAGCGCAGGCAGCACGAAAACCAGCCAAGAAACCCGAATAGGGCTGCGTCCAAAGTGGCCCATGTCGGCGTAAAGCGCCTCTGCGCCTGTCACCGCCAGCACAGCGGCACCCATCGCAAGAAAGCCGCGGAACGGGTCAGCGATGAACATGGCGACCGCGTAGTGCGGGCTTAACGCCGCAATCACGCCAGGGTATTCCAGAATACTAATTACGCCCAGAACCGAAATCGTCGCGAAATAGAGCAGCATGATCGGGCCAAAGAACGTGGCGACCTTTTCCGTGCCCCGGCTCTGGATAAAGAACAGGCCGATCAGGATCGTCACGACGATGGGCACGATCAGGCCCTGCATGCTGGGCCGATAGACCGCGACACCTTCGATTGCGCCCATCACCGAAACGGCAGGCGTGATCATCGAATCGCCGTAGAATAGCGCGGTTGCGAACACGCCCAGAAGGATGATGCCCTTGCCCCAACGCTTGCCATCGGTGTGCTGATTGATCAGCGCCAGCAGCGCCAGACTGCCACCCTCACCCTTGTTATCGGCGCGCATGATGATCGAGACATATTTGAACGTCACGATGATCATCATTGACCAGAACATCAGGCTGATGATGCCAAAGACGTGCAACATATCGAGCGGGAGCTTGTGATGCCCGGCAAACGTATCGCGCAGTGCGTAGAGCGGGCTGGTGCCGATATCGCCAAACACCACGCCGATTGCGCCCACCGCCAATTTGGCCAGCGAATTCTTCGGATGTCCCGCCTTTGCATGCCCAGCAGCGGTCGCATGCGGCACAACGGCCTCGTTCACGGCATCACTCATCGCAACGGTGCCCCCGGCGTAAAGCCTAGATCGCCTCCACCGGAACGGTAGGGGCGGCGCGGCGCTTTAGCACTGCCCTTGTGCCCCTGCAATGGGCGGTAACGCGCGGCATTGATGCAGTAACGAGCGTCTCGAACAAGCGTTCCTAAGCGCCTGTTTTCCGGTCTATTCAGCAGTTCCATCCGGTGCTGCTCCGGTCGGCTCAGCCGTCGGCACCGGGGCACCTGCTGTTGTGCTTCCAGCCGCCATGGCCAGCATCGAATCGATGCGCTGAACCCGCTCAGACAGATCGGCACGATAAGGCGCGTCGGCAGGTGACCGCTCAAGCAGTTCGGCCCAGATCGTCCGCGCCTCTGCCAAACGCCCTGATTGCGCCAAGGCCAGACCCATGAAGAAGGGCGGGCCGGGGTGGTCGGGTGAAATCGTCGCCGCTTTCTGGAAGGCAAATTGTGCCGATGGCGTGATCACGCCATCGCTATGACCCACCAGCGCATTGCCCATCGACACCCAGATGTCTGCGTCTTTGGGAAACTGCTCGGCCCCTTTGCGCAGCACTTCGGCAGCAGCGCCGTATTGCCCTTGGCGGGCAAGACCATCGGCAAGGATCAGCCAGCTTTGCCCTTGCGCAAAGGAATCGCCCATTTGCTGGCGCTGTTTGATCATCGCCTCATCGGCAGCTTGCTTGTTCTCAACTGGTGCCTTGGGCGCTCCCGGCATCGACGGATGCCCCTGCAAGGCATAGCCTGCGATACCGACGAACAACGCCGCGCCCGCCAGTTCCCAACCGGAACGCGGCATCTTCAGCACGAACGCCATGGTGGCAAACACACCTGCTGCCACCAGCAAGATCACAACCCACGTCATTTGCCAGATCCCTTAGGCTCGCGCCGGAAACGTCCCCGCAACAGCAGCGCCGCCAATGCCAGAATAACCAGCGGCGCAGCAAAGAGCGGCCACATGATCGGCTTGTTCTGCGGCGCATAGCTTACGTAATCGCCATAGCGTTCGACCAGCCAGGTACGGATTGCCTCAGGCTCCTCACCCGCCGCAATGCGTGTGCGCACCTGATGGCGCATATCGCCCGCCATGGGCGCATCGGAATCCGATATCGCCTGGCTCTGACATTTCAGGCAGCGCAGCGTTTCCATCAACGCTTGCGCCTTTGCTTCAAGCGCAGGGTTTTCCAACTGCTTGTAAGCATAAGGGGCCGGTGGCAGCAGATCTTGGGCGGTTGCAGGCTGCGCAAGCACAATCCAGACCAACAACAACACTCCAGCCAACTGCTTCAACAAGCGCGTCACTGCCCCGCCTCCGCCAGTTTGCGCAAGATCAGGTCCATGTCCTCGGCCCGGATTTCGCCGATATGCTGATAGCGGATCACGCCTTTGCCATCGATCACGAAGGTTTCAGGCACGCCAGACGAACCAATGCCAAGCTGCACTTCGGACAAGTCGTCCTTGCCAATGCGCGTGAACGGATTGCCGTTGGTGGCTAGAAACCGCGCAACATCGGTGCTGCGGTCCCGGATGGCCACGCCGTTGATCTCGACGCCGCGCTTGGCCAAGGCATCGAGTTGCGGCGATTCCACCGCGCAAGGCACACACCAGCTGGCGAAGACATTGAGCAACTTGGGCTTTCCCGTGCGAAAGTCTGCGGTTGCCAGGCCCGGACGTCCGTCCGCCGCCGCCTCAAGTGCAAACTGCGGCAGGGGCTTCCCTATGAATGCGCTGGCAACCTCGCGGTCCGCCGGTCGCACCAATCCCCAGATCACCAACACGAAAAACGCGCCAAACAGCGCCAGCGGCAGCCACATCGCCGCAGACGCGCGTTTTGCTTGCGGCTCGTTCACTTGATCTGCTCCAGCCGCGCTTTGCGATAGGCAATCTTGCCCCCGGCCCGCAAGCGCCGCACATCGTGCGCCACACGGCCCAGCAGCGCGAGAAACCCGCCCAGCGCCACCAGCAGTCCGCCCAGCCACAACAGCGGTACAAACGGCTTCCACCAGAACCGCATCTGCCAACGCCCATCTTCCCCCTCGTTGCCGAGCACCGCGTAAAGTTGGCCGTTCCAGCGCGTGTAAAGCGCAGATTCCGTGCGCTCACCCGGCGGCGAGGAGAACGTGCGAGCTTGCGGATGCAGCGTCACCGCTGCGGCGCCTTCATACGTCGCCGTCACTGTGGCATCGAGCGCCGTCCAGTTCGGCCCGGCGACGGGCGAAATATTGACGAGTTTCACCGTGATCGGCCCGACTTGCTGCGTATCGCCAACATTCATCGCGGCCAGACGCTCGGTCGAGAACGCGCTTTCGCTGGCCGCGCCCAGCAGTGCCACGCCTATGCCGAAGTGCGCCACCACCATGCCATAGACCGACAGAGGCGTGCGGCGCAGGTTGCGGCCGCGCAACGGCAGCAAGCTTGCCAAGGCCAGCCCCGCGCCCACCGCAATGCCCAGCGTCGGCAGGATACGAATGTCGGGTGCGAGCAACACGACGGCCAGCAAGACGACGGCGGTTAGCAACACAGGCACCGCAACCACGGCAGTGATCCGCCCAGGCTTATCGTGGCGCCAGCGCAGAAGCGGCCCCACAAACATCGCCAGCATCATGGGGATCACGAAGATCGCCGAAACAGGGTTGAAGTAAGGCGGGCCGACCGAAACTTTCGCGCCGAAGGCTTCTGTCATCAGCGGGTAAAGCGTACCAAGCAGCACGATGGCCAGTGTGCCGCACAACATCACATTGTTGAACACCAGGCTCGCCTCGCGGCTGAACAGGCTGAAACGTTCGCCTTCGGTCACCGTCGAAGCGCGAATGCCGAACAGCGCCAATGCCCCGCCGATGTAAACCGCCAGCAGCGCCAGAATGAAGCTGCCGCGCTCTGGATCGACCGCGAAGGCATGGACCGAAGTGAGAATGCCGGAGCGCACAAGGAACGTGCCGACCATCGACATCGAAAAGGCGATAACGCCCAACATGACCGTCCAGGCCCGCAAGGCATTGCGGCTTGCAAGGACCGATGCCGAATGGAGCAGCGCGGTTGCCGCCAGCCACGGCATCAGCGAGGCGTTTTCAACCGGATCCCAGAACCACCAGCCACCCCAGCCAAGCGTGTAGTATGCCCAGTAGGAACCCGCAGTAATTCCGATCGTCAGGAAAATCCACGCGCCCAGCACCCACGGCCGCATCGCACGGGCAAAGGCCGGTCCCACGTCCCGCGTTACCAGTGCGCCGATGGCGAAACTGAATGCGACTGACAGGCCGACATAGCCGATGTAAAGCGTTGGCGGATGAAACGCCAAGCCGATGTCCTGCAACAGTGGATTGAGACCTGCCCCTTCAGGCGCAGGTTCCGCTAACCGCTCAAACGGGTTCGAGGACAGTAGCAGAAACGCATAAAAACCAAGGCTGACAAAGGCTTGTCCTGCAAGCGTGGCGATCAGCGTATCTTCGCGCAGGCGCTTTTCCACCAAAGCCACGATCCCGCCAGACATGGCCATGATCGTCACCCACAGCAGCATCGAACCTTCGTGATTGCCCCACGTGCCCGCCAGCTTGAAGATGAACGGCTTCATCGAGTGGCTGTTTGCCGCCACCAGTTTCACCGTCAGATCGGTTTCCAGAAACAGATCGATCAACGCCAGAAACGAGATCGCCACCAGCACGCCCTGCATGATTGCCAGCGGACGAACGAGGCCTGTCATCGCAGCACCACCGGGACGCAATGCGACCACACCTGCGAAAAGTTGTAGCACGGCAAGCGCGGCGGCCATCCACAGGACGGCCAGGCCAAGTTCAGCGATCATTGTGTTTCTGCCACCACGGCTTTGGCTTGCGCCTCGGTCATATCGCCCATCTGACGGGGCACGTAATTTTCGTCATGCTTAGCCAGCAAGTTGTCAGCGATGAACGCCTGCCCTTCCATGCGGCCTTCGGCAACAACGCCTGATCCTTCGACGAACAAGTCAGGGGTGATTCCGGTGAACCGCACGGGAATTCGTGCCTTGCCATCGCCGACCACGAAATCGATAGTCACGCCATCGGCGCGCGTCTTGAGCGAGCCTTTTTCAACCATGCCGCCCAGACGGATGGCGCGGCCCTGTTCAGGCGGGTCTTTCATCAGATCGGCAGGAACGTAGAAATAGCTTGCCTGATTGGACAGGGCATATGCCGCGAGCAGGCCTGCGCCAATCAGCGCGGCCAGCGCAATGACCAGCAGCACCAGTCGCTGGTGCTTGGGTTTGATGCCGCCGGTTTTAATCTGGTTCACTTCGCCCTTACCTTGTCACGCCTGCGCTCTGCACGGATCATTGCAGCCAGCGACAACCCCACCAGCAGCAGCGTGCCGATCACGCCGATTGCCAGCGCCGCCGCCACGTAATCCCACTGATCCAGACCTTCGCGCATCGTATCCCTCAAGTCCCGGCGTTCAATGTAGTGCCTTGCGACGCAACCGCGCCTCGGCCTGTATTTCGGCGAGCAGCATGCGCATCCGCGCCAGCACCACACCGCCGAAAATCAGGCTGAAACCGACAGCAGCAATCAGCAGCGGCCACAAAAACGTGCCATCAATCGCGGATTTTCCTGCAGTGATCGACGGCGGTTGATGCAAGCTATTCCACCAGACGACTGAACGGTTGATGATCGGAATGTTGATGGCGCCTACCAACCCAAAGATCGCGGTAATACGGTTGCCGCCGCCACCCGAAGCCATATCGCGCTGCGCCGCGCCCGATAGCGCGATGTAGCCAAAATAGAGGAACAGCAGGATCAGGAAACTAGTCAGCCGGCCATCCCACACCCACCACGTGCCCCAGGTCGGCCGCGCCCAGATTGATCCGGTGGCAAGGCAAATCGCGGTGAACGCAGCCCCCGGCACCGCCGCAGCGCGCGCTGCAATCGCCGCCAGCGGATGCCGCCATACCAGTTCAACCAAACTTGCAACCGCGATAGTCGACCAGCCCGCCATGCCCAGCCAAGCGGCGGGCACATGAATATACAGGATGCGCACCGTTTCACCCATCAGGCGATCAGGCGGCACAACCAGCATACCGTAAGCCACAGCACCCATCGCAAGCAACAGGCCAGAGGCCAGCATAAGCGGCATCAGCCATCGCGCGAGGCGCAGAAAACGGGCGGGGTTGGCGAAAGCGTGCATCGGCGCTGGGCAGTCGAATCCTTCTCCCGGCGACCCCCGCCGCCGGTTCCGTGCGCTCTGCCACCTGCGGCTTGCCGGAGCAAGCGCAATGCTTTGCCAACGCCCTTAAAGGCGGTGTCAAAGCTGCTGTTTCGAAGGAGAGAATGGGGCGACCGAGGGGGTTCGAACCCCCGACCTCCGGTACCACAAACCGGCGCTCTAACCAACTGAGCTACGGTCGCCACATATCCGGCGCAACAAGTCTGCTGCGCGGGCTGGGCCATTTGCAGAAAGGCGCACGAAAGGGAAGCGGAATCTTGCGCGAGGCCAAAAATACACACAAGATTGTCAAAGCGATCAGCGGCTAAACCGGTCGCCCCAGCTGCGAAAAGCCACGCGCGGCGGATTGTTGCCCACGTCGATCAAGGCCTGCTCTTCAACCACCGCCGAATCGACCGTTACGGTCTGTGTCAGCAAAAACCACCGGCTGCGCACTTGCAATTGCCCTTGTGGCACGCCGCCCCCAGCCTCTTCGCTGACGGCAAGCCCGCGCAAGGCATCCGAAGCGTTGGCCCAGCCAAGTGCCGGCCGCGCGCTTAGCAACGCCCGCGCGCGGTCAACCGGGATTGCGGTCGGCGCGAGCATCGATAGCAGCAATGCCTGATCGGGGCGCAGGGTGTTGATGTTGACCGGTGAAAGCTCTGCTGCGGGAAGCGCGCATAGCCACGGACGCATGCGTTCATAGAATTGCGGGGTCATGCCCCGAACGCTGCGAATCTCGCTGACGTCGCCAATCAGACGGCCTGCGGTGCGATAGGGAACGGTGTTGCCCTGATAGGTTTCGTCCTCCGCTCCATTGGGCGATGGCACGTTGTCGCTGTCGATCCAGTCGGCAATGGCATCGCTGGCGATGGCGCTTTCGCCTGCCGATATGCCAAGCCCTGCCATCAAAGCGCGCATCTGGTTCAGCCCGGCCACGCGCAGCTTCAGCACGCCTTGCGCGTCGGCTTCAACCAGTGAGTTGAGATTGAAGCAATTTCCGGCGTCATCGACCCGCGCCATTGCCGTGCCACGCGCCAGCGGCAGCGGAAATTCGCGGCCCAGTAATCCACCTCGGTCTACCGTGCGCTCTTGCGAGCTATCGACCATCGCCTTGATCCGGGCCATCGCCAGCGTTTCGGCGCTGGTGGCATAGAGCCGCGCCTGCGTCATCGCTTGCCCATTGCCGGCAAGCCGCGTGGCAAGATGCAAGCGGTCCAGCATGATCGCCGCGATTACCGCCGTCACCGCTACCAGCAACAGCACCGAAAGCAACGCCGCGCCGCGTTCCTCAGGATTATCGGACCTCATTGGTAATTGACACCAACCAATGACACGATCCGCAAAGGCGGACGTCCGGTCTGAGGCAGCAACAGTTCGACCGCCACTGGCAGTTCTGTGGTCAATTGCGGCTCCCATCGCTCCCGCCAATTGCCGTCCTTGCTGCGAAAGCGGATCGTTGGCGCGCCGGTCAAGGGTAGCATTTCCGCTCCTTGCTCAGGTGCAGCACCATCGGGGAAAGGATAGCCTGCACGGACCAGCGCGGTCGGTGTCACGCGGTATTCAACCTTTTGCAAGCTGGGCCGCGCCGCGCCATCAACATTTTCCCAACCGCTGCGGGTCAACCGGATGACCACGCCATCGACATTGGCCTCAAACGCCCGGTGAGATGCGCCCGCCTGATCACGCGCTGGGCGCGGCACGGCTTGGGCAAGGTCTGCGGTCCACACCGACAGGAACCGCCGTTGCGCCGCAATGCTGTCGGTTTTGTTGCGACTGGCAAGTTCCGCATCGACCGAGAAGCGCAACAGCCCCAGTGCTCCGACCGCAATCACCGCAAATAGCGCGAGCGCGATCAGCATCTCAACAAGCGTAAAGCCGTTAGGAGTGGGCTTTTCGTTCACGAAGCGGGCAACCGGGTGAGGTCGAGCGTAAAGGCTTGACTGGTTGCGCCCACGGTCGTTTCCTGCACGCTCAAGGTAATACCCAGCACCCCATAGTCGGGCAAAGGCGCAACCGTGCGTGTCCACTGAAAGCGCCGTCCTGCGTTCTCAATGCTCCCGCTGGCCGACCCCACGGCCGGGGGCGCAGGATCGGTCAGAATCTCTGCCGCCATGTTCTGCGCCACGATCTCGCGCAGCAGGCGCTGGTCGAGGTCCGCGGTGCGCGCAATGCTCGCCCCTTCCATCTGCAACAACGCCAATGCAGCGATGGCAAACACCGCCAGCGCCACCAGCAATTCCAGCAACGTGAAGCCATTGGGCGCAGGGCGGACCTTATCCTGCATCAAGCGTCACTTTGCCGTCGCGGCGGATCTGCACGATCAGAGCCTTATCGCCCCGCCCCAGCCGAAGTGCTGCGTCGCTGCTGGCAAGGCCGAGCGAATCGAACACGACGCGCTGGCGTCCTGTGCTCACCGTGGTCGCCTTGTCCCACGGCGTCAGGTCAAAGCCCTGCCCCGGCAAGGCTTGCCACTGCCCCTCGCTGCGCCGCTCGAAGTAATATCCCTGCTCGCTCACCACCAAGGAGATCGGACGAGCGCCAACGATAGCCTCGTCGCGGGCGGCCAGCGTACGCGCGGCAAACCGTTCGGCCTCGCCGCGCAATTTGCGCTCGTCCCCCGGCAGAGTCAGTACCGCCATGCCTGCCAGCAAGCCCATCACCATAAGCACGACCATCATCTCGACCAGCGAGAAGCCGTTGCGGAGCGGGCGGGAGGCAAATGTTGTGTTCACGAAATCTCGCATGCGGCAGGAACGTGACGGTTTTACGACCAACACGCCAGCGGGTTCAAGTTGCCCAGAGCGATAAGGCTGGGTTATGGCAAGCGTTATGAGCGAACTTGCCCTTCCCCGCTGCGCAGAACACCTGCAAACCGTGCCCGGCATCATGAAAGTGCCAAATACGCGGATCGAGATGTTCGTGCTTCGCGACTTCCTTTCAAGCAATGAATGCGACACGCTGGTGGCAAGGATTGAGCGGGACCGCCGCCCCTCCACCATCGCCGATGCTAATGGCGACCACTACTTCCGCACCAGCGAAACATGTGACTTGCCGATGGACGAACCCGACGTTGTTGTATTGGACGAAATGCTTTCCGCGATGTCCGGCATTGATCGCAGTTTTGGCGAACCAATTCAGGGGCAACGCTATGCGCCGGGGCAGGAATTCAAGGCGCACACCGACTACTTTGATCCCCAAGGCAATGATTACCAGCAGTTTTGCAGCATCGCCGGGCAACGCACCTGGACGTTCATGATCTATTTGAACGATGTCGAAGCTGGCGGCGCAACGCGGTTCAAGGTGATCGACAAGCTCATTCAACCTGAACGCGGCAAGTTGGTGGGCTGGAACAACCGCCGCCCTGATGGCAGCGTCAACCCAGCCACGCTCCATCACGCGATGAAAGTGCGCAAGGGCCTGAAATATGTGGTGACCAAGTGGTATCGCGAGATGGTGTGGGCTTGAATTTCAAAACTCGGCATCACCCTCACGCGCAGAACGGATGACCGGCAAGCAACGAAACAGCATGGCCATATCAGCCGCGCCCAGCAATTCGGCAAAGCGTGCTTCGTGCCGATCAATGCGCTCTTGTGCGTCTTTGGAAACCATGCGGCCGTGTTCGGTCAAGGTCAGCGCATGGCTGCGGCCATCAATCCGGCGCCGCTCAACCAGGCCGCGCTCCATCAGCCGCGAAATGATCGGCACCATATTGGCGCGCTTGATAGCCAAGGCTTGCCCCACTTCGGTTTGCGAACAATCCGCGTTGTCGGCAATGACCTGCAATGTGGTGACTTCAGCGGGGCGCAAATCAAGCTCGGCCAGTTCGCGCGAAAGATCAGCCATCATCACCGCAGACGCGCGGCGCAACTGGTAGCCTAGACGGCTTTCAAGGGCATTGGTCAGTGCCATCATCATGCCTTTAAGACGGCTATCACGGATAGCAATAGCCGTTGCGCGTGGCGCAGTTCCGTTTTCTGACCAAGAAAATGGCGGCAGGCCCGATTGGACTTGCCGCCGCTGTCTTGTTTCCGATGGGGCCTTCAGCCGACCATCTGGAGAACGATTTCCCGCAATTCGTGTTGCGAAAGGACGGGAGAAGTGCGCCGTGGCTCTGCTTGAACCGGGACCGCGAAACGCAGTGCTTTAAGCGCAATATTCGAATTGACGTAAATGGTATGCATTAAAATCCTGTATTTTCAAAAGTATCAGCGGCGCCGTTTGACGCCACCGGGACCACCACCGCCAGCGATCTTCTCACGGAAGACGATGCGGCCTTTGGTCAGATCGTATGGGGTCATTTCAACCTTCACACGGTCACCCACGATCGAGCGGATGCGAAATTTGCGCATCTTGCCCGCTGTGTAGGCAATGATTCGATGACCGTTTTCCAGCATAACGCCGAAACGACCATCGGGAAGAATCTCGTCGATTTCCCCATCAAGGGTAAGCAGGTCTTCCTTCGCCATGTGTCAGGCGGTCCGGAAGTTGGTTGTGCCGAATGGCATGGATGTTTTCCTTTCGCGAAAACAGTTAAAACCCGCCGCAGAAATGCGCGTCGGGGCTGGATGCGCGTGAAAGGAAACAACAGCCCGGCGGCTACAAATTCCGTCGCAGGCGACGATAGCATTGCGCAAATGGCGACAGACCGCCCGAAAGTCAAGGGAAAGCGCCACAAACTCCATCCGCAAGTGGCCGCCTATTCCTCGCCCATGCGCAGTGCCGCAATGAAGGCTTCCTGCGGGATGCTGACGTTGCCGTATTCGCGCATCCGCGCCTTGCCTTTCTTCTGCTTGTCCAAAAGCTTCTTCTTCCGGCTGATGTCGCCGCCATAGCACTTGGCGGTCACGTCCTTGCGCATTGCCGCAATGGTTTCGCGGGCAACAACCTTGCCGCCAATCGCGGCTTGCACCGGAATCTTGAACAAGTGGCGCGGGATCAGGTCTTTCAAGCGTTCACACATGTGCCGTCCGCGCGCTTCTGCGGCGCTGCGGTGGACGATCATTGACAGCGCATCGACCGGCTCGTTGTTGACGAGGATGCTCATCTTCACAAGATCACCCTCACGCAGGCCGATCTGTTCGTAATCGAAGCTGGCATAGCCGCGACTGATCGATTTCAGCCGGTCATAGAAATCGAACACCACTTCGTTGAGCGGCAATTCATAAGTCACTTGCGCGCGCCCGCCGACATAGGTCAGCCCGGTCTGCACGCCGCGCCGATCCTGACACAGTTTCAGGATCGAGCCGAGATATTCGTCAGGTGTGTAAATCGTGCCCTTGATCCACGGCTCGTCAATCTGCGCGATCCGGCTTGGGTCAGGATAGTCTGCAGGGTTGTGCAACAAGATTTCGCGCGCATCATCGGTGCGGCTTTTGTTCAACTGGATGCGATAAACCACTGACGGTGCCGTGGTGATCAGATCAAGATCATATTCGCGACTCAGGCGCTCCTGAATGATCTCCAGATGGAGCAAACCAAGGAAACCGCAACGGAAGCCAAACCCCACGGCGGCGCTCGATTCCATCTCGAAGCTGAAGCTGGCATCATTCAGGCGCAGGCGGCTAATGCTTTCGCGCAGCTTTTCAAATTCCGCAGCATCCACCGGGAAGATACCGCAGAACACCACCGGCTGCACTTCCTTGAAGCCGGGCAGCGCCTTGGTTGAACCGTTCTTGACCGTGGTGATGGTGTCACCCACGCGGGCTTGCGCCACTTCCTTGATCTGCGCGGTGATGAAGCCGATTTCGCCGGGGCCAAGCTCGTCCAGCGTTTCGATCTTGGGGCGCATGCAGCCCACGCGGTCGATCAAATGCTCGGTCCCACCAGCCATGAACTTGACCTGCAAACCCTTGCGGATCACGCCATCAATCACGCGCACAAGAATAACCACGCCCAGATACTGATCGTACCACGAATCGACCAGCATGGCGGTCAACGGTGCATCGCGATCCCCACCGGGAGGCGGAATGCGCGCGACAATCGCGTCGAGCACTTCTTCGATGCCGATGCCGGACTTTGCGCTGGTCATCACCGCTTGGCTGGCATCAATGCCGATCACATCCTCGATCTCGGCCTTGACCTTTTCAGGTTCGGCAGCAGGCAGATCGATCTTGTTGATCACCGGCACGATTTCGTGGTCATGCTCGATTGATTGGTAGACGTTGGCCAGCGTCTGCGCTTCCACGCCTTGAGCCGCATCAACCACCAGCAGCGCACCTTCGCACGCGGCAAGGCTGCGGCTGACTTCATAAGCGAAATCGACGTGGCCCGGCGTGTCCATCAGATTCAATTGATACGTACGCCCATCTTTGCCGGTATAATCCAGCCGCACGGTCTGCGCCTTGATCGTGATCCCGCGCTCCCGCTCGATATCCATGTTGTCGAGCACTTGCTCGCTCATTTCGCGCGCAGACAGGCCGCCCGTGAACTGGATCAGACGGTCAGCCAGCGTCGACTTGCCATGGTCGATATGGGCAATGATGGAAAAGTTACGGATCAGCGAAAGTTCAGTCATGGCCGCGCCGTTAGCAGGTGTGCAGCCCTGAGTCACGATGGGCGAATGTTTGTCCGTGAACAGTCCTGCCGATAGAAATAATTCATTTGAAAGACATAATTTTGACTGTTGTTTCCAAACGGTAACATACTGTGTTTTTCCATGTTATCAGATAATTGACCGGAAAAACCACACTCCCGATTAACAGATTGCGTCAATCAACTGTCACATACCCGTCATTTTTGGCCACTAGCGGCCCCTCATTGATGAGTTTTGGAGATTCGTGAATCATGACGGGCAAGGCATTTCGCGCGGCACTGGCGGTGAGCGTTTTCATCAGCGCAGCAAGCGTGGCGCAGGCGCAGGGCGCTCCGCAGGACAGTGATGCAAAAATCGCCGACCTTCAGCGTCAGGTGGATGAGCTAAAAGCCATTGTTCGGGCCATGCAGACCGCGCAAATCACCGCACCGCCAGCCGCCATGGCGCAGGCCCCAGTCATGAATTCTGTGGTCACAGCGCCAACGCAGCTTGCAGCAGCGGCCCCTGCCCCTGCCCCTGTCGCAGCATCCGCCAAGCCTTCCGAAAAGAAGAAGGCTTGGTATGACAAGCTGCAATTGCGCGGATATACCCAACTTCGCGTAAACGAGATCATTTCGGGCGACAAGAATGCGCCAGCCGGTGCATCGCGCCTGCGTTCGGTACAGGATTCAGGCATTAACGAGAATGGCAACTTCTCCATCCGCCGCGCGCGTCTGGTCGTGCAGGGTGATATTTCGAACCGCGTTTCACTCTATATGCAAGGTGATTTGGCAGCGGCTGTAAGCAACCAGACCGGCGGCGAAGCGCGTCAGAACTTCTTCCAAATGCGCGATGCCTATGCCGACGTCTATCTCGACAAGGCCAAGACGTTCAAAGTCCGATTGGGCCAGTCCAAGGTTCCGTTCGGTTGGGAAAACCTGCAGTCCTCATCGAACCGCATTCCGCTCGACCGCACCGATGCGATCAACGCACCGGTGCCCGGTGAGCGTGATCTTGGCGTTGCTGCTTACTACACCCCGCCCAAAATTCAGGCGATCTGGGATGAATTGTCGCACGATGGCCAGAAGCTGTTTGGCAATTACGGGGCGCTGGGTGTCGGCATCTACAACGGCCAATCGATCAGCCGCACCGAGAAGAACGGCAAGATGATGACCGTGGCGATGGCAACGATGCCATTCCGCCTCGATGGCCTTGGTGGCATTTTCGACGGGCAAGTGGCCGAAATCGGCGCATCAGGCATGCTCAACAAGTTCCGCCCGGAAATCCGCGCTACGGGCACTTCCGCTATCGACTACGACGACAACCACGTTGGCATCCACGCCATGCTCTATCCACGCCCGTTCGGTATTCAGGCGGAATGGACGTGGGGCAAGACACCCGAATGGGACCGCGCTACAAGTTCCATCCTCGCCAAGGATTCAAGCGGTGGATATGTGATGGCCATGTACCGCGTCCCGCCGACGTCGTTCGGCCAGATCATCCCCTTCGCCCGCTGGCAGCATTATCGCGGTGGCTGGAAAGCAGCGACCAACGCACCGCGCCTCGAAACGGACGAGTACGAATTGGGCATGGAGTGGCTGCCGCTCAAGGAACTGGAACTGACGCTAAGCTACGCCAACATCAAACGTACCGAAGCCGACGAGCGCCGGACTGGCCAAGCCAAGGGTGACTTGGTTCGCGCACAGGTGCAGTGGAACTATTGATCATCTGACCAAAGTCAGGATAACCGGCAAACGGCTTGCCCAGAACTCTTGCGGATTTTGGGCAAGCTGTCGCCAGTTCCGGCGTTATCCTCACAACTTGCCGTGCAAGGGCGGCAGCTTGGCGCATATTCCGCAGGTTTTTCGAACGTTCACTCAGCGTTGTGGATCACTCGGCAATGGCAGTCGTTGTGATCCCGAAGCCGGCGACATGCAGGTTCGATGTTTTGAGGGAATAGTCCATGAAGAAAGCCATTTTTGCAGCGGTGCTTGCCGTAGTCATTATCCCGTCAGCCCCGGCTTTTGCCGATCCACCACGCTGGGCACCTGCGCATGGTCACCGCGCCAAGGAACGCCACTCGATGTACGATAGCCGCGGCCGCTATTCCGAGCCGCGCCGGATCAGCAGCAACGATCGCGTTTGGCGCGGCGATGATGGCCGATACTATTGCAAGCGCAACAACGGCACGACAGGTCTGATCATCGGCGCGGCCGGTGGTGCTCTGGCTGGCAGAGCCATTGATACGCGCGGCGAACGGGCGACTGGTACGATCCTGGGTGCAGTGGGCGGTGCCCTGCTTGGCCGCGAAATTGAACGCAGCGGAGCACGTTGCCGCTAATCGCTTGCCAATAGGGTGGGGCCGCACGGTTCCACCCTACTTCATCGTAAGCCCGGCTTTTTCACGATGAACGACCTGTCGCTTCGAATACTCTTGCTACTGAATTCATAACGAATATCTTGGCGCTATGTGGCTGCTCAACCAACTCTTGAAGCGGCTTGTCCGCACCGGACCGCTTGTCGTGATTGATCACGATGGGCGGCAATATACTTATGGTGAGGGCACCGCGCCCCTCACCATCCGCCTGACCGACAAGGGCGCGGCAATGCACATCGCACGCGATCCGCGCGTCGGTGCAGGCGAGGCTTATATGGACGGGCGGTTGGTAGTCGATCCGCCGCACGACATACGCGATTTCGTCCTTCTTATCATGGCCAACGCCAAGTCCACCGGCGGAATTGACCGCAAGGGACCACTGCGCAAACTGCTCGGCAAAGTCGCCTCGCGCGCCGATCAGTTCAACGAGCGCGCCAAGGCGTCGAAGAACGTCGTTCATCATTACGACCTTACTCGCCAGTTCTACGAGCAATTCCTTGATGAAGACCGCCAATATACAATGGCGTATTTCCGCGATCCGGCCAATACGCTGGAGCGCGCGCAAGTTGACAAAAAGGCGCTGATCGCTGCCAAGCTGCGGCTGGAACCCGGTCGCGCCGAAGGCATGCGCGTGCTCGATATCGGTTGCGGCTGGGGCGGCCTTGGCCTCTATCTCAACCGCCACTTCGGCTGCGAAGTGCTTGGCGTCAGCCTTGCGCCCGATCAGGTGAAGTTCGCGCAGGAACGCGCGCAAGCAGCCGGCGTAGCGGACAAGGTCAAGTTCCAACTCGTTGATTACCGCGACGTCACCGGCCAGTTTGATCGCATCACCAGCGTCGGCATGATTGAACATGTCGGTGCGCCGCACTTTTCCGAATACTTCGCCAAGACCAACGACCTGCTTGATCCTGATGGCGTGATGCTCACCCACACCATTGGCCGCACCGGACCGCCGGGCACGACGGACAAGTGGACGCGCAAGTACATTTTCCCCGGCGGCTACATCCCGGCGATGAGCGAACTTGTTTCGGCGCTGGAAAAGACCGGATGGGAAGTGGGCGACGTGGAAGTCCTGCGCTACCACTACGCTTATACGCTTGCCGAATGGTATCGCCGCGCCACAATGCACCGAGACGAAATCGTCGCGCTTTATGATGAGCGGCTGTTTCGGATGTGGCAGTTCTACTTGGCCGGTGCCGAACAAAGTTTTCGCCACGGCGGCATGGTGAATTTTCACATCCAAAGCGTGAAGCGCCGTAGCGCCCTGCCGATGACTCGCGACTACATCCAGCACGAAGCCGCGCGGCTTTCGGCGCTGGATTCCGCGCCGAACTGGCATCTGGAACACCAGGCCGCGCAATAGCGACCATACCAGAGGTTGCGATGTTGACCCCCGCCTGTTAGGCGCGCGGCGCGCTATTCTTCGGGAGTCTGCCCCATGTCCGATATCAAAAAAGTCGTCCTCGCTTATTCCGGCGGCCTCGACACCTCCGTTATCCTCAAGTGGCTGCAGGTCACGTACAATTGCGAAGTCGTCACCTTCACCGCCGATCTGGGCCAAGGCGAAGAGCTGGAACCAGCGCGCGCCAAGGCCAAGCTGATGGGCGTGCCCGATCACAACATCTTTATCGACGATTTGCGCGAAGAATTCGTGCGCGATTTCGTGTTCCCGATGATGCGCGCCAACGCCCGCTATGAAGGCGATTACCTGCTTGGCACCAGCATTGCCCGCCCGCTCATTTCCAAGCGCCTGATCGAGATCGCCCGCGAAACCGGCGCTGATGCCGTGTCGCACGGTGCCACCGGCAAGGGCAACGATCAGGTCCGCTTCGAACTCTCCGCTTATGCGCTGGAGCCCGGCATCAAGGTGATTGCACCGTGGCGCGAATGGGACCTGACCAGCCGCACCGCCCTGATCGCCTGGGCCGAAAAGCACCAGATCCCGGTGCCCAAGGACAAGCGCGGCGAAAGCCCGTTCAGCACCGACGCCAACCTGTTGCACACCTCGTCCGAAGGCAAAGTCCTCGAAGATCCGTGGACCGAAGTGCCCGACTATGTCTATTCGCGCACCGTCAATCCGGAAGACGCGCCCGACACGCCTGAATACATCACCATCGATTTCCAGCGCGGAGATGGCGTTGGCCTTAATGGTCAGGCGATGAGCCCCGCCACGCTTCTCGCCGCGCTCAACGATCTGGGCCGCAAGCATGGCATTGGCCGTCTGGACCTTGTCGAAAACCGCTTCGTTGGCATGAAAAGCCGCGGCATGTACGAAACGCCGGGCGGCGAAATCTATGCCCGCGCGCATCGCGGCATTGAAAGCATCACGCTCGACCGGGGTGCAGCGCACCTTAAAGACGAACTGATGCCCAAATATGCCGAGATGATCTACAACGGCTTCTGGTTCGCCCCCGAACGCGAGATGCTGCAAGCCGCGATTGACCACAGCCAAGCCCGCGTCAACGGCACCGTCCGGTTGAAGCTGTACAAGGGCAGCGCCACCGTGGTCGGCCGCCAATCGCCCGACAGCCTGTATTCCGAACGCCACGTGACGTTCGAGGATGATGCCGGCGCATACGACCAGAAGGACGCAGCGGGCTTTATCAAGCTGAACGCGCTGCGGTTGCGGCTGCTGGCCCAGCAGGGCCGCTGATCGGGACACCCTGACGGTTCGTCCCCTGACGGTTCATCATTGCAAACTCCGCGCAGCGCGGTGGAGCAATCCAGTGTGCCGCATATCGGCTCTGGGTTGCTTCCACGGCTTTGCATTCGATCGGCGGTTCCACCCGATCTGCATTTGCTGGATCGTCAGTGCATGACGGCTGCGGAACCTGAACGGTCGCCACGCAGAAGCAGCGCAAGCGGAGCGATGATCACTGCACCCAGAGCCAGCATAAGAAATATGTCGTTGAACGACATGACCAGCGAATCCAGCCGCACTTGTCCATCAAGTATACGGTAAGCCCCCGTCATGCCCTCCGGCCCGCCGCCGAGCAGCGACGCATTATCAGTCATCGTTTGCTGAACCGCCATATCGTTGGCGCTGATCGAGGCGTGAATCTGCCAGCGGTGCACATCAATGCGCTGCTCCTGAAAACTGGCAATCATGGCAAGGCCAATCGAACCGCCAAGGTTGCGCGCTGCCATGAATATGGCCGATGCCTCGTCGGCGTATTTCAAAGGCACGGCGATGATCGACGATTGCTGTAGCGTCAGCGTGGCCACCGCCGCGCCGCCACCAAACAGCACCTGCGGCAGGATAAATGCACTGCCAACCGACTGCGCGGTCATCCCGGTCAACAGATAGGCGCTGACACCGGCAATGAGGCAGCCCAGCACCACCGCAGTGCGCGGATCGAGCAGTTTGACGATAAACGGGAACGCGAGCATCATCATTACCGAACTAAGGCCCGGCATGAACACCACCTGCCCGGCCTGAAACGCATTGTATCCCGGAACCGCTGCAAGGAATTGCGGCACGACATAAGACAGACCGAACAACAGCGCTCCGAACATCAGCATCATAGCCACGCAGGCTGAAAATGCAGGGACCCGCAGCAGCGCCAACCGTATGATCGGCCTCGGGCTCTGAAACTGGGTCCAGGCGACCGCGACGAAACCTGCACCAGACAACAAAGCCAGCCGGATAATGAAGCCGGATTCGAACCACTGTTCACGGTGGCCTTCCTCCAGCATGACAGTGAGGCAGCCCAACCCCAGCGTCATGCCGAACAGGCCCAGCCAATCGGCGTTGCGCAAATCGCTCCAGTCAGGCGCGACTTTGGGGAGGCTGAAGATCAGCAGGCCGCCAAGGCCGATGCCGACCGGGACGTTGATGAAAAACGCATAGCGCCAACTAATCGCCTCGGTAATCCAGCCGCCCAGCAAAGGGCCGGTGAGCGGCCCCAGCAACATCGTGCCGCCAAAGATCGCGATCCCTACCGGTTGCTGCCGCGCCGGCAGGCGGGTGGCGATGATCGTCAGCGCTGTGGGCACGAGCGTGCCGCCGGCAAGCCCCTGCCCCGTGCGACCGACAATCATCGTGGTGAGATCGCCCGAAAGGCCGCACATGACCGAAAAGGCGGTGAACAGAACAGTCGCAATCAGCATGAACCGACGCAGACCCAGCATTCGGGACAGCCATGCGGTAATCGGCGTGACGACGATTTCGGCGACGAGATAGGACGTGCCGATCCATGTCCCTTCGCTGGGAGAAGCTCCGATCTCGCCCTGAATGGTTGGCAACGAAGCATTGACGATCGAAATATCGAGCGTGGCCATAAACGCGCCGAGCGCCCCTGCGGCAACGGCCAGCCACGCCGCAAGATCGGCGGCTTCCGGCTGCGCGGCAACGGCCAACGGAACCGCCCCGGCACCGGGCTTCGGTTCGCGAATGGGTGCGCCCGCATGTTCTGCCGGACGTCCGCCCGCTTCCATTTTCACCTGCCCTCTGCGTAAGCTCAACGAATTCGTAAGATTAAGTCAACGCCATGTAAAGCGTGTGCAAGTCTGAGATATCAGCGTCATTTAGGATGTGGGGCACACATAGCTTTAGGGCTGCACCAGCAACGGCGCCAGATAATGTCCCGTGAAACTGCGCGCGTTCTTCGCAACGACTTCCGGCGTGCCTTCGGCCACAATCTCCCCGCCGCGCACGCCGCCTTCGGGGCCGAGGTCGATGAGCCAGTCGGCGGTTTTGATGACGTCGAGGTTGTGTTCGATCACGACGACGCTGTTGCCTTGTTCGACGAGGCGGTGGAGGACTTCGAGGAGTTTGCGGACGTCTTCGAAGTGGAGGCCGGTGGTGGGTTCGTCGAGGATGTAGAGCGTTTGCCCGGTGGACCGGCGGGCGAGTTCTTTGGCGAGTTTGACGCGCTGCGCTTCGCCGCCTGACAGCGTGGTGGCCTGCTGGCCGACCTTGACATAGCCGAGGCCGACTTCATTCAGCATGTGCATCCGGTCGCGGATCGGGGGCACGGCTTTGAAGAATTCTTCTGCGTCTTCGATAGTCATATCGAGGATGTCGGCGATGGAGTGGCCTTTGAACTTCACTTCCAGCGTTTCGCGGTTGTAGCGGCGGCCTTCGCATTCCTCGCACGTGACGTAAACGTCTGGCAGGAAATGCATTTCGATCTTGATCAGGCCATCGCCATGGCACTTTTCACAGCGCCCGCCTTTGACATTGAAGCTGAAGCGGCCGGGTTTGTAACCGCGCGCGGCGCTTTCGGGCAGGCCGGCGAACCAATCGCGGATCAGGGTGAAGCTGCCGGTGTAAGTCGCGGGGTTCGAGCGCGGGGTGCGGCCGATGGGGGACTGGTCGATCTCGATCACCTTGTCGCAGTGTTCGAGGCCCTTGATCGCATCGTGTGCGCCCGCGATGACGCGCGCGCCGTTCAATTGGCGCGCGGCGCCAGCGTGTAGCGTATCGATGGTGAAGCTGGACTTGCCCGAGCCTGAAACGCCAGTGACGCAAGTGAACGTGCCCAGAGGGATCTTGGCGCTGACATTTTGCAGGTTGTTGGCGCGCGCGCCTTCAACGCTGATGAACAAGCCGTTGCCCTTGCGGCGGTGCTTGGGCACCTCGATCCGGCGCGCGCCGGTAAGGTATTGGCCGGTCAGGCTGTTTTCGCAGGCGAGGATGTCCTCCAGCGTGCCCTGCGCGACGATCTCGCCGCCGTGGACGCCCGCGCCGGGGCCGAGATCGACCACGTGATCGGCGGTGCGGATGGCGTCTTCGTCATGTTCCACCACGATCACCGTGTTGCCCAGATCGCGCAGCCGCTTGAGCGTGATCAGCAAGCGGTCATTATCGCGCTGATGCAAGCCGATGGAGGGTTCATCGAGCACGTAGAGCACGCCCGAGAGGCCTGAGCCGATCTGGCTGGCCAAGCGGATGCGCTGGCTTTCCCCGCCCGAGAGCGTGCCGCTGGTGCGATCGAGGTTGAGGTAATCCAAGCCGACGTTGTTGAGGAAGCCGAGACGTTCGTTGATTTCCTTGAGGATGGCCTTGGCGATCTGGCTTTGCTGGCTGGTGAGCTGCGCGTCCAAAGCGCCGTACCATTCGACCGCGGCAGCGACCGAGAAGTGCGTGACGGTGGAGATATCGGTGCCCGCAACCTTGACGCTGAGTGCTTCGGGTTTGAGGCGCTTGCCGTGGCAGGTTTCACACGGTTGCGCCGTCTGGAACTTGGACAGCTCTTCGCGCATCCACGCGGATTCAGTCTGCAGCAAGCGGCGGTTGAGATTGCCGATCACGCCTTCGAAGGCCTTGCTGACGGTGTAGGACTTCTTGCCATCGATGAATGTCAGCGGGACGGCCTTGCCGCCGGTGCCATAGAGGATGATCAGTTGCACTTCGCCCGGCAATTCGGACCACGGCGTTTCCAGCTTGAAGCCGAAGTGGCCCGCGAGGCTGGCAAGGACCTGCATGTAATAGGGCGACGGCGGGTTGCTTTTCGCCCACGGCACGACCGCGCCCTGCTTCAGGCTGAGGTTTTCGTTGGGGACGACGAGTTGCGGATCGAACAGCAGCTTTTCGCCGAGGCCATCACACGCGGGACATGCGCCCTGCGGGGCGTTGAACGAGAACAGGCGCGGTTCGAGCGCGTCGATAGTGAAGCCGCTGACCGGGCAGGCGAATTTTTCGGAAAAGACGATGCGGTTGGCGGCAAGGCCGGTCTTCTTCATGCCTCCCTTGGTTTTCACCCCACCTCCGTTCGTGTCGAGCGTAGTCGAGACACCTGCCCCCGGCTTCTCGACTTCGCTCGAAGCGAACGGAGTTTGTTGGGTGATGGCTTCTACCGTCGTATCCGCAAGATCGATGAACGCCAGACCGTCGGCCAGCTTCAGCGCCTGTTCGAAGCTGTCGGCCAAGCGCGTCTGGATGCCGTCGCGCACGGCGATACGGTCGACCACCACTTCGATGTCGTGTTTCAGCTTTTTATCGAGCGCGGGCGCGTCTTCGATGGCCATCATTTCACCGTTGATGCGGACGCGGGTGTAGCCGGATTTCTGCCATTCAAGCAGTTCCTTGCGGTATTCCCCTTTGCGGCCACGCACGGCAGGTGCAAGCAGATAAGCGCGGGTGCCTTCGGGCAGGGCCATGACGCGATCGACCATCTGGCTGACGGTTTGCGCGGCGATGGGCAGGCCGGTGGCGGGGCTGTAGGGAATGCCGACGCGCGCCCACAGCAGTCGCATGTAATCGTAAATCTCGGTCACCGTGGCGACGGTGGAGCGCGGATTGCGGCTGGTGGTTTTCTGCTCAATCGAAATGGCGGGCGAGAGGCCGTCGATGTGTTCGACATCGGGCTTCTGCATCATTTCGAGGAACTGGCGCGCATAGGCCGAGAGCGATTCGACGTAGCGGCGCTGCCCTTCGGCATAGATCGTATCGAACGCGAGGCTGGATTTGCCCGAGCCGGACAGGCCGGTGATGACGATCAGGCTATCGCGCGGGAGATCAATGTCGATCCCCTTGAGATTGTGTTCACGGGCGCCGCGGACTGAGATTGTATTAAGTGACATGCGCGGCGGTGTTCCATATTTGTTCGATTCAGGCAAGGGCTTGCCGTTGCCCCACGGCATGTGGGGAGCGCGGTCATGCAGTGCAATACGCGCTTTGGGGGATGTGATGCCTTATCATAGGCTAAGGGTCCCCAGCACCTTATGCGACGGCCTCGGCACGTGCCGAGAAGGAACTACGTGCCAATACGCAGATCGTCTGTAATTTTGTCGAAACCATACAATTGTTCGTGACGAAACTTTGCTAGGAGACGTCATAACAAGAGTATTGGCTTTTCCGATGGTTATCCCGTTTTCCTCGCACCGTCAGCCACCCGCGCAGAACTTGTTCTGTTGCGCTGAGGGTGCGTCCGAGGTGCGGCCAGCGATATCGATAAAAGTGCGCGACAGCTTTGTGGAAAACTTTGCAGCGAATTTTGCCGCGGCGATGATCGAGTACCGCCATGAGCATGGCGCGTCGATTGCGACGGCGTCTTAGCGTTTTTTCCAGGAATAGGCCCACCCCCCGCCCCTCCCGCAAGCGGTAGGGGAGAAGAAGTGCAACTTTATCAGGCGCACGAGATGATTTGCCGACCTGCGCCGGGTTATATGGGTTTGGGGCCAGGAAATGCGTCACAGCCTCGGCCGAACGAAAAAGGGCGACCCTTGGGCCGCCCTTTTGCTTGTTGGTGTGACGTAAACGATTAACGCTTGAGCGACAGGCCACCAAAACGCTTGTTGAACTGAGCAACGCGGCCGCCCTGATCGAGCTGGCGCGTACCACCGGTCCATGCTGGGTGCGACGTAGGATCGATTTCGAGAGCGAGGGTGTCGCCTTCCTTGCCCCAAGTGGAGCGGGTTTCGAAAATCGTGCCGTCGGTCATTTGCACTTTGATCGTGTGGTAGTCGGGGTGAATGCCAGTCTTCATGAGTCTAACTCCGGTACGCAGCCGGTTCCGACCGGCCACAAGAATCTCTAAGGGCGCGCGCCTAGCGCATCATGAATAGATTGTCTAGGCGTCGGCGATCATTGCGGTGAAGCTGACTTCGCATGTGACCTTATCGCCAATCATGGCTTTTCCGGCGAACTTGCATACGCGCGACCGCTTTTGCGTGAATTCGACGTGCAGATCGAGCAGGACGCCGGGTTCCACAGGGTTGCGGAACTTGGCTTCCTCAATGGCCATGAAATAGACCAGTTTGCCTGAGCCTGCGAGGCCCAGCGATTCCACCGCGAGCACGCCAGCGGCCTGTGCCAGCGCCTCGATCTGGAGGACGCCGGGCATGATCGGACGGCCGGGGAAATGACCCTGAAAGAACTGTTCGTTCATCGACACGGCCTTCACCGCGTGAATGCGTTCGTTCAGTGTCAAGGACACCACGCGATCAACGAGCAGCATGGGATAGCGATGCGGCAGCGCCGCCATCACCTTGCGCACGTCGTAATCGAGAAGCACGCCGTTCGGCGCGGTTGTCTCTTCGGTCATAATCCCGGCCTTCGCGATCTGTCTTTAGCGGCCTTCAGGCGCCTTCTTGGCGGGCTGAGCAGCCGTTGCTCCGGCAGCTTGCTGAGCAGCGGCCTGAGCCTGCTGTTCACGCTGCGCGCGGGGCAACCAGCCTGCTGGCGGAACGAGCGAAGCCGATGGGATCAGCTTGTTCAGTTCTGCCAGAATGTCCTGATTGAGGTTGTAGGTCTGGCCAGCCTTGATCACCGCTTGTGAATCAAGAACGACCGAGATCTTCTTCTTGTCCATCGCGGCCTGGGTTGCACTGTCCAGCTTATCGCCGATCTGTTCGAGCACGTATTGCTGCGACAGGTTCAACGGTTCGAGGATCTTCTGGATTTCTGCTTCACCAGCCTGCTGGATCCCCTGAATCTGTTCGTACTGCTGCTGCAGCGAAGCTCGGTTAGGCGCTGCGGCCTTGGAATCGGCTTCCAGCTTGGCGATCAGCGGGCGAAGCTGGGCTTCGATCTGGCCCTTGCGGACATTGGCCTGATCGATCTGTGGCTTGTAAGTGGTGGGACGCTGCTGCTGCGAGATCTTGTATGCTTCAGAGGCTGCGACAACGGCTGGCGGATTGGCAATGGCGATGCCGGACACGATGGTGCCGGTGGACTGGGCCGAAGCGACAATTGGCGCGACAGTGGCAAGGGCGATGCCCGCGAAAAGCGCGGTGACAAAACGAGTCTTCATCAGAACTGGGTTCCCACGTTGAAAGTGAAGGTTTTGGGGTCGTCGCCATCGGCCTTCTTCAGGACTCTGGCAAAGTCTAGGCGGAACGGGCCAAACGGCGAGTTCCAGTTAACGCCGATACCAACGGAAACGCGCGGCGATGGCGTATCGCCGACGAATACTTCGTTGAAGATCTGAGTGGGATCGCCGTTCGACGATCCATCAGCCGCAGTCGGGCTGGATGTTGGTCTGCCAGTGAGCACATCAGAGTAGATACGCTGCGGATTGACGAGATTGGCAGGTAAAGGATTGGTGATGCCCCACACAGCGCCCGCGTCCACATAGATCGAGGGACGCAAGCCCAATTCGCGCGCGCCAGAACCCAATGGAATTTCTAGTTCGGCGCGGCTGAGGTAGTAATATTTGCCGCCCAGCGCATCATCGACCCACTGGTTGCGATCCGTGGTTTCGACGCCGTTGGCATCAATCGACTTGCGCAAAACGCGCGGGCCAACGCCGCGAATGTCGAAGCCGCGAATCTGTGGTTCACCCAAGAAGAAGCGATCGGTCAGCAAGACGTCGTCGATGGTGGGGTCGTTTGAGCGGTTCCGCAACGGTTTGATAGCGCCACCTTCACCGCGCACGGAGAAGATGAAGCCGCTGCCGACTGACCAGAAGCGCGAGGCATTGGCAGTGATGCGGGCGTAGCGCACCGAGCCACCAAGGCCGGCAAAATCTGCGCCCACGACGATTTGCGAGCCGCGCGATGGACGCTGGCGATTGTCTAGCGTGTCATAGACCAATGACGCGCCGAGGATCGAACTTGTGCGCTTGCCAATGGCATCGCACAAATAACGTCCTGCCAGCAGAATGCTGCACTGCCCGTTGATATAGAACGTGTTCTGATCCAACGTCACATCATCGATATTGAAGGTGTAACGTCCGATCAAGGACATGAATTCTGTCAACGGCACGCCTACGCGGGCGGAGAAGCCGGTGGTCGCCTGTTTGTACGTGGTGTTGCGGTTCGAGTTGAACTGGTTGAAGCTGTTCAAATCGCGACGGTAAACATCGACGCCCATCGAGATGTTCTTGTCGAACACATAAGGTTCGGTGAAGCTGAGCTGGACCGAGCGCGAGTAGCGCGAATAATCGACCGAGAGGCCGACCGTCTGCCCGCGACCACGGAAGTTGTTCTGGCGGATCGAACCTTGGAAAATAAAGCTTTCAAGGCTGGAGAACCCTGCAGACAATTGCAGTTCGCCGGTAGGACGCTCTTCAATGTTGGCTTCGAGAATGATGCGATCAGGTGCGCTGCCCGGCTTCTGTTCGATCTCGAACTTTTCCTGGAAATAGCCCAGGGATTTGATGCGGTTGGACGACCGCTTGATCTGGAAGGTGTTGAACGCATCGCCTTCAGCAATACGGAATTCGCGGCGGACGACTTTGTCTTGGGTCAGCGTGTTGCCGTTTACATCGACACGTTCAACGTAAACGCGTGGCGCTTCGGCGATGCGGAAGGTGACTGACATCGTCAGGTCTTCCTTGCTGCGCGCAAAATCGGGGCGAACATCGGCAAAGGCATAGCCGAACGCGCCTGCGGTTTCGGTCAGGCCATCGACCTGATCTTCAACCATCTTGGCATTGTACCAATCGCCTGCCTTCATCGGCAGACGGGCGGCCAGTTTGTCGCCATCGAAATCACGCAATTGGCTGTCAATCTTGACGTCGCCAAACTTGTAGCGATCACCTTCTTCGACAACGTACGTAATGATGAAATCACGCTTGTCAGGCGTCAATTCCGCCACCGCAGAAACCACGCGGAAATCAGCGTAGCCTTCGGTCAGGTAGAACTGGCGCATTTTCTGCTGGTCAAACGCCAAGCGATCAGGATCGTAGCTGGTGCCGGATGAGAACAAGCGGAAGAAGCGCGCCTGCTTGGTCACCATTTCGCTGCGCAGATCACCATCACTGAACTTTTCGTTGCCAAGGATGTTGATCTGGCGAACTTTGGACTTTGGCCCTTCGCTGATTTCAAACACGATATCAACGCGGTTCTGTTCGAGCATCACCATCTTGGGTTCAACCGAAGCGGCAAAGCGGCCTTGCCGCTTATACAGTTCGATGATGCGGGCAACGTCGGCGCGGACTTTGGAACGGGTGAAAATCTGGCGGGCGGCCAGTTTAATTTCGGGCAGGATCTTGTCTTCCTTGAGGCGCTTGTTGCCTTCAAGGATGATGCGGTTGATCACCGGGTTTTCTTTGACCTGAATGACCACATCGCCGCTGTTATTGCGCAGCGATACATCGGCGAACAACTCGGTCGCGTAGAGGTCTTTCAGAGCCTGATCGCCCAGAGCCTGTGAGTAGGTCTGGCCGGGGCGCAGGCGGATGTACGACAGGATCGTATCGGATTCGAGGCGCTGCGAGCCTTCGATGGTGACCGTGCGGATCGTATCGCCAACCGGCGTTGGGACGGCTGCTGGTAATGGCGCCGGATCGGCGGGCCGTGTGGCCGGCGTCGCAGGCCTTACCGTTTGTGCAAAGGCGGCCTGTGGGGCCACGACAAGCGCGCTTGTGGCCAGCAGGGCGGCGCAGAGCGGCGACGCTTTAGCGTGCCGAAGTGCGGCCTGACCTGCGTTACGTGCAATCATCACCAAGCGTCATCCCGTGTGTTGTGGCGACTGGACGCTCTAGTAGAGGCCCGGCCGCAGCAAGCAATGTTGCCCTGTGCCCCATGCCACAGGGCCAATCAAGCAAACATTGCCCGGCATTTCCATTGAAAGATATTCTGTAGAACGAGCCTGCCGTCACCCCTGACCAGCCGGATGATGTTCCCGACGAACCGGATACATGGCAAAACCTTTATTCTTCAGACTGCTTCAGCCCCCAAACAAGTCCAGAGACGCCACATCGTTGAACGTTACGAACACCATAAGCGCCATCACAAACGCGATACCGGTGCGGAAAGCCCACTCCTGCCCGCGCTGACCAACCGGCTTTCTGCGAATGGCTTCTGCCGCGTAGAAAGCAAGGTGGCCCCCGTCGAGGACTGGAATTGGCAGGAGGTTAATGAACCCCAAGTTAATCGAGATCAGCGCGACAAAACCAATGAACGCCTGCCAGCCCGAAACGAGTTGTTCACCCGAATATTTGGCAATTTTGATCGGGCCGCCCAGCTCTTTGACTTCGCGTTTTCCGGTGATGATCTGGCCAATGCCGGTCACCATCATGCCGATAATGCCGCCGGTTTGCTTTACGCCTTCGACGAGTGCCGTGCCGGGGCCAACCGGGACAACCTCAAAGTCTTTGGGACCAATGCCCAGAAAGCCGATTTTCTGCGTGTTGCCAAAGCGATCGCTTTCGACTTTTACCGAGGCGGTGGTGGCGATTTCCACCTGACGGCCTTCGCGCAGGATCACCATATCCAGCGGATCGCCGGGAAATTGGCCGATTTCAAGCCGCACATCGAGAAACGAGCCCATCGCCTTGCCCCGGATCGAGACGACGCGGTCATTTTCTTTCAGGCCTGAGCGTTCAGCCACCGAGCCTGCCATGACCTGGCCAATCACGGGCGGCACTTCAACTTTGCCATAAGCAAACGTGAAGCCTGCAAGGATCAGGACGGCAAAGAGCAAGTTAGTGACCGGCCCTGCCAGCACGATGAGCGAACGTTGCCACAGCGGCTTGGACGGGAACGTGCGGTTACGTTCTTCCGCAGGAAGCGCCAGCCAATCGGCGCTGGGCTGGCTGGCGGGGTTCATGTCGCCAGCAAACTGGACATAGCCGCCCAGCGGCAGCGCGCTGACTTTCCAGCGGGTGCCGCGCTTGTCGGTCCAGCCGAACAATTCCTTGCCAAAGCCGATGGAGAAGACATTGGCCTTCACCCCGAACCAGCGCCCGACGATGTAGTGGCCAAATTCGTGAATAAACACGAGCGGCCCCAGAACCAGCATGAAGGCCAGCAGCGTTGTGAGAATTCCGGGGCTTTCCAGCAATGGCATCAGCGCACAGGCTCCATCAGTTCACGCGCCCTCGCCCGCGCTTCTGCATCAATTGCGATGACATCTTCAAGGCAAGTTGGCGCAGGCGCAAGCCTAAGTGACAACACATTCTCAACCGATTGCACGATGTGGGTGAACCCAATCTGACTTTCGAGGAAGGCGGCCACGGCAATTTCGTTTGCGGCGTTCAACACAGCCGGAGCCGCGCCGCCTTCGATTACCGCTGCACGGGCAAGGCGTGTGGCGGGGAAGCGCACTTCATCAGGCGCGCGGAACGTCAGTTGGCCAATCGCGCCAAGATCGAGCCGGTCGCACGGCGTATCCATGCGCGCGGGCCACGCCAGCGCCGAGGCAATAGGCACGCGCATGTCGGACGGGCCAAGCTGAGCGAGCGTGGAGCCATCGCGGTATTCAACCATCGAATGCACGATTGACTGCGGGTGGACGATGATGCGCAGACGCTCAACACCGACGGGGAACAGGTGATAGGCCTCAATAAATTCAAGGCCCTTGTTCATCATCGTGGCCGAATCGACGCTGATCTTTGCGCCCATTGACCAGTTGGGATGCTTGACCGCTTCGGCTGGTGTGGCCTTGTGCAACTGATCGAGCGACCAATCGCGGAAGGGGCCGCCGCTGGCCGTCAGCGTGATAGCATGGACATGCGCGATGTCGTTGCCTTGGAGGCACTGGAATATCGCGTTGTGTTCGGAATCGACCGGCAGCAGGGTTGCGCCGTGGCGGGTGACGGCGGCGGTCATCACGTCACCGGCTGAGACGAGCGCCTCTTTGTTGGCCAGCGCAATCACGCCGCCCTGTTCGATGGCGGCCATGGTGGGAGCAAGGCCCGCACAGCCGACAATCGCGGCCACGGTGATATCTGCGCCACGCCCGGCAGCTTCAATCAAGGCCGAAGTGCCGGCGGCGGCTTCGATGGTGGTTCCGGCCAATGCCTCACGCAAGGCGGGCAGCGCGGATTCATCGGCGACGACGGCGACTTCAGCCTGAAATTCGCGCGCCAATTGGGCCAGTTCAACCGCGTTGCCATTGGCGGTGAGCGCGACAACGCGCCACTTGTCGCGTTCACGCCGGATGAGATCGAGCGTGGAAGCGCCAATCGAACCGGTTGCGCCAAGGACGGTGATCGAGCGGCTCATGGTGTCAGACACCCACCTGCGAAGTGGCCCATGCTGTTCCGGCGATGATCGCGACGGGCAGCAGGCCATCAACACGGTCAAACAAGCCACCGTGGCCGGGAATGAGGCGCGAAGAGTCTTTCACCCCTGCCCGCCGCTTCATCCACGATTCGTAGAAGTCGCCCGATTGGGCGAACACGGCAAGGGCAGCACCGACCAAGGCAGCAACGCCGACGTTGGCCACTTCGAGTGCGGAGGCAAGGCTTGGCCCCGTGGGTCCGATGGCCGAGAGTAGATAGCTTGCGGTAAGCACGACGACCGCAGACCAAATACCCGCAGCTGCCATACCCCCTGCAAGGCCAGACCACGTTTTCGACGGGCTGATCCTCGGTGCTATTTTTGGTCCGCCAATCGAACGTCCGGTAAAGTATGCGCCAGTATCGGTGCAGATCACCAGCCCAAGCACCGCGAGCATCAAGGGCTCAGGCATCACCGCCAAAGCCAGCCCCGCCCAGCCAATATAGACCGCCCCGCCAATGACCATCGGCACCAGCGTAGCAGGCGTCGTGGCGATCTTGCTGGCAAGCATCACATATTCGACGAAGACGCCAAACGCGACGGCGGCGACAAACAGATCAAGCGTCAAGCCGCCGAACCAGAATGCTGTCCCGGCAATCGCCAGCATGACCACCGCAGAGGCCACGCGCACTTTGAGATCGGACTTTTTGGGTTCGACGACTGGCGCAGGCGCAAAGGAAGGGTCAGCGTCCACCGAACCGCCTCTCACGCGACGTGAATTGCGCCAGAGCTTCGGCCAGATGGGCGGGCTTGAAATCGGGCCACAGCACATCGGTGAACCACATTTCGGCGTAAGCGGCTTGCCACAGCAGGAAGTTCGACAAGCGAATTTCGCCCGATGTGCGGATCAGCAGATCAAGGGGCGGCAAACCCGCCGTGTCGAGTTCAGCCTCAATCGCCTCAGGCGTGATCGCGCCCTTTTCAGCGGCGCGCGTGGCGGCACGGGCGATTTCCTGCTGCGATCCGTAGTTAAGTGCGATGACCAGCGTGGTGCCATCATTGGCAGCGGTGCGCGCCATGGCACCTTCGATCATCTCCACGATATCGGGCGCAAGCGCATGATAATCACCAATAATCCGCAATCGCACGTTGTTGGCCACGAATTCATCGAGATCGCTGCGAATGAAGGTGCGCAGCATCCCCATCAGATCGGAGATTTCGTCTTCCGGCCGCTTCCAGTTCTCGGACGAGAACGCATAGAGCGTGAGCGCCTCAAGCCCCAAGTCACGCGCAGCACGGGTTATTTCCCGCACCGTATCGACGCCGCGCTTGTGCCCGAAGGCACGCGGCATCATGCGCTTTTTGGCCCAGCGGCCATTGCCGTCCATGATAATGGCAACGTGGCGCGCTTTGCCCACGCTGCCATCGCTACCTTCACCGATCGAGGCCGCGACCGGCGTCACTTGCCGAGGATTTCCTTTTCCTTGGACGCGGCGGCTTCATCGGCCTGCTTGATGATTTCATCGGTCAGCTTTTGAAGGTCGGTTTCGGCGCGCTTGCGCTCGTCTTCCGAGATTTCCTTCTTGTTTTCATCGACCTTGAGTGCGTCCATGCCATCGCGGCGCACATTACGGATCGCGATGCGGGCGTTTTCGGCATATTTGCTGGCAAGCTTGGCCAGTTCCTTGCGGCGTTCCTCGGTCAAATCCGGGATCGGCAGGCGCAACGTGTTGCCATCGTTGATCGGGTTGAGGCCAAGACCTGCCGAACGGATCGCCTTTTCAACCGGGCCAATGCTCGACTTGTCCCACACCTGCACGGTCAACATGCGCGGTTCAGGGGCAGAGATGGTGGCGACTTGCGTGATCGGCATGTGTTGACCGTAAACATCGACCATGATCGGTTCGAGCAGTGCCGTGTTGGCGCGGCCGGTGCGCAGACCGACAAGATCGTGCTTCAACGATTCGACAGCGCCCTTCATGCGGCGTTCGAGATCGGCCTTGTCATATTTGGCCATGATTCAGGCTCCCTTTTGGACGACCGTCTGGATGCCCCCACCGGCAAGCACACGGGCCAGATTGCCCCGCTCCCGAATGGAAAAGACAACGATCGGAATGCTGTTGTCACGGCACAGCGCCACTGCGCTGGCGTCCATGACTTTAAGATTGTCTGCCAGAACCGTGTCGTAATCCACGGTGTCATAACGCTTTGCCGATGGATCCTTCTTGGGATCGGCATCATAGACGCCATCGACGCTGGTGCCTTTGAACAAGGCATCGCACTTCATCTCGGCCGCGCGCAATGCGGCGCCTGAATCGGTGGTGAAATAGGGTGCACCAACGCCCGCTGCGAAGATGACGATGCGGTTCTTTTCAAGGTGGCGTTCGGCGCGGCGACGGATCACCGGTTCGCACACTTCGTCCATCTGGATCGCCGACTGGACGCGGGTCTCAACGCCGATCTGCTCAAGCGCGTTCTGCATCGCCAGCGCGTTCATGATCGTGGCGAGCATGCCCATGTAATCGGCCTGCGCCCGGTCCATACCCTTGGCAGCACCCGACATCCCGCGAAAAATATTGCCGCCGCCGATGACAAGGCAGATTTCAAGGCCGCTGTCGCGCGCGTCCTTCACTTCCTGAGCAAGACGCGCGACGTAATCGGTATCGATCCCGAACTGCTGCTCTCCCATCAATACTTCGCCCGAAAGCTTCAGCAGGATGCGCTTGAACGGAGGCAGGCTCATGAGACGATCATACTCTATGACGGTGTTGAATTGCGGCCCTTATACCCCTGTAAGGGTCCGTGCCAAGGGCGCGCGCACGGTTTCAGACACAACTATCCCCGCAAAGGCAGGCCACCAACATCAGGCGGCCCACCCTTGCAGGGATGGTTAAGCGTCAGACTTACTTGATGCCAGCGGCAGCAGCCACTTCGGCAGCGAAGTCGGTTTCTTCCTTTTCGATGCCTTCACCAAGCTGGAAGCGGACGTAGTCCACCAGCGCGATCTTGGTGCCAGCGGCCTTGCCGGCAGCATCGACTACCTGTTGGATGGTCGACTTGTTGTCCATCACGAAGATCTGCGAAAGGAGAGCGTTTTCCTTGGCATACTTGGCAACAGCGCCGTCAACCATCTTGGCCTGAACTTCAGCAGGCTTGCCGCTTTCGGCAGCCTTTTCAGCCGCGATCTTGCGTTCGCGGGCGATCAGTTCAGCGTCGAGATCTTCAGTGGTCAGTGCCTGCGGGAACGCAGCAGCGATGTGCATCGCGATCTGCTTGCCCAAAGCCGTCAGCACATCAGCCGCGGCTTCTGATTCAAGCGCGACGAGCACGCCGATTTTGCCCAGGTTTGGAGCGGCAGCATTGTGCATGTAAGGCACGACGACGCCATTGGTGACGGCGACCTGCTTGATGCGGCGCAACTGCTGGTTTTCGCCGATAGTCGCAACGTTGTTGGTCAGCTTGTCCGAAACGGTGCCGCCATCAGGATATGCAGCCGACTTCAGGGCTTCAACGTCACTCAAGCCGGTGTTCAGGGCAACGTCGGTTGCCTTGCGCACGAAGTCCTGGAACTGGTCATTCTTGGCCACGAAATCGGTTTCCGAGTTGACTTCTACAGCCACGCCCTTGGTGCCCGAAACAGCAACGCCAACCAGACCTTCGGCCGCGGTGCGGCTCGACTTCTTGGCAGCAGCAGCAAGGCCCTTTGAGCGAAGCGCATCAACTGCAGCTTCGATATCGCCAGCGGCTTCTTCGAGAGCCTTTTTACAATCCATCATGCCGGCGCCAGTACGCTCGCGCAGGTTCTTCACGTCAGCGGCGGTATAAGCCATCGCGTTGATCCTTTATTCTTGAAAACGGGGAAAGCCGCAGCAAGTGCCGCGGCCCGTAAATTACATCCGGGACAATTGCGTGACGGTGCCGCATTGCGACACCGTCACACGAATACCGGATCAGGCCTCGGTGCTGGCTTCAGCCGGAACTTCTACGGCGGCTTCTTCAGCCAGAGGTTCAGCCATTGCACCGATGTCAGCGCCCGAAGCGATTACGGCATCGCGGTTACCGCGTGTTGCAGCAGTTGCCACAGCTTCGCAATACAGGCGGATGGCGCGGCTTGCATCGTCGTTTGCCGGGATCGGGAACGCGATGCCTTCAGGCGAAACGTTCGAATCAAGGATCGCAACGACTGGGATACCCAGAACGTTGGCTTCCTTGATTGCCAGTTCTTCCTTGTTGGCGTCGATCACGAACATCACGTCAGGAATGCCGCCCATATCGCGGATGCCGCCGAGCGACAGTTCAAACTTATCGCGTTCGCGCGTAAGCTGAAGGACTTCCTTCTTGGTCAGACCGGTGGTGTCACCCGAAAGCTGTTCTTCCAGCGCCTTGAAACGCTTGATCGAACCCGAAATCGTCTTCCAGTTGGTGAGCATGCCGCCCAGCCAGCGATGGTTGACGAAGTGCTGGCCCGAAGCGCGCGCAGCCTGTGCAATCGGCTCTTGTGCCTGACGCTTGGTGCCTACGAACAAAACCTTGCCACCGTTCTGAACGGTAGCAGCGATGAATTCGAGCGCGCGCGCCATCAGCGGAACCGACTGCGACAGATCGAGGATGTGGATGCCGTTGCGCGCGCCGAAGATGTACGGCTTCATGCGCGGGTTCCAGCGGTGTGTCTGGTGACCAAAGTGTGCGCCGGCTTCAATGAGCTGGTGCATCGTGACGACTGGTGCCGCCATAAGAGAATTCCTTTCCGGTTGTGCCTCCGGGAAGCTGGAACCGCTGCGGAGATCCCGCTTGCAGCACCGGTGAAGTTGCTTCCCGTGTGGATTGTCGCCCTCGTCTGCGAACACAGCGTTCGCAAAAAGCCCTTCGACGGGGCGGCACTTAGACCGGAGATGCAGAAATATCCAGCCCCGTTTTGCTGAGTTTGCGCGGTTTTGAGACGGATACGCCGAAAAGTTCGCGCCCCAAAGGCGTGTGGCGGCAATTTTCCCGCTTGACGAGAAAGAACAAAAAGGGAACATTGGTTCCAACGCCGAATCAGTAACCGGCTATTCAGGAACAATATCGCAATCCACAGGTTTTCCACAGACCTTTCCATAAAGTTATCGGAAACGGGTCGAACGGAAAGAAAGCTCAAGGAATCCGCGCCATGCTTGCTCTGCTCTCAACATTCGTCTTCGCTGCCGCCGCAACTTTTGCGATTGCTGCTGTTTTTCTGACGATGAAGGGACGACGCAAGCAGATCGTTGCGCTTTTGGCCGATTACCGCTCGTTGCAGCATGACCGCGAATTTCTGGTTACGGTAACGAGTGTTGAGCGTCCTACCCTCCGCATGACTGCTGATCAGCAAATCCGCCGGACGGCGCGTCGTGCGCTTAAGCGGGCGGAAGCTGCTCGGTCGGCACATTCGCACCGCGTTGCCGCTTGACCTTGGCATAGCGTACCACGCCTACTGGCAAGAACAGCAGATAGACCGCGCAAATGCCGACAAGCGTAAGCCAGGGTTCGGTTAGCAGCGCCACGGTGACGAGGCCGACCAGCGCGATCAGTTCCAGCCGCACAGAGCGACGCGGACGCAAGGACGTCCAACTGAGCGTGGCGATATTCGAGATCATCAGGAACGCGATCACCACCAGCCACGGCCCGACCACGATGGGCAGGCGGAACAGCGGATCGTCGGTGGCGATCCACAAGTACATCGGCAAAAATGCCAGACCGGCAGCTACGGGCGCAGGAATACCGGTGAGGAAACCCGCAGATTTGTGCGGCTGTTCATCAACATCGATTTGCGCGTTGAACCGGGCCAGCCGCAGTGCGCAAGCAATCGCCACGGCAAGCGCCGCAAACCAGCCAATGCGCGGGGCTTGTTGAAGCGACCACAGGAACAAGATCAGCGCAGGGGCAACACCAAACGATACATTGTCGGCAAGGCTATCGAGTTCTGCACCGAAGCGTGACTGCGCTTTAAGCAAGCGGGCGATACGGCCGTCGATGCCATCGAGCAGACCAGCGATGATAACCGCAGCAACCGCCTTGCGCCAATCTTCGGCGACCAGCACCGGATCAGTTCCCGATGCTGCCGTGACCGCAAAGCGGATGCCCGTAAGGCCAGAACACAGCGCGGCGGTGGTAATGGCATTGGGCGTCATCGCCCGCAGGGTCAGGCCGCCGGGAAGACGGCCGCGCCGCGGGATATCCTGATCGCCCGATGCACTCACTGCGCCACGCCCTCGATCATCGGCGCATCACCGATTTCGGCAAGGATCGTTTCGCCCGCAACAATCCGTTGGCCCATCAAGACCTTGGGTTCGGTGCCCGCAGGCAGATAGACATCCACCCGGCTGCCGAAGCGGATCAGGCCGACGCGCTGCCCCACGGCCACGATGTCACCACCTTTGACGAAAGGCACGATGCGGCGGGCAATCAGGCCCGCGATCTGCGTAAATCCGATTTGCACGCCGTCGCCACGTTCCACGAGGAAGTGCTGGCGTTCGTTCTCTTCGCTCGCCTTATCAAGATCAGCGTTAAGGAACTTGCCGGGGATATAAACAACGCGGCGAATCGTACCCGCGATGGGGGTGCGGTTGATGTGGACATCGAACACCGACATGAAGATCGATACGCGCGTAACTGGCGCATCACTCATCCCGCGCACACCCGTTCCGTCATCGGCGCAAAGTTCACGCGGGGGCGAAACCTTCTGAATGAGCGTGATCAACCCATCGGCAGGCGCGACGACGAACCGATCGACACGCGGTGTCACGCGCACGGGATCACGGAAGAACGCGAGCACGCCCAGCGTCAGAAACGCCAGCGGCCACGCCAGTGTTTCCCAAGCCATAAATGCAGCGCCCAAGCTGAGCGCGGCGGCAATCAGGCCGAACTTGCGGCCTTCGGGATGGATGGATGGCCATGACCACCCGGCGGTGCCGCGACCACGGTTATCGAGTATATCTCCAGACATGGGTCCCATCTAGGGCCTGCCACCCAATGCCACAAGCAAACTTGCGCTGAATTGAAATTGAACGGCGAGTGCGGGGGGAATGGACGGGCGTCCGCGAAACGCCGATGGACAACGTTCTGGCATTCTCAACGCGGCGTGTCGTTGCTCATACGGCAATATGTTCAGGCAGCCGATGGGATGACGCTGCCGGCCTCGACCGAAACGCTTTGCGCGTTCATGACAAATGGCCCGAACGCCGTCAGAAAGGCGACGTCTGCTACGTCGCGGCCGATGCCAATCTTGGCCATGTCGCGCTCTTTGGCCATGCCAGTTGGATCGATCAGATGCCACGTGCCGCCAAGGAAAATCTCGGCCACGGCGTGGAAATCTTGAGGTGTAACGCCCAGAGCGTAAACGCTTGCGATCCGGGCAGGAATTCCGGCGGCGCGTGCCAAGGTGATCATGAGATGCGCGTAATCGCGGCAGATGCCCTGACCGCTGTGAAAGGTATCGACGGCGGTTGTCTCTGCATTGCTGGATCCGGGGACGTAGCTGAGATTGCTTGAAATCCAGTTCCGGATCGTGACGATTTTGGCACCGCCTTCAAGTGCGCCGAAATTGTCTTCAACAAACGCGAGGAACTGATTGGAAGGGCAATAACGCGATGGCAGCAGATACTGGACGGTCTCGCCCGGCAATTGATGCAGCGGGACAGCTGGCAAATTTTCGCAATTGTCCAGAATCCGATTGATCGTCACCACGGAGCGATAATCAACGAGACACTGGCCCTGAATGCGGATCCATATCCGTTCACCGATATTGTCCTGCGCGGGCACACGCGCAAAGTGTTCACCCTGCGTCACGGTGATATGCGCCCGTTCGATAATCTGTTCGGGAATTGCAGCGACTTCCAGCTGGAGCAGGACATCGCAAGGGTGTTCGAACCAGTAATCAAGCTGCACATGAATTTGAAGTGTCACGCAATATGCCCCTTTTGGGTAAAACTGCCTACAGGCGCCAAGGCCCTTGGGAGCGACAACCTGCCACGCGGCGTTTCGTTTCCGGCATGGCGGGATTTTCGTGACATCGGCAGATCGCCCCAGGTTCAGCGACCTATCGGGCTTACATCGACCGAGACTTTCAACTGTTGTCCCGACTGACCATGAAAAACTCCGTCGATCGGTGAGACATCAGCATAATCGCGGCCCATGGCGGTAAAGATGTGATCGTGATGAGCCACGACGTTGTTCGTAGGATCGAAGCCGACCCACCCCAACGCCTCACCACACCACAGGTTCACCCAGGCATGGCTTGCATCCGCACCAATCAACCGGGGAGAGCCGGGCGGCGGGCAGGTTCGCAAGTAACCACTGACATAAGCCGCCGGAATGCCCAGAGCGCGAAAGGCAATGATCATGATTTGTGCAAAATCCTGACAAACCCCGCGCCGCTTCCGAAATGCCTCAATCGGCGGCGTATCAACCCCGGTTGCCTTGCCGTCGAATTTGAACTCGGCGTAAATGGCCTGCATCAACGCGATCCCGGCCGTGATGATCGGTTGGTTCCCGCTGATGACCTTGCGCGCCCAAATGCCGATTGCAGGTTCAATATGCACCAAGCGGGAAGCGAACAGATAACGTGCAGGGCCATATTCGGACAAATCGCGGAGCAGCAACGCGGCGCTGCGCACTTGATCGACCGTGGGGCCAACGCTTTGCCCCACTTTCAAAATGCGCGAGTTGTCGACCACAAAGTTGCTCTCGATGCGGAGATGGGAAATCGGCTCCCCCAGCACAATCCGACTGTTGTTGACCACAAAAGGACCGACTTCCTCCACGATTGTCGCAGGGGCCGGGCTGATCGTCAGGCGATAATCTGTCAGCGTCTGGCCGGGCCAGGATGCTGGCTTCAACCGCAAGTTGAAGCGCGCTTGCCGGATAATCGATGAATAGCGAATTTCGGTAACGTGACGGACATGGAAGATCATGCCAGAAAACTGCCTTGTTCCGGCGCCGCAGCTTTTTCGTACTGAAGAAAATAACGTTGCGAGATCGCGTCAGACAAAGCGAGCAGCCGCAATTCCATTTCGTGAAGTCGCTCGTCAGCCAAGCCGTTTGCTTCCATGGCGCGCAAATCCGCAACGATAGCGCGAATCTCAAGCAAGGGGCGCTCTGGCAGGCCATCGTCGTGCAACGTCGGCAGAGCCGAGATGTGCTGCTCCAGTTCGATGAGTTGAAACGCCAGTGCACGAGGATTGTTGGGATCAAGCAGAACCAGATCCAGAACCGGTTCGCGTGCCAGACCCACAAGATAGCGTGCGCGATAGACAATCTGGCTATCGCACAAGTCGAGCAGAATGCCCAAGTCATCCTGTTCACATTCGGGCGACGACAATTGGCGAGCGATCCGGCACAGATTGGTGGCGCGTTCCATCCGGCGACCGATCTGAAGGAAACGCCACGATGGCCCCCGCACCATGTTCTCGGCAGCAAGACCGCCCAATGCGCTGAACCGCTCAATCATCACGTTGAACGATTTGAGCATGGTTTCCACTTGCCCGGCCTGAAACTCTGGCAGGGGCTGCCGCGCGATCCGACCGACATCTGTTGCCAACCGATCGCGCAAGTCGCCGCTGATACGGCGGCAGCGTTTCATGATGGCGCGCACACTTCCTGCGCGCTTGTCGTCTCCGAAAGCGGTCCGACAGATATCGGCAAGTGGGGTTGCGGCATCCTTTTCAGAAATGGCGCCCCACAAGGTCAGCAGACTTACAAGCCGATCCAATGTGACCTTCCCGCGCGCTGCGCCCCCATCGGCTTCGATCGAGCTGCCAAGCAGGCTCTTCAAGAGCCGAACGGTCATTTCCGCACGTTCGACATAGCGGCTGAACCAATAGAGATTATCGGCAGCCTGGCTGGACAGAATACCGCCGCCGCGCTTGATTGTTGAACTTGCGGCACTGCCAAGCAGGCTTTCCTGTTTGACCGGCAAGTCATCGACGATGCAGACGTCTGCTGACCGATCATCCTCATCCATCAGCGACGTGCGCAAGTTTCCTGACGAGGAGAGCCGCGCAAAACCACCCGGCATCACTTCCCATGCCCCATCGGGGCCGCGCGCAACGAAGGCACGCAGGGTGAACGGACGCGGCTCCAGCGTGTTGCCAATCAATGCAGGCGTTGTGGAAAGGCGGACGATCTCTTGGCCGCAATAGTCCATAGGCCGCCGTTCCAGATCGGCGAATAGCGCCGCGCGTTCATGCATATCAAGGCTGGAACCAAGGCGGCTGCGGCCTTCGGGCAGGCATTCCACCCCGGTTCCGAAGGACGAGCTGATAACGAGTTCATCAAGGCGCCGCCGCACGATGTCTGCTTCAAGTGCCTGTCCGCACCACCACGTTGCGACATTGGGAAGCTGCAGTGGTTCACCAATCAGCTTGGTTGCAAGGCGCGGCATGAACGCCGAAAACGCGCGCGTTTCGAGCACGCCGACGCCGGGCCAATTTGCCACGGTCAGTCCGCCTTTCGACCAGGCATCTGACAAACCGGCCACGCCGATGTGCGAATCCGCATTGAACGTGAGCGGATCGAGCAGAGGCGTATCGATCCAGCTCCACAGGGCATCAATCCTTTTGGGACCGGCGATTGTGCGGACATAGAGCTTTGCGTCGCTGACCGTCAGATCGCGCCCTTCGACCAGCGGAACGCCAAGATAGCGGGCAAGGTGCGCTTGTTCCGGATAGCTTTGGTTGAAACCACCGGGGCTGAGCAAAGCGATACGCGGATCGTCGCGCTGGCAATCTGCAGCGATGCCTTGGCGCAGAACCCTGTAGAAGCGGGCAAGCCGCCGGGCGTTGATCTGCGAAAGGATCGATCCAGTGCTGCGCGATAAAGCCAGCCGGTTTTCAAGAGCATAGCCGATCCCTGTGGCGAACCGCAGGCGATCAGACAGGACCCGCCATTCCCCGGTCGGCCCGCGAGCAAGATCAACCGCATAGACGTGGATGAAATGGCCGCCCGGCGGCTTTGCGCCGATCATCTTGTGGGCAAAGTGCGGGCTGCCAGCGACTACGGATGCAGGCAAGTCTCCGTCAGCGACCAATTGCTGCGGGCCGTAAATATCGGCAACGATCCGTTCAAGCAGGTCGGCGCGCTGAACCAGCCCGCGTTCGACAACCGCCCATTCGCGGCTACCGATCAGCAGCGGCATGGGATTTAACGGCCACGCCCGTTCTTCGGCTTCGCCGGTCAGGCGATAAGTAAGACCAAGTTCCTGAATCTCGCGCGCGATCTGGTCGTGCAATTGCCCAGTATTGCCGGGACTGAGCTTTTTCAGTTCTTCAACCAGCGTATGCCACTTCGCCGCAACCGAAGGCTGGGCGCTGGCATACAAGTCTGCCCCCGGCGACTGGGCGGCGTAGTCCCGCAATGGATTATTGCCTTCCTTCGCGCGTCGAGCAGTTTCCCCCAAAACGCTCATCAGATCGCCGACGGACGGCGCAAATCTAGGGTCATCGGAAATTCTCCAGGCATTTCCTCTGCCGGCATTGCAAGAGGCCCCGGCGAATGACCATGATTAACGAACCGCGCGCGACGCCGCGATTCGGCCTCATAAGCATTGACCGGAACATCATCATAAGACCGCCCGCCGGGATGTGCCACATGATAGACACATCCGCCCAACGAGCGTCCATTCCAAGTGTCGAGGATATCGAACGTCAGCGGCGCATGCGCCTTCATCATGGGATGCAGGCAATTGGCTGGAGCCCATGCCTTGTACCGTACGCCGCCAAAGCCTTCACCAGCAACTCCCGTCGGGCTGAGAGGCACGCGGCGACCATTGCAGGTGATGATGTGGCGCCCTGCGACCAGTCCCGAAGCCCGGACCTGTAGCCGTTCGGTCGAACTGTCGACATAGCGAACCGTCCCGCCAATTGCGCCGGTTTCACCCAGCACATTCCACGGTTCGAGAGCGTGGCTGATTTCCAGCGTGACGCCGCCGCCTTCGACTTCGCCGTGGATCGGAAAGCGGAACTGGCGCTGCGCTTCGAACCACGCCGGGTCGAAATCGTAACCTGCAGCACGCAGATCTGCCAGCACGCCAAGGAAATCGCTCCATACGGCGTGCGGCAGCATGAAACGGTCATGCAATGCGGTGCCCCAACGGACCAGATTGCCACTTTGCGCTTCACGCCAGAACCACGCAGTCAACGCGCGCAGCAGCAATTGCTGGGCTAGCGACATTTTGGCTTCGGGCGGCATTTCGAACCCACGGAATTCAACAAGGCCCAGCCGTCCGGTCGGGCCATCGGGTGAGAAGAGCTTATCGATGCAGATTTCGGTGCGGTGCGTGTTGCCCGTGACATCGACCAGCAGGTTGCGGAACAATCGATCAACCACCCACGGACGCGGCTGCTCCTCACTCAGCGGAGGAACCTGTGCGAGTGCGATTTCCAATTCGTAGAGACTATCGTGGCGCGCCTCATCAATGCGTGGCGCTTGGCTCGTCGGGCCGATGAACAGGCCGGAGAACAAGTAGCTGAGCGAAGGATGGCGCTGCCAATAGAGCACAAAGCTTTTTAGCAAATCGGGGCGGCGGATGAACGGAGAGTCGGTCAGGCTTGGCCCGCCAAGCACAAGATGGTTGCCCCCGCCTGTTCCGATTGACCGGCCATCGACCATGAACTTGTCAGCCGTCAGGCCTTCTTCTCTGGCCAGACGATAGAGCGTCTCGGTAATTTCAACAGCTTCCGCCCAGCTTGTCGCTGGTTGGACGTTGACTTCGATCACTCCCGGATCAGGCGTGATCTTCAGCACTGTCAGGCGCGGGTCAGGCGGCGGCGGATAGCCTTCGATCCGCACCGGAACGCCAAGCCGTTCGGCCGTCAATTCGATTTCAGCGACCATGTCGAGGAAATCTTCGAGGGCCTCCACAGGTGGTATGAACACCGAAAGGTGATCGCCGCGCGGTTCAATTGTCAGCGCAGTGCGCACCGCGCCTTCGATAAACTTCTGTTCCTGCCGTTCTTGCTGCGCACCGTCGGCGGGGGTGACGGTTTGGGCACGCTGCTCACGCTCATTATCGGTTGGCGTGGCAGCTTCATACAAGGCTGCGCCCTGTTCGATCCGCTGCTGGCGATAATCCGATAAAGGCCCGCGTGGTTCGGCGGTATCGCGCGGATGGATGTAAGGATAATCCGACGGTGGGATATAGGGCAGAGAACCAAGCGGCAGCCGATAGCCCAGCGCACTGTCCCCTGGCACCGCGAACAGCGCACCGCGACGGACCTGCCACTTCTCGCTTTTCCAGCGTGAGGCCTTGGACGGTTCGGCGTTCCAACGCTGGATCGGCAGCACGTAACCCACTGGCTTGGACAGGCCGCGCTGGAACGTACGCATGAGCCGCGTTCGCTCTTCGGGATCGTCAAGCTTGGGATCTTCAGGGCTGGTATTGGCGGGAAGCTCAGCCTCTTTGACGATCCATGCGACCGGGTCTTCATAGACGGTATGAATGAATTCGTGGTCAAGCCCGAAGCCATCTGCCGCCACATTGATGAAGCGTTCCGCAACCGCGGCATCGATTGGGCCTTGCGGCGCAAGCGCAGAATCGTCTTCTGCGGCATTTCCGGCAATGAGCGAGGCATCGCGCCACAGCGGCACCCCATCCTTGCGCCAATAGATCGAATAGCCCCAGCGCGGCAGGCTTTCGCCCGGATACCATTTGCCCTGACCGTGATGCAGCAATGCGCCGGGTGCCAGTTCGTCGCGCAAGCGGCGGATCAGGCGATCAGCATAGCCCGCCTTGGTCGGGCCGACCGCATCGGCGTTCCACTCGCCCGCTTCAAAGTCACCGTCGGCGATGAAGGTCGGCTCGCCGCCCGTGGTCAGGCGGACATCACCGGCCACCAGATCAGCATCGACGCGGTCCCCCAGCGCCAGAAGCGATGACCAGCGTTCATCGGTGAACGGTTTGGTGATCCGCACCGCTTCCTTGATGCGGGTGATGTCCATCTCGAAATGGAAATTGACCATGGCGGGCGCCGCCAGCCCGCTGATCGGTGCGGCAGAGCGGTAATGCGGGGTGGCGGCAAGCGGGATATGCCCCTCACCGGCAAACAGGCCTGAAGTCGGATCCAGCCCCACCCAGCCCGCGCCCGGCAGATAGACTTCGGTCCAGGCGTGCAGATCGGTAAAGTCGGCTTCCGGTCCCTTTGGTCCGTCAATCGCCTCAATATCCGCCTTCATCTGGATCAGATAGCCCGACACGAACCTTGCGGCATAGCCAAGGCGGCGCAGAAGCTGGACTTGCAGCCAAGTGCTGTCGCGGCATGATCCCGTGCCCAGGCTCAACGTCTCCTCGGGTTCCTGAACACCCGGTTCCATGCGAATGACATAGCCAACCCGGCTTTGCAGCGCCGCGTTAAGAGCAACGAGAAAATCGATTGTTCGCCCAGTATATCCCGACCAGTCGGCCACCAGTGCGTCAAACAACGGCCCCTGCGGCTCCAGTTCGAAATAGGCGGCAAGATCGTCCTTGATGTCTTCCGCGTAAGTGAACGGTACGGCTTCGGCGTAGGGATCGACGAAGAAATCGAACGGATTGATGATGGCCAGTTCTGCCAGCAGATCCACCTCAATCTGGAAGTGATCGACCGGGTTGGGAAACACGATCCGCGCCTGCCAATTGCCGTGCGGGTCTTGCTGCCAATTGATGAAGTGGTCAGCCGGGCTGATCTTCAGCGAATAATTGGGAACTTCGGTTCGTCCGTGTGGCGCAGGTCGCAGCCGCACAAGTTGAGGCCCCAGCGCAATGGGCCGGTCATAGCTGTAGCGGGTCAGGTGATGCAGAGCTGCTTTGATCATGGCGACATGACAAACGCATTGCTGCTGCATTGCAACATATTTTTGTGTTCATGTCTGCGGGGCGCTGACTGAACGGCGTCAGAAGGGCCATGTCATCCCTCCCCTTTTGCATCCGGCTGCGGGCAAACCACAACGGACGCCAGCGGGCGACAGGCGGTAAGGCATGCCAAGTTTTCTGAGACTTCTACGGGCCTTCGCGTCTCATTACGGGAAGGCCGGTGGTGGCAGGGCTTGTATCGAACCTATACCATTAAGTACTGAATTTTATGGAAAAATAAAAATTTTTAAAATAAATTCTCCCACATTTACTCCCACATAGTGGATCTGCTTCGACATACGATGGTTCGTTTTAAGAGTTTGTGACAGTCCACAACACGGCTTCCAGCACACGAATTGTCACCGCCTAAGACGCCTTCAACATCCCTTCCGGATAGACTTTCCTGGCCGGACTTTCCAATAAGATCGTGCAAAAAATGGAACAGACTGACCGTTGACGCTTCTCGGCTCTTGCAGTCGTTTTGCTGGATAACCGTTTGCCCCATTGAGATCGACCGATTTCGGCTAGACCCTACGTTTGCCGGCGCTGATATGAACGGCTTGCTCTGGTCGCCAGCTGACGGTTTCCCTGAAGGCGCGAAGTGGGACATTGCTGTCCTTCACGAGAACGACAGCGAATGATCGGATTTGGCTAAAGCGGCCGTTCGCGCGACGAAGGACTTTAGCAAGTCCGGCCGGTTGCTTACCTTAATGGCTGAACAATTTTTCGAGTTCAGAGGAGATCGAGCAGGAGGTCCGTGTCGCTATCGGGGTCGAAGCCTTCCTCGTCGTCGCTCGACCAGGCACCAAAGAAATCCTCGACCAGACCTTCTGTTGCAATCCCGATCAGCGCCACCGGCCTCGTATATGTGCGGTAAAAGTAGCCGACGCGCTGATAATCGTCATCATCGACGAAAACCTCTCCCGCCGTTTCGTATCGCACCGTGTGCCAGATATCGTCGACCTGCGAGATCGAGAATGAACCGGGCGCCCTCTTGCGGATCTCCCCTTCAAGGCAAGCGAGATTCAACTGAGCCAGCTCGGTGAACAAGCGCGCGATGTCGATCGCGACGTCGAGATCGACGAGGTCTGGTCCGAATAGCGACAAGCCCGTCGCCGGGAATCTGTATGAGAAGAGATCGCGCTGCTCCTTCGCTACCCGGAGGATCGGGCCACACCGTTGTTCCTCATCCGCGCTCAAGCGCTTCAGCTTGTCGGTAGCGACGTTGAGAATCTTGCTGTGCGTCATCTCGATCGTTGTCAGGCCCTGCCATGGCATGCACGGCAGGGTGAAGATGAAGGCCCGGCAGCAATTTAACATTAGATAGTAGCTGAGATAGGGCCTGACTGCCTGGAGGTTATGGTCACGGGCATAGAGAGCGGTATTGGCCAGTAGGGTCGAGGATAGGACCAGCTTCAACGCTAGATAGCTTCGGATGAACCATTCGGCGTTGCGCTCATCATCGAAACCAGTTGCGATCGGCGCCGCCAGCGCGCGCGTCCGCGCTATATATTGCCGGATCGCGGCGTCGCCGGATTTGGGGAGCTCTTGGTAGCGATATTCGAAGTCGGAGCCCGCTAGACGAGCGGTTTCAGCAGCATCGAGCCCGGTGCCAGTGGTCATGTGCGCTTGGTCCTTGATTTAGTTGTCGCTCAAAGCCAGCGGGGGCGCCTGCCGCCTCTGCGCTCGTTACCAGTTGTCCGGTCGGGATCAATCCCGTAATATCCCAACATGGAAAGCGCCGAGCTGCCCCCTCCGTGCAGCATGGCGACGATGATCGCTAGCGCGACAAATGCGTCGGCAGCGTCAGCTTTGGTCGGTGTGTCATGCTTTTCATTGTGGGCGATGGCGTTTCGGAGCCGCTCCATGGCCTTGAATCTCGTCAGCAAAGAACCCCAGAACGGGATGCTGTTGAGACCGCCATGTCCCTCGGGCACGGTAGCAACCACCAGTTTCCCAAGCTTGTCGGGAAGCCGGTCGTTGTAGGGGATCGCGCTGTTTTCTCTGTTTCCACAGAGGTTACGACGTCGCGCTTCGATCGCGCTTTCCAGCGCGGAGAAGTAGCAGAAGAACGCCTGTTTCGATCGTCCCTCAAGCTCAAAGGCATAGCCTTCGGCAAGCGTCTCTCCCGCGAAGCCGAGGAGGCCGCCGTTGGTGCATCCAAGGATGGACAGCCTCAGCGCTACATCCAAGTTGAGTTCGAAGGACGCGCCCTTGAGATGTCCACGCAGGATGATCTGGCAACCGAAACGGTCGATTAGTTCGATGCCATATCGGATCGCTCCAATATCGCCGTCGCTCAACGCCCTTGGCAATTCCTGATCCGCGATCGGATCGTCGACATCGTAGCCGTAGTCTTCGAGCTCGACCTCGAAAAGGTAAAGCCAGTTGTCGCGCAGGGCTTCGCGCTGCCACAGCGGATAGTCGCGATCGTCCATCCCGGCATAGGCGACCGCTTCATAGTCCGCTTGCGGCTCCGATCGGATGATCTTCGTTCCCCGCTCAGCGACCCCGAGTTTCGTGAGGACTTGCTCCCTACCGTCGGCAAGCAGGCTGCAGAGCTCCTTCCAATCATCCATCAATCGCGCCCTCCGACCTCGCGAAGATCGCCTTACCGCGATCCGCAGGCGCGCGTTCGGGTACGTGCTGATAGGCGTAGAGTACGTTGCCACGGACCGCCAGAGTGTCGCTCAAGCGCACGTTCACATCGCCCGTCGCCCGGACGAAGCGATCACTGCCGAGCGCGGCAGAAGCCTTGCCGAAGTCATAGTCGGTTGAGGCCGCCTTGGTAATGGCGTTGACTGCGCCCCCTGACGTGCCGCGTCCTGCAAACGAAGAATTGGGGCCCTTCGAGATTTCAATCTGCTCAACCGCAAAGCTTTCGCGGATGGTCATGCCCGGATCGCGCAACCCGTCAACGAATATATCGCTCTTGGCTTCCTGACCACGGATGACATAGCGATCACCAAAGGCATTGCCATTTTCGCCGGTGCCCACAGTGATCCCAGGCTGTGCAGCAAGGATGCTTCTGAGGTCGGTATAGCCTGAATCCAGAATCTGCGACTGGGTGAGCACTGAGATTGTCTGCGGCGTCTCTGCGATCGGCCGGGTGTGGCGCTCGTCGCCCGAAATGCGCGCCTTGTAGGGAGCCCCTTTCTGCGAATAGGGGCTGACGTCGGCGGTTCGGTCCTCGATTTTCAGCGTGTCGAGCTGAACTTCCTGCTCGTCCTGAGGGGCGGCTTGGCTCTTTGCTGAGGCGGTCGTTGACAGCAGTGCTGCCGAAACGCCGATGGCCAAAACAGCACTGCGCTGGCGAAGACTGACGGGCCGCAAAACCCCCTGTTTGGTAGCGGTCATGTATTTGGCTTCCTTTTCGTCAAGCTGTCTTGAGGGAATAATCGATGGGCAGCGACACCGTGACGGTTTCGCGCTGCATGGCGGCGGGCATGCGCGGCAGTGGAGCCACGCGCTGCAAAAGCTGGAGTGTCGCTGCGTCAAGAATGTCGTGGCCGCTGCTCTTGCGGATGGACACGTTCGAGACGTTGCCGTTGCGATCGACGGAAAAACGTACCGTCACGACCCCTTCCTGCCGGGCCTTCTTGGCATCGGTCGGATAAGTCTTTCGGCGATTGAGGTGTGCGCTGATGAGCGAGAAATAATCGACTTCGGCCCGTTTTGCGCGCGGATCGGATCCGGGCATAGCGCTGGCGCCAGAGCCTGTGCCAGTAGATGCAGCCACAATCGGCCTCACCGCTGCAACCGGCGGTGTGGCAGGAGCAGCTTGCCGGACCGGAACGGGCTGCGGCGCTGGTGGCAGGGTGACCGGGTCTTTAAGAAGCGGCGCGCGTACCGATGGCACGTCGATCGGCGGCATCACGACTTGCGGTGACACATCATCAGGCCGCAGCGGTGTAATTTCTTGCTGTGCTGCGGCGACTGGCGCCGGGGCTGCCTCGGGCGGCAACTCGATCAGGACCGCCGGCTCAGGCACCGGCATTACTGCAGGCCGCGACCACAGCAGAACGAGCGCAGCGACTGTGACGTGGGCAGCAAGTGCTATGCCAACTGCCATGCTCCAGATGCGCTTCTCATCAGTCGTGATGCCCTCAGGGTTCACAGGGCAGCGCCTTCTGCACCCACCAGGGCTACGTGGAGATAGCCAGCGGAACGCAGTGCATTCATGGCTTTCATGATAGTTTCGTAAGTGATCGTTTTGTCAGCGCGCAGGAAGATGCGCTGTTCACGGTCAGACGCGGTGGCCGCCTGAACCGCAGACCCGACCTCAGCCACGCTAACAGCCTTCTCGTTGACCAACATTGTGCCGTCAGCCTGAATGGACAGGAACACAGGCTTTTCCGGCTTGGGCGCAGGCGCGGCATTGGACACTGGCAGGTCGACCTTGACGTCAACGGTGGCGAGCGGCGCTGCCACCATGAAAATGATCAGCAGCACCAGCATGACGTCGATGAACGGGGTAACGTTGATCTCGTGATTGACCGGCAGATCATCGCCGCTGTCGGAAAAGTGGATCGCCATAGCCTTAGTCCTTGCCGTGCGGGACGGGGTCGAATGAGACGGGGCCGAGCCGGACGGTGCCTCGTGAGAGATCACGCGAGACAAGACGCAGGATGGCAGCTGATGTGTCAGCCACCAGCGCGCGATGCGCAGCAATCTGACGGCTGAAGTGATTATAGATAACAACCGAGGGTATCGCCGCGACAAGACCGAAGGCGGTTGCCAAGAGCGCTTCGGCAATGCCGGGGGCGACAACGGCAAGGTTCGTCGTCTGCTTCTCAGCGATGCCGATAAAGCTGTTCATGATGCCCCAGACCGTGCCGAAGAGGCCGACAAACGGAGCCGTTGCACCAATCGTCGCGAGAATATTGACGCCGCGCGTCATCTTGCGCGCTTCAGCCGCTTCGTGACGCTCTAGGCGGGATACGACGCGCTCCTTCACACCTTCCTTGTCCGAGAGGGCGTCGGCCGACAGGTCCAATTCTGCCCGCGCCTCGCGGATGAGCGGGCACGTCGCGAAGGTGGCAGCATCAGCCAGTGAGCGAAGAGCGATAACGCCGTCATGCACTGCGCGTTGGGCAATCGTTGCCTTGCGAAGTTCAAAAGCTTTCGCAACAAATATGGTCCATGTGGCGAGAGACGCAATCAGCAAGCCGATCAGCACCAGCTTTACGATCCAGTCGGCCTGCATGAACATGCCGCCGACTGTCAGATTGGCCGGAATAGCTGGCGTTTGCGCCACTGCATTCGAAGAGAATGCGAGGGTGATAACCCATCCAGCCCCAAGGCCAAGGATCTTCCTTTTATCAGTCACGCAGCAACACCGCCCAATCTCTTACGAATCATTCGCATTAACTCTTGCGAGCAATTCGCAGAAGCGACGCTTTATTGCAACCGATTCTCATTATTATCTTTGATGTGGGTCAAAAAGCGCGACACGATCCGGATTCCCAGCCATCGCGGCCTAGTTCGCGGCAACAAGTGTAAATTGCGGTTGCGCTGCCTGCCCGATCCAGCATACCCAACTGGCGGTCGTTCAGTTCTTGCCTCCAGCTCGATTATGTGGACGCTTCACCTCAATGCAAATTTTCCTAAGCCTCCCCCTTCAGGGGGATGCTGTCTGACGGGCTGCCGGATAATTGGCTTTGCGACCCGAAGGATGGCTACGCCTCCTTTTACTGCCCCGCCTGACTTTCGTGTCAGGCGGGGTTTTTACCGTGCCGACTTTCAGAATGCAGTTCCGGCAAAAACTCATCGGCAAGCAGTGCAGGCGATCGTTTGGTCTGACGTCAATGCGGTTAATGAGCCGTTCAAGCCATGATTGCAGTGAGCAACCGGATTAGCCCTGCTTCGCCCACGACACCAGTTTTCGCATAGATGGTCTTGATCTGTCCACGCAAGGTTTCGGCCACGACCGCCCGATCTGCGGCGATCTGTGGACGCGATCGCCCTTCGTAAAGCCGCATGGCAATATCTGCTTCAGAATCGGTAAGTCGGTAAAGCGATGTCAGAAATGCCGCCACGCCCGCCCTATCCCGGCGTGCGCTGTTGGCAATGAGCAACGCATGGGGTAACTTTCCGAAGGACCATTCCCGCATCGGCAAGCGAAAGCCTTCGATGAAAACCGGTGCGCAGTCTGGTCGCTCGTCGATCCGCAGACGCATATAAGGCAAATCTTCATCGCTAACGAGTGCGTGGATCGCACGTTGCAAAGAGAAAGGCTTGCCGTCTGCATTGAGCGAGGCGCCCGTTCGGCGTATGTCGCCGCGTGACAAAAGATCCTCTGCCAAGCTCGTGAGCGCTAAGAGGTCGCCGCGTGCATCAATGATGAACACTGCAAGATTAATAACCTCAAAAGCCCCTGCCAGAAACTGTGCTTGCTGGCCCTCCAGTTGTTCCTGCAATCGGACGGCTCGCCTTGCTGCGGCGGCTGATTGACGAAATACTATTCGCTGCGCCTCAGTCGTGCGACCGTCCTTGCGCGACCGCAGAAGCGCGAAGCCGATTAATCCTAAACGGTCAAAAACCAGATTTGTCTGGCAGCCGAAAGGAATGCCAAGATCCTCGCAGAACTCGACGTATCGCTTAGACCGCAGCGTTGGCATGACCTCGTCGTAGTGATGTTCGTGCAGGATCGGATCGTAAAGGCCACGAGCAATATAGGCTTGTGATGCAGCAACCCGGAAATTCAGGTCGGGATCGCCGCCTCCCATTTCCACGAAATTATTCATGAGTTGTTTGGGAAAGTTTGGCGCGATGAGATTGAACGGTATGTCTCGCGCGCCGCCTACGCCGATCAATTGGCCATGGGTTGACCTCGTCGCCTGCGCCATTTGTTCAAGCGCATCAACCCATCGATCTGGCTGCAGGGCAGCAGCCGTGAAAACCTCATCCCAATCAATCTGCGCCTTCAAATTTATCGCCCCGTTGTAATTATGTAGATCCCCTGATTCTCGATAAAGCTGCCAAAATGCAGCGCGTCAATTGTCATTTATGAAACGCGGTTGAAGCCAATTCGCCGCTGACTGCTGAGGAGCAGGAAGGGCTTATGCTTGCCTAAAACACTCTTCGGGCAGAACTGAACTAGGCTGAGCTGATCAAACTTGTCCAAGCCAATCGTTGCCTTGGACGCATGCGCAAGCGTGGATGGCTGAATTTCCAGTGATCCCAGCTGCTAGTCAAATCGAACAGTCAGCTTTTCGACGCGCACCTATCGCAACCTTTGCCAGACACAGCGAAGCCAACAATGCGCTCGAACGAGTGTGGCGCGGCATCGAACTCAAACTTCACGATAGGCATGTAAAGGGTAACTGAGGAGACATCCGCAAAGTCGCCTTATGGCTTCGTCACGTCAGCACCAAGAGCACTGTGACCTAACTGGGCCCCCATCCTGAGGAGAAGCTAAAAATCCTCGCTGCCCATGGCACACTTGCGATCAAGCCCGGGCGCTTCAAACCGCCCGGCGACTTGCTGCTATCGATGCTGATTGAAGTCCGAGCAGGTAGTCGCCTCAGATCTTGAGGCAGGTTCTCATCGCTGATCGAATTGTCGTCGGAGCGCCGGTCAGCAGTGCCTCGCCTTCCAAACGAGCGTTGATACGCAGCATTGCTGATCCGGTTTGACGCAACAACATCGGTATCAATTGCGATCCTGTCAGTTTGGCTTGCCAGAATGTGCCCTGTGCATTCGCACGACCCGTTGGCACGTCAACCAAACCTCCGGCGAAGTTCCAGGTAACAGTCACCCGCGGTGAAGCCGAAGGCTTGTTCAGAAGCACCGCCATCATTGGCCTGTTGCCATCACAGAACAGACTGAATGACTTGATGTTCGTTGATGCGGCTGCCTGAACATAAGCAATGGGCGGACGCCCCTGAACAGGCACCAGTTCCCATGGCGTGCCGGGCAGTGGTACCGCGTCTTCTGGAGGACTTTCAGATAATAGCTTTGCGATATCCTGTGGAACGGAAAGACGCCCGCCTGGTGGCGCATAGACGGTCAACTTTCCTTTTTCCCAAAGGCCTACCTGGACTGATCGTCGCGAAGCATCGAGCAAGACATAAGCCTGTTCGACGCCGCCTTGATGAGGCGCATTCCCGGTTACCCAGTACAGTGAGTCTTGGCGTTTAAGTGGAGATACAGGGGAAAGGCTCTTGCCGAGGGTAAGAACTTTGGTTCCCAGACGGGCGCGTATTGCGTCGGCAATTGGGCCAGTGTGGATAAGGTCAATGTTGTTTCGATCGCCGCTACCTGGATAGCGGCCCACCAACGTGGGTAAATTAGTCCAGCTTGCGGGCGTTGCCATCCTGCTAGTCATATTGGTTGTCACCGAGGTCTTGGGCGCGACAACTGCTGCTAATGGCGCTGCGCCTTTGCAGGGAAGTAATGGAGAACCGGCAGCAAGCGCTGCATAAAACGGGTCGAAACGCTGGCCACGGGGAAGATCCACGTCGATGCGGATCACGCCGGGTTTTTCGCCATCATTGACGATCATCGTCACAGGGCCGAAATTATCATCGCTGATCGGAAACGGAAAGAAAACAGAGCTTATGCCCTCATAGCTCGGCCCCATGTAACTGACGGCATATTCAAACCGAGAACTCTTTACAGTTCGCCCCAATGCTTGAAAACTGAAGCCAGCTTCATTGATCATGAGCTTCACATTGCGTGAACAATCGCCTCGTGGCGCGTAGCTGCTGTAAATATTTGTAAGATTCTGACCTTTCAAAGAAGTCAGCGTTACCGCCGATGCAGCAGCTGGCAATGAGCATAGCAGCAGCGCGAAGGGCCTGAAGAAACTGCGTTTCGATTGGAGCTTCTGCATCTTGGTGGTCTCCAGATTTCCCTGGTGATTGGCTGAACGGTCAATCTGAGGCCTCAAATTCATGCCGTGCGCCGCGCACCTGCATTCTGCCTTACCTTAAAAGCAGCCGCAAGCGTTCGGCTCGAATTCAATCTAGCCTGAAATAATTACACAATTACCTGGACGGAAATCATGGAAAACCAAAGGAAATCTGCTTCCCCAACCGCCATACTCGACATAAATTGCGACTACAAAGAATCTATCTCTGATTTCAGCTTTCGCTGACGGTCAACCTCTCTCGTCGTTGCGGCCACCATTGGATGAACGCAGGTTTCCCGTTTGGGTCGCCTCCAAAGGTAAGCGGAGCGACTAACATTCGGGGCGACAAGCGAATCTATATGAATGGCAGCTCTTCCACCCAAATCGCTCCGAAACGGACGGTCGGAAATCGACCAGGATTAACCGTTCAGCGCCGACGCAGCGAATGGCAGCTCGCGGCAAAAAACGACGTTTTCTACTTCCGAATAGACGAGTATCCTAGGCGGATAATGTATCTCGGTTTAGACCACTGCAATGAAGTTCGTTCTCCATGAGAATTCCGTAGAACACCGGCTGGCCCGCGCGCTCCTGTCGATGCGGGTCCCGGTCGAAGTCCCATACGATTTCGCTGCGGGTGGCGACTTCAGAACCGAATTGCTAACACGCGCCAGTTCCACCTTGCTGTTTTCGGACAAAGTTGTGGAAGTCATCTTCTGCTCTACACGCGATAGGAACTGCTGCGCGATAGAGGCAGGCGGTAGCTCGCTCGTCATCTTTGACCAGTCCTATCTCGAACTGGTAACGGACTATCTCATGTCGCAACTTAACGCTGCGCGCTTTCCACTCACAGCCAATATTGCGCGAACGATCGGCTACAGCCTGTCGGCTGAGCAAAAACGGGAACGACAAGAAGCCATAAGCCGCAAGCTAGGCCTCGACGAGGCCCAGCTCGAACGTCATCGAGCTTTCATCGCGGAGATCGACCAGGAAAATGCAAGACAATGGACACGGTGGGCTGTCCCGAACGAGAAGGACACGGAGCGCGAACCAATTATTCTAAGCCCGCGGGCCGCTGAGCATGCGAGGTCGAAGGGGTATGACGTCGTCTATGTGAACGATCAGCAGCTCTTCCGCGATATCGCGATAAAATGTGCAGAATCCGTTGAACCTTCGAAAGATGCGCTACTGGGATTCGAGGCGTTGATTTCGGATGGCGTCGCCATCGACGAAAAGCTCGTTCGTCCGTGTCACTTCCTTTTTGAGAATATGTGCAGTGGATACATTGGTCTTTATCCGGAAACGCAACCCATCGTCGCACCATCCCGCTATCTTATCTACGAAGCGGCACTGCTCATCCTATTTCATGAAATCGCTCATCTGCTTTTTCCTCGCGAAAAAATTAGAAGATGGCCGGAAACCCGCGAATTCAATGAGATGATGAGCCTCATGACGGCCTTGGCCGGCGTAGATCTGAAATTGCAGAGAGTGGTGGGTCGGGTGGAAGCTGCAGTGGAAAACGTAGAGAGCGATCTCGACAATGCGATTCACGAAGCCTTCTTCGATATCCGCGCCATGATGCTGTGCTTGTCTGCATTCCAGTTCAAACGGGACTTTCGCGCCGTAACCCGGCAGATGGAAATGCTGTTCGGAGCGCAATGTGCCAACATAGGAGCGCAGCTCTTCTCTCGCTACATAGGCTCGATAATAACCGGAGGGTTTGACCGGAGCACAACACTTGCCAAGATATCGGAAGACTTCGAAATTCGATCTACGCTCATATGGATGCATTTGGGCATCATGATTCATAAGAATTTCGAGGGTCAATCGCCCTACGATCTGATCGGCATTTACAAGTCGTTGCAGGCGCATTTCAAAATGATACTGGGCAATTTCGATTTAGTTTGCCGCACAGCGCTCTTCGGCAATCGGTCATTGTACACCAATCAGGACGATATTGACATCGCTAAGACGATGGCGCTGCTTCGCTCTTGAGCGCGCTTGCGATCTCCGCTTCGCTCTTGTTTCCAAGGTCGACTGTAGAGGTGCCAACCCGAGCGCGAATAGCGGAACCAGCGCTCCAAACCGAAAGCGTAGCGGCCAAAAAATTAATGACTGCAGTGGACGTTTCAACAATCACCATCGCCGACGAGGCGTCGCCAGTCAGCCGTTCTTCTTTAATTAGTGTAGAACCGTAACCCTTTCCATCGAGCGCCTTCTGGAGTTCTTCCGCCAAATTGTTTCCTAATTCGATCACTAGCATAGCCTATATTCTCCTACGAATCGATCGTGGTCAAGAATCCCTGGTGGGTGCCATCTGATCGAACTTAGCTGCAATCTAGCGTCTCGTGAAGAATGCGAAAAATCCATCCGTAACCGGACGTTCGCAATCGCAGCGCCAATCGGCAGGAACGTCCCAAGGGCCCGAGTTTGGCTCCTCGCCGAAACGAGGAGCCGACGACTTCAAATTTCAGTGTTTTTGGCAAGGGCGAGCGCGTCTTCCACGTCGATCCCGAGATAACGCACCGTATTCTCGATCTTGCTATGACCGAGAAGAATTTGGACAGCACGTAGGTTGCCGGTTGCCCGGTAAATGATTGATGCCTTCGTGCGGCGAAGCGAATGGGTTCCATAATCGCTTCGCATCAAGCCGACGCCAGTCACCCATTCGTCGACAAGCCGAGCATACTGGCGAGTGCTGAGATGGCCATTGCGGTCCACCCGACTTGGGAAAACATAATCGTCCACCGTGCCACCCCGGCGTTCGAGCCAGGCCAAGAGGCTGGTCCGAGCGTCGGGCAGCAGTTCGAACTGAACAGGCCGACCTGTTTTCCGCTGCATGACGATTGCACGCGTCCGTATCTGCCCGCCGTTGACAAGGTCGCCGATCCTCATTTGCACCAAGTCACAACCCCGAAGCTTGCTGTCGATCGCCAGATCGAAAAGCGCCCGATCACGCAGGCGGCGGCGCTGGTTGAGGTAGAAACGAATTTCCCAGATCTGTTTCGGCTTCAGGGCCCGCTTTGCACCCACGGCCCTTCCGGCATTCCAAACCGGGCGCTTGGCGTCGTTGAGTTCTGATTGAGGCATCTCCATGATCGTTCTCCTATGGTCACATTGACCATCTGCAGAACGCTCTCCGATAGGCATGCGCAGGGGTGGCTATGCGGCTCATGCCGACCAATTCAAGACATTTGGCAGTAGGCGCTGAATTGTCCGTTCGCGCCGAAACTTGCCGCTGATACATTTCTGATCATCAAGGCGGACGGCGCTTGACTTCTAGGCTTTCAAGGCTGCAGATCGGGTCATCGAAACTTGGTGTCCGTTCAGCAGCATCAGATGGCGACTTCACGTGATATGGAGCGCTACCAGGACATGCCCGATTGGTGGAACGACAGATGGTACTTCGGTTCTTGCCGGAACCGTTCAGTCCATGACAGGCAACTCAGTCGATAGCCGATGCCTGGTGCATTTCGAATGAGCACAGGCTGTGATGGCTCATCTTCGATTTTCAAACATAGCGCGCGCGCTGCCACCCTGCTTGAACGGATGTGCTCCGCCCCAAACCGATTCTTCTAGGGTGGTATGGGTCAGTACCCGCAGGGGATGGACCCAAATGGCAAATGTTGCAGAACTTTTTGCAGCGTGCCCCGGACGACCAATGGCGCCAACTTTCTGGTTTTCCACGATGTTTAATGTGCACATCAAAACCAGTCGTTTATCCACCGGGAGACTGCTCGCATAAGCGGTGACCGGAACATTGATCCAAGGACAAAATATAAAGATCAGCCAGCCTTCGTGCGGCTACCTCTTACGTCCGAACTACCATACCTAGACTATCGCAAAATTCACTAAGCACCCAACATGATGGTGATCTGACACTTCGGAAGGTCGCAGAGTCAGAGCCCCACTTTGACGCCGATCCGCAAACTGCGTGGTTCCACAACACGGCTGAGGCGACCTTCGACGGGGGCGCTGTCGAATGCGGGAATGTATGATTCGTAGTAATATGCGATGTCCTTGTCGCGGCTGTTGAGGAGGTTCAGCACTTCGGCATAGACGTCGAACCGGCCAATTCTGCGGGCAGCGCGCAGGTTGACTACCGTGCTGCCTTTGTCCCGCACGCTGTTATCCTCGACGAGCGGCGACGGCCCGAGATGGCGAACCCGCAAGGCCCCCTCCCAGCCTCCCCCGACCAGCGATATACCGCCCGCGGCGGCACTTTCGAAGGCATTGGGAATGTGCTCGCCGTTATCGTAACGGGCGCGGCTGGCGGTGTAGCTTGCGTCAAGCGCAATCCAGGGAGCAGGCCGCCAGAAGCCCACGAGTTCATATCCGTGACGGCTGCTCGCTCCGGACGGTTCGACCGCGTTTGAATCGCCAACGAAACGCAGTTCGCTCGCCACGTTCAGCCACCAGCGAGTTGCGGTGAAGGTCAACGTCCCCTGCTGAAGTCTTGCGCCGACTTCTCTACCCCTGCCGCGTACGAGAAGCGGCACTTTCCCGGCCACGGCAACTGATCCGCGTGCGTCGTTCGAGTGGAATCCTTCACCCCAGTTGGCATAAAACTCGAACCATGTGCGTGGGGTCCAAGCGAGGGAAACCTTCGGTGACGCTAGCGACTGCGAAGCACTGCCTTCGCCCAGCGCTTGTGCTTCAGGATCGCGGGCAGCCACGCGCGCGACGTAATGATCGCCGCGCAACCCGCCGGTGATACGAAGCCCCGCCAAGGGCTGTGCAATGGCCTCGCCCCATAGCGATACGGACGTTTCGGCCACGCGATAAAAGCCGAACGAGCCGACAAATTGCCCGGACGACGCCTGTCCGACGCCGACATTCTGGATCGCGTCATGGCGATTTTCGGTGCCGAGCGAGAATTTCATACCCGGTGAAACGTCCCAATTCCGCTCACCCTTCAATCCGAAAACCCACCGCCGGTCGAACTGATGGATTTGTGCGCTGGCACCGGATGCATCCGCGTACGTAGGGTTCGACAGCATCGACCAGTCGTAAACCTGGCCATAGGTGTTAATCTTCCATGAAGGGGCCGAAAGCTGGGCGTTGGCGATGAATCGTGTGGTTCGCCCAGTTGCAGTGGGATCGGGTGAGCAGAACACATCCGCGCACAGGGAGCTGCCAATGATCCGCTCGGGGATCTGCTCGGTTGGTCGCCAGCTTGCGTGATAGCCATGAGCGCTGAGCGCGAGGGTGGTGCTACCAAGCGGCGCTGTCCATCGCGCAAAGCCGGCGTAATGGCGAAGCCGTTCAGGCTCCTGCCACGGGCCGTCATAGGATTTCATCTGCACGGCACCGGTCAGGCGTCCATCGCCAGTGCCGATCGTACCCCCTGTCGCGATGCGCCGCCAGCCGAAAGCGCCGCCTTCTGCTGCGACCCAAGGCCGGTCAAACCCATCGAGCGTGGTCATGTATGCCGCGCCTGCCAAAGCGAAATCGCCACCGTCTGCGCGATATGGCCCTTTGCGGAAAGTCTCGCGCGCCACGATTTCAGGGATCAGGCCGTTCAGATCGAGATAGCCCTGCCCGTGGCCATGCGTGCGCAGGTTTATCTGCACGTCATCGATATAGGTCGTGAAGTCACTGCCGTGATCGAGGTTGAACCCGCGCAGGAAATACTGGTTGGCTTTACCGCTGCCCGAGTGCTGTGCGGCAACCATGCCGGGCACCGCTTCAAGCAGTTCGGATACCTTAAGCAAGGGACGAACAAGCAGGTCGCCCCCCGCGATCACGCCTTCACTGGCCGCGCGAGCCTCGCCAATCTGCACCTCACCGCGCCCGAACACCACAATCGGATCGCTATCCGCAAAGCCTGCGTCGTCCGCCTCCGCTACTGAATTCTCAGGCTCCGCTGCGGCAGCCCATAAAGGCTGGGCAAGCACGCCCGCCACAAGTCCCGCCACGATGATCGGCCCACGCATTTTCGATCCCCCACTCGAACTGCCCGCGTGATAGCGCCGGTTACAGGCGAAACATCCAATCATCTGGCGCAAGCTTATGCGTTCAGCGCCTTAGAACCTGCGATCCCATCGTTATCAGAAAGCCATCGTTCCGAGCCTCACCATCCGCGCATTTTGCTATTGCTGAAGCGACCCATATCGGGGATCGACGGGACCATGATTTCGCACTGGCTTGCAGAGAAGCAGTATCGACTCGGAGCGAACATAGACGCTCGTGCCTGACACGTCGTGGAGCGCGCGGTTCCTTTCGTTGGAACGGCTGTGGATGCTGATCGAAGGTACGCACGTGCTGACACTAATGGTGTTCGCAGGCACGATCCTGTTCTTAGATTTACGGTTGCTCGGCGTTGCCTTTCGCAATGTGCCGGTGTCAGGCGTGGCCGATCAAGTCTCATAACACGAGGAACCGCCAGCTTCAGATATCAATCCGACCAAAACCGGTCCTTGCGAACGCAGCAATGATGTCAGTAAGTGCCAGCTTTGCGAAGGTCAGAACCTCGGTTCGTAATGTCGGTTTGTGGAACTGGAAATCCAGCTCAGTTCTGATCGACATGAAGTCTGGCTGTGTCGCAGCTACAGTCCATGCGATAGGCCCCATTTTCGGGCCTATCCAAACGCCTTTACGCCAAAGCCCTATACAAACTGAACAGGCTTGTTGCGGTCAACAGCACGCCAACCATCGCCATGAGCCGCTTTGCCGAAATCCTTTTTGCTATAACGGCTCCGAGCGGTGCAGCCAAAAGACCACCTATGATCAATCCGACAGCGGCGATTGTGAACGCCTGCAGGCCAAGCGTCAGGATGAAGGTGATCGAGATTGTTGTGGTGAGAAAGAACTCGGCTGTGTTGACGGTGCCGATGGTTGTGCGCGGCTCGGTCCCTTGAACCAGCAGGTTTGAAGTTACCACCGGCCCCCAACCGCCGCCGCCCACAGCATCCAGAAATCCGCCAACAAGACCCAAGGGTTCGACAACTTTGGCAGCCTTGTGTTCGTGGCCATGGTCCATTTCCCAAGCACGCCACAGCAGATAGAACCCGATGCCCGATAAATAGGCCATGATGAACGGCTTGATCACGTCGCCGTCAATATTTGTGAGGAGGTAGGCGCCGCCGACACCACCAATCATTCCGGGAATGGCGAGGCGGGCAAATAGCCGCCAGTTCACGTTTTTGTGCAAGACGTGACTGATTGCGGAGGCTGCCGTGGTAAAGCTCTCAACCAGATGCACACTGGCTGAAGCGCGCGCGGGGGCAAGCCCCATCACACTCACGAGCAGCGTATTCGTCAGCACGCCAAACGCCATTCCTAGTGCACCATCGATTAGTTGCGCAAAGAATCCTACGGCGATGAAGGGAAGTATTGCCTGAACATGTTCAAGAGTCAGCTCTGGAAGCGGAAACATAGTTAGGCTTTCTGGAATAAGGGCAGTGTGGAGGGCTTGGCACGATTTGCCTGATCTATGCCTTCAAGCCAATCGGCAATCATTGCCTGTCCCGCTGCTACGGCGGTTGGGCCGAGCTGTTCATGAGCTGCACACAGATCGCGTTCGGTGCCACCTGCTTCGATAACGGATTCAGGCCACTCTTCAATCCAGGCGTTGAACCGTTCGTCGAGACCCATTTCAGCGTGGAACTGAAGCGCAAGAAGGTTTGCGCCGCGCCGAAAGGCTTGGTGATCATAAACATGGCTGGAGGCCAGCAATTCAACCCCGTCCGGCAGATCGAACGTGTCGCCATGCCAATGCAGCACCGGCACATCGACAAGATGCCGCAATGGCCCATCAACGGCATTGTCGTGGATACGCACCGGGTGGAAGCCGACTTCCTTGGCAGGGCCGGCATAGACACGAGCACCCAAAGCTGCGGCTATCATTTGCGCGCCGAAGCATACGCCAAGCGTTGGCCGGTCCGCTTCAAGACGCTTGGCCAAGCGGCGCAACTGACACGAGATCCAGGGGTGCTGGTCCTGTTCGTAGACGCCCATCGGACCGCCCATCATGATCAAGAGATCATGATGGCAAAGATCGATTTCGGAAAAACCGGGATCGCTGACATCGACGCGATCCACCTGATAGCCAGCAGCTTCAATCGGATCGCGGAACCCGGCAACCCCTTCGTAGGGAACGTGCCGGATGATCAGGGCAGTCTTCTGTTTCATCGGGTCTTTCGTCAAAGCAGCGGACCGGATCGACATGCACAATCCGGCCCGCTGTCGGCTTAGAACGAGAACTTGATCGTTCCGCCGAAGGTACGGGGATCACCAACCTGTCCCGCAACCAGGCCAGTATTACCGCCGGTGCCAGCCAAGAGCAATTCGATGTAGTTCTGGTCGAATGCGTTGCGCACCCAACCGAATACATCGAACCGGTCGGTGCGGAAGCCTGCGCGGAAGTTGTGGATCGAATAGCCATCGACGTTGGTGTAGATCGATGGCGACGGGTTGGATGACCAGCTTGAACGGTAGCTGGCATCATAGCCGAAGTAATACTGGCCATCTTCGCCGAACAGCGCCGATGGCAGATTGGCTTCGGCACCCCATGATGCGGCCCATTTCGATACGCCCGGCAGAACGGCGCCCGATACATCAACAAACGGCGGGCTGACGCCGCCTGCAGTGCCCGGTGCGCTGATCGTGCCGGTGTAAGTGCATTTGCCGGTCACGACGATGCCGGTGCTTGATCCGCCTGAAAGCTCTGGCGGCGGCGGTGCATCGCAGAAGCTGGTGAAGGTGGCGTCGGTGTAAGCACCGTTGACGTAGGCGCTGAAACGCTCGGTCGGGCGGACCGATAAGTCCGCTTCAAAGCCCCGGCTCCGCACTTGATCGGCATTGGCAAGATAGCCGCGCACAGTGCCAAGCTGGCCATTGCTGACGCTAGCCTGGAAGTTCTCGATCTCAGTCCAGAAGCCGGTGAGGTTGAAGGTTGCCTTGCGGTCCCAGAACTGGGTTTTGATGCCCGCTTCGAAATGATCGACCTTTTCAGGCTTGATCGTGAAGGCAGACGCAATCGGTACGCCATTGGCATCTGCCGGAACGCCGTTCAGGTTGATCCCGCCGGTTTTGAACGAGCGCGCGTAAGTCGCGTAAACATTGACATCGTCAGTGACTTTGTAGCGCAAGTTCAAGTCATACGAGAGGTTCCACGCGCTGAATTCCGGCTCGAAGAACTGAGATGCCTGCACGCCGCGCTGCTGAACGGTCCACGGATCGTTGTAGTAAGGCGAGCCCGGCGTTGGCGAGACAACCTGGCGTGTGCCATCGGAAGCAGTGCCGGTGACGACCGAGTCATACAGGCCCTTCTTCTTGTCGTAATTGACGCGGATGCCTGGTGACACGGTAAAGCGGTCGGTTACGTCCCAGTTGACCTTGCCGAAGGCGGCAAGACTGGTGTTGTCGAGCCGGATGTCATTCACCGCCGTCAGGCGGTTCAAGACGTTGGGGTTATTCGACAGAGCGTTGGTCGGGTTGAGCAGCCATTTGCTGGCGGCAAGGCCGGTTTCCTGAATGCCGCTGGTGCGGATTTTCTGGTGGAAGCCGAACAGCCCGAGCACAAAGTCATAGCCGTTGCCCTTGTGATTGAAGCGGAATTCCTGCGTGTACTGGCTCTGCTTGGTCGGGTTGTTGACCTTGGTATAAACCGCAAGGCCGGTGTAATCGCGATCGTTCGCCGGGCCCCAATCCCAGTAACGCCATGCGGTGATCGAGATCAGCGTGTTGCTCTCGTCCAGATCCCACACCGCGCGCGCCGAAAGGCCGCCGTGCTCGTTGCGCGCAGTAAGCTGCGCATCCACGTCCGTCAGTCGGTCATAGGGATCGACATTGGGCAGCGGATAGTCGGCGCGGGGATAGCCGGGGAAGTATGTGAGCAGTGCTGGCAACTGGCGATTGGCCGCGCGCTGCGTCTGGCCATAGCGGACGAATGGCAAAGCGCAGCAGATCGGGTCCTGCAGGTTCCAGTCGCCTGATACGGTCACGTTTAAGTCCGCCGTCGGCTTCCACAGCAGGGCACCGCGCAGGCCGATGTTGTCGACCGACTGGATGTAGGTGTTGGTCGCAAGGTTGTAGATTGTGCCACGGCGGCTGGTGGTTGAACCGCTGATACGCGCAGCCACCGTATCAGACAGCGGCCCCGAAATCGTCGCCTTGCCCTGCTTGAAATTGAGGTTGCCGAGCGAAACTTCGGCTTTGCCGCTCAGGTCAAAGCTGGGCGCAGAGGTGGTGATATTAATTGCGCCCGAGGTCGTGTTCTTGCCATAAAGCGTGCCTTGCGGGCCGCGCAGCGTTTCGATGCGATCAACGTCTACGAAGTCGAGCGTGGCCGAGGCAATGCGGTTGTAATAGACATCGTCAATATAAATCCCGACGCCCTGTTCAAAGCCATCGTTGGTCAGGCCGAACGGCGCGCCGATGCCGCGAATGTTGATGAAAGTGTTGCGCGGGTTCTGCGAGTAGAACTGCAACGTGGGCTGCAGTTGCGTCAGCTTGGAAATGTTGAACGTGCCCTGCGCGGCAAGGCGTTCACCACCGACAACCGACATCGCGATGGGCACTTGCTGGACGTTTTCCGAGCGGCGACGCGCAGTGACGAGGATTTCTCCGCCCTGGCCTTCGGGTGCGGCATCTGCATCGGCAGGAGCAGCCTGGGCGTCTTCGGCGATAGCAGCAGCGGGTGCTTCAACCGGCGCTTCAGCCGCAAATGCGGCGCTTGAAATCAAAGCAAGGGGCGCTACCCCTGCGGTGAGCAGGATACGGAGATTCATTGTCTGGCCTCATGGATTTGCCCGAACAATGCCTCCGGTGGTCCGGTCAGCGGTGCGGTGAATGTTTGTCTTTTTAAATTCGGTCGTGAACTGATCAGCTTGGCTTGAGTCGCCGCTTCTCGGTCACGTCAATCTGGACCACCCGCCCTTCGTGGATGGTCAATGCTATGGTCCCATAACGAAGCCCCGTCAGAGCTTCGCGCACGCTCGCGACGCTTTCTTCAAGCTGCCGCGCTCGCTCAGGGTCCAGCGGCAACTCATCATTCTTAGCGGTCATCGTAGCCCCCTTGGTGATGCACCCCACTTAATCTCAACCAATATGATAGACATCAAACTTATCCTGCTTCGCGATAAAGTCCAGCTTTATTGTCTACTCAATTGGTAGAAAGTCTGGAACGGAGAGATAGCGCTCTCCTGTGTCATAGTTGAAACCAAGCACGCGGCTGCCGCTGTGCAACTTGGGCAATGCCTGACTGATCGCCGCTAAAGTCGCGCCAGAGGAAATTCCGACAAGCAGACCCTCTACGCGCGCGGAGCGAAGGGCCCATGCTTTCGCGTCTGCGGGATCGACCTGCAGCACATCATCCAACCATTCTGTATGCAGGTTGGAGGGTATGAATCCCGCTCCAATGCCTTGAATGGGATGCGGTGCTGCTTGGCCTCCGCTAATGACCGGCGAGAGCGTAGGCTCGACTGCAAAGACCTTTAACTTCGGCCAAGCCTGTTTCAGGACTTGCGCAACGCCGGTGATATGACCGCCAGTGCCGACACCAGTAATCAGCGCATCAATAGGGGCATCCTGAAAGTCTTTCAGAATTTCCTGAGCTGTCGTGCGGACATGCGCTTCGATGTTTGCAGGGTTATCAAACTGCTGTGGCATCCATGCGCCCGGAATTTCCTCAAGCAATTCAAGTGCGCGCTCGATCGCACCTTTCATACCCTTCTCGCGCGGTGTCAGATCAAAGCTTGCGCCATAAGCCAGCATCAACCGTCGCCGTTCAATCGACATGGATTCCGGCATGACAAGCACGAGCTTGTAACCCTTTACCGCTGCAACGAGGGCAAGCCCGACGCCGGTATTGCCAGACGTCGCTTCAATAATCGTACCGCCAGGTTGCAGAACACCGCTAGCTTCGGCCGCTTCGATCATCGCCAACGCAATTCGATCTTTGATCGATCCGCCGGGATTGCTGCGTTCGGACTTGATCCACACGTCTGACTCGGGAAACAACCGCTCCAACCGGATGTGGGGCGTGAGGCCGATTGTATCGAGAACGCTTTGCGCTCTCATCGCCCCAAACCTTCATAATGGTCTTGTGGGGCCATGAAAGATTTGGCTGACTTCGCGTCGTCGTAAGACAGTCGCTTTTGGTTTGTTTCGGCAATCAGATGGTTGAGCAGGTATTTGCCGTAAGGCCAGTTGGCGATGCCGGATTCGGCGTTGATGTGGCCGATTGGCCCGGCATCGATCAAGCGGCTGCCCCACTTGCGGGCCGTGCGCTTGGACTGGCCAAAGCTGGAATAGGGATCGTTCTGACTGGCTGCGACGATACTTTTGAATGGTAACCGACTTCCCACCAAAGGCGCAAAGCGCTGCAACCGGGTATCAACTTCGCGCCCCTCAACCTCAGGCGGAGCCACCAGCAAGGCACCGACCACCGGACTGTCTGCACCCGGCTGCTCATATTCGGCCCACCATGCAACGGCATGGCAACCAACGCTATGCGCGACGAGGATGACCGGACGTTCTGCGCGATGGATCGCGAGGTTGAGTTGGTTGACCCAAGTGTTGCGATGCGGGTTATCCCACATGCCCAGTTCAACCCGGCGGCTGCCTGAAATCTCGGCCTGCCAGTGACTTTGCCAGTGGTTGGGGCCACTGTTGTGCAAGCCTGGGACGAGCAGGATGAGGGGTGATTGTTCGGACGAAAATCTATCGGTGTTGGCCATTATGCATGCTTCCTTCTGGTCGCTTGCCGGTCGACTCGGATTACGTCCCGACGATGGCAAAATCTAACTCAACCCTAAGGGTAGACAATAGCCTTGCGCCAGAATGATGCTAATATTCGACCAAATGAGTAGACATTAATCTGCAACAGTTGGTAGATGGCCGGTATGGCTGCGCAAACGCCCGCTTTTCAGGCGATCTTGAAGGCGATAAGGTGGATGCAACAGACCGGGGCAAAGCAACCTCCCGGCAGGCCGCGCCTGACAATGCGGGTTCTTCCCCGTGTTGCGCAATCGGCCCAAGCGTTGCCTGTAACGCTCGCTTTTGCGAGCAACGGGTATTGGGCCAGGACATGAATTCGAACATCGCTTCCCCGCCAACATTCGCCGAACTGTTGCGGGTCTCTGCTCGGATCGGCTGCCTGAGTTTTGGCGGTCCTGCCGGCCAGATCGCGCTGATGCACCGCGAGATTGTGGAGCAGCGCGGATGGGTGAGCGAGGAGCAATATCTTCACGCGCTGAACTTCTGCCACCTATTGCCAGGCCCTGAAGCGCAGCAGCTGGCGACATGGATCGGCTGGAAGTTGCACGGCACACGTGGTGGTCTGGCCATGGGCCTGCTGTTCATCCTGCCCGGCGCGCTGGTGATCTTTGTGCTATCGGTGCTTTATGCGCTGGCAGCAGACCTTGATTGGTTGGCGCAACTGTTCCTCGGGATCAAGGCGGCAACACTGGCGATTGTTGCCCAAGCCCTGTGGCGGATCGCGGGACGATCCTTGCAAACGCCGTTCAAAAAGGCGTTGGCTCTGGCAGCTTTCGTTGCGCTGGTATTCTTCGCCCTGCCGTTTCCGCTTGTGGTGTTTGGAGCAGGAGCGCTGGGAATGGTCGTCGCCGCCACCCGGCCTGATTTGCTGGCGCTCAAGCCCGCAAATTCGGCAACCATAACCACACCGCGCCCATGGGCAGGAACTATCCGCAGCACCATCGTTGGGCTGACATTGTGGAGCCTGCCGCTGATCGCGGTGTTCAGCACGCTTGGGCCAGACCATGTGTTGTGGAAAATCGGCCTGTTCTTTTCAAAGCTGGCAGTGGTCACCTTCGGCGGGGCTTATGCCGTGCTGTCTTACATGGCGCAGCAGGCGGTCGATAACTTCGGCTGGCTGCGTCCGGGTGAAATGGCAGATGGGCTTGGCCTTGCCGAATCAACGCCCGGTCCTCTAATCATGGTCACGCAGTTTGTGGGCTATCTCGGCGCTTTCCGCGCGCCTGCACCGTTCTCACCGATGGTGGCCGGTTTGCTCGGTGCAGCCTTGACTACATGGGTTACGTTCGTGCCGTGCTTCATGTGGATATTCGCCTTTGCGCCTTGGCTCGAACGGTTGGAAAATGCGCAGCGATTGAAAGGCGGACTTGCCGCAATCACAGCCGCAATCGTCGGGGTGATCGCCAATCTGACGCTGTGGTTTGCCATCCACGTGCTGTTTACTGCCACGGCGCCGTTTGCACTTGGCCCGCTGTCGCTTGCGCTTCCGGTCCTTGGCAGCTTCGACTGGCGCATCGGGATCATCGCCGCCGCTGCCACAGTGATGATCTTCCGCTTCCGCCTCGGCATCCTACCCGTGCTGGGGATTTGTGCGCTTGCCGGTGTGGGATTGTCGGCGATTTAGAACGTCGCGATCAAGGCAGTGCTGACATAGCTTGTGTCGCCAGTTCGCGGGGCATTGGGTGCGGTCTTCAGAAAGCGCCCTTTGGCCAGCCACAACGCGTTGATTTCGCTGCGAAGGAAACCCGGGACGACCCAGTAACGCATCCGACCTTCCAATTGGTGCCCGGCAAATGATCCGGCCTTGCCAGTGGTATCGCGCACTCCGGTCGAAGCAAAGGCATCGGTGCGTTCGGCCAGCCACATCGGACGGTAAGATACGAAAGCGTCGAGACGTTTCCCGGGCGCCACTTCGGCGCGAACGCCGGGGCTGTTGATGTTGCTCCGGCCAATCGCCGCCAAGACCCATGCCGGGCTGAAATCGGCACGGCGCATCCAGAACAGCGTATCAAAGCGGCCATAGCTGCGACCCGGGCCATCGCCACTGGCACGGTCATATTCAATGGAAAGGCGCAGCCGAGCAGGTCCCGGGAAGGTATATCCGGCATCGGCATGGATGAACCAGGCATCCACATCGAACGTACGTGCGCCGGGACGAACATTTTCGCTCACATCGCCAAACTGCCATGCGCCTTCGATTTCGAAATCGGCATTGCCTTCACGCGGTTCGCGGATCAGCCGGGCGGCGATCGTGTGAAGATCGCGATCACGTGTTGCCCGTGACGGGCTGTCCCGTTCTTGCAGGCGAAAGAACGATGCTTCTGCGGTGGCCCCGGCGATCGTCTTTGGTCGCCACACCAGCCCGCCCCACAGGCGCAAGTCAAAGCTCTCGGTATCCAGCGCATACTTGTTTGCCAGAATCGAGGTTTGATCGTCAGGCCTGCGGATCTGCGGCAGAGTGTAGATCAGGGTGGCGCTCGTCCCGTCACGCGTCTTCAAGTCAGCGCGCAGGCCGGTGTAGCCATTGGTTGTGTTGCGATAATCATCCGCTGCGATCAACCTGCGTGAGCCCAGGTTGAGCACGAACCGCCCGGCCTCCAGCGTCAGTTTCGTGCCTTTGGCCGGTGTCAGATCAACGGCCACATAACCTTGGACAAGTTCCAGCGTATTCACATCATTTGCGCTGATTGCGCTGCCCGGCTCTGCCTGCCAAGCACGGCTGTCGAACATTTCTGCGCCGATCCGCAAGTTGCGCGTCACTTTGTATTCGACCGCCAGCGTGGTTCGTAGCGCGATTTGATCGTCGGTGGGTGGCAGGTTGATGCGCGGCTGTCCGGCCAGTGTCTCATAGCGCAGCCGCATGCTTCCGCTCACGGTGACTTTTGCCGGATTGCCAAGCGCACTCTGTAACTTTGGCGATTTGGCATGGGCCGCAGACGTGAGCGCCACGAACAACGCGATTGCAGACGGCACTCGAGAAAGATTCGTCAAAACATGCTCCATCATGGCCAACAGGCCACAGAATGAAGCAACGCTTGGGCGCGCAAGGGCGCTTGACCGGGAGGCTGCACGGCCCCGGTAATCCTCCAATGCAATATTGCTGGATTGAGAACAAGCATGTCCGAGGCAATAACGCGGCGCTCGCGTTCCGGCTTATACGTTTTTGGAACATGGATGTGGCAAAGGGTTCGTTCACGATCCAGCCAAGGCTTCCTACCGCCTGTCCTCCCCGCGCGAGCGTGGTTTTTAAGTGAAGTGACCGGAGCGATGAGGGGGTTTCGTTGCTGAAAAGGCGCGTATCGATGCGCGGTGTGTCAGGCTGCGTGTTCGCGCTAGCAGTAAGTGCACCACACCATGCCATTGCGCAGCGCGTTGACGATAATGTCATCGCGAGCGCCAACGATGCGTTTGGCCAGTCCGTCGGCAATGAGCGTGTCGGCCTTTACAGTGCCGATGACGTTCGCGGTTTTTCTCCGGTCGATGCGGGAAATGCCCGCATCGAAGGGATGTATTTCGCACCGGTTGATCGCCTGCCAAACCGCTTGGTCCGGGGCAACCGCGTGCGGGTGGGCATAGCTGCGCTCGGCTACCCGTTCCCATCACCGACGGGCATCGTGGATTACGAATTGTCCGCCGGCAGCGATGCTGACCAGTTAACGCTCGGTTTTGAGCGCGCCCAGTTCGGGTCGTTGCTTGGCAGCGTTGATAGTCAATTTGCGTTAACCCCGGAATTGCGAGCATATCTTGGGGGCACGATACGACGCCAGAACAGACATGAAGGCGGCAACTTCAAATCCTACATCGCGTCGGGCGGGTTAGGCTGGCGGCCATATGCGGACGCCAGCGTAACAGCATTCTATGCCAAAACCCGCACTTACGATGACGAGGCTGCCCCCTCCATCTTCCCCGGTGGCGACTATCTGCCTCCTCAAATCCAACGACGCGCCATGATCGGGCAAAGCTGGAGCGATCGCGACAACTCCCAGGAACTGATGGGTATTGTTGCTAAGCTTCCGGTTGGACCATGGCGGATCGAAGCAGGTTTGTTCCGCGCGGAACGTCGCGTGGATGCGAATTTCACCGATATCTTCGCAAATCTTCGGCGCGATGGCACGGTTGCCAACCGGGTGATGGTCGTTGACGATAACAATCTTGATCGAACCTTGTCGGGCGAAGCACGCCTTGTGCGCACATTTGGCGACGCCTCGCTGGCTCATCGCCTTACCGTCAGCTTACGGGGGCGGACTGGCAAACGGCGCTTTGGGGGCGTGCAGCGCGTTGCCCTTGGCCCCAGCAGTCTGAACTTTGCTGACGAGCGCCCAAGACCGAATATCGTTCTGCCACCGGACGACACCGACAATTCCGGGCAAGGCACTTTGGGGCTGGCCTATTCGCTGACCCGTGCGGGTCGGTTTCTCATCGATCTCGCTATATCAAAGTCGCACTATAACAAGACAATCCGCTTTATTTCCGCCGGGCTTACCACTTCGGTGCGCGATCAACCCGTTACCGGAAGCGTAACCGGGTCATTCACAGTTTCACCAGATCTCTCGATCTATGGCGGATATGTTCGCGGGTTCGAAGAAGTCTCGGTCGCACCTGCCAATGCCAGCAACCGAGGTGCTGTGCCGCCAGCGATCCGCACCCGCCAAGTCGATCTGGGGCTGCGCTACAAGGTAAGCCCGAGCCTTACCCTGGTGGGCGGCGTGTTCGAGATTACCAAGCCCTATTACAATTTGGACGACCAGTTCCTCTATCGTGATCTGGGGGCATCCTCAAACCGTGGCATCGAGATATCTTTGGCAGGTACTGTCTGCCCCGGACTGACCCTGGTTTTAGGTAATGTCTTGATCGATAGCCAGATCAGTGGGGAATTGGTGGAAAGCGGAGCCATCGGGCCACGTCCGGTCGGCACCGTTCGCCGCCGTACCATCGCCAACGTGGATTGGCGGTTGGGCAACGGCAAGAGTCCGCTTTCCTTTGACTTGGGGCTCGAAGGTCTGTCATCGCGCATCGGCAATCCTAGCAATGGCCTGCTGGCTCCGCCGCGAGAAACGATTGATCTGGGAATGCGTTACAGGTTTCGCTTAGGATCAACCCGGGCTTTGTTGCGGTTGCAAGTTGCCAATCTGTTTGACGACTATGGCTGGCAAGTCGCGCCCAACGGCGCTTTCCAGTATTCGGCCGGGCGACGTTTGCTCGCCGAAATGCGTTTCGACCTTTAAGGCATATCAACCGGCGGCGGCACGGCTTCCAAATCAGGCGCAAAGGCCCAATGGCAGGCAACGCAACGGGCGTTGATGGCTTCGCCCGCAGCGGTGAGGCCTGCAAGATCGTGACGTTCAGCTGCCTCCGCACTGGCCGTGGCCGCAGACTGCAGATCGCTTGCCAACTTGTCCCAGCGTGGGTCGTCAACGCGATAGGGCGCGCTGCGCAGCACGCTGGCAAGCTGGCGCAAGGTCAGCGCATCGCTTTCTGCATCTTCCCATTCTTCAGCCGTTTTTGGCTCTCCGGAATGATTTCCGCTTTCGTTGCTTTCAACCGCCGTCCACGCCCACAGTTGAAATGCATTGCGCTGAAAGACATGCCCCATCAATTCGGTGAGAGGGAGGGCGCCGGCAGAGCTTTCGGCTGCTCCCGATGCATTTGTGGCGGTGGCTGTTGAAGCCAATGCAGCTGCGGCCAACAGAATTGATACTGGTTTCACGAAAACACCCCGTCATGCCCGCCGCGCCGAGTTGCGCAGTTTCCAACTGGGGGTCTTATTCCGGCATTTGCATAAATCTAAGGCACGCTTTGGCATATGCTCATGCCGCAAGGTGCAAAGCCAGGATGGTTGTTTTCTTAGGAGAATTGACCGCTTTCAAAATGCAGTTTGGCGATTGTTGCCAGACTTTATCTTGCGAATCAGATTAAACTCTACTAATAAGGTGGAGATGGTTGCTACCCTGCGCAGGATGCTTCGCCACAGCGAGCAAGCGAGGGCAGGAATGAATTTTCAGCAATTGCGCTATATCCGATCAGCTGTGAAGAACGATCTCAACCTGACCAAGGTTGCGAACGAGTTGTTCACGTCGCAATCCGGTGTGAGCAAACAGATCCGCGAATTGGAAAACGAGCTTCGCGTTGATATTTTTGTCAGGCGCGGCAAACGTCTGGTCGGTCTGACGCCGGCAGGGGAAAATGCCGCACATGTGATTGATCGGCTGTTGCAAGAGGCTGAAAACCTCAAGCGTTTGTCGGACCAGTTTTCGCAGGCAGATAAGGGTCGGCTTATCATTGCGGCCACGCACAATCAGGCGAACTATGTGCTTCCGCGCCTGTTACTGCGCTTCGGCCAGTTGTTTCCCAAGGTGGAAGTGGAATTGCTGCAGGGCAGCCCAAGCTATGTCGTCGACGCACTGGTGCGCGGTGAAGCCGATATCGGCGTCGCGACGGAAGCGGTCGACGGTAACGCCCATCTCGAGACTTACCCCTGCTTTACTTGGCGGCACGTGGCAATTGCTCCAAAAGGACACCCGCTCTTGGAGATTGCGTCACCAACATTGACTGACATCGCGCGCTTTCCGATCATAACCTATAATGCCGAATTTTCCGGGGGCTCTCGTGTTCAGGAAGCTTTCGAGCAAGCAGGGCTTGAGCCGGATTTGCGGCTCCGTGCAATGGATGCCGATGTGATCAAGACATATGTTCGCCTAGGAGCGGGCGTTGGCATTATCGCACAGATGGCCATTGAAAACGGCCCCGTGGACGAATTGCAGGTCGTAAAAGGTTCGGACGCCTTCTTTGGCACGGGCACAACCAAGATTGCGTTGCAGAAGGGCAGCCTGCTCCGCAACTATGCCTACCAGTTCGTGGCCATGTTGGCCCCGCAGCTGGATCCAGATGTGTTAAGTGGCAAGAAGCGGGCACCGCGCAGAGACTTACCTTTGGAAATCGCCGATTTCGTTGATCGTCCGGATATCCACTTTGCCGAAGCGATGACGCATGTAGCTGCTCATGCTAGTTCATTGCCGCTACGCGCTTTTTCCGGCGGGCGGATGTGCGATATTCTTCAGGAGACGACATGACCACGTTCGATCGTCGGCACTTTATTTCAGGAGCAGGCCTGTCGTTGCTGGCTGGTCCCGCACTGGGTGCAGCCAAATCGGTCACTTTGCGCTTTGGCAATGGCACGCGGCCTCTGGTGAAAATGCCGCAAAAGCGTCCGATGATCTTGCTGACATCACGCCCACCACAGCTGGAAACGCCGTTCGAAGTGTTCAACGAAGGGCTGATTACGCCCAACGATGCGTTCTTTGTGCGCTATCACTTGTCCGGTTTGCCGACCGTAATCGATCCGGCCAGGTTTCGCCTGTCGATCGGCGGGCACGTGGAAAAGCCGCTGGAGCTTTCGCTCGCCAACCTCAAGCGCGATTTTCCCGTGACCGAGATCGTCGCGGTCAACCAATGTTCGGGCAACAGCCGTGGCTTTGTGAACCCGCGCGTGGGTGGCGGTCAGCTTGGCAACGGGGCGATGGGCAATGCGCGTTGGCGCGGCGTTTCGCTGCGCGCACTGCTCGACAAGGCGGGCGTGCGTGAAGGCGCGCGTCAGGTGACTTTCAACGGGCTCGACAATCCGCCGCTGGATACCATCCCCGATTTCGTCAAAGCGCTCGACCTCGATCATGCGCGCGATGGTGAAGTGCTGGTCGCCTTTGCGATGAACGGCGCAGACCTGCCGTTCCTCAATGGCTATCCGCTGCGCCTGATCGTGCCCGGCCACTTCGGCACATATTGGGTGAAGCACCTCAACGAAATCAACGTCGTGGATGCCCAGTTCGATGGCTACTGGATGAAGACCGCATACCGCATACCCGACAATGACTGCAATTGCCTGGTCCCCGGCCAGAAGCTTGAAAAGACCAAACCCATTGGCCGTTTCAACGTCCGCTCGTTCATCACCAGCCACACAGATGGCGCCAAAGTGGCGGCAGAGCGCTTGACCGAATTGCGTGGCATCGCATTCAGCGGCGGATCGAACATTGCGCGACTGGCGGTGTCTATCGATGGCGGGCAGAACTGGCTGGATGCGAAATTGGGAGAGGATGCCGGGCGCTATTCCTTCCGTGAATGGCGTCTGGGCGTAACCCTGCCCGCAGGTGTGCACGCGATCAAGGTTCGCGCCTATACCACCGATGGCGAGGCGCAGCCGCTTGAAGCCCGCTGGCAACCCGCTGGTTATATGCACAACGCCGTGGAAACGATGCATCTGGAGGCAGCATAATGCGCAAAGCATCCATCGCATTGATCGCGTCCGCCGCGCTGCTTTCAACAGCATTGGCCGCAAAGCCTGTGACGTTTGCGCTTCCGGAAGAAAGTGTGCCCGTTGAACTGGCCGACGCCGAAGGTGAGCCAGTGGTCAATGCCTGTTCCACCTGCCATTCACTTGAATACATCACGACCCAGCCACGCGGCAAAGGCGCGCAGTTCTGGAAAGATTCGGTGGCCAAGATGGTCAATGTCTACAAAGCGCCACTTGAGCCTGCTGATGCAGATGCGGTTGCATCTGCGCTTGCCCGCAAATTTGGCTAAGCGCCAAATCGACATAAGGGTGGGAAGCGATTGCGCTTCCCACCCTTATGTCATTTGCTGATCAGACCCGGTTTCAGCGATCAATCACTGCGCCATCAGATGGCACGCCCACAGCGCCGCCACCAAACGGACCGTTGTTTTCGGCACAGATCCGTTCGTAGTGTTCATATTGCAATGGCTTGCCCGGAAGATTTGCGGGCTTCACATCGAAGTGCCAACCGTCCGGCTTATCGGCAACTGTATAGCGCCTCACCGGTATCGTTGCCGTCCACGGGCGTGAATAGACTGTCGGATCGGTGAAGGTTGCCACATAGTTGAAGCGCTGGCCTGATGGATCAAACACGATGCGCTCGGCCACGGTGGCATTCTCGCTCATGAAATCTCCGTAACGGCCGAATAGGGCCTTGCCGTTGTTGTTGCGCACATCAACAACCAGCGTGTTGCCTTCCCAATGTCCGCGCGAATCCCCGTTCCACAGCTTGATGTCGGGCGAAAGATGCGATGATCCATCAAGCTTGATGATGCGCGTTCCGGAATCGAACAGAAACACCACGTGGCCGGGATATTGCCGCACTTCAAAACCGTGCCACATGAACGATTTGGGCACGCCTGCCGGTGCACATCGCGCCAAAGGCTCAATGTAGCGAGGCTTGACCGGATTGGGGAAGTTCTTGGCGAAATCTTCCTGAAGCGCCCGAGCCGGAGTCAGATAGGGAATCTGCCCATCGCCCGGATCGGATACGCGGCTTGGCGCGCGCTGGTCACGCGGCAGCTTTGCCGAGGCTGATGGTTCGCCCGGAGGCCCGGCCTGCGGATCGGTGAAGTTGCTGTGGTTCGAAATGGTGTTGGAATAAAAGCCGCTGATATCGGGCTGTCCATCAGCCAAGCGGGCTCCGGTCCATTCTCCCGATGCGATGGCGGGCACTTCCTTTTGCCAGCGGATGCCGGGAGCAGCGGGTTGTGGCTGGGCCGGGGCGGCAGCTTCCTGCGCGCTGGCAGCCGGAGCGATGACGGCGGCGATCAGCGCCGCGCAGGCATATGCGGTCTTTCGGTTCATCACTGGCCTTCCTTGTGCGGATAGAACTGCTCGTATTCGAGCGCGTAACAATAGTCCTCGATCAGCTGGAAGCCCTTGTCGCGGCGGCGATGGAGCAGCACGTTGATTGTCCACGGGCGCGTATAGATGCCGGATTCTTCCAGCGTTGCACTGTAGGAGATCGTATTGACATCAACGAACGTCCAGCGTTCGGTGACGTGCAGGTCAGGACCGTGGAAGTTACCCGCCCGGTCGAGCCAGGTCTCCTCATTGAAATCGACAACATCGACCACCAGCGTGTCGCCGTCCCAGCGTGCCCGGTTGTCACCAAGAAACAGTTCCTGGTGCCCTTCTTCGGGGTGCAGCGACCCATCGGTATGGATCGTGCGCACCTGGTTGCCGAACTGGTGGACCAGCGTCACATCCTGCGCGCGCTGGAAAATCTGGAATGGCGCAGGATAGTAAACTCCGCGCGGAACCCCCAGAACCCAGCACTTCAGGCGCGGATCGTCCTTGGCACGCGCGGCGAAGTTCCGTTTGCGCGTTTCCAGCGCTTCGGGCGTGTAGGGGATCTTGCCGGTATCGATCACCCCCGGTCCGGGAGGAGCATCGCGCCGCCCGGCGTGAGGCTCCAGATCATAGTCCGCTTCACCGAGTACCTGCCAAATGCCGGAAAAGTCGGGTTTGCCATCGGCCTGTCGCGGGATGGATTGGGCTGCTGGTACGGATTGAACAGCGGGCTTCGCTGGAGCAGCATTGACCGCAACGACCGGAACGACCGGAACGATCAGCGCAGTTGAAACCGCAAGGGCCGTCAATAGAGGCCTGATCATCTCACTTCCCCGATGGTGGTGGCGGAGCATCAGGCGCGCTGCCGGTTTGCACCTTGCGCCCGCCGGGCAGGACAACTGTCGTCGCATAACCAAAGGGGCCGCCGTTCTTGCTCTTGTATCCGGCCAGACGGATCGGCACGCCCGCGTGGACGTTGTCACGCGTCACATTGCTGGCGCGCAGGGCTGTGGGAGTGCCGAACTCGAAGCCCCAATTGGTGACCGAGCCATCCTTGTTCTTGACGTCGAGATAGATCCAGCTGTGCGGATTCACAAAACGCACTTTGGTAACGACACCGTCGATGACCAACGGCTTTGAGGAATCAAACTCGGCGGCAAACGCATGGTGCGCCCAACTGGCCGCTGGCAGGGCGATAGCCCCTGCCAGCGCAGAGACGGAACCTGCGACGATCAATGACTTCCGGTTCAACATATTGCCCTCCTTCAGTATTTGACGCGCAACAGGGCGCCCACGTACCGGCGCGGACCGATGCCGTCGTAGCCGACCGGAGCCGTGTTGCTGAAATCGTTGACGCTGGTGGTGTACTGCGTGTCGAACAGGTTCTTGGCGACAATGCTGAACTCTGTCTCGACCCCGTTCAGTTCCTTGGCCACACCAATCCCGGCATCGGTCAGGTGATACGATGGCTGGAAGCCATAGGGCGAAAGCAACTGTTCGAGGTTGTGCGACGAGCGCCAGGTGTCGTTGGCAAACAGACGCAGCGTGAATCCGCTGTCACCGATCGGCTGATCAAAGTTGAAGCCGAGGATCACGTTCCACTTCGGCGCGCCAACGATCTGCTTGCCGGTGTTATTGCACACGACGGTCGTGGCTGGCACGTTGCGCGGGCAGGTTGCCGTCGACCAGTCGGTGTAGACCGCGTCATTGTAGGCCCCGCCGAAATTGAACGAGAGTGCATCGCTGACCCGCAGGTGCCCGTCCACTTCCACACCCCGTGCGCGCAGGGCCGGAACATTGCCCAAGCGCGAGCTAAATCCGGTCGGCGATGCCGCATCGGCGAAGCTGGTGACGTTCTGGTAGTCGCGGACCTTCGTGTAATAGAGGTTCACATTGAGCTGCAGCGCGTTGTCAAAGAACGCGCCCTTTACGCCCAATTCGAAGTCGGTCGTGCGTTCCGGAAGGACATTGGCGCGCGTGCCATCGTTGAGGAACGCCACCGCGCCCGATTTACCGCCGCCGCTGGCCGAGGCATAGAGCAGCACCTCGTCCGCCAGCTTGTAACTGGGGTTGATCAACCAGGAAACGGAGCCGTCACGGATCGGTGTGCCAAGCAAATCGGTATAGGCTGCGCCAAGCTGAGCGGTGCGGATCGCATCGGCAGTGGCATTGCCGGTGGAAACCAGCGGTGATCCATTAACAAAGGTTGCCCCGCGGGTCGTGATGCTGTCCTTCTGCTCCCAAGTATAACGTAGGCCGCCGGTCACGGTCAGACGGTCAGTCAGCTTCCAGTCCGCCTGCGCGAACACAGCCTGACTTTCGGAAACAGGGTTCTGGTATGTGGTCGAAAAGACGTTTTCCAGTGACGCGCGCAGAAAGGGCAGGTTCGCTGCCGTGTTCAGCGTATTGTATTGCGCATTGGTGGCATAGAATGCGCCAGCATCCCTGCCGAACAGGTTACGGCTGGTCGTTTCGGTATCGATCTTGAACAGGTAAAGACCGGCCTGGAAGTGCAGGGCATCGGTCAGATTTCCGCTGACACGAAATTCCTGCGAGAGTTGCTCGGTATCAACTAGCGTACCGCCGCGCGCAATGGCAAAGCGGGTCTGCTCGCTATCGTTCTTCGCATCGAAGTGCAGCTTGCGGTATGCCGAGATCGACTTGATCTGGACCGGCCCCACATCCCAATCAGCCACTACGGAGACGCCGCTGTTCTGTGTGATCAGCGGTTCTGCCTGATCCATATCGATGGTCGTCAGCGAACCGATGATCGGCACATAGCCGCCGAAGTAATTGCGGGCAAGGCGCGTGGAATAGGTGGTGCCGCGCACCGAACCGTCGTCAAGCGTGAGCGGATCGATGGTGAAGGGTTTGGTGTTCGAATTCTCGTTTGTTTCGGCGCTGTCGGCGTTGATCTTGATGGAGAAGCTGTCCGAAGGCTTGAACAGCAACTGCACACGCCCGCCCCACCGGTTGCGCTCATGCCAGCGTCCGCCGCGCGCAGGATTGACGTTGAGGATATCGCCATCCTGCTTGTCGAGGAAGAACGAGGCCCGAACGGCAAGCAGATCGTCAATGATCCCGGCGGAGTAGCTTCCGCGCGCCTTGAACGCCTTACGCGTGAAACCCTTTTCCAGATCCAGTGTGCCTTCGGGATCGAAGCTTGGTGCCTTGGTCGTGTACTTGATGACGCCCAGAGACGTGTTCTTGCCCAGCAACGTGCCCTGTGGACCGCGCAGAATTTCCACCTGCTGCAGGTCGGTAAAGTCCTGATAGCTCATCCCTACGTGGCCAAGGAACACGTCGTCGACGATTGTGCCAACGGCGGCTTCCATGTTGTCATTGCCGCTGGTCTTGCCAATGCCGCGTAGCGACACGCCGGTGCGGCGTGCATTGGGCGTAGTAGCCGTAAGACCCGGCGCGCGCTGGGTCAGGTCGGCAATGGTGAATACGCGCTGCTGGGCGATTGTCTCGCCGCTCAGCACAGTGATCGGGATCGGAACATCATTGATGTCCTCTTCCCGGTTACGGGCAGTGACGACGATGCCTCCGGCATCATCAAAGGCAGCGGCGTCTGCTGCATCTAAGGCGGCTGCCGGTGCTTCTTGCGCATAAGCGGCAGAAGCAGTGGTGAGGAGCAGGGCTGCGGTCAGCGCCTGCGTGCGGATGGAAACACTACGCATCTGTCAAAATTCCCTGAAATCTTTTGTTCTGGTCACTTGCCGGGGCGGTCGACGCCCTTGGTCAGTGTCGCGATGCGATAGGCAGAGCCGCGACCGACCGCGTAGAGATGCGAATGATCCTTGCCGCCAAAGGCCAGGTTCTGCGGCTGTTTGGGAAGCTTGATCACGCCAAGCGGCTGACCTTCGGGTGAGAATATTTCGATCCCCACCGTGCTGGTTACGAACACGCGCCCGTCCTTATCAACGACGATGCCATCTGCGCCGCTGGTTGGACCGGTGGGCGTAGTCTTGAAGCCTGCAAGCTTGGCAAAGTCGCGGCGTGCGCTCAGGCTGCCATCCGCATTGGCCGTCCATGCGAGCAAATACTCACCCTGCGTGTTGGCGACATAGACAGTCTTCTCATCGGCGCTGAGCGCGACACCGTTCGGACGACGAATGTCATCTGCGATCAGGTGAACCTTGCCCTTCTTGTCGAGCCAGTAGAACCCCGTCTTGGGCGGCGTTACCGGCGCAGCGGCACCGGGGGCAGGATTGGCGCCCGGATCAGAGAAATAGATATTGCCATTGCGCGCCAGTGCGAAGTCATTTGGACGGCCCAACGGTTTGCCTTCAAACTTGTCGGCCAGCACTTTCTTGGCAGGCTGAAGCACTGCAATGGCCGATGGCGCTGTTTGTACGGCCAGCAATTCTCCCTTGGCCGAAAGTGCCAGGGCATTGGCGCCGCCCGTCTTTTCAAGATAGGTTGAAACCGAGCCATCAAGGCCAAGCTTTACAATGCGATCCGCACGGTTTTCGGTGAACAGGATCGATCCGTCAGCCAGCGCAATCGGGCCTTCGGTGCCTTCAAAGCCTTCGCGGACCACTTCAACGCGCGTGCCAGCAGCAAAAACACCCGCGATTTCGGGCGTGACAATTTTTTGCCCGTAAAGCGAACCGCCTTCAGCCGCGTAATCTTCAACACCGACAACACCGACCACGTTGAAACCCTTGGCAGCCAGCAGTGCTCCGGCCTTGGCCGCCCGGCCAGCATGGTTCGAAACCGTCACGACCTGGCGGTCACGCGGGATGAAGGCAAGAAAGCGATCAAGCTCGCTGATCTGGATGTTCAGGAAAACCGGAAGCCCGCCAAGTGCGCTGATCTCGTCAGCGCGGCGAACGTCGATGAAGACAACCTTGTCCGGCGTGGAGAGAAGCGCATCGATTCGGGCCTTATCGAGTTTAGGCGTAGCGGCAGGTGTTGTTGCAGGAGCCTGCTGGGCCAAGGCGCTGGCTCCAGGCATGATCGCCACAAGCGATGTTGACAGCGCCAGTGCTTTAAAGTGGCGCGACTTGACAATAGAACCGATGTTAATGCGCAATTTAACCCCCATCAGAATTGATCGTGATGGAGATCGCCTAAACCTTGTGCGTGAAACTCAAAAGAAAGGAAAAGTCATAAGCTTATTATTCATTTTCAATATTTTAGAAATCTGAAACAAAAAGTGCACCCCGGCCATAAATGACAAGGGTGCATTTAATTCCGAGGGATTTTTATTTAACTGAAGCCAATCCATCTTCCAGCGGCTGCGACTGTAATCCATGCCAATGATGAAGACAGAGCGGCAAGTTGGCCTGCACCCAATTGCTTCCCATTCTCGCGACGAACCTCGAAAACGCCTGCAACCAGTGCCACCGCAAGGCCAAGGGAAGCCGCGAGCACGCCTGGCAGATATTCTGCATCCGCCTCGCTGTTCATCGAGATGGCAACAGTCAGCACGATGATGGCAACGAGTGAGCCGATGTAGGCAACGCGGTAACGCGCGAGAAAAGCGGCGAACAAGGCAAAGCCTGCCAAGGCCACAAGGAAAGCGCCGGAAGAAAGCGCAGTGGTCAAAGCAAACAATATAAGGCCGACAAGCCAAAGCGCGATAGCCGCAACAGCTAGCCTGACTGCATTGCCATTGTGGTTCGTCTCGCCAGCGCGGACCTGGCGCGAAACCGCCGTGCTAAGAAGGATAGCCGCAATCAATGCGACCATTTTCACAAAGAACGCCGCGCTCGGCAACAATGTGACGACCGTGGCTACGCCCATGTAGATGCCGGTTCCGATTGTCCCGATGATACCCGCGCGCAACCAGGGCCGCGTGGCGCGTTCTACCGTTGCTTTGGGCACATCTGTCAGGATGGCATCAAGCAGTCGCAAGTTGAGCACCAAAACGGCCCCGCCCAGTACCACCATCGATAGAAGATGGACGGTTTCAACAATGGCAAAGAGCCAGGTCGTCTGGTTCAGCTCCTTGATCCATTCGATCTGGCCGAGGCGATCAAGCGGGCCTTGCATCACGGGCAGAAGATCGTGGAAATTTATACTCACAGAAAGGCTCATTGTGCGATCTCCGCGTCAATGCTGGCAAGAGTTTCGTCATAGACCTCGCACTGCGCAACCGCTCCGACGAAAGCACCGGGGTTCATGCATTTGGTCCAGTCATAGGCCATGTAGCGGCCTGCAAAGATGACCACGAACCAGAGCGCGATCGATGTTGCGCCCGAAGCGCGCACCGCGCGCGGTGGCAGGGGGGCTTCGTCCCATTCAGGCCGGTTTGCCTGCACACGGAAGTGAAACCAGAAGATGTTGAAGGCAGCCACCAGCAAGAAGGCCAGCTTCAGCCGGAAAGCAAAGTTGTGCCAGTATTCCAGTGGATTAGAGAAGAACAACAAGCTGCCTGTAATCAGCAGCACAGCAAAGCCACCAACCGTCCACGGAAGCACCTGATCGGCCACGCGTGAAACAGGCACATTGCGAAAGGCAACGCCCAGCAAGCGCAAGTCTACAAACAGGATCGTGCCGGCAAACAGCATCAGCGTCAGAACATGGGTGCCTTCAAGCAGCATCCACAACCGGTCCGACGAAAGAAGCTGCGCGCTCCATGACGTATCGGGAATGATCTTTCCCGATGCGTCCAGCGTAGCGCCTAGCCGATATTGCAGCTCACCCAGCCAATGCGAAATCATCTGCCCCTCGTTCCCCGAAACACCAGCGCTCAAGGCTTGTGCGCGCCCGCATCTTGCAGGACTTAACGTGTCAGTATCTGGTAGAGGGCGATGGCACCGTTCGGAACGATGCGTTGGTCATATCGATGGCGCAGAATGTGCTAAGCCCGCGTATTGCCTGTATTCGGCATGTGATGGCATCTTGCGGCAAAACCGGGGCGTAACAACTCCTCGAACCCCAAGAATTGTGAAAGAAGCCATGACACGATCTTCACGCGCATCATTCCGCTCCCGCTTCGGATTGCAGGTCGTGATCGGTCTGGTGTTTGGGTTGGCGCTCGGGCTTGCAGCACGGCAGATTGGCCCCACCGCTTCGGGGCAACCCAACGGCCTTGCGCTCACGCTGGCACTGGTTGGATCGAGCTTTGTCCAGTTGCTGAAGGCTTTGGTGGCACCGCTGGTTTTGGCCGCAATCATCGCCTCCATTGGCCGCCTGCGCGACCTGAACAATGCAGCGCGCCTGGCCGGACAGACGATCTTGTGGTTCGCCATCACTTCGCTGATTGCCGTGTCCATCGGCATCGCACTGGGGCTTATCTTCCAGCCCGGCATCGGCACTGGCGTATCGCCAACGCTGGCCGCTCGGCCCGAAACGGCGGGCAGTTGGCTCGATTTCCTGAAAGGGCTGATCCCCGGGAACATTTTCGGCATTCAGGCCAGCACCGAGATTGCAGGCGATGCTGCCAAGACGAGCATTTCCTTCAACGTGTTGCAACTGGTTGTGATCGGTCTGGCATTTGGGTTTGCCGCTCTGAAAACAGGCGAAGCGGGCGAATCTTTCCTGAAAGGGGCGAACACGCTGCTGGTGATCGTTCGCAAGCTGTTGTCTTGGGTTATTGTCTTGGCCCCAATCGGTACTGCGGGGCTGATCGGCAATGCCGTGGTAAAGTATGGCTGGGACACACTTTCCAGCATCGGCCAGTTTGCCATCGCGCTGTATGTCGGGCTGGCACTCGTTCTATTCTGCGTCTATCCGCTGCTGCTAAAGCTGCATGGTCTTGGTCCTGTAGCATACTTCCGCAAGGCATGGCCTGCGATCCAACTGGCCTTCGTTTCGCGCTCATCCATCGCAGCTTTGCCGTTAGCTGAAGCGGTGACGACTGAGCAGTTGGGCGTGCCGGCATCTTATGCATCATTTGCCGTGCCGGTAGGAGCGACGACGAAGATGGATGGCTGCGCAGCGGTCTATCCCGCACTATCGGCCATTTTTGTGGCGCAGTTTTTCGGGATCACTTTGAACCCGTTGGATTATGTGCTGATCGTTTTTGTATCGGTGCTAGGCTCTGCCGCCACCGCAGGCGTGACAGGTGCAACGGTCATGCTAACCTTGACACTTTCGACACTCGGCCTTCCGTTAGAGGGTGTCGGCCTGTTGTTGGCAATCGATCCTATTTTGGACATGGGCCGAACTGCCGTGAACGTCGCCGGACAGATCCTCGTGCCAGTGATTGTCGCAAAGCGAGAGGGCATCCTCGATCACGCTCTGTATGACAGCTAGCGTTTCACCCCCAGCAAAAAATGAACGTGCCCCCGAACTGATAGAGCGAAAGCTCCGCGCTGCGGTTGTCATTGCCTGCGTGTTCAGGACCAACCCTGACATTCAGCAACTGGGCTAAACCTAGCCTCCACAGAGGCCAGCTTAGCCTTTTCACGAATGACCGCTTCCAGCGCACCCTGTCGTTCCCGGTAACATTAGTGATCGGCAGGAATGTCCCAAAGCCAGTCACTCTTGCTGGTTGGAATCGAAATAAATCAACGATCGCTTCGTATGACTTGAATGCTAAGCAGGGAACGACCGCTGTGCCAGTCGGTATTACCCCAATCCCTCGATCAGGCCGGCACGTTAGTGGACGTGCTTGGCTGCGAACGCTATGCTAACATGCGATGTTTCACCTCCATTGTACCAAGAAGCTGCTTGATCGGATCAAACCGGAAATCGTTGCGCCTGGGCAATGCGATACCGCGCTCGGCAACTGGTATGCGACGGTCCTGTTCTGGAAGCCGCAGGTAGCTTTACTGATTTCCGAGCGTACACTGCTTCCCGTGCTTATGCCTTTGGCTCCATCGGCGACGCTTGCTCGCAGATTTCCGGCACAATTGGCGCTGGTTCTGAAAGAACATGGCGTGCCAAGTGAATTCATTGCGCAGGAAGTCTGGCGGATGGACAAGGTGCAGTACGCAAAGACTGCGAACCGGAGCGTCGTGGGCATCCTCACTGAGTTTGTTCGACAAGCCGAGTTCTGGCTGGCCGCCTATGCTTATGAAAAGGGCGATGATGATGACCTCTTGGCGATCTCGGCCAAGCTAGCGGAGACACCATGTAGCCCGCTCTACAAGGGTCCGATTTCGCCGGATAAAGCGCTTCATGAACTGGTGAAAGCTGGTGCGCAGGCATAATACTGCCGCTCGTCTACTGCGCTTGGATATCCACATCACTTCGCCGTTAACTCGGCTTATGCGGTCACATAGAATCGTTGTGTAAGTCGACGATACGGAAAACGGCTCCCGATCCGGCATCGCGGAGGAGGTCAACGCGCTTGCCATCCCAGTGATAGTCGAGGTGGCGCCCCTGCAGGGGATTTGATGCACAATCCGGGTAGAAGAGCGCGACACATTCCCCACCCGGGTTCCGGATGCTCGGGTAGGCAATCCCGTTCGAACCCACTGCCCTGAGGTTCGCAGCGATAACTTGTGATTCCGCGTGGCTTTCGGGATCCAGCGCTGGAACTGGCTCCACTGCCAAGGGCCGGACATCATGCAAGTCGGCATCGACTGACATGATGATTTCCCGAAACTGGGAGGTCCAGCCAGGGGCTTCTTTGGTTCGCGCCATGAAGCGGGCATGGTGGTGGATCGTTTCGAACAGTGCGGTTTCAAAACGGTCTCCGACGTAGAGCACGCCGTAGCTGCCATCGGTAAAGCGGCTTGGGCGGTCAGTGCTGACATGGGTGAAGGGCGCCATGAGGTAGGAGGCGCCATTGCCCCCGACGCGGCGGTCGACCGGAACTAGGTCGAGATTGCCAATCGTGGCCATAATGCGGGGATTTGTCTTCTGCTCTGCCGAGATCAGCAGCGACCAGTCGGCTGGATCAGCGATGTCCTCGAACAGGTCGATTGGCGGAAAGGCGCTGCGGATGATCCGAACAGCGCCCTTCCACTCAACTCGAGAAACCGGGATATCCGCCGATCCGCTCACCAACCACCACGCGTCGCGTCGAGGTAGCGACGCACCCGCATGATATCGGTGAGTTCGCCACCGAGCATCACGTCCAGCGCACTGCATCCAACGAACGCATCGTTGGCCGCCTTGATCCAGGCATAGCCGCGCGTTGCCTCCGAGAAGATGAGCCGCAGCGCCTTGTGAATGCCCATGAAGTTGGAGAGACGTGCACGACCATCGCGCGATACACGCCCCGGCCCTTCTGCCTTCCAGCGACGGTAAGTACGCACCGGCATGTCAAGCAGGGTTGCCGCCTGCTCATCGGTCAGCTCCCATTTGCCGAACAAATTGAGGACTGCCCGGAACATGGCTGCGGCCTCGTCCTGGGTAATCGGATCCGGGCGGAAGGCAGTAACGGCAGTATCAACGGGTTGCAGAGCCAGCATGGCATTTCTCCATATGGCATGATATAATTATTATACTGCCATTTGGCAATATGCGTTGCAACTACTAACCAAATCGCGCAAGGATACCCGCTCCGCCACTCGTCGGCACGAAGAGCCGTGTTTGGTAGCGGATAATCTCGGTGAAGCAGCCTTGCGCCTTGTACCAGTCAAGCCGCGCCGCCGACCAACCGGCAAGCTCGAGCCGCTGGGTCCCGTTGACCAGGCTGCGTTTGAGGGTGAGTGCCTCGCGGCCTTTGACCGGCATTGGCCGGCCACCCGCAAGCACAGCGTCGATGATCTGCTCGGCCGAGAACACGTAGTCATCCTGCAGACCCAGCGCCTGGCAGAGTTCGGGAACACAGTGGATTGGCACTTCACGACCCAGTAGCGAGCGGCCGTCGCGGGCGGATATCCGACTGACCCGAACGTAGTCGGAAGGGAGTTTGTCCCATACTGGCAGCAACAGCCCAGTCGCGAGATGCAGCCGTTCTCGCTTGTGGCTTGCGGCTGCTTCGCCAACCTCGGCGTGCCAGCGCCGACGAAACTCGGCGAAATCAACTGGCTCCCAGTTGCTTTCCTCAAGCTGCTCGGCAGTTAGATGGCTGTGCTTCAAGGGCCGGACCAGTTCGAAGCGGGCAACCCGCGTGCCGTCGTCAGCGAGCAGGCTGCGTGCTGGAACCAATAGCCCAATCCGGCCCGAGCGGGCATTGCGCAACAACTGCTGGCGGCCGCCCGAAAGACCGTAGAGCTCCTCAAGCCGCGCGAGGCCTAAGGGTTTTAACGCGCGGGCGATTTCAAGTTCGAGGAGGTGTGTGGTCGCGCCTGAGCGCGCATCTGTCCGCAGCAAGGTGTCGGAGAGCACTTCGAAATGTTCGACTGCGATGGTCTCGACCCCGAGTTCCAGCGTGCCCGCCTGCCGCGCGGCATCGATCCGCGCTTCGACGAGTCCAAGGAACTCGTCGAAGATTCCGTTCTGCAGGGCGATCGGCAGCGCGAGTATGCGGTTTAGCCAGCGCTGGATCGTCGGCAGGTCGTCCACCATCGATCCATCGGGGCCTTCGATCCTGAGCCCGGTCAGTTCCTCGAACCGTGCAAGGCCAACTGCGTCCAGCTTGCCGATGAACAGCAAGCCGAACCAGCGGTGAAGCGCTTCCTTGGCATAGGAACTTTCGAGATTGTCAGCGGGATCGAACAGGTTCTGCCCCCCGGTCTGGCGTTGACCGCGGGTTAGCGCGCCAAGGCTGTCGAGGCGTCGCGCAATGGTCGAGATGAACCGACGCTCGCCGCGCACATCAGTGGTGACGGGACGGAACAGCGGCGCCGAGGCCTGATTGGTGCGGTTGGTCCGCCCAAGTCCCTGGATAGCGGCATCGGCGCGCCAGCCCGGCTCAAGCAGGAAATGAACGCGGCGGGCCTGGTTCTTCGCCGAAAGGTCGGCATGATAGCTGCGGCCGGTGCCGCCAGCATCAGAGAAGACCAGGACTTTCTTGGAGCCGTCCATGAACGCCTGTGTCTCGGCAACATTGGCACGAGGGCTCCGGGACTGAAGCTGCTGGCGCCCATCGCGTCCAACAATCAGTCGGCGGGTTCGCCCGGTTACCTCGGCTACCTGGTCGGTCCCGAACCGCTCGATGATTGCATCGAGCGCGGTGGCGATCGGCGGTAGCGCACAGAGTTGCTCGATCATTCGGTCGCGCGCGTCGAGCGCCGAGCGGCACAGCACCGGGACGCCAACATCATCGACCATCGGTTCGGAGCGCGGATTACCGTTCTCGTCCTTGAATACCGCCATCAATCGCACCGGAAAACTCTTGGTGAGGTAGTCGATCACGTATTCGCGGGGAGAAAGGTCGATCTCAAGCGCTTCACGTTCCGCATCGGTGAGGTCGGCGAGGCGGCGATTGAGCATGGCCTCAGCAGTCGAGACGAGTTGCACCACCACGGCATGCCCTTCGACAAGTGCCGCATTGATCGCCGGCAGCAGACTCGGCAATTTCATTGAGAGCAGCAATTGCGCAAAGAACCGCTGCTTCGTGCCCTCGAAGATTGATATGGCCGCAGCCTTGGCCCCGGAGTTCAGGGTGTCGCCGCTGTCGGCATCGACAATGCGGGTCGCCTCCAGAGCATCGCGCAGGTTGGCATGAATGATCGCCCAGGCCTCGGCATAAGCGTCGTAAACCGTGATCTGGTCAACGGTGAGGCAATGTTCGAGGATCTCGTATTCGACCCCGGCAAATGACAGCGCTCGCGCGGTGTAGAGCCCTAGCGATTTAAGATCGCGGGCCACCAGTTCCATTGCAGCAATACCCCCATCGCGGATGTCGGTGACGAAGGCCTCACGGTTGGCGAATGCGGTTTCTGGTCCCCAAAGGCCAAGCCGGGTCGCATAGGCGAGATTGTTGACGTCTGATGCTCCGGTTGCCGAGGCATAGAGCACGCGGGCACGCGGGAGCAGGTTCTGAAGCCGGACACCGGCAACGCCTTGCTCCGATCCCTTGACCTTGCCGCGTGAGCCCTCTCCGCCCGCGGCGTTGGCCATGGCGTGGGCTTCATCGAAGACGATCACCCCGTCAAAGTCGTCACCCGCCCATTCAAGGATTTGCTTGAGCCGGGTCGCATCGCTGCGACCTGAACGAAGGGTCGGATAGGTAACGAAGAGGATGCCCTCGCGCATCCCGACTGGGACCCCGAGCTTCCATTGCCCGAGTGGCTGGACGTCGATCGGCAGGCCGCCAAGTGCGGTCCAGTCGCGGCGCGCGTCTTCGAGCAGTGCTTCGTTCTTCGAAATCCAGATATGACGGCGCTCGCCCCTCACCCACCGATCTAGGATAACCGAGGCGACCTGCCGGCCTTTGCCCGCGCCGGTCCCATCGCCAAGAAAGTAGCCCATACGATAGGTCCAGCCCTCCGCACTTGGCTTCAACAGGCAGCCCTTGTCCTCGGGCTCGAAGCGGCCCCCTAAGTCACGGGTGTGGGCACTCGCGGCATAAATCAGTGTCTCGGCCTGTGCAGCCGAAAGCACACCTCGAGCAATCAGCTCGGAAGGCAACTGCGGCACCGCTTCGGGCACCGGCGCGGTGATAGAGCCCATCGCAACGGATTCTACCAGTGGCGTCGGATGGTCGGCTGCGCCTGTGATCGCGATGCGGCTTGGCCGGTAAGGCAGATAATGACCGACCTGCTCTGCCATGGGCGCAGGCGCTTCGAGCGGTTGGTAAACCAGCGGCTGGATCGACGGTGCGGCGGCCACGGGGCGAACAACGCGCGGGACCGGTTTGCTCGGCTTTGGGGCGAGCCCTAGCGAAAACGAGGGCCTTGCAACGATGATCGGTTCAGCAGGCTGCCCAGCGCGATCGGGCAATTGGCTGACCAAGTCACAGAGCTCAGCAAAGTCCACCGGCTTGGTAATGACTGGACTACTTCCGCCATCGGCCTTGTCGAGCACCAGGAGCCTGGTGGTGATCGAGGTGCCCTGCTTGACGAAACCGCGCTCGATCGCAGCGTTGAGCCGCAGCGCCACTGGACCGGTGATCCCGGTAAGGAAGCGGGGCAAGTCGAACCATTCGGGCATTACCGCAACTAGGCGACCGCCGGGGAGCAGCCGCTTCCAAGCCGAGCGCAGGTGGCGCGCACCGGTGCGTCCATCGTGGCCGCGCTCGATCCCGTGCGAATAGGGAGGGTTCATCAACACCACGCTCGGCGCGATGTTTGGCGAGAGCAGCTCGTCAATCAGCTCGCCGTCGTAGCCCGTTACAATTGCGTCGGGGAACAATACTCCGAGGCAGTCACGGCGGAGCGGCGAGATCTCGTTGAGCGCCAAGCGCGCGCCGGTCTTCGCGGCCCAAATGCTCAGCATCCCAGTCCCGGCTGATGGCTCGAGCACCAGTTCTCCCGCAGACATCGTGCAAGCACGGGCAGCGAGCCAAGCGATACGGGGTGGCGTTGCGAACTGCTGCCATTCGATCTGCTCGTCACTACGAGTGGTTTGGCTCGGCACTAGTGCTTCCAAGCGCGAAAACGTCTGATCGGCCAATTCCGGCGACACCGCAGTGACGAGTTCGGACTCGTCAGCCAAGAAGAGCACTTGGGCCAATTCGAGCACGGCATGGGCATCTCGTACTGACCAGCGGCCTTCGGCATCGCTACCGCCGAAATGCTCTCGCATCGTAGCGTTCATTATAGCGCGAGAGATAAATTGATCGGCCCCGATCAGGGCAGCCAGCGACCTCACCGCGGCCAGCACCTGTGGTTCGGAAGGACAAGGAAACGCAAAGGCGGGTGAAAACTGAGACATAAGGAACCTCCTGAAGAGGCCCAAATCCGTTTGGGGGCCTCAAAAGGCCCCAAGCCACCTTTCCTCTTCGTTATGCTCAAACCGTCGCGCGCAATCGCTGCATCAGCACGTCGTTCCAGTCCTCGTCGGCCAGCTCGGGACGCTGTGTTACGATCCGCCGACCCTCGAGGGCATAGGCTTTGCGTGCGCGTTTTTCTGCCAGTCGGCCACCAGCATCGTTGTCGACGAACAGATGGAGCTCGCGCACTGATTCGGGGATCGTGACCAAACCAAACCGCTCGTTGCCAAGCGTCACCCAGCAGGGGATGTCGAACATCTGCATTGCTGAGAGCGCAGACTCGTTTCCTTCGGCAAGGCCGAGGCGGCCCCCACGCGGAAATGTCAGGCGCACTGCGCCTGACCCTAGACTGCCTAAAGCCCGCTTTGGCTGATCGAACCTCGCGAGACCGTCGCCACCGGGATTGAGGAAAGTACGGTGCAACGCCAGGATTCCGGCATCATTGCGCACCGCCGCCACCATCGCAGGGAGAAAACGCACGGAGCCCTTCGGCCCCAACGGCATGCGCGGATGAAAGCGAAGTTCGGGAGATGAGATCGTGATACCTCTTGCCGAGAGGTAGTGAGCGGCCGGGCTGCCTGCGAGGCTTGAGGCCTCACGCCAAAGCCTCAGCGCGTTGCGGTCGGCGATTTCGTCGCGCGGCTTGGATGGGATTGGATCGCCTGTCCCGTCGAACAGGTCCGAGAGCCGCACCCCATATTTGGCCATGGCCTGCATGACGGCCTCGTTTGTGCAGCCGGCGAAGCAATGAACCAGGATCGCGCGTTTGCCGAGCGTGATGCTGAGCGAGGGGGTACGATCAGCGTGTGCTGGGCAGCAGCACATCCCGCGCGAGCGCGAACGTGACCAGGTGCCGCTCAGCGCCTCGACAATCTTACGAGCGCGGGCTTCGAGCGTTTCGCGACCTTGAACGTGGGGCATGGGGTATCTCCATCGTGACATGCCTCCCCCGCGCAGCCTCCACTCTGCGCTGCTGCCAATACGTTTTCCTACAAACCATGTTCTATATATGTTCCAACTCGATTCGGCCACAGAAGGAATCGAGATATGAAACTGAGATGGGCAATAGTGATGGCATCAGTTGGGGGATTGGCGTTAGTCACCCCGGCTCAGGCGCAGGAGAAAAAGGCCACTGAAGCAGCGGCTTCACCTGAAGTTCAACCTGACGGCTTTCGCATGGCAAAGGCGTCAAACGGTTTTCAATTGGTCGAACATGGGATCTGGCAGGGTCCTCAAAACATCACGATGCCCGCCTCCCCTGGCCCAGAAGTCGGTCGGACCAACCTCCCCTATCGCTACGCAGATACTGCAAGCACGGGGCCGTCAGGATTTCGTCGGGCGAGCTACCTTCCCCATGTCTATGCTGCGGAAACGCAATATGCATTGCCGGCAGGCCTTCTCGACGCATTGGTCTGGACGGAGTCCCGATATAATCCGTTTGCGATCAGCAAGGCTGGTGCCGCCGGCTTGGGGCAGTTGATGCCTGCGACCGCCCGCGACCTTGGCGTTTCAAACCGTTTCGACCCAATGTCGAACATCTTCGGCGCAGCGCGGTATCTCCGCCAGATGCTCGACAAGTTCGGGGTAGTGCATCTGGCCCTTGCCGCCTACAATGCAGGTCCGGGCGCTGTTGAGCGAGCCGGCGGTATCCCACGCAATGGCGAGACACCGGTCTATGTGCGCAATGTACTGCGCCGTTGGCGCTTCTGAGCAGGAGGAATTTGTGAGTTCGGGGCGAATACGCGTTTCAGGATTGCTTAGCCGCGGCAGCCGCGGGATGATCTTGACCACGAACGCTGATGACGTCTGGATCGTCGAAGGCGAGGACGTTGCGGGCGATCTCATCGGCACGCAAGTGATTGTTGAGGGCGTTGTTGCAGGGATGGATCGCCTGCGCGCCGACTGGATCGGCGCTCAGCCAACTGTTGGCCGCTAACCCACAAAATCTCCCCCGTTTTGCCGCCTGAAATGGTCATCCGACAAACAAGATTGTGCCGTCAAATCAGGTATCGTTGGCTCCATTTCCTTCGGTCCCAACTACGCTCCCCATGCAGTATTGCCCCCACGCATCCATCAGTTTCACGCGAGCGCCAGGTTGTCCCGGTGTGCCAAGGTAGGTGGTTCGACGATAGGCTGCCTGTACGGCATCCGGCGTCTTGTGGGCGAGCGCGGCTTCCACCACGGCATCGTTAAAGCCCTCGTTCGCGGCCCAGTCGGTAAATGCCGAACGGAAGCCATGAACGTGGAATGGCTCGCTCATATCCCGCAGAACCTTGAGCAACGTCATATCAGACATTGGTTTGCCTGCCACGCCGGGGAAAACAACGTCAGTGTCCGGGATCCGAAAAGCGTCAGCCCTCGCCAATACCCTCAGTGCAGCGTCAGAGAGCGGTACGATGTGCGCCTTACTGCGTTTCATATGATCGGCGGGAATCGTCCACAGACGCCCTTCAAGGTCAAATTCAGACCATGTGGCTAACCTTACCTCCTGACTACGAACCCCGGTCAGGATAAGAAGTTCGAGCGCCAGCCGTCCAAATGCCGGTTTCCGCCGTAGTGCTATTATGAAACTCGGAAGCGCAACATACGGCATCGCCTTGCGATTCTCTCGCGTCTTTACTTGCCGTGGCAGGCCCCGCCCCGCTTTCAGGCTGCCATTGCCCGACGGCGCTTCGCGCGAACGCCAGCCCTTGGCATGGGCATAGTCGAGCACGGAGCATATCCGGTTTCGCACTTGGCGCGCCGTTTCGGGAATTTCCTGCCAGATCGGCGTCAGCACCGAAATGATGTCGGCAGTTGTGATGCTTCCTGTCGCAACATTCCCCAATTTCGGGAATGCGTAGTTTTCCAAACTTGCGAGCCATTGGCGAGCATAGACAGTACTTTTCCATCCAGCTTCATTCTCGGTGTGATATTGGCGTGCTGCTGAGCTGAAGGTGACCTTCGCAGCTTCTTCATCCTTCTTCTCTGCTAGAACGTCGCGCCGATCCACCTTTACCGCTTTACGCAATCCAGCGGCCTTGTGGCGTGCTTCTGCCAACGTGAGGAGTTTGGCACTCCCCAGCCCAATGTCTTGCCGCTTGCAGTCGGTCTGGAGTCGCAGGACCCAGTATGCCCCACCCCGCTTGTCGACTCTCAGCACAAGCCCGTCACCGTCCTGATAGGTGCCTGGATTCGCGAAAGCCGCTTTGACCGCGAGCGCTGTAAGTTTGCCCATTGCTTACTCCCACACTTTCACGCCCTTCCCCGGAGGACCTCAGTGTGGGAGTAAGCTCAGTTACTCCCACACTCCTCCCACACTTACGTCTGGCTGCAAGCAAACAACGGCGGACGCAAGAAGGCGATAGAGGGGTTATAAGCTAGGTTTTCCGGGATCTCCACGGTCATTCGTGGATGCTTACGGATAAGGGGGTGGTGGACAGGGCTGGATTCGAACCAGCGTACGCTCTCGCGGGCAGATTTACAGTCTGCTGCCATTAACCACTCGGCCACCTGTCCACACCAGTGTTGCCGGTGCGGGGTTCTTGAAAAGGAACCCCGATTTGCTGACCTCCGAAGAGGCCGTCCGGCCGAGAGGCGGACCCTTTGGCGAAGCATCGCTTGCCTGTCAATGGCCACAGTGGCATGCGCGGCTCGATTTTACACAGCAATGAAGAAAAGGTGTCCGATGCCCCGCAACAACGATCTACAAAAGGGTAAGTCCCTGCGCGGCCGCGAAGCCCGGAACAAGCATGGTCGCGGATCAGGCCGTGCGAATGGCGGCGTTGTGCGCCTGTGGGGACGCCATGCAATTGAAGCGGCGCTGACCAACCCCAACCGAGACGCCAAGAAGCTGTGGGGCACACGTGAGGCCATTCAGGAGCTTCTGGACGATAACGACGCCGAACTGCCGACCACGCTTCCCGTCGAATATGCGCAAGCCGCTGATCTGGGTCGCCTGGTGCCCAAAGATGCGCCGCATCAGGGTCTGGTACTGGAATGCCTGCCGCTCGATGATGTGGCGCTTGACGACATTCTCGACGAATCGGAAGGCCGCACGATTGTCGTGCTCGATTCGGTAACCGATCCACACAACGTCGGCGCAATCCTGCGTTCGTGCGCAGCGTTCGATGTGGCCGCGCTGGTGACGCAAGACCGCAACTCTCCCATCGAAACAGGCGTGCTGGCAAAGGCTGCTTCTGGCGCGTTGGAAACCGTTCCGTGGGTGCGTGTGGTCAATCTTGCCCGCGCGCTCGAACGCATGGCCGAGGTCGGCTACTGGCGGATTGGCCTTGATGGCAAAGGCAAAGCGGCATTCCCATCGGCCCTGCCTAAAGGCCCGGTGGTGATCGTGATGGGTGCCGAAGGCGAAGGTTTGCGGCAAAATGTTGCGCAGCATTGCGATGCCTTGGCGCGCCTGCCGATGGCTTCGGCGATAGAAAGCCTTAACGTGTCGAACGCTACGGCAATCGCGCTATATGCGGTTTATACACGCGAAGATTGATCGAGACGGGAGAGGGAATGATGCGTCGTTTGGGGGCAATATCAGCGGTTGTTGCAGGGGTACTGCTGTTGGCGGGATGCATGTTGCTGCCCGGAAAGTTCACGTCCGACCTGTCATTGCGCAAGGATGGCACATTCAGCTTTGCCTACAAGGGCGAAATTTACTTGCTTGCGCTATCGAAAATGGCCGCAAGCGAGCGCAACATGAGCCAGACTGACAACGTTTTCGAACCGGCGACCTGCTATGACGAGCAATCGAGCGAAGAACGTGAATGTTCAAGCAACGAGATCGCAGATCAGAAAGCGGCATGGGAAGAAGACCTTGCCGCCACCAAGGCGCGCTCTGCCGAGAAGAAGAAGTCCGAAGATGCGATGATGAAATCGATGCTGGGCGGCATTGATCCATCAGACCCACGCGCCGCACAGGAATTTGCTGAACGTTTGCGCCGTCAACATGGCTGGAAATCGGTTATCGACAAAGGCGATGGCCGTTTCGAAGTGGAATATGCCGTTAGCGGAAAACTGGATTACGATTTCAACTTCCCGATGATCGAAAAGGTTCCTGTCGTTACGCCATTTGTCACGTTGATCCGGCGTTCAGACGGGACTGTACGGGTCGAGGCTCCGGCGTTCAGTTCCAGCGCCACGTCGTCACCGCTGCTGGGCATGGCAGCCGGCATGGGCAAGAGCACGGATGACAAGGCGGGCGCAGAAACCATGCCAACGCTTGACGGCGTATTGACACTGGTGACCGACGGCGAAATTCTTGCCAACAACACCGACGAAGGCCCAGCCCCTGCACCGGTCGGCAAGAAACTGGTGTGGAAAGTGAATGCACGCACGGCAGCAGCGCCAACGGCCCTGATCCGCACAGCGCCTTGATCCAAATCGCCAGATGCCAAAAAAACCGCGTCGGCCAAGGTGGCTAACGCGGTCTTTTTTGTCAGGCGATTGTATGCTTAGCAAACACCGCCTCATACGTTCGTCATTGCAAGCCCCGCACAGCGCGGAGAAGCAATCCAGTTCGGTGCTTGCGGGCTCTGGATTGCTTCGTCGGATCTACGTTCCGGCAATGAAGAAGTGGTGTTTGCAAAGGACACCATCACCTTTTGTTGCCTTGTGCCCGGACTTAACCGGACAAAATCATCGTCAGTTAACGGCGTCCTTAAGGCCCTTACCAGCCTTGAACTTGGGCTGAGATGACGCCTTGATCGCCATCGGCTCACCCGTGCGCGGGTTGCGGCCGGTCGACGCTTTGCGCTTTGCCACGGCGAAAGTGCCAAAGCCGACGAGCCGGACTTCATCACCCTTGGAAAGCGCGCCTGTGATCGATTCAAAAACAGCTTCGACGGCTTTGGTAGCATCGCTTTTCGACAGACCGCTAACATCGGCAACGGCGCCGATCAGATCGTTTTTATTCATTCGCGGAACCCCCTTGCGATTTTTCTTGTGAGATATTGGGTTTGAACTGCCTTTCAGAGCGTGGGCGAAGAAACCTGAGAAACACGGCGATGTCAAAGGTTAATGAACCGGAGTCGTTCCGATTCTGTCCCAAAACAGGCAGTTACAAGTAGTTAGACTGCCCGCACAGGCTTTAGTTCCATGCGGGCAGTAACATCTGCAACAATATCAGTGAGCAGTATGCGAAGGCACTTGCCCAGGAGCGGCATGGCCCGGCTGAGTTGCCAGATCATCCGCCTCGGTCCATTCGATCGCCTGCAATTTAGCGGTCAGCGCGTGGACCAACACTTCATCGACATGGCTGACCGGAATAATCTCAAGTCCTTCCTTGATGTTAGCCGGTATCTCAGCAAGATCCTTGCGGTTTTCCTCAGGGATGAGCACCGTTTTAATGCCGCCGCGAAGCGCCGCCAGCAGCTTTTCCTTCAAGCCACCAATCGCCAGAACCCGCCCCCGCAAAGTGACTTCACCGGTCATTGCAATGTCAGCACGCACCGGTATTCCGGTGAGCGTCGAAATCATCGCGGTGACCATACCGATGCCCGCACTTGGCCCATCCTTGGGCACGGCGCCTTCGGGCAAGTGGATGTGCAAGTCCTTGCGCTGGAATATCGAAGGCTTGATGCCATAAGCCGGGCTGCGCGCCTTGACGAAGCTGAATGCCATCTGGACACCTTCGCTCATCACTTCGCCCAGCTTGCCAGTAGTGCGCACGGCACCCTTCCCCGGCACGGTGACGCTTTCAATCGTCAGCAGTTCGCCGCCCACTTCGGTCCACGCAAGGCCGGTGACCGAACCAACCTGATTTTCATCATCGGACATGCCGTGGCGGAACTTGCGAACGCCTGCGAATTCATCAAGGTTTTCAGGCGTTACGGTGACGCTCTTGACCTTGCCTTCAAGGATCTGGCGCAACGATTTGCGGGCCAGACGCGCGATCTCACGCTCAAGCGTGCGGACGCCAGCTTCGCGAGTGTAATAGCGGATCAGATCGCGCAGCGCTTCATGCTGAAGCTCGAATTCACCCTTTTTGAGGCCATGCGCTTCGACTTGCTTGGCAACGAGGTGACGCTCGGCGATCTGGACTTTTTCATCCTCGGTATAGCCTTCGAGCCGGATGATCTCCATGCGATCCAGCAGCGCCTGCGGCAGATTGAGGCTGTTGGCGGTGCACACGAACATGACGTCCGACAGATCAAAATCGAGTTCGAGGTAGTGATCCTGGAACTTGGAGTTCTGTTCAGGATCAAGCACTTCGAGCAGGGCAGATGCAGGATCGCCCCGGAAATCCTGACCCAGCTTGTCGATTTCATCGAGCAGGAACAGCGGGTTGGCGGTGCCAGCCTTGCGCAAGTTGGTGACGATTTTGCCCGGCAGTGAGCCGATATAGGTGCGGCGATGACCGCGAATTTCGGCTTCATCACGCACGCCGCCCAACGACTGGCGAATGAATTCGCGCCCCGTTGCCTTGGCGATCGATTTGCCAAGCGAGGTCTTGCCAACGCCGGGAGGGCCAACCAAGCACAGGATCGGGCCTTTAAGCTTGTTGGTACGTGCCTGAACCGCAAGATATTCGATGATGCGGTCTTTGACCTTGTCGAGCGCGTAGTGATCGGCATCAAGCACGGCTTGTGCTGCGGGCAAATCGCGCTTGAGCTTGCTTTTCTTGCCCCATGGCAAGCCAAGCAGCACGTCGAGGTAGTTGCGGATGACCGTGGCTTCGGCGCTCATCGGCTGCATGCCCTTGAGCTTTTTAAGCTCAGCCTGCGCCTTGGTACGCGCTTCCTTTGACAGCTTGAGCTTGTCGATCTTTTCCGACAGTTCGGCAATTTCGTTGGCTTCGCCATCGTCACCGCCGCCCAGTTCCGACTGGATCGCCTTCATCTGTTCGTTGAGGTAATATTCCCGCTGGGTCTTTTCCATCTGGCGCTTCACGCGGCCACGGATCTTGCGTTCAACTTGCAGCACGCCGAGTTCGCCCTCCATGAAGGAGAGCACCATTTCGAGGCGCTTGAGCGGATCGGATTCGATCAGCACTGCCTGCTTGTCAGCAACCTTGGCCGCCAGATTGGCAGCGGCGGAATCGGCAAGCTTTCCAGCGTCTTCGATATCCCCCAATTGGCCGCCAGCATCCTGCGGCAGCTTCTTGGAAAGCTTGGCATATTCGGCGAACTGATCGACGACCGTGCGCATCATGCCTTGAATTTCGGTACCAGTGGCGATCACGGGTTCAAGCTGTTCGACTTGCGCGATCAGCATTACCCCGTTGGCGGTGGTTTCTTCACGCAGATCGTGCAGCTTGGCGCGGTCCTTGCCCTCAACCAACACGCGAACAGTGCCATCGGGCAGCTTGAGCAATTGCAGCACCGTGGCAATTACGCCGGTTTCATACAGATCATCGCGGTCAGGATCATCGCAGCCAGGATCAAGCTGCGCGAGCAGGAAAATATCTTTGTCGCCCGCCATCGCCGCTTCGAGCGCCGAGACGGATTTTTCACGCCCGACGAACAACGGCACGACCATGCCGGGGAAAACCACAATGTCACGCAAGGGAAGCAGAGGATAAAGATTCATTGGCACTTCGTTTCCGTCGTTCCGGGCAGGCCGCCCAAGGCTTGACCCGGATATGGGGTTGCCCTGTCGCTGCCGCAATGGCTTTCACCACTTCCGTTGTGGATCATGTCCACAAGGATGCCACCTTATGCGGTGGAAAAACCACTAACCGAATGGTGGGTAGAACCCCGCATGGTGGATCAGCGAGGCAGTTTGTAGTCGGGTGGCAATGGCTGCACGACAGGTATCGAGACGAACACAATGGTTGGTGTGACGGCTGCTGCTGGCGGAGCTTCGGCTACCGGGGGAAGCACAATTGTACCCTCCTGCTGGAAGTCTGCCTTCCCCTTCAATGCGTCGATTTCAGCCTGGCGGGTCTTCAGATAGAACTCGCGATACGAAGCATAAGGGTTTGATTCTTCGTCAATCCGCTTGAACAGTTCGTCGTTTTCAACCCGGTCATCGAGCGAGCGGACGACAAAGCCGCCATAGACATAGGCAGGGTGCAGCAACGGTCCGCCGACGGCGAAAGGCATCAGGAAGCGGTCAAGGCCAAGTCCCACAGCATCGCGCAAGGTGGTTGGCCCAACGAGCGGAAGAAACATGTAAGGCCCGTTTCCAATGCCATAGTAGCCAAACGTGTAGGCAAAACCGTTGCGCCGATAAGGCAGGTTGAACGGCTTTTTCTTGGCCACGTCCATAACCCCGGCGACGCCGATGGTGGAATTGATGGCAAAGCGGCCGAGCGTTTCAGCGGCTTTGCCGGGCTTCAATTGTAGCAGGAAGTTTATGGCCACGACCGGTTCGGTCAGGTTCACCAGAAAATTGCGCAAGCCCGTGCGGATCGGCCGCGGAATGGCCTTTTTGTATTGCATGGCGACAGGTGCAATCACCGCGCCATCGACGGCCTGAACTGCATCGTATGAGGCTTGGTTGACCGCCTGCATGGGGTCTTGTGCGGGGCTAAGCTCGCCCGATACGACGATGCCTTGATCGGCGGGTTGGCTGATCTCGTCTAGTGATGGCGCTGGCATTGGTGCGCCCGACACGTCGGGCGCAAATTCTGGAGCTGGGAGCGCGGCAGCCTGTGACCTTGCTTGCGGCAGGGATTGCGGCGCTTCGGCCTGCGCGGACATGTCCGACGCAGGTGCAGAAGCAGACGCCAACAGCGCCGCGCCAGCCAGAACGGTTAAACTCAAATGCGAATTCCCTTAGCGCCAGTGATGATCAGAACGGCAGCTTGAAGCCCGGCGGTATTCCTGCGGCCATCTGCACTTTCTGCATTTCCTCGGCCGCTGCGGCATCGGCCTTACCGCGCGCGTCGTTGAAGGCCGCCGCAACGAGGTCTTCGAGGATGCCCTTGTCGGCGGGCACCAGCAGGCTGTCGTCAATCGAAACGCCGATAACCCGGCCCTTGGCAGAGGCCCGAATGCGCACCAACCCGCCACCAGCAAGGCCCTCAATCTCGATTGAATCGAGCTTGGACTGGGCGTCTTCCATTTGCTTCTGGATGGTCTGCGCTGCAGCTTGGGCAGCCTGAATCATCTCTTCCATCGACTTCATGCGCGTTTGCTCCAAGGTCTTTTTTCGTGCTCTCGCGAGCTATCTTCATCAATGATGACCGCGCCCGGAAAAGCTTCCAGCGCCGCCTTTACCAGCGGGTCCTGCTTCAGCGCGACAGCATCTGTCGCAACTTTTGCCGCCCTGATCTCTTCAAGGCTGGGCGCGGCATCGCCTTCAGCCTTTTCTACGGTCCACGCCTCACCCGTTACGTGGTTCAGCGCGCGCCGAATTTCTGCGCCCGGATCGCCTGGGACGCCGGGCACCAATTGATAGCGCAACAGACCGGGCTTGAGGTCAACAATCCGCACGGCAAGGCGCATTGTGGACCCGACAAGCGGTGAGACGTGGTCAACTTGGTCAACCAAAGTTTCCCAATTGACGCTGACCGGCGGTGCGGGTGCGGACTGCGCCGTCGCACCTGCGCCACCCGCCACATCGGTGGGAGCATGAAACGCAACGGCCGTACGCGAAGAGAGTTCCTCAAGCTTGCGGATCAATCCGCCGGGATCGGGCATTTCAGCGGCATGCATCACGCGCAACAGCGCCATTTGCGCCGCAACCAACGGATCTGGCGCAGACTTTACTTCTTCATAGCCCTTGAGCAGCAATTGCCACAGCCGGTGCAATTGCCCTGCGGCCAGAATCTTGGCCCACGCTTCAAGCGCCTCGCGTTCTTCCGTTGAACGCACATCGGGACCGATGCCGCCGATCTGCGTGACGGTGACGCGGTGGACCACGTCCATCTGCGCCCGCATCATCGCGATGGGTTCAATCCCCAAGGCATATTGCTGTGCCACTTCATCGAGCACAGTTGCGCCCTTACCCGAAAGCACAGCTTCGAGCAGGCGGCGCTGCATGGTCTTGTCAGCAAGGCCGAGCATCTGGCGCACTTGATCGGCAGAAACGTGTGTGCGGCCATCATCGCTGCCGACCAGATCGGCGTGGCTGATCGCTTGGTCGAGGATCGAGAGACCATCGCGCACCGAACCTTCGGCGGCAGCGGCAACCATCCCCAGCGCCTCAGCGTCGGCAACGACGCCTTCCTTTTCGCAGATCATCGCGAAATGGCTGGCAAGCAGTGGCGCGGTGATGCGCTTGAGATCGAACCGCTGGCAGCGCGACAGCACTGTGACCGGCAGTTTATCGACTTCAGTCGTCGCGAAGAGGAACTTCACATGCGCAGGCGGTTCCTCAAGCGTCTTGAGCAAGCCGTTGAAGGCCTGCTTTGACAGCATGTGGATTTCATCGATGATGTAGATCTTGTAGCGCGCCGAAACGGCGGCATAGCGCACGGCCTCGATGATTTCGCGCACGTCATCGATGCCGGTGTGGCTGGCAGCGTCCATTTCGATCACGTCGATATGGCGGCCCTCGGCGATGGCGATACACGGTTCGCACACGCCGCAAGGATCAATGGTTGGCCCGCCCTGCCCGTCAGGACCGATGCAGTTCAGGGCCTTGGCGATCAAGCGCGCGGTGGATGTTTTGCCAACGCCGCGCACGCCGGTCATCAAGAAGGCATGTGCGAGCCGATCACGGCGGATCGCGTTGGCCAGCGTCTGGACCATCGCGTCCTGGCCGATCAGTTCGGCAAATGTCTGCGAGCGGTATTTGCGCGCCAGCACGCGATAGGGCTGAACGGTGGGCGCCGTTGCTGGCATGGGCACAGCAGCAACGATTGGCGCGGACGCAACCACTACAGCCGCGGGATCGCCAAACATGGACGACTGCCCTGCTGCCTCCAGCTCGTCCGCGCTTGGCCCCAGATCATCGCCTTCCGGCCCGTCGCCGAATATGTCAGGTGAATCGCCCATTGCGGCCTATGTAGGAACTCGCGCGCCCAATGTCGAAGGATGAGCAGCGTTATGGGTGGAAAAGGGGTAGAGGAGCCGGCCGACCCGCCGCAAACCGTTGTGGCTGCTTCCTTCCGGACCTGACCAGGTTGGCGGACGCAAGCGTCCGACCGACTCCCAACGCGGCCTATGGCGAGGAGTAGTTGGTTTGTCCAGAGGTTTGGGTTCGGTCGGATGGCGTGTTGCCCACCCCGCTGCGACTAAGCTCTTCTACGGCTCGCCAAGTCTCGCTCCCCTCCCGCAAGCGGGAGTGGTTTCTTGCGCTTTCCCCCCTCCCGATTACGGGAGGGCCGAGGGTGGGCCTTAGCGGCACACCTCAGCGGAAGTTATCGGCGTAGCTTTGCAGTTTGAGCTTGCGCACGGGCGTCGGGATCACGTGAGCTTCGATGCCGTAGCGCGCGGCATAGGCCAGCGCATCTTCCGACGTTTCGAATTTCAGCACGACTTGCTGCTGCATGTCGCCCGAGCCTGCCCAGCCCATCAGCGGATCGGGGCGTTTGGCCTCCGATGCTTCGAATTCGAGCAACCAATCGCTGGTGCGAGCCCGGCCGGACTGCATGGCGTTCTTCGGGCGCTGATAGATGCGTGCTGACATGAGTGCTGCACTGCGTCGAATCGCTGGCGGAATCAAGTGCGGGAATCACCAAGGGTGTTTAACGCGAACGATTGAACGCGTTCTTGGTCTTGAGGCTGGGATCTTCGGTCCACGGTTCATCGGGCCAGCGGTGGCGCGGGTAGCGGCCCTTCATATCCTTGCACACATCCCGCCACGATCCGCGCCAGAAGCCTGGCAGATCGGCGGTGGTCTGGATCGGTTTACTACCGGGGCTGGTCAACGACAGCAACAGCGGGCGCGGTGGCTGGCCGACGCAAGGATGGCGATCAATCCCGAACAAGGCCTGCACGCGCAGTTCGACGCAAGGCCCTCCTTCGTGGGCATAATCAATGGCGTGGGTTGTTCCGGCGGGTGACCGGAAATCGGCAGGGGCAAGGCGCTCCAGTTCCTCCCGCTCGTTCCAGTCGAGGCGGGATAACAGCACATCGTGCAATTTTCCCGCCGACACACTCAGATCGCGGCGACCGTTTAGCAACGGCGCCAGCCATGCCTCCACCGATGCGAGCAATTCGGTTTGTGAAAGCGCGTCCAGCCCGGCATAGCCTGCACGTTCGATCAATGCCTTCGTCGCATCGCTGAGGGGCAGCAGCGAAAGCCCACCTTCGCGCACTTGGGCGATCAGTAGCGCGGTGACGGCAGCAGGATCAGGCTTCGGATCGGGCACACGGGCCAGCACGATGGAGCCAAGCCGCCGCTCCAGACGCGCTTCAACGCGGGCGTCGGCGGCGTTCCATGACAGCACGTGGCGCTCGTCCATGCGGTGCGCAAGGTGGCGCAGGACTTCAGCCTCGTCCAATGCCACAGCCGCGGTGATCCGCGCGCCCTTGGCCTCGCCCTGCGCATCACCGATCACCAACCATTTGGCGGTGGCGAGCGACGATGTGGGATCGAGCCGGTAGCCGCGCCCGCCGGTGGATTGCCATTCTTCGCCCGAGGCGCTGCGCGCACGCGCGATACGGTCGGGGAAAGCTTCGGCGAGGAGGATTCCGGTAGGCACTTCGGGCTTTTGCGCTTCGCCTGCCTGCGCGGCTTGTCGAAGCACTTTTCCAGCCGTATCCGCCCAGCGCGCCGCCAGTTTGCGTGAGGCGTCGGCGCGGTGGCCGCGCTCCCCTGCCCAGCGGTCCAGTCTGCGGCCAAGGTCTCCGTCGCGCCCGCCAAGCCCGCGCTCTTGCAGCAGCAAAGCCAGCCGAGCGGCTTCACCGGCTTGGCCGCGCTGCGCGGCAAAGAGCAGCATGTGCGCCAAAGCTGGCTCCATCGGCAAGCGTGCCATTGCCCGACCATGAGGGGTGATACGTCCTTCCCCGTCGAGCGCGCCCAGTGCTTGCAGGGATGATAGCGCGGCAGACAGCGCAGCTACGGGCGGTGCATCAAGCCATGCCATAACTGCCGGATCGCCTGCGCCCCATTGCGCCAGCGTCAACGCAAGCGGCGCAAGATCGCTGGTGGTGACTTCGGGTGGGTCAAACGCAGGACGGCCTGCATGGGCCGCCTCTTCCCACAAGCGATAGGCAACGCCCGGCCCTTGGCGCGCGGCGCGGCCTGCACGTTGGGCAGCCGAGGCTTGGCTGGCGCGGGTGGTGATCAGCCGGGTGACGCCTGCGGCCTTGTCAAATTCGGCGCGGCGCGAAAGGCCTGCATCGACCACGACCGACACGCCATCGAGCGTAAGTGAGGTTTCGGCGATGCTGGTGGCCAGCACGATGCGGCGGCGGCCTTGTGTGTCGCGTTTAATGGCGGCGCGTTGCGCGCCGGGTTCAACTTGGCCATGCAGAGGCAAGACCAGCGCGGTGGGCAGGCGCTCTGCCAGCAAGTCAGCGGTGCGCTCAATTTGCGCAACGCCGGGCAGGAAGGCGAGAATATCGCCCTGTTCATCGCGCCACGCAGTTTGGATGGCCGAGGCCATCGCCGGTTCGATCTTCACATCGGGCCGCGCGCCGAGCCACTTGATCACGAGCGGATGGGCCTTGCCCTCGCTTTCGATCACCGGCGCGCCATCCAGCAGGGCGGCAAAGCGCGAGCCATCGATGGTGGCAGACATGACGACCAACCGCAGATCTTCGCGCAGCACGCCTTGCGCCTCAACCGCCAAGGCTAGACCGAGGTCGCTATCAAGGTGGCGCTCGTGCGCTTCATCGAACAGCACCGCAGAAACGCCTGAAAGTTCGGGATCGCCAAGGATAGTGGCGACGAAAATCGCCTCGGTCATCACCAGCACGCGGGTTTTGGCAGAGCGTTTGGCATCAAGCCGGGTGACGTAGCCAATAGTGCCGCCCGCTTCTTCGCCCAACAATTCAGCCATGCGTTCAGCCGCCGCGCGCGCAGCAACGCGGCGGGGCGACAGCACAATAACCTGTCCGGTGCACCACGGTTCAGCCAGCAAGGCAGGCGCAACGGCCGTGGTCTTGCCCGCGCCCGGCGGCGCGATCAGCACCGCGCTTGTCCCTGCGCGCAGGGCAGCGAGCAAGTTTGGCAGGACGGCACGGATCGGCAGGTCTTTCACGCCGGGCGCTTTACGGGGAAAGACACCGGCGTGGCAATGTCCTGCTTCGCATCAGGGCCAGCTTGCCGTAGGGCAGCGCGATGAAAACGACGCTGGAATTTGTGGTGGCACTGACCACCGGCATTCTGTTCAGCGGAGCGATGATCGGCGCGGCCATGCTGGGCATCGGCGCGGTGTGCGGCGGCAGTTGCTATTGGTTGTGGCGGCGTTTTGGGCGGCGCAAGTAACTGGCGACAAGGCATCTTGCACACGCACTCGTCGTACACCCACCCCCATCCCCTCCCTCAAGTGAGGGGCGCGAGACTTATTGAGCAGAAGGCGAAATTAGTCGCAGCGAGGTGGGTGCAGGACGCTTAGAAACGCCGCGCAACCGCAAATTCAGCCGCTTCGGTCATTGCCAATTTCGCCGCGCTGGCAGGGAAACCCGAGATCGCATCAATGGCACGCTGTGCATACATCCGCGCCCGTTCGCGTGTGGCGTGGACCGCATCGTGTTTATGTATCAGTGCGATGGCGTGGGCAAGATCGGCGTCGGACGAACTGTCTCCGGCAATCGCCTGCTCCCAGAACGCGCGCTCTTCGGTGGTGCCGCGCGCATAAGCGAGGATCACCGGCAGAGTCATCTTGCCTTCGCGGAAATCATCGCCCTGATCCTTGCCCATTTCAGCGGCGTTGGAATCATAATCGATCGCATCATCGGCCAATTGGAACGCGATGCCCAGGTTCTTGCCATACGAATCGAGCGCGGCTTCATCGGCTTCGCCCCGTTCGGCGACGACAGCGGCAATTCGGCAAGCAGCAGAGAACAACGCAGCGGTTTTGGCCGCGATGATATCAAGGTACATTTCTTCGGTCGTGCCGATCTGGCGCTGGGCGACAAGTTGATCGACTTCGCCTTCGGAAATGACCGCCGAAGCATTGGACAGAATACGCAAAACTTTGAGCGAGCCGTCTTCGACCATCAGTTCAAAGCTGCGGCTGAACAGGAAATCGCCAACCAGCACGGTCGCGGGGTTCCCATAGACGATATTCGCGGTCTTTTTGCCCCGGCGCATGTCAGAGCCATCGACCACATCATCATGCAGCAACGTGGCGGTGTGGATGAATTCTACCGCTGCGGCCAGTTTGTAATGGCGGCTGCCGCCATATCCGAGCAGCGATGCGCTCGCGAGCGTGAGCATGGGGCGCATGCGTTTGCCGCCGCCTGCGATCAAATGTCCGGCGAGCGTCGGAATCAACGGGATGCGCGATTGCATGCGCTCAAGGATCACCGCGTTGACGCTGTTCATACCCTCAGCCACCAAGGCCATCATGGGGGTGAGCGACGGTTCGGCCTTGCGAGGCAGGGTGTGGATGGTTGCGTTCATTATAACGATCCGCTTGGCGTCACCGGCGGCGCTTGGCAAGATGCAACTTGCACGGTAGCGGGCGGATCAGACATTGGATGGGGTAATGGGAATGAGCGAAGACGCGGTGCTGGCAGGCTATCGCCAGTCAATCGACAATATCGACGCGGCCATGATCCACATCCTGGCTGAACGTTTCCGCATAACGCAAGCGGTTGGCGCATATAAGGCGCAAAACAAACTGCCCGCATCCGATCCCAGCCGCGAAGAACGCCAGATCACGCGCCTGCGCAAGCTGGCCGAAGATGCCAAGCTGGATCCGGAGTTTTCGGAAAAGTTTTTGCGCTTCGTGATCGACGAAGTGATTCGCCATCATCAAAAGGCGGCGGGTGCGCCCAAGTAGAGCTACCGCTCAATCCTCCAGCGGCACGCCCGGCACTTGTTTAGCGGTGCGAATCGTCAGCGAAGTTTTCACGCTGGCCACATTGGGTGCAGGCGTCAGCTTGCTGGTCAGGAATTCCTGAAAGCTTTGCAGATCGCGGCTAACGATCTTCAGGATGAAATCAATTTCGCCGTTGAGCATGTGGCATTCGCGGACCTCAGCCAGCGTGCGCATATGGTCTTCAAACTGGCGCAGTGATTCTTCGGCCTGACTCTTCAGGCTGACCAGCGCGAATACGGTGATTGCAAAGCCCAGCTTTGATGCATCAAGTTCGGCATGATAGCCCTTGATAACGCCAGCATCTTCGAGCGCGCGCACGCGGCGCAGGCAAGGTGGTGCCGTCAACCCGACGCGCTGCGCCAGCTCGACGTTGGTTACACGTCCTTCGTCCTGCAGTTCAGCGAGAAGCCGCCGATCAATCGCGTCCACGGGTGCCATGCCTTTACGAAAATCTGTTTCAAGTTTGCCCGCGTTTGCATTCGGAAAGAAGCCATTATGACACCTTTCTGCGCAAAATCGAACAAGGAATGCTAATAATATTGCTTCATATCCTAAACGTCCCACATTGCAACGCAGTGGATAGCTGCCTTTTGCAAGTGGCCACGATTTGTTAGCTTTAGGTAGAGTAAACAACCCGTTCGGTCAGAAGTGACCATCCGGAGCGTCGCCTTCAGCCTCTTTTGCATGGACTTTCGAAACGTTGATGATCGTTGATGACCGCCTTGAGACCGTGCTGCGTACCAACGCGGCCGGAAAAATGGCGGGCCGCACCCAATTGCGGCAGCTTATCGATCTGGTTGGGGCGGTGCCTTTGTCCGCGTGGTCTGCACGCCATGCCTCGGCGCTGGAGCGAATCGATTCGCTGGCCGAGACACTGACCGACGAGGAATGCGCGGCAGTATTGCGCGGCACCACGCACCGTTCGGCAGTGTTGGTCTATCATTTTACGCAAGGTGGCCCGCGCACGGCCTCGGCGGTGATCGCATCCGCTCGATTACCGGAGGACGACTGGATCGCACTGATTCCGCGCCTGCCCACCACCGCGCGCGGTTTCATGCGCCACCGCACTGACTTGACCGGGCGTGTGCGCGAAGTGTTGGCACAGCTTGGCATAAACGATTTCTTGCTGCCCCAGCCCGACGCTGAAGTGCCAACCGAGTTGCCAGCGGTAGCGGCTCTGCCGGTGGCCGTTGCCGACGTGCCCGAACCCACCACAGATCAGGGCATTGGCGCTATCGTCCGCCGGATTGAGGCTTTCCGCCGAAAGCGTGATGAACGCGATGCTGCCGCTCCGCCCCTGCGTGCCGATGGCGTGGCCCCGCTGTTGCCATTTGGCGAAGTGCACACCCCTGCCCGCAAGCCGCCGTTGTCAATCGATCTGCGCACTGATGCCGAAGGCGTGGTCGTTCATACCGGGGTTGATCCTGCCGGGATGCTCATCGGCAGCCGACTGTTTGCCGCTGATCCTTTGGCACCTGTGCATTGCGACGCGGCGATGGCACGTGCCTTCCGCCAAAGCCTGCCGATCATTGCCGGACAAGTTTCCATTGCGGGTGCAGATCATGTGGCTGGCCTTTGGCAAGCCGATGGCACGCCCAGTTTTTCACGCGATAGCAACAGCTTTACCGGCTATTTGCTTCGCCTTCGCCGTCCTATGGTCTTGGCGTTTACGGCCCCTGTCGATCCGCAAATTACCCCCGCGATTGAAGCAGACCGGCTGCGCCAATTGCTGCATGAGTTGCGCACGCCGATCAATGCCATTCAAGGCTTTGCCGAAGTCATTCAACAACAAGTGCTTGGCCAGACCCCGCATCAATATCGTGCATTGGCCGCCAGCATTGCATCGGACGCTGCGCAAATGTTGGCGGGATTCGAAGAAGTCGAGCGGTTGGTAAAGCTGGAAAGCCGCACACTGGCCATCGACAACGGCGAGGCTGATGCCGCAGCCATCATCGCGCGGATGGTCGAACAGATTTCGCACTTGCTTGCATCGCGCAATGTCCGGCTTAGCGTGGCGATACCGACGCACCCGATTCTCGTTGCATTCGCGTCTGACGAAGTGGAACGATCAGTCTGGCGGGTGCTTTCGGTGATTGCATCCAGCGTTGCCCCTGGCGAGCGTTTGGCGATCACGCTGGAAGCACAGCCCGAACTTGCCACTCTGACGCTGACTTTGCCTGCGTCATTGCAAAAACTCGATGAAGCTGCGTTGTTTGCACCTGATGCAACAGCCAGCGGCGGATCGTTTGCCACGTCAGCGATGCTGGGCAATGGCTTTACGCTGCGGCTTGCACGCGCAGAACTGGAAGCCGGCGGCGGCGCGCTGCGACGCGAGGAGAGCCGCCTCCTTATTGGCCTACCCACCTTGACCGGCGATGGTGCCGACCATACGATTCCGACGCTGAGGCGCGACGAAACGGTCCCAGACCGTCAGTCGTTTGCTGGCTGATCGGGGGGCAGATTGAACCAGCGAGCGAACATCACCGCCATGCCGCGCAATGCCGATCTGGTACGGTTCGATCCGGCATTCGGCACACGCTTCGTGCTGACAGTTGATACCGAAGAAGAGTTCGACTGGAGCAAGCCGCTGGACCGCACCAGCCATGGGCTGGATCATGTGCCGCGCCTTGCCCGCTTCCAGCAATTCTGTGAAGGTTTGGGCGTCGTCCCGATTTATTTGATGGATTACCCGATTGCGACCGCCCCCCGCACTGTTGAAGTGTTGGGCGAGGCGGTGAAAGCCGGACGCGCAGAAGTGGGCGTGCAGTTGCATCCATGGGTAAATCCGCCCTTTGATGAAGATGTGAGCGACCATAACAGCTTCTCAGGCAATCTACCGGAAGAGCTTGAGCGGGCAAAGTTCTGCAAGTTGCGCGATACCATCGAAGCGGCATTTGGCACAGCGCCGCTGATCTACCGTGCGGGCCGCTATGGCGTGGGACCGGCCACGGCTTCGATTCTGTCGGACAATGGCATCGCAATCGACACATCGGTGCGTTCGCGCTTCGATTACAGCTACAATGGTGGCGTCAATTTTCGTGATCTTCCGCTGCGGCCGTGGTGGATCGATAAAACGCGCGGCCTGATGGAAATGCCATTGACCACGGTATTTTGGGGTTTGCTGCGCCAGCAGGGCAAAGCGATTTATCCCGTATTGTGGCGCGCACCCCGGCTGCGCGGCGCTCTGGCGCGGCTGGGCCTGCTGGAACGCATCCCGCTGACCCCAGAAGGCGTGACGCTGGAGGAGGCAATCAAGGGCATTGATATCGCCATTGATGATGGCTTGCCGATCCTTGTATTTTCGTTTCACAGCCCATCGATATGCCCCGGCCACACCCCTTATGTGCACAACGAGGCCGAACTAGACGCTTTCTACGATTGGTGGCGCGGCGTGTTCGGCTATCTGGCCAAGCGCGGAGTCAAGCCTGCCAGCGTGCGCGAAGTTATCGCAGCAACGCAACTCTGACGCCAAAGGCTGATGCGGTAGCTTGCCAATCGGACCTCACCCATGTACCGGGCGTCGGCGATGGGCCTGTAGCTCAGCGGTTAGAGCTGGCCGCTCATAACGGCTAGGTCGCGGGTTCAAATCCTGCCGGGCCCACCATCACCTTTCACGCCAACATTTGGGCGCTTTCATGCTGACGATCAATGGCATTACCGTGCGCCTGGGCGGGCGCGACATCCTGTCCGGGGCAACTGTGGCGATCCCGCCGCGCGCCAAGGTCGGGCTGATCGGCCGCAATGGTGCGGGCAAATCAACGCTGGTCAAAGCGATCATTGGCGAGATTGAGCCAGACGAAGGCTCGGTCGAGATGCCGCGCCGCACCAAGCTTGGCTATATCGCGCAGGAAGCCCCCAACGGCGTCAAATCGCCGTTCGAGACGGTGCTGGAATCAGATGTCGAGCGCACCGAATTGCTCGCCGAATCCGAAGTTTGCACCGATCCTGACCGGTTGGGCGACGTGCACGAACGCTTGCTGGCGATTGACGCTTACAGTGCGCCTTCGCGCGCCGCGCGCATCCTGATCGGCCTTGGCTTTGACGAAGACATGCAGTCCCGCCCACTCGACAGCTTTTCAGGTGGCTGGAAAATGCGCGTGGCCTTGGCCTCGCTGCTGTTCTCCGCGCCCGACGTGATGCTGCTCGACGAACCGTCGAACCACCTCGATCTTGAAGCGACTCTGTGGCTGGAGAACTTCCTCAAGGGCTACCCCGGCACATTGATCGTGATCAGCCACGAACGGGATCTGCTGAACAATGTGGTCGATCACATCGTCCACCTGCATGCCGGAAAGCTAACGCTCTATCCCGGCGGCTACGACAGCTTCGAACGTCAGCGCAACGAACGCCTAGCCCAGCAAGCCGCTGCGCGCGCCGCGCAAGAGGCGCAGGCTGGCCGCCTGAAAGACTACATCGCCCGCAACAGCGCGCGCGCCTCTACTGCAAAGCAAGCGCAATCGCGCGCCAAGATGCTGGCCAAGATGCAGCCGATTGCCGCGATGATCGAAGATCCCTCGCTCAGCTTCGACTTCCCGGATCCCGAAGAACTGCGCCCACCACTGATCACGCTCGATCTGGCATCGGTGGGCTACACCCCCGGCGTACCGATCCTGTCGCGGCTGAACTTGCGCATCGATCCCGATGATCGGATCGCGCTGCTGGGCCGCAACGGCAACGGCAAGACCACCCTTGCGCGCCTGATTGCCGCGCAATTGGCGCCAATGGATGGGCAGATGCAGGCCACTGGCAAGATGCAGGTCGGCTATTTCACGCAGTATCAGGTAGAAGAACTGGCCGGGGCATCGTCTCCACTGGAACTGATGACCCGCGCGATGGACGGAAAATCGCCCGGCGCTGTGCGTGCGCAACTGGGCCGCTTCGGCTTTTCAGGCCAACGCGCCACATCGCAAGTGGGCACGCTTTCGGGCGGTGAACGCGCACGTCTGGCACTGGCACTGGTCACGCGCGATGCGCCGCACATGCTGGTGCTCGACGAGCCGACCAACCACCTTGATATTGATGCCCGCGAAGCATTGGTGCAGGCGCTCAATACCTATCAGGGCGCAGTGATCCTGATCAGCCATGATCGCCATATGGTGGAACTGGTGGCTGACCGGCTGGTGCTGGTCGATGGCGGCACGGCCAAGCCTTATGACGGGAATATCGAGGATTACATCGACTTCATCCTTGGGCGCAATCAACCAAAGACTGGGCAATCTGGCCAGCCCAAGGAAAAGGGCACACCGCAAGACCGCAAGGCCCGTGCGATGGCCCGCGATGAATTCAAGGCGCTCAAGAAAAAGCAGACCGAGGCTGAAACTGCGGTCAACAAGCTGCAAGCTGAACTGGCGCAACTTGATCGCGCGATGTTTGAACCCGCAAGCGCCATCCCCGCACTTGTCAAACTGCCGATGAGCGAGCTTTCGCAGCGTCGCGGCAAGCTTGCGCAGGAACTGGAGAAGGCCGAAGAAGCGTGGATGCTGGCGGGCGAAAAGCTGGAAGCTGCGGGGTAATTCCCAGCACAGTATCGCGCATAATGGACTGAATTGTTGGTACTTTTGCCGGTCAGCTACCCTGCACATACTAGCAATATCTACCCGACCCTATAAGCGATATCCGACCATGGCCACCTTGGCCCTTTTACGTCGGAGTGTATGGATCCGCATGACAATCCAAAAAGCGGAGCAGTAACGCTCGCAGGACGCCTCCCATGGCTGCTGGCCATGGTGGCAGCCTTGGTTTGGGCAGCGCCGATGTTCGCACTGCTGGCCAAAACAGCATGGCAAACAGAGGCTGGCAGCGTTGGGCCGCTAACGCTCATCTTGGGCCTTACCATGTTGTGGCATGAATTGCGCGCCCTGAAAGACCGCTATGCTCCAGGCAGCGGCCTGATCTTTGCAGGCGGCATGGTGGCCGGACTGGTCGTCTATGCCTTTGCCATCGCGGTATCTTTTACCACCCTTGCGGTAACGGCGGCGTGGATCGTGCTCGTTGCGGCAATGTACTGGCTTTATGGTTGGGACGTGCTGCGCCGTCTGTGGTTTTCACTGCTCTATCTGCTGCTGGTTCTACCCCTACCCTATAGCCTGACTTATTCCGCAGGCGCTTGGCTGGGCACCGCTTTGGCGCAATACGTTTCGGCAATCTTGCAACTGGCACAATTTGAAACGGCCTATCGCGGCAATATGCTGTTCATCGATCAGTACGAATTGTCAGTCGAGCTTGCCTGCGCGGGGCTGAGTTCGACGATCAGTCTGGTTGCCGTCAGCGTATTGTATGCGCGGTGGGTGCATCGCGATAATCCGATCCGGATTGCGTGCCTGCTGGTGTTCGCATTCCCGATTGCGTTCGGAGCTAATCTGATGCGCGTGGCAATGCTGGCGCTGGCGGTGCATTGGTATGGGTCCGGTGTGCTCGGATCGTTTTTCCACCCGATGTCCGGCTTCATCAGCTTTTTGGTGGCGCTGTTGCTCAGCTTGGCCGTGGACCGCGTGCTTTCTCTTTTCCTTAGGAAACCAGCGTGATGGAGTTTGAGCGAAGGCAGGTTTTGCTCGGCCTTGCGCTTACCGCTGGCGCGGGCCTGACCGCCCTCAGCCGCCCGGAACGGCGGGCGGTGCCGGTGTCTGCAGCAAATCTTGCACTCGCAGCACCTGACCGCATTGGCGAATGGCAGAGCGTCACTTTGCCGGATTTCGTCCTGCCAGTTGCCAGCAATCTTGAGAGCACGATTTACGATGCCCAAGTGATGAAAGGATACCGCAATTCCAGTGGAAAATCGCTGTATTGGCTGATGGCATATGGGTCCATTCAGGATTATTCGTTGCAATTGCATCGCCCGGAAGTCTGCTATCCTTCGTCTGGTTTCACGGTCACCAGTCTGACAGACATCGGGATCACCCTTGCTGGAAGGGCAATTTCTGCCCGCATCATGGTCGCGCAACGCGGAAACCGCAGGGAGACGGTCTTGTTCTGGACAAGAGTCGCAGATGCGTTCCCCCGTTCGCAATGGGAAGTACGCGCGCAGATTTTCAAAGGCTTCTTTTCGGGCAAATTGTCTGACGGCATTATCGTCCGGCTATCGACCACTGAGCTTGAAGGTGACGCTGCCGTATCTGCGCTGCGCAATTTTGCAGCTGATGCCGCTGCAAAAATGCCGCCTGCCGCCGCGCGGCTGCTCTTCGGGAATTAAATGGTGCAACACGCAGCCTTATTTTCAGCCATCAGATGGCGCACTGCATGGCCGCTTGCCACCTTGCTTTTGCCAGTCTTGGCTGGTTGTAGCCCTGCTGTCCCGGATGGGCAGGTTCTGGCACAAGTGGCGGGCACCGAAATAACCCGCCGCGATCTCGCGGCAGAACCTCGGCCAGCGGCCATCAACACGCAAACACTGCTTGAGCGCGTGATTGACAGAAAGTTGCTGGTGCAGGAAGCCTATGCACAAAATGTCGACGCCGATCCGGAATATCTGGCGGCCTTCCGTCGCAGCCGTGAAGAACTGCTGGTGGCAGCACTCCGCCGCAAAATCATTCGCACCCTGCGCAAGCCGAATGAAGCTGAACTGGACAAACTGGCATCCGACCGCCCGTGGGCTTTTGGTGCGCGGGAACTAATCAGCCTTACGCCTGTTGCCAATCAGACAACTGGTTTGGCCGACAAGATTATTGATACCGCCCAACTGGATGCCGAGCTTGCGCAACTTGTGGCAAGCGACAACGAACCCATCATCATCGACGGTGCTGCATACCGCGTCGTCGCCAGAAATGCAGCACCATTGGCTCCTGCTGCTCATCAGAGCCAAGCAAAAGCCATTTGGCTGGAAGAGCAAATTAACGCCGAGATAGGCCGTTTGTTGAATGAAAGCCGCTCATCGGGCGACGTCAAGTACAGTCAGGGCATGGGGCCTGGGGCAGAATAATTCGTCGAAAAGACGAGGGGGCACGCGATGGAACAGCAAGAAGTATCTGGCAAGAAAAGCCGGCTTATTCGCACGCACACGGTGGCAACCATTGCCTTGGTGCTGGCGATTGTCGTGTCGCTTGGCCTATCGTGGCAACTTTTCGAATATCGCGGATTAATGGCCTACCTTGCTGAATGGCAATTCGATAAGTTGGGCAAATTCTACCCGTTGGCAACGATTGCCATCTTAACCCTGCTCATCGAAATTCCGCTGATCCTTGTGTTGATTGCACGATCACGATCCAAGCGTACAGAGCACCTTTTGATCGAGGAGCCGACTGCGTTGCTCGCTCGGTCCAAGTATGCCTACCGCGAACTCCTGTTCGTTTCTGCAGCAATAGGGATCGCCGCGCTGGCATTGGGGTTTTATGCGAACTCCATCGGGATGACGGCAACAGCCAAGCCGGTGAATGCCAATGCTGTTCAGGGTCGCATTGCATCGGGCACCCCCGTTCAGGCCAGCGGATCACTGCGCCTAGACCGAATTGCCTTGTACAAGACCGACTCCCTGTTTTTTGACCGGTCGTTGAAAGTTGCGCCGCTGCAAGTGGCTCCCAATCAGCCCATCCGCTTTCTTGTCGAGGTTGACGCAAGCCAGCCTGCACCTGCTCGCAATGGCAAAATCGCTGGCGTCGCAGCGTCTACCGCTGTGCCCGGCCCCTTGGTTAGCCTTTACATGGGCGCAGGCTTCAAAATGGCCAAACGTCCGACGCTGATCGTCACATCGCTAGAGGCCGTGCGCATGCCATTTGTCCGAACGGCTTGGACACTTGCTGCGATTGCGCTGTTGATATTCGCAGTCGGCATGGCGGAGAGATATTGGCACAGAAACCTTCAGCGCCAATATACGATGTGGAAAGAGCATCCCGAAGATGCGCCGGGCACAAAGCGGCCAGAGTGGTTGTCAACTTGGGGATGGCACAACTGACATATTTTACATGCTTACCGTGCCGGTAACCATTTCCCGGTATAGTTTGACAATTGTATTATCGGCATAATCTCATGAATGTCGAACTTCCCGTCCTTGATTGCCCTGATGATGGCAGCCGCCGGAGCCGGAGCCGCGCTCTCGCCTGCTCCGGAGGGGACCGATTTTGGCGTCAGTGCGATGACTTCAGCACCGGTGAAAATTGCCCCTGCCGCAAGCCTTGCGGGCACGCTGACCATTGACCGCGATAGCGACGGCTTTTTCTACATGCCTGCCATGGTCAATGGTTCAAGCGTTCGGTTCCTGGTTGATACAGGCGCGAATATGGTGATCCTGCCCGGTCATATTGCGGCTAAAGCAGGGATCAGCGGCACGGGCACTGCCGTGGCAGCCACTGTGGGCGGCCCGCAAAGTGTGGAGCTTGCATCCATCCAGTCGCTAAACGCAGCCGGAACCACGTTGCACAACGTGCCGGTGGCCATTCAGCACAGCGCCATGGCAACACCGCTGCTGGGAATGGATACGCTTGCCCAAATGGGCCGGATCGAGATCGATGGAAATCAGCTCTCCATCAAGCCGGTAAGTCCTTAGCGATCAGGCGAAGGCGGGACCTTGCTTCAATGCAAGATATGACTTCCCGTATTTGAAAGCCGCCAACACACCCAAACCTGCCAGCGCAAGCATCCATGCTGCAGGCTCTGGCACGGCGGGCGGGGGCGTTTCCGGTGTGGCGTCCGCTGTTTGGCCGGGTATGCCCGCAAATGTTCCGGGCCGCCCATCGGTCGGTATTGTCCGCAAAGATGTAAGCGGACTTGCTTCGGGCCGGACCAAACCGCTGCCCGCACCTGGCAAGGCATTACCGACGGGATCACCACTTGTCAGCGCAGCAATCGAAACTGGCGCCGCTTCGGTCAGAATCCCTGTAGGACCCGTTGAAGGGATTGAGCGTTGCGCACCACGCCGACGATTGCCAGCGTTGATGCCCCGGCGATCAGCCAGATATCCGGCAGAGTAGGATATTGCTGCAGGCTCACCCACGCTCACGAAAGCGGCAGCGGGTGGCGCCGGCAACAAAAACATCGCGCGCGTTGCAGATTCAGTGAACGAGCCAGCCATGCCCAGCGCAACAACGACCGCCATCGAAACCCGAAGGCGCATTGCCAAACGAAGGAGATTGTTGGTCCGCATAAACGCTGCCTTGTGTGAAACGATGTGAAGAGTGTGAAACAATGTGAAAATCGATAGGATCAAGAATCAAGCCTGATACTTGAATGCCGGATTAAAACACCGGCTTCAGAATTTTTCTACAGTTTACAGTTAACTAGTCAATCACCGACCACACCAGCATGGACGGATCCATGCCCCAGCGTCAGCGATGTTCCAATTTGCGACAGTTACGAGACCAGCAGTTAAATCCTCATCAAAACCTGACCATCCTTATTATAAATCAGGTAGTTATGCGCAGGTCTGGCGAGCAATTAACTAAGGTTTGCCGCGCTAAGTCTTAGGTATGTTGAGAAACCTGACACAAACCACACGATCGCGCCTGTGGCGACCAGATGTCATTCTGGGTATCGCCATTGCTGCGGTGTTTCTTGCCACGGTTTTTGCACCGCGAGTCGGCAGCGCCGTGCTGCTGCTGCCTATGACCGATCAAGCGGGACAAAAAGCGTTACAGTGGTCCTTGGCTAACAACGCGCGGGTCCTCGGCCGCTCAGTCGTCGGCGGGATCGTCTTGGATCACGCCCCAGACCACATATTCATAAACGCGCTCACAGCCGGAGCACTGGCTATTTCTGTCCCTGCGGCTGCATGCATCAGCCGCCCAAGGAGCAATCGTTAAAATGGACGAGTTGCACAAATTGCGATCTGTCGGAATGCGCGCATTGGCCATGATCTGTGTGGCTAGCACGGTCATCATCTGGGTTGGTGTCCTGTTTGCCGACACCGGAATCCTGCCTGCCATCGCCGCCACAGTCATAGCAGGCCTTGCGGCCTCGCTTGCCCTGCAAGAGCGGTGCGATGCATCGGGCAGAAGTGCGATGGCTGGCGCGGTGATGGCCTATCCCATGATCTTGTTGTATCAATGGGCAGGCTTTCCGTGGATGATCGACCTGCACATGGTCTTTTTCGCCATGCTTGCCGTCGTTGTGGTCCTGGCCGATTGGCGAGCCATCCTCACCGCTGCAACCCTTACCGCTCTGCATCACCTGATCGGCAACCTTGCTGTGCCACAGTTTGTTTATGGCGATGATGGCGATATCCTGCGCGTGCTCCTGCATGCCGCCATTGTCATCATCGAGACAGCGGCGCTTGTTTTGTTAAGCGCACAATTGGTGAACCTGATCGGGCAGCAGGCCGCAGCACGGGCCGCAAAAGAGGAAGCGGAAAAGATCGTCGAAGCCGAACGCGCCCGCGTGGCGCAAGAACAGCAACTGGTGATGGACGCCGTGGCCAACCGGCTTGATTTGCTGGCATCGGGTGATTTGTCTGCCACCATTTCGGCGTCGTTCCCGCCTGCCTATACACGGCTTCGTGATAGCATGAATGCCGCAACCGCGGATCTTGACCGGTTGGTTGCCAACGTCTCGATGGTCACTGCACAAATCGCGCAAGGCGCTTCGGAAATCCGCTCTGCATCCGATGATCTGGCCAAGCGAACCGAGCAGCAGGCCAGCGCGCTTGAACAAAATGCATCGACAACACGCAATTTGACTGTCGCCATTCAAAAAACAGCGACGGACGCCAACGGCACGCGCAATACGATTGAGGAAACGCAAGCCTTTGCCGAAGAAGGCGGCTGCGTTGTTTCGCGTGCAGTCGATGCGATGACTGAAATCGAGAAGTCCGCAAACGAGATTGGCCAGATTATCAGCGTGATCGATGGCATCGCTTTCCAGACTAATCTCCTGGCGCTGAATGCTGGCGTTGAAGCGGCACGTGCAGGCGAATCTGGCAGGGGCTTTGCAGTTGTCGCCAACGAAGTGCGCGCCCTCGCCCAACGATCAGCCGATGCTGCCAGCAGCATTCGCAGCCTGATCCAGACATCCGGCCAACAAGTTGTGCATGGCGTTCAGCTTGTCGGCAAGACCGGTGAAGTCCTTGGTGATATCGTGCAGCAAATCAGTATCGTCAGCACCTCAATCAGCGGCATCGCCGAGGCAGCCGGCAGCCAGTCCATCGCATTGTCGCAAGTCAGCGGCTCGTTCGGCAAACTCGACACAGTAACCCAGCAGAACGCCGCAATGGTGGAAGAAAGCAACGCTGCCGCCCACCACCTGTCCCGCGCCGCTGATGATCTGCGTCACCTCGTCAGCCAATTCAAAACCACCGCTGGCGACAACGCCTATGAACAGCCACGCCAAAGCCTGCGCGCGGCTTGACGGGCGTGGACGAAACTTAAGGATCTTGCTGGGCAATTTGCCGGAATGAGCGACCGGAGATTTATGGTTTCCGGCCCGTTAACCCCACGTTAGGGAAGTAACCCTAAGTAGAAATGCAGAGGGCGTTAAGGCTTTTCCGAACGGTAACACGCTACGGTTCTGCCGAGCGCCCTCTAACCTTTCCTTGTCTGCTGACCCAGACCGTAAGCAATCAGCGTAAGCCACAGGCGCTGATCTTGAGCTCAGCCACCCCGACGAGTTGACGGTTCAGCCCTTTAGGCAAAATCAACCCGATCGAAACGAACGTGAGCGAGCACCGGCGTTTAAGCCGATGCAGTTTATGGAAAATTTCCGGTTTTTTTCCATCATTCCCGCGCATTAGCAAACAGGGAAATGGTGCCGCTTAGGTGACTCGAACACCTGACCCCCACATTACGAATGTGATGCTCTACCAACTGAGCTAAAGCGGCGTGCCTTGTGGGCAGGGGCGGCCTTTACCCATGGGTGGGGGGCTAGGCAACCGTTTTTTCTGGCACGTTCTGGGGAATCCTCCGCGGCGAGTTAGCCGTGCGTATCCCGGCTCCATTCTGTTACGGACTCAACCATGGCGTTGGCGATCTGGGCGATGTCGGCCTCTGCGGTGATCAGGGAGGGCGTCGTGTAGAGAATGTCGCGGAATGGGCGCAGCCACACGCCTTTGGCGATGCATGCGGCCGACAGGCGGTCAGCGGGCGCAGGGCCATCCAACTGAATTACACCAATAGCCCCGCGCACCCGCACATCGAGCACGCCGGGCAAATCGCGCGCGGGGGCGAGCAAGCGTTCCAATTGCTGGCCAATCGCGCGCGATTGCTCCAGCCGGGGTTCTTGTTCAAACAGATCAAGCGAGGCGTTGGCGGCGGCGCAACCCATCGCGTTGCCCATGTACGTTGGCCCGTGCATCAATGCGTGTAGCGGGTCGTCCGAAAGGAAGCCCTCGTAAATCCGCGCGCTGGCAATAGTGGCCGCCAGAGGCAGCGTGCCGCCGGTTAGAGCTTTGGATAGCGTGACGATATCCGGCTGTACGCCTGCGATCTGGCAGGCGAACATCGCATCGCCGAGCCGTGCAAGCCCAACAAAAATCTCATCGAAAATCAGCAGCAAGTCATGTGCGTCGGCCAAGCGGCGCAAGGCTTGCAGCGTGAAGGGATCGTGGAACACCATGCCGCCTGCACCCTGCACCAAGGGTTCCACGATGATCCCGGCAAGTTCGCCGCGATGCCGATCAAGCAATTCGCTCAAGGCCGCCTCTTGCGCTGCATCGCGCGGCAAATCGACCACTAGTTGTTCGAGCAAAGCGCCCTTGAACAGGCTATGCATGCCCTCGTCCGGGTCACACACGCTCATCGTGGCAAAAGTATCGCCGTGATAGCCGCCGCGAAAGCACAGGAATTTGACCCTGCGTTGCCCTTGGTTCAGCCAGAACTGCGACGCCATCTTCATGGCCACTTCGACCGCGACAGAGCCGGAATCGCTGAAGAAGACATGATCAAGATCGCCCGGAAGCATGCTGGCCAGCCGTTCTGCCAGAATATAGGCTTGTTCGTGCGCCAATCCGCCCAACATGACATGGGGAAGCGTTTCAAGCTGGCGTTGCACGGCGGCTTCAATGTGCGGATGGCGATAACCGTGGACAGTGGCCCACCAGCTCGAAATGCCGTCCACAAGTTCGCGCCCGTCTGCCAGCGTCAGGCGCGTGCCCTTGGCCGAGGCTACCGGCAAAGGCGCGCGCGCGGTTTGCATCTGGGTATAGGGCAGCCACACGTGGCGGCGCCCATGGGCATACCAATCGGGTTGGTGTGTCATGTTATTCTCCCGGCGTATCGTGGTGCCGCCGATGCGCTTATCCGGGCAAAGGTTCAAGCGCCCTTGCCGCGGCCCTGCTTTGCGCCGCGAAACGACCAGCGCCCCGCATCGCCCCAAGGCCCGCCCAGATAGTGGTGCAACCCCAACCCGGCAAACGTGAAGGAACGCCCCGCAAACGCCTCTTGCAAGCCAATCTGGAGCGCGATGGCGTCTTTGCGCAGCACTTTGTTCTGAACAGTCACATGCAGCCGGGGAACGTGACCGTCCTGTTTTGTAAGCATGCCGTGGAAGTGATCGGCAATTTCGGCGCGCAGCGTCATCATTTCGGGGCTGTCGATCCTGAATGCAGTGCCGCCGCCCAAATCCATCACGCCGGTCAACCGCGCCTCAACCGGGGCACGTTGCGCCGCCATACGCGCCAGAAGCGCCTTGACTTCGTCCAACACAGTGTGCGGCAAGGCGTGGAACAAGGTGACGTGTGCGCGCAGATAATTGCGTTCAGGCGGGAAGTGCGCCTTGCGCAAACCGTCGGCCCATGCCTGCATGGCCGCTGGCAATTCGGCGGTTACGATCAAGGGCGCTGAAGTAGGGAGTGAAGCCTGCACAACCAATGCTTTCGCAGGTCAGGCGGCAAAGGCAAGCCGCGTTTAGGTGCAAGATGACCGGTGGATTTGTGGGAACATTCGGCAAAGTCGTGGTGAACTGATTTCTCAATTCATCCGGCATAGCCGGAATGTTCCCAGGATCCCGGGCGTTACCAAAGCAACGCCCCGTGCCTCCGTAAACATCCTTAGGGGCAATACATTAAAGAAAATAGGGAATTTCACCAAACTGGAGTAATTTCCGCGTAATTTACATGTCTCCACGCGCCTTTCGCAGGGCGAACCATTTGGCAACATTAGAATTATGTTCCTGCAGCGTGTCGGCAAAAATGTGTCCGCCAGTGCCATCAGCAACCATAAACAGCGCATCTGTTTCGACCGGATCGAGCACAGCTGCAATCGAATCACGTCCCGGATTGGTGACCGGTCCCTTGGGCAACCCAACCATGGTGTAGGTATTATAGCCGTTCACCGCCTGAATTTCGGATTGGCGGATGCGGCGACCAAGTGGTTTGCCCTTGGTAATGGGATATATGATTGTCGGATCGGCCTGTAGCAGCATTCCTTGGCGCATCCGGTTGGAATAAAGGCCCGCCACCATCCGACGCTCTTCGGGCTTGCCGGTTTCCTTCTCGACGATTGACGCAAGAATCAACGCCTCTTGCGGGGTTTTGGCCACCGTGCGCGCTGTGCGCTTTGCCCACAGTTCCGCCAACGTCTTGTCCATCGCGGCTTGCATCCGTTTCAGCACGGCCCCGCGCGCCTCACCCTTTTGCCAGTCGTAGCTGTCGGGCAAAACGCTGCCTTCATCGGGCACATCGACTGTGCCGGTCAGGTCCTTGTTGGCCATCAACCTGTCCGCCACCATCACCGAAGGCATACCCTCGGGGATGGTCACCAAGCGGCGGATAACTTTATCGCCTTTGAGGATTTCAAGGATGGTTGCCTCGCTTGCCGCCTTGGGCAAAAGGAACGAGCCGGCCTTTATTTCCGTCCCCCCGCCGAGCAGCTTGGCGCGAAGTTTGAAGAGTGTGGCGGATTTTATTGCGCCATCGGCTTCAAGCTCATCCGCCAGCACGCTCAGGCCAGCGCCCTCGCCCACATCGAATTCAAGCTGCTTGGCCAAAGGACCGCTGGAAAACCAGCCACCTATCAACCAACCGGCAAGAGCAACAAAAGTCAGCGTGACAACCAATAAAGGAAAGCGTTTGCGACGCCGTGCCATGGCTGTCAGTCCTTTCAGTCTTTCAAAATCGGGAAGCAAAATGGGCTGCGCGGGCAGGTTTCACAGCGCGCTTTGAAACCTGCCAAGGACACTAGCTGTCTTTGCCCAATTCTTCACTTTTATTGAGGGGGGCTTGTGTTCCTTCATGATACCCCTGCGCGTACCCCAAGCCCCATATTGCCCAAAGGCCCAAAGCTAAGGCCAAAAAACCCCATATTTTAAACCCTTTGCGCACGAAGCGCCAATTTTTGGCGATTTCTGCATCGGACAGGGGTCTCAACACAATCGTGCCTACTCAATCTGAATGGGGTTCCACTTGCTTCATGATGATGCTGGCGTTGGTGCCGCCGAACCCAAACGAGTTGTTCAACACTGCGCGAACCTGCCGCTTCTTTGCAACCAGCGGTACAAGGTCAACACCCTCGGTGCCTTCGTCAGGATTTTCAAGGTTCAGCGTTGGCGGCACGATCTGATCACGCAAGGCAAGGATGCAGAAAATGGCCTCTACAGCCCCTGCACCGCCTAGCAAATGGCCGATGGCAGACTTGGTGCTGCTCATCGAAGCACCTGACAAGTCATCACCCAACACCCGCTTAACTGCTGCCAGTTCGATTGTATCGGCCATTGTCGAAGTGCCGTGGGCGTTGACATAATCGATGTCGCCCGCGCGAAGGCCAGCTTTCTTAAGCGCCATGCGCATGGCCAGTTCGGCGCCCTTGCCATCGGGGTGTGGCGCGGTGACATGATAGGCATCGCCTGACAGGCCATAGCCAACCACTTCGGCATAAATCTTGGCACCGCGCGCTTTGGCGTGCTCGTACTCTTCCAGCACGACAACGCCAGCGCCTTCACCCATCACAAAGCCATCGCGGTCCTTGTCATAGGGACGGCTTGCCAATTCCGGGCGGTCATTGAAGCTGCAATTGAGTGCGCGTGCCTGGGCAAAGCCAGCAACGCCGATTGGACAGATCGTACCCTCTGCGCCACCTGCTAGCATGATATCGGCATCGTCATCGCGGATCATCCGCGCAGCATCACCAATCGAATGGGCGCCGGTGGAGCAAGCCGTAACGACCGCGTGATTCGGCCCCATCAGGCCGTATTTGATCGAAACCTGGCCCGATATCAGATTGATCAAGCGGCCATGGACGAAGTGCGGAGAAACGCGCGCTGGGCCTTTTGAGGCGAGCACAAGTGATTCGCTTTCAATACCCGGCAAACCGCCGATGCCCGAACCGATCGAACAGCCAGCGCGCAACCGCATCTCTTCGGGCATGTCTTCAAGGCCTGCGTCTTCAATCGCCTGCCCAGCTGCGTCAATGCCGTAGATAATGAACGGATCGACCTGCCGCTGCACTTTGTGGTCCACGCGCTTGTTCGGATCGAAGCCATATTCATGGTCCGCCGGTTTCACCTCGCAGGCGATGCGGCACTTCTGATCGCTGGCGTCAAAGCGCGTGATCGGCCCTGCGCCCGATTTACCGGCAAGCAGGTTCTTCCACACGGTTTCTACTTCTGCACCCAGTGGGGTTACGAGGCCAAGACCGGTTACGACGACACGACGCATTGAATTCTCCGGGAAATATGCAAACAGGCCCAGCCCCGAAAAAGAGGCTGAGCCTGCCGAAGTCCTCCCCATCCCCGCCCATTACAGGTGAGGCGGTTTCGCGATCCAGACGCCCTGACGTAAGACATTGCGCTGGATCGGAAACCTGGGTGGATCTGGGCGATCAGCCCTTGTTTTCATCGATGTACTTGATCGCGTCCTGCACGGTCGAGATTTTCTCGGCCGCATCGTCAGGGATCTCGACGCCAAATTCTTCTTCGAAGGCCATTACCAGCTCAACGATGTCGAGAGAGTCAGCGCCCAGATCGTCGATGAAGCTTGCTTCTTCGGTCACTTTGTCTGCCTCGACGCCGAGGTGCTCGACAACGATCTTCTTAACGCGGTCGGCCGTATCGCTCATGAAATGCCCCTTCGAAGGAAAGCTGTAGTTTCTGGTTCGGCTTTCGCCCTAATGAACGGATTGCAGGCTGGCAAGTGGCCAGGTGCGGTTCAACACACCTTGCCCACCATCCAGCTTATCCCTTGCTTGGTTCAACCACACGAACATTCAGTTCACGCAGTTGCTTCAACGCTGCTGGCGACGGCGCTCCCATCAGCAGATCTTCGGCACGCTGGTTCATCGGGAACAGCGTGATTTCGCGCAGATTCTGTGCGCCGCAAATCAGCATAACGACGCGATCGACGCCCGCTGCCATACCTCCGTGCGGTGGTGCGCCATATTGGAACGCGCGGTAAAGCCCGCCAAATCGCTCTTCCACGTCCTCTTTGGACAGGCCGACCAGTTCGAAAGCTTTGACCATCGTTTCGGGCGATTGGTTGCGGATCGAACCTGATGCAATTTCGAATCCGTTGCACACCAGATCATACTGGAAGGCATTGATCGTCAAAGGATCCTGATTGATCAGCGCATCCATCCCGCCTTGCGGCATCGAGAATGGGTTGTGGCTGAATTCGACCTTTTTGTTGTCCTCGTCCCATTCATAGAACGGGAAATCGACGATCCAGCACAGTTCGAAGCGGTCCTTGTCGATCAGGCCAAGCTGTTCGCCCACGCGGGTACGGGCAAGGCCTGCCAATTTTGCCGCTTGATCTTCCTTGCCAGCGGCAAAGAAGCAACCGTCATCCGGCCCCAAGCCCAGCGCATCGAACAGCGCCGCCATCTTTTCTTCGCCGTGATTCTTGGCAATCGGACCGCCAAACACACCCGCCTTGCGGGTGGCATAGCCAAGGCCTGCATGGCCTTCGGCGCGCGCCCAATCGTTCATTTCATCAAAGAACTTGCGGCTCTTGTCTGCGGTGTTCGGTGCCGGGATCAAGCGTACTGTGCCGCCTGAGCCGACAATCTTTTCAAACAGGCCAAAGCCTGATTCGCGAAATTCTTCCGACACTTCGCGAATGATGATCGGGTTGCGGAGGTCTGGCTTGTCCGATCCGTACTTGAGGATCGATTCGGCGTAGGGAATGCGCGGGAAGCTGCCCGTGGGCGTCACGGCGCGGCCTTCAGCAAAAGCTTCGAACACGCCGCCAATCACCGGCTCCATCGTTTCCCACACTTCTTCCTGGGTGACGAAGCTCATTTCCAGATCGAGTTGGTAAAACTCGCCCGGCAGACGGTCCGCGCGCGGATCTTCATCGCGGAAGCAAGGCGCGATCTGGAAGTAGCGATCAAAGCCTGCGACCATCAGCAATTGCTTATACTGCTGCGGCGCTTGCGGCAGCGCATAGAACTTGCCGGGATGAATGCGGCTCGGCACCAAGAAGTCGCGCGCGCCCTCTGGTGACGATGCCGTCAGGATTGGCGTCGAATACTCGGTAAACCCAGCGCCCTCCATGCGGCGGCGCATGTCGGAAATGACCTTGGTGCGCGTCACGATATTGGCGTGCAGCGTTTCACGGCGCAAATCGAGGAAGCGATAGCGCAGGCGGATATCTTCGGGATATTCCTGCTCGCCCGCCACTGGCATCGGCAATTCTTCTGCCGCTGAAAGCACTGTTGCGCCGCGCGCATAGACTTCGATCTCACCCGTGGCGAGATTGGCATTGGCCGTGCCGTCCGCCCGCGCCTTGACCTCGCCGTCGATGGTGACGACCGATTCAACGCGCAACGATTCCAGAACCGCCAGCGCAGGACTATCGGCGTCGGCCACAATCTGCGTCATGCCATAGTGATCGCGCAGATCGACAAACAGCACACCGCCGTGATCGCGCTTGCGATGCACCCAGCCCGAAAGACGGATGGTCTGTCCAACATCGCTGCGCGTCAGCGCGCCGCAGGTATGGGAGCGATAAAGGTGCATTGAAACTCTTTCCATTCGGTCTGCAATCGGGCAGGGGAATTATGCGCGGCTAACAGGCGATGGCTGCGGATTTGTCAAGCCAAAGCCCTTAAGCAGGGCAAGGCGAAGCCCCCGGCAGGGGACACCACGCGGCCCTTTTTCACCGTTGGGCCATACCAGAAAAGTCCGATGAAGATACATCCGCTCATCACCACGACCGAAGCCCTGACCGAACTTTGCGACCGTTTCGCCCAAGGCGACTTCATCACGGTCGACACAGAATTCATGCGCGAGAACACGTATTGGCCGGAACTGTGCCTGGTGCAGATCGCTGATGACAAGGAAGCTGCAGCCATCGATCCGCTGGCTCCGGGCATGGACCTCAAACCTTTGCTTGATTTGATGTGCGATAATGAAGACGTGCTGAAAATCTTTCACGCTGGCGGTCAGGATGTTGAAATCATCTACAACCTGACGGGCAAAACCCCGCACCCGATCTTTGACACGCAAATCGCGATGATGGCGGTCAGCCAGTCCGAACAGATCGGCTATTCCAACCTTGTCGAATCATGGCTCGGCCTGTCGATTGACAAGGGCGCGCGCTTTACCGATTGGTCGCGCCGTCCGCTGACCGAGCGCCAGATTGAATATGCGATTGGTGACGTTACGCATCTTTCCAAGATTTTCCCAAAGCTGCTGAAACGTCTGGTTAAAACCGGGCGCGGCACTTGGCTGAATGCTGAAATGGAAAAGCTGGCAGACCCTGCCAATTACCGCGCCGACATGGAAACAGTCTGGCAGAAAATCCGTGCGCCCAGCCGCAACCCCGCCGTGCTCGGCCGGCTTAAAGCACTGGCCGCGTGGCGCGAACGCGAAGCGATGGACAAGAACATCCCGCGGGGCCGGATCATGCGCGATGAAACGCTGGCTGACATCGCAAGCCATCCGCCGCGCGATCAGGCAGACCTTGCCAAAGTGCGCGGTCTTTCAAGTGGCTGGCGAGAAAATGACATAGGCCGCCGCCTGATGCAGACCATCGCCGATGCCAAGCCGCTAACAGAGGACGAAATGCCGCCCAAGGCTCCGCGCGGCGCTCCTTTGGGCAAAGAAGGCGCACTTGTCGCCGATCTGCTCAAGCTGCTGCTCAAGATTCGCAGCCGCGAAATCGACATTGCCGCGCGGCTACTTGCTCGCACCGACGACCTTGAACTGCTCGCCGCCGGACAGCGCAAGAACTTGTCGATCCTCGAAGGCTGGCGCTTTGAACAGTTTGGCCGCGACGCGCTTGATTTGGTCGAGGGCAAGCTCGCCTTTGCTGTGGTCAACGGCAAATTGAAGATGACGCACGTCGATGACATTGGCGACGATGAAAGCCTTGCCGAAAGCGTCGTAGAACCTGACATTGTGGTGATTGCGGACGAATAGAAGTTTGACGGCCGCCTTACCTTCGTCGTTGCGAGAGACCCGATGAGCACATACCTGCCCACACTCAAGCAATTGCAATACCTAGTTGCGTTGCACGAACACGGGCACTTCGGGCGCGCTGCCGAAGCAAGCTATGTCTCGCAGTCCACCCTCTCGGCGGGTCTGCGCGAACTTGAATCATTGCTCGGTGTCATGCTGGTAGAACGCACTCGCCGCGTCGTGCGCTTCACGCCGCTGGGCAACCAAGTCGTCGCCAAGGCGCACCGCCTGCTGCGCGAGGCCGAAGAATTGTCCGAACTCGTGCAAAGCCACGGCACACCCTTGGGGGGGGAATTGCGCATGAGCGTGATCCCCACCATCGCCCCGTTCCTGCTGCCGCGCATCCTGCCGCGCCTGCGCAAAGAGCGCCCGCAACTCAAGCTTTTCCTGCGCGAGGAACCCAGCGCGGCTGCAATCGAATCGCTCCATCACGGCCGCGCCGATTGCGTCCTGCTCGCCCTGCCTTACGCCACGGGCGAAGTAGAAGCCGAAGTGCTGTTCCAAGATCCGTTGCTCGTCGCCTTCCCCAAGGACGACCCGCGCGATCCCCCGGCCACGATCACCGCGAACGTGATCGACGAAAACCGCCTGCTCCTTCTCGAAGACGGCCACTGCCTGAAAGAACACGCGCTGGCCGCCTGCAACCGCCCGGAAATGCGCGCCAGCGCCACCATGATCGGCACGTCCTTGCACACCCTCGTGCAGATGGTCGACAACGGCCTAGGCCTCACGCTTCTGCCTCAAATGGCCATCGACGCCGGCATCCTCAACGACACCCAGATCGTCGTCCGCCCCCTGAAAGCCGACCATGCATGGCGCGACATCGCCCTCGTCTGGCGCAAGAACAGCCCAAGGGCAGAGGAATTCCGGCTACTGGCGGCGGAATTGAGGGCGGGTTGACTTATGTCCGTCATGCACAGAAACATGCGCATATCACCGAACGCAAGCATGCCTTTCCCGCTGCCGCGCGGAAGGCTACAAACGTCTCATTGGATTCAGGCCTTGTTGCTGAAGCTAAACGCTTTGGCGTAAACATTTCAAGGGCATGCGAAGCCGGACTGACGGCAGAAATTGCGCAAACTTATGCGCAGCAATGGAAAGTGGAAAACGCCGCGGCGCTCGTCAGCTCAAACGAATGGGTAGAGCGTAATGGCTTGCCGTTGGCGCGCTATCGTCAATTCTAATGGCAAAGTACGGCGTGTATTATGCCAAGACTGATAATACGCTGTTAGTTGATTGTCAGGCAGACATTCTTGAAATTCTTGACACCCGGGTCGTCGTACCGCTCTTGCCGGTCGCAGATGCACCCAAGCCAGCTAGAGCCAGATGACATCAGGTTGCATCGCAGGGATTGCGTCAGGAAGCTTCTCGGCAAGGAAAGTTGCGCAGACCGGGCTGGTTGCCCGGACAAGCAGCGTGACGCAGTCCGAGAGGCTTCCTGACGCAACCGCAAGCGGCGTGCCGCTTTTGGCCCATCGCAGCGTCAATCGTCGGTCACTATGCGTGAGCATGGCTCCCTCCTCTTTCCTCACGCTGGGCCAAAATCGGCTCCGTCACGGCGGTGCAACCTGATGTCATCTGGCTCTAGACTCCTGAATCCGCTCATTGAACTGGGAGGGGAGTCCTATGTGATGGCGACGCAGTTTCTATCGTCTGTTTCTGTCAGGGACTTGGGCGATAAACTTGCTACGCTTCAGATAGAAGCGATGACGTTAAAAGAGCGTTAGACACCCTAATCACCGGTTTCTGACACACATTCAATCCATGTGCTTCAGGCCAATGCGCAAGTAATCCCAACCCGTTATCAGCGTCAGGGCGGCGGCGGCCCACAGCGTTGTCAGGCCAACGGTATGCGGAAAGTTGACCGTGATTGGCCCGATGTCCGCCGTCCACCCCGGCATTGCTTGGCCAAGGATCAGCGCGCCAAGGCACACCATTTGGAACGTCGTCTTCCACTTGGCCAAACGGCTGACGGGCACAGACACCTGAATGCCGCCCAGAAACTCGCGCAGGCCCGAAACCGCGATTTCGCGGACCAGAATAATCAATCCGGCAATCACGTGCATGTCCCCGACATAGGGGCCGGTCAAAATGCCCTGCGCCGTCAACACAAGGATGACAGCGGCCACCATGATCTTGTCAGCAATGGGATCAAGGAAGATGCCCAATTTGCTGACTGCTCCTTGTGCACGCGCTACATAGCCGTCGAAGTAATCGGTGATGCCCATCAGGCAGTAAACGCCGAAAGCTATGCCATACCCCAATCGCCATTCCGGCCACCACAGCAGTGCCGCCAGCACCGGAACCGTGAAAATGCGCGATAGCGTGAGCAGGTTGGGCAAGGTCAGCATAAGTCCGGTCATAACCGGCATTTGCGCCAAACGGAATCGTAACATGCACGCGCTAGGCACGACGAAGCGAATTTCTTTCAGGCAAATCCCTCTTGCCGATAATTATCGCGCGGTTAAGGGTGCGCACGAGACAGGTGCTGGCAAGAGATAAATGACAACATCGACGCATCTGGTGCGCACGCGCCGCTTCCTGCCGTTGTTCATCACCCAGTTGCTGGGCGCTTTCAACGATAACCTCTACAAGAACGCGATGGTCCTGTACGTCGTGTATAGCGTCTATAATTCCGAAGCAGCTGAGGCGCGCTTTTCCGCCATTGCTTCGGGCCTGTTCATCCTGCCATTCTTTTTGCTTTCGGCGCTTGCGGGCCAGTTGGCCGATATGCGCGACAAGGCGCAGATCATCCGGATCGTCAAAGCGTGCGAAATCGCGATCATGGTGGTCGGTGGTTCAGGCCTGACCATGGCGTGGGCAGGTATGGAAGTCGAAGCCATCGCCATTCCCCTGATGCTGGCGGCGCTTCTGGCGATGGGCGTTCATTCCACGTTCTTCGGCCCGATCAAATACGCCATCCTGCCGCAGCATCTGCGCGAAGGCGAAGTGCTGGCGGGCACCGGTCTGGTTGAGGCTGGCACGTATATCGCCATCCTTGCCGGCACGATTCTGGCGGGCTGGATCCCGGTCGAAGTAGCCGCGGCAGGCGTCGTGATTACTGCAATGGTTGGTTATGCCACCGGTCGGCAAGTGCCCCCTGCCCCGCCAATGATCGAAGATCAAAAAGTCGATTACAATGTCTGGCGATCATCGATAAACCTCATCCGCAATACCACGCGGCATCGTCAGGTTTTCCTCGCCATCATCGCCATCAGCTTTTTCTGGACCGTCGGCACCATACTGTTCATCCAGTTTCCGCCGCTCGCCAAGAACGTCCTTTATGCCAGCAAAGAGGTCGCTAGTCTGTTTCTGGTGATGTTCTCGGTCGGCATTGCCATAGGCTCGGTGGCCATCAACGCGCTGCTCAAGGGCACCGTTTCCGCGCGCTATTCACCCGCCTCGGTCATTTCGATGGGTGTGTTCATTGCCGCGTTCCATTTCGTTTGCAAAGCTTGGCCCGCTCATACCGGCATGCAACTGATGGATGCGGGCCAGTTCATCGCGCAACCGCCCGCCATCCCGCTGCTGCTGTGCTTGCTGTTTATTGCCATTGCGGGCGGCATGTTCGTCGTGCCGCTCTATGCGTTTCTCACGACCGTGGTCGATAAATCGGAAACCGCGCGGACCATCGCTGCCAACAACATCGTCAATTCCGGCGCGATGGTTGCAGGGTCGCTGCTCGCAGTTGGCCTGAGCGCCGTCGGCGTGGCGATTATCGATCAATTGCTGCTGGGCGCTGCGATGTGCAGCATTTCGGCCTGGCTGGGCTGGCTGCTCTACAAGGCAGAGCGCGCCATCCCTTGATCAGGCAATAAACGCCATTACCGCCATAAAACATGCACAATAGGCGATCAGAAAATCGCGCAAGTCCTGCATTGTGATCCGTTTCAGGTTCACGGGTTCAGACCGCACTTCCATGTCGCGCAGGGCTTGTTCGGCACGGCGCATCGCGGCCAGCACTTCGGGTTCCTGTTTCGGCAATTCGCGCAGCACATGCCTTGGCAGGCTGCTGCGGAAAGGATGCCGGGCGGTGCCATATTGGGCGGCGACGAATGCGGACGACTTGTTCATAGACCCCGCTTAACGAATTCTTCACCATACGGTATCTCGCTAACCATATCATTTCGCGCGCGTTCCAAGCCGGGACATCTTTGCCGCAAAATCACATGACACAGCAAAAAGACCGCCCCCGAAGGAGCGGTCTTTCATTAGCAGCGAAGCTTGAGGTAATTAGACGGTATCGCCCAATGCACCCTTGACCTTGCCCTTGACTTGCTGGGCTTCACCCTTGCGCTCTTGCGCCGTGCCTTCAGCGTGAAGTTGGGCATTGTCGGTCGCCTTGCCGATAGCCTGCTTCACGTTGCCAGCAGCTTCATTGGCGAGGCCCTTTGCTTTGTCGGTCATTTCACCCATAGCGTATCTCCTTGTAAAACCGGCACATTCCTGTGCGGCTCCGTTGGCAATACTACGCTTCAGCGCGAAGGTGGTTCCCGCCCAGTTAACCTGCGCCCGCCATTTTCAGGATCAGCGCCCATTCCGTAGGACGAACTGCGCCGACCGATAAGCGCGACAACCGGATCAGATCCATCTCCACCAATTCAGGCGTCGCCTTCACTTGTTTGAGCGTGACCGTGTTCGGCAATTTCTCGACCGGCTTCACTTTCACCGCCGCCCACTTGCCGTCCGGATCGGTCGGATCGGCAAAGCCGCCGACGCTGATTTCGATCACGCCGACAATCTCGATGCCAATGTTGGAATGATAGAAAAATGCCAGATCGCCCGGTTGCATCGTGCGCAAATTGCGCGCGGCAAGGTGATTGCGCACGCCATCCCACGTGCCTTCACCCTCGGCCACCAGATCATCCCAGCCATATACGTCTGGCTCAGACTTCATCAGCCACAAGTTGCGACCAGCCGTGTCGGCGATGTTGATTTTGGTCATGAAACCCCGCGTGAATCCCGTTAAGGCGGTTTCCATAGCGACAATTGTGCGAACTGGAACACCATGCCTCTCGAAACCTTGCCAGTTATCTCGCTCAATAGCGATCCGGGCACCTTGTCGCGCGAATTGGGCGACAGTTTCCGGACGTTTGGCTTTGCCATGGTCAAGGATCACGGAGTTGATCCGGCGCTGATTGCGCGCGCATGGGCGCTCACCGCCGCGTTCTTTGCCCTGCCTGAGGAGGAGAAGCGCCAGTATCATCTCACCGGCAAAGGCGGCGCGCGCGGATATACCCCGTTCGGCACCGAAATCGCCAAAGGCGCCACGCTGCATGACCTGAAGGAATTCTGGCACGTTGGCCGCGATCTGCCGGAAGGCCACCCCTTATCTAATTCGATGCCGCCAAACGTGTGGCCAGCACAACCCGCCAATTTCCGCGAAACATTCGAATCGCTCTATGCCGAATTCGATCGCGTGGGCGCGTGCATCCTGTCGCGCATCGCCGTGTGGCTGGGACTGGACGAACATTGGTTCGACCCCGCCATTGACGATGGCAATTCCGTGATGCGCCTGCTGCACTATCCGCCCATTCCCGACGCGGAAACAGGCGCGATTCGTGCAGGTGCGCATGAGGACATCAACCTCATCACGCTGTTGCTTGGTGCCGAAGAAGCAGGCCTTGAATTGCTGACCAAGGACGGCCGCTGGATCGGAGTATCGCCACCCGAAGGCGCCATGGTCATCAACATCGGCGATATGTTGCAACGCCTGACCAACCACGTCCTGCCATCGACCACGCACCGCGTGCGCAATCCCGATGGCGAACGCGCCGCACACAGCCGCTATTCGATGCCGTTCTTCCTGCATTTGCGCAGTGATTTCCCGTTCAAAACCCTGCAGCAATGCATCACGCCCGAAAACCCGGATCGCTATCCGGTCTCGATCACCGCTGATGATTACCTGCAGGAACGCCTTCGCGAAATTGGCCTGAAGGCATAAGCCTTATCGGTGGCGCAATGCCCACCCCGATGCGACTAAGTTCGCCTGCGGCTCACTAAGTCTCGCTCCCCTCCCGCAAGCGGGAGGGGGAAATCAGTTCTCTCCTTCCTCCCGCTTGCGGGAGGGGTTGGGGGTGGGCTTGGGCAGACGCGCAATCGCCAACTTATCCCTCAGGCCGCTCCACGGGCACCACGTTGTATTTCCGCACTTCGTCCTGGTTCAGGCAATAGCGCGTCGAAGGGTTTTCCTTCGATGCCACCGCCTGCTGCTTGTACATGACCTCGGTCAGCAGCTTGCGGCTGATGCCCATGCGGATCAGGAAGTCGTTGTCCTCGCTGGCCAACATTGCGCTCGCCTGCTCAATCTCACCGATCAGCCGCGTCGTTTCCTCGGTGCCTTCATCAACCGAAATCTCGATCACATCGCGATCACCGGTGTGCGTAAACATGTGCACCATGAAGATACCGCCAGAGTCTACAAAGCGCCGGTCCCCGCCCATAAACACGAAGTTGCAGGATGAAAAGCACGTCCACCCCGCCGGGATGCGCGTTACCATGCCGGGATAAGACCGAATCACTTTCCCCGCGCGATTGCCCGCCACAGCATCGCCGCCGCGTGATTTCAGCCACACTTCCTCGATACGCTCATCGGCATCTATCGCCGCCTTGAGCCGTTCCGGCAGGCGCGAATCAACGATACCATCGGCGATCAGCACCCGCTTGCGCCCCTTGTCGGCCACAGTCAGCGTCATGGCGCGGGGCTGGCCCCAATCGACCTTCATCGGGCACGTCGGGTTTTTGTTGACCACCGCCGACGGCTTGGTCGCACCAGTCGCGCAGACCAGCGCCAAGCACAGCAAGCCGCGCCGCATCATCATGCAGCCAGCGCATACCGGGCGGAACCGGGTGCACGGCACATCCGCTTGTTGGCCGTGGTTTCTTCGCCATTTACGATGATCACGTCCGACACCGTGATGCACTTCATGGCCGGACTATCCGCACTTGCAGGCTCGTCGTTGCGGGCGATCACGGTCGACGTGCCAGACACATCTTCTCGCGTGCTCGATGTCCAAGAAATCGATTTGCCGACTTTATCGCCGCGGGTGGCATCAACGGTCGCCTTGGCCGCTTGCTTCTGCTCCTCAGGGTCAAGGCGGCAGGCGATGGCATTGGTCAGCGTATCGGCCACTTCAGCCGATGGCACAAATCTGGAAAGGCCCGCAGAACTTGCCGCCCGGCCTATTTCGCGCCCGATCAGTCCGCCCAGCATTGATGATCCAATGCCTTTGCTTTTGCCTTTGGGGCAGCCGTTGGCATCAGTCTTGGCCGATTTTGACGATGACGTTGACGTTGACGACGACGAGCGCGGAATCGATGGAATGCTGAACCCGCCGAACTGTGCGCACGCCTGCGATGCCATCAACGTGGACGCGGCAAATGCGCAAGCCATGGAACCTGTCCGCACAGTTGATAGACTTTTGCCAATATGCATCGCGGTTGCCTTGCCCAATCAGATCGAACGTCTTGTCGTGCCCCGTCGGCGGTATCAGCCCGGCATTGCCCAACGTGTGATCTTCGTCAAACAGGTGATATTAATCACCAAAACGGCAATTGCCACGCAAACCATTTTGCCCAAAGCAAAAAGGCCGCCCGAAGGCGACCTTTTAGAAGGATGGTGGAGCCTAGCGGGATCGAACCGCTGACCTCCTGCATGCCATGCAGGCGCTCTCCCAGCTGAGCTAAGGCCCCATCTGTCCATCGGGTTTGCCCTAGGAGGCAAACCGATCCGTCGATCACTCTCGCCGGGAGCAGCGCCTCTAAGAGAAGCGTCCCCCACTGGCAAGACCATATTTTCAATGGCCGGAGTTTTTTGTGATCCGCCCAAGATAAGCGGACCACAGGAAACTTAAACTTCGTCGTCGTTGGCGTCGTGGGCAGGAACGCCAAGATCATCATCGCCGCCGAGGTCAACATCGTTGTCTGGCGAATCGCCATCTTCATCGATGTCGAGATCTTCGTCAGCCAGATCGCCGTCAGGTGCGACGTCGACCTTTTCCTTCTGGATTTGTTCGTACGGGATCGGCTGCTTTGATTTCAGCACCGGCTCGGACGTCCATGCATATTTGCATTCCACGCAAATGATCGGGTCATCTTTGCCCAGATCATAGAAGCGGGTGCCGCACTTCGGACAGCTGTGCTTTGCGCCCCATTCCGGCTTGACCATGAAACTTCCTCAAGTCTGGCCCGATGTCATGAATTTGCACCGGGCGGAAAAACTGCACGCTTGATCAGTCCGCTTGCGCGCGGAATCAAGAGAGCGCGCGCCTTGCCATAGGCGCGGCACGCTGTCAAAAGCCGCGCGCTTTATATAGCTTTCTTTGTGCGAAAGATTCCCAACCCCGTGCCCTCTCACGACCCTTCATCGATGGTTCCGCGCCGGTTTTCCGCCTCTGGCCCGCTTAAAGGCCGGATTCGCGTGCCCGGTGACAAATCGATCAGTCACCGCTCGATCATGCTGGGCGCGCTGGCCGTGGGCGAAACCCGCGTCACCGGCCTGCTTGAAGGCGAAGACGTGCTGTCCACTGCCGCTGCCATGCGCGCAATGGGGGCTACGATCACCCGCGATGCAGACGGCATGTGGCACGTTCACGGCGTCGGAGTCGGCGGGTTGTTGCAACCGGCCCAAGCTCTCGACATGGGCAATTCGGGCACATCCACCCGATTGCTGATGGGCCTTGTCGCCACGCACCCGATCACCGCGACGTTTATTGGCGATGCCAGCTTGTCCAAGCGCCCGATGGGCCGCGTGATCGATCCGCTGTCCACCATGGGCGCAACCTTCACCGCCAGCCCCGGAGGCCGTCTGCCGCTCACCCTGCGCGGCATCTCACCCGCCGTCCCCATCGAATACCGCCTCCCCGTCGCCTCGGCGCAAGTCAAAAGCGCGATTCTGCTGGCAGGGCTCAACACCCCCGGCATCACCACGGTCATCGAACCCATCCCCACGCGCGATCATTCTGAACGCATGCTGCGCGGCTTCGGCGCGGAATTGTCCGTTGAAGTGGCCCCCGATGGCGCGCGCGTGATCCGCCTCACCGGCGAGGCTGAACTCAAGCCCCAAGACATCGTCGTCCCCGGCGATCCGTCTTCCGCTGCGTTCTTCGTTGTGGCAGCTCTGCTTGTCGAAGGCTCTGACCTGATCGTTGAGAACGTCGGCCTAAACCCAACCCGCGCGGCGCTGTTCGATGTACTGCGCTTGATGGGCGGCTCCATCGAAGAACTGGACCGCCGAAATGTGGGCGGAGAACCCGTTGCCGATTTGCGCGTGCGCCATTCGCTGCTCACGGGAATCGCTGTCGATCCCGCCGTCGTCCCCAGCATGGTCGACGAATTCCCCGTGCTGTTCGTCGCGGCAGCCCTCGCCAAAGGCCGCACCGTCACCACCGGCCTCGAAGAATTGCGCGTCAAGGAATCCGACCGGATCAGCGCGATGTATGCCGCTCTGCAACTCGCAGGCGCTACCGTCAGCGAAACCGAGGACGGGCTGATCATTGATGGCACTGGCGGCGATCCGCTCCCCGGCACCGCACCGGGTTCCGCCGTCGTCACGCACCTCGATCACCGCATCGCCATGGCGCTGGCTATCGCCGGGATCGCCAGCCGCAATGGTGTCGAAGTGGACGACACCCGCCCCATCGCCACCAGCTTCCCTATATTCGAAAGCCTGCTGGAAAGCGTAAGCGGCGCATGATCATCGCAGTCGACGGCCCCACCGCATCGGGCAAAGGCACCATCGCCAAGGCGCTCGCCGCGCATTTCGGCCTGCCCCACCTCGATACCGGCCTGCTCTATCGCGCGGTCGGGCGGCAAGTGTTCCTGAACGGCGGCAACCCGGACGATCCCGCAGAAGCCCTCGCCGCCTGCACCTTCGACGCCGCCCTGCTCGATGATCCCGAACTGCGCACCGAAGTCTCCGGCGGCTACGCCAGCCGCGTCTCCATCCACCCCGCCGTCCGCGCCGCGCTGCTCGAACACCAACAAGGCTTCGCCAACCAACCCGGCGGCGCGGTCCTCGATGGCCGAGACATCGCCACCGTCATCGCCCCCCACGCCCACGCCAAACTCTTCGTCACCGCCAGCGTCAACGCCCGCGCCATGCGCCGCTGGGCCGAAATGAAGGGGTTGGGGCAGGACGTGGACCGCGCGGGGATTGAAGCCGACTTGGAGGCGCGGGACGAACGCGACCGCAATCGCTCTGAAGCGCCGTTGCGACAGGCAGAGGGCGCGGCGTTGCTGGATACGTCACGTCTGACGAAAGAGATGGCCGTAGCGACGGCGATTGCTCTGGTTGAGAAGCAGGTAGCCGCAAAGGACTAATTTTTCGCGCCCACGCGCTACTGCGCAATCCCACCCTACCCCCTCCCCCAAGCGGTAGTTGGGAAAAAGCGCCCTAATCAAACAGCAGCCCCGATCCGTTCGTGTCGAGCAAAGTCGAGACAGTATCTGATAGGGTCCAACTACTATGTAGAAGCCTGCGGCGAAGTCAGCTCAACTTAATATTTGTTTGAATGCAAAGCTTATTTTTGGAGCATTACATCTCTCGCCACAACTATCGAACCCGAAGCCTCGTGTTTGAAAATCGGAATGTCCATTGCTTCAACAACTCTCATTTGCAATGGTGATCGAGAGCATGGGTCCAAGCTTCGGTATAGTTGGCCCAGCGACTTTGGACGGCTTGGTTCAAGCTATGGATGAGGATTCTGTTACCTGTGCGAACATCCTGGCTAATAAGCGTTGCTTTGGCGCTGCCTTTGCTCATCTCCGCTTGTGGGGGCGACAATAGCGCATCAACATCGGCAGTGACGCTCAACCCTACGCAGCCTCTCACCCCGACGCCAACACCGACGCCAACACCAAGGCCGATTGGTAGCGTAACTGCCACCGCCGTCGCCACGTTCGACACCGCATGGTCCATGGATTTCCTGACGAGTGACAGGATTGTCGTCTCCGAGCGCGGAGACGTTACCGTGCAGGAAGCGGGTAAATTGTGGGTAATGTCCACCAGCGGTGCCCGCGCAGAAGTTGCAGGCATGCCTGAGAACACCGGCATCTATTATGTCCTGCGTTCGCCCGACTACGCGACCAGCGGTTTAGTCTACATCAGTTATTTTGAACCGGGCGGCCCGAACGAGCCTCGCCGCGGTCGCAATGCCGCAGACATGCAGTTCAAACCGGAAGCACTCACAGTGTTGCGCGCTCGTCTGGACGCCAGCCTTTCGTCGCCAACGCTGCGCGATGTCCAAGTCATTTGGCGGCAGGAAATGCTCGTTCCCATCCCCACTGGCCGACAGATTAGCGCCTATATGGCTTTTTCTCCTGACGGCCGGTACTTGTTCATTTGTGGCGGCGCGCGTGACGAATTCGTTGGCATGCAGGCTCTCGACAACGCTTTTGGCAAAACCCTGCGCGTCTTCCCGGATGGTACAATCCCAACCGACAATCCCTTTGCCTCGACAGCAGGTGCGCGACGCGACATCTGGACGATAGGCCATCGCAATGTCTACGGCATCGCCTTCGCGCCGGATGGTCGGCTTTGGCAGACTGAACATGGTCCAGAAGGAGGCGATGAGGTCAACCTGATCGTTGCCGGATCCAACTACGGTTGGCCGCTTGCTTCGAACGGACGCAACTATGGCGCACAAACCGACGACATTCCTGATCACACGCCAAGTGACGGATTCGCCGCTCCCCGATTTACTTGGACTACCTCACGTGCGCCAGCGGGGATGTTTTTCTACCGCGGAACGCAATTTGCTGCATGGCAAGGAGACGCGATCGTCGGCGGGCTGAAAAGTCGATCTCTCATCCGGCTCAGGATGTCAGGCGATACCGTAGAAGTAGCACAGGAAATTCCAATGGGAGTGCGCATCCGCCACGTATCGCTGGCGCCGGACGGGTCGATCTGGGCTATTGAGGATTTTCGCACCGGTCCTGATGGTGGCGGGCCAGGCCGGATCATAAAGCTTGATCCGGTTTTCAGCAATTGAGAGCGACACTCGGCCCCTTAAAGACGGCTCCCCAGCGATAGCTGATTAGAGAAGCACAGCCCCCATTTCCCTTGCATTTCCCGCCCCCCGCGCCTAAGCGCCGCCGGTCCGACGAGCGTCCGCGCTCCGAGGATACCCGCCATGGCACACGGCCCGGCGGGTAGTTCGGCCCTTTTTGGCCCACGTGTCGCATGGTGTGACAGGTGGAGGAAAGACCGGCGGATACAACCGCCAGGCCGGGAACATTGTTACAGGAAGCTCAAAATGGCTACCAATCCCACGCGCGACGATTTCGCCGCGATGCTCGACGAAACGCTTGGCGGAGCCGCCAACGGTGGCTTTGAAGGCCGCGTCGTCAAGGGCACCATCACCGCAATTGAAAACGACAAGGCCGTCATCGACGTAGGGCTGAAGAGCGAGGGCCGCGTTGCCCTGCGCGAATTCGCAAGCCCCGGCCAGCCGCACGGCCTTTCGGTCGGCGACGAAGTCGAAGTCTACGTCGATCGCGTTGAAAACGCTGACGGCGAAGCCATGCTGTCCCGCGACCGCGCCCGCCGCGAAGCTGCTTGGGACAAGCTTGAAAACGAATTTGGCGAAGGCAAGCGCGTCGAAGGCGTGATCTTCGGCCGCGTCAAGGGCGGCTTCACCGTCGATCTTGATGGCGCCGTGGCGTTCCTTCCCGGCAGCCAGGTCGATATCCGCCCCGTGCGCGATGTCACCCCGCTGATGGACATGCCGCAGCCGTTCCAGATCCTCAAGATGGATCGCCGCCGTGGCAACATCGTGGTTTCGCGCCGTGCCGTTCTGGAAGAAACCCGCGCTGAACAGCGTTCGGGCCTGATCCTGAACCTCAAGGAAGCGCAGATCATTGATGGCGTGGTCAAGAACATCACCGATTACGGTGCGTTCGTTGATCTGGGCGGCATCGACGGCCTGCTCCATGTCACCGACATGAGCTACAAGCGGGTCAACCACCCAAGCGAAGTCATCGCCATCGGCGATACCGTCAAGGTGCAGATCATCCGCATCAATCAGGATACCCAGCGCATCAGCCTTGGCATGAAGCAGCTGGAATCGGATCCATGGGATGGCGTTGCAGCCAAGTACCCCGTGGGCGCAAAGCTTTCGGGCGTTGTCACCAACATCACCGAATACGGCGCGTTCGTCGAACTGGAAGCTGGCATCGAAGGCCTCGTCCACGTTTCGGAAATGTCCTGGACCAAGAAGAACGTCCACCCCGGCAAGATCGTTTCGACCTCGCAGGAAGTCGAAGTTCTGGTTCTCGAAGTTGACAGCGACAAGCGTCGCATCAGCCTCGGTCTCAAGCAGGCTCAGCAGAACCCATGGGAAGGCTTTGCAGACAAGCACCCAGTCGGTTCGACCGTCACGGGCGAAGTCAAGAACGCTACCGAATTCGGCCTGTTCATCGGTCTCGACGGCGACGTCGATGGCATGGTTCACATGTCGGACATCGCTTGGGGCATCTCGGGCGAAGACGCGCTGGCGCTGCACCGCAAGGGTGAAGAAGTTTCGGCCGTTGTTCTCGACGTCGATGTCGAAAAGGAACGCATCAGCCTTGGCATGAAGCAGCTCGAAAAGGGCGCTCCTGCTGCTGGTGGCGCTTCGCCAGCTGCTGCTGGTGCTCTGCGTCGCGGCGAAGTCATCACCGTGACTGTCCTCGAAGTCCGCGATGGCGGCCTCGAAGTTCAGGCTGGCGAAGACGGCGCGACTGGCTTCATCAAGCGTTCGGATCTGGGCCGCGATCGTGACGAACAGCGTCCTGACCGCTTCCAGGTTGGTCAGAAGCTCGATGCCATGATCACCGGTTTCGACCGTTCAAAGAAGCCAAACTTCTCGGTCAAGGCTCGCCAGCTTCACGAAGAAAAGGAAGCTGTGGAACAGTACGGTTCGTCGGATGCCGGCGCATCGCTGGGCGACATCCTCGGCGCGGCCCTCAAGGCCAAGCAGTAATCTTGACCGTCCCCGCGGCAACGCGGGGGCCTCAGGCTTAACAAAAAGCCCGTCCGGAGCGATCCGGGCGGGCTTTTGCTTTGGCGCGGATTTAAGAAAGATGGTTTCGCGCAGAGATCGCAAAGTCCGCAGAGATGATACTCGTGCGGCAAAGCCGCTTTCAATTATTAGCAACAAGAACCAAGGCCTGCGCCGCTCCCCCTCGGCGCTCTCTACGACCTCTGCGCGAACCAAAAACTCCACCACCCCAACAAACAAATGCGCTACAACCCGCGCATGACCCTGCAAATCCACCAGTTCCCCTGCCTGTCCGACAACTACGGCTTCCTCATCCACGATCCAGCCAGCGGCGAAACGGCGTGTATCGACACCCCCGATGCGCAAGCCTATCTGCGCGAAGCTGCCGCACAAGGCTGGACGATTACGCAGATCTGGAACACGCATTGGCACCCCGATCACGCGGGCGGCAATGAAGCGATCAAGGCAGCCACAGGCTGCACTATCATCGCCCCTGCCACCGACGCCGCCAAAATAGCCGCAGTTGACCGCACCGTAAGCCAAGGCGACACTGTAGCCCTCGGCAGCTTCACCGCCAATGTGATCGACGTCGGCGGCCACACCCTCGGCCATTGCGCCTATTACCTGCCACAGGCCGCCACAGCCTTCGTTGGCGATGCGCTGTTCCCCTTGGGCTGCGGGCGCATGTTCGAAGGGACGCCCGATCAATTCTGGGCCAGCCTCCTGCGCCTCAAGGCCTTGCCGCCCGAAACCGCCCTGTACAGCGCGCACGAATATACCCAGTCCAACGCCCGCTTCGCGCTCTTCGCCGATCCTGACAATGCGGCGCTCGAATCTTATGCCGCAAAAGTCGATTCCCGGCGCGAACTGGGGCAATGGACGGTGCCAACCACGCTTGAGGCCGAACTTGCCGCCAACCCGTTCCTGCGCGCCGATGCGCCGGATATGGCCGCGCGCTGGGGCGGTTCGTCCGCAACCGAGACATTTGCCGCTTTGCGCGCCGCCAAGGACACTTTCCGCTAGCGCCGATCCTGCTAAAGCAAAGCGGACTTGGGGAAAATTGCATGGCGACGGGCAGGAAAATTATCCGGGTAACGTCGTTTGACGTGGCCGAGGCAGCAGGCGTCAGCCAATCAACCGTCAGCCGCGCACTGGCGGGCGATACCTCGATCAGCGAACCCACCCGCCAGCGCGTGACCGAAGCCGCGCGCCGTCTGAACTATCAGATCGACGAAAACGCCGCGCGCTTGCGCCGGGGCCGCACCGGCACGATTGCCGTGGTGATGATCTGCCGCGAAGCGCAAGACCGCAAGGACATCAACCCGTTCTACTTCTCGCTGCTGGGCAGCACATGCGCCGCCGCCGCTGCGCGCGGCTATGAAACGCTGGTCGCATTTCAGGATGCACCCGAAAACTTCTGGAGCCACTTTCAAGAGCGCCGCAAAGCCGACGGTATGATCGTGATTGGCACCACCACCAACACCAAGGCGTGGGACTATTTCGGCGATATGCCCGAAGGCACGCACTGGACCTGCTGGGGCTCACCCGACGACGCCATGCCGTGGGTGCGACACGACAACGTCTCAGGTGCCACACTCGCCACCCGTCACATGCTCGTGCGCGGCTATGACAACCTCGTGTGCATCGGCTCGGCGACCTCGCCCCAGCGCCAGTTCCAGGAACGCTACGAAGGCTATGCCGAAGCCATGCGCAACGCAGGACAAACCCCGCGCCTGATCCAGGTCGAACCCGGCCTCCCGCGTGAAGAGCAAGGCCGCCGCGCCGCCATTGCCTTGTGCGAATCCAACGAACCATTCGACGCCATCTTCGCCGTGTGCGATGAAATGGCTTTGGGCGCACTCAAGGAGCTCACCCGGCGGGGCGTCAATATCCCTGAAGAAGTCGGCATCATCGGCTTCGACGGCATCCGTGCTGGCGCATGGTCGACCCCGCCCCTCACATCAATAGAGCCAGACTTCCAAATGGCCGGATCGCTGCTGGTCGAACAATTGCTCGCCAAGATCAACGGGACGGAAGGATCAGGACGGCGCGTACCGGTGAAGCTCGTGATCCGGGGATCCACGCGGGCTTGACCAAGAACGATGCACGGCGCCTCGCAGAACATGCGGCAAAGGTACGCGCTCTCAAGAATGCTCTCATTGAAGGCGAACTATCGGGTGAACCGCAGCCGTTGGATTTTGAAGAGTTCAAAGCTCGGAAGCGTCGAGAGCTAGCATCGCTCTAGGTTCTCGTGCCATCCCCAGATCATTGACCTGCCAGTCGCAGCGAAGGCCAACGGCTCAGCCAACTTTTGCACCGTACCCGATCTTCAAAGATCACAGACTTCTCACCCTCAAAGCGTTGCGTCGGTCGTAAAATGAGATTGAAAAGGTCGTCATAGCCAAGGGGCGCTGAAATCTCGCACGTGTCCTTAGACACGTAGCGTGCAGCAATTGCCGTGGCCGTCTCCGGCCAGTACCGCGTTGCGTCCGTTGCCGACTTATAGGGCACATCAGCGTTGCGTACGTTCATCCGTGCTTGATTTTTAACAGACCAATGGATTGTTGGCTCACGAACGCGCAACGCCTCTTCAATTTCACGGTCCCTGTCAGGATCGACGTCAGCGTCATCAAACCAGATCACGTCCACATCGCCGGTCAAAGGCGATGACGAGAACTGGTGCAGGTAATCCCACACAGCGTTGCGCACGAACCCCGCCCCAATCCAGCAGTCTGACAAGCCCAACTCGCTCACCCGTGCCAACAAACGCCAGCGAACCGGGTCAGCCATCAAGATTGCAGATACAACCGCAGCGCCATCCATGCCGAACCGATAACGCATTTAACCCCAAAAGCAAAAACCCCTCCCGGACGAACCGGAAGGGGCTTTTGATCTGTTTGATCTGAAGTGCGAGTTAGGCGATCAGTTCACCAGTCCGGCAATCGCGCCATCTACCAGCGCCTTGTCGGCACCGGCGGAGTGGTTTTTGGCGATCAGGTTGTGTGCGGCAGCTGTTGCCGTTTCGGCAGCCTTGGCGCGCAGTTCGTCGATGGCAGCGCGTTCGGCGGCACCGATCTTGTCGGCAGCCATCTTTTCGCGGCGAGCAATCATTGCAGTGGCATCGGCTTGCGCCTTGGTCACGATTGCGGCCGCTTCAGATTTTGCATGCTCAACCATCGACGCCGCGTCCTTTTCGGCGTTAGCGATTTTAGCGGCATATTCCGCGCGCAGCTTTTCGGCTTCGGCGCGCAGCACCTTGGCTTCGTCGAGCTGCTTGCGGATCGCATTGATCTGCTTGTCGAGACCGCCGACGATTACGCCGGGGACTTTCTTCCAGACCAGAATTCCAAGGAACACGACCATGGCAAGCGCCGCCCAAGCGCCGGGACCAAGGCCCAGCGCGGATGGTTCGACGTGATGCTCAACGCCACCAGCAGCGTGTTCGACGACTGCGGTTGTAGCTTCGGCATTAGCCATGAGCGAGAACTCCCTTCACGGCGGCCTGTGCCTCGTCGGCAGGGATCGAAAGACCGGCAATACGGCTTGCGATGTCCTGCGCGGCTTGCGCAGCAACGCCTTCCACTTCACCCAGCGCAGCAGCGCGGGCAGCGGCGATACGTGTTTCGGCGGTGGATAGTGTTTCGTCGATACGGGCCGTAGCAACAGCAAGCGTTGCTTCGGTAGCCTTGGCAGCATCAGCCTTGGCGGCAACGATCAGGGCCTGAGCCTCTGCGCGCTGCTTGTTGGCCTGTACGCGCCAGGATTCCTCCTCGGCGTCGGCGGCGGCCCGCGCAGCTTCTGCAGCGGCAAGGTCGTCGGCGATTTGCTTGTCGCGGCCATCCATCGTGGCCATGACCTTGGGCACCATGCCCCGGCCGATCACGAAAAAGATGATGCCGAAGAACACCAGCAACCAGAAAACCTGGCTGGCATAAGTGGTGGCAAGCTGTTCAATCTGAGGCATCGCGGGTGTCCGGGCGTCAGGCGGCCGGGGCGAACCCCGGCCAGCATTTCAACAATCTGTGAAGTTCGAAGCCTGATCAGGCAACGAAGATCAGGATCATCGCGACGACGAACGACAGCAGGCCGAGAAGTTCAGCAGCAGCAAAGCCGATGAACAGACGACCCTGCTGGCCATCAGCAGCGCCCGGATTGCGCAGCGCGCCTTCGAGGAACTTGGCAAACACGTTGCCAACGCCGAGCGAGGCAAGACCGGCGCCAACAGCGGCGAGACCAGCACCGAGCAGCTTTGCGCTTTCTGCGTCCATGTCAAAAACTCCCTTTTCTCAAATCCGAATGGAACAAGCGTTCCAAATTTTGGTGGGTTACAGGTATTAGTGAAGGTTCTCAGCGTCATTCAAATAGACGCATGTCAGCAAGGCGAAGACATAAGCCTGAATGCCTGCGACGAGAAGTTCCAACGCGCAGATGCCAATCATCAACAAGAAGCTTGGCAGTGCGGCGAGGAAAAAGATGCCAACTCCAGCATTGGTGCCAGAGATAACGAAGCCAGACAGCACTTCAAGCAGCACGTGCCCGGCCATCATCGCAACGAAGAGACGCAGACCAAGGCTGAACGGACGCACCATGAACGAGATCAGCTCGATCGGGAAAATGATCGGGATCATCAGCACAGGCGTACCGTGCGGCACAAACAGCGAGAAGAAGTGGAAGCCGTGCTTGGCAAAGCCCACGCCAAGCACAATGGCAAAGCTCATGATCGCGAGCACGCCGGTGACGGTGAAGTGGCTGGTTGCCGTAAATGGGTGCAGACCAACGAGAGCCAGTGGCATCAGGCCGAGCATGTTGGCAAACAGGATGAACGCAAACAGCGAGAACACGTAAGGCAGGTATTTGCGACCCGCCTTGCCAATGTTGGCCATCAGCAGGTTGTCGACAAAGCCCGTCAACCCCTCAACCGCCATTTGCCAGCGGCCCGGAATCAGTTCGCGCTTCGAACCACCCGCCACGAATACGATCAACACCACGGTGGTGATCGCCATCCACAACGCGGAATTGGTGAATGCGATGTTGTAACCACCGATCGCCCACTGATCGGTCCCGAACAGGGACTCAATCGTGAACTGGTGAACCGGATCGACCTTGCCTTCGGCCACGCGCAAAACCCCGTTACACTCGAATACAACAACAGCGCCCTTATTCGGGGCGCCGGCTCGAAATTCGGATGATGTTCCGGAACGCCACGACGATCCCCATGAACAACATCACCAATAACCCCCCAGGGCTTGTTCCGGCGAACTGGTCAATGACCCAGCCGATGAACGCGCCGCCTGCAAGACCCCCGATCAGTTCCGCCAGCACCCGGTTGCCTAAGCGATAATTCGCGTCGGTTTCCCCGCCTGCCTTTGGTTGGGTACGTTGATCTTCAAGCTCTCGAAGCGCCTTTAGCCGCTTGTCGAGCGCGTCGATCCGCGCATCCTCACCGATAGGTTCGATCTCGGACGGTTGATCATTCATGCCGTTTCCCCTGTCAGTTGCCCGACCAAAAGTGCAGCATAAACGACGGTTCACCGCCGAGGGCGCCGTCCCCTTAGGCGGGGGGTAACTACGAGTCAACCGCTAGGGGGACGCGGCGCTCATGCTTTCACCGCAAAAGCAATCGCCCTTCCCCACTCGCGCGGAAAAGGGCGGAATTGCTTTGGTGATTCGTATGCGGAATGGAGCTTACGGGCAGCGCGAATCGCGCATCGGCGGTCCACTGCCGCGAGTCTGCCATGATCCATCGGGCGCTTGATACATTTCGCCTGGCTTGGTCTGCCCGATGAGCAAACAACCCGATGTCAGCGCGTATTCCTCAACCGTCGCGTTATTGGCCTGAGCCTTGCCCGCGTAAACAGCTTTACGCTTGATATTAACGTCTTCCACCACAGCACGAAGCGATGGTGAAGGCGGTGTGACATAGCCGAGATAGCCGTCCATCTTCTCGCCCACTTGGCCCGCAGCACGCGCCGCAGCATAAGCCGGATCGCGGGCCTGCGCATATGCCACAACCGGGGTCAGCGCACTCAAGACCAGCCCGGAAGCCGTCAGCGCCATCATGCACTTGCGAACAGAAAACTTCGCCATCTGCGTCATCCCAATATGATCACGGATCATCAGAAGATGTCCGGATTACTATCGATCGTGTTGCCTGCATCAGCCGCGAGCCGGTACACAACCTCCTGCTTGATGTTGATATTCAGTTCGATAACGATGGGCTTGTCCGGCGCTTTCACCGAAATGCATCCCCCCGTGGCCAAACCGGCTACCAACGGCAGCGCCAACAGGCTGCGCTGCCACAATCGTGATCTGTTTTTCCTCATGCGAAATATCGTTGCAGGGATCGCGGATCGGGTCAATTGCACAAGCTTCATGGCAGGGTTCCGCTTTCTGCAGGCTGAATATTCTGTTGTGATACCGGCAACACAATCACCGGAGTGCCCGCCGACCGCAAACCATTGATAAATCGGCGCACCACCCGTCCTTGCGCATCGACAAGGCCCAGAGTGCGCGGATCCTTGATAGAAGCTGGGTCATACATCGCCTTCATCGACGTCATCAGTTGATAGAACGGCGCGCGAATGTTGATGTTGAACTGGATTGGCAGGTTGGCGATTTGCTTGGTGATGAAATTGCTTTTTGTGCCAGAACCTTGCTTCACCCCACCAAACTTCACGTTGGTGATGATCTCGCCTTCCAGATCGCCGCGCATCGCGATGGTCATGGTTTTATAATCAAGCGATTTCAAAGCATCGAACGCGAAGTTGGCCATTGTGCCCATGTTTTCATAGCTGAGCGCGCCCACATAAGAAACGTTGCCGCCCGGCGCGCGCGATAACAGCGTGCCTTCTTCAATTCGGCCACCATCGGCATCGAACACCAGCGGGAACTGACCATCGAACAGGCCGGTGGCAGCCAGATTGCCCAGTTCCATCTTCTCAAGGAATTTGGCCGCATCAATACCCGCAACCGTCAGCGTATAGCGCCGGGCCTCAGCCAGCCCCAGCCGCAGATCGGTTGGCTCAAGTTTCAACGTGCCGCCAAGGAATGGCCAGTTAGCTTCATGCAAACGCAGCAATTGATCGGGCAAAAGCGTAATGTCGACAACGCCTTCAGTCACCTCGATCCCCGGATTGACCGACGCGACCTTCAGCTTTTGATGGGGTGCGCTCACCGTGCCCAACAGATCGGTAAACTCGATTGCCCCCGACAAGCCCTTCACCGGTCCGAATGCAGCGGCCAGGTCCATCGCCTCGGTCCCAAAACGCCCGCTGCTGCTCACGCCGCGCTGAGTCCAATCGATCACGCCCGTTCCGCGCACGGTTCCCACGGTATTGGCCACCACGCCCAACGCCAGCCGGGTTAGCTGCGCAGGCTGAAATGCCTTGTCGAAAACAAGCGCGTCAACATCGATATCGGCGCGCCCTGTCCCGCTCCTCAGATCATGGCGAATGGCGGCACGCGCCACTTCCCGCGCTGACTTCACTTCCTTCAACAAGGTATTGGCGACAATGCGATTGTCCGCCAAAGTCAGCGTCGCGCCTTCACTATGCAACGGCTCAAACCGCGCAGGGTCCAGCCGGTCGGTCAGATCAAAGCCCACGCCCGATAGCACCAGCGCGCCATCGGCAAACCGCCATTCCCCAGCCGCCTTGGTCACGTCCAGCGGCACTGCGGTCAATTGCGCGTCTACACCTGCGAACTTGCCGGTAAAGTCCTTGCCCAGCCGCGCATCAAGATCGGCCAGCCGCAATTTCGTTGCCGATTCGGGCGGCCCCAGCGTAACGTCCACCGCCTTGGCATTGAGTACGCCCGGCCAGGCAAAGCCGACCGCGCCGGTCTTCACCACCATCGGCGTTTCACCCAGCCGCCCGGACAAGTCCAACCCCGGCGTGCCTGCCGCAATCCGTAATCCGCCCGCGCCGTTGCGCACAATCGCGCTGCCTCCCGGCGGGCACAAGGTCAGCGTATTGCCATCAACCGCCATTTCCCCCAGCACCAGCCGGTCAAACCGCGCACTGACGCAATGTTTCCACAGCGCCAATTCGCCGCGTGCGCCATAGCCTCCGTTGATAGGCAACACGAGGTTCTGCACCGAACCACTTGGAATTGCCCCGGAAACCAGCGTGGTCCCAGCAAAGCCAAGCGATCCATCGCCGCGTTGCGCAATCATCATTTCCGGGATGGCCAAAGACCCGCCGCCTGCGCGCCACGGTGCCATCGTCAGCCGGAACAAGGCCTGTCCCGCGCGGCCGCGTTCCATCCGCCCATTAATGTCAGGCAACCCTGTTCCACCGGTGGCAAAATTGCCCGCAAGTAGCGGCGGTCCATCATCGCCACCCGTCGCCACTTGAAACTTCGAAAGCGTCAGCAAACTTTGCCCGCTTCCCCCAACAAGGCGCGCTTGCGGCACCACCAGAGTCATGCCCGAAGCGCCGCTGCGCCGCAGGGAAATCTCGCCTGCCAAGCGGCTCCCGCGCTCCTCGCGCATCAGGCTCACGCGCATTTTCGCCAGCATGGGCGCCAGCAGCGTACCGGCAGAACTTTTTTGCGCATCGGCAAGCGCCAGATCCAGCGCGGTTCCTTGGCGCAAGCCCTCGCCGCGCACGGTTCCGCGAAACTCTGCCTTGTCGAAACCGTCGCGCGCGCGCACCAGTCCTTCAACCCCAAGCAGCCCAACTTTCACGCCGCCGCTGCGCACGCCGCCTGCATCGGCCTCGATTCGCCCGGTCAGAACGCCCTCGCGCCAGCCAAGGCGGCTATCAAGCGCCAATGATTCCGCCGCCACGCCCGGTGCCACCAGCGCCTTGCTGCGCAACGTCACATTGCCCGCGAAACCGGCCAGCCCTTTGTCTGCCTGACCATCAAGCTGCACGGTCGTCACGCCCGAACGCACGCCGCCTTCGCAGGAAAGGTTCGCCAAATGCATCGGTCCGGCAAACGCAGGCCGCTCTTCGCGAATGGCAATCTTGCCAAACAGCGTCGCGCCCTCACTCACACAGCCCCCGACTGCAAGCTTTGGTGCGACCGCCGCCAGCGTGCCGGAAAAGCCGTTTTGCAAAGCCCCACTGCCATCCAGTTTCAGGGCCACTTTGCCAAAGTCGGTCAACATAAGACCGCGCCCGTCGGCCACCGTCAGGTCAAGCTTGGGAAAGGCAAACGGGGCGTCGTCAGTCTTGGGCGCAAACAGCACTTTATCCAGCGCGCCAAAGCTCAGCTTGCCATTCAAGTATTGCCCGTAAACCCTTGGACGGATGAGTTTCACCGAACCAATCGTCGGCGTGCCCCAGCGATATTCCAGCGCCACCAGCACCCGCTCCACCGTCAAGTCAGGGCGCTTGGGATCGCCCACCACGACATTGCGCAAAACTTGCGTGCCCGGACCAATGCTCTCAATTTCATACCTCACCGGCAGATCGTAAGCGGAAATCTGCCCGGCGATCACGCGGTCGGCCAGTTGTTCACGCGATAGCCACACGCCCGCCCCTGCGACCAGCACAACGGCCAGCGCAGGCACGCCAATCTGGCGCCAGCGGTTGCGGCGCGGCGTGCTTTCAGGCGCAGGCGAACCGTCGGGTTCCGCCATTTCCAAACTATCTGCCATTGGCCCCCTTCTTGCGCACTCCTCTGGCTTCGGCAATGCACTGCGTAGAACGCGCAACTGAAAAAGAGGTGCCCGCAAAGCGTCCATGGCCGACCAGACCCGACTCTTTCCTGAACAAGCTTCCACCGGCAGCAACAAAGTCGATGCCTCCATCGGCTTTGACGGCAAGGACGCCTCTGGCCACCGCGCGCGTTTGCGCAAACGCCTGATGACCGGCGGCGAAGATGCTCTGGCCGATCACGAAGTCATCGAATATCTGCTGATGGTCGCCCGCCCCCGGATTGATACCAAGCCCATCGCCCGTTCACTGATCCAGCGATTCGGCTCGCTCGCAGGCGTTCTTACCGCCGATCCCCAAGCACTGGCGCTGCATCCCAACATGGGCGAAACCAGCGCCGCTGCGCTGCGCATTGTCGCGCTTGCCGCCCGCCGCCTTGCACGCAACACGGTGCGCGAACAGCCGGTACTATCCAATTGGCAGGCGCTGCTCGATTATCTGCACATCGACATGGCGCACCTGAACGTCGAACGCGTCCGCGTGCTCTATCTTAACACCCAAAACATGCTGATCCTCGATCACCTCGTCAGCGAAGGCACGCTCGACGAAAGCCCGATCTACACGCGCGAAGTGATCAAAAAGGCGCTGGAAATCGGTGCCGCCTCCATGATCCTCGTCCACAATCACCCCTCCGGCTCCCCCCAACCCAGCCGCGCCGACATCCAGATCACCAACAAGATCGCCGAAGCAGGCCGCCTGATGGGCATCACCGTCCATGATCACATCATCATCGGCCGCGAAGGGCATACGTCGCTCAGAACCAAAGGGCTGATTTAGGGGGAACGGCAGACTGACGTAATGCTGTGGTCAATCGCTCGCACGTCGCTTTGCCTCGCAGGCGACCGAAGCGTCCATCGATCCAAGCGACAAAGCAGGGCCGCGGGAATTACGGTGACAGGTGCAAAAGCCTATCATTAGCCCGTTACTCGGCGGACCAGTGGTTCCCCATCCCCCAACCTCAAATCGCCTTTTCGCCCGCCTTGCCCACCGATTCAATATCGCGGCCTAAACCCTTCACCGTGTTGCACCCGGCCAGCGCCAGCGCCGAACCCAAGGCGACTATCAGAGCTAGATTGCGAATCATGATTGTCTCCATACCGAAAGGTATTTCGCTGTTATCGCGTTGCGCGGTGTAAATCTCCCGCATCGTCATCCTGAACTTGTTTCAAGATCCATCTATCCACACACATGACGATTTGTGGGCTGAAATGGATGCTGAAACAAGTTCAGCATGACGGGTTGATCAAATCCGTATGCAGCGGCGGATTGCAATCCAAAGTGGGTGAACACCGTCAGTGAGCACTCTCCTCGCGAATTGATTTTCCTACAACGCGCGAAACGGGCTAACCCTTTCGAATGGCCACCAAAAACTACGCCCGCCCGAACCACCCGATCCATTTACAAGGCTCCTCGCGCTTCTCCCTCAGGACAGTGTAAACTGTGTAAACCTTGTCAGGAATGGGCGGCTTTTCCTGAACGATCCCGCAACGCCCCTTGCCTTTGCCGCCCCTGCGCCGTAGCGGCCCCGGCATAGTTTATGCGCAAGATTTAGCAGTTGGAGTCGAACATGGTCCCCCGCTACGCCCGCCCCGCGATGACCGCGATCTGGGAACCCGAAGCCCGTTTCCGCATCTGGTTCGAGATCGAAGCCCACGCCACGCAAAAGCTTGGCGAACTCGGCGTCGTACCGCCATCGGGCGCCAAGGCCTTATGGGATTGGTGGGCCACCAACCCCGTGATCGATGTGCCCGCGATTGACGCGATCGAAGCTGTGACCAAGCACGACGTTATCGCGTTCCTCGATTGGGTGGCGCAGCAAGTCGGCCCAGAAGCGCGCTTCATGCATCAGGGCATGACCAGTTCCGACGTGCTCGACACCACGCTCAGCGTCCAGTTGGCCCGCGCTTCGGATCTGCTGATTGCAGACATCGACGCATTGCTTGCCGCGATCAAACGCCGCGCGTTCGAACACAAGCACACCCCCACCATCGGCCGCAGCCACGGCATCCATGCTGAACCGACCACCTTCGGCAAGAAGCTCGCCGAAGCCTATGCCGAGTTCACCCGCTGCCGCGCCCGCCTCGTCGCCGCGCGCGCCGAAATCGCCACATGCGCCATCTCCGGCGCGGTCGGCACTTTCGCAAACATCGATCCTTCAGTTGAAGAGTACGTCGCGGAAAAGCTGGGCCTCGAAGTAGAGCCGGTCTCGACGCAGGTCATCCCGCGTGATCGCCACGCAATGTATTTCGCAACGCTCGGCGTAATCGCCAGCAGCATCGAACGCCTCGCCATCGAAGTGCGCCATTTGCAGCGCACCGAAGTGCTTGAAGCGGAAGAATACTTCTCGCCCGGCCAAAAGGGTTCGTCGGCGATGCCGCACAAGCGCAACCCGATCCTGACCGAAAACCTCACCGGCCTTGCCCGGATGGTTCGCTCGGCAGTCACCCCTGCGCTCGAAAACGTGGCGCTTTGGCACGAACGCGACATCTCGCATTCCTCGGTTGAACGCTTCATCGGTCCTGACGCCACGATCACGCTCGACTTCGCGCTGGGCCGCCTCACCTCGGTGATCGACAAGCTGTTGATCTACCCTGAGCGGATGAAGAAGAACCTCGATAAGATGGGCGGCCTCGTCCACTCGCAGCGCGTCCTGCTGGCACTGACCCAAGCAGGGCTGGAACGCGACACCGCCTACCGCCTTGTGCAACGCAACGCGATGAAGGTGTGGGAATCGGACGGCGAATTGAACCTTATGGAACTGCTCAAGGCCGATCCTGAAGTGTCCGCCGCACTGACCACGCAGCAAATCGAAGAAAAGTTCAATCTCGATTATCACTTCAAGGCCATCGACACGATCTTCACCCGCGTGTTCGGCGAAGCTTAAGGAACGGGGGACTCGCCAAGCGCGCTGACCTGTCCTAGCATCGCCTGCGACGGGCGGGTCAAAACGCGAGAGGCCTGAACATGCTGCGTACGATTTTCTGGGTTTTGGTGATCAGCGCATTGGCCGCTTTCAGCGCGGCTAACTGGGTGCCGGTCGAAGTGCGCATCTGGGAAGGGCTGCTGCTCGAAACACGCTTGCCCGCACTGGTTATCGGTGCGTTCTTGCTCGGCCTGATCCCAATGTGGTTTGTCTATCGCGCCGCTCGCTGGCGTTTGACGCGCCGCATCGCATCGCTCGAAACCTCGCTTAACACCCGCGCCGCACCGTCGTTAAGTTCGACCAACCTCGAAGCCGCCCAGGGCCAGCCGATAAGAAACGAGACACTGTGAGCAATCCGATCTACCTTGCCCTCGACCTCCCCCGCCTCGACGCTGCGGTTGCCCTTGCCCAAAAGGTGAAAGGCCACGTCGGCGGATTGAAACTGGGCCTCGAATTCTTCTGTGCGCACGGACATCATGGTGTGCACGAACTGGCCAAGGTAGGTCTGCCCATCTTCCTCGACCTGAAATTGCACGACATTCCCAACACCGTGGCGGGCGCGATGCAATCCATCCATGTGTTAGAACCCGCGATCGTCACCGTCCACGCATCGGGCGGGCGGGCGATGATGGAGGATGCCAAGGCTGCGGCAAGCGAGCATTGCAAAGTCGTGGCGGTCACCGTCCTTACCAGCCTTGATGATGCCGATCTTAACGGCATGGGCGTGGGTGGTTCGGCGCACGATCAGGCGCTGCGCCTTGCCGATCTGGCGCAAGAAGCCGGCCTAGATGGCATCGTATGTTCGGGCCATGAAGTTGCCGCGATCCACCAGCGTTGGAAGAAGGGCTACTTCGTGGTGCCCGGCCTGCGTCCCGCCGACGGCAAAATGGGCGATCAGAAGCGGGCGGTTACGCCGCGCGCTGCGCGTGATGCCGGTGCCAGCATCCTTGTCATCGGCCGCCCGATCAGCCGCGCCGAAGACCCGGTTGCAGCCGCCCGCGCAATCGAGGCGACGCTTTAAGTCGCAATGGAACGAAGCGTAGGTTGAACGGTTCATCGCGGTGTAACTTCGGCTCGCCCACAACTGGCGGCCAAGCCACTTACGGAGAGCCCGACATGAAACGCAAAACCTTCCTCGCTGCCATACTGGCTGCCGTCGCTCCGCTGACCGCCGCCCATGGCCAAAGCGCGTCGAGCGGACCTGTCGTAGGTTCGGGCAACACTTTGCTCAGCGTTGCGGCTGAGGGGAAATCCACCCGCACGCCAGACCTTGCGGTGTTCAATGCAGGCGTCACCACCCAAGCCAAGACCGCAGGCGAGGCGTTGGGAGAGAACGCGAACCGCATGACTTCGGTGATCGCATCGCTGCGCAAAGCCGGCATTGCCGAACGCGATATCCAGACCAGCAACTTGTCGGTGAACCCAGTTTACGGCCAACCCAAGCGCCTACCCGATGGATCGTATGATCAGCAGGAACAAGTCATCGTCGGCTATCAGGCAACCAATCAGGTTTCAGTCCGCCAGCGCAAGCTGGATAGCTATGGCAAAGTGATCGACACGCTAGTCGCCAACGGAGCCAATCAAGTAAATGGCCCCGCGTTCCAGATCGACAATACCGATGCGGCGATGGACGAGGCACGGATAGAGGCGATGAAGAAGGCCCGCGCCCGCGCTGATCTCTATGCAAAAGCTGCCGGGTTGCGCGTGGTCCGCGTACTGACCATCAGCGAGAACGCAGGCTGGTCACCGCCGCAACCGCAAGTGATGTTTGCCCGCACCGATATGGCCAGTGCGCCCAAGTCTTCGCCGGTGGCCGCTGGCGAACTGGAAATGACCGTGACGATCAACGTGAGCTACGAACTGGCGCAATGACCCAGCGGGCTATTTGACTCAGGCGGCGCGTTCACCGTAACGCGCCGCTTATGTCATCCCCCCCCTCCCCCCTTGCGATCAAGATCTGCGGCATCGCAACGCCGCAAGCACTGGACGCCGCAATCGAAGCCCGCGCTGACTACGTCGGCCTTGTCTTCTTTGCCAAAAGCCCGCGCAATGTTTCGTTGCGTGATGCGGCCCTGCTGGGTGAACGCGCCGCTGGCCGAACGAAAGTGGTCGGACTGTTCGTCGATGCCAATGACGCAGCTATTGCCGATGCGGTGGCCGCAGCGCGGCTTGATGTGATCCAGCTGCATGGCAAGGAAACGCCCGAACGTGCTGCACAATTGCGCGCGCAGTTCGGTTTGCCAGTGTGGAAAGCCTTGTCGGTCGCCAGCCGCAACGATGTTGTGAATGCCACGGCATTCGCACACGCAGCGGACCTGATCCTGTTCGATGCCAAGGCCCCCAAAGGCGCGGACCTGCCGGGCGGGCTGGGGCTGGTGTTCGACTGGGACTTGCTCAGTTCCTATCGCGGAGAGGCACCGTGGGGTCTGGCCGGTGGGCTATCGCCTGATAACGTAGGCGATGCTGTGCGCCGTACAGGGACAACACTGGTTGATGTATCGTCGGGCGTCGAAAGCGCGCCGGGGGTCAAAGACGCAGACCGCATCCGCACGTTCTGTTTCAACGCCCGCAACGCTTGATCTGGACGGAACAAAGCAAGCGGGCGGCCTCCCGATGGAAACCGCCCGCGAAAAATCAGACTAAGCTAGGCTGGCTCAGAACTTCACGCCAAGACCGACAGCCACAGCATCAACGTCGTCGCCATTGATGGCATCAACGAAGAAGTGGCGATATTCGACCTTACCGTAAAGCTTGCCGAAACCGTGCTGGTAGCCTGCACCGGCAGTCCAGGTGCCTTCGCAGCCATCGCAGAATTCGGTGTTGTATCCACCAACAGCATAAAGCTTGCCCGCGCCTGCAACCTTGGCGCCAAGACGACCGTTAAAGCCGAACGAAACCTTTGTGTTGTCAGTCAGCAACTTGTCAGCAGTAACTTCTGCACCTGCGAAGGCGGTTTCACCGAGATCGTAATCGTATCCAGCAGCGACGCCAGCGATTGCTTCGCTGTCACCATTGCTCCATGCGACGCCGCCGCGCGCTTCAACGCGGGCTTCGTTTGCAAGAGCGGGAGTTGCTGAAACCAGCGCAGCAGCGAGAGAGATGAGAACTAAACGCATATTATTGTACTCCTGACTTTTTGGCCCCCTCTTTGCGAAGTGGGCGGGCGCCAAGTAGTTTAGCGTCAAATATGTGACAATGTTAAAAGCCGTGCATCGTGAAAATGACACGCCTAATGTTGCATTGCAGCAACATTATTATTGCTAACAATTTTCAGATTGTATCCAAATATTGCCGCATTACTTACAAAGGTGAAGGCGGCCCCGTTCGGAGCCGCCTTCACAACGTGGCAACTGGCGCTTTACGGTCTTTTAGATTGCCGGCGCATGAACATGGCGAAAGGGTCGCTGCATTGCGGCATGATCCTGCCAAACTACACGCAAAATTAGCCAGAGTTTTGCGCGAATCTGGACAAGCGCCGCGCCCTCTGCCAAGCGCCTTGGCATGACTGTCCAGACTCCGAATAGCTTCCGCAATCAGCCTGACGAACGCGGCCACTTTGGCCAGTTTGGCGGGCGTTATGTTGCCGAAACGCTGATGCCGCTGATCTTAGAACTTGAACGCGAATATACCGCGGCCAAGGCCGACCCTGCGTACAAGGCAGAGTTCGACGATTTGCTTGAGCATTACGTGGGACGGCCTAGCCCGCTCTATTTCGCGCCGCGCATCACCGAAGAGCTTGGTGGCGCGCAGATCTGGTTCAAGCGTGATGAGTTGAATCACACCGGTGCGCACAAGATCAACAACTGCGTGGGCCAGATCCTGCTGGCGATGCGCATGGGCAAAACCCGGATCATCGCCGAAACCGGCGCTGGACAGCATGGCGTTGCCACCGCAACGGTATGCGCACGGTTTGGCCTGCCTTGCGTCATTTTCATGGGCGCAACCGATGTTGCGCGCCAAGCTCCCAACGTGTTCCGCATGAAGTTGTTGGGCGCTGAAGTGGTGCCAGTCACGGCAGGCGCGGGCACGCTGAAGGACGCGATGAACGAGGCACTGCGCGATTGGGTGGCCAACGTGCATGACACATTCTACATCATCGGCACTGCCGCCGGGCCGCACCCCTATCCTGAAATGGTCCGCGATTTTCAAAGCGTGATCGGCAAGGAAGCTCGCGAACAATTGTTAAGCCGCACCGGACGCCTGCCCGACCTGCTGGTCGCTGCCATTGGTGGCGGATCGAATGCGATTGGCTTGTTCCATCCCTTCCTTGATGACCCCTCGGTCAAGATGCTGGGCGTGGAAGCCGCAGGGCATGGCCTAGACAACCTTCACGCCGCATCGCTGGCAGGCGGACGTCCTGGCATTCTGCACGGCAACAAGACATACCTGCTGCAGGACGATGACGGCCAGATTCTGGAAGGTCACTCGATCTCGGCAGGCCTTGATTATCCCGGCATCGGGCCTGAGCATTCATGGCTCAAGGAAACCGGCCGCGTCGATTACACTTCGGTGACTGACAAGGAAGCCTTGGCCGCGTTCCAATTGCTCTGCCGCACCGAAGGCATCATTCCGGCATTGGAACCCGCCCACGCCATCGCCGCACTTGAGAAGGTTGCGCCAACCATGCCAAAGGACGCAATCATTATCGCCAACTTATGTGGCCGTGGCGACAAGGACATCTTCTCGGTCGCGGAGCATCTGGGGGTTTCGCTATGAATCGATTGGCATCCGCTTTCGCCAAGGGCCGCCCCGCGCTCGTCACGTTTGTCACCGGCGGCGATCCCACGCCTGATGCCACGCTTGCCATCCTCGACGCGCTTGTCGAAGGTGGGGCGGATGTGGTTGAACTGGGCATGCCGTTCACCGATCCGATGGCCGATGGCCCCGCGATTCAACTGGCCAATTTGCGCAGTCTTGGCGCGGGCACGACTACGGCGGATATCTTCGGCATCGCCACCACATTCCGGGCACGTCACCCGGAAGTGCCTTTGGTGCTGATGGGTTATGCCAACCCGATGACCATTCGCGGGAGCGACTGGTTCGCCGCCGAATGCGTGAAGGCCGGCGTCGATGGCGTAATCTGCGTCGACATTCCGCCTGAGGAAGACCCTGAACTTGGCCCTGCATTGCGCGGTGCAGGCGTATCGTTGATCCGCCTTGCCACGCCCACAACCGATGTTGCGCGGCTTCCTGCGGTACTCAACGGTTCGTCGGGCTTTCTCTACTACGTCTCCGTCGCGGGCATCACCGGGATGCAGCAGGCGGCGCAAACCAGCATTGATGAAGCGGTTGCCCGGATCAAGGCTTCGGCAACAATTCCGGTTGCGGTTGGCTTTGGTGTGCGAACGCCAGAACAAGCTGCGGCAATTGCCAAAGTCTCCGATGGCGTCGTTGTCGGATCGGCGCTGGTTGATCTGGTTGCAAAGCATGGCGCAAATGCCGCAGGGCCGGTGAAAGAACTCACCGCTGCGCTTGCCGCTGCCGTTCATTCTGCCCGCAAGGAACTCGCATGAGTTGGCTCAACAAAGTCCGCAACGCCCTCCCCTTCACGCCGAAGCGGGACACGCCGGACAACCTCTGGATCAAGTGCCCTTCGTGCAGCGAAATGCTGTTCGTGAAGGACTATGAGGACAACCTTTCGGTTTGCCCGCACTGCGAACATCACGGCCGCATTGGTGCCGATGCCCGGTTCGACCAGTTGCTTGATGCAGGCTACGAACTGCTGCCGGCGCCCAAGGTCAAAGAAGACCCGCTGAAATTCCGCGACAGCAAAAAGTATGTCGATCGCCTCAAGGCTGCTCGCGCTGCCAATCCGCACAACGATGCGCTGACCAACGCCTTTGGCCGGATCGAAGGCCAGAAAGCGGTCGTCGGCGTGCAGGAATTCGCGTTTATGGGCGGATCGATGGGCATGGCTGTGGGCAACGCTTTCATCGCCGGGATCGAACGCGCCATCCGCGAAAAGTGCCCTTATGTTGCGGTGACCGCAGCGGGCGGCGCACGCATGCAAGAGGGCATTCTCAGCCTGATGCAGATGCCGCGCTCGACCGTCGGGATTGCCCGGTTGCGCGCAGCAGGCCTGCCCTACATCGTGGTGCTGACCGATCCGACCACGGGTGGCGTAACCGCCAGCTATGCCATGCTGGGCGATGTACAGATTGCTGAACCGGGCGCGCTTATCGGCTTTGCCGGACAGCGCGTTATTCAAGACACGATTCGCGAAAAGCTGCCCGAAGGCTTCCAGCGCGCCGAATACCTCTATGCTCACGGCATGGTCGATATGGTCACGCACCGCCGCGACATGAAAACCACGCTGGCGCAAGTGATCGATTACCTGACTGCCGCAAAGGCAGCGTGACTCTCTCCCCTTCCGCTTGTGGGAGGGGCGCTTAACGATTTCCCCTCCCGCAGGCGGGAGGGGGGCGCTTAACGATCTCCCCTCCCGCAGGCGGGAGGGGCTGGGGGTGAGCATCTTTTTGGGTGGGAATTCGATGCGCGACTTCGCAATCTCCGAAAGCCCAGCCGTGCAAGCCCAGCTGGACCGCCTTGGTGCGCTATCCCTTCCCTCAGGCCGGCTCGGCCTTGATACAGTGCGCGAACTTTGCAACCGCCTCGGCAATCCGCAACATCTTATGCCGCCAGTGTTTCATGTGGCCGGGACGAATGGCAAGGGTTCAACCTGCACCTACTTGCGCTATATCTTGGAAGCGCAAGGCCTGACGGTTCACTCCGCTACCAAGCCGCACCTGGTCCGTTACAACGAACGCATCCGACTTGCCGGTGCGCTGATTGAGGACGATCTGCTGGCGGCGTTGCTGAAGGAAGCCCTTGATACAGGCGCCGACCTTGAGCCGAGCTTTTTCGAAGTGACCACAGTTGCCACGTTCATGGCCTTCAGCCGAATACCGGCGGACGTCTGCGTGATTGAAACCGGCCTTGGCGGCAGGCTTGATGCCACCAACGTGATGCCCACGGCCGCGGTCTGCGGCATATCCACGCTGGGGATTGATCACGAAGCGTTCCTGCTTGCCCCGGAAGATGGCGTGCCCGCCGATCCGCTTGCCCGCATTGCCTTCGAAAAGGCCAGCATCGCCAAGTGCGGTGTGCCGCTGGTGACGATGGCCTATCCTGAACGGGCTGCGACTTCTGTCGTTGATACAGCAGCGCAAATTGGTGCACCGGTTGTGATGCGCGGACGTGGTTGGGATGCTGAGATCGCAGAGAGGATTGCCTATCGCGACGCGCTGGGGGCGTTGTCCCTCCCCTTGCCTAGTCTGCCCGGACAGCATCAGGCCGAGAATGCCGCTCTCGCAGTTGCAATGATCCGCCATCAAAGGGCCGTAGCCGTTTCGGTAGATGCAATGGCCAAGGGCATTGTCGCTGCGCGCTGGCCCGCACGGCTGCAACGGCTTGGTGCGGGTCCGATCACGGCATTGGCACAAGGCCGCACGGTGTGGCTTGATGGTGGCCACAATCCCGACGCGGGCCTTGCCATCGCGCGCCATCTGGACAGCCAGCCCCCGGTCCACCTGATCATGGGTATGCTCGCCAACAAAGACCCATCGGCAATCCTTGCACCACTGGCCGACCGCGCGCTTTCGATTTCGGTGGTACCCGCGCAGGGCCATGTCGCGCATCGGCCTGAGGACTTCGCGCCGTTTACCGGATTGCCCGTGCGCAGTTTCCAAACCGTGCCTGAGGCGATTTCCGCGCTGCCGACACAAGGCGATGTTCTGATTGCCGGGTCGCTTTATCTTGCGGGTGAAGTGCTGCGGCTCAACAACGAGATTCCAACCTAACCACTACCGCTCGTGTCGAGCGGTAGTGGTGTCAGGCCGCTTCCTCGCCCGCCGTGCCCATGGCGGCATCGACCAAGCCGCTCCGGCTCATCCACCAAAACAGCACAATGCCCGGCAGCGCCAGTAGTGTGGTCAGAACATAGAAGTTCACATAACCCAGCGATTCTATCAGCCCGCCCGCCGTTGTGCCCGTGGCGAACCGCCCCACAACACTCGCGCTGGCAGAGATCAGCGCATATTGCGCAGCGGTGTAGCGCAAATCGCAAAGCGCCGAGAAATAGGCGACGACCACAACGCCGCCATAGCCCGACGCGATATTTTCAAACCCGATCGCGCCGGCCATGCCAATGTTCGAGTGCCCGGCCGCTGCCAATGTGGCGAACGACAAGTTCGATACCGCCATCAGCACCAACGCCAGCAAAACCGAATGCTTAAGACCCAGCTTGGCGTAAGCAACACCGCCGATGAACACGCCGATCAGATAAGCCCAAAAGCCAACGCCCACATCCCAGATCGCAATTTCGTCATTGCTGAAACCGAGGTCATCGAA
>CAMTWP010000009.1:0-66037 GCA_947085475.1 uncultured Novosphingobium sp. | reverse complement strand
TTTGATCTCGCGATCGACAGCAAGCTCCGCGGTTGCGATCTCGTCCGGATGAAAATCGGCGACATTGTCAGCGGTGGGCATATACGAACGCGTGCAATAGTGATGCAGCAGAAAACGGCTCGCCCTGTTCAGTTCGAACTGCTGCCCGACGCCCGGGCCAGCCTATTGGCATGGCTTGAACGTCGGGGCGGCACGGTAGACGATTATGTCTTCCCAAGGCCTGTGGACTGTAATGGCCACCTGAGCACTCGCCAGTACGCCCGACTTGTCGACGAATGGGTGACGAGGGTTGGCCTTATCCGAAGTGAATATGGCACCCATTCGCTTCGCCAGACAAAGGCATCTATCATCTACAGGGCAACTGGCAACCTTGCGCGCTGTCGAGATTCTCCTCGGTCATAGCAAGATCGAGAATACGGTGCGCTATCTCGGGATAGATGTGGAGGACGCGCTCGCCCTTGCCGAGAACTCTGAAATTTGAACTCCTCGGCTCCTCGTTGCCGGCGATGAGCCGAACTGTGGCCCTTGGGTCGAAGCCGCCGTTGGCTGTCGGCGCGGAGGTGATTGCTTACGTCTAAATCTGCCGTTTGCTGCATGGCAATCAACGTGACGGCTATCGACTTGAGCCCGGTATTCCCCGTATCATTTGCTCCCAAACAAAATTTTTGTTTGTTCACAGTTTCAAGTTACCGATGACCTGCCTCCGAAAGTGATAAAGCCTTAAATGGCAGGATCATTGCGCAAGTCTGTGCGTTCCCGAATCGCAGCTCAAGCGACAAGGTGTTCAGCAGACATGGGTTCAAGCATCGCCGTGGCCGTCGTAAACGGTGTTTCCAAACCACTTCCCTCGGATCCGCGACGGACCCTGCTCGAATGGCTACGCGAAGATCTTGGGCTGACCGGCACCAAGAAGGGTTGCGATCACGGACAGTGCGGCGCTTGCACGGTTTTGGTCGACGGAAGGCGGATAAACTCCTGCCTATCGTTGGCACAGTTGCACGAGAGCGAGCAGATTGAAACGATCGAAGGCATCGGTGCCGCTGACGACCTCTCAGCCCTTCAACGTGCGTTTGTGACGCACGACGGTTTCCAGTGCGGTTATTGCACACCGGGACAAATCTGTTCGGCCAAAGCCATGATGCAGGAGCTTGCCGAAGGATGGGCGAGCGCAGAAACGGACGACCTAACCAAACGGCCAACTCCAACACCTGAGGAATTGCGCGAGCGGATGAGCGGCAATCTGTGTCGCTGCGGTGCCTACTCCAATATCATTGCGGCGCTGGAAGAAGTCATCGCATTGGACCCAATCCGGCAGGGAGCATCAGCATGAAGGCCTTCGTGCTGGACCATGCCACTTCGGCCGAAAGCGCGATCCATTCGCTGCAACACGGCGGGGTGGCCATCGCTGGCGGCACCAATCTGGTTGATTTGATGAAGCTGCAAGTCACCGCGCCAGGTCGGGTCATTTCGATCCGCCGGACCGAACTTGCCGAGATCGCTCCTGACGGTGACGGGCTGAGGATCGGCGCTCTCGTCACCAACGCCGATTGCGCAGCCGACATGCGCGTGCGGGAAAACTGGCCGCTTTTGGCGAAGGCGATCCTCGCCGGTGCCAGCCCGCAATTGCGCAACCGTGCTACCACCGGCGGCAATCTTTGCCAGCGTACCCGCTGCGGCTATTTCTACGATACAACGCAGGCTTGCAACAAACGCGATCCCGGATCGGGCTGCGCAGCGCGGAATGGGTTCAACCGCATCCATGCAGTGCTTGGCACCAGCGATAGCTGCATTGCCACTTATCCAGGCGACATGGCCGTAGCCATGCTCGCGCTTGATGCCGTCGTCCTCATCCAAGGTCCGCCGGGTGCGCGCGAAATCCCGATTGCCGCGTTTCATCGGATGCCCGGCGATGATCCCTCGCGCGACAATGTGCTCGAGGCGGGCGAACTCATAACGGCTGTGCGGCTTCCCTCTCCCACAGGCGGCGTGCAGCTTTACCGCAAAGTGCGGGACCGTGCGTCCTATGCCTTTGCGCTGGTCTCTCTGGCTGTGGACCTTACGATGGAACAGGGCCGCATTGCGCGTTGCGCACTTGGCTTTGGCAGTCTTGGAACTGTGCCATGGCGCGATCCGGCAGTTGAGCAAGTGCTGATCGGCGAAACGCCAAGTCCAGCGCTCTTCGCAAAAGCGGCCGAAGTCCTGCTCATAGACGCGCAAGGCTTTGGTGAGAACGATTTTAAGATCCCGCTCGTCGCGCGCGCGCTGGCCGCCACGTTGAACGAAGCCACCCGAATCGGAAGGGCCTGACCCATGCGCATGACTTTGGCCGACATGTACAACACGCCCGACGAGCGCAATCTGCTCGACACGATGAAGCAGGGCGTGATCGGCAAGCCGCTCGACCGCCCGGAAGGTCCGCTTAAGGTCAGCGGCACGGCCACTTACTCCGCTGAGTGGAAGATCGAAGGCTGCGTCGAAGGCGTGCTGGTGCTGGCAGACGTTCCGCAAGGCACGGTCAAGACCATCCAAAGTGACGAAGTGATGACCATGCCCGGTGTGTTGGCCGTGCTTGCCCATAAGGCAATGGTTCGCCGTTCCACACAGGGAACTGCGGGCAAGGCACCTGTGCAGGATGTGCAGACAGTCGATTACTTTGCACAGCCTGTAGCGCTCGTCGTGGCCGAAACCTTTGAGCAGGCACGCGATGCCGCGCTTGCGCTGAAAGTTGAATACGAAAGCGCCAAAATTGCGGTGCCGTTTGCCCCCGAAAGCCCGGAGGCAGAGGTAGAAACACCGTCGGACAGCAAACCCGTGAAAGGCGGGGATCTGGATCAGGCGATGCGCGACGCCGCGTTCAGCATTGATGTCGCATACGACACTCCCGGCCACGCCAGTGCCGCGATGGAGCCGCACGCGACGATTGCCGAGTGGCAGGACGACCAACTGATCCTGCGGGGCAGCTATCAAATGCTGGCCTTCAATGTGAAAGAGATCGCCGATTGCCTGTCGATTTCGCCGAAAAAGGTACGGATCATCGCGCCCTATGTGGGCGGTGGTTTTGGCTCCAAGCTGGGCATTACGCATGAAGCCGTGGCGGCAGCTATTGCGGCCAAGGAACTGGGCCGCCCGGTCCGCGTGGTGATGACGCGGCAGCAGGTCTTCCAGACCGTGATGCGCCGATCCGAAACGCGCCAGCGGGTGCGTCTTGCTGCCGATGCGGCGGGCAGGCTTATCGGCCTCGGCCACGAAGCCCATGTTTCCAACTTGCCCGATGAGGACTTTGCGGAACCAGTCACGCAGGCAACAGAATTCCTCTATGGCGGCGAAAACCGCCTGCTCAAGGTTGAGGTCGCGCGGATTTGCCGCATGACGGCGGGCTCCGTCCGCGCGCCGGGCGAAGCCGTGGGCATGCAGGTGCTGGAAGCCGCGATGGACGAGCTGGCCGAAAAGGTCGGCATTGATCCGATCGAACTGAGAAAGCGCAACATAGCCGCCAAAGTCCCGGTCAAAGGGAAGCCTTATTCCTCGAGGATGCTGGTCGAGGCACTGGAACAGGGTGCGGCACAGTTCGGCTGGGAGAAGCGCAAGTCTACGCCCTGCAAGACCCGCGATGGCGACTGGTGGATAGGCATGCGAGTAGCGAGCGCCGCACGCGTCAATGTGATGATCCCCGCCGAGGCCCGGGTTACACTCAAGGCTGACGGAACCGCGCTGGTCGAAACCGATCAGACCGACATCGGCACCGGCACTTATGCCATTCTCGGCCAGATCGCGGGTGAAATGCTGGGCTTGCCGATCAGCAAGGTGCAGGTCGTCTTGGGCGATACTACCCTGCCACCGGGTGCCGGATCGGGCGGGAGCTTCGGCGCGATCTCGACTGGCTCTGCCGTCATGCGCGCCTGCGAGGCGATCCGTAAGAAGCTTGCCAAAACGATTGCTTGCGATGTGGAAGAGCTAGAAATCAAGGATGGCATCGCTAGCCATGCCGGTTCGCAGCGCCTGCTTACCGATCTCCTCAACGGCAAGGACATCGCCAAGATCGGCTCGATCAAGCCAGGCAAGACCTTCAAGGATTTTTCACAGGCCAGCTACGGTGCGTTCTTCGCCGAGGTTGCCGTCCATGCCTTCACCGGCGAGGTGCGCATGCGCCGCATGACGGGCGCGTTCGGCTTCGGTCGGGTGCTCAATGCCAAGACCGCGCGTTCGCAGTGCTTGGGTGGCATGGTCTGGGGCATCGGCAGTGCGCTGACTGAAGAACTGGTCTTCGACATCCGCGATGGCCACCTCGTCAATCACGATCTCGCCGAATATCATGTGCCGGTTCATGCCGATGTGCCTGCGCTCGATGTGATCCTGCTGGAAGAACGCGATGCCGCAGCAAGCCCGCTGCAGGCGAAGGGCGTGGGCGAACTTGGCATTTGCGGGGCGGCTGGTGCCTTGGCCAACGCGGTCTACAACGCCTGTGGCGCGCGCGTGCGCAGCTTCCCGCTCACGCTAGACAAGATCATCCCCTATCTTCCCGACCCCTTGGTGTCGCCAGCCTGAAAGGCGCCCAATGATTGCTCCCCCGCTTCGCTTTCACCCTGAACTCGAACAACTGCAACCCGACGAAGCCGAAACGGATGCCAGCCTCGAAAAGTCGTTCGACCACATTCTGGTGACCACTGCCGAGGATTATGGCCACGCGGTTCGTGCGGTTCATGCCAAGGCGCAGGGCCTGTTCGCCAATCCCGGAACTTATCCCGCCGCCTTGCGCATTTCGACCAATCCCGGCGACATTCTCGACGACAATGTCGTACTTCCGCGTGGCATCGCGCTGAAGGTTGAGCGTGTTTCAGGTGAGCGGCTTCCCGGCGCGGAAGGCGCTGCTCAGGACTTCCTGATGGTCGATGTGCCTGTCTTTGCCGTGCCCACGCCGGACAAGTTCGCAGGCAAGCTCAAGCTTCTTGCCGTCACAACGGACCGCGCCGAAGGCGCAAAGGTAGCGTTGTCGACGGTGCTCGGCTTCATTAATTCAGCACTCGGCAAGGTCGGCCTCGAATCAAAGGCACTGGCCAGTATGGGTGGATCGCCGCAGGTTCAAGCATGCGTGCAAAGGCTGCCTAAAGGTAGCTCGGCTCAAGCGCGGCCTTTCCGCTGGTATAGAACGTCATCGCTTCGGGATCTGTGTGCTTCAACTTGTCACTAATAGCCGCAAAGGCCTCGGCCCAGGTCGTGCGCAGGTAACGGTCTGTTGATGGATCGTAGCGCAGTGGCTCGGTCAGCCGTCCTTCCTTCTCCAGATCGTATGCACTCCAATCCCTCAGCGCGCTGACCGCCTGTTTTTTGAAAAAATCGGGCCTGGCCCGCGCGCTCGTCAGGTCCCAAAGCGTTGCCTTCGCCCCGTTCTCGCAAAATTCCAGCGGTGCCGGGGTCGGCGGCTTGATCCACGCACACGATGTGCAAGCCGTACCGTCAGGCTTGTTGAGGTGGGCAAGTGTGTTGATTGCCCCCGGACCGGCTGCTTGCGACAGCTCGATTGACGCGATATCCTTCAATGAGCCCCACCCGCCCGCAGGTTCCGGCACGTCTATTGCGGCAGCTTCTTCTGTCGGTGTCATTCGTGATGTCATGCCAAAGCGCTCCTTGAGACAAAGAACCAGAGGCTGTTGCCTGCAACGGGGCGGGGCATTGGTAAGCCTGAAAGCTATACTCTCTCGCGACAAATAAGCTCCCGCGCGAGCGCCGAAACGTATGAACCCTGATGACTGGTTATAGTGTATGCCGACATTCTTGGCACTGCATCAAAACGACAGAAGCTGGTTGGGAACAGTCGGTCTCACCAAGAGGATCACTGCGGTGAAAACCGCCTTAAAGCAAGTCGTTCAGGTGCCTGCCAATCAGTAACCGCTCGTCGGTTTGTGGTGGTAAACCTGCCAGGCACTGAAGCTTGACCAACATCCACAAGCTTTCCGGTATCGTCAACGTCGGCATGTATCAGTATGAGTAGGAACTGCGAAGCGATCTGCAGTGGAGCGTGTCTGAAGGCTGGAATTGCGCACTGATGCATCGCTCCTCAATCAGTCAGCGGCCGACAGCGGCAAATCTCGTGAGATGCTTTGTTTGCAACCTGCAGCGCGGCAATTCCTCCCTTGGGAAAAGAGGCGATGACAGGTTGTTTTAATCGCTCAACCAATCGGTTGTGATCTCGCCCCTATGCCCCTCGGGCGCCAGCGCGGCGCGTAAGGCTTCCAGCAAGGGCGGCAGCGCCTGCGTAAAGGCGTAGGGCGGATTGAGGATATAAAGGCCCGCGCCATTATAGATTCCAGGCTGATCGCTATCGTACAACCAATGCTCCACCCGAAGCAATTTCGGGATGCCGAGCTTGCGTAATTGCTCCCTCCAGCGCCAATGCGTGGCGCGGTCTTTCAGCGGATACCAGATCACCGACACGCCATGCGCCCATTTGCGGTGAGCGGCGGCAAGGGTGGTTGCGATACGTTCGCGTTCATCCGTCTGCTCGTACGGCGGATCGACCAGCACTACGCCGCGCGCGGTGCGGGGCGGCAGCATCGCCAGCCAAAGCTCGTAAGCGTCTCGCTCATGCACGGCAGCGGACGTGCCGCGCATCGCGCCGCGCAGGGTATAGGCGTCCTCGGGATGTTTTTCGTTCAAGATCAGGAAATCCTGCGGGCGCAGAAGTTGCGCCAAAATCCGTGGCGAGCCGGGGTAGAAGTGCGGCTCGGCCCCGGTATTCACCGCCTGAACGGCGGCGCGGTAATCGTTCAGCAAGGGGTTCGGGTCGGCAAGAGCCATCAGCACGCCCTGCGTGGACTCGCCGGTGCGTTGGGCCTCCTCGCCGCCAAGGTTGTACAACCCGCAGCCGGCATGGGTGTCGATCAGGGTCAGCGCGCTCTCTTTGAGCTGCAAGGCCCGCACGAGGGCGATCAGCATGCTGTGCTTCACGACATCGGCACTATTGCCAGCATGGTAGGAATGGCGATAATTCATTTTAATTCGAAATCCTGACGATCTGCCTTTGTATGAGCTGCTAGGCGCGGAAGCTGAGAGTGAGTCGACTGAAGTGACCAATCCGGGCCCCGTATAGATTCTGGCAGAAACCTTCAAAGCACTTCTGCGCGAGGCATCAAGCCCGCGCTATCAATCGTCACCAGAAGCGGAGACGCAAGGCTCAGTGCGCATGGAAGTGTTCATGCCTGCGTCTGCTCAATGTAAGATTGCTTTGATGGGTCGCTACGCAACCCGCCCTGAGCAGATTCTGTGGAGGAAAAGTCCTGCATAACCCAGTGGTTGCTGGTAATCGTGACGTTGGATTGAAACATTGAGCATTTGCCAGAACATTGGCACACACCTCGGTATTACCGGCGGAGCACTTTGCATTGAGCCAAGTAACGATGAGCATTCGCATCCTCACAATTGCTTCGACCATGGCAATTTCTATCTGCCAGCCTCTTGGCGCAGTGACGCCTGCGACAAGGATACAAGGCGCGGCATCAGCCGAGACAACTTCTGCTGAGATCGAGCGCCTTCGAATTGAAGATTACTCGGCGTGGCAGGCTGGTGATTATGATCGTGCGATTGCCGCATCTTCCCGCGTGGTTGCGCTGGTAGCCCGCAACAGTGGCGAGCAATCGACAGACTATGCCCGCGCTCTGGATGACCATGCCGTCAACTTGAAAGCGGCTGGCCGTGCTGCACAAGCCGAGCCGCTAAACCGCCAGGCATTGAGTTTGCGGATTGCGCAATTGGGTGAAAAGCATCCTGACACACTGACCAGTTACAACAATCTGGCCACAACGCTTGGTGCACTTGGCCGAGCCGAAGAGGCAGCAGGCATCAATACCCGCGTCTTGGGTCTGCGAACCGAGGTTCTTGGCGAGAAGCATTCCGCTACGCTTACCAGTTTGAATAACCTTGCCGGAAATCTACGAGACCTTGGCCGTCCAGACGAAGCCGTAGAACTTGACCGCCGTGGATTGGCGCTGAGCATCGAAACGATGGGCGAAAGGCATCCCGAAACGCTCATCAGCATGAACAACTTGGCGATGTCGCTGCGGGATTTGGGACAAACTGAGGAAGCCGAGCAAATAGACCGGCGCACACTTGCACTACGCATCGAGGTTCTCGGTGAAAAGCATCCCGGGACACTGAACAGTTTGAATAATTTGGCATCAAGCCTCAGTGCGCTGGGCCGCGCTGCTGAAGCCGAACCACTTGATCGCCGCGCCTGGATGTTGCGAACTGAAGTGCTGGGTGAGAAACATCCGGCCACGCTAAGCAGCCTTAGCAATCTTGCGCTCACGCTTTTGGCGCTCAACCGCTTTTCCGAAGCTGAACCACTGAACCGCCAGGCTCTGGTCTTGCGTAGGGAAACTTTGGGCGAAAGGCATCCAGACACGCTGATTAGCGCGGGCAATTTGGCGTTGAACCTGCATTTTTTGGGCCGTGTGTCGGAAGCTGAGGTCCTTGATCGGCAGGCGCTTGCAAATAGCTTGTCAGCTTTGGGCGAAAAACATCCGCGGACGCTTAGCATCATGGGAAACCTCGCGTCCGACTGGCGCGAACTTGGTCGGGCCGCCGATGCAGAAGTGCTCGACAGTCTGGTTCTGGCGCACCGCAAGGAAACGTTGGGCGAGAAACATCCCGACACGCTCGTCGCACTGGGCAATCTGGGCTTTGGACAATTAGCGCAAGCTGGACGTGCCCATTTGGCACTGACATCATTCGGGCGCGCTGTAACCTTGCTTCGCAACCGCACGATTAGCGGTGGCAACGAAGTTCGTCGCACGGACCAGCGCGAACGCGAATTGTCCGCGGGCCGAGGGTATTATGGTTTCTTTGCGGATGCCGCTTGGTCTGCCGGACCTGGGCTTCAAACACAGGGTCTGGCAGCCGGAGCCACACCGCCGGATGAAGGGGCCTTGAAACGCCTGCGTGCGGAAGTGTTTGCCGCGCTTCAGGATATGCAAGCGGGCAGCACCTCGCAAGCCGTTGCATTACAAGCGGCCAACCGGATCGCAGAGAGCAATGGTGTTGGTGAGCTTGCACGCCAACGCCAAAGCCTGACCGAAGAATGGCGAACCGTTGAAAGCCAACTTAATCGTATTCTTGCCTCGGACGGCGCAGATGCCGCTGCGCGGAGAGAGCGTTTTGACGCAAGGCTGGGTCAGATTGATGCAGATATTGCCGCAATTGACGCACAGCTTGCCGTTCGTTCCCCCAAATACTTCGCCATCATCCGCCCTCAGCCGCTGTCGCAAAAAGCCGTGCAGAAATTGCTCCGGCCCGATGAAGCGGTTTTGCAAATTGTGCCGACACGGTATGGCACGCATCTGATGGTGGTTACCCGCCATGGCTTGACCTGGCATCGCAGTGACCTGGCTATCGGCCAAGTCGACGCGATGGTAGCCAAACTGCGTGCGCAGCTCGATCCTGCTGGATCAGCGACGCAAGGGCCTCCGGGGTTTGATCGAAAGACAGCAAACGACCTCTACATGGGCTTGATACGGCCGATACACGCAGCGATCAAAGGCTACACGCACCTTTACATTGCTGCATCCGGTTCGTTGGCCAGCCTTCCGTTTGGTGTGCTGGTGACTGAGCCACCATTGGCAAATTCTGACGACGAGGCCCCCGAAACACTGCGCCATACACCGTGGTTTGCGGACGCCCACGCGCTCATCCAGATCCCTTCGTTGCAATCCCTTGGCTACTTGCGGAGTGGCAACCGGCGCAAAAGCCAAGGTGGGGCTCAGCACGCGAGCTTTGTGGGCTTTGGCGATCCGCTGCTTGGAGGAAGAACCAGCATCCGTGGCGCACGGGGGACGGGAAGCGCACCTCTAATTGAACCTCTTAGTTTGATCGGCGAAGACATCAGCGAGGCAGGGACGCCGCTGATGGACCCTGCCCGACTGCGCCGACTTTCGCGACTGGCAGGCACTGCTCGCGAGTTACAAGCGATGCAAACCATGTTCGATACGCCCAATTTCAAGCTCTACTTGCAAGATGCCATGACCGAGAGTGCCATCCGATCGGTTGACCTTTCGGCAACGGCTATTCTGCACCTTGCGACGCACGGCCTGACAGCAGCCGAAAGTGGTGCAATGGGGCGCGCAGAACCGGGGCTTGTTTTTACTCCGCCGGTCAAGGCATCCAGCGGCGATGACGGCTATCTCGCAGCGTCTGAAGTGCTGTCGCTAGACTTGTCTGCAACGCAATGGGTCATCCTTTCTGCGTGCAACACGGCTGCCCCTGCCAACAGTGGAGAAGCAAGCCTTTCCGGACTAGCCCGAACCTTTTTCTATGCCGGAGCCCCCACTTTGTTGATCAGCCACTGGCCTGTTTATGACGATATCGCAGCTGAAATGACCGTTGAGACCCTGCGTCGTGCAAAGGAACCTGGTGTTTCGCGGGCCCAAGCCTTGCAAGCCGCAATGCGTGCGATCCGCGATGACCCGGCTAAAGAAGCTGAACATCCATCGTTCTGGGCACCATTCTCCCTCGTTGGCGACGGGCGCTAAATTCTAACTCCAATTTCAGACAGCGCACTTAGTACTGCATAGTTTTTTACCTCCTGAAGCGCAAAGATCAGCATGCACATGAAGCCCGCACCTCTAGACCGGAAGTCCTATCCGTGGACGCATTTGGATGTAACCCTTCCTGTTTCGCGCATGACTGACGATTTCAATGCACGGCTGGGTCAATATCGCATTTGGGAACCGATGGATTAGAGGGTCTAAATACCCCCGCGCAACATTATGTCCCCCACGTCGTCCCCCACAAGGGGCTAAGGGTCATTGTCATTTAAGCTAAGTATCTGAAGAAGCTGGAGGCCCGAGCCGGAATCGAACCGGCGTAAACGGATTTGCAATCCGGTACGTAACCACTCCGCCATCGGGCCTCGATCGCAGGTGCTGCGTGGTTCGGGGCGGTTAGCCCGAAGCGGCCTGTGCCGCAAGTGGTTCTTGCATGGGATCAGTCTGCGGGGGCGAAGAATAGCCGGCGCGCGGCGATGTCTGCGGCTTCCAGTCGCAATGTGATGCGCTGACCGGGGCTGGCGCCGGGAATTTTGGCGCGGGTGACTACGGGCAGATCGAGCAATTGCACGCGCGCCGATTCGCCATCTGTGTCGGTAACGCAAGCAGCAAAGCGTTCGCCTTCGCGGCCATGGAGCATCACGGATTCGGCAAGATCGATCACCGCGCGGTCAATCTGCCCTGCGGTGGCGCTGGATTTGGCCATGACGGTGGGCAAGCGGCGAAAGGCGTCTTCCACTGCATCAGGGACTGGCTGGCCTTTCATCACCGCCAGCGTGGCACGAATGACATAACGGTCTGCAAGCCTGCGCAAGGGTGCTGTGGCGTGAGCATAGGTGGCAGCAATCGCCTCGTGCCAAGGGGTGACGCCGGGAATCCATGGCGCATAGCCCGCGCCATTCCCCGCCCGGCGGATGGCGAGCATGAACGCGGCATGGTGGGCCTTGTCCGGTTCCAGCGTGCGCTCAAGTGTCTTGAGATCGGTGCCCTCCGGCCAATCCAGCCCCAAGCCGGCGGCAGTGGTATGCAGGCGTGACAAAGCTTTGGCGCTGGGGCCTGCCATCACGCGGAACAAGCCGGTGCCCGCCTGCTGAAGCGCGGCGGCGATGGCGAGATTGGCCGAAAGCGAGAGCGCGGCATTGTGGCGTTCGGATGCGAGCAGGGGTTGGAAAGCAAGGGCGTAGCGCCCCTCACCCAAGGCTTCGACTTCCTGTTCGGGCGGATCGACGCGGACCGCCCCGCGTGCACCTTCGGCGATGTCCATCCGCGCGGCGAAGTCTGTAAAAACAGGCGGAAGATCAGCGTCCTTTACGCGGTCATAGGCCAGTTTGGCGCGGCTTTGGATCAGCGCACGTTCTGCACCTTCCAGCGTTGCGATGCCATGGGGGGCGAGGCGAACCGTGAAAATTACTGCGGCGCGCGGGCCATCAGGCAAAAGGCTGGCCGCGCGTTCGGACAGGACTTGCGGGTAAAGCCCCGCCTTGCCATCGGGCAAGTACACCGTCTCACCGCGCTTCCACGCCTCTACGTCCACAGCGTCACCATCATCGACGAACCACGCTACGTCGGCAATGGCATAGAACAGGATCAGGTCATTGCCCGATGCTTCGATCCAGAACGCCTGATCCAGATCGGTCGAGCTAGCCGGATCGAGCGTGACGAACGGAATGGCGGTGCGATCCGCATGATCGGTAAGCGCGCGCGTGGACGCCGCTTCAGCCGCAGCAAGGACTTGCGGCGGAAAGCCCTGCGGCACTTGGTACTGCGCGCGAATTGCCGCCAGACCTGCTGTCAGCGCGCCATGCGGATCGTGAATGGCCTTCATGGATCAACGAATTCCGGCGCACGCTTTTCCATGCCCGAGCGCACGGCTTCGATCTGGTTTTTGGAATACATCAATTCGTGTTGGGCCTTGGATTCGGCCATGAGCACATCTTCCACGTCCATATCGGGCGTGCGGTTGGAAAGCATCTTTGCGCCGCGCACCGCCGTTGGGCTTTTGCCCGCGATGTCTTTGGCCATGGCCATCGCGTCTGCCAGCGGATCTGTGCTGACGTGGGTCGCAAAACCCAGTTCCACCGCTTCTTCGCCGCTGAACTCCCGGTGGGTGTATGTCAATTCCCGCAGCACATCATCGCGCACATTGCCGCGCCACAAGACATAGCCCGCCATGTCCGGGATTAGGCCCCACTTCACTTCCATGATCGAAAGTCGCGAATCGGGCGCGATAAAGCGAATGTCGGCACCGCTGGCGACTTGCAAGCCACCGCCGAAACACACACCGTGGACCACCGCGATCACCGGCATCGGCAAGTTGCGCCAGACCATGGCACATTGCTGCGGACGATTGGCCTTGCCGTGCGTGCGATCAATTAAATTGCCGCTCTCACCCCAACGGTCTGGATCGGCCATGGTTGCAAGATCAAGCCCGGCGCAGAACCCACGCCCCGCGCCCGACAGAACGACACAGCGCACACCCTTGGCATTGTGCAAGTGATGCCCGGCCGCAATAATTGCATCGAACATCGCATCGTCGAGCGCGTTCATCTTGTCTGCCCGGTCCAGCAACACATGCGCAACGTGATCCTCAACCGTGATGGTTACGCGATCGTGGAGGTTCTGGGTTGCATGGGTCATGGCTGGCATCCGCTGCTTTATGAGTTATCGGGGGCCATCGTGCCCAACCATTCGCTTGCGGTCCAGCGTCCTGATGCGATGTGGCAATGCAAAAGCAAACGGCCCTTCCCGCGCATGGCGGAAAGGGCCGTCGGCATAGTGTCAGAAAATACGCTCAAGCGGCTGAGGAATTGACGCCCATCGACTGCAAGTAGCGTTTGATATTGCGCGCGGCCTGACGGAGGCGCTGTTCGTTTTCGACCATGGCGATTCGCACATAGCCTTCACCGTCTTCACCATAGCCAACGCCTGCGGCCACGGCCACTTCGGCATGGGTGAGCAATTGCTTGGAGAATTCGAGGCTGCCAAGGTGCTGCAATGCAGGCGGAAGCGGTGCCCAGGCAAACATCGACGCCTTGGGACTGGGAATGTCCCAACCGGCACGTCCGAACGCTTCGACCATCACATCGCGGCGTTTTTGATACAGTTCACGGTTCTTGGCCACGATATCTTGTGGACCGTTCAACGCGGCGCAAGCTGCGGCCTGAATCGGCGTGAACGCGCCGTAATCAAGGTATGATTTCACCCGCTTGAGTGCGGCGATCAGGTGCGGGTTGCCCACAGCAAAGCCGACGCGCCACCCGGCCATCGAGAAAGTCTTGGACATCGAGGTGAATTCCACCGCGATATCCTTGGCTCCTGGCACTTCAAGAATGGAGCGCGTTGGGTTGCCATCGAAATACAGCTCGGAATAGGCAAGATCGGACAAGACCCAGACCTTGTTTTCCTTCGCCCAGGCAACCAGCCGTTCATAGAACGCAAGGTCAACCGTTTCGGCAGTGGGGTTTGATGGGTAATTGACGATCAGCACTGACGGGCGCGGGACAGAATACTTCATCGCGCGATCCAGTGAATCCCAATACCGCTCATCCGGCGTGGTCGGCACAGAGCGAATCGTTGCGCCTGCGATGATGAATCCGAAAGTGTGGATCGGATAGCTGGGGTTCGGCGCAAGCACGACATCGCCCGGCGCGGTAATCGCCGTGGCAAGGCTGGCCAACCCCTCCTTGGACCCCATCGTCATCACGACTTCGGTTTCAGGATCGAGATCGACATTGAAGCGGCGGCCATAATAATTGGCCTGTGCCTTGCGCACGCCCGGAATGCCCGACGAGGCAGAATAGCCGTGTGCATCGGGCTTGCGCGCCACTTCGCACAGCTTATCAATGACATGCGCAGGCGGTGGCAAATCAGGGTTGCCCATGCCCAGGTCGATAATGTCTCTACCGGCGGCGCGCGCCGCGGCCCGCATCGCGTTAACTTCAGCGATAACGTAGGGCGGCAGTCGCTTCATGCGGTAGAATTCTTCGTCCACGGGTGTTTACTCGTATGGATAGGCACGGCAGGAGCGCCGCAATTGATGCCCTTACGCCAAATGCAATGGCGTGGAAACCTTGCTCTCAACTTCGCTAACAGGGCTAACAAGCTGTCACATCGTGTGTATAGATAGACTCCAAACAATGGCAGGGGATGTACATGACGGACAAGACGATCACGGATCCGGTCGTTTTTGAAGATCTGTTCCGCCAACAGGGTGAAGCGATGCGCGCGATGTTTGCGCCGTTGATGCCAGCAGGCGCGGAAAGCGCCGCACCTGATCCTGCCGATTTGCAGCACTGGGCTATGTCAGCAGCCAAGCTTCAGAAAATGTGGCTCGATTTCAATGCTGAGCAATCGGGCAAAATCGAGCCGATGCTGGCGCAGATGGGCGACATTGGCAAATGGACGCAGACATTCATGTCGATGGCAGGCCAGTTGCCGATCGCACAAGCCGAAACACAAGTTCGGCTTTGGAACGAAGGCATGGCGCTGTGGACTTCGGTCTTGGGTCAGTTTGCAAGCGGATCTTTGGCGAGCAACTTAACGACACCAGATTTGCCGCTCAAGGATCGCCGCTTTGCCGATAAACGCTGGCACGATCAGCCCGCCTTTGCGCTGATCCACCAAACCTATCTGTTCCTGTCCGAAAACCTGAAGACAATGGCGCAGGATGCGCAAGGTCTGCCACCTGAACGCAAAGAACAACTGATATTTGCGACCAAAGTGCTGACCGATGCGCTGTCACCAGCAAACTTCCCGCTGCTCAATCCGATCGTGATCGAACGGACGATGGCGACCAAGGGCGAGAATCTGGTCAAAGGCGTTGAGCATTTGCTGGGCGATTTGCGCAAAGGGCAACTTACCCACACCGATCCCCTGGCGTTTGAACTGGGCCGCAACATTGCGGTTACGCCGGGCAAGGTGGTGCATGAAACGCCGCTGTATCAGTTGATCCAATATACCCCGACGACCGGTGAAGTGTTCGAAACCCCGCTGTTGATTTTCCCGCCGTGGATCAACCGATACTATATCTTGGACCTGAACCCGCAGAAAAGCTTCATCCGCTGGGCTGTGGCGCAGGGCTTGAGCGTGTTTGTGGTTTCGTGGAAATCCGCCGATGCATCGATGGCCGAAGTGATGTGGGACGATTACATCCGCGCGCAAATCGAAACGATTGACCATGTGCGCGACCGTCTGAAAGTGCCTGCTGTCCATACCATCGGCTATTGCGTTGCAGGTACGACCCTTGCCGCAACACTGGCGATTCTGGCGCGGCGCGATCAGGCCGACAAGGTAGCAAGCGCGACCTTCTTTACCGCTCAAGTTGATTTTGAGCTTTCGGGCGATCTGCGCAATTTCATAGATGACGCGCAAATCAAGATGCTCGAAAACCTATCGACCGACGGCTATCTGGACGGGCGGATCATGGCCGCCACATTCAATTCCCTGCGCCCATCGGATTTGATCTGGAATTATGTGATCAACAATTACCTGTTGGGTGATGAATATCCGGCGTTTGATCTGCTGCACTGGAATGGTGACACCACCAACCTGCCAGCCAAATGGCACAGATCCTATTTGAGCGACCTTTATCGCGACAACCGGCTTGCGATGCCGGATTCGCTGGAGGCCGATGGAACGCCGATTGATCTGCGCCGCATTGCAACACCCTGCTATATTCAGGCCGGCCGCGAGGACCATATTGCACCGCCGCAGAGCGTATGGAAATTGACGCAACATCTGGCAGGCGACTGGCGTTTTGTGCTGGCAGGTTCGGGGCACATTGCTGGCGTGGTAAATCCGCCGGAATTGGGCAAATATCAATATTGGCTCAATCCTGATGAGCGATCTACGCTTGAAAAATTCATCAGCGGCGCGTCGGAAACCAAGGGCAGCTGGTGGCCGGACTGGATAGAATGGATTGCCGGACAAGCCCCTGGCAAGATTGCAGCCAAGGGCAAGCGCGTTCCCGGTGGCAAGGGCGACCGCGTCATCGAAGATGCGCCGGGACGCTACGTCCGGACTCGCTGATTCGGCGCTGCAACTATTTGTCGCCATTCAGAAATGCTGCACTGCAACATTTCTGTTGACTTTATCGCCGCGAGACCTATTTTGTGCAGTGCAGCAAGAGTGGAGCTTGCCCATTCGGGACAGCGTCACATTTGAAAGCAGGAGTTGCCAAGATGGTCGATAAAGTGATGGACAGCACGAATGAGCCTATCCCTGTGGTGGAGCCTGTCATTGCATTGTCACCTGTTGCGGCGATTGAAGCGCCTGCACCGAAAGTTTCGGTGCCTGTGGAACCAAGCGAGCCAGCAAAAGCCGCGAAGGTAATCGCCAAGGCCGTTACTCCGACGGCAATTCCGGCGAAACCTGTTGCTGCGCCAGTTGCAGCAATTGCCAAGCCAACCAAACCGGCAAAGGCGCCCAAATTGAACGCCAAGCCTGTCAATATCATTACCAAGGCCCCACCCGCGAAGTTGCCCAAAAAGGCAGCAGCTGCACCGGTGCCTGCGGTGAAGCCCGCGAGCAAGCGTCCTTCCACCGCCATTCCACGGGCTAAGACGCCCAGCGTGAAAACATTTGTCGGCAGCGCAAAAGCTCCGGCAGCAAGGAAGGAACTGTTCGCTATGACCAAGACACCAGCAGAATTCACCGACAAGATGCAGACCGCGTTCAAGGGCGCTCAGGAAAAGGCTCAGGCTGCTTTTGGCGATGCCGGCACTTTTGCCAAGGGCAACGTCGAAGCCATGGTTGAATCGAGCAAGATCCTTGCTTCGGGCCTTCAGGACATGACCAAGGGTTATGTTGCAGAAACCAAGACTTCGTTCGAAGCCATGACCGCTGACGTCAAGGACCTCGTTGCCGTCAAGTCACCAACCGAATTCTTCGAAAAGCAGTCTGCTCTGATGCGCAAGAACTTCGACGCGGCCGTTGCTGCCAGCTCGAAGAACAGCGAAGCCATGCTCAAGCTGGTCAACGAAGCATTCCAGCCAATCTCGACTCGCGTCAGCCTTGCGGTTGAGAAGATCAAGACTGCTGCCTGATTGTCCGTCAGCACGGCGGAACAGCAATGTTTCCGCTGATGCGGTCAAGATGTGAAAATGCGGACCGGGTGCCTTGGGCCTCCGGTCCGTTTTTCATTTTAGCAGATTTCCAGAGACCTGCCCCCCGCGACCTCTTGTCCTATGCGGCAGGGAATGCGATATTAGAACGATCATGCTACTGCATCGCCTCGCCCAACCGGACATGTCCGACGCTCCTCGCTGTGCCGAGGATGATGATTCGCGCGGACCGGGCGGGAACGATCAAGTCGGCATCGCCACCAAAACTCGCGCCAAGCCCAAAAAGCCGAACCAGTTCAAAGTGCTGATGTTGAACGATGATTACACCCCGATGGAATTCGTGGTGATGGTGCTCAAGCGTTTCTTCCATATGGATCTGGAACAGGCCACCCGCGTGATGCTGCATGTGCACCAGCGCGGCGTCGGGGTTTGTGGCGTATTTCCCTATGAAATCGCTGAAACCAAGGTCAATCAGGTGATGGACTTTGCCCGGCAAAACCAGCACCCGCTGCAGTGCACGCTAGAAAAAGCCTGATTTTACAAAACTCTGACTTCCACAATCAATGGATCTGCGCGCCCTTGGCTTCTGCCGATTGGCGCGCAAAGGCACGTAACAGCGCCGCAAGCCACGCCATGGAAAGGCTACGCGCATTGCGCGAATGAGCGCCAGCACTGCCATCGAGGATAACTTGCGCCACAAAGGTGCCGTCCTTCATTCTGCAGCCATTAAAAGTGGCCGTTCGCGGAATGAGCGCAATGGCGGCACTTTCAAATGCGCCTGTATCAACCAGCATAGTAATCCACTGGCTGGCAATACTTTCACGCGACCCTTCAGGTGCGGAGCCAAAGTCGGTGATCTCGCGCAGCACGCGATCGAATCCCGACCGTTGGTCCGAGAGATCGAGTTGCTCACACCAATCAGCCAGATCGTTATAGAAGTCTTGATCCGGCTCAGCCTTCGCTGCCCAAGCCCACCATGCGCTGCCTGCGTGCTTATTGGACACGAGAGAATTCTCCAATCACCTGTGCTCACACCACTTTCTTAAGATATGGCATTTGAATAACTTACGATAGGGTGTGACGCAGAATGCCGCTTTTCCCTTCCCCGCGCCCGGCGATACGGCTAGTCCGGCGAAATGCGCTGTTCATGCCGCTGGTGGCAAGTACGGTGCGAAACAGATTTCGGTTTCAACACTCTGGTTGATCGCGCGCTACCTTGAAACTTTTTACCGCCACTGATCGCTATATCGCCCGGCTGGTGTTCGTGCCGATGCTTTCGGTGTTCGTGCTCGCCGCGTCGTTGCTGGTTCTCGACAAGATGCTGAAACTGTTTGACTTTGTGGCAACACAAGGCGGGCCGGTCAGCGTCGTTTTCAAGATGCTGGCAAACTTGCTGCCCGAATATGCCAGCCTTGCGATTCCGCTGGGCCTGATGCTGGGCATCTTGTTTGCGTTCCGCAAGCTGGCGATGAGTTCCGAGCTGGATGTGATGCGCGCGGTGGGCTTGTCCTACACCCGGCTGCTGCGCGTACCCTACATGTTTGCGATTGTTCTGGCCGCGCTCAACTTGTTGATTGTCAGCTATCTCCAGCCGTTATCGCGCTATTATTACGAACAGCTACAGTTTGAATTGCGCTCTGGCGCGCTTGGTGCGTCAATCCGCGTGGGCGAATTCAACTCTCTGCAAGACCGCACGGCTTTGCGCGTTGATTCCAGCCGCGACGAAGGCCGCGATTTGCGCGGTATCTTCGCGCGCATTCAGACCGGCAATGGCCAGGTCATGGTCATTTCTGCGCGCGAAGGCCGGTTCTTTGCCAATCGCGAAAGCCCGGATACGGTCATCTTGCGGCTGACCGACGGTCAGATCGTGCAGGATGGGCCAAACATCACGTCACCGCGCGTGCTCAGCTTTGCCAGCCATGATTTGCCGATTGATCTGCCCAAGATCGAGCAATTCCGCCAGCGCGGCGATGCCGACAAGGAATACTTCCTGCCCGAATTGCTGAGAATTGGCTGGAATGACAACACCTCGCAAGAGTTGCGCAATCAGACGCAGGCCAGCCTGAACTACCGGCTCGTCGAGGTGGTGATGATGTTCCTGCTGCCATTGCTGGCGGTGGCATTGGCCGTGCCGCCAAAGCGGTCAACGTCCGCACTGGGCATATTCCTGTCGATCGTGCTGGTGGTGGCTTATCACAAGGTCAATCAATATGGGCAGGATGTGGCGGCGCTTGGCCGGGTCGATCCGATCCTTGCGCTGTGGGGGCCGTTTGCCCTGTTCGCCATAATGATCGTGTGGATGTATTGGCGGATTGCCTATGTGCCGGGCGGGCAACCGATTGGCGCGCTGGAAGCAGGCTTTGCAAGGATCTCGCGGACAATGCGCAAGCTGTTTGCGCGAAAGCGCCTGCGTGATGAACCTGCTTCCGCACAAAGCGGACAGGGTCTGGGCAGCGAGGCACCCGATGCAGTTTGAGTTTTTCCCCTCGCGCACGCTCGCGCTTTACATCGGCAAAATGTTTGCCGTCCGTATTGTGGCAGTGCTGCTGATGCTGGTGCTGATCCTGCAAATGCTCGATCTGTTGAGCGAAAGCGGCAAAGTGACGGCTGCTGCGGGCAACGGTCAGGCTGAACTCCTGACATATGTATCGCTGCGCATGCCGCAACTGATCAGCCGGTTTTTGCCCTATTCCGTGCTGCTGGCCACGATCATCACATTGATGACGCTGAACCAGAACAGCGAAGTGGTGGCCATGAAAGCGGCCGGGCTCTCAGCGCACCAAGTGCTGGCGCCGTTGTTTTTGGTGGCTGCGGTAACGTCGGCAGTGACGTTTGCCTTCAACGAACGTGTGGTCACACGATCAAGCACAACGCTCAAAGCATGGCAGAACGTCGATTACGGGCCGATCCCCAAGGAATCCGCCATAAAGACGAATGTCTGGTTGCAAGACGGGCCGAACATCCTGTTTGCACGCACCGTGGCCGGTGATGGCAAAGCGATGCGCATGACAGGGGTAAGCTGGTATCGGCGTGACCCTACCGGCATGGTCACCGAGATTGTCACCGCGCAGGACGCTGCTTACGCCAATCCGGGATGGCGCTTGCGCCAGCCGGTGATGTTTGATGTGCAAAGTGCGCGAAAGACCAGTTCGTCCACTGATCAGGTCTTCGCCAAATCAGTTGAGCCGGTGCAAGTGGTGATCAGCAAAGTGGATGCAGACGCGCAATCACTGACCGAACTCAATGCTTCAATCGCCGCGATCCGCGAAGCCGGCTTCCGCACGACCGAACTGGAAGGCAAGTGGTGGCACAAGCTTTCAGGGCCGCTATCGGCGATGCTTATGCCGCTGCTAGGCGCCGTGGCTGCTTTCGGGCTTGCGCGTTCGGGCCAGCTGTTCGTGCGCGCGGCAATCGGAATGGGGCTGGGCTTTGCCTATTTCGTGTTTGACAATGCCGCGCTAGCCATGGGGAATTTTGGCGCTTACCCGCCGTTCCTCGCCGCTTGGGCGCCGTTCCTGCTGTTCTTCTTCATCGGTGAGACCGTGCTGATCCGCACCGAAGAATGACGACTTAGAGCCAGATGACATCGGATTGACCCACCGTGATTGTTCTGTGAGGTTCGCCGTCAAGGAACGTCGTGCAGCGCGGGCTGGTTGCCCGTGCCAGCGACGTGACGCGGGCGGCGGGCCTCACAGAGCAACCCCGAAGGGGCGGGCCGCTTTTGGCCCAGTGTGCGGCGTCTCTCGTCGGTCACTATGCGGCAGCATGGCTCCCTCCTCATTCCTTGCCCTGAGCCAAAATCGGCTCCGTCCCGGTGGGGCAATCCTGTGTCATCTGGCTCTAGCGCGGCATCATCGTGCTGCGCGCCAAGCGCCCGACCAGTGGCAGAAGGCCCGGATAGTTCGATTTCTGATAGGTCGACGACAGCCCAAGTTCGGCGGTAATGCGGCGGTGCGCCTCATCCAGCGAATGATAAGGCATCGACGGCAGCAGGTGGTGCAGCGCGTGATAGCGCAAGCCCACCGGTGCCCAAAGCGGTGCCAGACGCGCAGGCGGCGGCACGTTGACCGAATCGAGGTATTGCCCGGTCACGGTCATCGCCTCGCCCTCATTCTCCCACAAATGCGCCACGAGCGTGCGGATCTGGTTGAGCAAGGCGGTGAGCGAAACGACTGCAATGCCGATCAGCAGCGGGCGCCATGAATGCGTTGCGCTCCACCAGATCAAGAACATCGCCCAAGCGGATGCACCAAGCTCTTGCCAGAACACCATCTGCGCAAATTCGCCTTCGGGCGCGCGGCGGCGGAATTCGGGATTGATTGAAAGCGATGATGCACGTTCCCACACCAGCTTGCGCAAAGGCGGAATGATGACGCCCAATGGCACCAGCACCGCAGAACGGATCAAAAGTCCGACCGGCAACAGCAGGGCAGTAACGGTGAACAAAGGCAACGCCCACGGCTTCATCAAGGCCAGCGGCATATATTCGGGGTCATCCACGGTGCCATAGCGGGTGCGCGCATGATGCAAGGTGTGGACGCCTTCATACATCAACGACGGGATCAGCATCGGAATGCCGACCAGCAAGTTCCACGCAAAGCGAAAACCGGGCAACGCCGTCTTGTGGATGTGCGTCAGTTCGTGGATGAACAGCAGGGCACGATAGAGTGCCAGCGCCGAAACGATGCCGGAAAGAACGGCGTAAACCGGACTTTCGAGCAGGATTGCACCTGCCAGCGCGGCATAGCCGAGCGTGGCAGACACCAACATATCGGGCCAATAGATCGCAGGCCGCGCGGTGGCGATATCGCGGGTGAGTTCCACCGCGGCACGGAGCATCTCTTTGTCATCAGGTGTTCCCGCCAAACCCTTGGGCAGCGATGGCTGCGCGTCGGACGAAGCGCGAGGGGCGGTGAGAGTATCGGTTGCAATCATGCCGTGAATTTCCAGTTTAACCCTTGCGACCCAGCTTTTGCCGGTCAATTTCGCCCAAGATGCTCCCACCTGCGTCCTGTGGCTTGACAATGTGCCGAATTGAACCGCAGTTCGCCGACGAAACCCACTTACCCGCAAACAAAGGCAAGAACGTGGCTCCTAGTGAAGTAATCATCACTCCCGTTTCCGGCAAGGCTGACCGAAAGGCCTTTCTCGATCTAGCCTATCGCCTGAACGCATCCGATTCGTCGTGGGTGCCGCCACTGCGCATGGAAGCCGAGGAGCTGATTACGCCGGGCAAGAACCCGTTTTTCGATCATGCCGACGTGCAATTGTTCCTTGCCAGGCGCGCGGGAGCCGTCGTGGGCCGCATCTCGGCGCATATCGATCATCTGGCTGTCGCGATGGATGCATCACAGGGCATGGGTCCGGGCACTGGCAACTGGGGTATGCTTGAAGCCGAGGACGAACCCGTGGCGCAAGCGTTAATCGCGCATGCCGAAGAGTGGCTGCGGCAAAAGGGCATGACGCGGGTGCTGGCCCCGCTTTCGATGTCTATCTGGGAAGAGCCGGGCCAGTTGGTCAAAGGCTTTGATCACCCGCCGACGGTGATGATGGGCCATCAGCCCGAACGTTATCGCCATTATATCGAGGCGCTGGGATACCTGCCAGCCAAGACGCTGAACACATACGAACTGGACGTTCGCAACGAATTCCCACCCCTTATCCAGCGCATCATCCAATCGGGCGAAAAGAATGCGAAGATCCGCATTCGCAATGTCGATAGATCAAAATTCGACGAAGAGGCGGCGCTGATCCTCGACATCTTGAACGATGCATGGTCGGAAAACTGGGGGTTTGTGCCGTTCAGCGATGCCGAGATCAAATACGCGGGCAAAAAGTTCAAGCCGATCGTGCGCGAAGATCTGATCATGATCGCCGAATATGAAGGCGAGCCGGTGGCCTTCATGATGACCGTGCCAGACCTTAATGAAGTGATCAAACCGATGGGCGGAAAGCTGCTCCCGTTCAATTGGGCCAAGCTGCTGCTATGGCTGCGCAAGCCCAAAGTGCGGACCATGCGTGTGCCGCTGATGGGTGTCCGTAAGCGGCTGCAATCATCGCGCATGGCCAGCCAGTTGGCATTCATGATGATCGAATACATTCGCCGCAACGCCATCCGCGAATATGGTGCAACGCGCGGTGAAATCGGATGGATCCTCGAAGACAATCAAGGAATGAATGCCATTGCCGAGGCAATCAACAGCACAGTGAACAAGTCTTACGTGATATACGACAAGCCGCTCTGATTTCAGCCGGGTTGAGGTCTTCTCTCGGAACGCTGATGGCGTCTTTCGCGTTTGATCAGCAAAGCAGGCGGGGACCAAGACGTTGACCAACGATGACCACGGCCGGGCCAAACCCAAGCCTCCTCCAAGACGGAGAGCACTGGGCCATGCGCTTGTGGTTGAGGATGACGGACTGATCGCGCTCGATATTGCCGAGGCATTGACAGATGCAGGGGCTGACCCGGTCGTAACTTGCGCCAGTATAGCCGAAGCGATGGAGCATCTGGGGCGCGCGGTGCCGTCCATCTTGGTGCTGGACGTGCATCTGGCTGACCGCGACGATGGCTGGGCTTTGGCCGAACTGGCGATGCAATTGGGCGAAGCGCGGCCGCTTGTCGTGTTTACCACCGGAACGCCTGAATCGATCCCGCCTTCTGCCGCGATGCTCGGTCATGTTCTGGCAAAGCCGTTCCGCACCGAAGAACTGATCGCGTTGGTCTATCGCCACAAACCTGCCGGCCTGTTCGGACGAATCCGCGGCGCGCTGTCGCATTTTGGCTAAGAAATGAAAAAGCGTCCCGGCTGCGCCACCATGAGGCGCAGCCGGGACGCTCGACCTCAAAAAAGGTCCCCGTCGTTTCCGACGAGGACCTTCGGGATCGTATCACCACCGCTTGGACGGGAGGGGGGGTCTCGGTGGTGACATGGATAAAACGAGCATCCCGGTTTGCAGTTCCCAAGCTCTCGAAAATTTTTTATCCTTTAATTTCATTGGCTAGGAAATTTTCTTTAGATGTAGGGGCGTGGCAGACCAACTGAATTGCTGTCAATTCCGGCAAACTCTCTTGCCGCTTCCATATTGGGAATGCGGATCGCGTTGATTGTCCAATCGACGAGTTGAAGCCTGCGCAAAGTTTGCAAAGTGCGGTTGGTATGAACCAGCGACAGCCCCAGCATATCGGCAATCTGCCCTTGCGTAACGGTAATGGTCAGCGTCCCGTCAGGCGCAAGACCGGTATCCAGTGCACGCTGCACGAGGAACACGGCCAAAGCTGCCATCCTCTCGCGCGCGTTACGCTGCCCTAGCGATACGATGTGCTCTTCAAGAGCGGCTTCTTCATGTGCGGAAAGCCAGGTCATATCGAACGCAAGGCGCGGCTGGCTGGCGACCATGTCGAAAAAGCGATCGCGCGAGAACGCACACAGGGTGACCGAAGTTACCGCCTCTACCGCGTGGCTCATTTCACCATCAAGTGCAGCTTGAAGCCCGATGAAATCACCAGGGAACATGAAATTGATAACCTGACGCCGGCCATCTTCCAGCAAACGTGTACGCATCAGCACACCGCTCAGCACTGTATACAAATGCTTAGGCCGGGCACCCTGATCAAAAACCTGTTCACCGCGAACATACCGCGCTTCGCCCTGCCGGAAAGCCGCGATCCAAAGGCGCAAATCAGCAGGCGGCTGCCGCAAACCATCGCACGCGATCAGCGGGCAGGTTTCGCAGCGCACTTGTGTATCGCCGATAATCCCGGCATTCTCATCGTCTCGCGCCATATTTTCCCCACACTCTGACGTCGGTTCTGATCCGTCGCTCAAATCGCAACACGGTAGCTGAACTTTCGCTATGTCAAATGACAGCGTTGGTTCTCACAATGTGCCGTATCACCTGTACGGCATATAGGGGTGAGCGCGAACGTGTTGAATACAAAAACAATAACCCCGCTCATTCTGGTAGTGGAAGACAGCGTGCTGGTTGCTATGGCCATCGAGGACGCTTTGAAAACGCGCGGGTTCGATGTGATGGTCGCCGCAACTCTGGCAGGTGCGCGGAATTTGATCGAGAAGCGCCGGCCGACCGCTGCACTGCTCGATTTGCAATTACCCGATGGCATCTCGCTCGACCTTGCCCTGCAATTACATCAAATGGGCTGCGCGGTGGCAATCAGTTCCGGATTTGAACGTGATGCGACCCCCGAAGGTTATGAATTTGCGGCACAATTCCGCAAACCGGTATCGTCGGAAGTTTTGGCGGAATGGGCGGACCTGATTGCAGTGAACTAGGGTCAGAACCTAAATCAGTGCTTTCTCCTTGTCGGATAGCGGGAACCGGACAACAGTTTCGTGCGTTGATCGTCAGGATCCTGTTCGGGAAGGGGTACGAATGTCTCTTGGTGCCAAAGTTGCCAATCAACTGCCTTATCTTCGGCGCTATGCGCGCGCATTAACGGGCAGCCAGACCGCGGGCGACTCATTTGTCCGCGCGACGCTTGAAGCTGCATTGGCCGATAAGGCTTTGCGGGAATTGATCGGTGAAGGCCGGCCACAACTCTATCACGCTTTCAATCGTGTGTGGTCGACCGCTTATGTCGATACGGTTGACCGCTCATCAGGCTCGCTTGGCCAGCATGAAGCAGCAGCACAGGAACGGCTTGCTGCGATGACTCCGGCCAACCGCCAGGCATTGTTGCTAACCACGCTGGAAGATTTCAGCATCAATGACGCGGCCTATATCATGGAACGTGAACCCGATGATGTCGAAGGCCTCGTGCAGGATGCCATTGCAGAGATCGACCGCGAATCTGCAACATCGGTTTTGATCATCGAAGATGAGCCGCTCATTTCGATGCAGCTTGAAGATCTGGTCAGATCACTCGGTCACGATGTTTGCGGCATGGCCGCAACGCGGACTCAGGCCCTCGAAATCGTGTCCCGTGAAAAACCGGGTCTGGTATTGGCTGACATCCAGTTGGCTGATGGCAGCTCAGGCCTCGATGCTGTGGAGGACATTCTGCAAATGGGTTCCGTGCCGGTCATCTTCATCACCGCCTACCCTGAGCGCCTGCTCACCGGCGATAGGCCAGAACCGACTTATTTGGTGACCAAGCCGTTTCAGGAACAGACTGTGCGCACCGCGATCAGTCAGGCCCTGTTCTTTGGATCCAGCCGCCCGCTCGATTAAGTCTTTCTTTTACAATCCCTTCAAGGCCGCGCCGTCAGGTGCGGCCTTGCCGCATTGTAAAGCTATTGCGGCGGCGCACCGGTATCAACAGGGTGCAGCGTACGCCCTCAGGTTCAAAGCGCAAATCGACCGGATTGCGCAGTTCGTGCGCCACGATCTTCTCGATCAATTCGGTGCCAAAGCCGCGCTTGCGCTTTTGTTCAGCATCGATCACCGGACCACCGGTCTCGATCCATTCCACACGCGCCAGATTCTCACCAGCGATTTCCCAATGGATCGAAACGCGGCCCTGCTCGACGCTGAGCGCGCCATATTTGGCGGCGTTGGTAGCCAGTTCATGAACGGCGAGGCCCAGCGAAAGCGCATCATTAGGGGCCAGCTCCACATCCGGACCGTCCATTGTCAAATGGCGCAACACATCCTGAGCATAGGGCGCAAGCTCTGCCCGGATAACCAGCGCGACCGGCGTTGTGCCCCAATCAGACTGCGTGAGCAGATCATGCGTTGCTGAAAGCGCGCGGATGCGGCCTTCCAGACTATCGGCAAATTCGGGCAACGTGGTCGCGCGGCGACGGGTGAGCGAAATGATCGACAACACATTGGCCAGCGTGTTCTTGACGCGATGATTCAGCTCCCGCGTCAGTGAATTGCGGATGGAAGACTGTTGCTCGAACCACGCCAGCGCAATCCGGTCTTCTGCGGCTTGCTGTGTCAGCAAGCGCGCCAGAACCAGCAAAAGCGTAGCCACCAACAGGCCAAACAGCAAAGTCATGCCCGACATCGTTGAAAACATTGGGGTTGCCGGTGCTGCAATTTCGATCATGAACCGATGACTTGCAATCTCGACCTCGCGCCGCACGATGCCACTGGATTGTTCGACAGGCGCCACTTCTGCCATAAGGCTTAGGCCCTTGGGCGTAATATCGTACAACCGCACGCCCGCCCCTTCGAGGCGCGTCGCATCTATGGATGCTTTCAAAAACGTCTGTGCATCGAACGGAGAGTAAACAAAGCCGCGCAGCTTGTATCGCCCCCCTTCCGGCTGAAGCGCAAACACGGGCATGTAAACGAGGAAGCCCGCCGGTCCATCAGGCGTTGCTTCCTGGGCAAGTGTCACGCGCCCGGTGGCTGTGGGCTGGCCGTTGCGTTCCGCTGCATCCATTGCCGCGCGGCGTGTGACCTCGGAATACATGTCAAAGCCGATGGCGCGGCGGTTGCGGGTGGAGTCCGGTTCAAGAAACATCACCGGCACCACCGCAGTTCGTTCTGTCACGGGTTTGGGACGGACCGCGAATTCCGGTTTGGTACCGGCGCGCATGATCGCTTCAACAATCGGAACAGAAGCGCGGTCCATCTTCATGGCCCAGCCAATCCCATCCGACCCGACATAACGACCTTCAAGGTGCAACTGCTTGATAAAAGTACGAAACAGCGGCGCTTCTACGATTTCCTGCGTCGCGAACAAGGCTGCGCTCGACCGCAAATAGGCGGTGTTGGTGTTGCTGCGCCGCTCCAGACCTGATGCAACGGCTTGGGCTGTTTGAGCAATCTGGGCGGTTTGCCGCTGATCTTCGGCGTTTTCGATGGCAAAAACGCTCAACAGCGCAACGGCCATGGTCATCACGAAGATGCCCACCGGCACACCACGCGGAAAGCGTTCGTACCAACGAGGCGTCAGCTTCTTCATGGCAAGAAGCTTTTCCATTGCGCGCGTCATTCCTCCCACACCCACGACCCCGTCCGAAACAGTCGCGCTCCTTTCACTTAACCGGCCACGCCGCAAAGGAAATGCATTTACGTCTCACCAGAATGGGAACCGACGGCGCTGCATATCGTTCCGCATCTGAAGAACCATTGGCAATTCCTCTTTCTGGACAGTGTCAGTGGTGTAGGAAACGCATCTGCCGCGCCGTTGCGGTCTGTTTTTGGATTGGCCCTGGAGGGGGAGGCGTTGTCAGAGCGAATGTCGAAAGAAAAGCCGATGATTGCCGGTCAAAAGAACCGGAAGGGCGCAAAACCGCGCTCCCCTGAATGGGCGGACGGGCTCAAGCGATTATACGATTCTGTCGTAGACGAGCCATTGCCCGATAGCTTCGCCCAGTTGCTCGATAAACTGGATGACCCGTCAAATGGCTGAGGCAGACATGTCGCCGCGCCCGGCGATTGATCCGATCGCGTTCAAACGCGAATTGACGGGAGTCATTCCGCATCTGCGCGCTTTTGCGCGCGGTCTGTGCGGCCGCCCCGATCTGGCCGATGATCTTGTGCAGGAAACCCTGCTCAAGGCGTGGGCTGCACAAGAACGCTTTGAACCCGGTACGTCAATGCGCGCTTGGACTTTCGTCATTTTGCGCAATGCCTACCTTACCGATATGCGCCGTAATCGCTTCCGCGGAGATTATGATGAAACCGTGGCGGAACGCATTCTTGTGGCACCGGCTGCACAGGAAGGACCGATGCATTTATCAGACATGCACCGCGCCCTGCTGACGCTGCCCCCTGAACGGCGCGAGGCACTGCTTCTCGTGGGTGCTGGGGGATTCAGCTATGAAGAAGCGGCCAAGATTTGTGGCTGCGCAGTTGGCACAATCAAAAGCCGTGTCGGTCGTGCGCGGGCCGCGCTAACGTTGATGATTGAAACCGGTCAGATCCCGCGCCGCAGCACGTCCGACGCGGTTGCTCATACTGCAATCATGGGCGAGCTGGACCGTACCGTGCTGCACGGACACCAGAACTGACAACCGTCCGACGGGGCATTTGCGCCACGCGGATTGTCAAATCGCGGTTGCATAGCAAAGCACCACTTGATCGCTAAGCTCTGGCAGTGAATGAAGAATTGCGCATTACATTGCGCTTTTCTGTTTCGAGGCTGCCCAACCGGTGAATCCATCCATCCCGCCAGACCAGCATGCTATCCTGCCACCAGCAACGGATTTGCATGATCGCCGTGCGCGTTTGCAGTCAGCCATTGTCTTGCTGCTGGGATTGGGGTTGTTTTTGGCGCTGCCGTTCGTGCTTTCAATCGGGTCGGTGGTGTTTCTGCCTCCGGTCACGGCGATGATTTTTACGATCATCGTATCACCGATGGCAGATCGCCTGACCCGGCTGGGCCTGCCCAACATGCTCGCGTCATTCGTCGCGATTTTGGCGATGATTGCCATCGTGCTGGTGGCATTGTTGCTGATCCTGCAACCGGCCTATGTGATGGTCGATCAAGTTCCCGCCTTATCAAGACAAGTGGCGCGGCGGTTTACCGAATTGCGCGGAAATCTTTCGTGGATTGCGGATGTTAACCGCCAGCTCGCCCGGATCACCGGCAGCGGCTCCACACGCGAAGTGGTCTTGGCCAGCCCGTCTGTGATCGAACAAGTCGCCTTTGCCACGCCGAGCGTCATCCTTGAAGTCATCCTGACGCTGCTGATGACATTCTTCATGATCGAATCCCGGATCCGGATGAAGCGGCGGGTGCTGCTTGATCGCCATTCCTTCAGCGCCTCGGTCCGCCTCGCACGGGTGCTGCGTGATGTGCAGGAGCGCGTCAGCAGCTACATCTTTACCGTGGCACTCGTGAATTTGGGTGTGGGCGTAATCGTCGCGACAGGTGCTTGGGCCTTTGGCTTGAGCGCGCCGATCATGTGGGGCGGGCTCGCCTTTGCGCTCAATTTCCTGCCCTATATCGGCCCGCTGATGTTCATGGGCCTGATCGGGCTGGTCGGCCTTGGCACGGCCCCCAGCGTTGCGGTCGGCCTAATCCCGATGCTGGCGTTCCTTGGGCTCCATGCCATCGAATCAAACGTTGTGACGCCCGCAATTCTGGGTGCCCGGTTCACGCTCAACCCCGTCGCGATCCTGATATCTATAAGCTATTTTTCATGGATCTGGGGCGTGTTGGGGGCACTTTTATCTGTGCCGATCTTGCTGACGGTTGCCGCCCTGCTCGATCATATTGGCAAACCCAACATTGTCGGCTTCATGTTCGGTGAGGCTCTGTTCAAGCCGGGCCGCCTCGCCGGGATGGACGAAGACGACCCGGTTCATGAAGATCAGCCCGGATAAACCTACGTGCCATCGCGACTGAAGTTTTCAGCAGCAAATTCCCAGTTCAGATGCTTCTCGATGACGCCCTTAAGGTATTCCGGGCGCACATTCTTGTGATCGAGATAATAGGCATGCTCCCACAAGTCGATCACCAGCACGGGCTTGGCATCGCCTGTGGCAAATGTTGCGGCATCGTGTGTCTGTTCAACGCCCAGGCTGCCGCCGCGCGCCAGCAGCCACACCCAGCCTGATGCAAAATGGGCTGTGCCTTGGGCCAGAAGTTCGGCCTTCAGTGCCTCAAGTGAACCAAACGATGCCTCAATGGCACTGGCCAGATTGCCCGTTGGCGCTGACGTTTCGGGCGATAGGCTGTTCCAGTAAAAGGCGTGGTTCCAGCTTTGCGCTGCATTGTTGAACAGGCTCGTGTCGCCATTAGCCTGCGCGGCGGCAATGATCTGCTCAAGGCTGGCATTGGCATGGTCTGAATCTTCAATAGCGGCGTTGGTCTTGTCGACATAGGCTTTGTGATGTTTGCCGTGGTGGGTTTGCAAGGTGATGGCCGAAATGACTGGTGCAAGCGCGTCTTCAGCATAAGGCAGAGGGGGCAGGATAATAGCCATGGGCAGTCAACGTCCTCGTGAAATTGCGTTTCACACTCAACGCGCGAGACGCGCATCGGTTGCCGCCACTTCGCGGCGCAGACCTTCTATTTCAGTCGGTTACAGGTAGCCGCTTGAGAAGCTATGGAACCTTGCGATCAACTGCCGCAGTCACCGCCACATCCATGGTCACGTTGCCAATGGTACGGATCAGATCAGGCAGGACTTCCACCGCCACCAGCAGTGCCAATGGCGCAACCGGCGCATTCATCGCAATCGCAATCGGGCCAACAGATGCCACAAAGCTGATTGATCCGGGCAGACTGACCGAGCTTAACGACACTAAAATCGCCACGATCCACGCCGAAACCAGCACCATCGGCGTCAGCGTGACATCGTAAAGATGCGCCACGTAAATCGCGACGGCAAGGTTCATCGCCGGACTGGTCGCGCGGAACAGCGCCACGGCCAGAGGCATCACAAATTCCGACGTGGTTTCGCGCACGCCAAGGTTCCGGCATGCCCCCAGCATCGCAGGCAGCGAAGCGAGCGATGACTGGGTGGACAGCGCGATCGTTTGCACCGGCAGCATCGCGCGGGCAAACCGCCCCAAAGGCTGTCGGGCAATGGCTACGGCAAACACATAGCCTGCGATCACCACCACCGATCCTGTCAGCAATATAATCCCGACATAGTGCGCCAAAGCGCCGATGGCCGCCGTGCCGCTAGTGGCAGCTACGGCCATGCTGAGGGCAAAAACTCCAATGGGGGCAAGCGCCAGTACCCAGCCAATCACCACCAACATGGCCGAGGCAAGGGCTGCAAAAAACGTCGTCATCACCTCACGCTGCGGCCCTGCAAGCTTGCACACCGCCAGCGCGAACACCGATGTGAACAGGATCAGCGGCAGCATCCGATCATTGGCAGCAGCATCAATCACGTTGGTCGGTACGATAGACCGCAGGAATTCGGCAACACCGGGCACGGGGCCGGGCTGCGCTGCACCCAAGCTGCTGCGCAAAGCCGCGCCTGCTTCTGCCGAGATGGGCAGAACCGACAGCAGCAAAGGTGTGACGACAATCGCCACACCCGCGCTGAAAGTCAGAAAGCCCAGAAACATGCCCAAACTGCGCCGCGCCATTGCCCCCGCACTGGCCATCGCCACAGTTTGCGTGACGCCTGTAAACAACAGCGCGACCACCAGCGGAACAATCGTGGCCTGAAGCGCACGCAACCACATGTCGCCCACGGGCTGCACCCAGGTTTGCACGATTGGCAAGGCATCCGGCGTCAAAAACGCGACTGCCAACCCACCAATCATCCCACCGACAAGGCCAATAAACGTCCACATCGCAGGTACTTGCGCGATAGGAGGCAGAGCCGTGGACGATTTTTCAGGAGTCGGTAAGGTCATGTTGAGGTGACATTAGCTACACATGCAAGCATAGCAATGCAGCAAGCCGCCCAAGATGGCGCCGACGATAGGGAAAAACTGTTCCATGGCACGCAAGTTCTTTGGCACCGATGGTATCCGGGGCCGGACAAATGCCGGCGTAATGACCGCCGCCACCGCGATGAAGGTGGGGCAAGCTGCGGGCACGTATTTTCAGCGCGGCGATCACCGCCACCGCGTGGTCATCGGCAAAGACACGCGCCTGTCCGGTTACATGATGGAAAGCGCGATGGTGGCGGGATTCACCTCTGTCGGGATGGACGTGGTGCTGTTGGGGCCAATGCCCACGCCTGCGGTTGCCATGCTTACCCGCTCCATGCGCGCCGATTTGGGCGTGATGATATCGGCCAGCCACAACCCGTTTGAAGACAACGGCATCAAGCTGTTCGGCCCCGATGGCTTCAAACTTTCGGACGACGCCGAACTCTCCATCGAAGCCATGCTTGAACAGGACATGGCGCTGGCCGATGCCACGCAAGTGGGCCGTGCCCGCCGGATCGAGGATGCACGCGGGCGCTATATTCATGCGGTAAAAGCCAGCCTGCCCGACAACGTGCGTTTGGATGGCCTGCGTATCGTGATTGATTGCGCCAATGGCGCGGCCTATCACGTCACGCCATCTGCGCTGTGGGAACTGGGTGCCGAAGTAATTGCGATGGGGGTTGAACCCAATGGCAAGAACATAAACCTCAACGTCGGGTCCACCCACCTTGACGCGATCAAGGCCAAAGTGCGCGAAACCCGCGCCGACATCGGCATCGCGCTGGATGGCGACGCAGACCGCCTGATCGTGGTCGACGAAAAGAGCCAGACGGTGGACGGCGATCAAATCATGGCGCTGATCGGCACGCAACTGGCCGGGCGCGGCGAGCTGCGCGGTGGCGGCGTGGTCGCCACAGTGATGTCCAATCTTGGCCTCGAACGCCACCTCAACGCCCAAGGATTGACGCTGGAACGCACCTCGGTGGGCGACCGCTATGTCCTCGAAAGGATGCGCAGCGGCGGCTTCAACGTGGGCGGTGAACAATCGGGGCACATGATCCTGACCGATCACGCCACCACGGGCGATGGAACAGTCGCTGCGCTGCAGGTGCTGTCTGCCATGGTATCATCGGGCAAACCCGCCAGCGAATTGCTCCACCAGTTCGATCCGGTGCCGCAAATCCTTAAGAATGTGCGCTTTGCCGGCGGCAAGCCTTTGGAAGCACAAAGCGTCAAGGATGTCATTGCCGAGGCCGAAGCACGGCTTGTCGGCAGGGGCCGTCTGGTCATCCGCCCGTCAGGCACCGAACCTGTGATCCGCGTGATGGCCGAAGGTGACGACGCGGTCGAGGTCGAGGCCGTGGTCGATCAAATCTGCAATGCTGTGCGAAAGGCCGCCTGATGCTGGACATGCGCCCCGATTGCGAACGCTGCGGAACCGATCTTCCCGCCGATGCCCCCGGCGCGTTCATCTGCTCGTTCGAATGCACCTTTTGCGCCGAATGTTCCGATGCGCTGGATGATCGCTGCCCCAATTGCAGCGGCGAACTGATGGACCGCCCCACCCGTGCCAAGGCCTTGCACGCGAAGAACCCGCCATCAACTGAACGCAAGTTCAAAGGATAACATGGACCCTCCCCGCATCCTGTCCATCGCCGGTTCCGATTCCAGCGGCGGCGCTGGCATTCAGGCTGACATCAAAACGATCACCATGCTCGGCGGCTATGCGATGACCGCGATCTGCGCGCTGACCGCGCAAGATACGACGGGCGTTCATGCGGTGCTGGCAGTCGATCCGGCTATGGTGGCAGCGCAAATCGACGCCTGCTTGAAAGACATCGGCGTCGATGCGGTAAAGATCGGGATGCTCGGTTCGGCAGAAATCGCCTCAGTTGTCGCTGACAAGTTGGAGGGCCTGTCAGTCCCCATCGTTTTCGATCCGGTGATGATCGCCACCAGCGGCGCAACCCTTGCTGACGCCGCCACCATCGCCGCATTCGAACGGTTGATGGCGCTCGCGACCCTGACCACGCCCAATGTGCCCGAACTGGTGGCCTTGGGCGGAGATACAGCGATGCATACGCGCGGCATCGCCTATATCGCCAAGGGCGGCGATACTGTGGGGCCTGACGTTACCGACCGGCTGGTCATGCCCGGTCTGCCCGAAAAAATCTGGACCGCGCCGCGCATTGTCACCCGGCACACCCACGGCACCGGTTGCACCATGTCGAGCGCAATTGCGACGTTCCTTGGGTTGGGCGCTCCGCTGGAAGAGGCGGTTGAGGATGCCCGTGAATTCGTCCGCGCCGCCTTGCTCGCCGCGCCCGGCTTTGGCGCAGGCCACGGCCCGCTGGGCCATCAGGCGATCCGCTGATACCGCGTTAGATTACCCGCAATCGAGATCGTAAAACTTCACGATGTGCGCCCACGCCTCATCGCCGGTCTCGACCATCGTGAACAGTTCCAGATCCTCAAAATTGATCACACCTTCTTCGGCCAAGGCCTGAAAGTTGATGACGCGGTTCCAGTAATCCTTGCCGAACAGCATGATCGGGATCGGCTTCATCTTGCCAGTCTGGATCAGCGTCAGCAGTTCGAAGAATTCATCGAATGTGCCGAACCCACCCGGAAACACCGCCACGGCGCGGGCGCGCAGCAGGAAATGCATCTTGCGCAGTGCGAAGTAGTGGAACTGGAACGACAAATGCGGCGTGACAAAGCTGTTGGGGGCCTGCTCGTGCGGCAAAACGATGTTCAGCCCGATCGATTCCGCGCCCGCTTCTTCTGCACCGCGATTGGCCGCTTCCATGATCGAAGGCCCGCCGCCTGAACAGATCACGAATTGGCGCTTGCCATCCTCAACGATGCCGCAACTGCTGGCCTTATGCGCCAGTTTGCGCGCTTCTTCGTAATATTGGGCCTTGGCCGCCAGCCGTTCGACAACCGCTTTTTTCTCAGGCGTCGTCGCCGTTGCCAGCGCGGCCTCAGCCATATCTGGCGATGGAATCCGCGCTGATCCGTAAATCACCAGCGTTGAACCGATCCCCGCTTCATCCAGCAGCATATCGGGTTTGAGCAGTTCCAACTGGAACCGCACCGGCCGCAATTCTTCGCGCAGGAGGAAGTCTGTATCACGAAACGCCAGCCGATAGGCCGGATCCTGTTGCTGCGGGGTGGTTTTGGGCTGGCTGTCTGCAAAACCGGCTTCCTGCTCGGCCTTGTAGAACTTGCGCTTGGTCAGATCGTGCTGCTTTTCTTCTTCTGTCATGCCCCCATAAGTCGGGCCAAAGGCGCAAAAGCGCAAGGGGGCCATGCAACTGGCCGCAATTTGTCAGAAATTGAAAGGAAATGATGTATTCCAACAAAACTTATCCAGCCAAGCCCATGATATAACGATATAATTCCACTTAGGCAGTTTTTCCTATTCCACTTCATTCTGCCCAAAAACGCCATTTTATTCCACTTGCTCTATCCAACATTCGCTAGCCCTCTAGCCCTGCTCAAAAGAAACCCCCTCGCGATGGAGGGGGCTGTGGACTGATTTTTAGTCTTTGATTGCATCAAGGCTGCTTTGGTAAAAGCCCAAGTTCTATCAGTTTTTTCCGACACCATCCTTTAGGCATGACCTCTGGAATCTTATGCTCGCGAAGCATTTTCGAAATTTCCGGTGCCGTGAGTTCGTGGTGATAGATTAGCTCTGTCACGGTCGCGCATTTTCGAGCCGCCCTGTCTGCGTCCTCATATTGGTATGCCAGTGGCCGTGTTCCGGTCGGCTTGAGCTGTTCAAGCAAGACATTGATCTTTGTCGTCCCATTCAGCCACTCGTATCTGAGCCAGCTTTTCCCGGTATTCTGGGTCTCTAAGGTCGTTCTCGGTTCTCTTAACCTCGATGAGCACGACACGCCCATTTCGGCGCATCATCACGCAGTCCGGGAAATACGTGAAATGCCTGGGGTCTCCTGGCCTCTGGGAACGCCATTCGATTTTATATGGGTGACGGTCAAGTGAATGGCGAAGGGATCGAAGCTTGGTTCTTTGTGGGGCCACATCGTTTTTGCGCAGCCTGCAAAAATATCCCGACATCACAAGCTCGTGAACGAACCAAACTCGCCAGCCTTTCGGCTGAAGGCCGAAGTTCTGCCACCACTTTGATCACGGCAGCCCTCCTTCGGGCAATGCACAGCGACGGTTCCTTGGGGGAGTTTCAGCGTAAGCTTCTCGGATTCACCGATAACCGCCAAGATGCTGCGCTACAGTCTGGTCACTTTAACGATTTTATCTTTGTAACTTTACTCAGGGCCGGACTGTTGAAAGCCGTGCAAGATGCTGGTGGTCGTGGCCTCGAACATCAAAAATTTGGTGACGCTGTTCGTCAGGCTTTAGGCTTCAATCGAGAAAACAAAGAACGCCTCGTCGAATGGATGGGCAACCCCAACGCTCGCGGCATCATTGCGTTCGAACAGGCCGAGAACGCAGTAACAAAAGTGCTCGCACACCGGGTTTGGAGCGATCTTCGCAGGGGCTGGCGTTACACCAATCCGAATTTGGAAGACCTGAAACTCATCGAAGTTCGGTTTCCCGGCCTTTTGGAACTTGCCAAAGACAATGAGCTTTTCGCTCACAACGACTTCTTAAAACAGGCCAGTGTCGAAACACGAGCTGAGCTTTTTAAAATCCTGTTCGACATCATGCGCAAAGGGCTCGCGGTTTCCACCGAAGCCCTCGAAAAGCAGCTGGTCAGTCAAGTCGCGCAAGAAGCACAACAGAGCCTACGCTTCCCTTGGGCTATGGAAACTTCAGAGGTCGACCGGCTTCAAACCGCAGGCATTTTGATGATCGATGCTCCTAAACGGGAGACCATATCGAACACCGAAAACGATGCCATCACGAGGGGTGGCTAACCGTGGCAAAGTCGGAATGTTTTGCGATGCCTCACCCATCTGGAGCTTCCTTGGCAGGCTGAATGCAATCGAGAACCCAGAAGCAGCCAGAACTGCCACAACCGGCATTCACGTGATAGAGGTGTTCCCGGCACTGGCGCTGCCCTCACTTGATCCCCAGTTTTTCCACCGCCTCTCTGGTCCACGCTATAACCCTAGTCGCAAACAAACATTCCGGCTGGAGGACTGGCAAAAAGTTGCCACAGCCGCCGCCTCACATTTCAAATCGTTCAATGTCGAAGATGCTGCGGCGTGGTGTGCGTCAGAAATTGACCGAGATCCTCCTACCAAGGCAGATCAAGACCGTCTGGATGCCATGCTCTGTCTGCTAGTGGCTATGCATTGGCGACTTGGTTCAAGAGATCAATCAATGATGCTGGGTGATCTCGATAGCGGCTACATGATCTTTCCAGCCACTGACGATGTGAAAGCTCGGATTATTGGACGAGCCATGGAGCATGGTGTTCAAGCAACCTGAACCGGTGTCAAAACGGAAAAGTCAGACCATATCGTGCCAAAATCCAGCCGTTTTCGATGTCGGTCATGAAGGATCTGATCTTTGAGCGTATGGAGTTCACCTGTTTTCAGCCGTTGCATAAGGAAACTGTCGTCGTTAGGTCGGAAGGCATTTATAGCAGGCAGAGGGTTCAAAATGCAAAAGCCGGTAAGCCTTCTGTTGGCACTGAGCTTTCTTGGGTTTAGCTCTGACGTTGCGCTCGGCGAAGATTCCTCAAATTCTGGAATTGAGCAAGCGATATCGAGTCAAGATTTTGCAGATTTATTTAGAAAATTTAGTAATGTGGAAGAACCTGTAACGAAGAGTGATAAATTTATTCCATTTAAATTTGATGGCAAAGTTAAATCTTCTGATCTTTTGAGTAAAGGACATGATATGAGTGTCCTGTATTCTGCTTTGTACAATCTAGCTAAAACATTAGAGAAAAATGAATTCGAAACGACTGATGAATATCAGGGGCGATTGAAATCGAATAATGACTACAAAGTCTTTTCAGAAAAATATGGGAATACATTCCTTATAATTCCCTACAATTACGCAAATTCTTTTGACTTAGAATTAAGATACAACGCGGACACACATAAAATGAGTGTCATTGCAACTCTAAAACATTTCTATTTAGAAAAGTTGACCGAAAATTCCTATAAGTACGGTTATAATCCGATGGTTTGGCATTATACTGGGGCATATCAATACACTGAAAATTTTGCAGCATACTGCACATTTAATTCTGAAATTGTGATGGATTCAGAAAGGGCAAAATCCTTAAAGATTGGAAACAATATTGGCATTGCGGTGAAATTTTCCATCGCTCCATCTCTCCCGACCTTAAAAAAAACTGGACATGTTGGTCCGATATATACAAGAAAGATACATGAACAAAAGGAGATACTCACCTATCCGGGATTTACGACAGTTGTTTCCAAATATTGGAAATACGGGGATCTTAAGTTGTCGATAGAAAATTATACGAATTGGGCAGATGCAATGATCTATGTTTTCGATAAAAGGGATGGAGAAATCATATCATCTGAAACTTGCATGGAGCGGAAAATCTGAAAAATTATTGAAAGTAAATTTTCCCGAATTCTATTTATTGAATGGGCTAGTGTCCAAACTGGTTGAAGTGGGTTTATAGGTTGTTCACGCCGGCAATCGTCCATCAGCAACATCCTGAAGAAATGCCGCCAACTTGCGAACAGCCTCAACCTTTGCTCTGTAGACAACGCTCCGCCCCTGCTTTTCAGACTCTACCAATCCTGCCCGAAACAGAATGGCGAGATGAGCGGACATGGTATTGTGAGAGCTGCCGGTTGCATCTGCCAATGCTCCTGCTGCCATTCCATCAGCCCCAGCCTTAACCAATAGGCTCACCACGTTCATGCGCGTTGATTGGCAAAGGGCGCTCATGACTTCGAGGGCATTCATTTTTTCCATATCCTTATTCTAGGGAACTTTCCCGCCCAATCAAAGCTCCTCCCCTATTATTTTGACGCCCCCCTAGAGCTATTATGTCGATATGTCGAGAACTATTGACATATCTTTCTATGTTCTCTATATGGTCTTTTGCCTCGTGGTGTCGCCCCCACCTGCTGACTTGGAATGTCAAACCTGGCGACAGGAGAATGGCTATGAATGTCATTACCGCAATAAGACCGTTCGCTGCTGAATTGCCGCCGCCACTGAAGTCTTTTCCCGATCCGCTGGATCCAGATCAGCCCGATGACAAATTGGTTTTCGTCACACAGCGCGGATTGGTCCGGTTGGCTTTGACTGCTGCTGAAGCAGGTGGCCGATTTGCCAGAGACGGCTTGAACGTCGATCCCATGTCGTGGATGCTGTCACCGCTCAGGGTTTTTGAAGGTCGGACAGCCATGGAAGCCTGCCTTGAGCACAAACACTGCCTTCGAAGCGTGCTGATGCATGGTCTGTCATTAGGCGTTGATGTTGATCCGCTCGCCCTTGATGATCTGTTGGCAGACAATGACGGTGAACAGGCCCGTGGCAAAAAGAAGTCAAAGTCTTCTGGTGCCAATAATGGTGACTCGCCCTTGATCTTTTATGCAGGCCAACCCCGGCTTTACACCGCGATGATCTGTTTCAAGGATGACCAGCACATCATCAATGCATTCCATGCGGTGATAACCCGTGAACCGAAAAACATTCACGGTCATCTGGTTGGACGATACGGGGCCAACGCCGCTTCTGAAGCGCGCATCAGGTTGGGCTTTTTCCCGGCTGATCCCATGGTATTGGCGTTGGTGCCGAATGTTTTGTCCGAAATCATCCGCAAGTTTGAAGTGGATAATGATTTCCAACGGCATGAAAACTTCACGGTGGATATCGAACACCGCATTGCCAAGTGATCCTGACCAGAGATCTGACCCTGCTTAGGGCTCGCTCGTAAGGAAACCAAAATCATGAAAGATCATGCGCTTGACCGCTCTGATGCGGTCGGGGGAGATGTCGTGCGTCATCTCTACCCGTTAGTGATTGCCGAGGGGCTTATCCGTTGACGATCAATCCTTTTTCCATTGTTCATGATCATCCCGGCGAAAGTATTGATGCCGGCATCGATTGGCTTGCTTTCACACGTGTCTGGCGGTCGTTGGGCCCGGGACAGCCAATGCCGAAATGGCTCCGGGTCTCTGCGTGTCTCCTGGACGCTGTTCAGAGTTTGGGCTCTCATTCTTCTGACGCAGAACGATACGATGCGTTTGACAGATTGCTGGATTGTGATGTGGGATACACAAAGGTGTCTTTGATAGATCCCTTGCGCCCACTGGGATCATTACCACCGGGAAAATAGCCATTTCTCCTATATTCCCACATCAGGCGAACAATGCAGGCCCAGATCCTTTGGCCAAAAGGCCCAGACCAGGCAACGCGTCTCGATCTAAAAATGCTGCCAGGAAAATGGGGCAAACGTTACGGCAGGTTCTATGTTGAAGGAGACATACCCGAGAACGTCGCTGTCTCCGCTGTAGGTCGTCCCTTGAAGGACTTGCTTTCATCCTCCTTCACTGATCCCCATGATATCCGCATTATGGACGTGAGCCCAGCCGACGACGGCATTCGTATCCTGTTTGAAGGTGCACACCTCTTGCGTCGATGCGTGCCGATTTTCCGTGATAGGGAAATAGCTGACAAGTTTGCGGTTGAAGTTGCCAAACTGGCTTACGCCCGCACTCTTCTGTGGGACATCCTTTCAGCCGATAACCTTCCCGACCAATGGTGGAGGGATTTCGAAAAGCTCATGGTCAATGGCGCGGTTACACCGTTTGCCGCCTCATGCCAGAACAAACGGACCAAGGTTTGGGTGCCTTCTGATCCTGTTCAGGCTTTGCTGAAACGGTGAAGTTGTGGGGTGAATGGTGGGCTTGACGACACCGTATCCCGCAAATCCCCAGACCCAATCGTCATCAGGCGCTGAATGCCTGCAGCCACGATCATCACCCAGAAACCTCGTCCCTGATTTCGTCTCGGCCAGAGCTTTTCGATCAGTCCTGACCGATTTTCCATCCCCGAAAGGAAAACGCCCATGCCTCCGATAAAGAAGAAGCCTGCAGTGAAGAACCTGCCGGTTGCCGTCGTCCCCACCGAAAGACTGATCACGCCTGCTTCCGTTACACCAGGCACAGCTCTCGTTCCCGTCACGCTCACCCCTCAAGAAGTGATCACCCAAGAGAACGTCGCTCGTGTCACGGGCTATGACTATCGCACGGAAAATCACGTGCTTCATCAGGCCACGGTCTATTTCGTCGATCCCCATCTGCGTCGGGCCCATCGTAAGCGGGGAGAGGCTGACAAGGTTGCCTGGCTCGATCCCCAAACAGGCTACGAATGCATCATTATGCGCGATGCCGAGGACGGTTACCTTCGGGGATTCGTAGGATTGCCACGCTCACATCCGCTTTATGGCTTTGATCATGATGCCATTCCATCTGATCTGGGTATCGAGATTCATGGTGGGCTGACTTACAGTAAGCCCTGTGATGTCCCCGCCACCCGCGTCGTATGGGTGAAAGGCGAGGCTGTTCGCGTTTGTCACGTGACCTTCCGTCCTACCTATAGAAAGACCGTTCCAGGCACCAACGCCACGGATCATAAGCCTCACGATGACGCTTGGTGGCTTGGCTTTGACTGCAATCATATCGGCGATTTGATTCCAAAGAAATACCGCAATCTGACGGTTGACGGGGTTCGACCAGTTTACCGGGATGACGACTATGTCGTGAATGAGGTGCTCAACCTCGCTTCCCAACTTTCGGCTATCGAACTTTGCCTGCCGATGCCTGCCCGAAATGGCCCGACTTTACCGCCGATGGGACTCCAGCCGGAAGATACGCAGGAAAAGGAGAGCGGAAAATGATGGATAACGACAAACGGATAAAACGCTGCATGCCGTGGGGATGGTGGCTTATGCGGGACGGAGACCGCGTTCTCGATGAAAATGGCAAAGCATGGCCATCGGTTCGCAATGCGTTATTCGATGGACTTTGGCCAAAGTCAGTTTGGAAGCGCTCTGAAGATGAAGGCGAGTTACTTTTTCGAGCCCTGAAGGTCATTGATAAAGATGGTTGTCTTGGATGGGCGGAAGTTGATAGCCTGTTTGATGGCAGCCAATTTTTTCAAACCTTCTATGGTAATTGGCTAGTTGAAGTTGGCCTTGTGGCATACGACGGCGCTCGTTCTGGTCGCAAATATATGGTGATTACTACTTTCGGCCACTCAGTGATAAAGATGCTTAAACTCACGCGGGAAAAAGATCACGAATCATTGTCCATGCGCGAGATCCGGCTTGAAGTCGGCGACACATCTCCGGTTTCCGAAGAACTGTTGGCCCAAGCTGAGAAGATAGCGGCAAAGTGGCCAGCCCGTGCAAATCGGGTTTTCAGGGAAAGCGTTGCCAAGCAGTTCCTGATCAAGTTTTCCCACCTCGATTTATACACCAAGGATTCGGGCGGCATGCCTATGAGCCGCGTCGTTTGGTCGATTGCCTTCAGGGATTCCCGCGCACGTGATCTGCTTTTTGCCTGGTTGTGCGAGCGTTCCATCCATTGGGAACAATGGGGCGAGTTGGCTCACCGCAACGGCGCCAGAGCATTGACTGATAAGTAGTTGACCATTCTGATTTCGGAACGGGCAGCACTCGCTTGAGCTGACTTTTCAAAGTCGCGTTTTCCATTTCCGGAAATCACTGGCAACATCATTGGGCGGCTACCGGGTAACTGGTGGCCGCTTTTTTGTGCATGCGTTTTTGACAGTGGCCCAGAGCGTTCCGAGTGGATGGGCCTGGTCTTTGAAGCAGGCACTTGGTTTGTATGTCGGGATGCTGGCAGGATATTCAGAGATTAAAAATGCCGGACTTCCCGCTCAAGCAGCATAGACTAGCCATCTGATAACGGGGGAAAATGCCGCAAATTACCCAAGTGGAATTTTTGGGCATAGGTTGATGGAATACATCAGAAAGTGGATGCCCCGCAAGGACTCGAACCTCGATAAACGGTATCAGAAACCGGTGTCTTACCATTAGACGACGGGGCAATGTGGGAGCGCAATTAGGCGGGGAAAAACCCTGAGTCAAGCACGGGAAACGGCATTTTTGGGGGCTGGCCTTGCGGGCAGGGCGCGGCATCGCTAGCATTGCCGTCAAGTACCCGGCAGGCATCATGCAGCGCGGGAAAACATAAGCGAATTCGAAACATGGCGGAAAACCTTCCGCCAGCCACTGGGCAAGGCGTGAAATCCGGCAAACATCAGGCCGGCAAAAACAAAAGCAGCCGGAAGAAGGGGCGAAGCAAGCCCCGACCGAGCCGCAACAATGCCGGGAGCAGCCTCCCGCCCACATCGGCTGGCACGATCAGCCCACCCCCGCCAAGGGTGGACATTTCGCAAGACGCAGCGGAAACGCTTGCGCGTGCCATGGAAACTGGCGCTCCTGCTATCACGCCTGAACGTGGTACAACTCCTTGGCAAAAGCCTCTGCCCCATCATCGGCAAGCCTATGCCGCGATTGATCTTGGCACCAACAATTGCCGGTTGCTGATCGCGCGGCCTTCGGGCGAGCACTTCGTGGTGATTGATGCCTTTAGCCGCGTGGTGCGTTTGGGCGAAGGATTGGCGCAGACCGGGCGGCTTTCGGATGAAGCGATGGACCGCGCGCTGGCCGCGCTGCACGTTTGCGCCGACAAGTTGCGCAAGCGCAATGTTCATCTGGCGCGTTCGGTGGCGACCGAAGCGTGCCGCCGCGCCACCAACGGCGCTGATTTTATCGAACGGGTGCGTGCAGAAACCGGAATCCGCCTGAATATCATCACCGCGCAGGAAGAGGCACGTCTGGCGGTGCTGGGCTGCCACATCCTGTTGGAACAGGGTGATGGCCCGGCGATGATCTTCGATATCGGCGGCGGATCAACCGAGATGGTGCTGGTGGAAACGGGCGAAACCGTGCCCCGCATCCTCGATTGGCAATCCGCGCCGTGGGGTGTTGTCTCGCTCACCGAAAGCGTGGGGCCAATTGCTGACAGCCCCGAAGCGCGCGCTGAGGCTTATGCCGAAATGCGCCGCTGCGTGGACGAAGGCTTCGCTGACTTTGCGGTGCGCGTTGCGCCCATGCGCGATGTGGCAAAAGCACAGCAGCGCATCCGCCTGCTTGGCACCAGCGGCACCGTTACCACGCTGGCCAGTCTGCATCTGGAATTGCCGCAATATGACAGGCGCGCGGTGGACGGCCTGATTGTTCCTGCCGATTCGATGCGCGCGATCAGCCAAAGCCTTGCCCAAATGTCCTATGCCGAGCGGGTGGCGGTGCCCTGCATCGGGCGCGAACGCTCTGATCTGGTCGTGGCGGGCTGCGCCATCCTCGAATCCATCCTCGATATTTGGCCGGCAGACCGCCTTGGCATTGCTGACCGCGGTATTCGCGAAGGTATCTTGCGCAGCCTTATGGCAGGGGTTGGCGAACCTGCCCGCCCGCCTGCCCAACAACGGAATTTTACAGCATGAGCCGATCCGGCAAAGACCCGAACGAGCGCCTGCGCACCGCAAAAAAGCGCACCGCCTCATCTTCACGCTGGCTCACCCGCCAGATCAACGACCCTTATGTAAAGCAGGCCCGCGCCGAAGGTTGGCGCAGCCGTGCCGCATTCAAGCTGATTGAACTGGACGAAAAGTTCAGCCTGCTGCGCAATGCAAAGCGCGTTGTCGATCTGGGCATTGCGCCGGGCGGCTGGGCGCAAGTTGTGCGCAAAAAGGCTCCGTCGGCCAAGATCGTGGGCATCGATCTGTTGCCAACCGAGCCAATCGAGGGCGTAATCATCTTCGAGATGGACTTCATGGCCGACGAAGCGCCAGCGGCGCTACAAGGCGCGTTGGATGGTCCGCCCGATCTGGTGGTGTGTGACATGGCGGCAAATACCGTGGGCCATAAACAAACCGACCATTTGCGCACGATGGGCCTGGTTGAAACGGCGGTGGATTTCGCCATCACGTCGCTGGCGCCGGGCGGGGCCTTTATCGCCAAGGTCTTCGCCGGAGGGACCGACGCTGAACTGCTGACGATCCTCAAAAAGAACTTCACTACAGTGAAGCACGCCAAGCCGCCATCCAGCCGCAAGGATTCGTCCGAATGGTATGTGATCGCCCAAGGCTTCAAAGGGCGGCAGGAGTAGGCAGCCAAAGGCCGCCGTTAGGATTAACCACGGCAGCTGTCGCATCGCGGGACTTACGTACAACCCCTTAGTCGCGCGGGGCACAGATATGGTTATCGAAACATTACCCGAATGTTCCGGAGCCTCCCGATGATGACCGTCCGCAAATTGCTTCTTCCTCTTGCTCTCCTTGGCTTCTCCGGCGAGGCTGCAGCGCAAGGTTGGAGCGCGGATTGGAAAATCATCGGGGTGGCCGAGGATCGCACCGAAGTTTTGGTGCGGCCCGAATCGGTCCGCGAGTTGCCGCCCAGCGCCGAGCGCAGCTTTACCGTACGGCAGGTCTGGGCCGGGTTCGATCACACCGGCACATCAGGCATTGATGCCGGGCGCAAGGTCATCCTGTTTCAATACGATTGCACAGGCCGCCGCATGCTGATTGCCGCCGCCACGGATTACGCAGCCAATGGCAAAGTGCTGGCCCGCAACGCAGTGCCTAGCGATAGCGCCGATCGATATGAACCGGTCGAACCAGAGTCGCTTGGCGAAACGATTATGGCGACCGCCTGCCCCGTCTGACGCACAAGCTGCCACAACAATGCAAAAGGCGTCGGAATTGCTCCCGACGCCTTTTGCATTGATTCACGTCGCGCAGTCTTATTGCGCAGCAGCTTCCGAAGGCGCTGCTTCTGCAGCAGCGTCAGAGGCCGCGGCATCGGCTGGCGCTGCATCGGCTGCTGGTGCCGCTTCGGGCGCTGGCAGCGGCAGGTTCGAACCGAGCGAGTTGAGATAAAGGATGACGTTGGCGCGGTCTTCGCCTTTGGCAAGGCCCGCGAACGACATCTTGGTGCCAGCGGCAAACGCCTTGGGGTTCTTCAGCCATGTATCAAGCGTGGCAAAGTCCCAGTTTCCGCCCTTGGCAGCAAGATCTGCTGAATAGGCAAAACCGCTGACGTGCTTGCCCACAGGCTTGCCGACGATGGCATAGAGATTCGGGCCGATGCCGTTTGCGCCGCCTTGAACGGCAGTGTGGCATGCTTTGCACTTGGCAAAAGTAGCCTCACCCTTGGCGACATCACCAGCGGCAAGCAGGTTCGGCAAAGGAAGATCCTTTGCAGCCCCTGCGCCTGCTTCTTCTTCTACGCCTTCGATTGCATAGCCCATCTTCTCAGGGCGATGCTCCTTATCGGCGAGGAAATAGTGTCCCGAAAGGCTGGAAAGCCCCAGAGCAACAATGCCCCCGAACAAAGCCCATCCTGCGATGGTGTTGAAACGGTCGTCCATTTACGAACCCCAATGGCGCACGCCGACACCCTGCCGACCCCCGCGCGAGTTGCGGCACGCTCTAGTCAGCCCCCCGCCCAAGCGCAAGATGCTTTGACTCGCAAAATGAATAAGAAGCGCCATCGCGCCCTTGCCGCATGGGTCACAGACGCTTAATCGCGCAGGCATCATGAAGAGTTATCCCGCCCCCGCGCTCGTCCTTGTTGAACAAATGGCAGCCGCCGCAGCCGCTGATCCGGCGCGTGCGGTATCGTTTCAGGGCGCTCCGGGCGCAAATTCGCACCGGGCCGCGTTGGAAGCCTTGCCAGATTGCCTGCCGCTGCCGTGCTTTTCTTTCGAAGATGCGCTGGATGCGGTGAAGGAAGGGCGCGCAGGCCAAGCGATTATACCCATCGAAAATTCTCAGCACGGGCGCGTGGCAGACATTCACTTCCTGCTACCTGAAAGTGATTTGTCGATCACGGGCGAGCACTTCCTTGAGATAAACGCCAGCCTGATGGCGCTGGGCGATGGGCCCTTCACCGCCGCCTACAGCCATCCACAAGCCTTGGGCCAATCGCGATTCTATCTGCGGGAACGCAGCATTGTGCCGATGAGCTATGCCGACACCGCAGGCGCTGCGGCCTATGTCGCTGAATTGGGCGATCCCAGCGTTGCCGCGCTGGCCCCGCGAATCGCCGCCGAGCTTTACGGACTCAAAGTGATCGAGGACGATGTTCAGGACGCGCACGATAACACCACGCGATTCGTGATTTTGTCCAAGACCCCGCTTGATGCCGCAAGCATCACAGGCCCTGCCATGACCACGTTCGTATTCGAAGTGCGCAATATACCTGCCGCGCTTTACAAGGCGCTGGGCGGCTTTGCCACGAATGGTGTGAACATGACCAAACTGGAAAGCTACCAGCGCGGGGCCAGCTTTGCCGCGACGGAATTCTTCGCCGATATTGTCGGCGCTCCGGGCGATCCAGCAGTGGACCGCGCGTTCGAAGAGCTTAGGTATTTCGCTAAGCATTTGCGGATGCTTGGAACTTACCCAATGGAGCGCATTCGGGGTTAGTAATACTTGCCGGACGCGCGTCTGCGTGCAACGACTGCCAGCGTGACGGCACCGGCAGCGGCAAACACTTCAAGCGATGACGCTGCGGCGGCAGAAAAGGCATGGGCGTCTCTGCGCGATGCCGGTGACATCCAGTTCGCGCCCGTCCCGCCCGATCCCGCACCCGTTACGCCCGAATGGCTGAAGGCGCTTGGCCGCTTCCTCGAATGGCTCTTTTCCCCCTTTGGACGCGTGCTGGGGGCAAGCTGGAGCTGGGTCGAAATGGCGCTGATGATCGGCGCGGCGATTGGCGCCGTGTGGATCGCGTGGGTGCTGCTTTGGCCGCTTTGGAAAGAGCGCAAGCGCAGAATCAAAGCACCTGCACCCGATTGGACGCCCGCGCGCGAAGAGGCACTGGCCCTGCTCGAAGATGCTGATCGGCTGGCGGGTGAAGGCCGCTTTGACGAAGCTGCGCACTTGTTGCTTCAGCGCAGTATTGGCCAGATTGCCAGCGCGCGGCCTGATTGGCTTTCGCCCTCCAGCACCGCGCGCGAAATCGGCGCGATCACCGCCTTGCCGCAAAGCGCCCGCCACGCCTTTGCCGAAATTGCGGGCCTTGTCGAACGCGCCCGCTACGCTCTGCGTCGCCTCGATTCGGGTGACTGGCTGACAGCGCGCGCGGCCTATGCCCGATTCGCGCTGGAACGGCTTGAGGCCGCAGCATGACCGCCGCCGCATCCCCTTTCCCGCGCAGCACCGTGATCGGAATGCTGCTGGTAGGCGCGCTGGCCTTCGTCGCGCTGCTTTGGTTTCTCGGCAACAATACCGGCGGCAGCGGCAACAATGGCGGCGCGCATGTTGGTGGACACGGCCTCAATGGTTATGCCGGAATTGCGCGAATACTTGAGGCTGAGGGCCTGGATGTTGTCCATGTGCGCAACCGTCAGACGATTGATACGCAGCCCGGATTGCTGATTCTAACACCTCCTGCCGAAGCGGACGGCAAGGAGATCGCCAAAGTCGTCGATGCACGGCGCTATGTCGGGCCAACGCTGGTAATTGCGCCAAAATGGCTGGCGGTCGGTGTGAACGCTCAGAAGGCCAAGCGCGGCTGGGTGCAGATTATCGCTACGTCGGCACCCAACTGGATCGGCTTTGCCGACAATGTGACGGTGGATATAGGCAGCGAGAAGTCACCCCCAATCGGCGGCTGGCGCGTGGGGACGCGGCGCGGACCACTTCCCGATGATCGGCGGGTAGAGACAGGATCCGGCACCGGACTTGTGCCGATCATCAACGCTGGCAATGGCAAAATGCTCGCCGCGTGGCTGGATGACGATGGCTATTACCCCGCACTCAACGATCTGGCGGGAATCGATCCGGGTTACGGCGGCGAAGATGAAGACCGCTTTCCTGTAGTGCTGGTATTTGAGCCGGACCTGCTCGACAATTGGGGTCTTGCTGACAAGGCAACCGCTCTGCTGGCGCGTGATCTGATTCTTGCCACGGCAGACAACCGCTCTCAGCCTATTGCTTTTGACATGACGTTCAATGGCTTTGGCGCACGCCGCAACTTGTTGACCCTAGCATTTGAGCCGCCGTTTCTGGCCGCCACACTGTGCCTGATACTTGCGGCATTGGCGGTGGCATGGCGCGCGTTTCACCGCTTTGGACCAGCTCTGCAAAACGGGGCAGAGATCGCCAATGGCAAAGTCGCGCTGGTGGCCAATGCCGCAGGCCTCATCCGCCGCGCGGGCCGCGTCCACCTTGTCGCCGCGCCCTATGCTGATGCCGCGCGGGAGCGACTGGCGCTGGCACTGGGCCTGCCGCGCAGCCAATCGGCGGACATGGTCGAGAAGCTGATTGATGCCGCCCAAGACCGGCGCGGCTTTGCCGGACCCCGCTTTTCCGCCGCTGCTGCGCATTTGCGCAGTGCGCGCAAACCCCATGAGTTAACCCGGCGCGCTGCCGTGGTTCACCAAATCGAGAAGGACCTGACGTGAGCGAAATGACCCTTGAGGAGCTTGGCGCACTGGCGGCGAAGATTCGCGGCGAAGTGGGCAAGGCCGTGGTCGGGCAGACAGAGGTGCTTGATCACCTGCTTGTCGCGTTGTTTGCAGGCGGGCATGTCCTCCTGGAGGGGCCTCCGGGCACCGCCAAAACCTTTCTCGCGCAATGCCTTGCCGCCTCGCTCGGCCTCGATTTCGGGCGCATCCAGTTTACGCCTGATCTGATGCCGGGCGATATTCTGGGTTCCAACTTGTTCAACTTCCAGACCAGCCAGTTCACCCTGACGCGCGGGCCGATCTTCCACGAATTGCTACTGGCCGATGAAATCAACCGCACCCCGCCCAAAACGCAGGCCGCATTGCTCGAAGCGATGCAGGAACGCCGGGTGACGCTTGACGGCGAGGCGCACGCGCTGTCGGACCGGTTCATGGTGGTTGCCACGCAAAACCCGATTGAAAGCCAGGGCGTCTATCCCCTGCCCGAGGCGCAGCTTGACCGCTTCCTGTTCAAGCTGCTGGTCGGCTATCCCTCCGCTGAGGAAGAAGCGCGGATCGTCACCCGCTATGGTGAGGGACGCGGTGCGGCCAAACCTGCGCAAATGGGCATCGTTGCCGTGACCGATGGCGATGAACTGGCGCGCGCCAATGCTGCCGTGGCTTCGGTTACGTTGGCCGAATCGATTGTCGACTACGTGGTTCGGCTGGTCCGTGCCACACGCGAAACCGGCGATCTTGTCGCCGGAGCATCGCCCCGCGCCGCCGTGCTGCTGGCAGGCGCTGCCCGCGCCCGCGCCGCGCTGGATGGCCGGAACTATGTGATCCCGGACGACGTAAAGGCCCTTGCCACCGCCGTCCTGCGCCACCGCCTGCTGCTCAGCCCTGCGGCCGAGATTGAGGGCAAGCAGGTTGAAGCAATTGTTGCCGCACTGGTGGAAAGCACGGAAGCGCCACGTTGAGCCGACCTGCCGCCTTGCTTCCAACGCGGACTGCGGTGCTGATTGTCGCAGGGCTTGCCCCCCTCGCGCTGATCTTGGCCGCAACGACGCCGGATGCTTGGATCGCCGCGCCTGCGCTTGGCGGGGCGCTGCTGGTGCTGATCCTGCTCGACGGACTGTTTGCCGGGACGCTTGCGGATTTGCGGGTGATCGTGCCTGCCGATGCCGAAGTCGGCGAAGCAGCAGCCCTCACCGTGCTTGCAGACCTCACCCGCGCTGGCCCGCGCGCGCGCGCCGAAGCCGCGTTGGAATGCGACCCACGGCTTGCAGACGGAGGCCGCATCGCCCTTGCCCTGACGCCTCAGGACGGCGCGTGGAGCGGGGGCACCACCTTGCACCCCAACCGGCGCGGCACCGGCACGGTAAGCCGCGTGTGGCTGCGCTGGACCGGCCCGCTGGGGCTGGCGCATCGCCAGACGGCCCGCGCGTTGGACAATGCCGTCCGCATTTGGCCCAACATCGCCCCGGTGCGCAGCTCCGCGCTGCAAATCTTCCTGCGCGATGCCCAATTCGGCCTGATCGCGCGGCGCATTCGCGGTGAAGGCACCGAATTTGAGGCGCTGGCCGAATACGAACCCGGTATGGACCGCCGCCGGATCGACTGGAAAAGTTCGGCCCGCCATGCCCGCCTCTATGCCAAGGAATATGAGGTTGAGCGCAACAACCAGATCGTCTTCGCGTTCGATTGCGGGCAAGCGATGTGCGAACCTATCGATGGTTTGCCGCGCATCGACCGGGCGGTAACCGCTGCGCTGACCACCGCTTATGTCGCATTGAAGGCGCAAGACCGCGTCGCCCTGTTCGGCTTTGCCGCGCGTCCTGAAGTTGCCACGCCATTTGTCACCTCAAGCCGCGATTTTGCGCGGTTGCAACGCGCTGCGGCAGCTTTGGATTATCACCCCGGCGAAGCGAACTTCACGCTTGCCCTGTCAACGCTGGCCGCCCGCCTGCAACGCCGTTCGCTGATCGTGCTGTTTTCCGATTTTGCCGATCCCACCAGTGCCGAACTGATGGTCGAGAATGTCGGGCGATTGGTAGAACGTCATGTCGTGCTGTTCGTGGTGATGACCGACGCCGACCTTGCGCGGATCGTGTCCGCGCCGGTCGAGGACATGGACAGCGTTGCGCAATCTGTCACCGCAAACTCGCTCATCCGGCAGCGTGCTTTGGTGCTTCAGCGGCTGCGCCACATCGGCGTGCGCGTGGTTGAGGCGCCGCATGACAAGATCGGCACGCGCCTGCTTGACGCCTACCTTGCGGTCAAGCGCGAAGGGCGGATCGGATGACGCAAGGCCCTGCAATCCCGGCCCCAACAATCGTCCAAAAGATCGGCGGATGGTTTTCCAAGGCCCCCGCACAGGCGGTTGCGGCAGAACAGGCTGCCTTGCGATCTGACCGGTTCCGGCTGGAGCGTGAAGGCGAATGGAAGCGCCTTGAAAATATCGTTACGCAGATGGAAGCTGGCCGCCTGCGCCGCGTTTCGGATGACGATCTGCTCGCCCTGCCCGCACTGTATCGCACAGCCGCATCCAGCCTTTCGATTGCGCGCGAAACCTCACTTGATGCCGCGCTGATCGCCTACCTCGAAGCCCTGACGCAACGCGCATGGTTCCTCGTGTACGGCCCCCGCGCATCGCTGTGGTCATGGTTCAAACGCTTCCTTGGCGGGGAATGGAGCGCGGCAGTGCGCGCTATGGGGACTGAAATTCTGATCGCACTGGCCTTGATGGTGGCGGGCACAGCCGTTGGCTGGCTGCTCGTCGCGTCCAACCCGGATTGGTACTATTCGCTGGTTTCAGCTGGATTTGCCGATGAGCGCGTACCCGGAGCCAGCCAGGAGGTGCTGCGCGGCACATTGTTCGGCGATCAGGATCAGGACGGGATGAGCGTTTTTGCCGCCAGTCTATTCAGCAACAATGCGCAAGTATCGATCCTGTGCTTTGCGCTCGGCTTTGCTTTCGGCTTGCCCACAATGTTGCTGCTCATTCACAACACCGCGCTGTTGGGCGCCATGTTGTGGCTCTATCATGGCAAGGGCCTGCTGCTTGATTTTGTCGGCTGGCTCTCGATCCACGGCACGACCGAGCTTTTTGCGATTATGCTGGCAGGTGCCGCAGGCCTGCACATTGGCCGGGCGATGGCATTTCCGGGCCACGCCTCGATCCTTGATGCCGCAGCCAGTGCCGGTCGGCGCGCGGCGCTCGTAATGACCGGGGTGGTACTGATGCTGATCGTGGCCGCTGTGCTGGAAGGTTTTGCCCGCCAATTGGTTGATACAACGCCCGCCCGGTTCACGGTAGGCGGGTTCATGCTGGTGTTCTGGATCGGCTATTTCTTCGCATTCCGCCGCGGCGTGCGCGTGTAATGGCACTATCCCTTTCCCTCCGCCGCAAGTCTGCGCCACGCACCCCGCTTGATTTCGAGGGCAAGCGGCGGCGGATGGTCATCACGCCGGAAGGCGTACTGCTGCCGTTCCTGCTCGCTTCGCGCGGGGCACGGGCCGGTGCATTGATGATTGATCTGGCGATGATTGTCGGCGCGATGATCGGAATGTCGCTGATCCTGTTCAAGATCGCCGAGGGCGCGGGCATCGATCTGGAGGGCGGAAAGGGCCCAGCCGCCCGTGCGGTGCAGGCACTCGCCGTCGTGTGGATCATCGCATTGTTCCTGTTCCGCAATGCGTGGTTCCTGTATTTTGAACTAGGCCCGCGCGGTGCGACACCGGGAAAGCGCATCGTCGGAATTCGCGTGGCTGCACGCGGCAGCGCAAGCAATGGTGCGCGGTTGACCACCGAGGCAGTCATCGCGCGCAATCTGGTGCGCGACATCGAATTGTTCATGCCATTAGTTTTCATCGTGACCGCATGGGTTGATGAAGTCGATGCCAGCTTAGCGAGTTGGGCGGGCGTTGTGTGGTTCCTGATCTTCGCGCTGTTCCCGTTCTTCAACCGCGACCGCTTGCGCTGTGGCGATCTGATTGCAGGAACGTGGGTGGTCGAAGCGCCCAAGCGCAAGCTGGAACAGGCCCTATCCATCAGCAGGGGCGCGCGCGGACATTCACAAACAACCGGTGCGCAATACCTCTTCAGTGCCCAAGACCTTGCCGTATATGGCGAATTCGAACTGCAAACGTTGGAACGTGTGCTGCGCGAAAACCGTGACGAAGCCATCATCGACGTTGCCCAGACGATCTGCCGCAAGATCGGCTGGAGCGCCGGATCAGGCGACGAGCGCGCGTTCCTTGAGGCCTATTACGCCCAACTGCGTGCCCGTCTGGAAACGGGCATGCGCTTTGGCAAACGCAAGGCGGACAAGCATACCGGGGGGTAAGAGTGGATTTGCAGATTGCAGAGGATGATCTTGCTGGCGAAGCTATTCGCGAATTGGTCGCATTGCATTTGTCCGGAATGCACGCCAGTTCCCCCGCTTGCAAAGTCCATGCCCTTCCGGTGGAAAAGCTGCGGCAACCCGGTGTCACATTCTATTCGGCATGGGTGGGCGGTAAACTTGCCGGAATGGGCGCTATCAAAGGCATCGATGATAGCCACGGTGAGCTGAAATCGATGCGCACCGCCCCGGATTGGCTGGGCAAAGGTGTGGGCGAGGCAATCCTGCTGCACTTGCTGGATGTGGCGAGGGCGCGCGGTTATGTGCGCGTCAGTCTTGAAACAGGGCAAGGGCCAGCGTTCGAACCCGCGCTGAGCCTTTACCGCAAACACGGCTTCGTCAACTGCGAGGCTTTTGCCGATTACACCAATGACGACTTTAGCCAGTGTCTGACTCTGGCTATCGCCTGACCGCACGTGAAATCGCAGTATAGGTTGTATCACCAGCCCCAACGCAAAAGGGGTGCCGGTTGCCCGACACCCCTTTGCTTATCGCGGTAATACGAGAGGTCAGGCGACCGCGCGCACTTCAGCAACGATCTTCTTGGCGGCATCGCCGAGATCGTTGGCAGCGACGATTGGCAGACCAGAGTTTGCCAGAATGTCCTTGCCCTGCTGGACGTTCGTGCCTTCGAGGCGAACGACCAGCGGAACCGAAAGGTTCACTTCCTTGGCCGCTGCAACGATGCCCTCAGCGATGATGTCGCACTTCATGATCCCGCCAAAGATGTTGACGAGAATGCCCTTCACGGCAGGATCCTGAAGAATGATCTTGAACGCTGCGGTGACCTTTTCCTTGTTGGCGCCGCCGCCCACGTCAAGGAAGTTGGCTGGGAATTCGCCGTTCAGCTTGATGATGTCCATCGTCGCCATGGCAAGACCAGCGCCGTTCACCATGCAGCCGATGTTGCCATCCAGCTTGATGTACGCAAGGTCGTACTTGCTGGCTTCGATTTCAGCTGGATCTTCCTCAGTTTCGTCGCGAAGCGCGAAAACGTCGGGGTGACGATAGAGCGAGTTCGAATCGAAGCTCATCTTGGTGTCGAGGACCAGCAGGTTACCGTCTTTCGTTTCCACCAGCGGGTTGATTTCGAGCATGTCGCAATCGAGCGCGACGAATGCGTTGTAAAGCTGGCCAGCAATCTTGGCGGCCTGCTTGTGCAGATCGCCCGAAAGACCCAGCGCAAAGCCAACAGCGCGGCCGTGGTGCGGCATGAAGCCTTCAACCGGATCGACGATGATCGTGGCGATCTTTTCTGGCGTCGAATGCGCGACTTCTTCAATGTCCATGCCGCCTTCGGTCGACACGATCAGCGCGATGCGGCTTGTTCCGCGATCAACAACCATCGAAAGGTAGTATTCCTTTTCGATATCAACGCCATCGGTGACGTACAGGCGGTTAACCTGCTTGCCAGCTTCACCCGTCTGGATGGTGACGAGCGTGTTGCCGAGCATTTCCTTGGCGAATGCTTCAACTTCATCGATGCTCTTGGCCAGGCGCACGCCGCCCTTGGCATCGGCTGGCAGTTCCTTGAACTTGCCCTTGCCGCGACCACCAGCGTGGATCTGCGCCTTGACCACGTACAGCGGTCCGGGAAGTTGCTTGGCTGCTGCAACGGCTTCTTCAACCGTCAATGCGGCGATACCTGCCGGAATGCCAACGCCAAACTTCGCAAGGAGTTCTTTGCCCTGATATTCATGAACGTTCATGTGTGATCCTCGCTATGCAATAGGCCCCGGCCGAGCGACCAATCGAGCCAACGAACGCCGCCGTTGGCGCAAAGGTATGCACCGCCGTTGGTGCTTTGAGTCCCGACGCCTAAAGCACAGCGAAGAGAGCTTGAAAAGGGGCCTAAACGCCTCCCTAAACCAAAGTCGAGGGGGAATGCGTCTTGCGCCACCCTTTAAGAAGGCCCACCTGATTAAAAGTACCATGATCGATCACGACCGCCTCAACCAGATTGTCGCCCAAGCTGGCGCCATGGCACTCGCCCAATGGCCCGGCCATGGCCATGCTTTGAAGGTATGGGAAAAGGTCCCCGGCAGCCCGGTATGCGAAGCCGATATCGCGGTGGACACTTTCCTTAAACGCGAACTTGGCGCGCTTTTGCCTTCTGCTGGCTGGCTTTCCGAAGAAACGGTTGATCACCCGGAGCGGTTGGACAAGGGCCTGTGCTGGCTGGTCGATCCGATTGACGGCACCCGCGATTTTGTGCGCGGGCGGCCCGGTTGGTCCGTCTCCGTGGCGCTGATCAGCGAAGGCCGACCGTTGCTCGGCATCCTCAGCGCGCCTGCTCGGGGCGAATATTGGTCTGCCGTTGCCGGACAAGGTGCGATCCGCAATGGACAAAAGCTGATTGCCAGCAGCAGGGCGCAATTGGCAGGATCGCGCGTTCCCGCCGATAGTCTGGCGCGAATCGATTCGGACCTTGTCACGGTCGATAAACCCAACTCCATCGCGCTGCGCATCGCCATGGTCGGCGCGGATGAGGCTGACCTGCTGGCCACCATCCGCTGGGGCTTTGAATGGGACATTGCCGCAGCCACGCTAATCTCGCGCGAAGCAGGCGCTGCGGCCAGCGACGTGTTCGGCAAACCGATCTCGTTCAACAAACGCGATCCTCGCGCGTTCGGGCTGCTCGTTACAGCGCCTGCTATCCACGCTGCCGCCATTGAACGCTTGGCCGACCGGGCCGCAAAGTCCGTCTCAGACTAAAGCTTAGGCAAAGTCCTCAGTTTCAATTGTTGGCCTGATTGCCCCGGCATAGCGGTGGCCAGCTACGGTCTGCTGATTGATAAGTGCGTCCACTTCGGCGACGAGGGCAACGGGCATTTCCCAATCCCAACGCGCAATGTTCTCTTCCAGATGCGCGATCTTGGCCGTGCCGGGGATCGCAACGATGTGATCTCCGCGCGAGAGCACCCACCCCAGGGACAATTGCGCAGGCGTAACAGATTCACGTGCCGCGATTGCATTGAACTGCTGAATCAGTGCCAGATTTTTCGGCCAGTTATCGCCCATAAAGCGCGGCATCCCGCGGCGGATATCTGTATCCTCCAACGCATCGGGATCGCTTATGCCATTGGCCAGCGCCCCACGGCCAACCGGTGAAAACGCAACGAAGGTGGTGCCAAGTTCACGGCACGCATCCAGCACGGCGATTTCCGCCTGCCGCGTCCACGGCGAATATTCGGTCTGCATCGCTGCAATCGGGTGAACAGCATGGGCTTTGCGCAAAGTGTCCGCCGACATTTCCGACAAGCCAATGCTGCCGATCTTGCCTTCTTTCACAAGGTCGGCAAGCGCAGCCACCGAATCTTCGATCGGCACGGCAAAATCGCGGCGGTGCATGTAATACAAATCAATATGATCGGTTTGCAGCAGCTTGAGCGAGATTTCGATTTCGCTGCGGATCGTATCGGGATGGCAATCAACCCCGCGCTTTTCGCCCGATGCAAACAGGCCCATCTTCGATGCGAGGAAGACTTTATCGCGCCGCCCTTTCAGCGCATTGCCAACCTGCGTTTCGTTATGGCCCAAACCATAGAGCCGCGCGGTATCGAAATGATCGTAGCCGATGTCGATTGCACGATGGAGCAGTCGCAAACCATCTTCGGTGCTTGGCCGCCCACCATAGGCCCAACTCAGCGACATACAGCCAAGGCCAACCGGATTGGTCAGGTGCCCGTTGATCGCGCGGCGTTGAATGGGCATGTCGAATTGTCTCCTGCTGGAACAGCCGATGCCAGTGGGGGGCCTTGGTGGTCAACCGAGAATCGTATGTGCCACATAGCAAACGGCGCCGCCCCGAAAGAGCGACGCCGCTTGTTCTGTCTATAGAGAGGAATCAGTTGCCGGTGCGAGCAGCGTTCACATCATCCTGGCTGATCGGAACGATCTTGATTTCGACGCGGCGGTTGGACGAACGGCCCTGTTCGGTGTCGTTCGAAGCGATTGGTTGGGATTCGCCAAAGCCCTGGCTGCGGATGCGGGCATAGCCGACACCGCGCGAGGTCAGGTAATCAGCAACGGCGCGGGCGCGACGTTCCGACAGCGCCTGATTGTACGCATCCGAACCCGTCGAATCGGTGTGGCCGTAAACGTCGATCAGCGAATTGGGGTATTGCGTCAACGACTGCGCAACACGATCAAGCGTGGCAGCAAATGAAGGCCGCACGGTTGAACTGTCGACATCGAACGTGACGCCGTTTGGCAAGTTGACGAGGATCGCATTGCCGCCATCGGTTTCGCTAACGTCAATGCCGGTGCCTGCGGTCTGTTCGCGCAGTTCCTTGATCTGCTTGTCTTTCTGATAGCCAATCACACCGCCTGCCACGCCGCCGAGACCTGCACCCACGATGCGTCCGGTCTTGCCACCAATCAGACCACCCAGCAATGCGCCCCCAAGCGCGCCGCCGATGCCGCCAATCGCGGTACGTGAAACTTTGCTTTCACCCGTGTTGGGATCGGTGACGCAAGCCGACAGGCCGATCAGCGAAACCGCGCAAACGCTCGACATCATAACGCGACGAATATTCATTTCCTGTCCCCTTGGATCAACACTCCGTCGCAATCATAAGCAACGAAAAGCCCTTTTGACAGTTAAGATAAGCCCAATTTAACTGAACGGTTCCCGAACAGATTGTGCAGCCGCCGCGATATGGAACTTTTTCTGCCCCCTTCGCCTTTGCGTTCAAATCTGTTAGGGCAGCCAGCGTGACACCTTATCCTTGGTCCGATGTACTGCTCATTTTGGGCCTCGTTGTGCTCAACGGCTTGTTTTCCATGTCGGAACTGGCGATCGTCTCTGCGCGCACAGCGCGGCTGAAAGTCGCCGCCGAAGAAGGCAGCAAAGGCGCCAAGATCGCAATCGAACTTGCGGCTGACCCCGGAAAATTTCTTTCAACCGTTCAAATAGGCATCACGCTGGTTGGTATCATCGCGGGCGCCTATTCAGGTTCAAGCCTTGGCGGACCTACGGCTGAGCGCCTGATCGTGTGGGGCGTGCCTGAACGTTTTGCCGACGACGCCGGTTTCGCCATCGTTATCGCAATCACCACGTATCTCAGCTTGGTCGTCGGCGAACTGGTGCCCAAGCAACTGGCGCTGCGCGCCGCTGAACCCATCGCCAAGATCGCTGCTCCTGCCATGGCCATGATGTCGCGGATTACCGCGCCGTTCGTTTGGACCCTCGACAAATCATCAAGCCTGCTGATCCGGATGATGGGCCTTAAGCAAGCAACCGATCAGGACGTAACCGCCGAAGAACTTCACATGATCTTCGCCGAAGCGACCCGTTCTGGCGTGATCGAGGAAGAAGAGCGCGCGTTGATGAGTGGCATCATGCGCTTGGCTGAACGCCCGGTGCGCGAAGTGATGACGCCGCGTACCGAATTGCACTGGATTGAACGCCGCGCCCCCGAAATCGAACTGCGCGCCGCCATCGAAGACAGTCCGCATTCGCTACTGCTGGTAGCCGATGGTTCGGTCGACAAGATCGTTGGCGTTGTCAAAGTGCGCGATGTGCTGTCCACATTGTTGCGCGGCCGGAAGGTTCAGCTGGGCCGCTTGATGAAAAAGCCCGCCATCGTGCCCGATCAACTCGACACAATGGACGCGCTGACGATGATCCAGCAGGCCGAAGTGGCCGTTGCACTGGTCCACGATGAATACGGCCATCTTGAGGGCATCGTCACACCGGCAGATTTGCTCGCTGCGATTGCGGGCAATTTTGTCGGTCATGGCGATGCTGGCGATAGCCCGATGGTGGTTGAGCGCGAGGACGGCTCGTTGCTCATTTCCGGCGGGCTGCCCGCCGATGCTTTGGCTGACCGGCTCGGCCTCGACTTATCCGACGACCGGGAATTTGCCACGACCGCAGGTTACTGCCTGTCCGTGCTCAAACGCCTGCCCAGCGAAGGCGAACACTTCCACGATCAGGGCTGGCGCTTTGAAGTGGTCGATATGGACGGCCGCAAGATCGACAAGCTGCTGGTCAGCCGCCGCAAGGCTGCTGTGGTGGTTGATGTTGAGGCGGATGGCTGAGCGTTTTTAACGGCATCCCGAATTGCCTCACCTCGGCAAAGGCACGGTCTCTAACCTCACGCCATTGCGCTATTTTTGCGATGCCACACTGGCGTATTGGATCCCGGCCTTCGCCGGGATGACGGGTGGAGTTAAGCACTCTGGATAGCTTTGTTCAAAGCATTATGCCGTCAAATATCGCCGTCACCCCGGCGAAGGCCGGGGCCCACTACCTCTCACTCGTGCCCAACTTTTGCGATTACGCGCTTCCGACACCGGCCCCAGCCTTGGCCTGGACAACGCGCGGTTCAGCAACAAAAAAGGGGCGCCACATCGGACGCCCCTTTCTTAATTCTGTGTCGCGGTGAAAATCAGCGCGGCAATTCGCTGACACCCATCAAGGCTTCGTCCACCGCGCGGGCACACTGGCGACCTTCGCGAATGGCCCAGACGACGAGGCTTTGGCCGCGGCGCATATCGCCACAAGCGAAGACGTTCTCGACGCTGGTCTTATAATCAACCACATTGCCCTTGACGTTGCCGCGCGGGTCAAGCTCAACGCCAGCCTGTTCGATCAGGCCCTGTTTACGCGGACCGACAAAGCCCATGGCGAGCAGGATCAGGTCAGCCTTGATCGTGAATTCGCTTCCGGCGACTTCCTGCATCTGGCCATTTACCCACTCAACGTGGACGCATTCGAGGCCAGCGACGTCGTTTTCGCCAACCACGCGCTTGGTCAGCACGGCAAATTCACGCTCGCAGCCTTCTTCATGGCTCGACGACGTGCGCAGCTTCAACGGCCAATTGGGCCAGCTCAGCGCCTTGTCTTCCTTTTCGGGCGGCTTGGGCATGATTTCCAATTGGGTGACCGAAGCCGCGCCTTGGCGGTTCGATGTGCCAACACAGTCAGAACCAGTATCGCCGCCGCCAATGACAACAACATGCTTGCCCGTGGCGAGCAACGAACCGCGCGGCGCAGCGCGCAATTCATCGTCGCCTGCATTGCGCTTGTTCTGCTGTGTCAGAAATTCCATCGCCATGCGAACGCTGGGCAGTTCCGCGCCGGGAATGCCAAGCCCGCGCGGGTCTTCCGCACCGCCCGAAAGCACCACAGCATCGAAGTTTTGCTGTAATGACGCGAATGAGACGGTTACGCCAACTTCCTCGCCAGTGCGGAACTGAACGCCTTCGGCCTCCATCTGCATCGCGCGGCGGTTGATGTGCGTCTTTTCCATCTTGAAGTCAGGAATGCCGTAGCGCATCAAGCCACCGATCCGGTCGCTCTTTTCGAACACCGTGACCGAGTGACCGGCGCGTGCCAATTGCTGCGCCGCAGCCATGCCTGCGGGGCCAGAACCGACAACAGCGACCGACTTACCCGTTTTCTTGGCGGCAACCTGCGGCTCGATCCAACCCTCTTTCCACCCCTTGTCGACGATCGCGCATTCGATCGACTTGATCGTGACCGGCTGGTCAACGATGTTCAAGGTGCACGCAGCCTCGCACGGAGCGGGACAGATACGGCCGGTGAATTCAGGGAAATTGTTGGTCGAATGAAGATTGGTCAACGCTTCGCGCCAATCGTTCTCATAGACCAAGTGGTTCCAGTCCGGGATCTGGTTGTTCACCGGACAGCCGTTGTGACAGTACGGAATGCCGCAGTTCATGCAGCGCGCCGCCTGACCTTTCAGCCCCGATGCGTCATGCGGGATGACGAATTCGCGATAGTGCTTCAGTCGCTCCGAAGGCGCATCGTAAGTGCGGTCCTTGCGGTCGATTTCGAGAAAGCCGGTTGCCTTACCCATGATAATCTAACCCTTATTCAGCCGCGACGGACGCAGCTTCGAGGCGCTCGGCCTCCATCTGGCGCAGGGCGCGCGCATAATCGCGCGGCATCACCTTGACGAACTTCGGCAGAACCTCAGCCCAATTGTCGAGGATTTCGCGAGCCCGCTTGCTGCCGGTATGGAGATGATGACGTTCGACCAGTATGCGCAAACGTTCTGCATCGTGATAGAGCATATCGCCCATGCCATAGTCATACACGTCAACGCCGCGTTGTTGCGGACGGCCTGCACCATCGTCTTCGTCACGCTCAGCCGAGACTGGCAGAAGATCGACCATCGCCTTGTTGGCAAGGTCAGCAAAGTTGCCATCCACGTCATAGACGTAAGCGACACCGCCCGACATGCCTGCGGCAAAGTTGCGGCCAGTCTTGCCCAGCACCGCAACAACACCGCCGGTCATGTATTCGCAGCCATGATCGCCCGTACCTTCGACCACCGCTACTGCGCCTGAATTGCGCACCGCAAAGCGTTCACCGGCCACGCCATTGAAGTAAGCCTCGCCCGCAATTGCGCCGTACAGCACGGTATTGCCAACGATGATGTTCTCTGACGGATCGCGTTCAACGTGCGCTGGTGGGCGCACGATCACGCGGCCGCCTGAAAGGCCCTTGCCGACATAGTCATTGGCATCGCCGACGAGATCGAGCGTGACCCCATGCGCAAGGAATGCGCCGAACGACTGGCCTGCCACGCCCTTGAACGAGACGTGGACGGTGTTGTCGGCCAAGCCTTTGTGGCCATACTTCTTGGCAACGACGCCCGAAAGCATCGCGCCGACCGTGCGGTTTACGTTGTTCACACTGCGTTCGAGACGCACAGCCTGCCCGCTGTCCAGCGCCGCAGCACTGGCCTTGATCAGGTCTTGATCAAGCGCCGCTTCGAGGCCGTGATCCTGAGTGCCGCTCCAGTTCAGGGTCGTGCCCTCAACCGGCTCAACCTTGTGCAGCAGCTTGGATAGATCGATGCCCTCAAGCTTCCAGTGATGGATCGCCTTGTTGGTATCGAGGCGATCCACCCGACCGACCATTTCGGCAATGGTACGGAAGCCCATCTCGGCCATGATCGCGCGCAATTCTTCAGCTACGAAGAAGAAGTAGTTGATCACATGTTCCGGCTGACCGGTGAAGCGCGCGCGCAGCTCAGGGTCTTGCGTCGCAACGCCGACCGGACACGTGTTCAAGTGGCACTTGCGCATCATGATGCAGCCCGCCGCAATCAGCGGTGCGGTGGCAAAGCCGAACTCATCGGCGCCAAGCAGCGCAGCAACCGCAACGTCGCGTCCGGTGCGGATGCCGCCATCGGCCTGCACGCAAATACGGCTGCGCAAGTTGTTGAGCAACAGCGTCTGCTGGGTTTCAGCAAGGCCGATTTCCCATGGCGACCCTGCGTGCGTCAGCGAGGTGAGCGGCGATGCGCCCGTGCCGCCTTCGTAGCCCGAAATCGTCACGTGATCGGCGCGCGCCTTCGAAACGCCCGCAGCCACCGTGCCAACGCCCACTTCAGACACCAGTTTGACCGAAATGCGCGCGCCCGTGTTCACGTTCTTGAGATCGTGAATGAGCTGCGCGAGATCTTCGATTGAGTAGATGTCGTGGTGCGGCGGCGGCGAAATCAGGCCGACACCCGGTGTGGAGTGGCGCGTCTTGCCAATGGTCTTGTCGACCTTGTCGCCCGGCAACTGACCACCTTCGCCGGGCTTTGCGCCCTGCGCCATCTTGATCTGAACATCGTCAGCATTGACGAGGTATTCTGCGGTCACGCCGAAGCGGCCCGAAGCGACCTGCTTGATCGCCGAGCGCATGGAATCGCCATTGGCCATCGGCTTGAACCGCGAAGGATCTTCACCGCCTTCGCCGGTGTTCGATTTGCCACCAATACGGTTCATCGCCACAGCCAGCGTGGTGTGCGCTTCCCAACTGATCGAGCCATAGCTCATTGCGCCCGTGGCGAAACGCTTGACGATTTCGCTGGCGGGTTCAACTTCGGAAATGTCGATAGGCTGATCAGCCTTCTTCAATTCCATCAGCCCGCGAATGGTCAATTGACGTTCGGACTGATCGTTGATCGACTGGGCAAATTCCTTGTACTTTTCAGACGTATTGCCGCGCACCGCGTGTTGCAGGTTGGCAATGTTAGATGCCGTCCAAGCGTGTTCCTCACCGCGCAAGCGCAGTTGGTACATGCCGCCAACATCGAGCATCTTCTTGTAAATCGGGTTGTTGCCATAGGCCGTAGCGTGACGGCGCACGGTTTCTTCCGCGACTTCCTTAAGGCCAACGCCTTCGATGCTGGTGGCCGTACCGGTGAAGTATGCTTCGATGAATTCGCTCGACAAGCCGACCGCGTCGAAGATCTGAGCGCCGCAGTAGGATTGGTAGGTCGAAATGCCCATCTTGGACATGACCTTGAGGATGCCTTTGCCGATGGCCTTGATGTAGTTCTTTTTTACATCCTTGGGCTCAAGCGGCAGTTCCTTGGCAACGCGGATTTGCTCCAGCGTTTCCAGCGCGAGGTACGGGTTGATCGCTTCAGCGCCATAGCCTGCCAGCACGCAGAAGTGATGCACTTCGCGCGCTTCGCCGGTTTCAACGACAAGGCCGGTCTGCATGCGCAGGCCCTGACGCACCAGATGCTGGTGCACCGCAGCCGTGGCCAGCGCCGCTGGCATGGGAATGCGATCTTCGTTCTGGCCACGGTCCGACAGGATCAGGATGTTCTTGTCAGCCAGCACCGCTTCGGTGGCGGCCCAGCACATTTCCTTGATCGCCATTTCAAGACCATCAGCCCCGGACGAAGCGGCCCAGGTCGTGTCAATCGTGCCGGTACGGAACGCACCATCAAGCGCCGCTTCAACCGAGCGGATCTTGGCGATGTCTTCGTTGGTCAGGATCGGCTGATCGACTTCAAGGCGCTTGTGGCTGCCAGCGTCTTGTCCAAGCAGGTTCGGGCGCGGCCCGATCATGCTTACCAGCGACATCACCAATTCTTCGCGGATCGGATCGATCGGCGGGTTCGTCACCTGCGCAAACAGTTGCTTGAAGTAGTTGTAGAGCGGCTTGTCCTTGTCGGACAGCACCGCGAGCGGGCTGTCGTTGCCCATGGAGCCAATGCCTTCTTCGCCGTTGGCCGCCATCGGGCTGATCAGGAACTTGAGGTCTTCCTGGGTGTAGCCAAAGGCCTGCTGGCGGTCCAGCAGCTCGGGCGCCACGCGCTCGCTGCCGGTGGACTGTGGTTCGGTCTGGCCGATCGGCAGCTCCTGCGCGGATTCCCCGGCCACCGGCGTTTCCACGTCGTCCAGGCGGATGCGCAGGTTTTCGATCCACTGCTTGTAAGGCTTGGTGTTGGCGAGGTTGGCTTTGAGCTCCTCGTCGTCGATCATGCGGCCCTGCTCCAGATCGATCAGGAACATCTTGCCGGGCTGCAGGCGCCACTTGCGAACGATCTTGTTTTCCGGCACCGGCAGCACACCCGATTCGGAGCCCATGATGA
>CAMTWP010000008.1:0-108110 GCA_947085475.1 uncultured Novosphingobium sp. | reverse complement strand
TTCTTGCAACCACCAATGAAGACTTCAACTTCATGACGATGGCGCGCCAACCCGAATGGTTGCTGTATAACTGGGATCGTGAGCAGTTTTCCAAGGTGCCGACAACCATGTCGACCGTGCTGAAATCGCCCATCCAGCTTAAAGTTCTGGAAATGACTGCGGAAGGCGACCGGGTTGCGGTTGAAGCTGAAACCGATATGGAAATGCTCAACGGCCGCCGATACAACAACGCCTATCATTTCGTGTTCAAGATGCGCGATGGCAAGTTCACCGAAGTGCGCGAATACAGCTGCAGCTTCCTTGCCCAAAGCTGCTTTGGCGCTGTGGAGCCGGGCGATCCCGCCGCTTCGAAGATGGCCGACGCCTAAATCGCGCCAACCCTTTTTCGCAGGAGATATGCGATGCGTACTGACACGCTTGAACGTCTGAACACCACGATGGAAGCGCAACTTGTTCGCGCAGACCATCCGGCTGATTTCCCGTACCTGCCGCCCGTTCCTTCCAGCCGTTATACCGATCCCGGCTTTGCCCGGTTGGAGCATGAACGGATGTGGATGCGAAACTGGCTGATGGTCGGCCATGTTTCCGAATTGCCCGAACCCGGTTCGTATTATCTGTTTGAACAGCTCGGCCAGTCGGTCATCATTTCGCGCGCCAAGGACAACCAGATCCGCGCGTTCCACAATTCCTGCCGTCACCGCGGATCGGCATTGCTGCTGGAGCAAAAGGGCCGCGCCATGCGGTTCGTCTGCCCCTATCACTCGTGGGGCTACTCGCTTGAGGGCGATCTCAAGTCGGTGCCTGACCAGCATGACTTTTCGTGCCTCGATAAAGCGAAGAATGGCCTGATCCCTGTGCGCTGCGAAGTGGAGCGCGGGATGATCTTCATCAATTTCGATGAAAATGCGGGTCCTCTTGCTGATTTCATGGCCCCGCAGGCCGCCCAGAAGGAAGGCTATCCGCTCGAAAAGATGGTCGTGAAAAAGCGGCTGCTGGTCGAGATGAACTGCAACTGGAAGCTGGCGTTGCACAACTTCCTCGAAATCTACCACGTTGCCACGGTCCACGCCAAGACGCTGGCCCCGCACCTTAATTCACAAAGCTTTGTGATCGCGTTGTTTGCCAACGGGCACATGCGCTTTGGCACGCGCAAGAAAAAGGGCGAATCACTTTTTCAGCCTAGTCTGTTCAAGCCTGACGACATTGCGGACGTGTTCCGCGATTGCACCATCGCGTTGCCGACCTTTCCCAACACATTCTATTCGCTCGATCCGATCGGATTTTCGCTTCAGGGCTTCTGGCCAGCAGGCGAGGACAAGTCGATCATGGAAGTCCGGCTGATGGGCTGGGATGTGGAAAGCGAAGAGGATAGCGCCCACTGGGAGGCGATGGACGGCATTGTGCGCAACATCCTGTCAGAAGATTTGTGCCTGTTCGAATCGATCCAGCGGTCGCTCACGCAGGGCACGATCCCGAATCTGACCTTTGGATATCAGGAGCGGGCGCTCTACTGGTTCGAAGAGGAAATTGATCGCAGGATCGGCGTCGATGCCATCCCCGAATCACAGCGTGTCGTCCCTGTTCTTGCAGGGCAGATGGAAAAATAAGCGGATTTGGCTCCGGCGGCATCGTGCCGACCGGAGCCAAATGCGTCAGGCGTCAACAAGCGCCAGCGCCGCTTGCGGGCATGCGTCGGCGCCTTCTTTTGCCCGTTCTTCAAGGCCTTCGGGAACAATTTCGTCATCAACATAGACGATACCGTTCTCGTCGAGCTTGTAGACTTCGGGGCAGATTTCGGCGCAAACCCCATAGCCGCAGCATGCGGGCTTATCGATCACTACCTTCAAGCGTTTGGACATGGTTTTCTCCTCTCCGAATGGCAATTACAGGTTGAACACCTTTCGTTCAACCTGTACAAGGTGGCAATAGAATTTTTTATAGATTCGGTGGGAGAGGATCATGCTTCAAAAAGCAACGTTCACGCTGTCTGATGGTGCGACACTTGATGATCTCGTAAGGCGGGACACAAACGAAGTCGCGCTGCGCGTGATGAGCGACGAAGAACTGTACAAGCTGGAGATGGAGCGCATCTTCGCCAAGACGTGGCTGCTTCTGGCCCATGACACCGAAATCCCCAATGCGGGTGATTTCGTGGTCCGCGACATGGGTGAAGATCAAGTGATCGTCACCCGCGATCGTAACAATGAAATCCATGTTTCGCTCAATGTCTGTCCGCATCGCGGCATGAAAGTGTGCACTGCCGAAGCTGGCAACGCCCATGCGCACCGCTGCATCTATCATGGCTGGGCGTTCCGTCCGGACGGCAGCTTTATTGGCGCGCCTGTTGAAAAAGAACAGATGCACGGCAATCAGATGAGCAAAGAGCAGCTCGGCCTGAAGAAGGCGCGCGTGCAGGTCTATGGCGGCCTGATCTTTGCAACATGGGAAATCGACGGTCCTTCGTTCGACGAATATCTCGGCGACATGAAGTACTATCTTGACCAGTTGTTCTGCCGCACGGATTCGGGCCTTGAAATGCTCGGCCCACCACAGCGTTTCATGCTGCCTTGCAATTGGAAGATCCCCGGCGAACAATCGGGTTCGGACGGTTTTCACACGCTCACGCTTCATCGCTCGCTGATGGAAGGTGGCGTGATGGGCGGCACGGCTGAATCGATTTATGACAATGCGCCGGGTATGTACGGCGTTGATGTCAGCTGTGAACAGGGCCACTCGCTGCGCTGCCTCGAAGCAGCACAGACCTTCAAGATGTTTTCGGACATCAGCTTTGAAGGCAAGTCGGTCGAAGAACGTCTGAACATGCTGCCGCCTCCGGGCATCACCAAGGAACTGATCCCCCAACTGTTCAAGAACTTGTCGGAAGATCAGGTTGAGCAGCTTGCAACAATCCCACCGCAAGTCGGCGGCTTGTTCCCCAACATCCTCGTCGCATTCATTTTTGCGCCGCGGACTGATGGTGGTTCGTCGGGTGCCTTGGCCTTGCACACCTATGTGCCGCGTGGTCCAGACAAGGTGGAATTCATCAACTTCATCTTCGCGGAAAAGGATGCCCCAGAGCAGGTCAAGCGCGACATGCTGCAGAACAGCATCCAGCAGACCGGTACGTCGGGCATCATCGAACAGGACGATGCCGATACCTGGCCGCAGATCATGCGCAATGCGCGTGGCGTGGTTAGCAAGGACATAACCTTGAAGTATCAGGCACTTCACGGGCATGAACGTCCTGAAGGCTGGAAGGGCGGCGGGCTGCTTTATCCAGGCTTTACCAAGGACGACACCCAGTGGAACTGGTGGATGGCCTATTACAACCTGATGGCAGACGCCTGAGCTTCGACGGTCTTAAGAGAGGACGTATAATGGTAAATTACGCGACCGCGGCTGTCGAAAAGGCAGGCGTGATGAGAGGTTTGGTTTCCAAGAACCGGGTTCCACTCGGTTCGGAAATCTACAACCGCATTCTCGAAACGCTTTACGACGAAGCTGCCGCTCTGGATGAGCGGCGGTTCGATGATTGGGTGGCCATGCTGCAAGAGGATCTCCTCTATACAGCGCCTGTCCGCTTGACGCGCAGCGGCCCGAACAAGGACCGTGACGTGATGCGCACGATGATGCATTTTGACGACAACTATCAGTCGATTCTGATGCGCACCGGGCGTCTTTCGAAAAGCGCGTGGGCCGAAGATCCACCGTCACGCACCCGTCGCTTTGTCACCAACACCCGCGTTGCTGAATGCGAAACGGTTGGCGAATACGAAGTGTCGAGCTACCTCTATGTTGAACGTAGCCGGTTCGATGTTGCGCACAATGAAACATTGAGCGCAGAACGTCGTGACATCTGGCGGTTGGTTGACGGCGCGTACAAGCTGGCGCGGCGTGAGATCATCGTCGATCAGGCAACGCTGGGCATGTCGAACCTGGCGATCTTCCTCTGATCCCATGACCACAACCCCTGCACCGCATGTCGTCGTCGTAGGCAGTGGCCTTGCAGGCTATGGCGTCCTGCGTGAGTTGAGAAAACTCGCGCCGGACGCCAGCCTGACGCTGGTCACTCATGATGACGGGCACTTCTATTCGAAGCCCGCCTTGTCGACCGCGCTCGCCAAGGGCAAGGTCGCTGACACCTTGATCACCACGTCGGGTGAGAAGATGTCCGCGCAGCTCAAGCTGGACTTGCGCGCCGGGCGTATGGCCGAAGGGCTGGACCGCGAAGGCAAAGTGCTGCTGACGACCGGCGGACCGATCTTCTACGACAAGCTGGTGCTGGCATTGGGAGCGGACCCAATCCGCCCACCAATTGATGGCGATGCCGCGCATCTTGCGATTGCGGTCAACACGCTCGATCATTATCGCGAATTCCGCGAAAAGCTGCCCGATGGCGCGCGCGTATTGGTAATGGGCGCAGGCCTTGTCGGTACGGAATTTGCCAATGATCTGGTGACCACGGGTTACAAGCCGGTGGTCGTGGACATGCTGGGTCATCCGCTGGCACAGCTTGTGCCCGCGCCGGTTGGCGATGTGGTACGTGAAACGCTGGCGGGACACGGCGTCGAATGGCATCTTGGCCGCAAGGTCGTGGCCATTCACAAGAACGATGCCGGCGGCATTCGCGCCGTGCTCGATGATGGCACTGAAATCCTCGCCGATGTTGTGCTTTCAGCGGTCGGTTTGCGGCCCAACACCGATCTCGCGCGGGATGCCGGCCTGGATATAGGCCGGGGTATCAAGGTCGATCAGACCGGCCAGACCAGCGATCCCGACATTTTCGCGATTGGCGATTGCGCAGAATATCCCCAAGGCCTTGCGGCCTACGTCACCCCGATTATGGCGGCTGCGCGTGCAATTGCACCAAGCGTGCTGGGAACGCCCACAGACATTCGGTTCCCTACGCTCTCTGTGCAGGTAAAAACGACAACCTACCCGATAGTACTTCTTCCCAAACCTGCCACTATTGATGGAGAGTGGAAGCTGGATGAAGACGGAGAATCGGGCCTCAAATTCTTGTTTATTGATAATAACGGCGCGACGCGCGGCTATGTGCTGACGCAGGATCGCTGCCAGGAAAGGATGGAGATGGATAAGCTGTTGATCGAATCCCTGCGCGAGACTGCCGCATGACCGGCCTGTTGCAAGACAAGGTTGCGATCGTCACCGGCGGCGCAAAGGGCCTCGGCCACGGCATATCCCGCCGTATGGCACGCGAAGGATCGCATCTGCTGATCACCGGCCGCGATGGCGCGGCAGCTGAGCGTGTCGCCGCCGAAATCCGCGAAGAATTTGGTGTGCGCGCTGTCGGCATTTCGGCGGACATGGCCATCAAGGATCAGGTCGTCAGCATGGTCGAGCGCGCTGTTGCCGAATTCGGCGGCCTTGATACGCTGGTGCTCAATGCTTCGGCGCTTTCGCCCAATATCCTGCTTGAACACAAGACCGACGACATGCTTGAGGAAACTCTCAAGATTGGAACCTACGGTAGCTGGTGGGCCATGCGCGCCGCGTTTCCGCACATGAAAGCGCGCGGCGGCGGTTCGATTGTCACCTTCTATTCCATCGATGCGCAGACCGGTGCCTGGCTGCACAGCGATTATAACATGAACAAGGGCGCAATTCTTGGCCTTACCCGTTCGGCCGCGGTCGAATGGGGACGGTACAATATTCGAACCAACGCGATTGCACCCACCGGCATGGGGCAGGTATTCGCTGATCTGGCAGAGAATGTGCCTGGTTTCCTTGAAATGGCGACTGCCAGCAACCCGCTTAAGCGCGCGGGTGATCCGGAGAATGACATTGGCCCCGTAGTCGTGTTCCTCGCATCGGAAATGTCGCGCTTCGTCAACGGCGAACTGATTAATGTGGACGGTGGACAGCATCTTCCGGGATATGTCAGCGTGCCGCACAATCTTGCTGAACTGGAGGCAAACGGGTGAAGCTGTTACCACACGGCGAATGGGGCGGCACAGCCGTCGGCGAACAATATGCCAGCGTCCAGAAAATTCTGGAAGGCACGTTGCGCGCCATTCGCAGTGTGGGTGCACGCCGTCTGTCGATGCGGGACATCAGCGATGCCAGCGGCGTGTCACGCGGCACGCTCTATCGCTACTTCGCTTCGAAAGAAGACGTGCTGGCGGCTGTATCGGAATATGTCTGCTCAAGCTTTGAACAAGGCATATCCGAAGTTTCGGCAGCGACCACAGACCCAATGGACCGGTTCCGAGCAGTGATGCAGTTCTTTGCACACTTTACTGTCGACCGTTCGCCTGAGCGGATTTTTGAAGTTGAACCTGCGTTCCATCTCGAATTCCTGCGCACGCACTTTTCCCGCCACCAAGCGGCAGTGCGTGATGCGCTGGAACCGACCATGGATTACCTTGAACAGAAATCCGGCGAACCGATCAACCGTGATTTGCTGATCGAAACTCTTGTGAGGCTGCAACTCAGCACGTTGGTTGTACCAGCTGACGAAAACTGGATGCGCAGTTGGAATGAATCGCCCGAACACATACTTCAATGGGCTTTGCAGACTGTCGGCTACCGTGCCGAATCGAAAGAAAGGACGAACTGATGGCTACCGTTGCCAAACTTAACGTCGATGCCATTGGCAGCTTCGCGCCAAAGGACGTGGCGGACAAATATGTCGAAATCGCCCGCAGCCTGCGTCCTTTGTTTCAAAAAGAAGCGCCTGAAGGTGAAAAGCTTCGCGCGCCGACCCCGGCCGTTGACAAGGCGCTGAAAGAAAATCGCCTGCTGCAATTGTTGGTGCCCAAGCGGCTTGGCGGCGTTGGCCTTTCCACCACAGATTTCTGCCGCGTACAGATCGAAATCGCCAAGGGCGATCCTGCAGTCAGCTGGGTAATGCAGATCATCAACGGCACCAGCTGGATTACCAGTCTGGCCTCTGACGAAGTGCAGGATGCCGTTTTCGGCGATGGCCCTCAGCCTGTATGCGGTGCATACAACCCTCCCGGCAAGGCCCGCAAGGTCGATGGTGGCTGGATCATCAATGGCAAGTGGCCATATATGTCCGGCTCGCGTCAATCGACTTGGGCTCAGCAGGGCGTGGTGCTTGAAGACTATGATGGTCCGATCACGCCCGGCATCAACATGTGCTACCTGCCAATGGATTCGATGACTATCGTCGACAGCTGGTTCGTATCCGGCATGCAGGGCACCGGTTCTGACACGGCAATCGCCGAAAACGTGTTCATCCCCGATGGCCAGATGATGCTGATGAATGAGCGTGCTGGCCAGATCGATACGACCAAGCGTCACTTCGGTTCTCCGTCCGACATGCTTCCCGCGGTCCCTGTGGTTCGTACCACCGGCATTGCACAGCTGATTGGCGCGGTCGAAGCGATGGTCGAAATCGTCGCTGCCGAAGCGGAAAAGAAGCCTGTGCTGACAACGTTCATTACGTCGCGCAACAACTCGGGCGCGTATATGCGCGATCTCGGTGAAGCCGCGGCCATGGTCAACACAGCCAAGCTGATCCTGTTTGACTTGACCACAAAGCTCGACCGGGTTGCGATGGGTGAGGAATTCACACTGGCCGAAAAGGCGATGCACCGCGCCGCTGGTGCGCAGATGATCGAGCTTGTCCATGCGGCCAGTGAATCTGTGATGTTCCAAGCGGGTTCTTCTGCGTTCTCGCTCGACAAGCCACTCAACCGCTACTGGCGTGACGTGTCGATGGCGACGCGCCACATCCAGAACATCCCGACCATTGGTTACGAAATCTATGGCCGCAATTTGGCTGGTGCCGATGGCATTTCGCCTCCCGGCGCGTACTGATCTCAACACCATTTACGGGCCGCCTGCGCAGATAGCGCGGGCGGCCTTTTCATTTCAAAGATGAGGCTTCGACCGATGAAAGCTGCAATGATCGCCAGCGACGGCAGCTTTACGCTGGCCGAGCGCGAGGCCCCTGCCCCGGCTGACGGATTTACAGTGATCGACGTGCGCGCGGCGGGCATTGGCCCTACCGATTTGATGCGCGCGAAAGGATTTTTCGGTCCTGTCACCGGAGCATATGTGGCTGGCGGCGAAGGCACGGGCACTTTGGCCGATGGCACACGGGTTTACTTTGGTCATAGCGTCGCACCGTTCGGCGCGATTGCTGAACAGACACTGGTTCCTGTGGCAGAAGTTTGGCCCTTCCCGCCACAATTGAGCGACGATCAGGTTATCGCGCTCGCCATTTCGGGCACTGGCGCCCTTATGCCGTTGGAAGAAGCGCATATCCGCGCTGGGGACAATGTACTGATTTTGGGGGCGACAGGGCCGGTTGGTCAGATCGCTTTGCAACTCGCCAAGATTTTCGGCGCTGGCCGGATTGTGGCAGCCGCGCGCAATGCTGAACAGCTTGCGACGCTGGTCGCGCGCGGATGGGCAGACGATACAGTTCAGCTTGGCACCGGCGATGATGAGGCGGCGTTGAAAGCGGCCTCCAATGGCGGCTTCGATGTAGTGCTGGACGTAATCTACGGCCCTCCCGCAGAAGCGGCGATGCGCGCAACGCGCCCCGGCGCGCGCATGATGAGCATTGGCGTTCAGGCGGGTCAGACGGTTACGCTGTCACTGCGCGATCTGGTATTCCGCAGCCATATTGGCGTTGGCACCGGGCAGCGCCCCGCTGCGGAACGGCAGGCGGCCTTCGATCGCCTGATGGCACTTGCCGTGGACAAGGGACTTACGGTCGATACCGCTGTTTATGCGTTTGATCGTGCGGATGAGGCATGGGCGGCGCAGGCTGGCTGCCCCTATGCCAAGATCATCATTCAGCACTGATTTGCGGGAGGGATTAGCCCCCCCTCCCCCCACCGTTCAGGCGATGCAGCCAACTGATCCGCCATCGACGCGCAGAGCTGCGCCGGTAATGTAGGACGCGCGCCCCGACACGAGGAAACACGCTGCGTCGGCCAGTTCTTCCACGCGGCCCATGCGTCCGAGCGGAATGTTGGCGCGCCACACGTCTTCGATCACACGCTTTTCGAGCGCCGATCCGGTTTCGGTAAAGCCGTGAGCAGCGGCGCTGTTGGCGATTGATTGCATGGTGTTGGGTGTCATCACCGGGCCGGATACTAGCGTATTCACGTTTACACCGCAGTCACCCAATTCGGCCGAAAGGCTCGCGGTCATCGAATGAAGCGCAAGCTTTGCCGCACCATATTCGGGATGGTTCACTATTGCGCGATAAGCCGCGCCGCTGCTGACGTTGAGCACCCTGCCCCATCCGCGTTCTCGCATCGCGGGCACCATCGCCTGAATCAATTGCACTGCATAGAAGGTCGATGTCTGGAACTGGCGCTGCCAGGCGTCGGCAGGTGCGCCGAACCAGCGATGCGATTCAGACGCCGCGCCTGCGCAGTTGATCAGGATGTCGACCGGTCCCGTGGCCATGGCTTCGGTTGCCAGACGAGCCACTTCAACAGGGTCGTCCAGCTTGGCGAGTACTGCCGTCGCTTTGCCGCCTTGGGTCTTGATCGCGTTGCACACAGACTCTGCGCTTTCAGCACTGCGGCCATGGACGATAACTTCCACGCCCTCCTGCGCCAAGGCGGCGGCAATCGCCGCACCGATACCGCTGCTCGATCCTGCGATCAGCGCGCGACGGCCTGAAATGCCAAGGTCCATGGGCCAGCTCTCCATTGTTGATCCGCGACGGTCTTTGCCAAAACCAAGATCCGGCGCGCCTGCCACCGGACAGGACACGGATTAGGTGCAATCCTGCACATGTCTTGCAACAATGGCCCGCAGCCAAATGGCGTGCGTTTCTGATGAGGCTGAAAGCATGAAAATCAACATGGCGATTCCGCGCGCGCTTGAAATTCCGGCTTTGTGCCAGCCTTGGGAAAAGACCATGGGCGCAGCAGACGTCAAGCGCACGATGCAACTGGTTGATACGCTTGGGTTTCACCGAGCTGTGCTGGGCGAGCATTTTTTGATTCCCAACGATCATCTCGCGCTCAGCGGTGCGTTCTGGCACCACGGCACCGGCGCACTTTCGGCTGTGGCGGGGATGACCGAGAACATCCATCTCGCATCGTCAATCACCATCCTGCCGCTGCAACACGCCATCGTTCAGGCCAAGGCGTGGTCAACGCTCGATTGGTACAGTGCCGGACGCGCCATTCCGGTTGTCGCCGTGGGTTGGCTGAAAGATGAATTCGAAATGTTGGGCGTGCCATTCCATGAACGTGGCAAAATGATGGATGAATATGTGCAGGCCATGCTCGCGCTGTGGTATGATGATGATCCGGTGTTCGAAGGGAAATACGTGAATTTCCGCGACGTGCGGTATGAACCGAAACCCGTAAACGGGCGGATCCCGCTGTGGTTCGGCGGTGATAGCGAAGCACCGTGGAAGCGTGTGGCCAAATGGGGCGATGGTTGGCAACCGGCCTTCAGCCAACCCGACAAGTTTCCGGAAATAATGGACTTTATCCGCTCACAGCCGGAATATGATGGCCGTCCGCTGGGGCTGTACTTCCCGATCGAAGCGATGCGCGTGGGCGAAGGCCATGTTGAAACCAATGCCGAAAATACGGTGGGCAGTTGGGACGCACAGAAGGCCATTGATTTGTGCGGATGGCTGGCGGGGCAAGGTGTGACTGAAACCAACATTCCCCTTCCCCCGCTCCGGGATGTCGAGGAATATCTCGATTTCTTTCGCTGGGTGGGTTCTGAGATCATTCCGCACGTAAGTGGCTGATCCGGGAGGGGCGTGTTACCCCTCCCCTTCCCCACATGTTTACCAGCGGTGGCGCCATTGCGCGCCGCGTAGGCGACGGCGCAGCGTTTGCTGGCGTTCCTCTGGTGTGACGATCGGCGTATCTGCGGGCAAATAGTCACGGACTTTAGCGGCATCGACAACGCGCAGGCGCGGTTCTGGTCCGGAACTCGCTTGCGTCCAGCGGTGCATCAGCGAACCGGTCAGGTGGCCGCCACAATCGAGCCAATTGGGCACGCCGGGGTCTTCGGCTGCGATTACCGCGCGGAACACGCCGTCACTGTCGAGTGTGGCCTGTGCGGCGTTCAGGCTGCTTTGGCGGTTGAACCAGTCAATCGTGTTCCACAGCGGATCGTTGAGTTGGATGTTCCAGTATCGCACAGTTTCGGGTAATTCGGTTTCGATGATCATCGCCTGCCCCGGTTCAAGGGCGAAGATGCCTTGATAATAGTGCTGGCCTGCAAGACCGCCCCGCCCTGCCCAATCGTCATGCTCCAGCTTGTTGACCAAGCTTTGCGTGCGTTGCCTTGCGCCATAGCCCATGGCGAAGCCGACATAGCGTTCGACAAAGGTTGAGAGCGCGGTCAACCGCCGTGCGATTTCTGTGGCATCAAGACGCGACGGGCCGATATGGCGATCCACACGCTCAATAGCGATTTTAGCCTCTTCTTCGGTTCCCCAGTTATAATAGGCGCGGCGTACTGAAATGTTGCAGGCGCGCGGATCGAGCATGACCCAATCACCTGTGTAGCCGTCAGGCCGTTCGGCGCTGATCAGGATTTCGAAGTTGCCATCGTCACCCAGTGTGCATTCATCGAGATCAATGAAGCCCACAGATGGACCGAATGCGTCGAGGACACCGATTGAACCGGCGTTGATGTCGAACAGGACGAAGACGCCGGTCCCGCGTTTGCCGCTGAGGCGGTAGGCCCCCTCCCCCCGAATGGACGCCGAGCCGTAGATGAAATCGGGATTGACGCCTACGCTGTTCATCACGTTGCTGACCGAGCAAACGAATTCTGGGTGATCAGGATCGACAAAAGTGCTCTGAAAGCCGGCCGCCAGTGCCATGAACATCAGGCGGTAGGCTTCCTGTCGGGCCTGTGGGTCCGCAGGATCGGCCAGCAGGTTGAGAACCGTGTCAGCCTTTTCCAGCAGATGCAGATAGTCGGACCATTGTGGCAGCGGGACTGCTTCAGATAAAGTCATGGTACGTTTCCGTGTAACGCGCAAAACGGTCGCGGACAGTTTCTTCGTCGAGGCCGAATTCTTCGAGGCTGTAGCTGCGCTTACCATGCTTGTCGGCGGGGTTTTCATCGAGCCAGCGGAGCACGCTTTGGGCGCCCTCCTCGCTTAGCTCACGGCCGAATTGAGCGTAGGCCTTGCGGATGGTATCGACTGGATCGGTGAGCAGATCCTTGAAGCGCATGTCGTGGATCGGCAGGTCTGGTGTTTTTGCGCGATAGTCCATCATTGCCTCAATCCCGTCAGACCAGAGGCTCAGGAATTCCTGTCCGATCTTCTCTTTGCCTGGTTCGTCATATGCGGGAGAGCGTATGACGTACATGAGTTGCGAGATTGATGCGACGACTTGCGTCGGGTCACGGTGCGGTTGAATGAAGATGGCATCGGGATAGACGGTGCGCAGTTCTCTCATTTTGTACATGTGCTCCTGAATTTTCAGGACCCAATGTTTGCGCGGGTTTTTCCAGCTTAGTTGCTGAAGCCACATTTTGTGAACTTCATAGCGGAATGTTGCGTCAACGCTCTGAAACCATTCATAAAAGCGCGGCAGGCGCTGCAACATGCAATAATTGCTGCTCTGGAACGAACTGGTCATAAAGGATCCGCATTCCTGCGGGATCATCGCCCCCAAGGGATGCCCCTTGAGCAGTTCCTTGGGGTCTCCGCCGAATTGTTCCCAGAGATAGGCATCGTATTTGCTGATGCGTGGGTCAGTTAACTCAGTTGCGCGCTCTGGCGGCGGTGAAGGATATGCGATTTCCCATTGCAGTGGCGCGCGAACATTGGGGTCTTCGTTTAGCAGTGCGTGCAAAACGCTGGTGCCACAACGCGGCAATCCGACGATGAACAACGGCTCGATGATTTCGACGTCTGCAATTTCCGGATTGTTTTTACGGTCATCGGTGATTTGCTTCAACCTGCCAAGGTCGTCGTGGATTTGGAACAAGAGGCGCGCGCGGCCATTGGCATTCAGGTCAGACATTTCCGCACCTGATTGGAGCAGCATTTCCAGCCCCGGACGGACGTTCTCACGCAGATATTCCGGCAATGGATATTGATCCAGCAAAGTGTCTGCATCGAGCTTTGAAATATCGGTGTCCGCCACAGTTGCCATTCTTTGAGATCCTTTTGGTCCAGTGCTTCCGCTTGCTTGCCCCGCTGGATGACTGGTTCCGCAAGGACAATCGTTATGCATGCATCTGTTGGCTGCGTTGTGCTGCCGTTTCGAGTTTAGGCTGCCCTTCCCCGCTCGTTGCAAAACCTACCGTACGACTGGTCAAGCTATCAGATTGCGCGGCGGTTCGCGTATGGCTGCATGATGCGCTTCTTTATGGCCACGCCTTAGCTTCTGAATTGTACAGCGAATTGTGCAGCGCGTTACAGGCACACTGCGCTATACAAAGCGCATTCGCACCAGAACGCGGACGCGACATCACCTGCGAAAGCGCCTTGCCCCTCGCCTCAGCACGCGCTAGGGCACTGTTAAGCGAGCAGTGTTGCGCTTCCAAACCCAACCGCAAAGTGTGTTGCGCGGCTCGCGGCACATTGTGCAGCGTCCATACCCCACAGGAGGTCAGCGTGCCGGTCATTACGATTGCTCAAAGTAAGGGAGGGGCTGGCAAGACCACACTCGCTCTTGCGCTGGCATCCGAATTCGAAGCGTTGGGCGGCTCGGTTTGCATGCTGGACGCTGACCGTCAGAACAGCCTGATGAACTGGCATCATGATCGGATGGCTGCGGGAAGGGCAGGGGCCAACCGCATCACGGTTGAAGACGCTTCACAACTGCGCGATGCCGATATTGGCGCTGCCATCGCAAAGGCGCGCGAAAAAGCGCAGTTGGTGATCGTCGATTCCGAAGGAACTTCGAACTTCAAGACAGCTTACGCAGCCATGGATTCAGATTTTGTGGTCATTCCGACCCGCTCTTCGCGGCTCGATCTTGAGCGGACCGTCGAGACGAGCGAAATGTTGGGGAAGATGTGCCGCGGCGTGCCCTACCGGGTGCTCATAACCCAGACAGGGCAGGTGGCACGATCCAAGGCTGAATGGGAAATCGACAGCCAAATTGCGCTGGCATTGCCCACCTTTACCCAACAGATGCACGCCCTTGATGCATTTCGAGCGATGTCGAACTTTCGCATGACGCTGTCAGAGGTCGAGGCGAGCAATCTTGCCAAGACCGGGAAGGCGCGCCTGATTGCCCAAAGCGTGTTGGCAGACATTCTTGATGAGATCCAGGCCAAGGAGGCTGCGAATGTCTGAAAAAGGCCAGCAAAAAAGCGCCATGGGTGACATCATCGGTTCAACCCGGCAGCGGCTTGATCAACCTGGCAGCGCGGCAGATCGTCTGAAGAACCTTGTTGCTGCCACGGCGGTTGCAGCGCCTCAGACAGCACCTGCACGAGAAACGCCTCCTGCAACGCTTCCGGCCAACTACTTTCCGCAAATCAGTGGCATTGCCGGAATGACTCCGAAGCGCAAGCCGCAACGCGGACCGGCGCGGTCCATTCATATCAGTATGCGCATGTCTCCGCCTGAACGCGATCGTCTGGTAACTTGGTGCGATGATCGCAATCTTAGCCTGCCGGACGGCGTCATGGCGTTGCTTGCCCTGGCAGAAAGTCAAAAGGAATAATTGCGCCGAAAACGGTAAACCGGGCAGGGGAGGGCACCGGCTTACCGCATCCAAAAAAATGGAAAAAAAGGGGGCCAACTTGCGCTGACCCCCTTGGAAAGTTTGGGAGAGGATGCCTGAAAGGCACCTCCTTTATCCATTACAGCGTGCCATGCTGCAATTGCGAAATCGGCGTATATGGCTGCGTTTTGTGCAACTGTCGGCCGCGTCAACTGGCCAAACCAACCGCGCCCGCACCGGCAAGCGCGCAAAGCTCATCATTGTCACTGGTATCGCCTGTAACGCCGACGGCGCCGATCACCGCGCCATCAGCATTGCGCAGCAGGATCCCGCCCGCGGCAGGAACGATCCCGGCAGGATTGAGACTTGCCGCTGCCGTGATGAAGGTGGGGCGTTCGACCGCCATCTCCGCAATCACGCGCGACGACACGCCGAGGGCCAATGCGCCCGAAGCCTTGGCCGTGGCGATCTGCGGGCGCAAGTTCGATGAATTGTCCTCACGCGCAAAAGCAATCAAATGCCCGCCCGGATCAAGCACGACCACGCTCAGCGGTTTGAGCGAGAGCCTGCGGCCTTCCTGAAGCGCGGCTGCCACGATGGATTGCGCTTGTTCGAGCGAGATACTGCGTTGAGTCATTGGTGATGCTCCAAGGGTAAATGTTTGAGCGAAGCCGGGGCAGGGCCGCCAGTGGCCCAATCCAGCAGTTCGACAGTGTGAACGACCGGTAGGCCTGAAAAGCGCGCAATCTGCGTGGCGCAGCCGATGTTTCCTGTGGCGACTAGATCGGCGTCAAGACGATCGATGTTGCCTGCCTTGCGCTGCCCCAGTTGGTCGGCAATTTCAGGTTGCAGAATGTTGTATGTGCCCGCCGAGCCACAGCACAAGTGGGCCTCAGTCGGGATGCGGACGTTATAGCCTGCTTGTTCGAGCAGGCGCTTGGGAGCCTCGATAACCTTTTGCCCGTGCTGTAACGAGCAGGCCGGATGATAAGCGACGGTCAACCCGCGTGCATTGCCGCTGGGAAGTTCGATCTGCGCGAGGAACTCGCTCACATCCATGGCCAGTGCGCTGATGCGCGCGGCCTTTTCCGCATAGGCGGGATCTGACCGCAGCATGAAGCCGTAATCCTTGATCGTGGTGCCGCACCCTGATGCGGTGACGATGATCGCGTCGAGGCCTTCTCCATCAATTTCGTTCATCCACGCATCAATGTTGCGGCGCGCAGCGTTGAGTGAGTCGTCCTCGCGGCCCATGTGGTGCACCAGCGCCCCGCAGCATCCTTCGCCGGGCGCAAAAATCACGTCATGTCCGCAGCGGTTGAGCAATCGCACGGTCGCTTCGCGGAATTGTGGGCGCAAGACCGGTTCGGCGCAACCTTGCAGCAAGGCGACGCGGCCCTTGCTCTGCGGGATGCGGGTCGATTGGGCCAAGGCAGTCGCGGGAATGTGCGACGGTGCCATTTCAAGCATCGCGGCGAGCGGGCGCAGTGAAGCAAAACGGCGCAGCAATGGTTGGAACGGGCGCCCCAGCGGCGCAAAGGTCAGGGCCAGACGGAAGCGACCGGGATGGGGCAAGACATACGCCAGCAAGCGGCGGAAAAAGCGTTCAGAAGCCGGGCGTTTGTACCTCTCCTCGATATAAGCGCGGGCATGATCGACCAGATGCATGTAATTTACGCCCGAGGGGCAAGTAGACATGCACGAGAGGCATGACAGGCAGCGATCCACGTGCTTGACCACTTCCGCGCTCGGCTCGCGGTTGTTTTCAAGCATCTCCTTCATTAAGTAAATGCGTCCGCGCGGGCTATCCAACTCGTCGCCCAGTAGGACATACGTGGGGCAGGTGGCGGTACAAAAGCCGCAGTGTACGCATTTGCGGATCACCTCTTCCGAGGCGCGCATTGCCGGATCGGCCAGCGCCTCAGGCGGAAAGCGAGTCTGCATGGACATCCTCCGAAAAGCGACCTGTAGCGAACACGCCGATGGGATCAAATGCGCGGCGCACGCGCTGCTCCAGCGCGGAAACGCCGGGCGCGCGCAGTTGGAATGCCGGAACGGCGCTGCGCATATCCACATTGGCGAGCACCAGTGCGGCCTCGCCTCCAAACTGTGACGCAATTTCGCGCACTATTGCAGTTGAATCATCTAAAGCGGCCCACACTTGGCCGCCGCCCCAGTCCATCGCCCAGTCGATGCCCCACGGCGCAAGGGCTTCTAGCAGATCAGGCGCATGGCGCGGGGGCAGGTGAATCCGCCAGCGGATCGCGCCGGATAGCTGCGCGCCGGTCATCGCTTCGGCCCACAGCGGTGCGGCTTCTGCTTCGTCCAACTGTTGCAGGGCACAGTGATCACGCAGCAGGACCGGAAGTGTCGCACACCGTGCGGTGACGGATGGGGCAAATCCCGCAACGCGCAACAACGTGATCCCGCGCGAAAGGTGCGCTGCGGCCGAAACATCGGCATTGCTGCCAAGCGCGCACGACATTGCTGCGTGCGCCGCGCGAGGAGACAAGCCTTGCGCCATCAGGGTGACTGTCACGCGCGGACGTGGCAAAACTTTGAGCGTAAGTTCGGTCATCGCGCCAAGCCGACCCCAGGAACCTGCCATCAGTTTGGGCAGATCGTACCCGGTGACATTCTTCACCACCTTGGCGCCCGCCACGAACAGTTCGCCCCGGCCAGAAACAACAGTCAAGCCGAGCAGGTGATCGCGCGCGCTGCCAGCGGTTACGCGCCGCGAACCAGCAACGCCTGCTGCCACGGTGCCGCCAATGGTCGCGCCAGTGTTACCCCATGGTTCGAACGCGAGCATTTGCCCTTCGCTTGCCACTAGCGCCTGCACGTCTGCCAGCGGCGTGCCGGGGCGGATAGTCAGCACGAGTTCGGCAGGATCGTAATCGACGACGCCTGCAATAGCCTGCAACGAAACGATTGTGGCCTCGCGCAGCGCGCCAATGTCGGCGCGCGTGCCGCCGCCGCGCAGTTCCAACTTTTCGCCGCGCGCACCCGCATCGGCCACAATCTGGCAGAGGTCCAGCGCATCGCGGGGTTCGAGAATCGCCATCAGAACCTCGGCAGATCGGGGAAGGGGAGGGCACCATGGTGCACGTGCATCCGGCCCAGTTCGGCGCAGCGGTGGAGTGTCGGGAACACTTTGCCGGGATTGAGCAACAGACCCGGATCGAAGGCGCACTTCACGCGCTGCTGCTGCTTCAGATCTGCTTCGGAAAACATTTCCGGCATAAGGTCACGCTTTTCGATGCCCACGCCATGTTCGCCGGTCAGCACACCGCCCACTTCGACGCACAGCCGCAGGATTTCGTTGCCGAATTCCTCGGCGCGATCAAGTTCGCCGGGCGCGTTGGCATCGTAAAGGATCAGCGGGTGGAGATTGCCGTCGCCTGCATGAAAGACGTTGGCCACGCCCAGCCCGTACTTTTGCGACAAACCTTCCATGCGCCTCAGAACTTCGGGCAGGCGGCGGCGCGGGATTGTGCCGTCCATGCAATAATAATCAGGTGAAATGCGGCCCACCGCCGGAAACGCGGCCTTGCGTCCGGCCCAGAATGCCACGCGCTCGGCCTCATCTTGCGATAGGCGGTTGGTCACCGCGCCGTTCTCATCTGCAATCCGCGCGATTTCGCCGATCAGGTGGTCGCATTCAGCACCTGGACCATCCACTTCAATGATCAGCAGCGCGCCTACGTCGAGCGGGTAGCCGACGTTGACGAAGGCTTCGGCCGCGTGAATTGCGGGCCGGTCCATCATTTCCATTCCTGCAGGAATAATGCCTTCGGCGATGACTTGTGCGACGCAAGCCCCAGCACTTTCAGCATCAGGAAAGCCAACCAGCACCGCGCGCGCAGTTTCAGGCTTTGGCAGAATGCGCACGGTCACTTCGGTCACCACGCCTAGCAAGCCTTCGGACCCGACGATCACGCCGAGCAGATCCAAGCCGCTGGCGTCCATGTGCCGCCCGCCCAGCCGGACCACTTCGCCATCCATCAGTACCAGTTCAACGCCGAGCACGTTGTTGGTAGTAAGGCCATATTTGAGGCAGTGCACCCCGCCCGAATTTTCCGCGACGTTTCCGCCAATGGAACAGGCGATCTGGCTGGACGGATCGGGAGCGTAGTAGAACCCGCGCGCCTCCACCGCCTGTGTGATGGCCAGGTTGGTCACGCCGGGCTGAACCACCGCAACCCGGTCCTCGTAATCAACATCGACAATGCGCTTGAACTTGCCCATGCCCAGCAGCACGGCGTCAGCCAGCGGCAGCGCCCCGCCGGACAGGGATGTGCCCGATCCGCGCGGCACCACCTTTACGTTTTCGGCATGGCACCAGCGCAGCACTGCCGATACTTGCGCAACCGTTTCGGGCAAGACGACCAACATTGGGGGCTGGCGATAAGCGGTTAGCCCGTCAGATTCCCATGGCTGCATCAAATCGGCATCGTCAATCACGCCTTCACCCGGCACGATGGACCGCATGGCGGCGACGATGCGGTCACGCTTGGCCAGCGTTTCGGCATCGGGCAAAGGCATGAGAATTGACATTTGGGCGTTCCTTTCCGGGCGCTCAGTTCGTCGCTTTTGCCTGCTGACGGAACTTGTGCAGCAATGGTTCGGTATAGCCATTGGGTTGCGATACGCCATCGAACACCAGCGCCCGCGCAGCTTGGAACGCTAGGCTGCCTTGTGGATTTTCCGCCATCGGCTTGTAGGTGGCGTCGCCCGCATTTTGTGCGTCAACCTTGGTCGCCATACGCAACAAGGCATCGTCCACTTGGGCTGCGGTGACGATGCCATGAAGCAGCCAGTTGGCGATGTGCTGGCTGGAAATGCGCAGTGTGGCGCGGTCTTCCATCAGGCCCACATCGTTGATGTCGGGCACCTTGGAACACCCGATCCCGGCATCGACCCAGCGCACTACGTAGCCAAGGATGCCCTGTGCGTTATTGTCGATTTCGTCGCGGATTTCCTGATCAGACCAGTTGTGAACCTGCGCCACCGGAATTGTCAGCAGCGCATCAAGGCTCGCCACGCTTTCGCTGCGACGCTCGTCCTGCCGGGCGAACACGTCAACCTTGTGATAGTGCGTTGCGTGCAACACCGCAGCTGTCGGCGAGGGCACCCATGCGGTATTCGCGCCGGTTTTGGGGTGGCTAACCTTCTGCGCGAGCATGTCGGCCATGCGATCTGGCATGGCCCACATGCCCTTGCCAATCTGCGCCTTGCCCGAAAGGCCGCAGGCAAGGCCGATCTGTACATTGCGATCCTCATAAGCCGCGATCCAGCGGCTTGTCTTCATATCGCCTTTACGCAGCATCGCTCCGGCCTGCATCGAGGTGTGCATCTCGTCCCCGGTGCGATCTAAAAAGCCAGTGTTGATGAACATGATGCGGTCTTTCACCGCATATATCGTCGCTGCCAGATTCGCACTCGTTCGGCGCTCTTCGTCCATCACGCCGATCTTCAGCGTGTGGCGGTCCAGCCCCAGCATGTCTTCCACCGCATCGAACAGGTCGTTGGCGAAGGCTGCCTCTTGCGGCCCATGCATCTTGGGTTTGACGATATAGACAGAGCCTGTGCGGCTGTTGCGATTTTCGCCGCGCACCTTCAGGTCATGCAAGGCAATCATGGTGCTCATGATGGCATCAAGAATTCCTTCGGGCGCTTCGCCGCCATCGGGCATCAGCACGGCGGGGTTAGTCATCAAATGGCCCACATTGCGTACCAGCAAAAGCGAACGGCCCGGCAGGGTAAACGCAGTGCCATCTGCACCAATATAGGCGCGATCAGGGTTCAGGCGGCGGGTCATCATGGAACCGCCTTTCTCGAACGTATCTGTCAGCGTGCCCTGCATAAGGCCCAGCCAGTTGGCATAGGCCGTGACCTTGTCTTCTGCGTCCACCGCAGCGACTGAATCTTCAAAATCGCAGATGGTCGTGATCGCGGCTTCCATGATCACATCTGCCATGCCCGCCGGATCGTCCTTACCGATTGGGTGGGTGCGGTCGATAGCCACTTCCAGGTGGAGTCCGTTGTGCCGCAGCAGCAAGTTGGCACCGGCTCGGCCAATCAGTTGCGCATGGTCTGCCAGCACGGGTTCGCCGCCAGTCCAATCAGCCCATTTACCGCTCGCCAGCGGCACCGCCTCATCCAGGAAAGCCTTGGCCCATGCGATTACTTGCGCGCCCCGCGCAGGATCATAGCCTTTGCCACTGGCGGTGCCGGGTATCGCGTCTGTGCCATAGAGCGCGTCGTAAAGGCTGCCCCAGCGGGCGTTCGCGGCATTGAGCAGGAAGCGCGCATTGAGCACGGGAACAACAAGCTGCGGCCCGGCCACTTTGGCCAGTTCGCGGTCCACATTGGCAGGGGATACCGTAAATGCCGTTGGTTCAGGCACCAGATAGCCCAACTCGGTAAGGAAGCCCTTGTAGGCGGCCATATCCAGCGGCTTGGCGCCACGGTCCTTGTGCCAGTTGTCGATGGCCAGCTGGATTTCGTCGCGTTTTGTCAACAAGACGCGGTTGCGCGGAGTGAAGCGCGCCAAAACATCGGCCATGCCATTCCAGAAATCATCCGCCGCAATGCCGGTGCCCGGTAGCGCGCGACTTTCCACAAACTCGGCGAGCTCCGATGCAACTTTCAGTCCCGCTTTATCGACATATCCAGCCATTATATCCCCTCTCGCCTTCTCAACGGGCTTTCGTCGCGCTTTTGCCGCTGCTCGGCAACTAGCGGTAAAAGTAACTGCGTTGCCTCTAACCTGCAGTTCGCAATTGTGGGACGGTTGATTGATACCGGAGCGTCCAGCAGATTTCTCGAGCATAGCCTTGTCTCGGCATTGTGCGAAGGTTGGTGTATGGCACTAAAGGCAATGCCATCCGCTTGAAGTGGCGACCTATCCTTTGGCGGGTCAGGGGGGGGCTCCAATACCCCAAGCCCTGATCGATTGGATATCAATGCGCGTTGTGAAAAAGATGCGAAATGCAGGAGCGGAGTCAATGAAGCCTGGCATATGTGGCCCTTGGGGCAATAGGCCGGAGCGAGGCAAGCTTGGCAACGCTGCGCAAGTGCCGGGAGCTTGACGATGGGCATTTGGGAAAACCGGCGCGCCAGCGCAGGCGAAATCAGCGATGCGTTTGCTGCAATGCCCTTGCCAGACATGATGGCTGCGGCAGAAGCGATGACGCTCGCCGGGCATGGCGCAATCGTCACGTATTCACGCAAAGTCTTCATTCCGTTGACAAAATTGTGCCGCGACGTGTGCCACTATTGCACATTTGCGCAAACCCCGGCGCGGGCAGGGGAGATCTATCTTGATCGCGAAGCCGTGCTGGCAATTGCCCGAGCCGGTGCCGCGATGGGGTGCCGCGAGGCGCTGTTTACCTTGGGTGATCAGCCCGAAGCGCGCTATTCCGCCGCGCGGGAGGCATTGGCCGAACTGGGTCACGAAACCACGCTTTCCTATCTTGCTGAAGTTGCGGCGCTGGTCTTTGACGAAACCGGACTCCTGCCGCATCTCAATCCCGGACTTATGAATGCGGCCGATTACGCGGCGCTGAGGCCCCATTCGGCGTCGATGGGGATCATGCTTGAATCCGCGTCCGAACGGCTCTGCGAAAAAGGCGAGGCGCATTATGGTTCGCCGGACAAGGAGCCCGCACGCAGGCTGGCGTCCATTGCTGCGGCGGGTGTGGCTGGTGTGCCTTTCACGACCGGACTGCTCATCGGCATTGGCGAGACGCGAATGGAGCGGATCGAGGCGCTGCTGGCGATCCGCGACTTGAACGACAAGTACGGTCACATTCAAGAAGTGATCATCCAGAATTTCCGCGCCAAACCAGGCACCAAAATGGCTGACCGGGCTGAGCCGACGCTGGACGACCACCTTTGGACAATCGCGGCGGCACGTTTGATCTTGGGGTCTGCGATGACTATTCAGGCCCCGCCGAACTTGCATGATCGATCGGCGCTGGGCGATCTGATCCGCGCAGGGGTGAATGATTGGGGCGGCGTGTCTCCCTTGACACCCGATCACGTCAATCCAGAAGCACCTTGGCCGCATCTCGAAGTTCTCGCCGATTCTACAGGCGATGCCGGGCGGGCGCTGCGCCAGCGACTGGCCATCGGTCCGCGTCATGCGCAGGATGCAACGCGGTGGTGTGATCCTCGCATTGCGCCTGCAGTGTTGCGCGCGGTGGATGGGCGCGGCTTACCCAAGGATAGCGACTGGGCGGTGGGCCACGGCGATGCCGTGCCGGAATTGGCTTCGGCCCCTGCAACCCAAGCCATCAATCGCATTCTTGACCGAGTGCGCGAAGGTGAAATGCTCGACGAAGGCGCGGTGGCGCATTTGTTTACCGCTGAGGGCGACGATTTCGACTCCGTTTGCGCACTTGCTGACACGATGCGGGCCGATGTTGTTGGTGATACGGTGACCTATGCCGTTAACCGAAACATCAATTATACCAACATATGTTTGTACCGTTGTGGTTTCTGCGCCTTTTCGAAAGGCAGCACGAAGGCAATGCGCGGCCCGGCCTACCGCCTTGATTTTGAGGAAGTAGGCCGTCGTGCTGCTGAAGCGGTACAGCGCGGGGCGACCGAGGTTTGCCTCCAGGGCGGCATCCATCCAGACTATGATGGTAACACCTATCTTGGCATACTGGCGGCGGTCCGTGCCGCTGCGCCCTCGGTGCACATCCACGCCTTTTCACCGCTTGAAGTGACTCATGGCGCGCGCACGCTGGGCCTGCCGCTGGAAGACTTCCTGAGCCAGTTGAAGCAGGCGGGATTGGCGACATTGCCGGGAACCGCAGCGGAAATACTCGATCCTGAAGTGCGTGCAATTCTGTGCCCTGACAAAGTCAGTGCGGACGAATGGCTTGATGTCATGCGCGCTGCACACAGCGTGGGCCTGCGCACGACGGCCACGATCATGTTCGGCCATGTCGAACAGTATCGCCACTGGGCGCGCCATCTGGCGCAAGTTCGCGCGCTGCAGGAAGAGACCGGCGGGTTTACCGAATTCGTGCCGCTGCCGTTTGTTCACATGGAAGCACCGATCTGGCGCAAGGGGCTTGCGCGTTCCGGACCCAGCTATCGCGAGGCGGTGCTGATGCATGCGGTTGCGCGCATTGTACTGCACCCGGTGTTGACGAACATTCAAGTGTCATGGGTCAAGCTCGGGCCGGAAGCGGCAGCGGCGGTGCTGGCGGCAGGAGCCAACGATATTGGCGGCACATTGATGGACGAATCGATCACGCGCGCCGCAGGCGGTGTGAACGGTCAGGAATTCGGGCCGCCTGAAATGATTGCGCTGGCGCGCAGTGCCGGGCGACCGGCGCAGCAGCGCACGACACTATATGAACGAGTGCCGGACCAGAGTCCGGCGATGACGGAGTGATGAAATGACAGATTTGAGCCGGCCGCTTGAAGGCAAAGTCGCGATTATCACAGGTGGCGGTAGCGGCATCGGCCGTGCAACCGCCAAGATGTTTGCCGCGCGCGGTGCCAAAGTGGCGATCACCGGGCGCACGGAATCCAAACTGGCTGGTGTTGTCGCAGAGATTGAGGCGCTGGGAAGCCAAGGCCTTGCCATCGGCATGGATGTGACCGACGAGGCCTCGATTGCGGCGGGAATCGCGCGCACGGTCGAAACCTTTGGCAAGCTGGATATTTTGCACAGCAACGCGGCGCAGACCGGCGCGATGTTCGAAGATGCCGCGATCACCGACATGACCGTCGAATTCTGGAACAAGGCCATCGCCACGAACCTGACTGGTTCCATGCTGGCGGCTAAACACGCCATTCCGCATATGCAGAAGCAAGGTGGCGGTTCGATCATCTTCACAGGATCCGGCAAGGGTCTGGCGGGTGATCTGGACTATCCAGCCTATGGCACGACCAAGGCAGGCCTGCTGGGCCTTTCGCGCTATGTTGCCACGCAATATGGCAAGCAGAACATCCGCGCCAACGTGATCGTGGTCGGCCTTGTGATGACTGAGGCGCTCGATGAAAACCTGCCGCCCGAAGCACAGGCCCTGATGAAAGAGCACAACCTTGTGCCGTTCCTGGGATCGCCTGACGACATCGCTGAAGTTGCAGCGTTTTTGGCGTCCGATCAGTCGCGGTACATTACCGGCGCTTCGATTGTGGCAGATGGCGGATTTACCGCACATTCGGGCGTATATGCCGATATGCAGCGTTTCATGGCGCATGCCGCGGCAGGTGCAGCGTGAGCGGCCAGACCATTGGCGTAATCGGCGGCACCGGGAATCTGGGCGCTGCCATCGCATGGCGTCTTGCGCGGGCAGGCCGCACGGTCCTGATCGGATCGCGCAAGGCCGAAGCAGCGCAGGAAAAGGCGGCTGAACTGGGGCACGGGCTTGTGGGCATGGCGAACGCCGATGCCGCAGCCCAAGCAGATCTGATCATCGTGACGGTGCCGTTTTCGGCACAAGAAGCGACGCTGGCCGACATCAAGCCGCATGTTGCGGGAAAGATCGTGGTGGATACTACCGTACCATTGGTGCCACCAAAGGTGATGCGCGTTCAACTGCCCACTGAAGGTTCGGCGGCGGTGCGCGCGCAGAACTTGCTGGGCGAAGGCGTGACGATGGTTTCAGGCTTCCACAACGTGGCCGCGCACAAACTGGCGCAGGACATTGATGTGGGCTGCGATGTGCTGGTGTTTGGCGATGACAAAGCCGCGCGGGGCCAAGTGGTGGCGCTGGCCGATGCGATGGGCTTACGCGGTTTGCATGCGGGCGCGCTGTGCAATTCGGCTGCCGCCGAAGCGATGACGTCTATCCTGATCTTCATGAACAAGACCTATAAGGTTGACGGCGCGGGGATTCGCATCACAGGGGAATTGATACCTCCGGCGGATTGAGCGTCAGAGGCAAAGTCCTGAGGAACGCGACCGCAGTGCCTGCTATCGAGATCATTTCCCTGTCGGCAATCGGCGAAGTGCGGGCAGGTGAAGACTTGTCCGTCACGCTTGGCCGTGCGGTGGCGAGTGCGGGCACGGTGCTCGGCGCGGGCGATGTCCTCGTCGTTACGCAAAAGATTGTGTCGAAGGCCGAGGGACGTTCGGTTGCGCTGGCCGATGTGGTGCCGGGGGCCGAGGCGCTTCGACTGGCCGAAGTGACGCGCAAGGATGCGCGACTGGTGGAACTGGTTTTGCAGGAATCCACAGACGTTGTGCGGGCCGTGCCCAATGTGTTGATAGTGCGGCACAAGTTGGGTCTGGTCATGGCAAATGCCGGCATCGACCGTTCAAACATCGGGGCAGGGGATGATGAGCGGGCGCTGTTGTTGCCGGTCGATCCCGATGCGTCGGCTGCGCGAATTTCCAAAGCAATGGGCTGTCCCGTGGTGATCTCGGACAGCTTTGGCCGGCCTTGGCGCATGGGCGTCGTGGCGGTGGGTATCGGTGCAGCCGGGCTTCCGGCCATTGATGACCGGCGCGGGCTGCTTGACCGTGATGGCCGCAAGCTTGAAGTGACGCAGATTGCAGTAGCTGACTTGCTGGCAAGCGCGGCCGCACTGGCCATGGGTGAGGGCGGGGAAGGGATACCTGCGGTAATCGTGCGCGGATATGCCGTGTCTGGCGCGGCGAGGCCCGCAAAAGACCTCACGCGGTCGCTGGCCGAGGACCTGTTCCAGTGAAAGTGACTGTGCTGACCGGCGGCGTGGGCGGGGCCAAGCTTGTGCTGGGGCTGTTGCGCGTGTTGCCCGCTGCGGACGTGACAGCCATCGTCAACACCGGCGATGATTTCCGCCATCTGGGGCTGCACGTTTCGCCCGATATCGATACGCTGCTTTATACCCTTTCTGGGAAATCCAATCGCGAACTGGGCTGGGGACGTGCGGATGAAAGTTGGAACTTTCTTGATACGCTGCGGGATATGGGCGGGCCGGACTGGTTCCGGCTGGGCGATCGCGATCTGGCGCTTCATGTCTTGCGCAGCGCGCGGCTGACAGCGGGCGAAACGCTGGACAAAATTACTGCCGATTTTGCCAAGGCCATGGGCATTGGCGCAACGATCCTGCCGATGTCGAACGACGGTATCGCAACCCGGCTTGATACCGATGAAGGTCAACTGGATTTCCAGCACTATTTCGTCGCACGGCAATGCGTGCCCAAAGTGCGCCGGATCAGTTTCGACGGAGCAGAAATTGCGCGTCCGGCAACGGGCGTAGTCGCCGCGATTGGTGCGGCAGACGTTGTGGTCATAGCGCCGTCGAACCCGTTCCTGAGCATCGACCCGCTCCTGGCGGTGCCCGGCCTTCGCGACGCCTTGGCACAAACGGCAGCGCCGGTGGTGGCTGTATCGCCGATCATCGGCGGCAAAGCTGTCAAAGGACCGACAGCCAAGCTTATGGCAGAACTGGGCATAGAACTGGCCAATTCATCTATCGCTGGGCATTATGCCGATTTCCTCGACGGGTTGGTCATTGATCAGGGCGATGATGCGCCTGCTGGCATTGCTGTTGGCCGCGCCAATACGCTAATGCGCAACGATGATGACAAGGCACGTGTGGCGCAGGCGGTGCTTGATTTGTCAGCCACGATTTCCGCGCGATGAAATGGCCCTTTCCGTGACATGGACGGCAATCGTCCCGCTTAAAGCAGCGGGAGACCGCAAGACCCGGCTTGCCGGTGCGCTGGATAGTGATGCGCACGCCGCCTTGACGGAGGATATGGCCGAACACGTCATCGCAACTTTGACCTCGGTCGTCGAGATTGGCGAAATCCGGGTGCTGTCTCCTGCGCCTCTCTCCTTACCGGGCACCGTGTGGGAGCAGGACGACGGAGCAGGGTTGAACGCCGAATTGGACCGGGTGTGTCAGGCGCTGGCAGGGCAAAGTGTGCTGGTCATTCATGCCGACTTGCCATTGGTACAAAAAGAAGATGTTGCGGCGCTGCTGGCGGCAGCAGATGTGGCCGGAGCGGCGATAGCACCCGACCGGCATGGCACAGGAACCAACGCGCTGGCATTGCGCAATGCAGGCCTTGTGGGCTTTGCCTTTGGCGCGGAAAGTTTTTCCCGCCATCGCGATGCGTTGCCCAGCGCGACGACCGTATCGCGTGAAGGCCTCGCCATCGATATCGACACCGCCGAAGATCTTGCTGCCGCCGGGGGGGCCCTTCCTTTTGGAAGGTGGTGAGGCCGCAGGCCGTGCCCATGATCCCGCAGCGATAGCTTGCGCCTGACAACGGGCCGCAAGAACCGGCGGAGGACAGACGATGAAGCTCAACATGGGCGTTCCCAATTCCATGCACGTCAAGGCGATGGTTCAGCCTTGGGAGTTTGCACTGTCAGGGTCTGACGTTGGTGACTTGATTGCCGAGGGCGATGCGCTGGGCTTCAACAAGTGCATGCTGGGCGAACATTTCGTTATTCCGCCAGAACATCATGACCTTTCGGGCTATCATTACTTCCACGTGGTAGTGGCGCTGGGGTATCTGGGCGGGCGCACCAAGAACTTGCGGCTGTCGTCGTCGGTTTCCATCTTGCCACTGCAAAGCCCGATCGTTCAAGCCAAGGCGTGGTCCACGCTGGACTGGCTGACCGGTGGGCGCGCCGAAGCCTTGTTTGGGGTGGGCTGGCTCAAGGAAGAGTTCGACATGCTCGGTGTGGAATTCCACAAACGCGGGCGCATGGCCGATGAATATCTGGCCGCAATGATTGAATTGTGGACGTCGGACAGCCCCTGCTTCGAAGGCGAGTTCGTCAACTTCAAGAACGCAGGTTTTGAGCCTAAGCCAATCCAGAAGCCGCGCATTCCAATCTGGCTGGGCGGCGATGCCGAACCGGTACTGAAGCGCGTGGCCAAGTTCGGCGATGGCTGGTCGCCATTCCGTACCCCGCCTGAAACATTCCCCGCCTGTATCGACTTGATCAAGTCGCAGCCTGAATACGATGGCCGCAAAATCGAGGTCTTCTTTGCGCTCGAAATGCTTAACGTGGGCGCGCATCACGAAGTGATGGACGATCCGCGCGCACCGGGAACGCGCGATACGCAAAAGATCATCGACCAGATCGGTTGGCTCAAGGACCTTGGCATTACCGAAACCATCGTGCCGTTGCCGCCGGGTATTACTGACAAGTCGGAATATATCGAGCGGCTGCGCTGGGTGGCTGAAGAGATCATGCCCAAGGTTTAAATTTCGCAAGAATCTGGACGTCCACGGCGGAGTGAATCGCCGGGCGTCCGCCATGGAAGAGGATCACCACGCATGAACAGGTTTGAAGGGAAGGTCGCCTTTGTCACAGGCGGCGCGGGCGGCATTGGCAAGGCCGTTGTCCAGCGATTGATCGACGAAGGCGCGCGCGTGGCCGTCACCGACATCTTCGGCGAAGCAGCGCAAGATGTTGCGGCGGCCTATGGCGACAAGGCTGTCGGCTTTGCTCTGGATATTGGCAATGAAGATGCGGTCAAGGCCGCCATTGATGGCACGATTGCCGCGTTTGGACGGCTGGATGTGTTGGTCAACAATGCGGCGTTGACCGACATGGCGACTATGATGGGCGATACTGATGCCGTGACCATTCCCAACGATGTGTGGGAACGTACGCTGCACATCAATGCCACGGGCTATCTTTATTGTTGCCGTCACGCCATTCCGCACATTGCGGCAGCAGGCGGCGGCGCGATTGTGAACCTCGCTTCGGGTTCGGGGATGCTGGGCGATTCCGCGCGTATTGCTTATGGCACGTCGAAGGCGGCAGTCATTTCAATGACGCGGTACATGGCAACGCAGCATGGCGGGCAGAAGATCCGCTGCAATGCGATTGCCCCCGGCCCGATTGTTACCCCGCATTCGCGCAAGGTTGCGGGCAAGGAGTTCGACATTATCGCCCGGCACATGCCGATGGGCGAACTTGGAGAGCCTGCTGACATTGCCGCACTGGTGGCGTTCCTGGGCTCAGCAGAATCGCGCTACATCAACGGACAAGTCATTGTCATCGACGGCGGAATGTCGGCCCATCATGCCCACGTCATGGACATGATGGATTACGCCGCCGGACAGAAAGGCTGATCGGATGAGTGCGACACAAATTACGGCTCGCGGCTATCCCGCGCGAGATACGCGGCTGCCAACCGATCTTGCCGCGGTAGACGCTGAGTGGCTGCAAAGCGTGCTGCGCTACCGCTATCCCGATATTGCGATCACCTCGATGGAAGTGGTTGAGATCATTCCGGGCCACACCACCAAAGTGCGCATAGCCGTGACCGGACCCGATGCAGCGGTGTTGCCGGGGCGTCTGTGCCTTAAGTCCAACTGGTCGGGCAGCCCGTTGAGCGGCGAGGCCAATGTCAACGAAGCGCGGTTCTACAAAGACTTGTGCGAGGGGCTGCAATTGCCCGCTCCGCATTGCTTCTTTGCCGATTGGGATGACGACGAAGGCGGCAAGCAGGGCCTGCTAGTTTTGGAAGACATGGAGGGCTGGGACGGCAAGTTCGGCACTTCGGCTGAGCCGATCACTATCGATCAGGCCATGCAAGGCGTTGGGGCGCTGGCCACTCTTCATGCCAGCACTTGGGGTGATCCCCGGCTGGAAGCAGCAGGCTGGTTGCAGCGCGCGATGGCGCCTGATCATGCAGGCGATGATTATTGGGCGATGATGGCCGACCACTATGACAAGGTGAACCGCTTGCCCGAACGGGTGGCGATGTTCCCGGCGTGGTATGCCGATAATCCGCAAAAGCTGCGCGAGGCATGGTTGCAACTCTGCGCGCACGATTTGGCAGATACTACGCCACTGTGCCTTGTTCACGGCGATGCGCATCTGGGCAACAGCTATGGACTGGGCAATGGCGGGCGGCTGTTCCTCGATTGGCAGATCGTGCGCAAGGGTCATCCGTGGCGCGACTATAGCTATTACGCGGCAGGTTCGGTGACTATTGCTGATCGGCGCGCGGGCGAGCGTGACTTGTTGAAGCACTATCTCTCGGTGCTGGCGCAACACGGCATCACCATCGATTTCGACACCGCGTGGACGGAATACCGTCGGTGGATCGTGTGGGGGCTGGTCGCGTGGCAATCCAACATCAATCCCAAGGAAGCCACGCTGCCGTCGCTTGAACGGTTCTGCGTTGCCGCCAAAGATCTGAAAATCGAAGAACTTTATGACGTTTAAAGGCAGGGCCAAAGCATGACCGCAAGTGAGCATATCTGGGCGCAATTGCCGCCCCTGCCTGCCAAGCAATTGGTGGCGGCAGTGGAACACTATGAATCCGCCGGTCTGGACGGGATCTGGTCGTCTCAGACCTTTGGCGCACCGTTCCTGCCACTTTCGGCGGCTGCTGCCGTCAGCGAAAACCTGAAGCTTGGGACCGGTATCGCGCTGGCTTTCGTGCGCAGCCCGCTCGAAACCGCGTGCAACATTATGGATCTCGACATGATCAGCGGGGGACGCGCTATTTTGGGGCTTGGCTCCAGCGCGCAGAGCCTCACCGAGGGGGCATTCGGATCGACTTATGGCAAGCCGCTGGCGCACATGCGCGAAGTGATCGGTTTGATCCGCGCGATTGTGGCCAAAGGGCATACCGGCGAATTGGGCGTGTTGGAGGGCGAATATCACAAACTCGACCTGACGCATTTCCGCACGCTTTCAGCCCCCGTGCGCACCGAAATTCCGATCTTCCTGCCTGCTGTGTTCCAGAATGCATGCGAAATGGCAGGCGAGATCACTGACGGTCTGCTGGGCCACCCGCTGTGGAATGCACAGTGGATTCGCGATGTTGCCATGCCTGCGCTGCAGCGGGGACTCGACAAGGCGGGACGGCAACGTTCGGCCATCACGGTCAACCTGCAGATGTTCGTGGCCGTAAATCCGGACAAGCGCGAGGCGATCAACGATGCGCGTGCCAACATCGCGTTTTACAGTCAATCACCGCAATATCTTCGCTATTTCGACGGCATCGGCATGGGCGATCCAGCCCGCGCATTGCAGTCCTGCTTTGCTGCGGGCGACCTTGCCGGGATGGTCGCGGCCTGCACCGACGAAATGGTCGAAAGCATCGCGCTGGTTGGCCCCAAAGACGAAGTGTTGCGCCGCTTCAACGAACGGGTGGAACATGCAGACGCCTGCACCCCGGTGATCCCGCACTACGGGCTGGAGCCGGACAAGATCGCATTTTACACGGCCGGCATCGCCGACTTGTTCTATGGCAATGGGAAGGCTTGAAGATGACTGACGTTGAAGCGAACAAGGCCGTTGCCCGCCGCTATATGCAGGCCGTGGTTGATGGCGATATTGCCACGGTTGAGGCACTGCAGCACCCCGATTGCACGTGGTGGATTCTGGGGTTTGGCGACATGACGCGGGCTGCCTTTATTGACAGCGTTCGCGACGGACTGCTGACCGCGAACAAGCGCGTTGCCGATATCATCGGCATCACCGCCGAGGGTGATCGGGTGGCCGTGGAAGTGCGCGGTGAGATGACTTTCCCCAACACCGTCTACCGCAACGAATATCACAACCTGTTGATTGTGCGCGATGGCCTGATCGTTTCCGGCAAGGAATATATGGACACCCGCGCCGCTGCTGCTGCGTTTGCGCCTGCTGCCGGCGGGGCCGCGTAATGGCTGAGACGACGGGCGTTCCGGAATATGACGATGCCGCAGTCCAGCGCATCCGCGACTTTGTGGAAGCGACGATGGGTGGCAAGATTGTACGGATGGAGCAGCAAGTGCGCTGGCGTCCAGCGTGGTTTGCTGATGTTGAAGTGGGCGGCAAGATTGTCGAATTACACTTGCGCGGTGATCGCACCGGCGACGTGGCGATATTTCCGGACCTCAAGCGCGAAGCCGACATTATCCGCGTACTCTTCGACCAAGGCGTTCCAGTGCCGCAAGTGTACGGCTATCTGGCCAATCCACCGTGCATCGTCATGGAATCGATCAAAGGCACGCGCGATCTTTCAGGCCTTTCGCCTGAACAACAAAGCATCGTGGGCCGCGAATATATGACGGCTGTGGCGGCGATGCATGCGCTGCCGGTGGAAGCGTTCGCCGAGGTAGGCGACATGCGTGTGCCACAGGGTGCCGAAGAGGTCGCATTGGTCGGCCTCAACACCTATATGCCGCAATACTTGCGTACCAAGAAGCGGCCAGAACCGTTGCTGGAATTCGTGATCCAGTGGATCCGCCGCAACGTGCCCAAGCACCGCACCCAAGCCAGCTTCATCCAGTTCGATTCCGGACAGTTCCTTGTCCACGACCAGCGGATGACGCAACTGTACGATTTCGAGTTCAGCATGATCGGCGACCCGATGGTGGATCTGGCCACGATGGGCATGCGCAACACGATCGAGCCGATGGGCGCATCGATGGCCGAGCTTTATGGTTATTACGCCGAGGCGAGTGGCAAGCCGGTCGATCAAGAGGCGGTGCTGTTCCATGTGCTGCAATTTTCGCTGCTGGGCACGATGCAGTTTACCGGTACGGTTGCTGATCCGCGTCCTGCCGATCCGCATTCAGTCTATCTCCAGTTCGATCTGGCGCTGCGCCGGTCGATTCTGCTGGCGCTGTCAAAGCTGACCGGCGTCGCCCTCCCCGAATTGCCGCCACTGGCCGAACGGACCGGCGACAACGCAACCTTGATCCGCAAGCTTGCCGATACTTTGGCGGGTCTTGCGCCCAAGGATGCGGTGGCCGAGGGACAGAAGGGGCAAGCTGCCGAACTGATCGAATGGGTCGGCCGTGCCGATGCTTATGGCGCAGGTGTTGTGGCGCAGAATATCGCCGAGGTCGCGGCGTTTCTGGGGCAGAACTTTGCGGACTGGCCCGCAGCCGAAGCCGCGCTTGAAGCCTTTGTGCTGGCAGCAGGGCCGGATCAGGACGCGGGCTTGCTGACATTGCTGGCAGCCATCGAAGGGCGGCGGCTGCAAGTGTTTGGTCCGACGTCGATTGGCGAGGCGGCACTGCATGTGTGCCTGCCACAAGGAGTTTGATACAATGACCGGCACGTCCCCCGACGTCAGCGAAATCTCCCGCGATTTTGCCGAAGTCAGCAGCGTTTACGGCACCGATACCGAAGACCCACACGCGGTCTATCGCGAGGCCCGCAAGAATGAACCGATCATGGTCGGCGATATTCTGGCCAAGTGGAACGTGCCTTCGCAGGCGGACTATTCCAACCTTGGGCGGAAGGTGTTCACGCTGTTCCGCTATGACGATGTGCTGAAGGTTCTGCGCGATCCCATGACCTTCACCAGCACGCTGTTGCAAGAAGGGCTGGGGCAGTTCCTTGGCGGATTTTTGCTGACGGGTATGGACGATGCGACGCACAAAGTGGCGCGCAAGCTACTGGCACCGGCGTTTTCACCCAAAGCGATTGCCGGGTGGAAGACGCTGCTGACGCCCGTCGTGGCGGATGCCGTGGCCAAGCTGGAACCGCGCGGCAAGGCGGAACTGATGGAAGACCTGCTGCTGCCGCTGCCGGTACGCTTGATCTACGAAATCATCGGGTTTCCCAAGGACGAGGCCAAGACGCAGGAATTTGCCGCGCGGGGCATGCGTATTCTGGTGGGGCCGCAGCGCGATCCTGAAAAAGCCAAGGCAAGCATGGCCGCCGCCTTTGCCGCAGCGCAGGAATTGTATGACGACACTCTGGAAGTGGTGCGCCAGCGCCGCGCCGAAGGATCGGTGGGCGAAGACCTGATCGGCTATCTCCTGCGCGCCGAAGCGGATGGCGAAAGCCTCGACGATGCGCATATCACCGAACTGATCCGCCAGATGCTGCCCGCTGCTGCTGAAACAACGACGCGCTCGTTTGGCAGCATGTTGGTTGCGCTGCTCGAACGCCCAGCGTTACTCGCGCGCATCCGGGATGATCGCTCGCTTGTGGCCAAGGCCGTGAACGAAGGGATGCGCTGGGAAACCGCTTCGCAGTTTCTGGCGCGGCAGGCGACCATCGATGTAGAATTTCACGGTGTGACGGTTCCGGCAGGCGCGGCGCTATCGCTGTGCTCGGGATCGGCCAACCGTGACGAAGCGGTGTTTGAAAATCCTGACGAATTCGACATCGACCGGCCGCAAAAGGTGAATGTCGGCTTTGGTGCAGGCGTGCACATGTGTTTGGGCATGCCAGTGGCCAAGACTGAGATGGAGGCAATGCTCAACGCGCTGCTCGATCTGCCGAACTTGCGGCTTGATCCGGAACAGCCAGCACCGGTGATCGTTGGCGCGCAACTGCGCGGGCCGCGCGCGCTACATGTGGTGTGGGGATGAGCGGCATGTTCAGCGGCAAAGTCGCGCTCGTCACTGCCGCAGGGGCGGGCATCGGCATGGCGACGGCGGAAGGCTTTGCCCGGCGCGGCGCGCGGGTGATGCTATCGGATATCAATGCCGAGACAGGCGAGACCACGACCGAGCGTCTTCGCGCTGAGGGCCACGACGTGCAGTTCCTGCGCGCCGATGCCACCAATGAAGACGATGTTGCCGCACTGGTTCGCGGGACGGTGTCCGCGTTCGGTGCACTGAACATCGCTGCCAATATCGTGGGCGATGCGCATCGCGATGCTTCAGGTGCGGATTTTCACGAACAAAGCCTTGAATCCTGGGAACATACCCAGGCCGTCAGCCTGCGCAGCGTGTTCCTTTCGATGAAGCACGAGATTGCGCATATGATTGGCCATGGCGGCGGGGCGATCTGCAATGTCACTTCGTTGGCAGGCTTGCTTTATGTGGGCGCAGCCGGCGCTGCTTATGCAGCGTCGAAAGCGGGCGTGGTGCGACTGACCAAGTTTGCCGCCGTGTCCTATGCCGACCGAGGCGTGCGGGTGAATTGCATTGCGCCGGGCGTCACCCCGACCGAAGCCTATAACAAAGCCGGACCAGAGATGGGTCAGATGGTGATCGACCACTTACTGCCCAACCAACCGATACGGCGTGTGATTGCCACGTCCGAACAGGCCGATGCCATTGCTTGGTTGTGCAGCGATCAGGCGGGAATGGTGACGGGGCATGTCCTGCCAGTGGATGGTGGCTGGACCGCGCAGTCGTGAAGGGGCGTAAGCAATAGGGCGCTGTGCCCACCCCCAGCCCCTCTCGCAAGCGGGAGGGGAGCGAGACTTGCGACTCCGAAGGAGGCGTTTAGTCGCAGCGGGGTGGGCCTGCAGCGTCTCGGTCAAAAGCAACCAAACGGGAGAAGGCCATGGCTTTGCGGATCATTCACTGGGCGACCGGCCACACTGGCAAAATGGTGATCCGTGCCACGGCAGAGCGCCCAGATTACCAGATCGTCGGCGGGTTTACCTATAATCCCGACAAGGCAGGTCAAGACATCGGCACAGTGGCGGGGATCGATCCGCTCGGCGTGGCGTTGACCAATGGCCGCGATGCGATCCTGTCGCTTGAGGCCGATTGCGTGCTGTTTCTGGCGGGCGCGGAAAACGATGTGCCGGGAAGTATTGCCGATATTTGCGCGCTGCTGGCATCGGGCAAGAATGTGGTGACCACGGCAGCCAACTTCATCTACCCCAAATCGCTGGGGGCCGAAGTTGAGGCCGCGCTGACCGCTGCTTGCCTTAAGGGCGGCTCTACCTTTCATGGGCTGGGCATCATGCCAGGGTTCCTCGCGGAATCGGTGCCGCTTTATCTCGCGCGGCTTTCGCGCCGGGTAGACCGCATGGTGGCATCCGAAACGCTGATGTATGACAAATACCCGAGCACTTATCAGATGTTCGACCTGATGGGCTTTGGCTATGCGCCCGATGATCCGACCCCAGCCTTCGCCAATGTGGAATTGGTGGGCGAGACATGGCGCCATTCGGGGATGCTAGTGGCCGATGTGCTGGGCTTGCCCATCGACCGGATAGAAAACTTCCGAAATGTGGCGATTACCCCGCGCGATCTGCATGTGGCGGCGGGCACGATCCCTGCCGGAACCGTTGGCGCGATGAACTTTGGCGTGCGGGTGATTTCGGGAGGGCGCGAACGGATCGTGCTGCAGCACTTTACGCGCATGGCCGAAGACCTCGCGCCGGAATGGCCGCAGGGCCACGGCTGGCTGATCGATCTGGAGGGCGAACCGACGATCAATGCGCGGATCGACATCGGTTCGGACAGCGTGATGCCCACCGACGATGCCTGCATGGCAACCGCGATGCACGCGATTCACGCCGTGCCCTATGTCGTGGCGGCAAAGCCCGGCATCATGCTGCTGACCGATGCGCCGCCGCTGGCGGGAACCGATGCGTTCCATCAGGCAGTTCCAAAGCCATGAGCCCGGAGGCAGTCGCAAACGCATGGGTCGAGGCGGCAGTAGCTGGAGACGCGGCGGGCTTGCGCGCGCTATTTGCGCCCGATTGCCGAATATTCGTGGCGGGTGACATGCCGTTCTGCGGGTGGATGGATGTGGATGCGTTCTTTGCGCAAACCGCCGTGCTGCCGCTGGACGGGCCAATCGTGTTCGAAATCGGCGAGATGGTGGCACAAGGCGAGCGCGTGTGGTTCGAAGCGCAAAGCGCCGCGAAACTGATCGGCGGGGCCGATTATCGCAACATCTATATCTTCCAGTTGCAAGTGCGCGACGGGCTGATCACGCAATACAAGGAATTTGGCGATACGCTGCACATCTGGCGCACGATTGACGATCCGCGCGTGCGGGGTGCAGCGATTGCGCGCCAACCGCTGCTGACCCATGTCACGTGGCGGCTGGTCGGCAATGCGATTGCAGGCGGATCAACTCACGAGGCGTAAGCGTATTCGCCGCCTTTTTCGATGGATGCGCGGAACGCAGGGCGGGTGTGTAGGCGTTCCACCCATGCGGTCATGTTCGGGTAAGCCGCAATGCCGATCAACGCGCGCGCCAGTTCCGCGATGAAGCTGACCTGGATGTCCGCAGCGGTGAAGGCATCGCCCACCAGATAATCATGTCCTTCAAGCGATTGTTCGATGTAGTTCAGCACACCTGAAAATTCGGCGTCAGCGCGTTGATCGAATTCGGTGCCAGCAAGACCTGCGGCCAAGCCATAGACCTTGAGCATGATCGGGGTGGTGCCGATGGACACTGCGATGTTCATCCATTCGAGATAGCGCAGCAGATCCGGGCTGTCATTTGCAGGCGCCAACGCGCCATTGCCATAGCGGCGCAGGATGAAATCGATGATCGCGCCGGATTCCACGATGGTGCCGTGTTCGGTTTCCAGTGCCGGAGCTTTGCCGATAGGATGCGCGGCCTTGAGTGCGGCCGGACCCATGCGTGTTTCCGGATGGCGTTCGTGGTGGACGACCTCGAACGGAAGACCGAGTTCTTCAAGCAGCCAGAAGACCCGGAACGAACGGCTGTGGTTGAGGTGATGAAGCTTCAGCATGGAGGCAATCCTTTATCCCGCTACTGCAGGCGGGTAGGCATCGGGGAATACATGATCCAGCGGAGCCAGCCCGCGCGTGATGATCGGGCCGGGATAATCGCGCAGAAGCTGCAAACGGCGCATCTGGCGGCGGTGGAAATAGCGCACCAGCGCGCGGTCATGGTCAGGCGTTGCTTGTTCCACAAATGCGTCGAGTTGCGCTTCGAGCGTGGCCGCGCCCGCATCGGCAATACCGAGGATTTGGCGAGCGTCTTCAACTTCAGCTTGCGCGATGGCATCGCCGCTTTCGGCTAGGCGCTGCAAATAGAACGCCAAGGATTGTGCGGGGTGCTGACGGAAAAAGCCTTCGGTGGGCAGCGTGCCGCACTGCACGGCCAGATCGCGCCATGCATAGGCATCACGCGGGACGATGCTTGGCACCGGTTCCGACGGATCAAGCGCGTAACCTTTGCCTTCGGCAATGGCTTCCAGCGCGGCGCGGCTGGTGCCCATGCCCCACGACAAGTATTCGACATAGGCAGGGTGAGGGCTGACTTTGCGGAAGGTGGCCTTTGTCATCATCGGCACCGCAATGAACAACAGCACGGTGTAATAGGTCAGCACCGGCCAGTCGATTTCGTTGCCGCTGTCTTTGACATAGCGGGCGAACATCGCGGCCACATCGCTGATCGGCTCGTTGATATCGCGCACCCGGATCGATGCGAGATCGGCAATCGGATCGCCCAATTTGGCCAGTTCCAGATCGTAGAACGCGGTCACGCGCTCTCCGTTATGGAAGAACTGCGGTGCATCGCCGATCAGCACCACATTGCTGTTTCGGTGCAGCGGCAAGTGGCGGTGCAACCAACCGGTGACGAAGCGCAGCAGCGCATCGGGCTGATCCTCAGCTTCATAATGGCTTTCAGCCAAGCGCAAGTAATCGAGTGCCACCGCCTCAGGCGTTTCCGCAGCGGTTAGGCCCGCTGCCAAAAACGGCGCAATATCAAGCGCATGGACATCGGCAAGGTAGCCTGCATAGTCCTCGACCATGCGCTGCACCGCCGGGTTGCCGTCGATATCGCCCAGAAACGGAGTGTCGTCCATGTGCGCCATCACGATGGCTTCGGGATCACTGCACCAGCCATAAATATGCGGCACCGGAATGCCGTTTTGTTCAAACAGCGCAAGCACATCATATTCGCGGCGCAGCGGGCAAATGCCAAGGCCGCTGGCGCGATCTCCGCGCACGTGCAATTCCAGCACTTCTGTGCCGCGTTCAACCGTCACTTGCCACGATGGCCGCCAGCGCGGCAGGCGTTCGAACGCGGTAATCGTCCCGCCAATGTTTTCGGCGAGCCACGTGCGGATGTTTGCTTCGTCCTGGGCTGCGGCGGCTTCCTCAGCCGTCATGCTACATCCTCACGATCGACGATGGCACGGCAGCGTTGGTAACCGGGCCGCGCTTCCATGCGGTCAACATAGGCGGCGATGTGCGGATGGCCTTCTACATCGACCGGCACGAATTGCCGCGTCATGGTGAAGGGGAAGGTCATCATCACATCGGCAGCGGTAAACTGTTCGCCTGCCACAAACGGCACTTTGGCAAGCCGCGCATCGGTGAAGGCCATCAATTGCGCGATGCGCGCGCGTGCATTGACGCGGAACGGATGATCGGCCTCGACACCGCCGAACTGCGCCATGATTTCGCCAACCAACGCGGGCATCAGAGTCGATTCCGCGAAATGGAACCAATAGAGGTACTCGGCATAATCGGGGGAATCCGGCCCCAGCGCGAGCGCGCCGCCGCCTTGCGTGGTGGCAAGGTATTCAATCACCGCGCCGCTTTCGGCAATCTTCTGGCCATCAATTCCAAGCACGGGCGACGAACCCAGTGGGTGCAGCGCCTTGAATGCTGGCTCTGCCTGCCATGTAGGCAGACGCTTGAAAAACTCGATATCGTAAGGCGCGCCAAGTTCTTCCATGAGCCAGACCGCGCGTTCGGAGCGTGAGCGTTCAAGTTGGTAGATCGTTATCGTCATGGTTCAGGCTCCTGCTGTCTGGAGATGGGGCGTCGCATGCTGGCCGGTCATGTGCAGCGCCGAAAGATAGCCGTAAAGCAGGCCGCGCGTGTTCGCGATACCGCTGTTGTAACCGCCGCCGATGTCGAGCCAAGCGGCGGAATTGCCCGCAGCGTAAAGGCCGGGGATCGGAGCTTCACTGGCATTCAGAACGCGACCATCAGTGTCAATGGGCAGACCAGCGGTGGGTACGCCCATCGTCACGCGCTCAATCTTCACGGCATAGAACGGTCCCTTTTCGATAGGGCCAAGGTTGGGATTGAGCAGGCGCGGATCGCCGGTCATGATCCGGCCCCACGGCACGCTGCCGCGTGAGAAATCTTCGTCCATTCCGGTGACACAGAACCCGTTGAACCGCTTGACTGTGTCTTCCAGCCCTTTGGCATTCATCCCGATTTTGTTTGCAAGCTCGGTGATCGTGTCCGCGCTGGTCGCCATGCCATCGGACAGTTGCTGGCCCGGCCAGCTTGGCATGAGACCGTATTTGTCCAGCATGTTCTGATCGAATACGATCCATGCGGGCCAATTGGGCTGGCCCTGCTCCTGCCCGTCGAACCGGCCGACTTTGGTGGCAACATCGGGGTAAAACGCATCGTTGGCAAAACGACGGCCATAGCGGTTGACTGCGATGCTGTGCGGTGCGCCCGGCAGCCACATGCGATAGGACGGCTGGCCGTAGATGGTTTCGGCAGGCACTTTGTAGCCAATGAAGATCGGGCTTTGGGCTGGCGCGCGAGCGGGGATCGCAATGGCACCCGCCTTTGCTGCCATGACGATGTGATCGCCAGTGACAGTTGGCGGGGCCATGCTGCCCGCCTGCGGCAAGGCGTCAAACGCGCTGACGAAGGATGGCTTCCAGTCATAACCGCCGGTGGCCAGTACCACGCCGAGCCGCGCACGGATGCGCTTGGTGCCGTGTTCATCGCGGAGGATAACGCCGGTCACTTCGCCGTCTTCTACGACAAGGTCGATCACTTCCGTCGACGTGCGCATGTCTACGCCAAGGTCCCTTGCGGCCAACACTTGCGCCGCAGCAAGACCTGCACCAGCGCAGCGTTCGCCCGCTTCGACATGGCGTTGCAGGCAAGCGCCGACGTGCTCGCCGCCGTCCTGCATCTGGATCCACTCGTTCGACGTGGTGTAGCTGTAGCCATCGCCATAGGGTGAGGTCAGCACTTTGTCCGCCAGATCGCCCAGCCGCTCGGCCTTGAACGGCAGCACTTCAACATAGCGGCCCTGAATTTTTGATCCTGTGACCGAGGGGTAATAGTAATCGGGCAGCCCCTTCACCACAGTCATTTCAATACCGATGGTATCGGTCATAAAACGCAACGCCTCGCGCCCGCGCTCGATGAAAACCTTGCGCCGATCGGGCGTGGCATAGCCTTGTGAAAGGTGATTAAGGTAGGCATCGGCAGCGGCGTCGCTGTCTTCCATGCCGTCGGGTTCCTGCAAGTGGTTCGGCCCCAGCCAGAGCTGACCGGAAGACAATGCTGAAACGCCGCCGAGCAAGTGGAACTTTTCAGCCACCAGTGCCGTTGCGCCGCGTTGGGCCGCTGTCAGTGCAGCGGACATGCCGCCAAGGCCGGAGCCTACGCAGACGACATCGAAAACTTCATCCCACGGCATTCTTCTTCTCCCGGCATTTGCAATGCGTGGTGCGCGTTCGTGCCGCCGCTAAAACCTATCGTTGTCTAGGGCCGCGCAAACTGTGCGATGCCTGAGCCTGTTGTCACAGACTAAAGTTTGGCTTGCTCGCGACAGAGTTTGCTCTGGCACAAGTTACCACAGTGGCGCTGTGGTATTGCCAGACAAGCCGAGTTGCAGACTCGGCTGCAATGAGGAGATTAGCCGTGGCCACAGCACCTGTCGCATCGCGCCCCGCCCACGTTCCTGAAGAACTGGTCGTGACGCTGCCCCTGTATGCCCGCAAACGGGTGGACGAATGTCCGCAGGAAACCTTGATTCCGCAATTGCAGGCGTCGCTGCCTCCGATCTCGTATGTCACCAACATTTTCCCCGGCGATCAACCCGGCTGGTTGCTGACCAGCTATGAAGATACGATGACGATGCTGCGTGACCCTGATAACTTCACCAAGAACGGCATGGGCAAGTGGGCGCAGAACATCGGCGAAGATTGGCTGGTCATCCCGACCGAGGCTGATCCTCCGATCCACACCGCCTATCGCGCGGCGCTCAACCCCAAGTTCGCGCCACAAAAGATGGCTGCCCTGCGCGATGGCGTGCGCGAACGTGCACGCGTGCTGATCGACAAGTTCAAGGACAAAGGCAGCTGCGATTTTGTTGACGAGTTTTCGGAAAAGTATCCGATCAACATTGTTCTCGATCTGCTAGATCTGCCGCAAGACCGCATGGCCGAATTCCTTGAGTGGGAAAAGGACATGCTCCACACCAACGATTGGCAGGTGCGCGGCGATGCCGTCCGCAAGGTGAAAGCCTATCTGATGGGCGTGATTGAAGAACGCCAGAAGAACCCCGGCGACGATTATATCAGCCAGATTTTCGACAACGAGGTTGATGGGCGCAAATGGAACGTCACGGAAGTGTTCGGCCATTGCTTCAACCTTTACATCGGTGGTTTGGACACCGTAACGTCGCTGTTGGGCAACATTTTCTGCTTCCTCGGACGATATCCTGAACGCCAACGGGAACTGCGCGAAAAGCCAGGTTTGATCGTAACGGCAGTCGAAGAATTCCTGCGTGCCTACGCTCCGGTGACGGCATTCCGCATCGCGGCCAAGGAAATCGAAATCCGCGGCCAGAAGATCATGCCGGGCGAATACATTTCGGTGGCAACGCCCGTGACGGGCTATGATCCGACGTACTACGATCAACCAGAACTGGTGCGGTTTGATCGCAAAGCCCCGCATATCTCGCTTGGCGGCGGCATCCACAAGTGCTTGGGCATGCACCTTGCGCGGATGGAACTGCAGATCGCGTTGGAGGAATTCCTCACCACGCTGCCTGAATTCCGCATCAAAGACGGTTTCAAGGTCGAATATTTCGTTGGCAACATCATGCATGTGCCGGACCTTGAACTGCAGTGGAACTGACATCGCGGGAGGCGCGTCAAGCGCCTCCCGATTGCCTTCATAGCGGCGGGTCGATAGGGCGGGAAACGCCAATCGGTCGGCGTGAAGAAGGTAGAGTCAGCATGCGCAAGGACGCCGTCCGCAATCGGGATCGCCTGATTGCGGTGGCGCGCGAATACTTTAGGGCCGGTGCTGCCGACATTTCGCTCGAAGATATCGCCGTCAAGGCGGGCGTCGGGCGCAGCACGCTTTTCCGCAATTTTGCTGATCGGCTTGACCTGATCCGCGCGGTGCAGGCTGTTGAACAGCAGGCCATCGCCGAAGAATGCCACAGGCTGGGCGATAGCCCTGATGCGCTGTTCTCACTGATGCGCACTGTGGCCAGACTGACATTTGTCTATCGCGCAATGGACGATACCCTGCTGGCCAGCCCGGCAGGCAAGGACATGATGCTGCAAGCATCACGCGAAACTGCCGCGCTTTTTGCCGATCCATGCGCGCGAGCAAAAGCGTCTGGCCTGTTGCGTCCAGACGTGACGGTCGAGGACGTCCTGACCGCGTGCAACATGATCGGCAGCGCGCAAGGCAGCGATTTTTCAACGGGTGATGCGGTGTTTGAGCGCGGATTTGCGCTGATTATGCAAGGTTTGGGCGGCAGCGGGATGTTACCACCAAAAGATGGGACTTGCAGTCCCACTTAATGATTGTCAAAGGTTCGGCGAGAGCGCCGGACGAATCGTTTTGAAAAATGACAACGGCCGGGCGCACGGCGTAATCGCAGTGGTGCGGACAGGCCGTGGCGAGAGGAAGGTTTGAAATGACCGACGCAGCGTCGCAGACTTATGACTTCATCATCGTTGGCGCAGGCTCATCGGGCTGTGTGCTGGCCAACCGGCTCTCGGCCAACCCGGAAACGCGCGTTTTGCTTGTTGAAAGCGGGCCGGATGATACCAGCCCATTGATCGCCATGCCACGCGGCATCGGCAAGTTGCTCGATCCACGCAATCCGCACGTATGGTCCTATGACGTATCGCCTGGCGGCAACAAACCTTCGGAAATGTGGCTGAAAGGACGCGCGGTAGGCGGGTCAAGCGCGGTCAACGGCATGGTCTATATTCGCGGTGCGCCGATGGATTACGATGGTTGGGAGCAATCAGGCTGCACCGGCTGGGGCTGGGATGAGATTGGACGCTGCTTTGTCGAACTGGAAGACCACGAACTGGGCGAAGCCGAATGGCGCGGCGTTGGCGGGCCGATCCATGTCAGCGTTCATCCCAGCCACAATGGCTTGTGCGAGGCCGTACTGACGGCCGCACAGGAAATGGGCGTGGACCGGGTGGCCGATGTCAACGACGTCGATGTCGTGCGCGAAGGCGGGCTTGGTTATCAGACGCGCAACATCGACAAGGGCAAGCGGGTCAGTTCGGCCAAGGGCTTCTTGAAAGAGGCGCGGACCCGTCCGAACCTTGATGTGCTGGTCGAAACCGATGTCCTCAAGGTTGAGATCGAAGACCTTTGCGTCACCGGGGTGACGCTACGTGACAAGCGCGGCACCCGCTTTGTTGCGGCGCGTGAAGTGATACTTTCGGCAGGCGCGGTGCATTCGCCCAAGCTGCTGCAATTGTCGGGCATCGGGCCAGATGCGGTGCTGCGCGCCGCTGGTGTGCCGGTTCTGGTCGATTCCCCTGATGTTGGCCGCAACTTGCGCGAACATCGCTATGTCCAGACCGTATACCGTGTGAAGGCCGACAGCATGAACCTGAACTATCAGGGGCTGGGGCTGCTTAAATCGGTGCTACAATATGGCTTGTTCGCCAAGGGTGCGCTGACGCACGGCGCGCACGAAGTTGGCGGTTTCGTCAAGACCCGCCCTGATCTGGATCATGCCGACGCGCAGATCGGCGTCAGCCTCTATTCGTTGACGCAGACCGACAAGGGTGTGGTGCCAGACAAGCATCACGGACTGACGATTCTGGGCTATTTTACCCGGCCCGAAAGCCAGGGCGAAGTGCGTATCCAGTCGGCCGATCCCGATGCGAAACCGTTCATCGATGCCAACCATTTCTCTGCCGAGATTGATCGGATCACCGCCGTATCGCTGTTCAACTGGCTGCGCGCGCTGGGCCAGCAACCGGCGCTGAAGGATTGGATCGTCGAAGAACAGTTCCCCGGCGATATGGTCAAGACTGACGACGACATCCTGCAGAACGCGGTCGCGCTTGGCGGGACGGCGTTCCATATCGCGGGCACTTGCCGGATGGGCGCGGACGAGCAATCGGTGTGCGATCCGCAATTGCGCGTGCGTGGCGTGACCGGCTTGCGCGTATGCGACACCTCGATCTTCCCGACGCTTGTTTCGGGCAACACCAATGCTCCCGCGATGGCCGTCGGCCTGCGCGCGGCTGAAATCATCCTCCAGACCGCTTGAGGCACCCCATGACCATTCCCTTTACCGATATTGACCGCCTGTACATTGACGGCGAATGGCACGCTGGTGCGGGCACCGAAGCCGTACTCAATCCCGCCACCGAAGACGTCATTGGCGAAGCGCCCGTGGGCGATGCGGCGGCTGCTGAAGCTGCCATTGCCTCGTCATACGATGCGTTTGAAAACGGGCCGTGGCCGCGCATGTCGCAGGGCGAACGCACTTCTGTGATGCAAAAGTTCCACGATGCGCTTTACGCTAAGCGCGGGCAATTGGTCGAACTGATCATCAAGGAAGTGGGCTGCGCGCAAGCGGTTACCAGCAATGTGCAAGTTGATGCGCCACTGGAGCACCTGCAATCGGCGATTGATTATTCGCTCCGCGAAGAACCGCGCCAAATCCCGGTGGCGTCCAACGCCAACATGATCAATCCCACCGGCCCACGCATTCTGGGTGGCGGCACGGTGGTGCGCGAACCGGTTGGCGTGGTCAGCGGTATTACCGGCTACAACTTCCCGTTCCTGCTGAACCTTGCCAAAGTGACGCCAGCACTTCTGGCGGGCAACAGCTTGATCCTTAAACCTTCGCCGTTCACGCCCTATTCGGCGCTGATGCTCGGCCAGATCGCCGACGAAATCGGCCTTCCGCGCGGCGTTCTGAACGTGATCACCGGCGGGCCTGACGTTGGCTCAATGCTGACCACAGACCCGCGCGTGGACATGGTGACGTTTACCGGGTCCGAAGCAGTTGGTGCGGCCATCATGGGGCAAGCTGCGCCTACGCTGAAGCGCGTTCATCTGGAACTTGGCGGCAAGTCGGCGATGATCGTGCGTGAAGACGCCGATGTCGAGGCCGCTGCCACCATGGCGATCATGGTGCTGTCGGTGAATGCGGGGCAGGGCTGCGCGATCACCACCCGCTTCCTCGTTCACAACTCTATCCGTGCGCGTTTTGTCGCCACTGCCAAGGCGGTTGCGGCCCATTGGAAGGTTGGCGATCCATCCGATCCCACGGTTCTGATGGGGCCGCTGATCCGCGAATCGCAGCGCGCCAAGGTTGAAAAGCTGATCCAGTCTGGCCGCGATGAAGGTTCTACACTGGTGGTCGGCGGGACTCGTCCGGCAGGCCTTTCCAAAGGCTTCTTCGTTGACATCACACTGTTCGACAATGTCGACAACAAGTCCACGCTGGCACAGGAAGAAGTGTTTGGCCCGGTCGGCTGCGTAATCGGTTATGATACCGATGACGAAGCAGTGCGGATCGCCAATGAATCGCGCTATGGCTTGAACGGCGCGATCATGACCGCTGATTCCGCCAAGGCCTACGAGATGTCGTTGCAGTTGCGCACCGGCAACGTGGCGATCAACGGCGGCATTGGCAAAATGGCTTACGCCCCGTTCGGCGGGTACAAGCGGTCGGGCATCGGGCGCGAATACGGGCCGGATTGGATGCGCGAATTCCAGCAGGAAAAGACGATTACCTACCCGGTTGGGCGCTGAATATCGCTGCCGCGCCCGAACGGGCGCGGCATTTGTGATGGAGGTTCAGCCTTCCAGCAAGCGAGCGCGAATCGCGGCGACTTGGGCTTCTTCAAACCCTAGCGCCCGCCGGACGTAACCTTCTATCGACCCATACACTTCGGATACACTGTCCAGCGCAGCCTTGAGGTAGGCCGGGTCTGCCTGCATCAACGCATCGCGCACATCGGGTGCCATCTTTTCAAAGGGATGCTCGCCATCGGTCAGCCCCATGCGGGCCGCGCGGTGCTTGCGGGTAAAGGCGTACAGATCGACCGCCGTGTTAGTCAGAGCAAAATCGGCCAGGATCGTATCTTCGTCTACGCCCGCAAGGCCAAGAATGATCGCCGCGCAAAATCCGGTGCGATCCTTTCCGGCTGCGCAGTGGAATACGATCGGAGCTTGATCTTCCAGCAGTGTATCGAAAATGCCGCGCAAGGGCCGCACCAGCCATTCCTGCATGGTGGGGTATGATCCGATAAGCCACGCGCGCAATTCAGGACCGGTCGCCACCTTTTCCCACGCTGCACCGCGCTGCGACGAGGCAATCGATTCCTCAAGTTGCCATGACAGGTTTTGGACCGGTCCTGCCCAATTGGTAGGCTCTGAGGCGATTTCGTCATCGCGGCGAAGATCGATGATGGTGCGGATGCCCAGCGGTGCAATCGACTCGTGATCTTCTGGCGTCAGATAGGTCAGGACGCCCGACCGATAGATCAGCCCGCGCCGCACTTTTCGGCCATCGACCGCCGAATAACCGCCAAGGTCGCGAAAATTGCAGCCACCAACGAGATCGAGCTGACCGGTTTCTTGAAGCGCCATTCCATCCTCCAATTCTCTTGAAGCGTTGGGGGCGGCTATGCCCCCAACCGCCGCGATTGTGCAGGATCAATATGTCAGGACGATTTTGCCCCGCACGTTTCCGCCTGCCACTTCAGCCATAGCGGCCACCGCTTCTTCCACCGGGTACGTCCGCTGGATGGTGGGCTTGAGCTTGCCTGCATCTGCAAGCGCGGCAGCCGCAGCAAGCGCGCCAGCATCGGGCGCGCCGAACGACATGGTTGCGCGGACGCCGTGCCTTGCTGCCTCGGACTCGTCGGGCGGGGCGGTCAGCGTGACGAGGATGCCGCCGGGTTTTAGCAAACCCCACGAACGGGCTTGTGCAGGTGGACCAAAACCATCGAGGACGACATCAAAATCACCGATGGTTTCTTCATAGGCGGTGGTACGATCAACAACGTGGTCTGCGCCAAGTCCGCGTACAAAGTCCATCGTGGCGGGCGAGGTCAGCGCCGTCACTTCAGCGCCTATGGCCTTGGCAAGCTGGATGCCGATACTGCCCACACCGCCCGCAGCGGCATGGACCAAAAGCCGTGTTCCGGGGCCAACTTGCCCGGCATCAAACGCGGCCTTGATGGTCACGATTGCTACCGGCAGTGCGGCGGCTTCGATCATCGACAAAGTGGCAGGAGCCTTGGCGATCCAATCAGCCGAAGTAACCAGTACGTCGGCGAAAACCCCGATAGGACCAACCGATCCATAAACCGCATCGCCCACGACAAACCCGCTGACGCCTTCGCCAAGTTCGGTCACCGTGCCAGCAAATTCGTTGCCCAGAGTGAGGGGGAAGGGGGCTTGGATAAAGTCCTTCATATGGCCTTCGCGGATTTTCCAATCGACCGGATTGACCCCGGTTGCCGCAACTGCAACGCGCACTTGGCCTGCACCAAGGGTGGGTTCCGGCACATTGTTGACCGCGACCACTTCGGGACCGCCCCAAGCGGATATCTGGACAGCTCTCATATTAATCTCCGTGAACGCGGGTCACCGCATTGATGCTACCGAACCTAGCCCCCGTCGGCGTGATTGTTCCTTCCAACGGGCAGGCGTTTCGTCACAGCACGTTGGCGGCGATCTTTTCCAAAGCGGCCCGCGCATCCTCAACGCTTGTGATGTGCGGCAGGCTGAATGCCAGACGGTCTACTCCGGCATCCTCATAGATGTTGCGCAGATCGCGATTGTCGTCGCCCGGTGCGAGGATCACGCCGATTTCGAAATGGGCGATGTCCCGTCCGGCTTCCTGTGCAAAGGCCATGATTTTGGTGCGGCCTTGCTTTACGTGCTCCGGCCCAGTCATGTCGGTTTCGGTCAGGGAAAGCAGGCGCGTTCCGGCATAAGCGGGAAGCCAACCCTGGCAATGCTGGCCAACGCGCTTGAGCACTCCATCGCTGTACCCGCCCAGCAGGATGGGCGTGTGCGGCTTGCGGGCCGGGCGCGGGTACATCTGCACTTCGGGGAATTTGAAGAAATCACCGTCGAAAGCGAAAGCGTCTTGCGTCCACAGGCCTTTCATCACCGCGATGCTTTCCATCGTGTAGTCCCAGCGCCGTTCGAAGCTGCCGCCACTTGCCTCGATCTCGATCCGGCTTGCGCCCCCGGTGCCAAGGCCGAGCATAAAGCGGCCGTTGCTGTATGCATCGATGCAGGCGACCTGTTTGGCGACATCGACCGGGTGCTTCATCGGCATGATCAGCACACCAGTGGAGACTTCGAGGTGAGTGGTAAGCGCGGTTGCCCTTGCTGCGCCGATCAGTGGGTCTTGATAGAACGGCACGCCGTGAGTGTGCGGACCTTTGATCTCCTCTCGCAGTGGGCGGACGGTATGGTGGCCGGTGGTCAGCCAATCGAAGCCGATCTGTTCGGCCAAGCGCCCAATTTCGCCCATATCAACGTCGTTGATCGGCACGCCGGGATCCGCAAACGGCCTGCTTACGCCAATTTTCATCCAAGCTCTCCTGCAAGGCAATGGTGCATTTCGCGGTCTGTTCGCCGCTGATTAGCCGTAAAAGAATTTCATCAATTCGCTTTTCGCCACAACGCGCTCACGCCGGGCGGCATTGGAGGTGAGCGGATCATCGGGCGCGGTTTCGTCCGGGTTGTAAATCGGCCCTGAGCCCAGCGCATCAATTGTGCCGCGCGCCAAAACTTCGGTATCTGACGCGCCAGTGGCCTCGATGGGAATGCCGCGCCGGGCCAGAGTTTCGCGAAGCATCGGGGTGTCAGCGATCTTGAAGAGCAGCGTGATCACATCAACGCCGCGCGGCGTCAGCTCTGCCCAGATTGATTCACACAAGTTCAGCGCGAAACCTTTGGTGGCCGTATAAATGCCCGACTGCCCCACGCCGCCAAAAGCGGCCTCGGAACCGACAACGATCAACCCGCCGCCGCCCTGATCGACCAGCCTGCGGCCGAAATGGTTGAGCGCCTCGGTCAGGAACAGCACGTTGCGCTGGATCGTCGCGGCCCAGTGGGCATAGGGCTGATCGACGAATTGCGCGCCCGATGCCTCGGCCCCGGCGTTGAACACGGCCAAAGTCAGCGGCAGGTCGGCGGTGGCCGCTTCGATCTGCGCCACTGCGTCTGGCGCGCCCAGATCGAGTGAAAGCGTGCGCACCTCAACGCCAAGCGCGCGGATTCCGGCAGCGGCCTTGGCCAATTTATCTTCCCGACGGGCAATCAACAGGCAGTTCATGCCGCGCCGCGCCAGATCCGTAGCAAAGGCAAGGCCTAGCCCGTCGGATCCGCCGGTGATGAACGCCCACTTGCCCGGAGCAATAGCCGCCGATTGCTTCATTGTGCCGGTGCTTCGGCATTGCCCGCCGGGTTCGCCTCCCCGGTAATGCCCATCTTGCGGTTAAGGTCGTCCATGTCGAGGTATTCGCGCCATTTGACGATAAGACCAGCATCGTTGAATTCATAAATCGCGACCATCTGGTGCGGGCAGGGGCGGCCCATGATGATGGCTGTGTCCGAACGCTCCTGCATGACCATGCGGTCATTCGACACAATGTTGACTTCATTGCATTTGTTGTTGGTGGCAAAGGTCATCTGGTTCAAGATTTCGGCGCGCAGGGCGTCCTTGCCCTTGATCACCGGGCCGCCCGGAACCCACAATTGCCATTCGGCATCTTCGGCAAAGAACGAGAGGATTTTTTCGACATCGGGCCGCACTTCGTCGCTGCCGTCGCCCCAGGCGTCGTGCATCGTGCGGACTTTGTTTTCAAGTTCGATACCCATGGTGTTTTCCTTTGAAATCAATTGCCAGCGGACAGCGCGCGAGTGACGCTGATGAACGGGACGGTGCAGCTTTGCCCGCCATCGACCGGATAGAGCATGCCGTTGACATAGCGCGATTCATCCGAGGCGAGGAACAGCGCCATGGCTGCGATGTCTTCAGGTTCGCCAATGAACGGTGTGTTCAACACCTCCATGAACAAGCGGTCCATTTCCGGCGTGGTCCACTGCATCTTGGCAGGCGTTTGGGTGGGGCCGGGCAGGATCGCGTTGCTGCGAATGCCGCGCTTGCCATAGGTGGCGGCAATCGACTGCACGAACCAGTTGAGCGCCGCCTTGGACGAACCATAGCTGTAGGCCGTGATGTCCCCGCCCAACGAACTGCCTGACGACGTGGCGATGATTGAGCCGCGCCCGCGTTCGAGCATGTGCGGGATCGCCAGTTTGCTGGCAATCACTGCGCCCAGCACGTTGACGCGGATGTTTGCCATGAAGATTTCAGGATCGAACGCGAGAAAATCCATGTCGCGCATGGCGTGTTCGTTGTTCACATAAAGCGCGTTGTTGAAAAGGACGTCAATCTGCCCGAAATCGGCGATGGTCGTATCGATCATTCGGGCCAGGTCGTTTTCACTTCCGACGTCGACTGTGATCGCGCGAGCTTTGCCGCCTGCATCGACGACAGCTTGCGCCACGGCTTCGGCAGGTTCGGCCCTGATGTCGGCGACGATCACGGTTGCGCCTTCGCTTGCGAACATTGCTGCACTGGCGCGGCCAATCCCGCTGCCACCGCCGGTGATGATGCAGACTTTGTTCGTCAGCCTTGCCATGTCTTTCAAGCTCCTCGTCGCCCTATTGGCGGTTGTTGCAGGCAAAGTTGCGGTTTTGGCAGGTTGCGTTACCTGCCGAACGGTTGGTGAGGCAGTGCGCTGTTGTTCGCACAGACTGATGCGGTCGGTGGGGGAGAACACGAATGGTCTTGAAAGAAGTACAGCCGCCCGCAGAATCTACCGACCGCAAGGTTTTTGACTGGCTGACCGCCAACATCGGCACGGTCACTGCGTTTGAGCGCCAGCCCCGCTGGCGTCCCGGCTGGAACGTGGTGGCCAATGGCGCGCCGCTCTATGTGCGCGGGCCGCGTGGCGATACTTATGCATCGCCGGTCGATATGTTCCAGGAAGCCGAAATCCATCACGTGTTCGAACGGCACGGGATTCCCGCGCCGCGCGTGCATGGGATGATCCCCGATCCGCTGTGCATTGTCATGGAAATGCTGCCGGGCAGGATCAACAGCGGCTCGATTGCCGACCCCCAAGTGCAGGCGCAAGTGCGCGAACGCTTCATTGAAATCGTGGCCGACGTTCACCGTTTGCCGGTCGAGGCGTTTGCTGCGGCAAAGTTGCCGGTGCCGCGCACGCCCAAGGAAATTGCGCTCAATCTCTATGCGCCCTCTCAGGCGATCTTCCACGAACGCATCGCGGGCCGCCCATGGCCATTGATGGAATTTGCATGGGCCTGGCTCAATCGCAACATCCCGCAGGATCGCACCCGCGCGACTTTTGTCAATTACGACGGCGGGCAATTCCTGTTTGATGATGACGGCGCAGTCACCGGCTTGATCGATTTCGAGGTGTCATCGCTGGGCGATCCGGCGGCGGAACTTTCAGGGATGCGCCTGCGCGATTCAACCGAGCCGCTTGGCGATCTCACCGCAATGATTGCGCGCTACGAAGAGTTGAGCGGCGACAGCATTTCCCGGCAGTTGATCGAATTTCACACCGCCGGGTTCTGCGCGGTCAATGGCTTCCTGATGTGGCCACTGATGTTCGACAGCGCGCCGGAGCAGGATTTCATCGCCTATCTCAACTATTGCGTGGGCACGAGCCGCTGGATGATCCGTGCGATTGCCGACCATATGGGCATAACGCTGACTGATCCGGCGGAACCCGTGGCCCAACCGCTGGGCTTTGAGCAGGCCTCGCGCCATCTCGTGCGCCACATTGAGGCCTTTCCGGATGGCACGCCAGCGCAGGACTACGCCCGCGATTCCGCTGCGCATCAGGCGTTCTACATGGGTCGGCTCAACACCTATGGCCAATCGGTGCAAGCTGCCAATCTGGACGATGTCGCGACGCTGACCGGCGTGCGCCACGATACGTGGGAACAGGCGCAGGCGGCACTTTCAACCTGGGTCGCTAATGCCGGGCAAGAAACAGACGCGGCACTGGTGCAGCATTTCCATCGCTGGTTACAGCGGCAGGCGTTCATGTTGCGCGGTTGCGGTCCGGCGGCGTTTCTGCCGACTGTCGATCTTCAGCCTATCCGCGAACGCTAAAATCAGTTGCGGCTGCGGATTGCTGCCAGCACGAAGTCGATGCTGTTGGCGCGCCATGCAGCGGCATCCATATCGGTACCGGTGCGCGTGCGCGTTACCAATGATACCATCGGTGAATGCGCGAACCATGTCGTCACGAGGCTGTAGATCGCCCAGAACAACTGATCCACATCGCAATCGGCCCGGAACACGCCATCGGCGCGGCCACGCTGTACGATTGGCCCCAACACTTCGTCGATGAGGGTTCTGAGCACAGTTGCCAGCGGGCTGGCTTTGCCGACGTGGATGAAATTGTGCTGCGCCTCGTCGATGGTCATCTGCGCGATATGCGGACGTTCGACAAACTCGCTGAACATGTTGTGCATGAACTGCTTTAGCGCGTCTTCTGGCGGAAGCGCCGCATAGACATTGCGAGCTATGAAGACCGAGGTTGTCTCTGCCGCTTCCTTTAGAATGATCGAGTAAAGATCAGACTTGCTGCCAAAGTAATAGTACAAAAGCTGCTTGGACACTTTGGCGCGACGGCAGATGGAATCGACCGTCGTTCCATCGAAGCCGCGCGTTGCGAACTCTTCTTTGGCGGCGTTTACGATATCAGCAATGGTCGTGGCATTGGACGTACGCCTGCCACGCATCGAAGCCGGTTCAGCAATGGGGGATTCGCCGATTATTGGCATTTCTCAACCTCTTTCGACCGGGAATCGACGCCCTGACCAAGCGTTGAATTATTGCCTTATGTGATAAACCCGGCGTGACTTAAACACAACGCCTGTGCCGCAGCGCGTTGGTTTCTGCGCAGCGCCAATATTCCGATAAAAACAAAAAGTATGAGAGGATGTGCATGTTGTTTGGAAATCTGAACGATCGCGTCGCCATTGTGACTGGATCGGGTGCGAACATCGGCGAGGCTTGTGCCAAGGCGCTGGCCGGGGCCGGGGCACACGTGGTCGTGGCCGACATCAATCTTGGTGCCGCGGAAACAGTTGCAGCCGCGATCATGGCATCGGGCGGCAGCGCCATGGCGCACTTCGTTGATCTTGCTGAAGAACAGACCATCATTGATCTGATCGCTGCCGTGGTTGCAAAATTTGGGCGCATCGACATCCTGCACAACAATGCCGCCGATACCCGGCCCGATTTCATGGCGCAGGACAAGACAATCCCGGAAATGACCACCGAAGTGTGGGACCGGACCTTTGTAATCAACACGCGCGGGCCGATGCTGATGATCAAGCACGTGGCACCGCACATGATCGCGGGTGGCGGCGGCTCTATCATTAATACCGGCTCCGGCTCAGCCGTTCTGGGCGATGTGTTCCACCCCGCCTATTCAACTTCGAAGGGCGCGCTGCACACATTGACGCGCAATGTCGCGGCGCAACTGGGGCGTCACAACATCCGTTGCAACGCGGTGCTACCCGGTTTGGTGCTGAGCAAGGGTGCGCGCGAGATCATGTCGGCAGGCGAGATCGATTTCATCCAGCGCCACGTCATGCTGCCGCGTCAAAGCAAGCCTGAAGACGTGGCTGGCCCCGTGCTGTTTCTGGCGTCCGACGCCGGAAGCTTTGTGACGGCACAAGTGTTCAGCGCCGATGGCGGCATTGTCCACCACGCGCCCTATTACGCCGATGTGATGGCGATGAGCGAAAACGCATAATCGAAGGAACACGATGATGGCTTCCTATGTAATGAGCATGATGAACAAGCACGACCTTGCCAAATATGGCGAATATTCGGCGCAAGGGTTCGTTTCGCTGCAAGGCCTCCCGTTCGAGGTGATCGTTGGCGAAAATCTGGAAACGCTTGAGGGTACTGCGCCCGCCACTAGCGTGGTTGTGATGAAGTTCCCGGACAATGACGCGGCGATGGCCTGGTACAAGTCCGAGGCCTATCAAAAGGCGATCCCGCTGCGCCATGCCGCCGCCGAAACGATCTTTGCGGTGCATTTCACCGACGAGCAATAATTTCCGCAAGCAGTTCAACAAAATGATGGTGCGATTGCTGCAAAAGCGCAGCGCATAACTGGAGGGGATTCCGATGAGCAAGTATCCAACAATGTTCAGTCCATTCAAGCTTGGACGGCTGGAAATCAAGAATCGCGTGTTCATGTCACCGCACGGTATGGTCGGGCTGGGCATTGGTACCGACAAGCAGGTCGGCTACTTCGAAGCGCGCGCCAAGGGCGGTGCCGGCATGATGGTCATTGCCAGTTGTCAGGTTGTACCGGCACCACTGGTCCCACCGGGCTGGTTTATCGAAGCCTATAATCCCGATCACATTCCGGCGATCCGCCGCATCGTTGATGCCGCCCACAAGCATGGCGCAAAGATTGCAGTGCAGGGCGTGTGGATGATGGCCGATCCGAACACGGCCCAGCCTTCAGGCATCGCTCCGCATACTGTGCTATCCGACAGCCAGCCCCGGTCGATGACCACGGCTGAAGTTGAAGAGCTGATCGAGGCTCACGCTGTTGCTGCCAAGCATGCAGAAGACGCCGGTGCTGATGGCTTCGAATTTCCGATCAGCGGCGGCGCGGGCCTTGGTTCGTTCACGTCGGAATTCTACAACCAGCGTACCGACAAGTACGGCGGCAGCCTGGAGAATCGGATGCGCGCCATCGTTGAAATCGTCGAGGCGATCCGGAGCCGGGTGCGGCCAGATTTTGCCATTGGTATCGCGGTCAACGCCGATGAGTCCACACTGGGTGCGGCCGGCATTGACGATGGCGTTGCCCAGTGCAAGATCCTCGAAGCCACTGGAATGGTTGACTGGTTGCGCATCACGGCGCGCGGCCAGAAGCCACAGATGACGCAATATCACTACCCTTCATCCTATATGGCCCGCGAAGGCACGCACCTTGATGCTGCAGAAGCGGTCAAGAAAGCGGTCAAGCTGCCAGTGGTCAGCGGCGGGCGCATCCTGACGCCGGCCTTTGCCGATCAGGCCATTGCCGATGGCCGCTGCGATATGGTGTTCGTGGCGCGATCAGTGATCGCCGACCCCGAATGGCCCAACAAGTGCCGCGACGACAAGACCAGCGAAATCCGCGCCTGCATCGGCGATCTTGAAGGCTGCTTCCTGCGTTCGTGCTTCGGACAAGCTGTGGGCTGCACGGTCAATCCCGAAATCGGTCACGAATACCTGGGGCCGATCACCCCAGCCGCGACCAGCAAGAATGTGGTGATCGTGGGTGCGGGGCCTGCAGGGCTTCAGGCCGCGCTTGTCGCCACGCAGCGCGGGCATAAGGTTACAGTGCTTGAAAAGTCTGACAATGTCGGCGGCCACGTCACGCTTCAGGCAATGCTGCCGGGTCTTGAAGACCGGGCCGAACTGATCCGCTGGCTCAAGCTGCAGCTCGATAAGGCAGGGGTTCCGATCCATACCGGCACCGAAGCCACGCTTGCATCGGTTAAGGCACTATCGCCCGATACCGTCATCATCGCCACGGGCGCGCGCTATTCCAAGACCGGGGCAAGCAAGGCGCAGTTGACGGGCGTTCCCGGCGCGCATCTGGAACACGTGTTCACGCCTGAAGAATTGCTGCTGGAACATGCCCGCATCGGCAAGCGCATCGTGGTCTATGATAACACCTCATACGAAGTTGGCCCTGGCATTGCCGAACACTTGGCCAACCAAGGCAAGGAAGTGTTTCTCGTGACCGTCGATTCCGCGATGGCCATGTCCGTGACCGAACTGGGATTGAACAAGGTGATCGCGCGCCGGGTCGTCCCCAAGGTCACCTTCCTGGCTTCAACGCAAATCACCAGCATTACAGAGAGCGACGTCCTTTTGCGCGGCGTCTATTCGGATGAAAAGACCGTCCTCGCAGACATCGACAACACTATCCTCGTGACGTCCAAGCCGCCGCAGGAGGATCTTTATCACGCTCTGGTTGGCCAATTGCCAGACGTTCGCATCATCGGCGATGCACGCGAAGCGCGCTGGAGCGTTTTTGCAACCGATGAAGCCGTCAAGGACGGGCGGCGGATCGGCATGCTGATCTGATGATCGACCGCACCAAGGTGTAGTTTACAAATGAGGGAGGCTTCGGGAAACTGGAGCCTCCCTTTGCTTTTCAAGGGGTATCCTGCACCGGGCCAGATAGTCTTCGGTTGCCCATTTATCTGCGCCTGAACCTGCCTTTCGAAAGATAGGTGCTATGGACTATGCTGCCAGACAGGGGCACTCTATATCGCATTGGACCATCCATTTTATAGGGCAAGTTTCATGGAAGCCTATATCTACGATCATGTTCGCACACCGCGCGGCAAGGGCCGACCTGATGGTGCGCTGCATGAAGTTACCTCGGTCGAAATGGCCAGCCAGTTGCTACAGGCGCTGCGCGACCGCAACGACCTTGATACTTCACTGCTCGACGACGTGATCCTTGGTATGGCGCAGCCCGTTGGCGAACAGGGCGGCGTGCTTGCCCGCGCGGCAGTGCTTCAGGCAGGCTATGCGCAGACCGTGGCAGGCCAGCAGGTCCATCGCTTTTGTGCATCCGGCCTTGATGCGGTCAGCCTGATCGCGGCGCAAGTTCATGCAGGCATGATTCAGGCCGGTATCGGCGGCGGTGTTGAATCGATGAGCCGTACCGTGATGGGCTATGACTCGGGCGCTTGGACGTCCGATCCGGCAGTCGCATTCCACAACTATTATGCCCCGCAAGGCATCGGTGCCGATATCATCGCAACGCTCGATGGCTTCAGCCGCGAAGATGTGGATGGCTTTGCCGTCGAGAGCCAGCGCAAGGCCGCGCACGCTTGGCAAAACGGCTATTTCAAGAATTCGATTGTTCCGGTGAAGGACATTCTGGGCGAAGTGCTGCTCGACCATGACGAGCACATGCGCCCCGGAACCACCGTGGAAAGCCTAGCCAAGCTCAAGCCAGCGTTCGCAGGCTTTGGCAAGGGCGGGTTCGAAGCCGTGGCCAAAGCCAAGTATCCCCAGATCGAAGAACTGGATTATGTTCATCACGGCGGCAACAGCTCTGGCATCGTTGATGGTGCAGGGATCGTCCTGGTCGGCTCGAAGGAATTCGGCGAACGCGCAGGCCTCAAGCCGCGCGGTCGCATCCGCGCTTATGCCAACATCGGCTCAGAACCCACGATCATGCTGACCGCGCCGATGGCGTGTTCGGACAAGGCGCTGAAGAATGCAGGCATGAGCCGCAGCGACATCGACTTGTGGGAATTGAACGAAGCTTTCGCCAGCGTCGTCATGCGCTATCAGCGCGAAATGGGCATCCCTGACGACAAGATCAACGTGAACGGCGGCGCAATCGCCATGGGCCACCCGCTGGGAGCCACTGGCGCGATGATCCTTGGCACCGTGCTGGATGAACTGGAACGCCGCGATTTGCAGACCGGCCTGATCACGCTGTGCGCTGCCAACGGGCTGGGCACCGCCTCGATCATCGAGCGCGTCTGACGCTAACTTCACGTCTTTTGAAGCGGAAAAACCATGCAGAACCTCAAACTCGAAACAACCGCTGACGGCTTCGCGATCCTCACGCTGGATGCTGCCGGGCAGACCATGAACGTCGTCAACGACGCTTTCCTTAGCGATATGGAGGCGGTCACTGCCAAGATCGCTGCTGATGACAGCATCAAGGGTGTGATCCTGACGTCGGGCAAGCCCGCCTTCATGGCCGGAGCCGATCTTACGCAGTTGGTGCAGGGCTTCGGCACGCTGACCAAGCAACAGGCGTTCGCGTTCTCGCAGCGCGCAACTGCAATGCACCGCGCAATTGAACAATCGGGCAAGCCATGGGTTGCAGCGATCAACGGTCTGGCACTGGGCGGCGGTTTTGAACTGGCGCTGGCGTGCCATCACCGCGTGCTGGTGGATAACCCAAAGGCGCTGGTCGGCCTTCCTGAAGTCAATGTCGGGCTGCTGCCGGGTTCGGGTGGAACCGTGCGTCTGGCATTGCTAATTGGCTTCAAGAAGGCGCTGGACCTGTTGCTTACGGGCCGCAACGTGGGCCCTGCCGAAGCTTTGAAGCTGGGTATCGTCGATGAAGTTGTGCCTGCTGACAAGCTGATCGATACGGCGCGTGCATGGCTTGCCACCGGGCCTGATCCAGTGCGTCCGTGGGACGTCAAGGGCTGGGTGCCGCCGCAGAAAAAGGGCCTGACGGTTCCTGAAGATTCGGTTGCTTACATGATGGCAGCAGGCGCGATTGCACAGAAGGGCTATAACATGCCCGCACCGCAGGCGATCTTGTCCGCCGTGTTCGAAGGGCAGCAATTGCCATTCGACAAGGCGCTGTCAGTCGAAGGCAAGTATTTCGCCAAGCTGCTGACCGATCCGGTTGCGCGCAACATCATCCGCACCACCTTCATTTCGAAACTGGCCGCCGAAAAGGGCGCGCGCCGTCCTGCAGGCGTTCCTAAATCTGAAGTGAAGAAGCTGGGCGTGCTGGGCGCGGGCATGATGGGTGCTGGCATCGCCTTTGTTTCGGCGACCGCCGGGATCGAAGTCGTGCTGCTGGACCGTGATGTCCCCGCCGCTGAAAAGGGCAAGGCCTATACTGCCAAGGCGCAGGCCAAGCTGATCGAAAAGGGCAAGCTGAGCCAGGACAAAGCTGACGCCGTGCTCGCGCGGATCACGCCAACCGATGATTATGCGCTGCTCGAAGGCTGCGACATGATCGTTGAAGCAGTGTTCGAAGATACGGCGATCAAGGCCGAAACCACGCGCAAGGCCGAAGCGGTGATTCCGACGACGGCGGTGTTCGCATCAAACACCTCGTCGCTGCCAATCTCGACGCTGGCAACAGCGTCGTCGCGGCCCGACCAGTTCATCGGAATTCACTTCTTCTCACCGGTTGACCGCATGGGTCTGGTCGAAGTGATTGTGGGCAAACAGACGTCGAAGGAAACGCTGGCCAAGTCGCTCGATTTTATCGCGCAACTGCGCAAGACGCCGATTGTGGTCAATGACTCGCGCGGGTTCTACACCAGCCGCGTCTTCCGCATGTTCATCTTTGAAGGCGTGGCGATGCTTGAGGACGGCGTCGAACCCGCCCGCATCGAAAATGCCGCCAAGGCCGCAGGTTTCCCCATCGGACCGCTCGCGCTGCTCGATGAAGTGACCATGGAATTGCCGGTCAAGATCGTCGACGAAGCCGCGCGCGATGCTGGCGATGCGGAAAACAAGTACACGATCGAACGCGGCATGAAGGTGCTGGGGCGGATGATTGAATTGGGCCGGGGCAGCCGCAAGGCAGGCGGCGGGTTCTATGAATACCCCGCAACCGGCGGCAAGCACTTGTGGTCAGGCTTGGCGCAGGAATTCCCTGTGTCTGAAACCCAGCCGGATCAGGAAGAACTGAAAAAACGCTACCTCTATTCGCAAGCCAACGAAACCGCACAGACGTTTGAAGAAGGCGTGTTGGAAACACCTGAGGACGCCGATCTTGGTGCGATCTATGGCTGGGGCTTCCCGGCATGGACTGGCGGCACGCTCAGCTATATCGACACGGTCGGCATTGCCGCATTCGTGGCAGAATCAGACCGGCTTGCGCAATTGTATGGCCTACGCTTTGCCCCTTCGGCATGGTTGCGCGCCAAGGCTGAAAAGGGTGAAGGTTTCTACCCAGCCGCAAACCAGCCCGCTGCCAAGGAGTTGACCTCAGCATGAAGCGCATGATCTTTGAATCGGAACACGAGCAGTTCCGCGACAGCGTGATCAAGTTCATGCAGGCCGAAGTCGGCCCCCACGCCGAGAAGTGGCGCAAGGAAGGCATGGTCCCGCGCGAATTGTATCTCAAGGCGGGCGAGCAGGGCTTGTTGTGCACTTGGGCCGATGAAAAATACGGCGGGGCGGGGATCGACGATTTTCGCTTCGAACAGATCATCATCGAAGAAAACATGCGCCACGGCGACATCGGCTTCTACATCAACCTGCACAACGATCTGGTCGCGCCCTACATCGCCAAGCTGGGCAATGACGAGCAGAAGGATCGCTGGATGCCGGGCATCGTCTCGGGCGAGAAGATCCTTGCAGTGGCGATGACCGAACCATCGACCGGGTCCGATCTTGCGGGTATGAAGACTCGCGCCGAAGACAAAGGCGATCACTGGCTCTTGAATGGGGCCAAAACCTATATCTCGAACGGCATCCTTTCTGACTTGATCGTGGTTGCGGCGCGCACCGATCCTGAAAGCCGCCACGGCCTTAGCCTGTTGGTGGTCGAACGCGGGATGGAAGGCTTCGAACGCGGGCGCAAGCTGGCCAAGATGGGCTTGCACGCACAGGACACCGCCGAACTGTTCTTCAACGATGTCAAAGTGCCCAAGGCCAACATGCTGGGCGATCCGGGGCAGGGTTTCCGCTATCTCGCGCGGTTCCTTGCACAGGAACGCTTGGTAGCCGCAATCGGATTCATGGCGACGGCACAGACCGCTTTCGACATCACGCTGGATTACGTCAAAGAGCGCAAGGCGTTTGGCAAGCCAATCGGTGCGTTTCAGAACACCCGTTTCAAGATGGCAACCATGCGTACTGAACTCGATGCGGCGCAAACCTATGTCGATCAGCTCGTTTTGCTGCTCAACGCTGGTGAACTATCTGCCGAAGATGCATCGGGCGCCAAGCTGCTGGCTTCCGAACTCGAAGGCCGCGTGATGGACGAATGCGTCCAGCTGCACGGCGGCGCTGGTTATATGGAAGAATACCGCATCAGCCGCATGTATACCGATGCGCGCATCAGCCGTATTTTTGCAGGCACGTCGGAAATCATGCGTGAAATCATTGGTCGCGGGCTGGGTCTCGACGAACGCAAGATGTCCTGATCGGGATGAGTACGCGCCATCTGGTCGATCCGGCCTTGCTGCCACTGATCGATTCCATGCCGCCGATGGTTCTGTCAGACGTCAGCCTGCCGATGATCCGGGCGGCATTGCCCGACATGATCAAAGCGGTGCCCTTGCCTGATCTTCCAGTGGCGGTAAGTGAAGTCATGGTGCCATCGGGTGAAGGGGACCGCGGCGTCCGTTGCCTGATGCTCCGTCCCGATGTGATGCCTGCAAACGCGCCGGTCATACTGCATATGCACGGCGGCGGACATGTGCTGGGCGTGCCAGAGATGAACGCAGGGACGCTCATGCAGTGGGCTGACGCGCTTGGCTGCATGGTCCTGTCGGTGGACTATCGCTTGTCGCCCGAAACACCCTTCCCCGGCGCACTTGAAGATTGCTACGCGGTGCTCGGCTGGGTGCATGGTCAGGCCGAACAGCTTGGCATCGACCGTGCGCGCATCGCGGTTAGCGGCGAAAGCGCGGGCGGCGCGCTTGCTGCCGGGCTTGCCCTGTTGGCGCGCGATCGGGGCGAGTTTGCCATTGCGTTTCAGCATCTTGAACAGCCAAGGCTTGATGACCGCACGGCCACATCGGCCACACCCAATGCTTATACGGGCGAATTTGTATGGACGCGCGAAAGCAGCCTCTTCTGCTGGATCGCGCAACTGGGCAAAGAACCGGGCGGTGACGATACTTCACCCTATGCGGCACCTGCGCGCGCTACGGATTTGTCCGGTCTGCCGCGCACGTTCATTGCGGTGGGCGCGCTTGACTTGTTCGTGGACGAATGCCTCGATTACGCGCATCGCCTGATCCGCACTGGCGTGCCGACGGAGTTGCATGTCTATCCCGGTTGTATGCATGGCTTTGGAATGGCGCGTGACAGTGCGCCTGCTCGCCGCGCACAGGCCGATAATCTTGCCGCCTTGCGCGCTGCATTTTCGCTTTAGCGTTTCGGCAATGATCGTGCCGACTACACTTTGAAATGACCAACACGCTGAGGGGAAATCCATGAAGACCCGGCATCTTGTCGATCCTGCAGTGCTTCCTGCACTGGAAGCCTTCCCCTCGTTGCAGGCTACGCGTGAGACTTTGCCTGCGATGCGGGCCGCAATGGAACCCATCCTGAAAGGCGCGCCAGTTCCGGACCTGCCGGTAGAGGCGAAGGAAATTCATATTCCATCGCCCGAAGGCCATCAGGTACGCGCGATACTGCTTCGCCCCAGAGGCCTCTCCGCCGGGGTTCCTGCGCTCCTGCACATCCACGGCGGCGCTTATATCATCGGCGTACCCGAAATGAGCGTACCTGAGCTGACCGCCACCGCCCACCAATTGGGCATCGTGATCCTGTCGGTCGATTATCGACTCGCACCTGAACACCCGTTCCCTGCCGGGATCGAGGATTGCTACACGGCGTTGGGCTATTTGCATAAAAACGCCGCTACGCTGGGCATCGATGCCGCACGGATTGCGGTAATGGGTGAAAGTGCTGGCGGCGGTCTAGCCGCATCGCTGGCGTTGTTGGCGCGCGACCGGGGTGATTATCCGCTGGCGTTCCAGTTGCTCGATGCGCCGATGATGGACGATCGAACCTGCGTCCGCCCGCGCAATCCGGTGACGGGCGAATTCATTTTTGCGCCAAAGGACAATCACTTCGGATGGAGCTGCCTGCTCGATTCCGAGCCGGGCGGGCCTGACGTTTCGCCTTATGCTGCTGCGGCGCGCGCCACGCAGCTTGAGGGCTTGCCGCCCACGCTGATCGCCACCGGCGCGCTCGACCTGTTTCTGGATGAAAATGTCGATTATGCCATGCGCCTGATCGCAGCAGGCATAGCGGTGGAACTGCATATCTATCCCGGATGCCCGCACGGCTATGTGATTGCCGCCGATGCGCCGGTTTCCCAGCGGGCGCTGGCCGATAAGCGCGCCGCGCTTCGCCGCGCGCTGGCACTCTGATGCCAGTCCTCGATGTAGAGCGCCTGCTGGCGTACAAAGTCCCCGAAGCGCACGATCTGTTCGATCCGCGCGACGCCATTCTCTATGCCTTGGGCACGGGTGCAGGCCTGTCCACAGAAGTCGATGAACTGGACTTTGTGTTTGAGCGGAACCTGAAGCCCTTGCCGACAATGGCTTTTGTCATGGGTACGGCAGGCTTCTGGCTGATGGACCCTGCCGTTGGTCTTGATTGGCCGCGCATCTTGCACGGCGAACAATCGCTCGTTCTGCATCGCCCGCTTGAAGCACAGGAAGAACTGGTCGGATCGACACGGATCGGCGAAATTGCCGACAAAGGCCCCGGCAAACCTGCCATGTTCAAGGCCTATCGCACGCTAAAGGATCTTGGCGGCAACATCGTCGCCGAAATGTCCGAGCTTTGGGTGCTGCGAGAAGCTGGCGGCTTTGGTGGCGAACGCAACCTGCCGGAATCTGATCGTGTGGCCATGCCCGATACGCCTGCGCCGTATCACCTCGATTTGCCGACAAGCCGGCAGCAGGCGCTGATCTATCGCTTGTCGGGAGATCGCAACCCGCTGCACGTTAACCGTGAGACGGCGAAACTCGGCGGGTTCGACCAGCCAATCCTTCATGGACTTTCCACGCTCGGTCTTGTCGCGCGGGCGCTGATTCATCTGCATTGCAATGGCGATCCGCTGCGGCTTTCCGCCATAGCGGCGCGGTTCACCGCCCCGGTCATTCCGGGCGAAACGGTGCGCACGCAAAGCTGGCCGGATGGAGATCAGATCAAGTTTCAGGCCATCGCGGTTGAGCGCGATATTGTTGTTATTGACGGCGGTACGGCAAGCATCGATCGCTTTGCCGGCCAGCACACAGGAGAAATTTCTTGAGTACCCTCCACGGCAAAGTTGCACTGGTTTCCGGTTCAGGGCGCGGCATCGGCAAGGCTATTGCCTTACGACTCGCCAAGGCGGGCGCAAATGTGGTGGTCAACGATCTGGACGAAGCCTTCGCCAATGAAACGGCGGCGGAAATCGAAGCATTTGGCGCCCGCGCCGTTGTCTGCTGTGGAGACGTTACCACGCCCGACTTCGGCGACCGCTTTGTCGGTGCCGCAGTGGAAGCGTTTGGCACGATCGACATCATCATCAACAACGCGGGCTATGCGTGGGATTCTGTCATCCAGAAGACCAGTGACGAGCAATGGATGGCGATGATCGACGTGCACCTGACCGCACCGTTCCGCATTCTGCGCGCCGCCCAGCCAATCATCGCCAATGCCGCCAAGGCTGAAATCGCCGCCAATGGTCGCGCGACGCGGCGCACGGTGGTCAACATTTCATCGGTCGCGGGACTTGGTGGAAACCCCGGACAAAGCGGCTATGCTGCTGGCAAAGCGGGAATCGTGGGCCTGACCAAGACGCTGTGCAAGGAATGGGGCCGCTATAACGTCTGCGTCAATGCTGTGGCGTTTGGAGCGATCATGACTCGAATGACCGCAGGCGAGGCCGGCTCATCAACAATCAAGGTCAAGGATCGCGAAATCAAGGCGGGTGTCAGCGATGAAATCCTTGAGGCCATGGAGAAGGGCATTCCGCTGGGCCGCGCAGGGACGCCTGACGAGGCAGCAGGGGCCGTGTTCATGCTGTGCCTGCCCGATGCCGATTACATTTCAGGGCAGGTGATTGTTGCCGGAGGTGGCTGGTCATTGTGATGTGACGGCGAAGGGGCGGGCCAATGGTTCGTCCTTCCACTCGGCAGGTTCACGTCTGAGTACAAACCCATTCAATGGCCTGTAGGACAACAGGTCTGATGCATGGGAGCAGACACAGCATGGCCGTCAGCCAGACCGGAACCATTGATACGCGCTTTGGCATCTGCAAGGTGTGCTGGGCGGGTTGCCCTGTCGAGGTGACGGTTGAAGACGGCCGCGCCACCAAAGTGATCGGCGATCGCCAATCGCCGATCTATGGCGGCTATACTTGTCCAAAAGGCCGCGCGATGCCCGATGCGCACTATTCACCCACGCGCGTGCTGCATCCCCGCAAACGCTTGCCCGACGGAAGCTACATCGAAATCCCGATGGAGCAGGCCCTCACTGAGATTGCCGCCCGGATCGAGGCGATTTCTGCAGAGCACGGGCCAGAGGCGATTGCCGTCTATCCTGGCAATGGCAATCTGACCAATCCGATCAATCCGGTGATCGGCGCGATGTTCATCATGGCGATGGGCACGTTCCCGGACCGCTTCTTTTCGGTTCAGACCATTGATCAGGCGGGCAAAGTCATCGCGCAGGCGCTGCACGGGCGCTGGATTCCCGGACCACAGGCGTTTTCGACGGCCAAGACGTGGATCATGGTGGGCACCAATCCTGTCATTTCCAAGCAAGGCGTCATGGTCAATCCCGGCCAGACCGTGAAGCAGGCGGTCAAGGACGGCATGAAGTTGATCGTGATCGATCCGCGCGCCACAGAATCTACCGCTCACGCCTTTTTGCATATCGCACCGCAACCCGGTCAAGATGCCAGCATCCTTGCAGGCATCCTGCGCGTGATCCTCACCGAAGGACTGTATGACGCAGACTTCGTGGCCGCCAACGCCATTGGCATTGATGCACTGAGGGCCGCCGTCGCGCCATTTACGCCCGAGCACGTCGCTGCTGGCGCCGGGATCAGCGCCGACGATGTGGTCCTGGCCGCGCGCACGTTTGCCGCGGCGGAAAGCGGCTGTGTTGTAACCGCCACAGGCGCGCATTTCCCGCTGCACGGGACGTTGTGCGAATATCTGGCGCTAAGCCTGAACACCGTTTGTGGCCGCTGGGTGCGCGCGGGCGAAATCCACGCCCAACCGCATGTCCTGCTTCCCGAAGTGGACATTCGCGCGCAACCCCATGCGCCCTATCAGCCATGGGATTTCAGCAAGACCAGCCGCATCAATGCTTTGCCGCAAACTGTGGTGGGCGCGCCAACTGGTACGTTGCCCGACGAAATCTTGACCCCCGGTGCCGGCCAAGTGCGCGTTTTGATTTGTTCAGGCAGCAATCCCGCCGTGTCCCTGCCCGATCAGAACCGGGCAGGGCGGGCACTGGCTTCGCTCGACCTGCTTGTGGCAATTGATGTCGAGATGTCCAACACCGCGCGGATGGCTGACTATGTGATCCCGGACAAGATGGCGTTGGAAACGCCCGCTTGTTCGCAATTCTCTGAATCAATGAAGTATTACGGCATCTGGACCGGCGGTTACGAGCAGCCTTACGCCCAATATGCGCCTGCCCTAGTAGATCCGCCAGCAGGGTCTGACACGATTGAGAGTTGGGAGTTTTTCTACGAACTGGCCAAACGGTTGGGCAAGCAGATTACCTATTTTGGCAATGCCGCCGGAACCGGGCAGCATTGGGACAAGCCGCCCGTTGCTTTCACGCTGCCACTGGAACGCCGCCCCACGACCGAGGAAATGTTCGAAGCGATGTGTGCAGGCTCGCGTGTGCCGCTGAGGGAGGTCAAGCAGCACCGCCATGGCAAAGTGTTCGGCGAACTCGACCTGACAGTTTTGCCACGCAGCGAAGATTGCACGGCCATGCTGCAACTGGGCGATCCGACGATGATGGCCGAACTGGGGGCTGTGTTCGCCAATCGTGGCGACACTGCAAACCCAAGTACGGAATTCCCGCTCATGCTTATTCCCCGCCGCGCTAATGACATGATGAATTCCATTGGACGCACCAATCCCAAGCTGACGGCACGCAGGGCGCACAATCCGGCCTATCTCAATCCCGCAGATATTGCCCAATATGGCATGACATCGGGGGACATTATCGCCATCATTTCAGAACATGGCGAGATCAAGGGCGTCGTCGAAGCGGAACCGCGCTTGCGCCCTGGCACACTTTCGATGTCGCACTGTTTTGGCACGAACCCTGATGAAGCCGATGATCCGCTGGGGCAGGGTGGTTGTACTTCGCGCTTGATGGACGCCAACGCGGCGTTTGATCCGATTTTCGGACAGCCTCGGATGGGTGCCATTCCCGTTGCGATCAGGGCTGTCGTCTCTGCCTGACGCTGGGTAGGGGGTACAGGTTAAATCCACCGGTCTGCCTGGCTCCGGCCAATTGTTCGTTGTTCTACCCCTCCTTTGCCAAGCCCTATCGGTAGATAGGAAAAAAGATTGCTTTGCGCGCAGTTTTCATGAAATAAGGCGCACAAAGGCGGTCAATAGAGTCGCTTGGCAGGAGAGATCAGCATCATGGGCCTTGTCCCCACGACCATTATCCCCCCGCGGGCAACGTCGATCATCGTTCCGCGCAAAGGCTTCCTGAGCTTGGTTGAGCCCATCGCGCGCGCGCGGCTCGTTACGTTTTGTGCACCTGCCGGCAGCGGAAAGACTACTGCGGCGCTCTATTGCCACAATTTGATGAAGGCCGAAGGACGCCCCGCGCTGTGGCTTTCGGTGCGGGCAGGAATCCGGGATTTCCCGTCATTCTTCGGCGCACTTAAGGCGTCCGGCCTTTCAAGCGGCCTGGCTTGGGACGATCTGCCGACCGATGGCGCGGAGGAAAGTTGGCTTGCCGCATTGGCGCAAGTGCATGAAAGACCGCCAGTCTTGGTTATCGATGATGCGCACTTGCTGCCCGTGCCGGTGCTGGATTTCATCAGTCAGGCCATTTCCAGCGCCCGCGATGCCATGACCGTGATTCTGATTTCGCGCGGGGCCTTGCCCATCCCTGTCGCACGTGCGCGTTCGCTGGGCTTTCTGGTCGAAGTTGGCGCGCCCGAACTTGCCTTTGATGATGAAGAGGCCAGCGAACTGATCACCCGTGTGGCTGGCGTTCCGGTCGATGCCGAAATTATGCAGCAGATCATTCGCGATGCACACGGTTGGGCATCGGGGCTGGTCATTGGCGGAGAGCTGTACCGCCGTGAACTGGCGCGCGGAAAGACATGGCAACCGCTTTCGGACAATCTGCGCCGCGAGTTTACTGGCTACTTTTCCGAAGAGGTCCTGGCGCTCCAGACCCCGGAAATGCGCGACTTTCTGATCAACACCTGCATTCTCGACGAATTAACAGGGCCGTCCTGCGCGGCCGTAACGGGTGATGACAACGCCCGCGCCATGCTTGACGATGCTTATCGCGCAGGGCTCTTCATCGATGCCATCGATGAAGAGCGAAGCGTTTATGCCTACCACCCGCTGTTCCGCGCAATGGCACTTGGCCGCCTGTACGAACGTGCCTTTGCCCGTGCGGCAGAAATCCACCGCCGTGCCAGCCGGTTCTTTGCTCGGCAGGGCGATTTGCTCAAGGCGCTTGAACATGCTTCGGCCAGTGGCGATCAGGAATTTCTCGCCGATCAGCTTGACCTGCTTGCCAATGATCTGACCACCGCCGGACACCTGAACCGGCTGGACGAGATCGCCACCGAATTGCCATGGCAGTTCTACTCGACACGGCCCATGCTGGTTTTGGCGATGGCGTGGCGGCGCATCCGGCGGTTGTCTTTTGCAGCAGCTTCGCGGTTGATCGATACGGCGGTTGCCTTGCGCGATAAACTTCTGGCCGAAGGCAAGCTGGACAGTTATGCTGCGACCGCGCTAGATTATCACATTCGCCATCGTCAGATCATGCTCGCAGCCGCGCAAGATGATCTGAGCCGGGTGGAGCGCGATGCCGAACCACTCATTTCCGAAATTGGCGACGATGAGGCCTACCTGAGTTGCACACTGCTTGGCCAAGTGATCGTTGCGCGCCGCGAGTTTTACCATTTCCACGATACGCTCAAGCTAGAAGCAGAAGTTCGCCGCGCGCTTGATCGCCAAGGTGCTGAATTCGCGTCAATCGCGCTCAAGTGTTCGATTGTGCCCACATTGATGGCCCAAGGCAAAACCAGTATTGCGCGGCGTTTCAGCGAAGAAGCCTTGGTGTCTGCTGAACAGCGCGAAGCTGAAATCCCCGGTCTGGCGGCGCTGCCCGCCCTGCCATTTGCCGAATTGCTCTATGAAGTCGGCGAATTGGACGCTGCCGGTGAACTGGTCGAACGCTATTTGCCGGGAATCCGGCAATGGGGCTTGGTTGATCAACTCGCATCGGGTTATCTCGTGCGCGCTCGATTGGCGTTTGCCAAAGGTGACAGCGTTTCGGCGCTGGCCGGATTGGAAGAGGCGCATCTTGTCGCCATCGAATGCGGGCTCGATCGTCTTCGCGCCAATGTGGTGGCAGAGCAGGTTCGCATCCTGATAAAATCGGGCCAGATTGATGAAGCCGAGACGGCTTTACGTGCAGTGGTCTCGAATCTCGATGAAGAGCCGGTGCCCACGTTAAACCCATCACGCCGCCGGGAAAGCTTGGCGATGGCGTGGATCCGGATCGAGATGCAACGCCATCGGCTGGTGCGAGCATGCAAGGTTGCCACCCGCTGGCTGGAATTTGTGCGGCGCAGTGGTGCGATCCGCTCGGCCGTGGAATTTGAGCTGCTGCTGGCCGAGATTTTCGTGCTTCAGGGCAATCGTTCCAAAGCGCGTCGCGCGGTCCGATCTGCGGTCGAATTGGCTGAACCTGCGGGCTGGATCCGTGTTTTCCTTGATGAAGGCGAAGTTATCTCGGCTTTGCTGAGCGAGGCCTATGCCAATGGTCCAGCTCTTGATACCCGCGCAGACAAGTTTGCGGCGATGCTGGTGGCGCGGGTCGACAACAGCCCGCAGATCGACGTCGACGAAAGCGAAAAGGCGTTTGGCCTGACGGGACGTCTGGCCAGCCGCGAAGTGGACATTCTGATCATGGTCGGCGGAGGCTTGCGCAACCGCGAAATCGGTGAGCGTCTTGGCCTCACCGAAGGCACAGTCAAATGGTACATGCAGCAAATCTACGACAAGCTGGGCGTGCGCCGCCGTCCGCAAGCTGTCCTGCGCGCGCGCCAGTTCGGTATCCTGACTTAAGATAGGCGCGCAACGCACGGCCACAGTGCTTGCGAAGCGTGCAGGCAGCATCATCGCGCTTTCGACATTTAACACGAGGACACAATGGCAAAAGGCAAGGTCATCATCAGTTGCGCCATCACCGGCGCAATCCACACACCCTCGATGTCGGAATTCCTGCCGATCACGGCAGAAGAAATCGCCGAATCCGCTATTGGTGCGGCTGAAGCGGGTGCCGCGATCATTCACTTGCACGCGCGCAATCCAGTCGACGGCCGTCCTGACCAGAACCCCGACCTGTTCGAACCTTTCCTTAAGGTGATAAAGCAGCGGTCCGATGCGGTGCTGAACCTCACGACCGGTGGCCATCCTTCTATGCCGGTGGAAGAGCGCATCCGCCCGGCGCAAACATTCGCGCCCGAAGTGGCATCTCTCAACATGGGTACGATGGGTTTCGGCCTGTTCCCGATGCTTGATCGGTTCAAGACCTTCAAGCACGCTTGGGAAGCGCCCGCTCTCGAAGCATCACGCGATTTGGTGTTCAAGAACACTTATGCCGATATTGAGAAGCTGCTCGGCATCCTGACCCCGATGGGCACCCGCTTCGAGTTTGAATGCTACGACACCAGCCATCTCTATAACCTCAAGTATTTCCTTGATCGTGGGCTGGTGAAGGCTCCGCTGTTCATCCAGACCTGCTTTGGCATTCTGGGCGGCATCGGCAGCCATCCTGATGACGTGATGCATATGAAGCGCACGGCCGACCGCTTGTTCGGCGATCAGTACGAATGGTCGGTGCTGGGCGCTGGCGCGCGGCAAATGAGCATCGTGGCGATGGCAGCATCGATGGGCGGCAACATTCGCGTTGGCCTTGAAGATTCGCTGTGGGCGGGCAAGGGCAAGCTGGCAGAAACCAATGCCCAGCAGGTGATGATTGCGCGCCAGATCATTGAAGGCATCGGGCTTGAAGTGGCAACGCCCGATGAAGCGCGCGAAATCCTTGATCTTAAGGGATCAGATCGGACCAACATCTGATGACAGGCAGCACCGGGCCGCTTGCCGGCGTTCGCATCGTCGAAATCGACGCTATCGGCCCCGTGCCGCTTGCAGCCATGCTGTTGGCGGACATGGGCGCCGAGATCGTGCGGGTGGCCCGGCCACCCAGCGCAGGCGCGGGCGCATGGGATGACGTTGGTGGCGACATTCTGCATCGCAGCCGCGCGGTTACCTACCTCAACCTGAAAGACGAATCTGACCGTGAGGCGCTTTTGGCGCTGATCGAAAAGGCCGATGCGCTGATTGAGGGTTATCGCCCCGGCGTGATGGAGCGACTGGGCCTTGGTCCGGATGTTTGCCTTGCGCGCAATCCCGCAATTGTGTTCGGCCGCATGACTGGCTGGGGTCAAACCGGCCCACTGGCCCTGCGCGCGGGACATGACATCAATTACTTGTCGATCACCGGCGCACTCCACGCAATGGGAGACGGGTCTGGCCCGCCGCCGGTGCCGCTCAACCTTGTCGGCGATTATGGTGGCGGCGCGATGTTCCTGATCGCTGGCCTGTTGGCCGCGATCCTTTCGGCCAAGACGACGGGCAAGGGGCAAGTGGTCGATGCCTGCATCACTGATGGCGTGCCTTCGTTGATGAGCCTGTTCTATGCGTGGCAACCGAAAGGGTTATGGGCAGACGCCCCGGCCTCGAACCTGCTGGATGGCGGTGCGCCGTTTTATCGGTGCTATCGCTGTGCCGATGGCCGCGACGTGGCAGTGGGTTGCCTTGAACCACAATTCTTTGCCCAGATGATAAAGGGGCTGGGACTGGAAGATCGTGGCTACCGGCAAGATGATCGTGCGGACTGGCCGCGCATGGAAGCCGATTTTGGCACTTGCTTCGCCAGTCGTACGCGCGACGAATGGGCGGCGCTTTTTGCTGAAACCGACGCTTGCGTCACGCCCGTCCTGTCGATGGCAGAGGCCCCGACGCATGCGCACAATGTAGCGCGGGCCAGCTTCATCAGTCGTACTGGCATTGCACAACCTGCACCGGCACCGCGCTTTTCTGAAACGGAATGCGCAATTGCCGAGCCTGAGACGCTGGCGATTGAAGCGGCGGTGAGTCGCTGGTCCTGAACCGCAGGCAGACGGCCAACAGGCAGGGCGAACACCTGTCTGTTGGCCCTATTTCTCAGGCGGCAACCATGACGTCGCGGAAGCGGCCCAACAGCGCCGCGTCTACGCCGCCAGCTGCGAAATAGCCTTCAAGGCTGCCATATTCGGCCATGATCACCGCAAAGGCCGCTTCGAGAAACGCGACATCGACACCAATCATCGCGTCGATCAGCCCTTGGGTCGGCACAAAACCGAACGCTTCCATAAACTGTTCTTCGATTCCGCCGCGCAAACGCAGATTCTTGGCGAACACATCGGACCGTTCATAGTCGGCAATGACAACGTCGTCTGGCACGCCGACAGCGCGCAGCAACAACGCAATCATCACGCCGGTGCGGTCCTTTCCTGCGGTGCAGTGAACCAGCAGCGGCGTTTCCCCGCCAACTATCGATTCCACCAGATGGGCAAGATGCGGAAGCAGCGCGGAAGGGATCGACGCATAATTGTCGGTCAATGCGCGGCGCACCGTTTCAGGCGACTGGTCCTGACGCAAGGCTTCCCAGCCGTTGTTGGTCTTGACCCGCAAGTCCGCTGTCACGTCGAGGTTGAGCAGGCGTGCGGTTGCTGCCCAGTCGTTGGGATCTTTGTCGCGTTCGCCGGCCGATCGCAAGTCGCAGACCAGCTTGATGTTCAGCGCGGTCAGTTCCTCGCGGTGGACCGGCTCGAAACTGGCGGGGCCTTCTGAACGATAGATCACGCCGGGGCGCACAATGCCGCCGCCGATTGTCGGCAAACCGCCAATATCGCGGAAATTCAGCTTCGAAAGAGCTTCGGTCATCTGGGCACCTGTGGGTTTGAAAAGCGGGTTCGCATTCGAATACAAATTCTTTGCCGCCATTGCGGAGCGGACAATCCCACGCCCCTATATTTCGGCAGGGTTATCACCAAGACTGTTGGATGAAGTCACGCCAAAGACCCAAGTAATTTGCGCTCGGTCATTTTCGAGCGCCTGAATGTGGTCAATTCTTTACCGCTCGCATAAATTGCAACCAACACGCCATATCGGGAAAAGTGCAGATGAAGCTCTACAGCAAGGAAGGCGTGGAGATGATGGACGTCAAGTCGATCGATCTCGATGGGGAGCGACTGGTCATCAAGGGCAAGATGATGGGTTCCATGGCTACCACGATCTTCGTCGCCCCCGCCGATATGTGGGGCGCGTTCAAGCTCTTCCCATTGCGGGTAAAGTTGCGAATCCCCGGCTTGCTCTTGCGCGGTTGGTTAGCGGAACGGCGCGCACTGAAAAAATAGCGACGCCTTCGCTCTTCCCCTGATCTGACATCGCTGAAAGTTGCACGCCGCCAATGCGCGGATACGTGCGCCGCATCCACGCGCGCATCGAAATGCTGCAACATTCTTTTGCAGCAAAGTTGCGAAATTGACCTGCGTCAAAGTGGGAATCGCCAAATTGGGGTTTTAGTCGTCCTTGAGAGGACAAAATGAACAAAATCTGTCTCTTCGGTTCCAGTCAGCCCGCCTTTTGCAAAAGCAAGAGCCGGGATGCGCGCGCCATGTTGTCGCTGCCACTGGCTGACCATCCGTTGAGAATCCTCCCGTCGTAATTTGAAAAAACCGCCTCACCGGAAAGGACACTTTCTTATGCGCATCGATCAACTCAGCAAGTTTCAGGACGACCCCGTTTCCCACTTGATCGATCTGGAAAATCGCGAGGTCTCTGTTGCCACGCTTTATGATCCAGATCTGTACGAGTTGGAAATGGAGCGGATTTTCGCCAGGGCTTGGCTGTTGCTCGGCCATGAAAGCGAAATTCCCAAGGTCGGTGACTATGTCGTCCGCTTGATGGGCGAAGATCAGGTGATCGTGTCGCGCGCAGCCGATAATCAGGTCCACGTTTCGCTCAACGTCTGTCCGCACCGCGCCATGCATGTGTGCCTGGCAGATTCGGGCAACGCTCGTGTGCACAAGTGCATCTATCACGGCTGGGCCTTCCGCCCCGACGGCAGCTTCATTGGCGCGCCGATCGAAAAAGAAAAGATGCACGGCGAAATCAAGTCGAAAGAGCAACTGGGCCTGAAAAAGGCGCGTGTTGCGACGCTTGGTGGCCTGGTCTTCGCCACGTTCAATCATGACGGTCCGTCGCTTGATGACTGGCTTGGCGACATGAAGTTCTACTATGAAATGCTGTTCTGCCGCACGGACAACGGCCTCGAAGTGCTTGGCCCGCCGCAGCGCCTGACAATTGATGCCAACTGGAAAACCGCTGGCGAGCAATCAGCTTGTGACGGCTTCCACACGCTTACCCTGCATGGTTCGCTGCTCGACAGTGGGGCTATGGCGGGCGAGGAAAACACCGAGCACGAAAGCGCGCCTGCCATGTATGGCGTGAACGTTTCGGGCAATGGTCACTCGCTGCGCTGCATCCCGGCTGACACCAGCTGGGCAATGATGGCGGGCAAGACTCATCCGGGCATGACCGATGACGAACGTCTGGAAATGATGCCGCCTCCGGGCATCACTGCGGAACTGCTGCCGCAAGTGCGCAAGAACCTGACCGCCGAACAATTGCACGTTTTCGCCAAGGCGCCACCGGTGGTCGGCGGCATGTTCCCCAATGTGAACATTCTGTTCGTCTATGCACCGCTGCGCGATGGCACGCTGGGTTCGGCATTGGTGCTGCACTCGATCAACCCCAAGGGCGTCGATAAGTTTGAATGGGTGACCTATTTCTTCACCGAAAAGGACGCCACGCCTGAGGTCAAGCACATGATGCGTGCCGCCGCAGCACAGCTTACCGGCACCTCCGGCATTATCGAGCAGGATGACAGCGATACTTGGCCGCACATGTCCGAAGCATCGCGCGGGTTCATGGGCCGTACCGAAACGCTGAAATACCAGGCCATCCTCGGCGAAAATCGCCCCGATGACTGGCCGAACAAGGCGCGTGTCTATTCCGGCTTCAGCAAGGACGATGCGCAGTGGAACTGGTGGCTGGCCTATCACGAACTGATGACCAAACGCTGATCCGTCGATGATGCAAAAGGATTGAAACATGTCTATTTCAATTGAAATGAAGCCTTCGACAAGCAGCAGCACGCTGACCGAAGTTGCTTATGGTAGCGAAGTGTACAACCAGATCATGGGCTGGATGATCCGCGAAGCTCGCTTGCTTGATCACCGCCAGCTTGATGAATGGCAGACCTACTTTGCCGAAGACCTTATTTATAAAGTGCCCGTGCGCCTGACCCGCCGCGTGCAGGGCTTCGATAACGAGTTCAGCACAGAAGTCGGTCACATGGACGACGACTATGATTCGATGACGGCCCGCGTCCAGCGTTTGACCGGCACCAAGACCGCATGGTCGGAAGATCCAGCCTCGCGCGTGCGCCGGTTCGTCACGAACATCTCTGTTTGGGAAACCGATATTCCCGGCGAATACAAAGTGTCGAGCTACTTGCTGCTCACCCGTAACCGCGCCGATGCGCGTGATTACAAACAGTTGAGTGCAGAGCGCAACGACCGCTTGCGGTGGAACGGCGAACGCTACTTGCTCGTCCATCGCACGGTGCTGGTGGATCAGGTTGTGCTGGGCATGCCAAACTTGGCTATCTTCCTTTGAACTGAACACCTGCGGCGAACCAGCATTCCGGGTCGTATGCCTGTTCGGAATGCTGGTTCGAGACAGCTCTTCCCATTCAAATTGCAGTTAGGAGCACTCCATGGGAGTCGATCAGATCGATCCGCTCGACAAGATGCTGAGCGATTATCGCTTGGTAAGCGATACGTATACGGGTCGCTGCCCTGCCAACCCTTACCCGCTGCTTCAGCAAAAGCGCAGTGCATGTCCGGTGATGCAGGGTGACATTCTTGCGGAATATGAAGTTCCCAGTCAGGCGGATTTCATGCGGTCTGGCCGCCCGATTGTAACGCTGTTCCGCTACAAGGATGTGCACGCTGTCCTGAAAGATCCGGCTAACTGGAAAAGCTATCTGCTGGCCGAAGGGTTTGGCGCGGCGGTCGACAACATGCTGTTCACTGGCATGGATGGCGAAGTCCACGATAAATACCGCGACCTGATCTCGAAACCCTTCCAGCGGTCACTCGTCCGCGCGCAGATCGATACGCTGATCAAACCGATCATCCGTGATGAATATGTCGCCGCGATGCGTCCGCTGGGCAAGATTGATCTGATGCGCGATTTTGCGCTGCCGTTCCCCTTGCGCGTTGCCTATGCCTACCTTGGCTTCCCCGATGATCCCAAGGTCGTGCAAAAGCTTGCGGGCCTTGCGCTACAAGTGCTGGCAGGGCCGCAATTCAAGCCCGAAGTGGCGCAAGTGACCGTGCCTGCATCAATGGCAGCCGGCATCGAAATGCACCAGACGATCCTGCCGATCGTTGCGGCACGCCGCGCGGCAGGCACCGATGGTGATGACGTCATCAGCTATATGATGCGGACCGAAATCGACGGCAAACGCTTCGATGACAACGATATTACGGCCTTCGTCCGCATGCTGCTGCTGGCGGCAGGTGAAACCACAACTCGCGCCTTTGGCAACATGATGGTGCAGTTGCTGGAACGGCCCGATGTGATGGAAGAGATTCGCCAGGATCGTTCCTTGATCACCAAGGCGATCAACGAGACCATGCGCCGAGATCCAACGGCGGCGGCTCTTGCCCGCATCGCCGACAAGGACATGGTCGTTGGCGGCGTGACGATCCCTGCCGGGACTGCCGTCTCGCTGTCAATCGCGTCGGCCAATCGCGATCCAGAAACCTACGAACGGCCCGATGAACTCTGGGTCAAGCGCCCCATGCGCCCATTGTTGAGCTTCGGCTTCGGCCCGCACATCTGCATGGGCATGCACCTTGCGCTCGCTGAACTCGAAGTCGCGCTGGATGCGCTGCTTGATCTGCCAAACCTTCGCCCTGCTGCCGGAGCAGAACCGGCGTTTGTGCGCGGACTGAACTTGCGCGGAGCAGACTCGATCCTTGTTGAATGGGACGTCTGACCTCCGACTCCAAAAATCCTGAGAGGATTTCACAATGGAATTCACGACCAAAATGCAGCCAGTGCCGGATCATGTTCCGGCCGAACTGGTCCGCAATTATCCCTTCGTGCTGGGCAGCATTACCAGCGGCAATCCTTATGACCGCATGGTGCACGATGTGCATCGTTTTGCCCCGCCGGTGTTCTATGCGATGGACGCTTATCCGGGCGGAACTCCGGCATGGGTCGTGCGCCGCTTTGCCGATCTGCGCGCGATCTATGCAGATGATACGCACTTCACGGTGAAGGGCTTTGCCCCGTTTGCCATGATGATCGGCGAAAGCTGGGGCAATGTGCCGGCAGAAGCCGATGCCCCGCTGCATGATCAATATCGCGCGCTGCTCAATCCGCTGTTTACGCCCGCTGCACTGAAGAAGCTCGAAGCCAAGGTCACGTCTGTGGCCGAGGATCTGGTGGCAAAATTCCGCAACAAAAAAGCCATTGATTTCCGCGCGGAATTTGCAGTTCCCTTCCCGGTTTCAATCGTGCTTGATCTGCTGGGCCTGCCGCTAGAGCGGATGGATGAGTTCATGGAATGGGAGCACATGCTGCTCCACGATCTGAACATGGAGCACTTGCAGACCGCCACCCGCAATGTCGTTGGCCTCTTCCGCGAAGTGATGAAGGAACGTCGCGTCAATCCGGGCACCGATCTGGTCAGCTTCGCGCTGAATGCAAAACTGGGTGATCGCAACCTCACCGACGACGAAGTTCTCGGCTTCTGCTTCAACTTGTTCATCGGCGGGCTGGATACGGTCACGACCAACTTGTGCTGGCAATTCCGGCACCTTGCCAGCGACCTTGAACTGCAACGCAAATTGCGCGCCAATCCCGCATTGATTCCCGATGCCATTCAGGAAATGCTGCGGTTCTATTCGCCTGCCAGCACGTTCCGCACTTGCATCAAGGAAATCGAAATCGGCGGTGTCAGCATCAAGCCGGGTGACAAGGTGCTGATGGCAACACTGTTGGGCAGCAACGATCCGGAGCAATTCGATCATCCCGAAGAATTCCGGATTGATCGTCGGCCAACGCATCTGGCCTTTGGTTCCGGCATTCACCACTGCCTTGGCCATCATCTGGCCCGCCGCGAATTGACTGTGGCGATGACCACGATCCTGCGCGAGCTGCCCGAATTCCGCTATGACAGCGGGGTCGAGGTTCTGACCGATCTGGGCGGCGTCATTCAGCCGCGCGCCGTTCCGATTTTGCTGGGTTGAGAGAGAACCGACCGATGACCAAAGTTACCTTTCAACTCCACGACGGCACGACCCGCACCATTGAGGCAGGATCAGATACCAACCTGATGCGGGTCGCCATCGAGAACGATATTCCGGGCATCAATGGCGAATGCAACGGCTGCACCACATGCGCCACCTGCAAGGTCCAAGTGGCCGAAAGTTGGGCTGCCCTACTACCCGGAGCGGACGAAAATGAGGAATCTCTCCTCGAAGACACCGCGCCGCACACCCGCCTTTCCTGCCAAATCGCGATTACCCCCGATCTCGATGGCTTGACCGTGACCGTCCCGATCAGCCAGTATGCCTGATAGGATCGAGCTGGACTGCGCAGCCCTTCTCGAACGGTCTTTCGAAGTTGCGGCGGAACGGGGCGGCGACATCACGCCGCTCGTTTTCGCCCGTTTCTTCGAGATTGCCCCGAAGGCCGAGGCGCTTTTCCAGCTCGACACGCTTGACCCCCAAGCGCGGGGCCGGATGCTGGCGGAAATGCTGACCATGCTCGTCGATCAGGCGCGCGGCGAAGGCTATGTCGGACCGACGCTGGCCACCATCGCCGCCGATCATGTGGCCTATGGGGTGGAAGACTTTAGCCTTTACGAAGCATGGTTGGATGCGCTGACCGATGTCGTTCGAGCATTGAATGCGGCAGAGTGGTCGAGCGACATCGCTGCCGCATGGCGACACCAAAGTGACCAATTTTTGCGAGCATTGGCGCGCAAACGCCCCATGATCGCGGATTAATGCCGCATGCGCGGAATACCGCGCAGGACTTCCTCGACTTGCTCCGCAAAGCATTCCCAGCGTGCAGGCCACTGCTCGTTCGTGCGCAACACGATACGGCTGATCTGCAAGCGGATCAGCATATCGGCAAAAGCCTCGCGATCAATCGGGGTTACCCGGCTGAGATCGAAATGGTCAAGCGACGGTGCCAGCGCATCCAAGAGGGCTGCGCGATGGCGCGGGGCGTGGTTATGGAAGAAGTCCACGACGAACACCGGATCGACAATCAACATTTTGTCAGCTTCCTGCAACGTGCTGTATTCGTTGTGAAAGCGGAGTACACTGTGGAAGCGTTCAATCGGGTCAGCGATACCGGCAGCGGCATCGCGAATGCCATTCTCAAACGCTAGCGATACATAATCGCCAACGGCACGAAGCACGTCGTCCTTGGTCTTGAAATACCGGTAAAGCGTGCCGCGCGAGACGCCTGCCAGCTTGCCGATAACGCTCATTGAAAGGCGGCCAACACCGCGCTCCCCCACCGCCTGCAACGCCCCGTTCAGGATTTTGAGCACGCTGGCCGGTGGCCGATCCAGCGAGACAAGGCTTTGGCATTGTGCGGGATCGAAATCGCTGGCGAGAGATACATACATCGTTCGCTCCTTCGACTGAACATTTAAATCAGATTGTGTTCAATATGTTGATCTGGATCAACGATTGCGCCAACTTTTCATGGTTCTTTGTTGGTCAAGGAGAGCAAAACATGACAGGTAGAGGACCAACAACGCTTGCCGTCACAAGGGTCAGCGGTTTGTCGCTGGACATTGCGGATCGCGATGCAGCCCGCAAATTCATTGCCGCATTAGGCCTGCAGCTTGCAGAATCTGGCGATACTATAGTCGCTAGTGCCGCCGATGGCAGCGCCATGAATTTGCGCCATGCGCCCCGCCGCCGGTTGACTGGCCTGCGCTTTGATTGTCGACCACAAGACATCGACGCCTTGGCCGATGCGGCCACCGCATTTGGCGCCACGATCCTTGGCCACACTTCGACCACGTTGCTTATCGATGGACCGGATGGCCTTCTGCTCGAAGTCCGCGCAACCGATGCTGTCACGCCGCGCAACGAAGCCCTGATCCTGCCACATGCCCCATTGCATAGCCAGGCACCTGATGCACTGCCACTGGCGCTATCGCACGTGGCCATATTTGCCAGCAACCCGCCCGCTGCGCTGGAATTCTACAGCAATGTGCTCGGACTACGCTTGTCCGACCAGTGCGGCGATGGCCTGATGTTCCTGCATTCCGGCCATGGCGGAGATCACCATATCCTCGCGCTTGTAGGATCGACCACGTCAGGTCTGCATCACTACAGCTGGGAAATGGGCACGCTCGACGGCATCGGGCTGCGCGCGCAGCGCCTGGCTGAAGCCGGATATGCGCGGGGCTGGGGCCTTGGCCGCCATGTGCTGGGCTCGAACTTCTTTCACTACATCGCCGATCCGTGGGGCTGCCATGCCGAATTGACCACCGGTCTCGATCAGGTCGATCCCGCCACGTGGCAATCCGGCGATCATGATCCTGTCGATGCCTTCTACTTGTGGGGCCCGCCCCTGCCCGAAGGCTTCATCGCCAACGCCGAAGAACATGAACGCAGCCTCGCCACCGCAGAAGGCTGAAGCTCCAAAATCCTGAACCAGAAAGGACCACTATCATGGCAACCGCAGCTGCATGGAAAACCGAAATCGCCGACACCGGCTACAATGAAAAGGCCGCAAAGGAACTCGTCGGCCGCGCGAAGGAATTGTATCCTGTCATCCTGAAGGGTGCAGAAACCTGCTCAGACAAGGGCCGCTTGTCCGACGACGTCATCGATGCGCTGACCGACGCCGGATTTTGGGATATGGCCCTGCCGCGCCGCTGGGGCGGTTATGGCACCAGCTGCCGCGCGATGTCCCTCGTAGGAGCCGAACTTGCCCGCGCCGATCCGTCAGTGGGCTGGGTTTACACGGTTTATCACGGCAGCACTTGGGCGGCGAGCCTGACACCCGATGCCACGCAGGAAGCCTTGTTTGGCGACGGCAAGAAGGCGGTGATCTGCGCTGTTGCCAATCCTCCGGGCAAGCTCGAACCCGTCGATGGTGGTTACCTTCTGACCGGTCGCTGGCCCTATGCCTCGGGATGCTACCACGCTGATTGGGCGCAAGTTGGCTGCAACATCCATCACCCGGATGGCAAAGTTGAACATGGCGGCAACGCTTATGTCCGCATGGAAAACGTGACCATCGACGAAACATGGCACATGATCGGCATGAAGGGCACCGGGTCGAACACGATCAGCGTCGACAAGGTGTTCATTCCCCATGCGCAGTTCGATTTCGTGGCCAAGAACGGCATGGCCAACCACCACCCCGGCAAGCGCCACGTCGGTGAAGCACAGGATTACTGGCCGTTCATGCCGTTCCTGCGCGCAACCGCGCATTGCGTGGTGGGAGGTGCCGCATTGGAAATTCTCGACCGTGTGACCAATGCGATGCATGGCCGCAAGATTCTGTACACGACCTATAACGACCAATCGCAATGCGTGAATGCGCAAGCACAACTGGGGGAGGCGGCTGCCCGAATCCATGCAGCCATCGCGGTCACGTTGAAGAACGTGGACCTTGTCGACGAAGTGGGGTTGACCCGGCAACCACTGACGCCAGCCCAGCGCGCGCTGAGCAAGGCCGAAGGCTCCATCTCCGTAGACCTTGTGGCGCAGGCCGTTGACAAGCTGATGTTCCTGGCCGGATCAAGCGCCTTCAACGACGCCAACCATCTGCAACGGCTCTATCGCGATTGCGTGTTCGGCATGCGGCACACCGCCAACTTGCCCTATGTCGGCTATGAAATCCTTGGCAAGGCTTTGCTGGGGATCACCCCCAACATCGCCCATCCCGATTTCATCTAACTCCACCGCAAGATAGGGGACGCGCCGTCCCACCCAAGGGAAAGAAATGCTCTGAACAATTGGGAGGGGCGGCGCGTGAACAAAGCAATAAAGGTGTATCTTGCAGACGGTCTGTTGCTGCCGGAAGGGCCGGTCGCAATGCCGGACGGCAGCCTGATCGTTGTGGAAGTGCTTGGCAGCAGGCTGACCCGGATCGCCGCTGACGGAACAAAATCGACCATCGCGGAACTTGGCGGCGGGCCGAACGGCGCAGCGATCGGTCCTGATGGGCGCTGCTATGTCTGCAACAATGGCGGCTTCCAGCACATGACATTGCCGGATGGCGGGCTGCTGCCGCTGGAGGCACCACTCGATACACCGCCCGGATCAATTCAGGTGGTCGATCTGGCCACTGGCGCGTTCGAAACGCTGTACGAACATACCGAAGCCACGCCATTCTGGGGTCCGAACGACATCGTGTTTGATGATGCCGGAGGGTTCTGGTTCACCGATTTCGGACGTGACCGTGGCCGTACCCGCATGCGCGGCGCGCTGTATTATGCCAAGGCCGACGGATCGGACATTCGCGAGGTGGTGCCGTCGCTGGATGGCCCGAACGGGGTCGGACTGTCGCCCGATGGCAAGACGCTCTATGTCGCGCTGACGTTTGAAGGCCACCTCATCCGCTTCCAACTGTCAGCACCGGGAATCATTGATACCGCCGCTTCGCACATGCCCAACGGTAGCACCATTGTTGGCCGGGCAGGGCCGGGGATGTATCTCGATAGTTTGGCCGTCGATAGCGCAGGACGCATCTGCTGCGCATCGCCCGGTGTCGGCGCGGTGCTTGTCTTCCCTGCTGAAGGCGGCGCGCCTGACGTTGTGACCATACCCGATTTCCTGACAACCAACATCGCATTTGGCGGCCCAGACCGCCGGACGGCCTACGTCACCATGGGGAGCAGTGGGCGCGTTGCGATGATCGAATGGGACGTTCCAGGGCTGGAACTCGCCTTCAATTGATCGTCGCTTGGGTGTCTGACCGAGTTGGAAGTTTCCCCGTGCGGTTACTTCCAACTCGGCAAGTCCAGCCTCACTTTTTAGGCAGGGCATAAGCGACGAGTTCGTTACTTTCACCCGATAGCATTCCGCCGTGGCCGCCTGCGGCAATCACCACGAACTGGCGACCACTCTTGGCAGACCAGTAAGTCGAGGGTGAGGCATTGCCTCCAGCGGGAAGCCGCGCGCGCCACAGTTCACGTCCGGTCGCCACGTCATAGGCGCGAAATGCGTGTTCCTGCGTTGCACCGATGAACACCAGTCCGCTGCCCGTTGTGACCGATCCGCCGATGTTGGGAACACCCATCGGGATTGGCAGCAAGGTTGGCAGCGTCAGCGGACCACTGTCGCGCGATGTGCCAAACCTGCGGCTCCACACCATCTTGCCAGTGCGCAAATCCACGGCGCTGATATGACCATAGGGCGGCTGCTGGCAGGGAATGGCCAGCGGTGACAGGAACGGCGCGACATGCGCGGCATAGGGCACACCCTTTTGCGCCACCGGTCCGCCAACGTCCGACATGTGCTTTGCCGTCATCGGCTTAACGCCCATTTTGTCTGCTTCGCTGCGCGGGATCAGGCGGTTGTAGTTTGCGACCTGATTGTTGTTGACGATCATCAACTGGCGCGCCGGATCAACCGATACGCTGCCCCAATCAATGCCACCCAAATAGCCAGGCCATGTGAGCGTTGGCTGCTTGGTTGAAAGTGGCGTCATGTCGCCTGCAAACCGGGCCTCACGAAAGCGCACGCGACACATCGCCTGATCGATGGGGGTCAGGCCCCACATGCCCTTTTCGGTGGGACGCGGACCGCCAAAAGATGGAAAGCCAACTGAATATGGCTGCGTCGGCGAGACCCGCTCGCCCGGCACGCCATCGGTTGGCACCGGCTTTTCGACAACAGGCAAAATCGGTTTGCCGGTGGCGCGATCAAGGAAGAAAATTTCGCCGCGCTTGGTGGGTTGTAGCAGGCCCTTGATCCCGCCGGGCAGGTCAACCAACGTAGGCTGCGCGGGAACGTCATAGTCCCACAAATCGTGATGCGTTGTCTGGAATAACCAGCGCACCGCGCCACTTTCCGAATCGAGCGCGACAACCGCGCTAGAATACTTGTCGTCATTTGCGGTGCGATGCCCGCCGAAATAGTCGGGCGTGGCATTACCGGTGGGGACATAGACCAGTCCCAAGGCATCATCGGAACTCATCGGTGCCCAGCTATTGGGCGTACCGCGAGTGAAGACTTGGCCATTTGTGGGCATGCCGTGGAAATCGGGTTTACCGACATCGAAGGCCCAGGCGAACTGGCCGGTCACAGCATCGAATGCGCGAACAGCGCCAGATGGTTCGCCGGTGTGCTGGCCGTCGGTTACCCAGCCACCTAGCACCAGCTTGCCGCGCGCAATGGCGGGCGGCGAAGTGACGAAATAGTAGCCCTTTTCGACCGGAGTCATGCCTTCAAGCAGGCTCACAACGCCGTCCTTGCCGAAGCCTGCGCAACTGCGCCCGTCATTGGCATCCATTGCCAATAAGCGCGCATCGAGCGTGGCCGTGTAGATCCGTTGCGAACATTGGCCCGTGGCACCGGGCACCTGATAGTAAGTTACGCCGCGACAACTGAGGCCGTAAACGCCGTGGGTATCGGTGTTGGCGCGATGCCGCCACACTTGCGCGCCAGTTTCTGCATCCAACGCGATCACATCGTTATAACCGGTGCAGAAATAAACCTTGTCGCCAATTTTTAGCGGGTTGGCCTGGAACGATGGCTTGCCCTCTTTCGGCGCCGGCCCGGTATGAAAGCTCCAGATGCGTTCAAGGTTTCCGACGTTGGCAGGCGTGATTTGGGCCAGCGCAGAAAAGCGCGAGCCGCCACGATCATTACCATAGGCGGTCCATTCGCCTTCCTGCATCGTTGTGGGCGAGGGACCATACGTGTCGCTGGTGGCAGGCGGTGTGGCATCGAGCCAGAACAGTGCGGCCACTGCGGTGACGGAAGCGAGACCAAGTCCGCGCCAAAGGACTTTGCCACCCGGCAAAGGTTTGACGATGCCGACATGGCTGCGGTAGCTGCGCGACAGCATCCACAGGCCAAGGCACAGCGGCATCGCAAGGCGCGGCGCCAGTGCCCAGCCATCAAGGCCGACTTCCCACAGCGCCCAAAGCAGGTTGGCCAAAAGGAATGCCCAGAACAGCCGGATCGAGACGGCCTTACGCTGGAAGCCAAGCACCGCCGTGACCAGCATGACGATCCCGCTCAACAGATACCAGACCGATCCACCCAGCGTCGCAAGCTGCCAACCCAGCGCCACAAGCGCAGCGCCACTGCCGATCAGGATGATAAGGAACGCGATGTTCAGGAAACGCTGCATGGCTTTACAGTCCGGTCGGTGCGTCTTCAAAAGACACGGGAGTGGGTGCGCGTTCGTGACAACAAGTGCAGCGTTGCCGTCAAGCAGGATGATTTACCAGACTGATGTCAGCCCATCTGGCTCTTGAGCCATTCTGGCACGCCGATCAGGTAGCTTTTTTCCTCGTACAGTTTGGCAATCCGCCAGCCATCGGGGGTGCGCACCAGATCGTGAATATACCATAACCCGCAAATCATCGTGTCGGTTTCCACGGTATTGGTCACGGTCATCGGGTTGTAGCAGACGGTCTTGGTCTTGGCGGACTGCCCATCGGCACTGAATTCATAGCGGGTGGTCGAGACGACATGCTGCGCAGCAAGAACCTGCTGAAAACTGGCCCGCAGGAACGCCTTGGTCTCTTCCAGATTGCCTTTGAACAGCGCCATTTCTGAATAGTCGATAAAGGCGTCTGCGGTAAAATAGTTGTCGAGCTTGTCGAAATCCCGCGAATCGACGGCGTAGCAATAGCCGACCAGCAAATCCTGTATTTCGAAACGGTCAGACATTTCCTGTACGCTGATAGCCATCGCTCAATCCCACCTGTCTTTTTTCTAGAACTGATCATTCGCATGGCCGCAGACCCGAAACCGCCTCTCCAAAGGTAGGTTGAAGCGTGAGGCTCGCTCGTCAAAGAGTGAACCGCTCGCCGGACATGTTCCGGCTTTGCCCGAATTCACCCCCGCATAGCGCGGTATATCTAGGAGACTGACATGGGCCTTGCCCCCTTTACCGAAGCCGATTTCGTACTGTCGCAGGAAACGCGCGACGAAATCACGGAAGGCCTCACCGCGCGCCAGAAGTACATGGTCGAGCATTGGATGAACCTGCATGAAGTGATCAATCGTGGCGATTGGGACGGCATGGATGCGTACTTCAACACCGACACCATGACCTATGACAACCCGAACCGTCCTGATCTGGGCACCTACTTCAATTGGAAGACCTCGCCACAGGGTCTGTACAAGACCTTCCCGCCAAGCATCTATCGCACGCTCAAGGCTTGGGGTCGCGGCGAAGACGAAATTTGCGTGCTGTGCCACCACCACGGCAAGCACACCGGCGGTCCTTACATGGGCGTTCAGCCAACCGGCAACGAAATGAATGTTATCTGGTTCTCTTGGCTGCGTTTCCGCGGCGAGAAGATCGACCACATCTATTCGATCTCCGACGTGCTGACCATGCTCAAGGATCTTGAAGTCATCAACGTTCCACAGCCAGTTGACCCTTACAAGTAAGCGGTTGAGCGGCGCTCATCGCCGCACGGCATAAAAAAGGGCGCGTTCCTTGCGGAGCGCGCCCTTTTTGTTTTGGCGAGAATCTGGTGGAGCAAACACCCGGGAAGCCCGTCCCCTTCCAGATGCAGAAGGGGACGGCATTCCTTTTATTCGCCCAGCAGAATCTTCCATGTATTGAGGTCTTCGCCAGCCGCGAAGAACCGTTCATTCATGGGAAGGCCGTTCTGGCCCCAGTAATCCATGTTCGCGACCCATGCCTGAATCCCGTACATCACCCAGCGCGGGATCTGTTCGTTCCAGATGGTTTCAAGGTCGATCACATCAGTCGCGCCTTCCTTGATCAGGCAATCGCGATAGTGCGCAATCAAGTCCTTGTGGTGATGGCGCCGCTCTTCCACGGTCAGTGAACCGACGGTGAAATAGGTTACATCGCGCCATGGACGGCCTCGACGGCCAAGCTGCCAATCCAGCCACAAACGCTCGCCCGAAGGCAGGATGAAGGTATTGCCCTGATGGCAATCGCCAAGAATGACGCAGTAAGGCGCTTCAAACGCGCGCTCAAATTCGGTCAACTTGTCATAGGCGCGCGACACCCGTTCCGGATCGTCGAGATAATGCTGCGGGGCGATTGCGCGGAAATTGGGGTCTTTCAGGTTTTCGCCGATCCAGTGCCACATGATGCGCACTTGATCGTGATCGACTGGAACCCGCATCGATGTGGGCAGCCACGGCGCAGCTTCTGGTGTGATCAGCGGGCTGTTCCACAGGCCGCCATGCAGCTTGGCAAGATCGGCAAGGCTGCTCGCGACGCCATCGACACCGCTCTGCTGCGTACTGTGACCGAACTTTCCGCCACGATCGAGCAGATCTTCCAACACCACCACGCCGTGCGCCGAACCATTGTCGTCCCAGTCTGCATAGTAGCACTTTGCAGTTTGGGCGGTCATCTTGTCGGTAAGGAAATGATAGAACCGGGCTTCAAGCGCATGGATGTCGACATCGTCAAACATGCCTGACCAGTTGGACTTGATGCACAAGTTGCGTGGCAAGCCTGCGGCGATACCAGCAGCATTCCAGTCGACTGCGACTCGCAGTTTAGTGGTGTGGCTGTCAAACAACTGCACCACTTCCATTTTTTCTGCGACAACGCCGGGATACTTGTTGGACATAAGCGCGCTGAACCATTGCGCATCGGGCGTGAAGCGACCCGACGGCAGCAACTCGGTCCGGCCCGGATAGGGGCGGGGCACCATGTTCTGATCCACGTTTCTGGCCTCTTTTACAGACTCTTGCGTCATTCAATCATGCTCCTCTCGCATAGTTTCTGCAAAATCATGCAGTTTGTAATCGATGCTGCGCTGGCTTGTGCGTGGCGATCATTGCCATTCCCGCCTGCGCCAATGGCCCGTCTAAGGATGTTTCAGGCCTCAAGGTTGCGCTTGGACCCTGCCAAGGGGAAGGTGTCGTGCCCTCGCGGCCCTGTCCAAATTACACCGCCAGTCAAAATGTCGGCGAGAGGATGGAGTGATCAATGTCGAACAGCAAGGAAACCGCGGTTAAGGAATTTCTGGCACTTTTCCATACCGCCAAGCTCGATCTCGACAAGATTCGCGCCGCGTTGGCGCCGGATGCGCGTTGGCAAGCAGTCGTGCCATTGGCTGAAGTGGTCTATGGCGCAGAAGGCATCTGCCGCGAAGCCGAGCGCCAGTACCGCATCTACAAGGATTGCGATTGTGAACTGCTGAACATCGCCAGTTCTGGCAACACCGTATTCACTGAACGGGTGGATCGGGTTCGCCTGCTGGATGGTGACAAGGAAATCATCACCAACGTTGCTGGCATCTTCACGGTAAACGACGACAACCTCATCGTTTTCTGGCGCGAATACTGGGACATGCTCGACATCGCCGACCAGATCGGCGTTTCGGGCGAAACCATGCGCCAGATGATGGACACCCAAGTTGCAGTCTGACCTCGGCATAGCGCAGGAGAGACCATTTTGAGCACGAACGACGAGAACTGGAAGCGGGGCTGCGAAACCGTCGATGCGGTTTATGGCGACGGCTTTTCCGCGATGATGGAACCCTACAAGGACAATCGTTTCAATCAGGAAATCGTTGGCAATCAGTTTGGTAATTTATGGGCTGATCCGGCGCTTACCATTCGCGAAAAGCGGCTGATGGTTCTTGGCTTGACCACAATGTTGGGCCGCGCTGACCTGATCGAAACGCAGATGACCGGTGCCTTGCTCAACGATGAATTCACCGATGAGCAACTGGCGTTGATTCCCCATTTCCTGCTTTTTTATGCAGGAGCCGGCAATACATCGGCACTATTCCGGGGCATCGAAGCCGCCAAGGCCAAGGTTAAAGCCTCCAGGATGGGCGACTGAACGTGTATTTGGGAATTATGGAACCAAGCACGTCGCTGGTCTGTCCCGAAAGCGACTGGTCACACCAGAATCGTGAGTTCGTTGAGGATTTCGAAATCCTCGCACAGTTCGCTTCGCACGATCTGACCATGGACATTCGCCAGTACGACTGGGTTCGGCCATCTGCCGGGCAGTTAATGCCGCAACGCCACTATCTCGACATATCGTTGGATGGCACCACGCGGCGCAGCATCCTGCGCTCCGACCGGTGGTCGGAACCGCAATTTTCGGGAAGCATGCTCTACTTGCCGCCAGATGCTATTTATTGGGGCCAACCTGCGCTGGAGAAGCGCAAGTTGATGTGCCTTTCATTCGGCAACAGGTTTCTGTCCGACGTGTTTGAAGACGAAAACCCGTTGCGCCACGCCGTTGCCCATGCCGATATTCAGAACCCAAATTTGCGCCGTTATCTACTAGCGATCGCGTCCGAATTATCGGCTCCGGGATTTGCAGCAGGCCCGCTGCTTGAAGCGATGGCGATTGGCGCAACTGTTGAACTCGCGCGCTGGTCCCAACTTGTGGCAGATTCAACAGGCGGCACGGTTCTGCCCCATCAGGCCCGGCGGATTGAGGAATATATCCGCGAAAACCTGTCCAGCACGCTCAGCATTTCAGACATCGGCCGCGCCTGCGGCATGAGCACCCGCAACGTCGCGCGCGTGTTCAAGCAGGCGACCGGAGTGAGCATCGGGGATTTCATTGCACGGTGCCGCATCGATCTGGCCAAGGAGCTGTTGGCCTCTGACGAATTGCGCATCAAGGAAGTAAGCTGGCGCTGCGGTTTCCGCAGTTCGTCTGCCTTTTCCGCAGCATTTCGCGCTTCGACGGGCACAACCCCGCGCGACTTCAGGCTGCAACCGGGCTTGCTGCTGCAATAAGGCGCGCCGCCCGCACCATTTTCAACATCAGGAACGTTTCAATATGCAAAGACTTGCTGGCAAAGTTGCAATCGTCACTGGCGGCGGTGGTGGTATCGGATCAGCAGTCGCACGACGGCTCGTGTCCGAAGGCGCACGGGTTGCCGTGGCCGACATTTTTGCAGAATCGGCACAACGCACGGCAGACGAACTCGGCGATGCGGCAATTGCGGTGCAGTTTGATGCGGCGAGCGCGGATTCCGTCAAGGCCTTGGTTGACCAGACCGTCAGCCATTTCGGCAAGCTGGATATTCTGCACAACAATGCCGCGATGACCGATCCTGTTAAGTCCGCGCAAGATACAACAGCCATCGATATCCCCATGGCGGTCTGGCAAGAAATTCTCGACGTCAACCTGACGGGTTACCTGCTGGGATGCCGCTATGCGATCCCCCACATGATCGCCAATGGCGGCGGATCGATCATCAATACAGCGTCTAATTCGGGAACGGCGGGTGATCTGGCACGCATTGCCTATGGTTCAACCAAGGGCGCGATCATCACGCTCACCAAATATGTCGCCACCCAACATGGCACGCAAAACATCCGCTGTAACAGCATCGCGCCGGGCGTGGTCCTGACCGAGGCGCTCGACAAGACCGTGCCAGGCCTGAAAGACATCATCAAGCGCCACATTCTGACGCCCGAATTTGGCACGCCTGACGATATTGCCGCGCTGGTGGCGTTTCTGGCATCGGATGAATCGCGTTACATCACTGGAGAGAATATCTCGATTTCGGGCGGCGGCCTGATCCATCAGCCGCATTACGCTGATCTCAAGGCCTTCATGGAAGCAGCGGGCTAAACCAGGCTGACGATCCGCTTGCCCCGGTTCTCTCCCCGGTACAGTCCGGCGAGAGCATCGGGGCAAGCCTCGATCCCGCTCAGCAGGTCTTCCTGATATTTCAGGCGGCCATCGGCGATCCACCCGCGCAAGTTGGCGACGGCTTCGTCCAGCTTGTCCATGTGATCGAACAGAACGAAACCTTCCATCCGCGCACGCTTGACCAGCAAGTGTCGCTCAACACGCGGACCTTCGGGCCATGGCTCCCAACGATCAAACGACGCAGTCCCGCAAATGACCACCCGCGCCTTTTGCGCCAGATGCGGCATGACGGCATCGGAGACAGCACCGGACGTGTTGTCGAAATAGACATCGACGCCTTCGGGGCACAACGCGGCCACGCGCGCGCTAACATCTTCGGACCTGTAATCGATCGCGGCTTCATACCCGAACAGGTCCACGCAATCGCGCACTTTGGCAGGGCCGCCAGCGATACCGATTGTGCGGCAACCAAGAAGCCGCGCGATCTGGCCCGCCGCCGAACCAACCGCACCAGCAGCTGTGGAAACAAGCACGGTCTGGCCCGGTTGCGGCGCACCGATTGTGGTCAGGGCAAGCAAGGCAGTGGTGCCATTCAACCCAAGGATGCCAAGCGCCATGCGCGCTTCGCTGGCCGTCGTACGCTGAACAATGCGGTCCGCGCCAACAGCGGCATAGTCCTGCCATCCGAACCAGCCCATAACGAACTCACCGACGGCATAAGCCGGATTGCGCGATGCCACAATTTCACCCGAACACAGGCTACGCATAACATCGCCGATGGCGACTGCTGCGGAATAGTTTCCGGCATCGGCAATCCAGCCCCGCATGGCAGGGTCTACCGAGAGGTAGTGATTGCGCACGAGCACTTCGCCGTCGGCAGGCTTTGGCACCACATCTTCGCGGATGGCAAAGTCAGAGGCTTGGGCCACGCCTGCTGGCCGATTGACCAGCAGAACACGGCGGTTGATCACATCGAGTTTCATCGTCGCGCACGCTACTTACGCTTTATCGCCGATGACCTACCGCTCGAAAGGGGGCGGCGAAAGCAAGGTCGCGATGATCAAGCCTGACACGTGCAAGACAACACGAAAGCAGGAGAGACTTGATGGGCGCAATCACGAACGATGACCGGATCGCCATAGCCGAACTGTTCGCGCGCTATTGCCACCGGGTTGATCATGGCGATACGGCGGGCTGGCTTGAACTGTTCACGCCCGATGGCAGCTTTGAAGTGGCAGGCGTGATGCGGCTTGAAGGCTATGAGCAGGTTGGCGCAATGCCGGGCGTTGTGGCCGCTCAAGGGAACGGCAAATGGCGGCACCAGATCACAAATATCGTTGTGGAACCCGGCGATAGCGATGACGTGGCGCTGGTTGCGGCCTATGGCCTCGTCACTGACTGGGGCAACGAAGGCAAGCCGATGACCTTTTCCGATTATGCCATCACGCTGAACCGTACCGGCGGCCAATGGCGCATTCGGACGCTAGTGGCGACCGCTCCCTAAACGCAAACTTGCCCCGAAGGGAATGTTGCGCCAATCCCTGCCAAAGGACAGGCGGCTTTGCCGAGTGCGTCTCGCACGGCATTGGCAGTAAAATAGAGGTAATCCCGAAATGACCGTGATCGAGCCCGGCGCACAGGCGCTTTTTGACAAGTTTGGAACCTATATCCTGCCCGGCCGCGTTAGCGATCCTCGCCGCGGAATTGAAGAGGCTGTTGAAGCAGAGCGCATCGGCCTTGGTTGCGTTTGGATTTCGGAACGGTTCGCGTTGAAAGAACCGGCCGTGCTGGCAGGCGCTGTGTCTCAGGCGACCTCAAAAATCCGCATCACCGGCACATTTTATGCCACAATGCGCCATCCCATCGTGACCGCCAGCACGGCAAACCTGATGCAGGCGATGTCGGGTGACCGGTTCCGCGTGATGTTTGCCCGCGCGGTGCCTGCCTACATGAAGATGATGGGCGCTGCGCCAATCACTATGGACCGACTGGCTGATACCATCTCGATCATGAAGAGCCTGTGGGCCGGCGAGACGGTCAAGTATGACGGCATCATGGGCAACTTCCCCAACCTGAAGCTGACCGACAAGTACGAAGGCCCGCTGCCCCCGATCATCTTCACCGCGATTGGGCCAAAGTCGCTCGAATTTGCGGGTTCGCATTGCGATGGTGTTCTGTTGCACCCCTTCGTATCGCCAAAAGGCGTGCGCAACAGTGTGAAGATCGTGCGCGATGCTGCCGAAAAGGCCGGGCGCGATCCGATGTCAGTGCGCATTTACCACAACATCATCGTCGCACCTGATCTGCCCAAGGACGAAGAAAACGCAGTCGTTCGTGGCCGCGCGATCACTTATTTCGAACTACCGGGCTTTGGCGATCTGATTGTCGAGATCAACGAATGGGACAAGTCGGTGCTCGACCAGATTCGCGCCCATCCCAAGATTGCGTGCCTGAACGGCAAGCCCGCAGATCAGGCCTATACGCGGCAGGAACTGGTCGATGTCGGCGAATTGCTGCCACAACAGTGGATTGATGAAGGCGCGGCTGTCGGTACGGCGGCGCAGTGCGCCGATCAATTGATGGCCTACCTTGATGCAGGCGCGGACGAAATCCTGCTTCACGGTGCAGCCCCCAAGGACATGGGGCCGCTGACCACCGAACTGAAGCGGGCGCTGGCGGCCAAGGGCCTCTAAGCGGACCTTTCCCCCGGCAGGTTGCGAAACAGCCTGCCGGGGTGAAGTTTTAAGGCACACGACCCCGGCAGCGGATCGGTGCATGGGAATTCGGTGCATGAAACGGGGAACGACGTAATGGCGCTGGCTGAAGCTTCCGACACAATCGCACCGCTTGATCCGGACGCCCTGATTGCCGATGCGCAGGCGCAGACAGGCTATTCGGATTTCGGGCCCGATCTCAGCTTCATGACAGGCTTTCGCGAATTGGTGAAAGCTGTGGAAGCGATGGACCCGCCGCCGCAATTGCGCGCCACCGCCAAGGCCAACATCACCAAAATCCTGTCGATGCGCCTGAAGATGGCACAGGATGATCGAGACTATCCTGAAATCGCCGCGCAGGACGTGGGATCGCCGCTGATTGTATGCGGATTGCCGCGCACCGGTACGACAATCACCTATGACCTGCTGTGCCTTGATCCGGCGGCGCGCGCGCCGACCGAATGGGAATGGTACATCCCTTGGCCTGCGCCAGAAAAGGCGACATTCTCCACCGATCCGCGCATCGGGCAAGTGCAGGCAATTTACGAAAATTGGTTGGCCCACGCGCCGCAGCTTGCCGATATTCAGCGGATGGATTGCACGCAGCCGGGTGAATGCAACCACGGCATGATGATGCATTTTGCCAGCACCAACTTTCCTGCCGAATTGGGCGTGCCTGATTTTGCCAAATGGTTGCTGAGCACCGTGGCTGAAGGGCAGTATGCCACCCACAAGCGCCTGCTCCAGCAGTTCCAGTGGAAGGGTCCACAGGGGCGTTGGACGCTAAAATCGCCGCAACACTTGTTCGATCTTCCGGGATTGGTCGAGGCCTATCCCGGCGCGATGCTTGTGTGGACTCACCGCGATCCGGTGCTGACGTTTTCGTCACTGTCGAGCATGATCGCCGCATTCCTTGCCGCCGTTGGTGCGGACAAGGATCTGAAAGCGGTAGGCCGCAGTGTGTTTGAAACATGGAGCGAAGGACTGGAACGCGGCCTCAAGGCCCGCGATGCGCGCCCCGATATTGCCGAGCGCATCATCGATCTGGGGCATAGCGAGGTCGTTGCCGATCCGATGGGATCAATCCGCCGCATCTATGACCGGTTCGACCTGCCATTCACGCCAGAACACCAAGATCGCATCACGCAGTTTCTGGCACAGAATACCGCAGCGAAGCGTCTTGGCCGCCACAAACACAGTGCGGAGCAGTTCGGCATTGATCCGGACGAAGTGCGTGAACGCCTCGCGCCCTACTATGCGCGGTTCGGGCACCTGCTCGCACCGCTTCCCACAAACGCAGGGTAATTTCGATGAGCGTACTTGACCGTTTCCGGCTTGATGGCCGCACTGCAATCCTGACCGGCGTTGGCCCAGGCGTGGGTGAACATGTCGCCAAGGCCTATGCCGAACTGGGCGCCAACGTGGTCATTTCTGCGCGTAGCCAGGACCGGCTTGACCGCATTGCGGGCGAAATCAATGCACTCGGCGGTGGCCGGGCGCGGGCCGTGGCAGTCGATGTGGCAAACAAGGCGGACCTGCAAAAGCTGGTCGATACCGCGCATGATGCGTTCGGGCCGATCCATATCGTGTTCAACAATGCCGCTGCCGGAGTGGTCTATGCTGCTCAAGGCGGGCTGTGGGCCAACACCGACGAGGTGTGGCAAACCGCGATGGACGTGAATGTCATGGCTACATGGCGGCTGACCGAAATGACCGAGGCCGACATGAAGGCCCACGGCAAAGGCAGCATCATTTCGGTGCAGAGCTGTGGCGGGTTCACCCCGATCCCGCCTGCTGTCGCTTATGGCGTAAGCAAGGCCGCCCTGCTGTTTCTGGTGCGCGAACTCGCCAAGACACAAGCTCCGCATACGCGCATCAATTGCCTGTGCGTCGGATCAATGAGCCCGGACGGGCAGGAAGCAGACATCCATCGCGGGCTGGGCCTTGCCGAGCGTAATGCGATCAAACGCTTTGGCGCGGCAGACGAGGCAGTGGGTGCGGCGATCCTGCTGGCAAGCGATGCCTCCAGCTATACCACCGGCAGCACGATCTTTACCGAAGGTGGCCGCGTAGGGACGATTTCATGACCGCAAACCCGCTTTGGACCGCCGATCAGGCCGAGGCCGAGCGTCTCTCGCTGCGGCTGATCGAACGCGCCGATGTACGCGCCGCGCGTGAAGTGCAGCGGATCGCGATGCGCAAACACCCGCTTTCTGCCACCGTGGATGGCATCGCCGGGCTTGATCGGGCGCTGGACCAATGGGTGCTGGGCCTTGCCATGCGTGAGGCCAATGGCGATCCGGCCGATCCCAAAGTGGTGTGGAACATTAGCAACGCCCCGCGCGACTGGTTCGGCCATGTCTATCAGGGCGCGGCCGTTGCGATCGACAATCCTGACAACTTCAATCGCGAAATCCCGATTGATGGGGATGGCAATTACGAAATCACGATCCTGTTTGCCGAGAATCCCCCGCAACTCAGCATCGTGCTGGAAGTAGAGCCAGATCACCACGCCGGACTTGGCCGCAATCTTGGCGCGTTCACCCTGCAAGATTTGCGCAATCCAGATGCGCCGACTGATCCAGTGGTGGTGACCGTTGGCCCCGGCGAAGGCGGCCCCCACCATTTGCGGTCCGAGCCGGGCAAGCTACATCAGGTCTACACCCGCGACAGCCAGCGCGACTGGAACCAGATTCCCGCCCAAGTTACGGTTCGCCGCGTCGATCCACCCACCGGTCATCGCCCGCGCACCGAAGACGAGATCGCCGCAAAAGTCATCGCCGATTTGCCCGCGTGGGTTCATTTCTGGAGCCATTTCAAGGATGATTTCCTTGGGCTACCAGCGCCGCACAAACTGGTCGGCCCCAATGGGCGCGATGGCGGTTGGGGTTATCTTGCAGGCGGGCGTTTCCGGCTGAGCGATGGCAGGGCGTTGTTGGTCACCATTGATCCGGCGGGCAGCTATTACTCCGGCTTCCAGATTGCCGATCCATGGACCATTTCGCCCGATCCAATGGTGCGGCTCGTCAGCCTGAACAGCACACAAGTCACAGCCAGCCCGGACGGCACGCAAAGCTATGTGCTCAGCGCGGTCGATCCGGGCGTGGCGAATTGGATCGACACCACCAATCTGGCCGAAGGCTGGATGATGATCCGCTGGCAGGGCGTTCCGCCCACCGCCGATCCGGCGACGTTCATCCGCACAGTGCAGGAATTCAAACTTGCCGATGTGGATACAGTCGTTCCCGCAGCAGTCCCACGTATCGATATCGCCGGACGCAGAGCGCAACTCACGAAGCGCGCGCGCGATCACGGCACCCGCACCCGCGCCGCGCAGTGGTTGCCCTGAACGGTTGTTCAAAGCCAGACCCGAAGGAAACGATGATGCAACCCAAAGGCACCGTATTGGAACTATGCCAAGTCGTGGCAGACCTTGAACCTGCGCTGGAGCACTGGACCGGAACGATTGGTGCAGGGCCGTTCTTCGTGTTCGAAGTGCCAGTGCTGCCCGGTCAGTTGTATCGCGGCGCGCCAACCGAAGTGTCGATGAAGGTCGCCTTCGGATTTACGGGCGGTTTGCTGATCGAGCTTTTGCAGCAAACCAATGATGGACCTTCGGTCTTCAAGGAAATGCTGGAAAATAGCGGTCACGGCTATCACCACATCATGCTCACCGGCCCCTATGACGAAAACCACGCGCGCCTTTCAGCCAAAGGTCACGCGGTCGCGTTCAGCGGGCAAATGCCTTCGGGCGAACGCTTCTGCCTGTTCGATACGCAATCAGCCGACGGGGCCTTTATCGAACTGATGGAAACGTCACCAGCCATGCAAGAATCGATGGAGCGGATGCATCGCGCTCATCTGGCATGGGATGGGGTGACTGATCCGGTGCGCGGCCTTGAACGGCTCGCCCAATTCGCCTGATCGCGCCGGACCATTCAAGACCTGACGTTCGATAGGCGTCCTACCCTGAAACCTGCCGCAATCCCGGCGTCTTAATGCTGCAGCGCGCGTGAGAGGATTGAAGATGAAGGTTGCTTGGATCGGACTGGGACAAATGGGCCTGCCGACTGCGAAGGCAGTTGCCGCTGGCGGGCATGAAGTCCGCGCTTTCGACGTAAAGGCACCTGCCGCCGCAGATGCACAGGGCCTCACGTTGGTCGGCTCGCCCCGCGAAGCCGCGCAAGACGCCGATCTGGTATGCCTTGCTGTGTTTTCCGACGATCAGGTTGCCGATGTGCTGACCGGACCGGAAGGCGTGATCGACTTGCTCAAGCCCGGGGCAATTGTTGCCGTGTTCACCACCGGCAGCATCGAATCCATTCAGGGCATCGCCGCAAGCGTGCCAGCGGGCATTTCCATTCTCGATACCTGTTTCAGTCGGAAACAGTCAGAAATGGCGTCAGGCAAGCTGACCTTGCTTGTGGGTGGTGATGCTGAAGCGATCGAGCGAGGGCGTCCGGTGTTCGATACATTTGCGCGCGCCATTTTCCACGTTGGTGCAAGCGGCGCTGGCCGGGCCATCAAGCTCGTAAACAACATCCTTTTTGCAGGGCACCTGCAATTGGCTTCCGATGCGATGAAACTGGCCGAAAGCCTGGGGCTTGAGCGCGCTGCCACCGCGACCGCATTGCTGCAATGCAGCGGCGCAAGCGATGTTTTGCCATGGTGCGTCGGGGACGATTGGAACGCGATGCTTGAAGGCACGCGCCGTTACATGGTCAAGGACGTGGCCGCAGCCATCGATGCGGGCAAAGCAGCAGGCGCCGAGATTCCGGCACTGACAGCAGCAACCGCGACCTATCTCACCAAGTAAGCAGGAGGATTGCCGTGAGCACAACTGCCGCAACTCTTGATGCCCAAGGCCTAGCGGATCGCAACCGCGCACTTGTCGTCCGCCTTATGGGCGCTCTGGACAAGTGCGATCTGGAGACCATCCGAGAGGTCATGGCCCCCGACGTGGACTGGTATGTGTCGGGCGTTGGCACCCTCGATCTGGAAACACTGCTGACGCAGATGCAAGCAATGCTGGGCGTGGCCAAAGTGGCGCAGACCACGATCATTGCCACGACGGCAGAGGGCGAACGCGTTGCCGTGGAATCGCGCGGTAATTTTGAATTCGAAGATGGCAGGGCCTACCGCAATCATTATCACCACTTGTTCACTGTGCGCAGCGGCAAAGTGGTGGGCGTTCGCGAATACCTTGACCTTCAGGAAACCGAGCGGGCGTTTGGCCCGATGGCTGACAACACTTGAGCGACAACACGCCCGCACCGATCGCAGCAATGCAGGGTGGCGGGTTTTATAACCGCAACTCAGGCTTGCAGGCGGCCAATCTCGGCTCGGCGCTACCATTGCTGGTCGCAGCAGCGGTCGAGGTGGCTGCCGATGCTGCAACGATCAGCATCGCGGATTATGGCGCTTCGCAGGGGCGCAATTCCATGGCGCCGATGGCCGCCGCAATTGACGCGCTACGCCCTCGTATAGGGCTAGATCGCCCGATCATTGTGGCCCATGTCGACCTGCCTTCCAACGATTTCGCATCGCTGTTCACCCTGCTCGATGAAGAACCGACAAGCTATCTGGCGGGACGCGATTCGGTCTTTCCCGTTGCAATCGGTCGTTCGCATTATAGTCAGGTGCTACCGGACCACAGCGTCGATCTGGGGTGGACGTCCAACGCGCTGCATTGGATGAGCCGGAATCCATGCGCGGTACCGGATCATGGCTGGGGCGTGTTCAGCGCCGATTCTGCGGTGCGCGATGCCGTCGATCAGCAACTGGATACCGACTGGGCGAACTTCCTGATTGCGCGTTCGCATGAATTGCGGCGTGGCGGGCGGCTGATTTGTCAGTTCATGGGGCGCGGGACCGATAGGCACGGCTTTGAATGGATGGCTGGTGCCTTCTGGCAAAGCTGGGTCGAAGTGGCGCAGGCAGGACTGATATCGGAAGCAGAACTGGCCCGGATCAGCGCACCATCGGCAGGGCGTTCGGTTGCACAAATCGAAGCACCCTTCCGCGATGGCCGTGTTTCCGGCCTGAAGCTAGTCGATGTTGCCGTGGTGCCGACGCCTGATCCCTATTGGCAGGCTTATCAACTATCTGGCGATGCCGTTCAGCTGGGGCAAATGTGGGCAAACATGATGCGCGCAGCCAATGGCCCAAGCTTTGCCGCCGCGCTTGACGCAGGGCGGGATCGCGCCCTTGTGCTGGATGCCGTGACCGAACGGTTGGCAGCGCGGATCGCAGCCGATCCACAGCAAAACCAATCTTACAATGTCATCGTAGAAATTGAAGCGGCGGACTAAACGTTCGACGCCGATAGAGAAAACTGGGAGAAATCGACATGGCCTTTGCATTCCCCGAAGCCGTGATTCCCGATCACGTTCCGGCTGATCTCGTCCGGCCATTTCCGTTCGTGTTCGGGATGACGACCGACAAGGATCCGTTCAACGAATTGGCCGCATCGGTGCATGAAGGCCCCGAACTGACTTATGCGCCACATGCTTATCCCGGCGGGACGCCTGCGTGGATTCCCCGGCGCATGGAAGATATGCGCGCGATCTATCTCGATACCGACCATTACTCGACGCACGACTTTTCGCCGTTTTCGAAGCTGACGGGCGGCACATGGATCAATTCGCCGGTCGAGCTTGATCCACCTGCGCACGGACCGTTCCGCCAGATGGTCAACCCCGCATTCACGCCAAAGGCAATGGCTGCGCTGGAAGAAAAGATCCGCGAATACGCCATTGGCTATGTCGACGATATCGCCGCGCGCGGATCATGCGAATTCATGGCCGACTTTGCTTTTGAATTCCCGATCAAGGTGTTCATGGAACTGATGGGCCTGCCACACGATCGCGTGGCCGAATTCATGGAGTGGGAAATGAACCTGCTCCACAACCACGATCTGTCCAAGATCGCGGATGCCACACGCAAGGTTGTGGCCTATCTCAGCGCCGAAATCGACGATCGCAGGGCAAACCCGCGGAACGACTTGATCAGCTTTGGCGTTGCCGGCGAGATTGAAGGCCGACCACTGACGCAGGACGAACTGGTCGGCTTCATGTTCAACCTGTTCATCGGCGGGCTGGACACCGTTTCGACCAACATGGGCCTGCAGTTCTGGCATTTGGCAACCCATCCTGAGGATCAGGCGGCATTGCGCGCCAATCCGTCCGAAATTCCCCATGCCATCGATGAATTGATGCGCGCCTATGGGGCGGTGACCACGTTCCGCACGTGCAAGAAGGAAACGACGATCCGCGGCGTGACGATCAAGCCGGGTGACAAAGTTTGCATGTCCACCACATTGGCTGGCCGCGATCCTGCAGAGTTCGACAATCCCGGCACGGTCGATTTCAGCCGCCGCCCGCGCCATGTTGGCTTCGGCTTTGGAATTCATACGTGCGTCGGCATGCATCTGGCGCGCCGTGAATTGCGGATCGCGATGGAAGAGTTCCTCGCGCGCATTCCGCCATTCACGCTGTCGCCGGGCCATACTGTAACTTGCCACATGGGCATGATCCAGCCTGTCGCGCTGCCTCTTGTATGGAATTCCGTAAAGTAGCAGCGCGTTAGACTGTCGGGTTGCCTTTCTAACCCGGCGATCGCCAAAGAAAGGATCTGCTGTGACACTTTACCGTCTGGTAAAGTGTCACAGCAGACATCGCGCCACGCCCTGCCCTGAAGGGAAGACGCCTGCCTGCCGAGAGATAGGTTGCATGACATAGGCCAAGCGTAGAGCGAAAGCCGATCAGGAGTTAAAACCAAGCCATGGATTTTTCGCTTACCGAAGAGCAGCAGGCATTCAAGGATATCGTGCACCGTTGGGTCGAGGCCGAATGCCCCAAAGACTGGATGCGCAAGCTTGAGGCCGACGAGGAAAATTATCCCTATCCGCTGTGGGACAAACTGAAGGAGCAGGGCTTCTTTGGCATTGGTATCCCAGAGGAATGGGGCGGTCTTGGCGGCGACGTGGTCATGCAAATGATCTTCGCGCGCGAATTTGCGCGCACCGCCGGTGGCCTGTTGTGGACCTGGGGTCTTACCTCATTCGGCGGCGCAAAGACGATCAGCGCGGTTGGCACTGACGAACAAAAGCAACGCTGGTTGCCAGAGATGGCCGCTGGCAACTTGCGCGTCTCGCTTTCCATGACTGAGCCTGACGGCGGCACCGACGTGCTTGGCGCGATGAAGACTCACGCCGAAAAGGTCGATGGCGGCTGGAAGCTGAACGGCGCAAAGATGTGGACGACCGGTGCCAAGGCGGCAGACCGCCTGCTCGTGCTGGCACGCACCGATGCGAACGTCGAAAAGAAGCATCATGGTCTGACCATGTTCTTCGTTGACGCAAAAACGCCCGGCATCACATCATCGCTGCTGCCAAAGCTGGGCATGCGCGCTATGGGATCATGCGAAGTTCATTACGAAGACGTATTCGTGCCCGATGAAGACGTGCTCGGTACACCGGGGCAGGCATGGTACGCCATGCTGCCAACGCTCAACAACGAACGCATCATGGTGGGCGCACAGTGCCTTGGCGCGATTGATGGCGTGTTGGAAGACGCGCTTGTTTATATGAAGCAGCGCACGGCGTTTGGCGGCATCATCGGCCGGTTCCAGATCCTGCAGCATTACATCGCCGATATTGCCACGTGGCAGAAGACGACCGAACTGCTGCTCTATTATGTTGCGCAGCTTCAGTCCGAGGGCAAGCCTTGCGGCATCGAAGCCAATATGCTCAAAATGGTGGCCACCGAAAATGCTGTGAAGGCAGCAGACCTCGGCATCCAGATTATGGGCGGCATGGGCTATTCGGCAGAAACCGATATGCAGCGGTATTGGCGCGATCATCGCATCTTGCGGATGACGCCGATTTCCAACGAAATGGTGCGCAACTCCATCGCCGAAAGCTTCGGCCTGCCAAGGTCGTACTGATGAGCGAATCGGCCGAATTTCCGCCTGCGCCGCAGGTTGCCGGAACGTCACTTGACGGAACGAAAGTTTTCACTGTGTCTGCGCAGGAAAACGAACTCCTGTGCCGTTCGGTCGGCGTATCGCCAGCAGCAGATGGCACCGCGCATCCAGTTTGGTATTACGTCGCCACGCAAGTCGCGATGGGCAAAACCGTTGCCGGTGTGTGTGAAACCTGTGATTTCGATGTCGAAGATGGCCCGATGATGGGATCGTCCGGAGTGCGTTTTTCGGGGCCAATCATGGTGGGCCAGCCCTATAAAGTCAGCGGCGAAATCCTTAGCCTTGTGCGCAAGAAGAGCCGCAAGCTGGGCGTGATGGACGTGCTGACTTATCGCCTGCGTTTGCACCCATCCGAAGGTGGCGACGCTATTCTGGAAACCGATAACGTCTGGGTCTTGCCGCGAAAGGAACTGGCATGAGCTACGCTGTAGGCGATGCAATTGCGCCGTTCACAATTCCCAGCGTCAGCGCCGACGCAATGAAGGACTGGGCGGTATTTCTCGCCGATCCCAATCCTATCCATCTAGACGTTGAAGTGGTGAAGGCCAAGGGACTGGGCGACCGGGTTATCAATCAGGGTCCGATCAACGTGGCCTACATGATGAACATGCTGCTGGCGGCCTTTCCCGGTGCCTCGATTGAAGCGATGGATTCACGCTTCCTTGACAATGTTTACGGCGGCGACAAAGCCGTTGCCAGTGGGCGCATCACTGCCGTCGATGGCGACCGTATTGAATGCGAATTCAGCTTGGATATCGAAGGCCGCGGCACGGTAAATGCCGGCACCGCGACAATCCGGCTCAAAAAATAGCTGGCCAGATCAACGATTAACAGGAGATAAGACAATGCCGAGCGGACCTTTTGCCCATGTGTGCATGGTCGTGCGCGATCTCGATACCGCGATCGTGGATTGGACCAAGATCTTGCGCGTGCTCGATCCTGCACAACTCGATCAGCGCATCGTAAAGTACGACGAATTCTCGAGCGGCGACGATGCGGGCATGAAATGGGCGACATTCGTGAACGATCACGGCACCGAAATCCAGTTCATCCAGCCATCGCCAGGTACTCCGATGGGCCGCCGACTCGACAAGGTCGGTGAGCATGTCCACCACTTGTGCTTCTCCACTGACGACGTACCCGGCGCGATGGAAAAGCTGCGCGCCGAAGGCCTCGACCTTCCCGGTGGCGGCGCAACGTACAACGATCCTGACATGACCTGGCAGAAGTGGAGCTGGGTTGGCGCGAAGAGCACGCATGGCTGTCTGATCGAAGTCGCCAGCCCTTATGAAAGCCACAACGACGGCAAATGGCACCACGCGCCAGAAAAGTTTGCCTACAAGGGCTCGGGCGAACATGCGATCTTCAACGAGATCGCTCCTCCTGCCGTTGCCGCTGAATAAGCTGGCGAAACCGCTATGAATGCGCTGGTACGGGCCGTTGTCGAACTTCCGGGCGACGGCCTGACCTTGCGTGCTGACGCCTATGGTCCGGTCGAAGGGCCGCCGGTGCTGTTCTTCCACGGTGGCGGACAAAGCCGCCGTTCGTGGACAGTTGCCGCGCGAATGGTCGGGGCAGCAGGCTATCGCGCCTATACGCTTGACCTGCGCGGCCATGGCGAAAGCGATTGGGCAGCGGACGGAGATTACCTGCTCGACGCCTTCGGCCGCGATGTGGAAGCCTTGCTCGATTCTTTCGATGGGCCGGTTGCATTGGTTGGTGCCTCACGCGGGGGACAATCTGCTTTGGTAGGCGGGTCACGGCGACCCGGCAAAGTTGCGCTCCTCATGGTTGCAGATGTTGCACCATTGCTGCGCGATGCCGGCGTCGACGACATGCGCAGCTTTTTCGCCGCAAGCAGCGGTGGTTTTGCAACCGTGGATGAAGCCGCAGACGCGCTGGCACTTCACCTCCATCTGCCACGCCGAAGCGACGTTTCCGGCCTTGAAAAGACCATGCGATACGGTGATGATGGCCGCCTTTACTGGCAGTGGGATCCCAAGACAGTCACACCTGAATTCCTTAATCCTCCATCAGAAGGCATCGCATTGGAACATGCGGCAGCGCGGATGAAGGATCCAGTCGTGCTGGTGCGCGCCGAACTGTCTTCCATTGTCACTAACGAAAGCGAAGCCTTGTTCCGACAGCTCGCGCCGCATCTCGATGTGGTTCTCGCGCGCGGCGTAGGCCACATGGTCACTGGTGATAGCAACGAGAAGTTCGCCGACACTCTGCTTGATTATCTCGCGCGATACAGTCCGGTGGCATTGTGATGTCTGGAACCGCGCTCGTCATTGGCGGTTCGGGAGGACTCGGCGCTGCGATCTGCCACGCGCTTGCCGCCGACTGGGACAGAGTCGCCGTCGGCTACCGCTCAGGTCTCGATTCAGCCAATGCGGTGGCAGAGGGACTTGGCGGCAAAGGCATTCCCGTCCGCTGCGACCTTACCGATGCAGAGACTATCACAGCCGCAATGGCTACCGCCAATTCCGCGGACATACCATTGAAAGCTATTGTCTTTGCTGGCGGCGTCGCAATTGACCAACCTTTCGTAAGCACGATCACCGAAACGCAGTGGCGACAAGTGTTCGAAATCGAATTGATCGGTTTCACCCGCGTCGTCGCCGCCGCGCTCCCGATACTACGCGCCAATCGCGGTGGTTCAATCACCGCCATCTCATCAGTTGCAAACTACAGCTATCCGCCTGGGGATGCCCTGTCTTCCGTACCCAAGGCAGCCATCGAATCGCTGTGTCGCGCGGTGGCAAAGGAAGAGGGGAGGGCAGGCATACGCGCCAACGCCGTTGCGCCGGGGATCATCAATGCCGGGTTGGGCGCGCAATTCCTCACTGACCTTTATTCGCCCGACGTTTGGGAAACACAGCGCCGCCGCATCGCCCTGCGCCGCTTTGGATCGGCTGAAGACATCGCCGACGCCGCTGCTTTTCTTGCCTCTGACCGCGCCGGCTACATAACCGGACAGACCCTGATCGTTGACGGCGGATTTAGCCTTTAGAACACTTTCCGACCAATCTGGGTTATCCTGATTATGTCAGAAAGTGCTCACGCTTGGATTACGCAGCAATCGACCCCGCTTCACCGCGATCATAACTTGCCTCAAACCCCTTCAAGTAAGCGCGATAGCCGTTCGGTTCGCGCCGTTTTGCCGGATCATAAAATGGCGAACAGATTTTGAAGAGGTTGCGGAAGAAACGACGCCCCATGACCTTGCGGGCATACTTGTCCCGTGCCAGCGATGCCTTGAGTTCTTCCGGCGTCATATTCGTGCGATCATGATCGAGCAGCTTTTTCGATACCATCAACTGGAAACGGCCAAGATGGACGATGGCATAGAAATAGCCGTAGAGGCGGTAGAAATAGGCAAAAACTGGATTGAGGCCGCTGAGTTCATGGTAAACATCTGAACATACCGTGCGATGTTCAAACTCTTCCGCCAAATGCCAGCGCCACATATTGGTGGGTTCAGGATCGGCGCTTTCCAACAGCTCATTGTAATCTTCGAAGTACAATTCGCAGGCTGTGGCACTGAGCGATTCAAAGCCTTCGCTGTAAGCAAGATTGAAGCGCAACGATTTTTTCGCAAGGAACCGCGCGAAAGTCGCATCAAAATCCTTCTCGATCGGCTTGAGCAGCTCATAGCCCACCTCATGCATCCGTTTGTTGAATGCGATGTGCTGGCGGCAATGCTGCATTTCCTGCTTTATGAAAATGTCGAGGTCGTGATGCAGGGCTGTCTTCGAAGGATCGATTTCCTTCTTGGCCTTCATCATCACCTTCAAAAGATAGGGCTCGATGTAAGCCGGAATCAAAGACGCGGCGTTAGCCCGTTGGGCAAACTCCCAATTGGGAGCCCAGTGTGCGCGAACGTCCGAAAACTCGAACTTGGGGAACCGTACTTTCATCGATCATCCTCGCATTGGCCGCTGCCGACCGCCGGTTGGCTCCGGTGGTTCGTCCATTGCCTCAATTTACGCACATCATGCATGAAATTCAATTGCACTTGACGGGTAGTCAGGCAATTGCCCTTTGGGTCACGAAACTCCTTGGCGAAAGACGCTAATCACTATGGGCCGCGCTGCTTCACTCAAATCCTGACGGCGAGTCAACGAGAAGGCCATTCGCTATATTGTGCATGATCAAGTTATCGTGCATAGATAAGGCATAACAGGCAAAGCCTGATGTGCTACGATAAAACAAGCAAGGAGCGGAAAAATGAAAGTTTCATACCTTTGCATGACGGGATACGATGGTCCTGCGCCGGGGATCGAGATTTGGCCTGCATCGCCTGAGTTTTGTAAGCCTGCGGTGGCGCAGACGTCGTATGCGCGCTATCTCGATATGGCAGAGGCTGCG
>CAMTWP010000007.1:0-243064 GCA_947085475.1 uncultured Novosphingobium sp. | reverse complement strand
GGATTGAACTAACCCGCTGACGCGGGAGAAGTGCGGGTCTTGGCTGGAATGGCCTCCTGATGAGATGGTTTGGTTGCTTGACCAACCTTCAACCAGGAGACCATCCCATGACTGACGCCACAGCAGCGGTAAGCCCGCTGCGTCGTCGTATGATCGACGATATGAGCCTGCGCAACCTGTCGCCTGCAACGCAGCGATCCTACATTCACGCGGTCAAACGGTTCAGCCAGTATCACGGTCGTTCGCCGGATCGGCTTGGGCTGGAGGATGTCCGTGCATTTCAAGTCTATCTGGTGTCGCAAGGCGTTTCATGGGGCGCGCTCAACCAGACGGTCTGCGCGCTTCGTTTCTTTTATGGCGTGACGTTAGACCGAGCGGAGATCCCAGAGCGGATCGCTTATGCGCGCACACCGCGTAAGCTGCCGGCGATCCTGAGTGCCAATGAGGTGGTTCGCTTTCTCGAAGCGGTATCATCGCTGAAGGCGCGCGCTGCGCTGACGACGGCCTATGCCGCAGGCCTTCGTGCCTCGGAGGCGGTGAGTCTGAAGGTCGCGGATATCGACAGCGACCGGATGTTGATCCAGGTCCGCCATGGCAAGGGTGCCAAGGATCGCGCGGTCATGCTGTCGCCGCAGTTGCTGGGGGTTTTGCGGACCTACTGGCGACTGGCCCGTCCCGAAGAATGGCTGTTTCCCGGACGGGGCGACAAGCCGATTGATGTACAGGTCCTTCATGCAGCTTGCCGATCGGCGACCAAGGCCGCAGGCCTGATCAAGCGAGTCAGCGTGCATACGCTGCGCCACAGCTTTGCAACTCATCTACTCGAGAGCGGTACGGATATCCGGATTATCCAGGTTTTGCTGGGGCACGGCAACCTGTCGACGACGGCTCGCTACACCCATGTGGCGACAAGCACGATCGCAGGTACGCAGAGCCCGTTCGATCGCTTGACCCTTGAGGTGGTACCACCGGCCTGAGCTGCACGGTGCGCTCCAATCTGGAGGTGGCGGATATTTTCCGCCGCCATGGCCACGCTTATCGCGAAGCTCATGATGGTCATATCGGCCGCGTGGAACGCCGTGTCATGTCGGCGATCGAACTGTGCCGAACTGCTGCACTCGGTGGTCATGTCGAGACTTGCGAGGACTGCTCACATACCCGCGTCGCTTATAACTCCTGCCGTAATCGGCACTGCCCCAAGTGCCAGAGTGCAACGCGCGAACGGTGGCTTGCCGACCGCCAGGCCGATCTACTGCCGGTGCCATATTTCCATGTCGTGTTCACGGTGCCGGGCGGAGTCGCCGAGATCGCGTTCCATAACAAGGCTGTGGTTTATGCGATCCTGTTCGATGCCGTCGCGGCAACGCTCAAGACCATCTCTGCCGATCCCCGGCACCTTGGCGGCGAGATTGGGTTCCTGGCAATTCTGCACACTTGGGGTCAGGCGCTTACCCATCATCCGCATATTCATTGCCTTGTCCCTGGCGGCGCGCTTGCTTCGGATGGACGGTGGCTCGGTTGCAAGCCCAACTTCTTCCTGCCCATCCATGTTCTCTCACGCCTGTTCCGCCGACTGTTCCTCGAACGGCTTAAAGCGGCGTATATGGCCGGGCGGTTGCGCTTCTCCGGCAAGCTGGATGGGTTTGACGATGCCAAGACCTTCGCCACCGCAGTCCGCAGGCTGTGGCGCAAGAACTGGATCGTCTATGCCAAGCCTCCATTCGGATCGCCCGAACATGTCCTCGCCTATCTCGGTCGTTACACGCACCGAGTCGCGATTGCCAACAGCCGCCTAGTCAGCGTCGACGACACGAGCGTAACCTTCCGCTGGCGCGATTACCGTCATGGCAACGCATCCAGGCTAATGTCGCTCAGTCCATACGAGTTCATCCGCCGCTTCCTCATCCACAGTTTGCCGGATGGATTCCATCGCATCCGACACTATGGCTTTCTCGCCAATGGCTGCCGCCGCGTGCGTCTCGCCACGATCCGGAAGCTCTTGATCCTTACCGAACCGACCGTGCCGATCGCGGGCGAGGTCAGCAACACCACAGCGCGACTGCCACACTTTGACCCAACCCGGTGCCCTTGTTGTGGCGGCAATTTGCGCATTGCTGCCACGTTACCGCGCTTGCGTATCGGTGACCCGCAGCCCTGGCCCGATACATCATGATCACAAGAGATCGACAGAACATCAAACACAGCAGCGTTGCGGCAGCGGTGCCGACAAACGCCATGATCTCCTTTGTCCGGTATCTCACAAGCCAATCCGCCGGGCATATGCGTCGAGCTGAGGCCAGCTTATACTGCAGATCTGAGCGACGATCACCGCAACCTTTGCCGAGAATTAGGCGCTGCAACCACTGGCGCCAGGGCTTTGGACCATCCAAACCAAGACCGCAGCGTTCAGTGCTCTTCCACTAATCCCATAGGTTGCGCGCGCGTCAGCGGGTTAGCTCAATCCGGCTTCAATGAGGTCGCGCCGCTTCACGACGCCAGCGTTGCGCCTGCGCGACCTCACAGAAACCTCCAGATTCCGTTTGGATCTGGTTTGTGATTCAAGCTCCGAAAGGAGTTTGCGATGGACCGGACAGTGCTGACGGATGGGCAGTGGGCGAAGATGGAGCCTCACTGTCTGGGCAAGGTGGGTGATCCTGGACGTAGCGGCAAAGACAACCGACTGTTTGTCGAAGCGATCTTGTGGATTGTTCGGACGGGCAGTCCATGGCGGGATCTGCCTGAGCATTTTGGCAAGTGGAACACGGTTTTCGTGCGCTTTCGCGATTGGGTGAAAGCCGATGTTTTCAAACGGCTTTTCGACGCAGTCTCGGACGAACCGGACATGGAATATGCGATGGTCGACGCCACGATCGTAAAGGTTCACCGTCACGGACAGGGCGCAAAAGGGGGACTCAAAGCCAGGCCATTGGTCGCTCCAAAGGCGGAATGACGACCAAGATCCTCGCACTGACCGATGCGCTCGGCAATCTGGTCCACTTCGTTCTGCTGCCCGGGCAGCGGTTCGATACCGTCGGCGTCGAACCGCTCATCCAGGACATCGATTTCGGTGGATTGATCGCGGACAAGGCCTTCGACAGCAATTCCATCATCGCCGAACTCAACGAGCGCGGTGCCCAGGTCGTCGTCTCCCAACATCCGCGTCGATCCAAGCCGATCCCCATCGATCTCGAAATCTATAAATGGCGACATCTCATCGAAAACTTCTTCTGCAAGCTCAAAGAATTCAAACGTATCGCCATGCGGGCCGATAAAACCGATACCAGCTTCGCAGCCGCCATTCATCTCGCAGCCGCCGTCATAAATTCCAGGTGAATCTCAACAGGCCCTAGTGCATCGGCGCCAGATTTTACGACACAAACGCCAGTTTGATGGTTACCCAGGCGCGACGATAATGGCGACCTTCTATGTTTTCATAGGGTTGAAGTGTCCTTGCGGCACTTGAGAAGCCTCACGCTTTTCTGGCGGCCATATCGAGCGCGACATCGACGATCATGTCCTCCTGACCGCCGACCATCTTCCGTTTGCCCAGTTCGACCAGGATCGCACGTGTATCGACGCCATATTCCGCGCTCGCCTTCTCCGCATGGCGCAGAAAGCTGGAATAGACCCCGGCATAACCCAGCGTCAGCGTCTCGCGGTCAACCCGCACCGGGCGGTCCTGCAGCGGTCGCACCAGTTCTTCTGCCGCATCCATGAGTGCGTAGAGATCGGTGCCATGGTTCCAGCCCATCCGGTCGGCGGCCGCGATGAACACTTCCAGCGGCGCGTTGCCCGCTCCTGCGCCCATGCCGGCCAAGGACGCATCGACCCGGATCGCGCCGCCCTGCACCGCAACGATGCTGTTGGCGACACCCAGCGAAAGATTGTGATGCGCGTGCACGCCCCGCTGCGTTTCCGGCTTCAGCACCCGGTCATAGGCCTGGAGCCGGGCGGCGTAGTCGTCCATCGACATGGCACCGCCGCTGTCGGTGACATAAACGCAATGCGCGCCGTAGCTTTCCATGAGCTTGGCCTGCTGTGCGAGCGCATCCGGCACAGACATGTGGCTCATCATCAGGAAACCCGAGACATCCATGCCAAGACCCCGCGCGAATTCGATATGCTGCTTGGCGACGTCCGCTTCCGTGCAATGGGTTGCGACCCGAACCGAGCGCACGCCCAGCTCATAGGCATGCTTGAGATCGTGGATCGTGCCGATGCCTGGCAGCAGCAGGGTGGTCAGTACGGAATGTTCGAGCACCTCGGCCACCGCGCCGATCCAGTCCCAATCGGTATGCGCGCCGAAGCCATAATTGAAGGAGGAGCCCGACAGCCCGTCGCCGTGCGCCACCTCGATCGCGTCGACCTTCGCCCGGTCGAGCGCCCTGGCGATCGCCTGGACATGGCCCAACCCGTACTGGTGACGGATCGCGTGCATCCCGTCGCGCAGCGTGACATCCTGGATATAGAGCTTGGTGGTGGTCGGATCGAAGCTCATGCCAAGGTTCCTTCATGCATTCTGACCGCCATGCGTTCGGCGGTCCTGAGCGCCGCTGAAGTCATGATGTCGAGATTGCCGGCATAGGCCGGCAGGTAGTGGGCCGCGCCTTCCACTTCGAGGAAGACGGAGACCTTGAGGCCGGTGAATTCGCCATTCATCTCCGGGATGCGCAGCGGCTGGTTCGACCCGATATGCTCGAACTGGACCTCCTGTTTCAGGCGGTAGCCGGGCACATAGGTCTGCACCTCGGCCACCATATCCTTGATTGATTGCGTGATCGCAGCCTGATCGCCGTCCTCGCACAGGCAATAGACCGTATCACGCATGATCAGCGGCGGCTCCGCCGGGTTGAGAACGATAATTGCCTTGCCGCGCATCGCGCCGCCTACATCGACAATCGCCTGGCTGGTGGTTTCGGTGAATTCGTCGATATTGGCGCGCGTGCCCGGCCCGGCGCTCCTGGAGGCGATGGACGCGACGATCTCGCCATAATGTACTTTCGCCACGCGATTGATCGCATGCACGATGGGAATGGTCGCCTGGCCGCCGCAGGTGACCATGTTGACGTTGGTTGCATCGAGATTGGCGCCGCCGTTGACTGACGGAATCGTATAGGGTCCGATGGCGGCCGGCGTCAGGTCGATAACCCGCTTGCCTGCCGCGCGCAGCAGAGAGTCGTGATGTTTATGCGCTCCCGCCGAAGTGGCGTCGAACACGATTTCGATCTCAGAAAAACCTGGCATGGCCATGAGACCTTCGACGCCCTCTGCGGTGATCGGAACGCCCATCCGCTGGGCTCGTTTCAGGCCGTCGGATTCCGGATCGATGCCGACGAATGCGCCCATCTCCAGGGTGTCGGACAGCCTAATGACCTTGATCATCAGATCGGTGCCGATATTGCCCGACCCGATGATCGCGATTTTCGTCTTCTTGCTCATGCCCTAGCCTTCGTATGTGAACCCGACGGAGCCGAGCCCGCCGATCGTGGCCTTCACGCTGTCGCCCGGCTGCAGCGCCGCCATGGGGCCGAGCGCGCCCGTCAGCACGACATCGCCCTTGCGCAGCGGCTCGCCGCGTTCGGCCAGCGTGTTGGCTAGCCAGGTCGCGGCGTTCAGCGGGTGGCCCAGGCAAGCGACGCCGGCACCGAGCGAGGCGACGGAGCCGTTGACTTCGAGCGCCATGCCGCACGTCCACAGGTCCAGCCCGGCCAGGGGCTTGCGGTCCTTGCCGAGCACGAACATCGCGGACGACCCGTTATCGGCGACGGTATCGGCGAAGGTGATCTTCCAGTCGGCGATGCGGCTGTCGACGATCTCGATGGCCGCAGCGACGCCGGCGACCGCCGCTTCCACTTGATCGCGGGTGACGGTGCCGGCCGGCAGGTCCGCGCCGATGATCAGCGCGACTTCCGCTTCCGCTTTCGGCTGGATCAGCCGGCCCGCCGGCGAGGTTGCGCCATCGGGCAATTCCATATCGTGGAACAGGACACCGAAATCCGGCTGATCGACGCCGAGTTGCTGCTGCACCGCCTTCGCTGTCAGCCCGACTTTGCGCCCGACAATCCGGCGCCCCGCCGCTTCCCAGAAGCGCGTGTTGATAGCCTGGATGGCATAGGCCGCTTCTACATCGCGGGAATCGAGGCCATCGCGCAGGGGAGGGACGGTCTGGCCCGAATAGGCATCGCGAAGCCTCGTGGCCAGATCGTTCCAGATGGATTTCTTCACCATCGCCACTCCTAAGCAAGATATCATTAGTCGATGTAATAGGGAGTTTGCGCTGGCTCAATCGCGCTATGCCTCATATAACTCACAATATGAGACAAGGCACACCCAGGTTAAGCTCTGTCGAGCGCTCACTGGACCTTCTGGATCGCATCATTCTTGATCAAGGTCGGAGACCGGCGCATGAAATAGGGCGGCAGCTCGAACTCAAGCGCGCCACTGTCTATCGTATGGTCAAGACACTTGAGGAATATGGCCAACTGCGTGCGTGTCAGCGCGGCCACTATGTCGCCGGACGGCGGATTTTACATATGCTGGTTTCGGTCGATCGCCATCGCGTTTACGCGGAACTTGCTCGACCACTGATACGAAAACTCGCCAAGGCGGTGGGGCATACCGTTCACCTGGGGGCGTTGGAAGGAGATATGACGACTTACCTGGTCAAGGAAGGGCGTGCCGACGACGCGTTGCTCACGCGCGAAGACATGCAGCTCGAATCCTATTGTTCCGGCATTGGCAAGGTGCTGCTTGCCCATCTGCCCGAGACGGACCAGGAGCGCTATTTGTCTGGCGGACCTTTCGTACGCTTGACGCAAAATACTATCGTTGATCCGGACGAGCTGCGCGACCATCTGAAAAGCGTCAGGGCCTCGGGCTATGCAATCGACGATCGCGAAATCGCCCCGGACCTTTGCTGCCTGGCTGTCCCCATCGTGCAACCCGATCGATGCGTTACGCTGGCTCTATCCGTCTCGAGCATCGATCAGGGAAAATTCGAAAAATCCCGCGATGCGCTGTTGAGGAAGCTTACCCAAACAGCCGAACAAATAGCGCGACGTCTGTGAGGTTGAGATTTCGACGCCTGGCGTCCTCGATCGGGACGACTGAAATGCTGCGCGACAATCAGGGTGAGCAGCGCGCGACATGAATTAGCGGAGTATCGGCCTCGTCTGGGCGTTGATGGTATGCTGCGAGCTTGCGGTAGGCGACCCCTGACCTAGGCTCGAACTTCGTTTGCAAGAAAGAAGGACTAACCGCATGAACGATGATATTCGCCCATTCACCCTCGCGATCGAAGAGACCGTGCTCGTTGATCTGCGGCGGCGGCTGGAACACGCGCGCTGGCCGCAGCAGGAAACCGGCCAGGGCTGGGATCAGGGCATGCCGCTGGCGCAGATGCGCGCCATCGCGGATTATTGGCGCACCGATTACGACTGGCGGCGCTGCGAGACGATGCTGAACGGCTTTGGCCAGTTCGTCACGGAAATCGATGGCCTCGACATTCACTTTTTGCATGTGTGCTCGCCGGAGCCCGACGCTATGCCCTTGCTGATGACGCATGGGTGGCCGGGTTCTGTGATCGAGTTCCACAAGGTGATCGGCCCGCTCACCAATCCTGCCGCACATGGCGGCCGGGCGGAAGATGCCTTTCATCTTGTCCTGCCATCGCTGCCGGGGTATGGATTTTCAGGCAAGCCGACGCAGGCAGGCTGGAAGGTGCAGCGCATTGCCCAGGCGTGGTCGATACTGATGCGACGCTTGGGATATACGCGCTATGTCGCGCAAGGCGGCGACTGGGGCGCAGGAATCACAACCGCGCTGGGTGCCCAAAGGCCGGAGGGCTTGGCCGGCGTTCATGTCAATCTACCGATGGTGCTGCCGCGTGACATACCAGCGGAGCTCTCGACCGAAGAGAAGGCCATGTTGGATGCATTAGCTCACTACAATGCATGGGAGTCCGGTTATTCGATCCAGCAGGCAACGCGGCCACAAACGCTTGGTTATGGCCTTGCCGATTCGCCGGTGGCGCAAGCCGCATGGATCATCGAGAAATTCCATGCCTGGACCGATCATGACGGCAATCTGCCTGCCACCCTCACGCGCGATGACATGCTCGACAATGTGATGCTCTATTGGCTGACAAACAGCGGCACATCCTCTGCACGACTCTATTGGGAAAGTTCTGTGGGTGCCTTTTCCGGCGCACGGATCGAACTGCCTGCCGGATGCAGTGTGTTCCCTAATGAGCTTTACCGTGCGCCGCGCAGCTGGTGCGAAAGCCACATGCCCAACCTTATCCACTGGAACGAGTTGGACAGGGGCGGGCATTTCGCCGCGTTCGAAGTGCCTGATCTGTTCATCAGCGAAGTGCGCAGTTGCTTTGGTAAGTTGCGCAGTTCCGGATTCGCCGCATAATGAGACCTGTGCGCGGGTGGGTGTAGACATCGGTATTGATTGTTGATTCTATGGGCTTTCTGAAAAGGAGGGCCGGACGTGGCGCATCGTTCGATTGGTCAGGAGCGGTTCGGTTTTGCTGGGAGCATACGGTCCGTATCATCGCGCAACGCGGCCTTCAGACCACGCTAGCTGGCCTGCTGCCCCTTCTCGGTTGCATTTAAATCCGTATGGGCGATGTTTTCTTCCGGCATTTAAAATCATCACGATCTTCTGGCCGCCATATCGAGCGCGACATCGATGATCATATCCTCCTGACCCCCGACCAACTTGCGCTTGCCGAGTTCGACCAGGATCGCACGCCAGGGTTCCTTCCAGAAGCGAGACTCTCAAGTTCTTTGGTGCCGATCGAAGCTCACGCCCACCCCAGGCGGCGCGCATCGTCGAGATCGGCGGGCGTGTCGAGATCGAAGGCGAGTCCGGGATGATCGCGAATAATTGCGGCACCTTGTGCCGCGGCGAGATGCCGGGCGAAGCTCCGTTCACCGAACGAAAAGGCAAACGGCCGGGCATCGTGCAGGGCGATCGCATTCGTGCCCTGGCCATGCCGGTCGGGCGCGATGGCAACGCCTTGTTCCCCGGCGCTGGCGAGAAGCAAGCGGACGTCGCCGGCGGTCAACAGAGGCAGGTCGCCGCTTATGGCCAGCAGCGGCGTATAAGCTAGCGCCGCCCGCACCCGATCCAACTCAGCGTTGAGTCCTGCGCCATAGTCCGGCTCCCATGGCAAGCCGGCCCAAGGCACCGGCGACAACACGCGCGTTGGAATGCCTGCCTCATCCAATGCGGCGAGGACCCGCGCTGCCATGCGGTCGCTCAGCGTTTGGCGCTCCTGCAGTGACATGCAGGAAGCAAGACGCGACTTTCTCAGTGCGCGCAGTTTCAGCGGGACGATCGCGGTCCAGATCATCGCGATCCGATCGACGTAGCCAGCATCAGTGCCACCTCTGCGACGCGCATCTTGTCTCGGTCGTCGCGCATCATCGTGTCCGTTTGCGCGAGTTCGACACCCTCCGCAGCATCGTCGCCGTTATGGATCACCAGGCCATCGATCAGGCCGTGATAATGGGCGGCAATGCCGGCGTTGCTCACCTCCAGACCCAGCTCGCGCATGAGTTTTGCGGTCGGCCCCTTGACCGCCACGCCACCGACGATCGGCGAGACCGCCACGACCGGCGCGCGCGCTTTGCCCAATGCCGCGCGAAGGCCAGGAACGGCAAGCAGCGGATCGATGCTCAGGAAGAGATTGGACGGGGCGATCAGGATAGCATCGGCCGCATGGATCGCCTCGATCACGCCAGGCGCCGGGCGCGCCGTCTCCGCCCCCTCGAACCGGATTGCCTGCACCGCCGGCTCGCAGCGTCGCTCGACGAAGTAGCGCTGGAAGGCGAGCGGGCCTTCCCCGGTCTGGACGACAGTCGCCACCGGATCGTCGCTCATCGGCAGGATCGCCGCGCCTATCCCCCAGGCACGCGCAAAATCCGCTGTGATCGCCGACAATGGCTCGCCCGCCGCGCGCCGCGCAGTCCGAAGGACATGTAGCGCAAGGTCGCCGTCGCCGAGCGCGAACCAGTCTTCGCCGCCGAGCGAGCGGAGCGCCGCCAGGAAGCTCCAGGTCTCGCCCTCGCGGCCCCAGCCCTGCGCGGCATTGGCCTTGCCGGCCAGCGTGTAGAGCAACGTGTCGATATCGGGCGATATGGCAAGGCCGAGATGGGTGAAGTCGTCGCCGGTGTTGACGATCGCCGTCACCTCTCCGGGCAGAAGGGTATGGATCAGACCGAGCACCAGCTTGGCGCCGCCGACGCCGCCGGTCAGCACCACTATGCTCACTGGAACAGATCCTCGGCGAGCGGGCGGACGAGGGCGGTGGCGCGCGCATCGGGCGCTTGCGTCGCCGGCACGCCGCGCACGATCACGGCGGGTATGCTCTCCGCACCCTCCCCGGTCGCGATGCCGGCGGCGCTCGCGATCATGTCGGCGAGCGCGACCTGGGTGACCTCCAGCCTGCGCCCCTCGCGATCGAGTTCGCCGCGCCGGTCGATCAGCGCGGGCAGCCCGCTCGCCCCGATCGCCACATTGACGACGCCGTAGCGCCAGGGACGGCCAAAGCTGTCCGAGATGAGAACACCCGGCACCTGTGGCCAGAGCGCCGCCAGCGCCCCGCGGATCCGCGCCGCCGAGGCATCGGCGTCGAGGGGCAACAGCAGGACGGCATCGTCGCGCCCCGGCCCCAGATTGGATCGGTCGATCCCCGCATTGGCCATCACCAGCCCGGAGCGGTGGCGCGTGATTAGCACATTGGGGGCAGCGCGAACCACCGCGACGCTCTCCGCCAGCACCAGCTCGACCAGGCGCGCATCCTTGCGGGTAATCTCCGCCAGCTCCAGCGCCCGCACGCCGGGCGTCATGCTTGCCAGATCGACAAAGCGCGCCTCGGCTTTCGAGACGATTTTCTGCGTGACGACCAGGATGTCGGCTGCGTCGGGGACGATCCCGGCTGCCCGCGCCGCCGCCGCAAGGACGCCAGCGAGATCGGCGCCCGGCTCGATCTCGCCGATGCCGTCCAAGGGGAAGATCTGGATCATGCCGCGAGGACGACCCTCAGTCCGTCGGTTCGATCAGCGTCCCGGTGATCCGGATGCCGGCGCCGTCGACCTGATAGGTTTTGTTGAGGAAGATAAGCACCGAGGTCAGTGCCTCGGCCGCGGCCGCATTGACGAGCGCGCCGCCGTGCAGCCCGCGCAGGCCCATCTGTTCTGCCAGACCGATCACCTCGGCGCGTGCGGCCTTGTCGTCGCCGAACACCAGCACGTCGCAGTCGACATCCGCATCGGTGATGAGCGTGTGCGCGGCGACATTATGGAAGGCGGAGACCAGCGTCACCCCCTCGCCCAGCAGCGACTGCGCGCGCATGGCGGCGCTTCCTTCGACGGGAAGCTGGACGCGCATCACCTTGGGCGGCACCAGCGGCACCGTCGTGTCGATGACGATCTTGCCCGCGACATGCGGCGCGATCCCGGCCAGCGTCGCTCCTTGCGCCGCGAACGGCACGGTGACGATGACAATGTCGCAGGCGGCGGCCGCATCGGCATTGGCCGCCCCCGTCAGATCGAAGCCCAGCTCCTCCGCCGCTTTCGCCGCGCTCTCCGACGAACGCGAACCGATGACGACCCGGCGCCCCGCCTTCGCTAGCCGCCGCGCGATCGCCGCGCCCAGATTGCCGGTGCCGCCGACAACGGCAACGCTCTTCAGATCGGTCATCCTATTCTCCTGCAGGGATTTGTGTATCGGCCCGCACGGGCGCGTAGAGGGTCGTGCGCTGGCGGGCGTGGCGTCCGGCCAACGCGGCCAGCGCCGCCATCCGCTCGGGATCGCAGAGCTGCCCGTTCTGGCCGCCCGCCGCGCGGGTGATCGATTCGTCCATCAGCGTGCCGCCCAGATCGTTGGCGCCAGCCCGGAGCGCCGCGACCGCGCCCTCACCGCCGAGCTTGACCCAGCTCGCCTGGATGTTGGGGATCAGCGGATGGAGCGCCAGCCGCGCGACGGCGTGCATCAGCAGCGTCTCGCGCGCACTCGGGCCGGAGCGGGCGCGACCCTTGCGCCAGATCGGCGCCTCCATGTGGACGAAGGGCAGCGGTACGAACTCGGTGAAGCCGCCTGTCTCCTCCTGAAGGTCACGGACGAGCAGCAGATGGCGCGCCCAATGCTCGTAACCCTCAACATGGCCGAACATGATCGTCGCGGTCGTGCGCAGGCCGACGCGGTGGGCCGTCCGCATCACCTCCAGCCACTGGGCGGTATCGACCTTGTCTGGGCAGATGATCGCCCGAACCTCGTCGTCGAGGATCTCGGCGGCGGTGCCGGGCAGGGTGGAGAGTCCGGCCTGCTTCAGCCGCGTCAGATAATCCTCCAGCGGCAGGCCGAGCGTCGCGGCGCCATGCGTCACTTCCAGCGGCGAGAAGGCGTGGATGTGGATCGACGGTGCCGCCGCGCCCACCGCGCGGAGCACGTCGAGATAAGTGTTGCCATCATAATCGGGGTGGATGCCGCCCTGCAGACACACCTCGGTCGCATCGCGCTCGACCGCCTCGGCCGCGCGGCGGCCCACTTCCTCCAGGTCCAGGCGATAGGCCGGTCCGCGCTCGGCCTTGGTGCTGCCCTTGGAGAAGGCGCAGAAGCCGCATTTGTAGAGACAGATGTTGGTGTAGTTGATGTTGCGGTTGATGACGAAACTCACCGCTTCGCCCGCCACTTCGCGGCGCAAGGCATCGGCGGCATCGGCGACCAGTGCGACATCCGGCCCATCCGCCTCGAACAGCCGCACGATATCGGCGGAGGCAAGACGGTCGCCCGCCGTTGCGCGGCTCAGGATAGCGCGCAGACTGTCTGAGCGCACGGTTTTACCCGAGACGCGCTCCACTGGCATCGGCTCGCCGGTACCGGGGTGCCAGCCATCGACGACCGGTAGCCCGCGCGCATCGACCGAACGCCGCACCACCCTGGCCAGCGCCGGATCGAGCCAGCGATCGGGATCGCGCGCGAAGGCGGGACCGATCGCCAGCCGCTCACGCAGCACCCGCCCGGCGGCGGCGGTCGCTTCTTCCAGCGCATCCAGATGCGGCCACGGCGCCTCAGGGTTCACATGGTCGGGGGTCACCGGCGATACGCCTCCCCAGTCGTTTACGCCCGCGCGCAACAGCGCCGCCAAATCCTCGGGCCCGTGGAGGTTGGGCGGCGCCTGGATGGTCATCTGCGGCCCCAGGATCAGCCGGGCAACCGCGATCGTCCAGAGATGTTCCTCGAGCGAGGGCTCGGGATGCTGGGCCATCCGCGTGCCGGGCTTGGCCCGGAAGTTCTGGATGATCACTTCCTGGATATGGCCAGGCGTGCGCTGCAGGTCACGGATCGCGACCAGCGCCTCGACACGCTCGGCGCGGGTCTCGCCGATGCCGATCAGCAGCCCGGTGGTGAACGGCACGCCAGCCCGCCCCGCCGCCGCGATCGCCGCCAGCCGGCGTGCCGGCAGCTTGTCCGGCGAGCCATGGTGGGGTCCGCCCTTTGCCGACAAGCGATCCGAGGTCGTCTCAAGCATCAGCCCCATCGAGGCGGAGACCGGGCGGAGCGCGGCATAGTCCGCATCGTCCATCAGCCCCGGGTTGAGGTGCGGCAGCAGGCCGGTCTCCGTCAGCACGGCTTCGGCCATCTCGCGCAGATAGGACAAGGTGGTCGGATGGCCCAGCCCGGTCAGCGCCGCCCGCGCAGCGCCGTAGCGCGCCTCCGGCCGGTCCCCCAGAGTGAACAGTGCCTCCCGGCATCCCGCTGCCACCCCTGCGCGTGCGATCGCCAGCACCTCGTCGCGCGATAGATAGGCCTGGCCGATCTTCCGAGGCGTGGTCGCAAAGGTGCAATAATGGCACACGTCCCGGCACAGCTGGGTCAGCGGAATGAACACCTTGCGCGAATAGGTGACGATAGCACCTGGCCCAGCGAGGGTCATTTCGTTCGATCTTTGCATTAGATCAGAGATGCCGAGATCGAGGAATTCTATTGCCATAATAGATATTTTACCGCTTTCGGGTTATGCGTATCTTAAGTTCCGGATGGCAGTAGACCCAGATGGAGTGGCAGCTGTTTAAAGCCTGCATCCTGATGCCGGGTCACTGTGGTTCGACCTTCCGAATTGTTGTTCGATCTGAGACGGAAACCCTTAGACAGTAGCGGCGATATTGCTTGAGAAACGTTCAGCCAAGCCCGTTCCGCCGGCGGCACGGCTGAAGCCTCGGACGCCGATACCGCCGTCAAAGTTCAGAAGTGCACCCGTTGCCGGAATGTTATCACGCCTAGAAGCAAAGAGTACAAAGGCCCCAGCGTAGTCGTCTGCGTTCGCAACTGTCTCAAGTGGCAGAACTTTTGAGAGAAGTTCCGCTAGCGGAATGCTGGAGATGCTGGTAGCGGCGAGGTCGAGCGACGCGGGACCCCGCAGGTCACTCCCTCCTATGCCCCCCGGCGCCACGCCGTTTACGCGTATTATCGGAGCGAGTTCGAAGGCTAGCTGACGGACCAATCCAACGACCGCGTGCTTCGTGGCCGTGTAGAGCGGGCCACCGCCGTCAGGATAGAAGCCAGCATTCGAAATGGTAAAAATCATGCTGCCTCGGCTCTGCACCAGGGCCGGAAGGCAGGCCTTTGCAGCGAGAAGATAGCCCTTCACATTGATCTGAAACATCTCATCAAACGCGGAATCAATGCGATCTTCAGGTAAATCTACGAGCGCCGTGCCATAATCCCATATGCCTGCGTTATTGATCAGGCAATCAAGCTTTCCGAAGCGAGATAGGCAGATTTCAACCGCGCGCTTGTGATCGCTGATCGTACGCACATCCCCAACAACTCCTATCACGCGTTCCGGGTAGCTCGCCTCCAGTTCACGCAATCTGTCGAGCGACCGATCCAAAACGAGGGCGCAAGCGCCTTCGGCCACGAAACGATCAACGATCGCACGACCGAGGCCCGATGCCCCGCCGGTTATGAAGGCCACTTCGCCCTTTAGCTGCATAATCTTGTCCTTGGTCTCTAGATGCTGCGCTCGCAAACACGCAGGCGCGTGAGGAGTAGCGAAGTATTACTCTGCCAGGGCGGCACCGCCATCGAAGTCGATGAGAACGTCTTCGCCTTCGATACGTACCGGAAACGTCTTAAGCGGCTCCCAAGCAGGAGCGGCCAAGGCCCTTCCGGTACGCACGCAAAATTTTGCCCAATGAAGTGTGCATTCGACGACCTCTCCATCGAGATAGCCATCAGCAAGGGACCAGTCCCCGTGCGTGCAGCGATCTTGTGTGGCGAAAATCTCGCCTCCGACTTTATACAATGCGACCGCCTCGGGTTCAGCGTCAATTTTGCGCGCCTCTCCCTCGGGCACATCCGCGTAAGCACAGACTCTAATAAACGGCATCTTTCCGACCTTTAGAACAGTATAGAGAGATTATTTGAGTTGATCGTGCTCTGATCGATCAGAATGATACGCTTTCCAATTCCGAAGCCGATCCCATCTGCGCGTCGTCGCAGTACGTCCCGGCGCTCGCCAGCGAACACATCCACCTGGTTCTCCGATCTATTGCGATAGAGAAGGAAGGCAGAACTCACTTCGTACACGTCACCAGAATCCAAGGTGTTCACAATAACATTAGAGACGATATGTCGCGTACGGGAGGCCGGATTTTCTGACCAGCCCACGTCCGAAAGCAACTTGCGAACACGCCCTTTCATCGTTTTAATATCGTCGTCGAAGTGCGCGAATTCATTGTCTCCCGAGAATTCGAGCGCTCCCTCGCGCTGTATACGACTCGTGCGAAGCGGCATAAAGTAGCGAATATCATCGTCTAATAACGCAAACCAATCCTTGAATTTTCTATTATCGAGAAGCCAAGACTCTCGGTAATAGAATTGTTCAATCTCGTGCTGAGTCTGAACATCTACCTTCGAGATTTGAGGGGAAAATTGCATACTTTGCCCACTATTCCGGTCAATTTTACTGAGATCGGCTGCCTCGGTGTTCGCATTCATTTCGCCACCTCGATCGATTTGTCGCATTGGCCCTGGGCGGTCAGTCCGCCCTGCCTATGCGAAGCGATCGACATGTCGGAGCGTGTCATCATATCAGACCAGTGCCGATAGAAGCCACGTGCGGCCTCCTCACTGTAGACGTAACTGATGCGGCCGGGGTAGTCGGGATGGTCGGTGCGCCATTGACCCAACCCAAGTTGAGCATTCAAGCTCTGGTTCCGAGCCATATGCCCGCGGAGCACACGCTGAATTTCGACCCAGTTTTCACCGTCGTCTTGTTCAAACACTCCGCCCGCCGAGAACGTCCGGATCGTCTGTCTCCGATACTCTTCCTTGATCTCATCAGGCGCGTCGGCATCGACGACGGTAAATGCCCAAACCTCCATCTCTCCGGGACCGCGGGGATGCCATGTTCGCACGGTGTTGATGCCGGGCAAAAAGGAGCAGGTCGGAAAAATCGTCATATGTTGAGCCATCAGCTCGCGTGCGCGTTCTGCTGATCCCAATCTGCTTTCGGCGGTCTGGGCGGCTGGACTATCGGTCCAATATTCCGTGACGCGCGGACCCATGATCGCCTGAAGCATGGCCGGTTCCGCAACATAGAAGCCTGTTCCATGCCCTCCCCCGTCCGAGCGAAACTGGAAACCGGAGGTGGGGATCTGGACGTCCCCAAGTTCGACATCCTCTGGCAAGCCGGCCATAATTCCAGATAAATGTGACACCGTGCCCGCATGATACATGTCGCTACAGAACTGCTCCGCCGCAAACTTCCAGTTACACGGAATTACCCATTTCTGGATCCCCCCTATGGCTTCGGTACCCGATGCACACCGGTCGAGCATATGATCCATATAAAAGGCCGCGTCGCCTAGATAGGCATCCAATTCGCTTGCCTCTTCATCCCAGTTTGCGAAGACCAATCCCTTGTACGTCGCAACCCGCGCTTGGAGAGGACTCCATTTTTCCTTATCGAGCACGCCATAGCCTTGGCTTTCGAAGGGGACATTCACGAGCTTTCCGCTAATATCGTATGCCCAGCCGTGATAGCTGCATGTAAATGCCCGAGCATTGCCAGCGTCCGCTCGACAAATACGCATGCTGCGGTGACGGCATTGATTTAAGAACACCCGTAAGCTTGCGTCCTTCTGACGCACAAGGATGACAGGGTCCTCACCCATATAAGTGGCAAGATAATCGCCCGGCTTTGGAACATGCGACTCGTGGCCGAGTAGAAGCCAAGATCGACTAAATATCCGATCAAGCTCGCGTTCATATAGGTGCGTGTCGGTATAAATACGTGGGTCGATGAGGCCCTGCTCTTCATCAAAAAGCGATTTTATTTGTTCGACTGTCCAGTCTCCGACCACATTTTCGTTAGATTTACCACTCACGTACTCTCTCCTTCGTGTCGGTCTCTTTTACTCGTTGCGGTCAATGATAGATCCGGTCTTTGCCCGGATGGTGCTATGATGTGGACGCGCATGTCCGTCCTTCCGCTCCCGTTTTTCGGTCGGCAACAAGGCGCCGTCGCGCATAAAAGAATAGGATGAGGATATATGCTGCTCCAAGGCCAGCACAGCGCGGTCGGCATCACGTGCTAATGCCGCATTGAAAATCTCGCTGTGCTCGTCGTGAACAACGCGCCCAGGGTTCGGCCGCTCGTTCGCTAGAATACGGCGATAGCGCTCAGAGTGGAGATAAAGGACGCTGTCGAAACGACGAAACCACGGCGAAGGGTACGCGGCAACGAGCGCTTCGTGAAACTCCCGATTGCGCCCCTCCCAATCACGAAATGCGCCAGACGGGTCCGCCTGAAGACGCTGCTCCGCCAGGGTCAGACGATGAAACGTGTCGACAACGCGTCCTTCCCATAGATCGTCGCCATGTTCTATCGAATATCGAAGTGCGGTGCCCTCGAGGAGCATTCTCAGTCTGGTTAGATCACCCAAGTCGCTTAACGAAAGAGGAGCAACGCGGAAACCGCGCTGAGACTCCAGTACAACGAGCCCGTCCGAAACGAGTAAGGATAGTGCCTCGCGGATCGTCCCGACACTCACGCGATACATCTCGCTTAAGGTATGCAGTCGAAGCTTGGCGCCCGACTCATGCCGCGCATGAACGATATCAACTCGAAGCCTCTGGTAGGTCGACTCTATTGAGCTACGCGGAAGCGGCTCATCGCCACCTGTCGCCGAAGCGTCGGTATTCACGGCTTGCGTTGCCCGAAGGCGTGCGGTCGGTTCGAACGGGAATGTCGTCATGCCATCCTTGTAATAGTTTCGGATGATTCCTGCAAGGTCAAAGTTTTGCCAATAATATCAAAATTTCCATTGACAATCTACATTCCTCAGAATAGTGGGATGGACAATCCTGCTCGGGCTTTTGATTCGGTAGAGGAGCCTGAGGCGCTTCAGTGACGGCGACGAAACGGGATAGCTTCATGAAGAATGGCCGCCATGGCCGTAAGGTTAGCTTGGTCGCTTTATGTGAACGGGTCAGACAACTTCTCCGGTCAATAGCAATTTGATCGTGACTATTTTGCAGTGCGGCTCGCGCCGCAAAGTTATAAAAACAGAGGGGAAGCTATGATGAAGATGACAGGTGCACTTGCTTTCAAAGTTCTGCGGATTTCACCGTTGGCGTTTGCGCTCGTCTCCGCAGCCCGTGTTGACGCACAGGTGGCGGTGCCAGCACCTCAGGATCCCGGACAGCCTCAAGCATCTGCCCCAGATGATTCCGGCGCACTTGGCGAAATAGTTGTTACGGCTCAGAAAAGAGAACAGTCTCTAAAAGACGTACCGATGTCAATATCCGCGCTATCTGGAGATGAACTTACGAAGTCCGGAGCCTCGGACATACGAGACTTGGTGAAGCTGGTTCCAGGATTTAATTACACGGAGAGTGCTTTTGGCACCCCAGTCTATACGCTGCGTGGGGTGGGTTTCTACGAGACCTCGCTGGGCGCCAAGCCGACTGTTAGCGTCTACGTTGACGAGGTGCCGCTTCCATTTTCTATTCTAACTCGGGGTGCCACGCTGGACCTGCAGCGGGTGGAGGTGCTGAAAGGGCCTCAAGGAACACTATTCGGGCAAAACGCAACGGGAGGGGCAATAAATTACGTTGCCGCCAAGCCAACCTCGAGTTTCGAAGCGGGCGTCGATGGCAGCTATGGGCGCTTCAACGCGGTCGATCTCGGCGGCTTCATAAGCGGGCCCCTCAGCGACACCCTTTCGGCCCGGCTTTCCGTGAAGACAGAGCAGGGTGGCGCCTGGCAGCGCAGCTACACGAGGGATGACAAACTCGGTGATCGAAACTTTACTACCGCCAGACTTCTTTTTGACTTCCGCCCGAGCGATACCCTGCGATTCGAGCTGAATCTCAACGGCTTTTTGGACAAAAGCGATGAGGTGGCGGCTCAACTCCTGCAGGTGATTCCCTTCACCCCCGCTGTCGCGCCGTTGGTGCCGCCAGAACTCTATGCATATCCAGTGGCGCCCCACGACAATAGGGCTGCAGATTGGACGCCCGCCGTGGACCCAAGGCGCAACCATCGCTTCTTGCAGGCGTCTCTACGCAGCGAAGTTGACCTGACCGACGATCTAAAGGTCACCTCAATCACCGCATATTCCGACTATCGGCATCGCCAGAGCATCGATCCAGACGGGGTGTCTCTGAGAAATTACAGCTACAGAACAACGGGTGATATTACCTCCTTCTCACAGGAATTGCGGGTTGAAGGTAAAATTACAGATAATCTGAACGTTATCGTTGGCGCCAACTATAATCGCGAGAATGTATTCCAGCGCGACAACGAGGGGCCATATGATCAAAGCGGGCCGGCGTTTCAGCTCACCGCTTTTCCAGGAGTTCCGCCGTTCTTCACCTACTACCAGCAGTCAAAGCAGAAATTCCGGACAGCTGCGGCATTCGCGAATCTGGACTTCGACGTAACGAGCACAATCACGTTGCACGCGGGCGCGCGGTATACGGACGCTCGAATAGGCTTCAATGGATGCACGTATGACGACGGAACGGTCGACGGAGCTGGGCTGCGCCTGGGCGTTCAGGCACTTGCCAATCTGATCCGCGGAAGCGTCGGATTGCCGTCGATCGTTGTCCCCGTCGGCGGTTGTATCGTTCTAGATGGAAATACGCTGACTCCAGTAGACCAGGTCCGTAACCAGTTGAATCAAAACAACGTTTCTTGGCGTGGGGGTATCGATTACAAGCCGAACAACAACACACTGATGTACTTCAATGTGAGCCGCGGCTATAAATCCGGAAGCTTCCCGCTGCTTTCGGCGACGGACGTGAACCAGTTCAACCCTGTTTCCCAGGAGTCGGTTACGGCGTACGAGCTTGGCGGCAAGTTAACTCTGTTCGATCACAAAGCGCAGGTTAACGCAGCGGTATTCTACTATGACTATAGGAACAAGCAGCTCAAGGGACGGGTGGTAGCCACGCCAAACGTGTTTGGACCGCTCGAAGCGCTTATCAATGTTCCGAAATCGTCCATAAAAGGTGCCGAGGTGCAAATATTGCTCGCCCCTGTGCGAGGTGTTCGGATCAACTTAGGCGGTACTTATATAGACAGCAAAATCAAGGGCGATTTTCTCAACATAACCTCGTACGGCGACGCGGGGAACTTCGGTGGCGAGCCGTTCCCCTACACTCCAAAGTACCAGCTAAGCTCGGATTTCGAATATCGGTGGTCGGTCGGTCAAAGGCTCGAAGCGTGGCTGGGCGCCAATGTCGCATACCAGGGCAAGACCAATGCGGCTTTCGGGCAATTGCCTGTGTTGGCTATCGATGCTTACACGTTAGTTGACTTCAGGGCTGGAATTTCGAGCGAGCAAGGAAAATGGTCGGCAAGCGCCTTCCTGCGAAACGCTTTCGACGAGTACTACTGGAGCAACGCAACTAAGATACTCGATACAACGGTGCGTTACGCCGGCCGGCCGCGAACCTTTGGGGTCAGCCTATCGTACCGCTATTGACGTAAGCCGATCCGTATTACTCGTCATCTATCATAAAAGGCAGGAGTACTTCCGTGCAGCCAAGCATCGATCTTCGCTTAAGAGCAATGATCAAATCCATGAAGGAAACGATCACTCCAGCGATCGATCCGTCAAATCAGACAGCTTTGGAGCAAGCCAAAGTTGTGGCTGGCTCGCTGGATCTCATTCGTCAGCAGATTGACTACGTCCATTGGTTCGAGGCAATCGACGTTCTCGCGCACGCCGCTTTGATCGAGGCCTTCACGGAGGTGGATGCAAATAGTGTGTCTGCGGAGATCCTGGCCGACGCGGCTGCCGCGAAGACGCTGCCAGTTCGTTGGCAATGTTCGCTTGCGGCACTCCGCGACGTAAACAACGGGTTACGAGAGGCGATTGCGGAGCTGACGGCTGATTTTGCTGCCCGCGAAGACGCTGACGTACGTCTCCGCGTCGCCGAGATCATAATCAGACATGAAGAGGATCAGCTCCGTCGTGAACGGGCGTTTGTCGCGGCCACCGGCTTCGATGTGTTTCCCGACAGCTTGCTACCGTTGGAGGACGCTCTCGATAAACCCAGACAATTTAGCGTTCAGGCTGAACAATATAACTGATTGGCGAGGTCTTGGAGATACTGATGATCGACATTCGAAATTCGCCACCTGCTGACTGGATTGCCAGCATCCGGGCTCGCTTCCCGACCGAGCGAACAGTGGACAGCGCACTGACCCGAAAGCTTGAGCAGCGGACCTGCCAGAGTGAGGATTGGACACGCGAAAGGGATATTGCGACGGGACTGCGGGATCTAATTTCCAGGCACACCCAAGATCCATTTACCATCCGGGGGCTTCGCCCCCTCTCTGGCGGCGCCTCCAAGGAACAGTATGTTTTCGAGTTAGATTGGACTTACCATGGTGAACGCCGCACTGGCGAACGGATGGTGCTCGGCCGCGACCCTGTCGAATCCATCGTCATCACCGAAAGGACGCGTGAGTTTCAGTTGCTCAACGCAGTTAAGAGCGACGTTCCGGTTCCTCCTCCATATTGGGAAGATAGTGCAGGAGCACATCTGGGGCGACCCTCGATCGTCTGTGGCTTCGTTGAAGGCGTGCAGAAGCCGCCGACGGGCACCAGCAATGTGACGGGCATTGGAGTACAGTTTGACGCGGAACATCGAGCTGCACTCGGTCCGCAGTTTATAGATTATCTGGCCCGTATCCATACACTGGATGTCCAAGGGGCCGATTTATCATCCTTTGACATTCCGAGTGCAGGCACGACCGAGGACATCGATCGGCAGATAAATTGGTGGGCTCGGGTTTGGGAGGAAGACCGGCTCGAGGCTGTTCCGCTCATGAACCTCGCGGAACAATGGCTGAGGCGTAATCGCAAGCCGCTGGACTTTGTTTCTCTGGTACACGGTGACTATAGAACAGGAAATTTCCTTTTCGATCCGGTGAGTAAGCGCATTACAACGATTCTCGATTGGGAATTGGGTTTCTTTGGAGATCGGCATTTTGATTTAGCGTGGGCTACAATGCCTTTGTTTTGCACTCCCGATGAGAGCGGTGCTCCGCTGTGTTCGTCCTTATACGCTCGCGATGATTTTTTACGGAATTATGAGCGTGCCAGTGGCATTCCTATCGATGAGGAGCGGTTTGAATACTACCGAATATTCGCACATTGGCGTGCAATCACCATGACGCTAGGCGCCGGACTTCGTGCTGCCGATGGATCAAAAACACATCAAGATGTCGTTCTGGCATGGTTCGGGAGCATTAGTTATCCGTTCTTGGAGTCATTACGACAACTTCTTGAAAATGTTCACTGTGTTTCGTCAGTGAGCGGTCAATTTGAAGATAAATTAGTTAAAGACTGGGTTTCTGCTCCCTAAAACGAGAATATTGTCTAATATTATGGCAAATTCGGTGAAGAGATAAGACAATGGCTGACATGAGCACAGACGTATTAAACGCCTATATCCTGCCTGGGCGCGCCTCGGATGCGCGTGTGGGCCTCACGCAGGCGCAAGAAGGGGAGAGAATTGGGCTTGGCGGGATTTGCTTGTCAGAGCGCTGGGACACCAAAGAACTTGGATCTGTAATGGGGGCCCTGACGCAGGTCACCGACCGGGTGCAACTGATCGCAGGAATCACGCATTTTGGAACCCGGCATCCTCTTGTGCAAGCTGGAATGAGCGCCACGTTACAAACACTCAGCGGCGGTCGCTTTGTTTTAGGATTTGGGCGGTCATTTCCACCTCTTTTCCGTAAAATGGGCATACCTGTTCTCAATAATGCGGGAATGGCAGATCACGTCGGTATCCTTCGACAGCTCTGGGCTGGCAAGACGGTGTCCTATGAGGGCCCAGCGGGAAATTTTCCCGAGATGCAACTTCCTCAGGCATGTGATAATCCGCCTCCAGTCATTCTGGGAGCCGTCGGTCCCCAGACGCTCGCGCTGGCAGGCGCGCATTTCGACGGAGTGGTCCTGCATCCGTTTTTAACTACGGAAGGTGTCGCTCGTTCGATACGGATTGTCCGTGAGGCGGCGGAGCAGGCTGGACGTGATCCACATAAGATCACCGTCTATGCGATTGTGGTAGCGGCGCCCGACACGCTATCCCCTGAAGAGCGCTCCAACGTTCTCGAGGCGCGTGCCGTGTCTTACTTCATGCATCACGAAATCGGTTTGCCCATTGTCAAGATGAACGGCTGGGACCAAGCGCCTATAGATCAAATTGCCGCGACAGGTCTAAGTCGATTGGAATTTGGCCAGAGCGACGTTGCGGAATCGCGCCGGCTCCTTGGCGAGGCCGCCAGTTTGATCCCCCGGCACTGGTTCGCCAGCGGAGCCGCCATCGGAAATGTTGACCAATGCGCAACCCGTCTCGGGGAGTACCTCGCTGCGGGCGCCGATCAAATCTTGCTCCATGGCACCACTCCCGACCAACAGGGGCCACTCGTGGCAGCATTTGGGTCGCTACGGCGAAGCGCAAGTAGCTGAGGGCTCGCTCGCGGATCTCGGAGGAGGACTCTCCGGTATCAGATGGCCCTGAGCTGCATACTAGGCTCGAAGGAGAAAAAAGATGGCGATCAGAACGGGGTATTTCGGGCTTGAGGTAACTAGCTTGGATTCGTGGGAGCGTTATGCGGGGTTAGTCGGTCTTGGCGTCGAGCGGTCGAGGGGCGGGCTGTTCTGCCGGATTGACGAGAAGGCTCGGCGCTTCCACTTTGTGGAAGGACCAGCGGACGATATTGCCTGGGTCGGTTGGGACGCCGGTAACCAGGAGCGCTTCGATCAGCTGCGCTCGCACCTCGAGAGCCTTGGTATTGCCACGCGGGATGGCGACGAAGCCTCCGCCCGGCTGCGGAGCGTGGACCGGTTTTTCCATTTCGTGGGGCCTGTCGGAGCCCGGCACGAGATCGCGCTGGGTCTGGAAGACGCGGGCTCTCCGTTCGTTTCGGACAAGGTCCCGCATGGTTTCGTGACGGGCGACCAGGGCATCGGCCACGTCGCCTTCAACTCGAAAGACCACAAGGGCGACGAGAAGTTCATGCGCGAGGCGCTGTTCGCGCAGCTTTCCGATTATATCTACCAGCCGATGCCCGATGGCAGCACGATGCATGCCTCGTTCCTGCATACCGGCCCGCGCCATCATTCGATCGCCTTCGCCGAGGGGCTGGGAGGAGAGAGCAAACTCCATCATTTAGAGCTGGAGATGAGTAAGTTGGAGGATGTCGAGAGGGCGTATGAACGCGTGCAGGCCGCCGGCATCGCCATCGGACTGACGCTGGGCCAGCATTCGAACGACCGGATCGTGTCCTTCTACGCGTACACGCCTTCCAAATTCATGATGGAAATAGGCTATGGCGGCCTCAGGATCGATGACGAGGATAGCTGGGAGCCGGTGATCCACGACCGCATCAGCGAATGGGGCCATGAGTTCCAGGCCGTCTGAATGTGCGAGGAGAAGGACGTGATGCCCGGCTTGATGCAGAATGCTCCCCTGAATATCGCCGACATTTTGCGCTTTGCATCAGTGGCGCATGGCGGCCGGGAGATCGTGTCAAAAAATATCGATGAGCCGATATGGCGATATAATTATGCGCGGGCCTGGACACGCGCGGCGCGGGCGGCGCAGGCGCTGTCGCGGCTGGGCGTGGCGCCTGGCGACCGGGTGAGTTCGCTGGCGTGGAACACGCATCGGCATTTCGAGCTGTTCTTCGCGGTGCCGGGCATGGGCGCGGTGCTGCATACCGCCAATCCGCGGCTCCCCGACGAGCATCTCGTCTTCACCATCAACCATGCGGGCAGCAAGGTGCTGCTGCTCGATCGCAACATGGTCGAGATCGTCGATCGGATCCGGGACCGGCTGGAGACGGTCCAGCACTATGTCCTGCTGAGCGACGCCGATCGTGCGATCGATGGTTGGGGCTGCTATGAGCGCCTGATCGCCGGCGAGGCCGGAGACTTTGACTGGCCCCGGCTCGACGAGAATGCGGGCGTGTTCTTGTGCTACACGTCGGGCACGACGGGCGATCCCAAGGGCGTGCTCTATTCGCACCGTTCGGTGGTGCTGCACGCTCTTGCGGCGGGCCTGAGCGGCGCCCTCAACTTCTCTGCCTTCGACGTGGTCATGCCGTGCCAGTCGCTTTATCATGCAACGGCCTGGGGCCTGCCCTTTGCCGGCGCGATCAATGGCGTGAAGTTCGTCTTTCCTGGCGACAGGTTCGACGGCGCCAGCCTGCAGCAGCTCATCGTGGACGAAGGCGTCACATTCTCGGGCGGCGTGCCGACGATCTGGACCCTATATCTCGATCATCTGGCGCGGACAGGAGAGACTCCGGGCGGCCTGCAGCGGGTGATCATCGGCGGTTCGGCCGTGCCGCGCGACATGGCGGTCACGTTCGACAGGCTCGGTGTCGTGGTGCAGCAGATCTGGGGGATGACCGAGACCAGTCCGCTCGGCGTCGTCTCCACTCCCACGCCCGCGCTGGCGGCGCTTGGCAAAGACGAGGAGAATGAGGCGATCTGGACCCGCCAAGGCCGGATGATGTTCGGCATCGAAATGAAGATCGTCGATGAGGACGGGCAAAACCTACCGCATGATGGTGAGCAATCCGGCGCGTTGATGGTCCGCGGACCCTGGGTGCTAGACCGCTATTACCGCTCCGATGCACCCGCGATCGATGCCAATGGCTGGTTCGACACGGGGGACATCTCCACCATCGACCGGTTCGGTTTCATGCGGATCACGGACCGCAAGAAGGACATGATCAAATCGGGCGGCGAATGGATCAGCTCGATCGATCTGGAGAATATCGCGGCGGGGTGTCCCGGTGTGAAGGTTGCCGCCGTAGCCGGGGTCCACCATCCCAAATGGGAAGAGCGTCCGATCATGCTGGTCGAACCGCATGCAGGCAGCAACATGACCGGCGAAGACATGACGGCATGGCTGGAACCGCGCATCGTTAAATGGTGGATGCCCGACCGCATCATCATCGACACCGTCCCGCTCACCGCCACCGGCAAGATCGACAAAAAAGCGATCCGCGACCGATATGGCCGCGTGCTTGCCGAGCCGGCCGCATAGACCTGATCCAGCCGCGCCGCGGCTTTTCACACATGATCGAACCGGAGACGATAATGACCGATACCGTAGCGCCCGAAAGCCGGTTCGCCGATGCCGCCGATGGCCGCGTCCATTACCATAGCTGGGGCGACGGCCCGGCGATCATCCTGATCCACGGCGGCGGGCCGGGTGCCTATGGTTACAGCAATTATCGCAAGAATGTGAAGCCCCTCTCCCGTCGCAACCGGGTGATCGTGCTCGATCTCCCGGGCTATGGCCAGTCCGCGCCGCGCGCCCAGCCTGACGGGCTCATCGTGTCGCTCGCCAATGCCGTGCGCGATGTCATGGATCATGCCGGCATAGAGAGCGCGAGCCTCGTCGGTAACTCGCTGGGCGGCATGACCTCGCTGCGCTTCGCGCTCGACACGCCCGAACGGGTCGACATGTTGGTGCTGATGGGGCCTGGCGGCGGCTTACCGACCTTGTCGCCATTCCCAACCGAGGGGTTGCAGCGGATGCTCGACTTTTACGGCGAGGAAGGACCGACGCTCGAAAAGCTCGCGCGGGTCACCGACCTTTTGGTCTATGACCGTTCATCGATCACGCAGGATCTGCTGGAGGAACGCCTGAAGATCGCCTCGCTGCCCGAAACAGCCGCCAACCCGCCGCTGCGCACCTTGATGGCGCACCCCAATGACCATCTGTGGAACCAGGGCCTCGACAGGATCGCAAGCCCCACGCTCATCATCTGGGGTGCCGAGGATCGCGTCCTGCCGCTCGATGCCGGGTTCGTCCTGCGCAAGCTCATCCCCAATGCTGACATGCATATCTTCGCCAAATGCGGCCACTGGGCTCAATGGGAAAGGCCCGAGGAGTTCAATATACTGGTAGATGAGTTCGTAAATCGGCAATAGCTGATTTACGTTGATCACGCCCTAGCCGGCGTGATCAATCGCCATACAATGTATTTCCGATACATCAGTCCCATTTATATCATGTCGGTGAGCCGGTGATTGAGTTACGCCAGCTCCGCTATCTGATCGCGGCGGCCGAGGCCGGTAGCTTCAGCCGCGCGGCGCGCAGCCTGAACATCAAGCAGGCGACAATCAGCCGGCATATCCTCGAAACCGAGAAGCGTCTCGGGATGGTCCTTTTCGACCGCAAGACGCGCGGCGCGACGCTGACGGCGAATGGCCAGATTTACTTACGCACGGCCCAGCGCATCGTGAAGGAGTTCGGGGAGCTAAACGCCTGGGTCCACGCCACCAGGAACGGCCACGCTGGTAGGCTCGCAGTGGGCTTTTATACATCCTTCTCCGCCGGCAATCTTCGGGCGACGCTGAGCGAGTTCGATGAGCGCTATCCCGAAGTACGAGTCCGGGGATTCGAACGCGACCGGGACATGCTGCTGGCCGGGATAGAGAACGGCTTGCTCGACATCGCGATCCTAACCGGCGAGGCACCTTTTCGCGGATTGATGAGCCGCCCCTTTTGGAGCGAACGCATCTTGGTGGCGATGCCGGAGAGCCATCCGCTCGCCGCCCGAGAGCGTATTTATTGGAGCGATCTGACCGGCGAGCGCTTCCTGCTGACCGCGCGCGATCCCGGCCCGGAGACGCGCAACATGCTGCTGGGGAAGTTGGGCATGCCGGGCTACATGCCCGAAATCGACATGGACGATATCGGCCGCGATACGGTGCTTAGTACCCTCGCGCTCGGCGGGCGCATCTCGATCGTCGCGGAATCAGCACTCGGTATCCAGGTGCCGGGCGTCGTGTTTCGCGAGGTCCACGAGAACAACGGTTACATGCGGATCGGCTTCTCGGGCTATTGGCGCGAGCACAACGAAAATCCCGTCCTGCGCAGGTTCCTCGATTTCGTAGCCGCGCGCTATTCTCTGCCGCCCATGCCGGTGCGGCCGCTGTCATCCCTTAAGCCGAGAAAGGAACAGTTATGACCCAAGGCAAGAGCTTCATCATAGCGCTGGTCACGCTCATCATCGGATTCGGAGCGGTCTTCACTCTGCGTCCGGTAATCCGGCCTGCCAGCGCCCCGGCGGTGGTCGCCAGCCCGGCGTCCGCAGTGTCCGTATCAGTAGAGCCACGGGGCAAGTCCTATTTCGCGGCGCATCTTGAGGAAGCGCGGGGGATCGTCGCTGGGTGTCGGGATGGGTCGGTGCGCGGCGACGAATGCGCCAATGCCGAGCAAGCCGTTGTCGAGGCCGAAGGACGCGACCGGTTCAAGAAATTCATGGGTAATTGAGCGCGGGATCGCGTTTAACGACCCTGCGCGCGTTGCCGGCGGAAGCCGCGATCGGTGTCCATGAACCGCGCCAGCATCGGCGGGACCAGCTTCTCGGGCGCGACCGGCGAACCCCCGGTTTCCGCCGCGAGCGCGGCGGCGTAGGCGAGAAGATCGCGATGGACAGTGGCCGGCAACTCCACCGAGAGTTTCACCGGCCGATCGTCGGAGAGCGGCCCGAGCTTCAATTTCGTCATCGTGCAGCTCCGACAGGTTCGAGCACTAAATCGCGCGTCAGAACCACGCCCAGCGGATAGCCAGGCCGGATAGTGAGGGTCGGCGACACGTCGAGTTGTCGCCGCACGATCTGTTGGCCGGTTTGGTTGATGGTGTCTTGCGTGCCGCGGCGCAGCGCGCGGGTCAGATCGTCATCCTCGTCTGCGCCCATCTCTGCCCCGATCCCTAGGAGGGTGGAGATCGCGGCCGCCTTCAAGAGATTGCCCCAATGCTGGTTCACGCGATCCTGCAAGCCGGCATAGCCAGCCGCGTCGGCGCCGGGCTGGCGCTCGAGAACAATCGAGCGGCCGTCCGGCAGGATCAGCCGGTCCCACGCGAACAGCACGCGAGTCTGCCCCGCAGTGATCTGGCTGTCATACTCGCCGATCAAGCGAGCGCCTTGCGGAATGAGCAGGATGCGGCCGGTGATGCTGTCATAGACATTCTGCGTCACCTGGGCGGTGATCTGGCCGGGAAGGTCCGAACGGATGCCGGTGATGAGTGCGGCGGGAATGATGCTGCCGGCCTGGACGATGTTGGGTGAAGCCGGCGCCGTGAGCCGCTCGACACTCACGGTTTGCTGATTGGACGCCTGACCCATGAACGCCCTCTTGGCGGCCTGATCGCTTAGCGCGCCGGCGGGTTGCGCCGCGGCGGTCGCGGGTGGCGTCGGCGAACCGACCGACGCCACAGGCTGCGCGGGCGCTCCGGTCGCGCCCGCCGCGCCGCCGCCGAGGAAGACCGTGCTGGTACGGACGGCGTCGCGCTCCTGTTGCGCGCGCTGCCGCGCGGCCTCCGCGGCTTGCGCACGCGGATCGGGCGGCGCGGCCTGGCCGCCGATCGGCGGCACGGGCACGGCGGCCCCTCGCTCCTGCGCCGAGACGATCGGCCGGCCGAGATCGCCGGGGAGCGGCGGACCAAGTTTGGGCGCTTGCGCATAGTCCTTCGGGCCGGAAGTGATCGCGTCGCCGGCGCGGCTGTCGGTGTTGTAGAGTTCCTTGGCCTCGTGCGGGCTGGGAGGCCGCAGGGCATAGATCAGAGATCCGCCGATGCCGAGGCCAGCGGCGACGCCGACAACCGCGAGGGCTTTTCTCGACAGGCGCATGACACGCGGCGGGTCGCCCCTGAGCTGAAACGCATTTGGATCGGCCGGGGGCGCGGCAGGCTCGACGGCGGAGAATTCAGCAGGATCGGTCACGGCCGCCGCTCCCGAGGCGTGTTCGCCCCGTCGCGCACGATCCGCACGCGCTGCGCACTGCGCTTGTCGCCCAGGCGCAATTCTGCGGCGGCGAACAGGCGATCGATCACCATGTAGCGGCCCTGGACGCGGTAGTTGACCAGTTCGGCATTGCCGGCCGCGCCGGTCACGAACAGCGGCGGCATGTCGCCCTGCGAGATCCCGGTGGGAAACTCGATGAACACCTGGCGGCCATCGTCGAAGGCGCGGAGCGGCTTCCACGGCGCGCGGTCGCCATCGATGCGGTAGCGGAAATTAAGCGCGGACACGTCGACGCCGCTCGCGACCGGCGCGGCCGAAGCCGCCGCCGCATTCGCGCGGCGCAGCGCGATCAGCGCGTCCTGCGGATAGGTCCACGAGACCGACGCCATGTAGGTGCTCGGCGTCGCGTGCAGCTCCAGATGGTAGGTCCGCCTGTCGGTATTGATGACGAGGTTCGTAGACAGGTCCGGCCGCGTTGGCTTCGCGAGGATATGCACGCGCGCGGTCGGGCCGCTGCCGCTCACCGTATCGCCGATGATCCAGCGCACGGTATCACCGGCCGCTACCGGCCCTGGCCCTACGAGCTGTTCGCCCTCCTGCAAGGCAATGTCCGTCACCTGGCCGGGCGCGGTGTAGACCTGATAGAGCGCCCCGTCCGTCCAGGGGTATTGCTGAATGGCATTGAGGAAGCCGTCGCGAACCGGCTGAACACGGGCAGCGGCATTTGCCACGCCGACGCGGTTGCGCGGATCGGCGGGTTCGGGCGGGCGCGGGTTCGCGGCGACAGGCTTCAACTGGCCGGGGAGCGGCAGCGGCTCGAGGATCGTCACCACTTCGACGGGTTTGGGTGCTTCGGGAGCAGGCGTCGCGACGATCGCCGGGGACGGATTGTCATAGGCAATCGCGGGCGGCTTCGCCGATGTGGTGGCGCAACCGCCAAGCGCGGAGGCGGATGCCAGGAGGACCGCCGAGGCGGCACGACGAAACGGTGGGCGCGTCATTGCGACAGCTCCTTTGACCAGTTGAGGGCGTTGACGAAGAGGCCGAGCGGATTCTTGCGCAGGGCGTCAGGCGTTCTTGGCGGCTGGAAGACGACGGTGAGGATCGCCGACCAGCGTTCGGTGGCGGCAAGGCTGCCGTCCTGATAGCGCCGCTCGGTCCAGGCCACGCGGAAGCTGTCCGGTGAAGCGCGGATCACGCTCGACACATCCACCGCGACCTGCACCTTGCCGACCTGTGTGAACGGGTCGTTGGCGCGCGCATAATCGTTGAGGAACAGCGCGCCCTTGTCGGTGGTGAAGTCATAGGCGCGAAGCCAGTTCTGGCGAACGACGACGGGATCGGCAGGAATGCTGCGCACCTCTTCGACGAAACGGGCGAGGTGGAATGCGGTCTGCGGATCGGTCGGCCGATACCCTGCCTCCGCCGGTGCGACCGCCTGCGCTTCGCCGAGCCGATCGACCTGCACGACCCAGGGCACGATATGGCCGCGCGCCGATTGCCAGACGAGCCCGCCGGCCAATCCGCCCGACAGGGCGAGTGTGCCGAAGAAAGCGAGCCGCCAGTTCCTAGCCTGCACACGGGCCGATCCTATCCGGTCGTCCCATGCTTGCGCGGCGCGTTGATAGGGTGTCGTCGGTTCGGGAGTCTGGCCATAGCGGATGGTCGGGCGTCGGAACATCGATCAGTCCTTCTCTTTGATGTCGGGGCCGCCGCCGCCGCCGTGGCTGTCGCCGGCCTTCATCGTGTGAGCGAGCACGGTCGCGCCGTGGGTCACGGACTGCCGGCGCTTCATGGCGACCGCCCAGGCGGGTTGAGCAGCGGCGCTGGACGCGGCCGGACCGGATGCGGACGCGGCGGCGGCTTCTGGTCCGCCCGTGATGGTGCCGCCGGTGGCGGTGAATCCGGCGCGCGCGCCGGAGCGGAAGCTGGCCTTCATCGCCTCGCCGCCCTTGGCCGCCGCCTTGCGCAAGGGCGAGAGGACGGCACTGGCGGCGCTGCCGGCCGCCGCCTGGCCGACGGCGGCCATGCCGCCCGCGACCGCGGCGCCGCCGCTCTTGCCGAGCGACCCGAGGCTGTAGGCGCTGGTCGCACCGCCCGCCATCTGAGCGCCTCCGCGTGCGGCGGCCCCTGCCATTCGGCCCGTCGCGCCGACGGCAGCGCCGGCCGCTCCGACGCCAAGGCGAGCGGCAGCCGCGCCGCCGACCAACGCCCCGCCTGCGGCGAGCGCGGTGCCAGCCGCTGCGCCCGCGCCGAGTTGCGGCCCGCCCGAGACGATGCCGTTGGCGATGCCGGGGCCGAAGATGGCGAGGCCGAGCAGCGACAAAGCGGCGAGCGCGATCGCCATCACCTGATTGATGTCGGGCCCGGTGCCCAGGCTCGCGTTCGTGAACTGATTGAACAGCGTCGTGCCGATGCCGGTGATGACGGCGAGCACCAGCACCTTGATGCCGGTCGAGACGACATGGCCCAGCACACGCTCGGCCATGAAGGCGGTCTTGTTGAAGAAAGCGAACGGCAGCAGCACGAAGCCCGCCAGCGTCACCAGCTTGAACTCGATCAGGGTGATGAAGATCTGCACCGCGATGATGAAGAAGGCGAGCACCACGATCACCCAGGCGAGCAGCAACACGATGATGAGAGCCAGGTTCGAGAACACGGCCCAAAGGTTGGAGAACTGACCTGCGGCATCCAGGAGCGGCTTGCCGGCCTGAAGGCCGGTGGCCGCAATCGTGCCCGGCTTCATGAAATCGGCGATCGACATCGCGCTGCCACTTGCCTTGAGACCGAGCCCGGCAAAGGACTGGAACACGATGTTGGCGAGGTTGGAGAAATTGCCGATGATGAAGGCGAAGGTGCCGATATACAGGGTCTTCTTGACGAGGCGTTGCAACACATCCTCATCCGCGCCCCAGGCCCAGAACAGGCCGGCCAGCGTCACGTCGATCGCGATCAGCGTGGTCGAGAGGAAGCTGATTTCACCGCCGAGCAGCCCAAATCCGCTGTCGATGTAGGTGGTGAAGACGCCCAGGAACGTGTCGATGACGCCGGTGTCGTTCATGGCGCGCTATTCTCCACGGGAGGCGCCGTGCCCGCGCCATTCCCCGCTTCGGGAGCGGGCTGACGGAAAAAGCGGCGGTGGTTCTCAGCCCATGCCGCCTCACAGCCGGCATCGGGCATGGTGAGCGTCGAGCAGCGGTCGAGTTCCCGCGCGAGCCGGTCATGGCGCACATCCTCGCGCACAGCGACGGGCGGCGACGGCGCGGACTCGGGCTGGTGCGTGGCGGCGACGATCGCCACCGTCATCATCATGCCCGCGACCGCGGCAACGCCCGCGATTTTAACCGTGCGTGAGGAAGCGTGCAGCACAAGGTCCGCCTCAATTGCCCATGAAGCGGCGGAACCGCTCGCGGCCCTCGGCCTCCTCGGCGGTGTGCCGCGCCGCTTCGAGCGCCTGGGCGCGGCCCTGCGCGGCAACGGCGGCGGTGAGATCAGCAAGCTGTTGCGACTGTAGCGCGAGAAGCTGATTGCCCGCCTGGGTGGCCTGAAGCGCGCCGGTTGCCGACTGGCTGGCCGAGACAAGCCCGTCCATCGTCGTGCGCGCGCCGTCGATGTTGCCGACGACGCCGGCCTGGACCTTCAGCGCATCCTCGAACGCCCCGACGCTATCTTCCCAGCGCGCATTGGCATTGGCGACCATCTGCGCCTGCGTGCCGGTCAGCGCCGAGCCGGTATAGCGGCCGGTAAACACCTGTTGGACGTTCTGGACGTCGTAGGCGATGCGCTGGGCCTGCCCGAGTAGCTGCTGCGTGCGCTGCACCTGTTGCTGCAACTGCTGGAGCGAGCTGAACGGCAGCGACGCTAGATTGCGCGCCTCGTTGATGAGGCTGGTCGCCTGCTGCTGTATTTGCTGGATCTGGTTGTTGATCTGCTGGAGCGACCGGGCGGCGGTCAGCACGTTCTGCGCATAGTTTGTGGGATCATAGACGATCCCGCCGAACTGCGCGTAGGCCGGCGTCGCCGCGGTGATGCCGATGACGCCCGACATGGTGAGAACGCCGGCCAGGATGGCGCGGCGCAGATAAGCGGTTTTCATAGCGGTAACTCCTGCTGGGGTTGAGGATTGGATTCGGGGAGAAGCTCGATCGCCCAGGCGCAGCCGCGATGGCGCAGCCACTCGGCCGCGAACGCGGATGCCCCGTGGGTTGCGATGATCTCGGCGATGGCGAGTTGGTCGGTCTTCGACGACGCGGCGGCGAAGGCCAGCGCGACCTCGCCCAAGCCCAGCTCGAACAGCCGGTTGCCGCGCCGCGATTGGCAATAATAGTCGCGCTTGGGTGTCGCCCGGCTGAGGATTTCGATCTGGCGGGCATTGAGGCCGAACCGCTCGTAGATGGCCGCGATCTGCGGCTCGGCCGCGCGTTCGTTCGGCAGGAAGATGCGCGTCGGGCAGCTCTCGATGATGGCCGGCGCGATGTCGCTCGTCTCGATGTCGGCAAGGCTCTGCGTGGCGAAGATGACGCTGGCGTTCTTCTTGCGCAGCGTCTTCAGCCACTCGCGGAGCTGCGCGGCGAAGTCGGGGCTGTCGAGAACCAGCCAGCCCTCGTCGATGATGATGAGCGTGGGTGAGCCGTCCAGTCGGTCGCCGATCCGGTGGAAGAGATAGGACAGCACCGCGGCGGCCGATCCAGCGCCGACCAGGCCCTCCGTCTCGAAGGCTTGCACGTCGGCTATGCCGATGCGCTCAGCCTCGGCGTCGAGGAGCCGTCCCCACGTCCCGCCGATGCAATAGGGTGCGAGCGCCTGCTTGAGCTGCTGGCTTTGAAGCAGCACGGCGAGGCCGGTCAGCGTCCGCTCCGCAACCGGCGCGGACGCCAGCGAGCCGAGCGCGGACCACAGATGCTCCTTGGCCTGCGGATCGACCGCCACGCCTTCGCTGGTCAGTATCGCCGCCAGCCATTCCGCCGCCCAGGCGCGCTCTGCGGACTCGTCGATCCGGGCGAGCGGCTGGAGCTGCACACCGTCGCCGGCCTCGTCGGCGAGCATCCCGCCGAGATCCTGCCAGTCGCCGCCCATGCTGAGCGCGGCGGCGCGGATGCTGCCGCCGAAGTCGAAGGCGAAGACCTGGCCCTTCTCGTAGCGGCGGAACTGCATCGCCATGAGTGCGAGCAGGACGCTCTTGCCGGCGCCGGTCGGGCCAACGATCAGCGTGTGGCCGACGTCGCCGACGTGAAGGGAAAACCGGAACGGGGTCGAGCCTTCGGTCTTGCCATAGAGCAAGGGGGGCGCACCGAAATGCTCGTCCCGTTCCGGCCCCGCCCATACTGCTGACAGGGGGATCAGGTGGGCGAGATTGATGGTGGAGATCGGGGGTTGCCGGACATTGGCGTAGGTGTGGCCGGGGAGTGAGCCGAGCCACGCTTCAACCGCGTTCATGCCCTCGGGGATGACGGTGAAGTCTCGGCCCTGGATGACCTTCTCGACCAGCCGCAGCTTCTCGGCGGCGATGGCGGGGTCGCGGTCCCATACCGTCACCGTCGCGGTGACATAGGCCATGCCGGCATAATCGGCGCCCAGCTCCTGCAGGGCGGTGTCGGCGTCGGCGGCTTTGTTCGAGGCGTCGCTATCGAGCAACGTGGACGCCTCGTTGGTCATCACCTCTTTCAGGATGGCGGCAACGCTTTTGCGCTTGGCGAACCACTGGCGGCGGATGCGCGTGAGCAGCTTCGTCGCGTCGGTCTTGTCGAGCATGATCGCGCGGGTCGACCAGCGATAGGAAAATGCCAGCCGGTTCAGCTCGTCGAGCAGGCCGGGAAAGGTGACGCTCGGGAACCCCGTGACGGTCAGCGTGCGGAGATGATGGTCGCCGAGCTTCGGTTCGAGCCCACCGGTCAGCGGCTCGTCGGCGAGCAGCGCATCGAGGTGCATTGGCGTTTCCGGCACGCGAACGCGCTGGCGCCGGGTCGAGATCGTGCTGTGCAGATAGGTCAGCGTCTCGCTGTCACCGAGCCAGCGAACTTCGGGGACGAAGCCCTCGACCAGATTGAGCACGCGATCGCTGCGATCGGTAAAGCTCTTGAGCAGCTCCCACGGATCGGCGCCGGTGGTGGACCGGCCCTCGTAAAGCCAGCCTTCGGCGCGGGCGGCTTCCTCGGCCGGCGGCATCCATAGCAGCGTGAGATAATAGGCGCTCTCGAAATGGGCGCCTTCCTCGCGAAACTGTTCGCGCCGCTCCATATCGACCAGTGCCGAGACCGGATCAGGGAACGCGGCATCTGGATAGTCCAGCGCGGGCGTGCGCTGCGCTTCGACGAATATGGCCCAGCCCGAGCCGAGCCGGCGGAGCGAACTGTTCAGCCGGGCGCTCGTCGCGACCAGCTCGGCCGGCGTGGCGCTGTCGAGATCGGGGCCACGAAATCGGGCGGTGCGCTGGAACGATCCGTCCTTGTTGAGCACAACCCCCTCGGCGATCAGCGCGGCCCAGGGCAGGAAGTCGGCGAGGTGCGCCGCCTTGTGGCGGTATTCGCGCAAGCTCATCATGACTGCATCCATGTCGGAAAGCGGAGGTGGCGCCGGGCCACATCCACGAATTGCGGGTCGCGCCGCGCCGCCCAGACCGAGATCGCGTGGCCGATGGCCCAGATGACCAGGCCCGCGACCCAGAGCCGCAGGCCGAGACCGATCGCGCCCGCCAGCGTGCCATTGACGATGGCGAGCGAGCGGGGAGCACCGGCGAGCAGGATGGGCTCGGTCAGCGCCCGGTGAACCGGCGCATAGTAGCCGGAGATCGGCTCGCCGGCCTCCATCAGACTAGTGCTCCGCCGCCGAACGAGAAGAACGACAGGAAGAAGCTCGACGCGGCGAAGGCGATCGATAGCCCGAACACGATCTGGATGAGCTTGCGCGCGCCACCAGACGTATCACCGAATGCGAGCGTCAGTCCGGTGATGATGATGATCAGCACCGCGATGATCTTCGCGACCGGCCCCTCGATGCTTTCGAGGATCGACTGGAGCGGCGCTTCCCACGGCATCGACGATCCCGACGCATGGGCGGGAACGGCGAAGGTCAGCGCGAGCAGGCTGGCCGAAGCGGTGAGCATGGCGCGACGTGCGCCAGACGTAAGAGCATGGATCATGGGAGGTCTCCTGGCTGGGTTGGGGAAAGCGGGGTGAGGCGGTAGTCGCCGGTGGCGGGGTCGAGTCCGTCGACGCGGGCCAGCTCGGCGAGCCGGCGGCCGTGCCCGTCGCGGATCAGCACGGCGATCAGGTCGATGGTCTCGGCCAGCAGCGCGCGCGGGACGGTGACCACCGCCTCCTGAATGAGTTGTTCCATCCGGCGCAGTGCGCCGAGCGCGGTCCCGGCGTGGATGGTGCCGATGCCGCCGGGATGGCCGGTGCCCCAGGCTTTGAGAAGATCGAGCGCCTCAGCGCCGCGCACCTCGCCGATGGGAATGCGGTCAGGGCGCAGGCGCAGTGAGGACCGCACGAGATCGGACAGCGAGACGACGCCATCCTTCGTCCGCATGGCGACGAGGTTGGGCGCAGCGCATTGCAGCTCGCGCGTATCCTCGATCAGCACGATACGATCGGTGGTCTTCGCCACCTCGGCCAGCAGCGCGTTGACCAGCGTGGTTTTGCCGCTGCCGGTCCCGCCCGCGACGAGGATGTTGGCGCGCGTCTCTACGCCCTGGCGCAGCGCCTCGGCGTGCGCGGCCGACATGATGCCGGCCGCCGCATAGTCGCCCAGCGTGAACACCGCGACCGCGGGCTTGCGGATCGCGAAGGCCGGCGCGGCGACGACGGGTGGTAACAGCCCCTCGAACCGTTCGCCGCCTTCAGGCAGCTCGGCCGAGACGCGTGGGGACCGGGCGTGAACCTCGACGCCGACATGATGCGCGACCAGACGCACGATGCGCTCGCCGTCCGCGGCGGCCAGCGTCATGTCGGTGTCGCTGATCCCTTCGCCGAGCCGATCGAGCCACAGCCGGCCATCGGGGTTCAGCATCACCTCAATGACGGCCGGATCGTCGAGCCAAGCCGCGATCGATGGCCCGAGCGCCGTACGCAACATCCGCGCGCCGCGCATGCTGGCTTCGGATCGGATCGGTTGGACGGTCAAGGATCAGCCCCTGAATTGGGCCGGGCGAACCGCCGCCCGGCGTCAGGGGCACATCAAGAGAGACAGGAAAGGTCGGGATTCAACAAGGAAATGCAGGCGTCGTAGTCTGGCGAAGAAAGACAGGGAGCAGCGTAGGCGGCTCAGCCGTCCTGGGACGGAAAGTCCTCGCCAATCTCCTGCCGGACCTTCGGTCCCTTCGCGAGTCGGTGGCCGAGCGCCGTCATGAAGGCATCGTAACGGTCGTTCCCCAAGCGGCGCATGGCATCGCGCTCGGCCTCAGGCGGCGGGGGCGTGTTCGACAGCCAGAAGCGCACGAACAGCGCGATCATCTCGACATCTATCCCGACATCGCGCTCAAGCCGGGTCAGGCGCCGGTCAATCCGATCAAGCCGCTTGGCAATAGCCGCTTCGCGCTGCTCATCGGCGTCGGGTGACAAGAACGACGCGATAGCCGCCTCAGCGACCAGCGAGCGCGACTTGCCCCTGCGGTCAGCATAGGCCGCGAGCGACTGCATCAGCTCCGGATCGAGATAGACCGAGAATGGGGTCTTGGTCGTCATAGCTCGATGCCGTCGCCGGGATCGAGCGAGGCCTGCCGCGCCGCGCCCTGCATTTGGCGACGCGCCGCCGCCTGCCGCGCGGCGTCAGTGTCGGGGTCCGGTTCGTCCAGCTCGAACTCATTGGCGGGCGCGGGCCTGGGCTGCGGTGCGATGTCGATATGCCGTTCCAAGTCGGGCTGCCGGCGCAGCCCGGCGTTTTCATCATCCTCATCCTCGCTCACGGCCTCGCGCGCCTGGTCCTGCCGCGGCAGTTCGGCTGGCGGGGGCGCGGCGAGCGGCGGGAGGGCGCTCCAGTCGTCGGGCCGCGCTCGGCTTCGTCCGACGCTCAGGTCCGGCGGCGACAGCACCCGTTCGGTGAAGCGCCGATCCTTGAAGTAGCGCACCTTCTTGGCGCGGATCGGCGGCACGCCGGCCACCATGACGATCTCGTCGTCGGGCGGAAGCTGCATCACCTCGCCGGGGGTCAGGAGCTGGCGGGCGGTTTCGGAGCGCGAGACCATCAGATGGCCGAGCCAGGGCGAGAGCCGGTGCCCTGCATAATTCTTCATCGCCCGCATCTCGGTGGCGGTGCCGAGCGCGTCCGACACGCGCTTGGCGGTGCGCTCGTCATTGGTGGCGAACGATACGCGCACATGGCAGTTGTCGAGGATCGCATTGTTCGGGCCATACGCCCTCTCGATCTGGTTGAGGCTTTGGGCAATCAGGAACGCCTTCAGGCCGTAGCCGGCCATGAAGGCCAGGGCGGACTCGAAGAAGTCGAGGCGCCCCAGCGCCGGAAACTCGTCGAGCATCAGGAGCACGCGGTGGCGGCTCTGCTTCGGGGTCAGTTCCTCGGTGAGCCGGCGTCCGATCTGGTTGAGGATGAGGCGGATGAGCGGCTTGGTGCGGGATATGTCACTCGGCGGAACGACAAGATAGAGCGTGACCGGCCGCTCCCCCTCGACCAGATCCGCTATGCGCCATTCGCAGGCCCGCGTAACCTGCGCGACGACGGGATCGCGATAGAGGCCCAGGAACGACATGGCGGTGGACAGCACGCCCGATCGCTCGTTGGCCGACTTGTTCAGCAGTTCGCGTGCGGCACTGGCGACGACGGGATGGACGCCGGCCTCGCCGAGATGCGGCGTGGTCATCATGGCGGATAATGTCGACTCGATCGGCTGGCGCGGGTCGGATAGGAAGGCTGCCACGCCCGCTAGCGTCTTGTCCTCGCCGGCATACAGCACATGAAGGATCGCGCCGACCAGCAGCGCATGCGAGGTTTTTTCCCAGTGGTTGCGTTTCTCGAGACTGCCTTCCGGGTCCACCAGCACGTCGGCGACGTTCTGCACGTCGCGCACCTCCCAGGCGCCCTTGCGGATTTCGAGGAGGGGATTGTAGGCGGCGGATAGCGGGTTGGTCGGATCGAACAGCAGCACCCGTGCGTGGCGGGCACGAAAGCCAGCGGTGAGCTGCCAGTTCTCGCCCTTGATGTCATGCACGATCGCCGAGCTCGGCCAACTGAGCAGGGTCGGCACGACCAGGCCGACGCCCTTGCCACTGCGTGTCGGCGCGAAACACAAGACATGCTCCGGCCCATCGTGCCGGAGATAATCGGTTCCGAGCCGCCCGAGCATGACGCCGTTCGGCCCAAGCAAGCCCGCGGAGCGAACCTCGCTCGCTTCCGCCCAGCGCGCGGATCCATAAGTCTGGGCGTTCTTCAGTTCGCGCGCGCGCCATACCGACATGCCGATCGCGACGGCGATCGACGCGAACCCGCCCGACGCGGCGATGAACGCGCCCTTCTCGAAGATGCGCGGCGCGTAGGCGTCGAACGAAAACCACCACCAGAAGAAGGCCGGCGGCGGATAGACGGGATAGCCCAGCGTCACGAACCACGGGCGGCCCAGCTCGGGCTGATAGGCGAGCGCGGCCGCAGTCCATTGCGTCGCGCCCCACACCCCGGCGAGCACGACCAAAAAGACGATGATGATCTGACCCCACAGAATCTTGGTCGCGGACATGGGCTATCTCCTTTGACGGTTCACAGGCCGAGGCCCCGGCCGCGCCCGAACGACCAGTCGACGCCGCCATTGCTCCGCATGACGCCGGAGATGTGCTTGCCGATCTGGCGGTCGAGCGAGGGGGACCAGGGCACGAGCTGGAAGCCCAGCCCATCGTCGATCATCGCGAAGCGACCCGAGGCGAGCGTCAGACGCTGGCGCACGGTGCCGGCGACATATTCGCCCATCTTGGACGGCGTGTGCGGCAAGCCGATTTCGGCCGACAGATCCTTGGCGACCATATCCAGCTCGCGCCGCTGGAGCGTGTCGAGCAGGCCGCGCGCGAAGATGATGCGCTGGCCCTGCCGCCGCGCCAGCCCTTCGTCGGCGAGATGTTCGGCGCGCGCCTCCATCGCGGCGCGCACTTCGGTGCCGAAGCCGCCGCCCAGATCGCGGCCGTCGCTCGACAGGTTGCGCCGGTCGAGCCAGGTCGCGCCCCGCGCGCGGACTTGCGCGGACAGGTCCATGTCCGATCGCACCGCGAGCGCGACCCGCTGCCGGCCCTTGCGGTCCTCGAAATGGCGCAGCTCGACGATCGCGCCGGGCTTGCAATCGCCGGTCGCCTCGATGTCGGGAAAGCGGATATGGTGGGTGCGTCCGTCGACGCCGTCGACGATCGCATAGGCGCCGCCGGTCAGCTCGTCATGCAGGCCGCGATCGACCAGCTTCCCGATCACGGGCTGGGCCGGATCGGCGTCGAGCACATAATTGGCAGCGCCCCGATCGATGCCGCGCTCGCTCATCGCCTTGTGCATCCGCTTGATGATGTCGTCGCGCTCGCCCAGCGCGCGCAGGGCTCCTTGCGCGTCGGCCGCGATGGTCCATTGGCCCGGCCCAATTTCGGTGGCGAGGCCGAGCCGCTCCAGCTTGCGCAGCCGTCCCATCCTGAGCGCATGGTCGCCGTCCGGCCGGACGCCGGGCTCGGGCGCCATGTCGATCAGGCCGTCGCGCTGCATCGTGCGCGACAGGTCGCGGTCGATCTCTGTCCAGCGCTCGGCCTCGACCTGCCGCTCCAGTGACTGGCGGATGTCGAGGTCGCTGCGCAGACCCAGCTCGCGCGTGACGATATCGCGCGCCGTCGCCCGCATTCCCTCGCCGATATAATCGCGCGAGATGACGAGGTTCTGCCCATCCTCGCCGATACCGCGCACGATGATATGGACGTGGGGGTTGTCGGTGTTCCAATGCTCGACGGCTCGCCAGTCGAGCCGGGCGCCGAGGTCGGCTTCCATTCGCGTCATCAACTCGCGGGTAAAGCCCTTGAGGTCGCCCATCTCGGGCGCATCCTCCGGCGAGACGATGAAGCGGAAATGGTGGCGGTCGTTTTCGCACGCCGCAGCGAACGCATTGCGGTCGAGGCCCTCGGCCTCCGCGCCGAACAGCACGCCCCGTTCGCCATCGCGGGTGACGCCATCGCGTTGCAGATAATTGAGGTGGGCGGCGAGCGAGGCGCGACCGCCATGCCGGACGACACGCGCCTTGACGACAACCTGCCGTGAGCGGTGGCCGAGCCGGTGGGTAGCGCGCAGGCTGGCGACCCGCCCGCGCCCGAAGGTCGAGCGGCCAGGGGCGACGATCCGGCCCCGCCGCGAGACATGGCCGCCGGCCCGTTGCGCGGCCGCGAGCGCCTGGACGATGATCGGCAGCGCGCGCTGGCCTCCCTTCGAACGGATGCGGCCAGGCCGGATGCGGAAATCATCGTCGCCGCTCATGGCGCGAAGCGCCGCACTGTGCGGAAAATCCTCGCGGCGGCTGGCGTTCGGCCAGCGCCGCACAGTGCGGGATTTCCGCACACATTGCGCAGCAATGCCCAAAAGCCTTGAGAATCAAGGCTACGACCGGGGCAAAATGGCTTCGCACATTGCCGCCCTTTATCTTGCCCTCGACCTTCCCCCTGCCAAAACCCAACCCTGCTCCCTTCCGGCGCTACGAAAGGCTGCGCGGGAAACCGCCCGAGCGCGCGACAGCCGCTCATTGCGGACGCCGCCCGGAAAGCGGGACGAACAGGCGGCTGGAGGGCGGCGGAGCAGCGCTCATGGCAAGCTCGGCGCGATCGTCCGCCTGCCCATCGGATGGAGTCCGGTTGGCAGATGGCAGCGTCGGCGAAAGCGCGTCCGGCCGTGCCGCGAACAGCGCGGCGCGACGCCAGGCGAACGGACCGGATGGCGGCGCGACGGCTAGCTGTGTGTCGTCCGGGCCGCCGGTGATCGATGCCAGCTTTGCGAGATAGGCGCGCGTCTCGGCGGGTAACGGCCGGCCGCGCGAAAGATACTCGTCATAGCGGCCCGGTCCCGCATTATAGGCTGCAAGCATCGCCGTCGCGTTGCCGTAGCGGTCGAACATCGCGCGCAGATAGGCCGCGCCCGCCATGATGTTGTCGCGCACGTCATAGGGATCGGAACCTAGCCCATAGCGTGCTCGCGTGCCGGCCCAGGTCGCGGGCATAATCTGCATCAGGCCCATCGCGCCGGCCGTCGAAATCGCGCGGCCGTCGCCGTTGCTTTCGACGCGCATGACCGCCCAAATCCACGCCTCCGGGATACCGAAGCGCTGCGACGCTTCGGTGACATGCGCAGCATAAGGGTGACTCGCCGTCGCGCGGGCGGCGGGCACGTCCTGCGCCAGCGCTGCGCCAAATCCCAGAGCGGACGATGGCAGCAGGAGGACCGTCAGCCTGACAGCCAACCCGATCCCGCACCGCCGCCAGCCTGCCAGCGTGCTCGCGCCGATCAAGGGTGCGCGCGAAGCGCCGGCCGGGGGCCGCCCTTGACCTTCACTGCGCGCGCCGGCCGGCCTGCGACCGAGCGGGACGAAGGGATGAGACGCCTTTTCCGCGAACAAGGGGATGACCGGGAAGGGCACCGATCAGCTCCGCTCTTCGCGTGGCCGCGGACGCTTCCACGACAGCCTGAGCGTCCGCCCCTCGTCATCGGCGCGGAACAACACCGGCCGAAACGGTGCCGGGAAAAGCGGGCTGTCAATCTCCAACGCGATGTAGTCGCCCGCGCGCTCGCCGACGCGTTTCCATCCGCCGCCGACATCGGGGCCGTCCTCGTTGTCGAGGTGAACGCGGTAATCGGGTACTTGCTCGGCGTCGCTCTGATCGAGCGCGACAAGCACGATTTGCTCGTTGATGCCGAACAGCCGGGCGCGGCCGGTATAACCGCTGGCGGTGGATTCAAAGACGTTCGTTTGCATGGCCGATCTCCTTGGCTTCGGCGGTGGAAGACGAATGGGACGGCGCGCGCAGCCAGAGCGGCGTCGCGCGTCCGATGACTGCGGAGGCCGGCAGCGGCCCGAAGTAGCGGCCGTCCAGACTGTCAGGCACGGCGGGATTGAGCAGCAGCAGCTCGCCCGCCCTCAGTGTTCTGCATCCATGCCAAACCGGCAGCGGGCGGCCCTGACTGTCGCGCGCACGCGCGGCCGCGACCGGACGGTCATCGACGCTGAGAATGGCGCCGGTCCGGCAAACCCGCTGCCCATGTTTGGCAGCGACATGTTTCAGGAGCGGAATGCCGTCCGGCAGATAGCCGCGTGCCGAAAGCCAGCGCGCTAGGCCTGACGGCGGCGAGACGGCGACCAGCGCGCCACGCGGAGGGTCGTGATCCGCGTGAATGCGATAGAGCCCGATCGGTGCGCTGGCGCTGGCATTCCAGACGAGACGCGGGATCGGGTCGATGAGTCCAATGGCGACGAATGACGCTACAAAGCCGGATGCGAGGAGTGCAGTCGCGGTGACATAGCGGTGGCGGGTCATCCTTCGATCTCCCGGCGTTTGAGCCAGGCGCCGTGGCGCTCGGGCGTGTAGAGGCGCGGCTGCTGGCCGGTTGCGATGCGGTTTTGGACGTGCCGCCAGTGATCGGGCGCGGCTTCGCACGGATCGACACCGGCCGCCTCCACCGCGTCGATTGCCGTGAGCACCTTGGCGACGTTCGGCCAACCCTCCATCTTGAGCAGGATGTCGCCGCCCGGTCGCACGAACGGGAGCGTGGTGTAGGGCTCATTGGCCGCGACCGCGCGCACCACATCGATGCGCGAAAGCACCGTGCCGAAGTCGTTCGATGCCCAGCGCACAAAGGCAAAGATTGCGCCAGGCCGGAAGCCGACGACGCGCGTTCGCCGTGTGAGGATGCGATCCTCGGCGAGTCGTCCGAAGCGTATCCAATGCTCCAGCTTCTTCTCGATCCAGGTCAGCTCGACATGGGTGAGGCCGTCGCGGGCAAGAGCGCTGAACGCGCTGCCAAGCACGGCCGGGGGCCGCTCGTCGATCATCGGGTATCTCCTGAGATGTCGGTCATGGGGGACGCAGCGCGCGAGTGGCGCGGTGTCGGCCGACCGTGCGCCGAGCCTCCGGACGGGCGCGCGCTGTCCACAGCCGCGCACGCCGTTAGCAAGAATCCGAAGGATTCGATTCTATTAGCACTGTTAGAGGGGAGCCGATTCCGCGAGGATTTCTGCGACTTTGCGAGGGTTGTGCGTTCCCGATAGTCCGAGTCCCGCGTTCCCGATCGTCCGAATCCGGCTGTTCCCGATAGTCCGAACCTCATGACCAGTTATCCACAGGCGTAAGGCCGACGCGGCGCATGGCGGCGTCGAGAGGATCGATCGGGACGGGTACGAAGTTGAGCCGTTCCCGGCCAAGCGCATGTTCGAGCGTCAGGACGTAGCCGGGGAGCGGCTGACGGGCGACGATGGCGCGCAGCTCAAAGGCGAACCGGCGCAGCGGCGAGAGCACCCCCGACTTCACGTGAAGGTGCGGAACGTCGAAGCTCCAGCCGCCCCGCTGCCGGCCGCCGTGCTTGCGCACTATGCGGTATAGCCAGCGTTCGAGGCCGCCGGTCAGGTCGAAATAGGCCCGGTCGATCGTCAGCACGAGTGCGCGATCGAGCACGCCGGCATAGAACCAGTCGGGCAGGATCAGCTCGATGCCGAGCGCGCGGCCATTACCGTCCGCCAGCTCCCGCCATTCGTTGATCCAGGAGAAGCGATGGCGGCGGCGCTGATGCTGTTGCCGGATCGATGTCGCGACCGTCGTGGATTGCAGCCGATCGAGTGCGGCCTTCAATCGCTCGTAGCTTGCCTTGCCAGTGCCGCGCCGCGTGAACGCCAATATCTCGTGCGGCGTCGTCACCATCAGCCGCGAGGTCGGCCGTCCGGCATCGCGCGCTTCGATGAGCTGGCTCGCCGCCCAGATCAGTACGTCGGCATCCCAAATGGTCGCCATACCGTGTTCGGGCACGGCCTCGACCGAGATCCATGTCGTGCCCATGTGGAAGTCGATTGGTGTCGCCCGCTTCGTCTTAGCGAGGCTGAAGAAGGGCCATGCCATCAAGTCCTGCGCGTCGCGCGGGGCGAGGTCGCCGGGGACCGAGCGAAATAGCTCAAGCTGTGTTCGTTCGGCGCTGAACCGGCGGGACGAGGTACGGGCGATCTGCATGATCGATCAGCGGCGCACGCAATCGGTAGGCAGGCGCTTCGCTGGATGGACGACACCGCTCCCCTGATCGGAGGTCGAGCGCCGCGTCCCGAGCGCCGCCCAGGCGTCGAGGTCTTCGATGGCATAGACGATGCTGCCGCCAAGTCTGCGGAAGACCGGCCCGGTGCCGAAACAGCGGTGCTTCTCCAGGGTGCGCGCCGAAAGGCCGAGATGGACGGCGGCATCGGGCGTCTTGAGATAATGTGGCGTTACGGCGGCTACGGTCTCGGCCATGATGATCCTCCTGATGGCGGCCGGCGACGTAAAGCGGGGCCGGCGGACAGGAGGCGATGATGGCGAACGCAGCCCTAGGCGAAGAAGGGACAGGCACGATGCGGCGGGGAATGTCCCCTCAGCCACCGCCCAGCAGGCGGAGATAGCCGCCGTCGCGCAGGGCGATGGCTTCCTTGAGCCATCGCCTGATGCGCTTGCGCTCCTTGCTCTCAATCCATTCGGCATTGGTGTAGCGATGCACCTTGCGATGGATCAGGGCGGCGGCCAGCTCCCGCTGGCTGGCACCGGCCTGCTGACCGTCGAGGACCTGGAGAAGCGTCAGAAGATGCTCGCGCCGGAAAGGCGGCGGCCGCAGTGGCGGTCCCGCCGGCATGCCGAGCAGGCGACGGCAAAGCCGCTTGGCGGAATCGAGCCGCGCGAGGGGATCGGCTCCGATCAGCAGCATCATCGTCGTCGGCATGTCGGCCGAGCCGTAAATGCACAGATGCTCGTCGCCTTCGGCATCGGCGAGGATGAGATGGAGGAAGTCGCCGATACGGATGCGCGCGCGTATGTCCCCCAGCTTTGGCACGTCGAGCGAGAGCGCCGTTCCGATGCCAGGAACCACTGGAGCGAGAACAATAGCGGCGGCTGAGAGGTCCGGCCGTGCGACGGCATGGCGGCGATCATAGGCCGAGGCGGGCGCGGCATGAAAGCTGATGCCCCAGCGCCGAACCAGTCCGGCCGTCGCGTCGTCGGCGGTGATGGTCCCACGCTTTACCCGGCCGAGGGCGCGGCGGTAGTCAACACGATACCGCGCATTGCGACTGAGATAGCCGATCGCGATATCGGCATATTGTAGCGCCGCGTCCCCTGCTTCGTCGGGGGGCTCGCGCCAATCCCTCTCAGGCGGCATCGGAATCCTCCCAAGCATGATCCGTGCGGATCGCGTCGGGAGAGCGTGGCTAAACCGGCGATGGCGGAGAAGCCCTGCCGAGCGGGCGCGGGCATAGCGGATTTAAATCAGCGGCTTTTTTGTGATCGATAGTGTGGCTTGGAGCCGCAATAGCGGTCATATCAGGCCGGCGGCGTCAGATAGTGACGATAGCCGGTCTCGGTCATCCAGCGCGCGCGGGCCAGATGCGTGTCGTAGATGGTGCGCGCGCGGTCGGGTTCTGTGGTTGGGTCGATTTCGAAGATGATCCGAACGGCCTCCTGCCAATCGGCGTCTTCCTCGGCCGCATCGAGCAAGCGCCAATAGGTTCGATGATGGCATTCGTCGTAAGGCGTGACGTGGGGGACGTCGGGCGCGCGATCCTCGAAAGCGGCTATCGCCATTGCTTTGATCCCCGTTCAGCCATTGCCCCCTGCGTCTGCTGATTCATGGAATATACACCATAATGAACCGAAGTAATCGCTTCCTCTATGCTATGGCGGCGCGCGGTTGCGCGGATAAGTTCAAGCGCGGCCCTGGCCTTTCTTGGTCGGATCGGCCGGGGGACTGCTGACCAGCAACACGCCTTGCCCGCGATCCGAATCGAGAAAGACAATGCCGGCACTCTCCAGCGCCTTGACCACTTGATGCCGGGTGTCGTCACGCACGGCCAAATCACTCTCCGATTCCAGGCGCTTGAGCGCGGTCAGAGCAACAAGGGCCTTGTCTGCAAGCATCTCCTGTGTCCAACCGAGAAGCGCACGAGCGGCCCGCACCTGGCGGGAAATGATCATGGACGATCACGTCCACAAGCCGAGGGCTATGCGCTACGTAAACGACTAATATAGTCGCCACGGGGGTTTGGGAACTGAATAATGGCGAGCCGGGCGTTTGCCCGGCGAGCCCCTCCAGTTGCGGCCGCGCGGACCTTGGGACGCGCGGCCGCCGCCGATCCGGTGCGGCGGATCGGCGCGAAAATGGCAAAGCCGCAGGGCCGGAAACTCCGGCCCTGCGGTAAGTATCGTCACGCCGCTTTGAGGCGCTGCATCCCCTCGGCGAGCGTCCACAGCGCCCGGTTGAGCGTCACATTCTGGTCGATGCCATTGATGGCGCGGGTCTGGCTGCGGCGGATACGGCCTTCGGCATTGCGCTTGCGGCCCTGCAAACCGCCCCGCACGAGGGATTCCTGAACCACGTTAAATGTGGCCCACAGACTGTCGCCGACATCCTCACGGCGGCGCGGCTCGATGATCTGCTCGGGACGCAGCGGGCTTTCGTCGTCACCGTAGCGGGCGACAAGGCTGACCTCGGCCAGCAAGCGCCGTTCGTCGCTGGAAAGCCGAACCTCCTTCATGCCCTCGCTGGCGTCGATCAGCCGGGGGAAGTCCTCGGCCACGGTGTAAACGCCTTCGATGATATCGTGCTGGATATTGCCCTTGTGCGGCACGCGGACTTCTTCGAACCGCTCGCCCGCAATCATGGAGTTGGTGCAGACGAACCGCAGCATCCCCGCGAACATCTGATAGGCGGATGTCCCGTCATGACTATTCACGATGATGACCTCGGCGGCTTCTGGCTTGCCGATGCCGTCGTCCCGGCGCAGGCGCAGCATATGCTTGGCGTGGCCGTGGCGACTGCCGTCGCGCGGAACCGACTGCACCGCGAAGAACGGGAACCATCCTTCCCGGCGGAGCCCCTCCACGATGTCGATGGTGGGAACATAGACGTAGCGCTCGGAACGGCTGTCATGCGCTTCGCGGGCGAAGATGGACGGGACGTGCCGATACAGTGCCTCGTTGTCGAGCGCCTCATAGCCGCTGATCTGGTGAGCATTCCGGCCAAACCGGGTGGCAAGCTGATGATACATGACTGAACTCCTTGGGCTTGGGTTTCCGCGCAGCGGAAGCGCTGCGCTGAAACCCTGCCCGTCGGCGAGACCGGGGGTGCAAACGGAAGGCGGCTTTGCGGGGAACCGGCTGCACGGAACGCGCTCGCGCGTGGAGGAAGCTGGGCGGAAGCCGCTTGGAGTGCGCCGGGGGCAGCGCCCCAAGCACCGCGCCGCCGTGCGGCGCCAGTAAATGCCTCTTGCCATTTGTTCCTGTTTTGATCCAAACCGGCAGCAAGGAGTCGGTATGAGCATCACGATCACAGGACAGCCGGGCCAGCGCATCGCGGTCGCAGGCGACATAACGAAAACGCTGCGGGTTCCCTATGACGAAGTGGAGGAACGCTTCCTGTTGGCGGCGAGCGACGGTTCGCTGATTGAAGGTCGTCTCGAAGCTGAGGAAGATCGCTTCGATTTCCGGGTCGTGGTGGACGGCGCGGGGATCTCGCGCGTCGGTCGGGGCGAGCTGACGCTGGATTGGCGTGTCGAGTGGGTGACGATCGCACCCTATCACGCCGGCGCGCTGCCGGAGCGTGCCCCCATGCCGCTCCCCCTGTTCGACTCACTGTCCGGCTAGTTGGCTTAATTGACGCTAGGCGCCCCCGCTCCGGGTGGAGCGGGGGCGTCGCGTCGGGTCAGCGGGACCAGATGAGCGCGTATTCGCCGGGGGTGTCGGTTTCGACCAGGGTGGCGTAGATCGGAGCTGGGAAGGTCGGGTCGTCGAACTTGACCGAAATGTAGTCGCGCTTCTCGCGGCTGGTCTTCTTCCATCCCGCGCCGCATTCGACCGTGCCGACCGTCAGCCGGTAGTCGGGCGCTTTGTCGCCGTCCATGTCGATCGGGTGGAGCGTCGCTTTGACCTTGAGGATCGCGGTGGTGATCGTGCCGTTGAAATTGCCGTTGTCGGCCTTGGTGAAGGTGCCGATGGTCGCCATGACGAAGTTCCTTTCGCTTTCGGGCCACGACCGCCGCGGCCTCGATGGCGATCGGTGAAGCGGGGACGATCGGACGCGCACCGCTTGCGGCCGAAGCGCAGCGGAGAATGGCGACGCGCGGCTTTTTTGCTTCGCGATGCAAAGCCGAAGGCGGCGGAAAAAAGTCGCGCGGCGGCGTTGCGCCAGGCCGAGCAAGGCGAAGCCGGCCCCGGTTAGATCAAGCCAATCAAGAGGCCTGCGGCGGTCATGCCCGATGCGGTCGTAAAGACGCCATGCGAACGACGCTTTCAATCTGCCGCTTTGCTCGGCATCTTCCCGGCATGGTCGAGACCTCATCGCCTTCACGAAAGCAATGGACCGCTGCTGGATTGAGCGACGGTTCGGCGATCTGTCGCAATACCTCGACGCTGACGTGGTGCTGGTAGCGCCGGGCGGGAAGCAAAGGATAGAAGGATTAGACGCCTCGGTCGAAAGCTATCGCGAGTTCATGAGCCGCTCCGAAGTCAACGGCTTCGATAGCTACGGTTATGTCGTGACGCAGCGCGGTGCGGCTGCCGTCGTCGAATACGATTGGCGTATGAACTGGAACGACGGAGGCGCCGATCATGATGCAACGGGCCGGGAGGTTCTGGTGCTCGCGCAAACTGACGCTGGATGGCGCGTGGTGTGGCGAACGCAAATCCCGACCTAACTCCTTTCCATACATGCCGATCGGCCGCGCGCTGGTAGGCGCGCGGCCGATTTACCCCGCTGCGGCAAAAAAGGCCGGGACCGCTCGCGCGCCCCGGCTTGATGCCGCTATTCTGCGGCCACAGCAAAGGACTCTTCGCCGTCCTCCGCTACGGTATCGGGAGCCTCCGCTTCGGACGGCTGCTCCACGCTTCCCATGTCCTCGACCTCGACGGGCGCGGGCTGCTCGGGTACGGGCGTCCGCAGCACGGCGGGAAGCCAGCCGCTACCGGCCAGAAGCTGCTCGGCGGCTTGCGCCATATCGGGCTTCTTCATGTCGGTGATGCGCGAAGCGGCGTCCTTCGATACGCCTTCAGTCACGGCCTCGACGATATGCGCCTTGGTGACGCGGCCAAGGTAGCTGTCCACGGTGGGCGTCCAGTCCTTCGCCACGTCCAGCGCCAGCGCGCTCGCCAGCCTGTCCGCCGTTTGCAACGACCGGGGCTTGCGGTCCCACGGCAGCCGCAGCGCGTTAACGGTGCGTGCGGCGCAATGCGCCAGCAACGCCATTCGCCGCTCGTCGTCCAGCCCGACGATGAAGCCCCACAGGTCCGCTACGTCGCGCGGCATCCGCTGGGCCCAAGCCTCGTGCTGCTCGCTCGCGCGCGCCGCCAAGGGCGTGTCCTCGATCCCGTCCGCATGGCTCCCCAACGGAGTCACGGTGGGACGAACCTCAAGGCAAGCCGCCTCCGCATAGCTGTAGAACAGTTGTGCAGTGAGCGTATGCGTGAGCGCGATCAACGCCGTTTCGGGCTGATCGGCCAGCGCCACCCGAAGCGCCAGCGTCCGGTGGGCGGACAGGTCACGGGTGAGGCTATCGGAAATCGGCTTGCCCGGTTCCTCGTCCTCCTCCTCGATCTCCTGCGCGTCCTCGCCGTCCTCCGGCTGCTCGTCCTCCCCGATCTGCGGGTCGGTCGCATCGCCTTCGGCCTCCGGCTCGGGCGGGTCGGCCAGCGCCTCGTCCTCGAGCCGGACGAAACCACGCTCGATCCTGACTGTGCCGTCATGGTGCAGCACGACGAACGCTCCGCCATGCGCGATCACGTTGGCGTCGTAGGCCGAACGCTTGGCCGAAATGCCGTCGATCTCGTCGGACACCGCCTCCAGCCTCGCCGCCACGTCCTCCGGCATCTCGTCATAGGACGAATAGCCTTCGGCAAGCTCGTCATGCTCGGTGGACAGGGCATCGAGCCGCGCTTCGTCCTCGTCGGACAGGGGAACGGACTGCGGATAGAAGCGCCGCATTCCGTGGCTGTGCGGATAGTCGATATGCGCCTCGGTCCATTTCCAGCCCTCGGCCTGAACCTCGCCCGCGATCTCGCGCAATTTCTCGGCGGCGAGTATATCGAGCAAGCCCGCATCCTCGAAGAACCCGCCTCGATCCTTGCTGAACAGGTCGCGGATGATGTTGCCGCCCGCCTCGACATAGGCGTCGGCCCCGATGAACACCGCGCGCCGGTCGGTCGCCGGAACATTGGTGGCGGTCATGTCGCGACGGATGATCCACGGCTCGCGATTGTGGTGCAAGCCCTCGAACACCTGCTCCTGCCGGGCATGGTCCTCGGTGATGGCGAAGGCCATAAGCTGGTCCAGCGTAAGCCCGTCCTCGCGATAGACCTGCAACAGCTTCGGGCTGACTGCGCCAAGGCGAAGCCGCTGCTTCACCACGGAAGCCGACACGCCAAACCGTGCGCCGATCTCCTGCGCGCCCCAACCCTTCTCGTTGGAAAGCTCGGCGAACCGCTCAAATTGGTCGGCGGGGTGCATGGGCGTCCGGGTGACGTTCTCGTCCAGACTGATCTCGGACGGATCGTTCAGCGTATCCAGCCAGCAGCGCACGGGTTCGGATTTCTTGATCTGCTTGCGCTTGGCGCGCAGCAGCATCGCCAGTCTGCGGCCCTCGCCAGCGGTGACGAGATAATAGCCGGTCGGCTTCTCGTCCTTGACCTCGGGTTCCACGACAAGGTTCTGGATCAGCCCCTTGTGCTGGATCGACGCGGCCAGCGCCTCGATAGCGGTCTCCCCATGCGGCACCTTGCGGGCATTGCGCGGGGACTTCTTGAGCTTGGCGAGCGGCACGAAAATCTCGACGCCCGACACAGGCTCGGCGGCTACGGTTTCGGTAACGGCGTTCATCACACTTCTCCTTCAAAACCACACGCACCCCGGAATGGGGTGGGCGGCGAAAGAGCGACCGGCAGGCCCGCCGGCGGAGCCGGGCAGCATCCGCAGGACCGGAACGCAGAGAAGGTAAGCGCGGCACGCGCGTTGCGGCCCGGCGCGGCGGGCCTAAAGGGAAGCGTCGCCCACCCTACAGACGGAGTGAGCAACGACCAGACGCGATTGGGCCGGCGCAGCCCTGGCCCGAGCTCCACAGATACGAGAAGCGCAAATCCGCGTGGGCGGATTACAGACCGGCGTGGATACGCCGCCTGCGGGGCGTTGCGGGGTGCCCCCGCTTGAAGGGGTCTGGCGAGACCCGAAGGGGCTTGCCAGCAGGGGAAGGCTTTCCCTCTCAAGCGCTAGATGTTGGTGGTAAACAGCGAGATGCGCACGCTGCAAGCGCGTTGCGAAGTCGATCGGCTGTAGCTAGAAATAAAGTGCCCCGGCGGTATGCGAAGCAGGGACCACCGGGGGATACGGGGTCCATATGGACGCGCGGGGCGGAAAAGTCAAGGATTTGCCGCCGCGTGCCCACACTCATAGCCGCATTGTCCGCCGAACGGTTCGACACCTATCTCAACTGGACGGGCGGGGATCAGGCGCTTGCCGAGCGGCTTTACACCTACAATGTCCAGCTCTCGGCGGCGCTCTATGGACCGCTCCACATGCAGGAAATCGCGCTGCGCAACATGGCTGATGGCGCTCTGACCCAGCGCTACGGCCAAACGTGGTTCGACGATCCCGCCGTGCTGACCACCGGCTATCAGACCGGCTGCGTAGCGAAAGCGCGCCAGATGCTCCAGCAGGCCGGCAAGGCGGTAACGCGCTCGCAGATCATCGCCGAACTCAATTTCGGGTTCTGGTCGTCGCTGTTCGGGCGCCAGGCGCACCATCTCTGGCAGACGCTGCGCCCGATCTTCCAGGCAAAGGGCGTCCAGCGTGGAGCGATCGCGCAGGAGTTGCGTGAAGCACGGCTGTTGCGCAACAGGATCGCCCACTATGAGCCGATCGTCGCGCTGCCGCTCGCGCAGCGCTATGCGAGCATTACGACACTCACCGGTTGGCTTTCGCCGAGCGCGGCGGCGTGGATCGCGAACTATTCGACATGGCCCGCGCTCTATCCGGCGGTGCCGATTCTTGTGCATAATCCAGCAAGCGGCACGCTCACAGTCGCGCCTGCGGTCATGCCTTTCTTGCCGAACTGAGCGCCCATCGGGGCGGTGCGCTCCTGCGGTCATGCCTTTCTTGCCGAACTGAGCGCCCATCGGGGCGGTGCGCTCCGGCGGTTTGAATGGCAGGGTTGCCCTTTTTGTTGGCACCCCCTCCACGGACCGCTAGACAATGGCATGACCTCGCTCCGGCCTAATCTCGTCAAGCGAATTGATCGGCTTCCGAAGCCGACCAATGTCGCGGCGGCAATGCAGCCGCTATTCGAAGCGATCAGCAACTCGATCCACTCGGTCCAGGCGAAGTTCGGCGATACCGTGCAGGCGCAAGGGCGCGTCGTTGTCACTGTAAGCACCAACCGCAAGAAGGAGAATGTGTGGGCGACGGTTGAGGATAATGGCGTCGGGCTCGACAAGCGCAATTGGGACGCGTTCACGACAACCGATACCGACAACAAGCTGACAATCGGAGGGAAAGGCGTCGGCCGGCTCCTATGGCTCGACTGCTTTGAGCGCGTGCGAATCTCGTCCGTATTCGACACGCCCAAGGGGTTGCGGCGGCGGCAGTTTGACTTCCGGCTCGCCAATGACGACCAGATCGAGGATTACAAGCTCACCATTGCCTCCAAGGCCAAGGGTACATCCTTCTACGTCCGCTTCGAAGGATTGCGCGACAATGGCTATTCGGCGAAGTTTCCGGGCCGCAACAGTTTCGTCTTCCAGCACTTGACGTCGCATTTCCTGCCGACGTTCATCGGTGGGCGCAGCCCGCCGGTCGAGGTGATTGTGGGCGATGAGGTCCGCTATTATCCCGAAGACATCGACAAGATCGTCTATCGCAAGGAGCCGGCAATAGCGCTCGAGACGGAGGAATATGGCACGCTCTTCCTCACCCTCATGGAATGCGACAAGGTCGCGAGCGCCGACTTAAAGGGCTCGCACTTCGTCCACTTCATCGCCCATGACCGCACGGTGCATTCCCAAAGCATCGACGGAAAGCTGGGCCTGAAATATTTCGGCGAAAATCAGGACCGGGTGTTCCACGCCATCCTCGTCGGAGAGTTTCTCGACAAGAACGTCAACCAAGAGCGCACCGCATTCATGTTCGAGGACGCCGTCCTCGACCGTATCATCAACGATGTCTGCACCGACCGGATCGAGGCGTTCTTGGCCGAGCCGCTGAGCGCGCTGAAGGGCGAGCAACGCGAGATCATCGGCGAGATCACCCAGACCTATCCCTCGGTGGCGTTCGGAGACACCGACGAGCTTCAGGCGAAGATACCCTCGGGCGAACTGAACAGCGACGCGATTTACGGCCATCTTTCGCGCGAGCGCTTCCGGCGCGATCAGCGCCAGGCGGAGAAGATCCGCAGCGTGCTGTCGCGGCTGAAGGATGGCGATGTGACCGCGGCATCGTTCACTGCCGCGATCGCTGATGCTGGCAAGGCGATCGAAGAGGCCGAACAGCGCAGCCTCGCCGAATACATCATCCGGCGAAAGGTGGTCCTCGATTTCATCGAGATCCTCTTGCAGAAGGTGCGCGACGACAGCCGCGACAGTTCATACCAGCGTGAGGACGTGCTCCACTCGTTCATCTGCCCGTTGCGCGTAAACACGTTGACGGATGGCACGAAGAAAGTGGTGCCGGCGGCATCACATGATCTTTGGATCATCGACGAGCGCCTGACCTTCGCGCAATATTTCAGCTCGGACCAAGAGTTCAGCGCGCTTTCGGCGGCGACCGAGAGCGACGACCGGCCCGACGTGCTCATCTTCGACTATATTCATGGGCTACGTCAGGTCGAAGAGCCGTCGAAGGTGCTCTTGGTCGAGTTCAAGCGCCCGGGCCGGACCGTCTACAAGGACGAGGAAAACCCGCAGCTACAGGTCGAGCGTTATGTGCGGCGCCTTCAAGCCGGCACCATGACGGATGTGAAGGGTCGGCCGATTAAGCTCGATGACCGAACGGTGTTCTATTGCTTCATCGTCGCCGACATCGTCGGCAAGCTCGACGAATGGACCTATAGCTGGCAGCGGACCGCCGACGGGCGCGGACGCGTATACCAGCCGCGCGACGGCTTTCGCGGATCGATCGAGTTGATGGGGTGGGATACGCTGCTCGCAGATGCCAGAGGCAGAAACCAAGCCTTCTTCGACCGCGCGGGGATCAGCGGTAAGAGCTATTTCAGCCTTGGGTGAGCCGGATTGGGCGCCTTTTGCCCTTGGTGAGTTGGGCCGGCACGTTTTCGACTGAAATCCAGGGCGTATGGGCGGCGGCTAGGCCGAAGCTGGTGAGTTTTGGGGTCGCACAGATCGGAGATGGGAGAGCCAAATACCTCTCAACTAGTTGATCTAATTAGAGATTTTGGCGCACCCGGCAGGATTCGAACCTGCGACCTACGCCTTCGGAGGGCGCCACTCTATCCAGCTGAGCTACGGGTGCGGATGGCTTGAAGCCGTATGTGTTGCGCCGATGAACGTCAATCCGCGATCAGAATCGGCCGGCCGAACGCGGTGAGTTTCTGGTGAGTTTTTTCTTCCGTCCTTTCTTCCGCCTTCCTAAACCCTCGTAAATCCTGTATAAAATCGCTGCTCTCGCGTTGGACGTGAGCCTTCGGAGGGCAGTACTCTATCCAGCTGAGCTACGGGTGCTGAAGCCGGATTGGCACGTAGCAGCGCCTTTGCGCGGTTGCTAGTGATTTTGTTGCAGGATTTGGCTGTGTGGTTTGGGTTTTAGCGATTTGGTAGGTGGCATGCCGGTATTGGTGCGACTCATGCAAACGACACCTTCTGGCCCTGATGATTCGATGCCTTCTGCCAAGTCGCAGGGAGCAGGCCAGCCTGCGTTTGGCCAAGCTTCCGGCAACGCCTTGTCCATGACCTGGGCGGCTTTGCATGATGCAGCAGGCGTTGTTGGCACTTTGGCGGGACTGCCGCCAGAAGTGCGCAAACCCGATGTCCGCAATTTCCCGGCGATCATGCGCGATACCGGCGGATGGCGTTATGAACTGGCCAAGCAAGGAGTTGATGACTTGGCATCATTCATGGAGCCGGGTTTGACCGCCCTGCTGGCAGTTTCAGCGCGGGGGGTTTCGCCCGTTCCAGCCGCACAAGCCTTGTGGCAGGAATTTGTCACCACCCGCGCCGCGTTGCTGGCGCTGATCCCGCCACTGGGTATCAAACGCCGCGCCGGATAAACGCTATTGCGAACCCCAAGCGGCACAGTGCGGATCGATGCCGACCAATTGTCGCCGCAACGATGCACGGGCCAAACGCTCAACCTCAACCTTGCGCCGGGCTGCTGCCAGCGGGATCGTGGGCGCTGGGCGCAGGATTTCTGCGTCATAGCCATCAGCGACGATCACGCCGCAGGCGTGCGGCAGAAAGTCCTCGGTTTCCAGCACCGCACGATCAAGGTGCGGCGCAAGGCCCCAGTAAAACCGGTCGCAATGATCGAGGTAGTCGGTCCATTTGGCGTCGCCCAGCAGATCAGCCCGCGACACCTTGATTTCGACAATCACGACCTGCCCTTTGGCATCGATACCCATCAGGTCTGCCCGGCGGTTTGAGCGCAAGGGCATTTCGGGCAGGCACCAGATGTCATTGCGCGCAAACAGACGGCAGATGCCGCGCGCAACGCCACGGGATTCACGTTCGATTGCAGCTTCGATCACGGCACTTGCTGATTCGGTCATACGCCCCAAGATAGGAACAAAGACCGAACACGTAAAGCGCGTTTACCAGATGCCCAGCGTCTGGATGAACAGCCAGACCCCGGTTGCCACGAGCAGCGCCGCCGCGATCATCCGCACCACATCCAGCGGCACGCGCTTAATCAAGGCTTGCCCCAAAAACACCGCAGGTACGTTGGCGATCATCATGCCAATCGTGGTGCCTGCGGTGACGGCCAGCGCATCGTTGAACCGTGCTCCCAACGCAATTGTTGCGATCTGCGTTTTGTCGCCCATCTCGACGATGAAGAACGCGACCAGCGTGGTCAGGAACGGGCCATAGCGCGATGGCTTTGGCGCATCGTCATCATCGAATTTATCAGGGACCAGCGTCCACAGGCCCATCGCAACAAAGCCTGCGGCAATGACAAAGCGGAACCACATGCCATCGAGGAAAGCCGCAGCGGTTGCGCCCAGCAGCGCGGCAAGGAAGTGATTGGCCAGCGTGGCAAGCAGGATGCCCAGCACGATCGGCACCGGTTTCCTGAAGCGGGTGGCCAGCACGATGGCGAGCAATTGCGTCTTGTCGCCAATTTCGGCGAGCGCGACAATGGCGGTGGACGTGGTCAGGGCTTCGAACATGGCGGGCAATCCCAGGGCCGGGCGGGAACTGAGACAACGACGGCGGGCCTTCCCGCCCGGCCCGGACGAAAAGCTGCCGTCATTGGTCTCGCCCGAAGGAACACTGTCCCTTCACCTGCGCCACAGCCTCTCGGCCAAGTGTGTTGACGCGCCATCGTTGCGATGGATGGGACCGCGCATGAAACGCGGTGGCTACTCCCCAAGTGACTTGCCGAACCGATAGTCGCGTATGGCCAAAGCTGCAAGTGCGCGCTAGGCCAACGCCCGCAGGCGCTGCCCGAAAAAGGATGCGCACGGAGGATTATGTCCAGATCTTTTGCCGTTGCAGGCTTTGCATTGAGCCTCATCCCGTCTGCCGCTTTGGCCGACGGCGCCCCATTTTCGATTGCGGCATCGGCGCGTTTGCGCGTGGAATCCATCGACGGGCAATTTCGGCCCAATGCGCCCACCAACGACACCATGGTTTCTCTCAAGACGACCCTTGAAGCCGAATATGATGCAGGCCCGGTGCGGTTCGGCGCGGAATTGTGGGATGCGCGGGCGTGGGGGCAGGACAGGAAATCGTCGGCTGGCACGGCTGAAATCAACGCGCTCGAACTGGTTCAAGCCCATGTGAAGGTCGAATTGGGCGACAAGGCTGCCGGTGGTCACGGCATGTTGACGGCGGGGCGCTTCACGCTGGACCTTGGCGGGCGGCGGCTGGTTTCGCGCCAGCGGTTCCGCAATACGACCAATGCCTTTACCGGCGCGCATCTAGGCTGGACGGCCAAGGGTGGTCAGAAGATCGACGTGATCTGGGCCATGCCGCAGGTGCGCTTGCCCGAAGATGCGGCGGGTGTGCGCGCAGACCGGGTGGTGTGGGATCAGGAAAGCACCGATCTCATGTTTTTCGGCGTGCACGGTACTTTGTCGCACGTTTTTGGTGGGGCCATTCAGCCTTATGCCTTTGGCTTGATTGAGCGCGACAGCCCGGACCGGCTAACGCGCAATCGCCGCCTTGCAACCGTGGGCGCGCGATTGTTTCGCGCTGCGGCAAAGGGCGAATGGGACCATGATATCGAGGCGACATACCAGTTCGGTAAAGTCCGCCGCTCGACAGCGGTGAGCGACACGACCGACCTCGATGTGTCGGCGTGGTTGCTTCATACAGAACTGGGCCGCACGCTGACCGGCGCTTGGTCACCGCGCGTGGTCGCAATGTTCGATGCGGCCAGCGGTGATGGTGGGAAAGCGGATACGTTCAGCCGGTTCGACACCCTCTATGGCGCGCGGCGCTTCGAATTCGGGCCGAATGGCCTTTATGGGCCGTTCAGCCGCGCCAACATCGTATCGCCGTCAGTGCGGTTCGAAGTGACGCCGTCAAAACGCACGGACGGCTTTATTGCGTGGCGCAGTGCTTGGGCACAGAATGCGCGCGACAGCTTTGCAGTAACCGGCGTGCGCGATGCCAGCGGCGCTTCGGGGAAGTTGGCAGGGCACCAGATCGAAGCGCGCGTGCGGCACTGGATTGTGCCGGGTCGGCTGCAAGTGGATACCGGTGGCGCGGTGCTGATCAAGCGCGGATTGCTGCGCGATGCGCCCAACGCGCCCGCTACAGGCAACGCCCGCTATGGCTATGTCGACGTGCTGCTGACGCTTTGACGTAGTGCAATTTGTGCAAGGATCATGCGCTTCTCAACGGCGCTTGCCCCTGCCCAATCCGCGATTTCGCCAAGCGTGCGCGCGCAGCCACGGCAAATTTGCGTGACGGGATCAATGGTGCAGACTTTGTTGCAGGGGCTTGGCGGATCAGCAGTCACTTGATTGAAGGGGCCTTTTCCATGGCAAGGCGGCTCATCAACAGCGCCGCGCGTTTGGCCTGCGTCCAAAGGCTGGGCACGTCAACCGTCTCGGCGGGCGAATGGTCCCCGGTTGAATGGGGGCCAAGGCCGACCAGCCCATCGATATAGGCCGCGACAAAGCTGATATCGCCTGCGCCGCGCTTCATCGGATCGAGCGGCTCCATCTGCGCCAGCCCCAGCGTAGCATTCACCGCATTCAGCCGCACGAGCAGCGCCTTGTTGCCATCGGTGGGGGCCATGGGCGGATAGCCTTCGCTAAATTCAATGCGTGCCGATGTGACACCGGGGAACTTGCGCGCGACAATAGCCTCCATCTTGCGCATCGCTGCGGTGTTCTGTTCAGGGGAAAGCGTGCGCAAATCGCCGCGCGCCACGGCTTTGCCTGCGATGATATTGGTCTTGCCCTGAGCGGAAACATGGGCGTTGTCTGCCGCAACTTCAGCCTCGGCCCCGCCTGCGATCAGCCCGACGTTGAGCGTAAGGTAGGGTTCGGGCAATTCATCGCGCAAGGCCGTGACCATGCGCGCGGCGGCGTAAATGGCACCGTCGCCCGCGCTTTGTCCCCACACCCCGCTGGAATGGCCAGACTTTGCCTCGATGGTCAGCGTCCAGCTTTGCGAGGAGCGCCGCGCGATGGAGCCCATATCCTTGCCCTCCTCACGGCTCAGGCCTTCGAAATCGAGCGCCACGTGAGCGGCCTTTGCCGCAGACACCAGATCGGCGCGCGCGGTTTCAACCGGATCACCCGCCTCTTCCTCGTCGCCGGTAAGGAAAACTTCGATATTGGCGTCTCTGAGTGTACCTGCGGCCTGCATCGCCCGCAGCGCCGCCACGATCACTGCGATGCCGCCCTTGTCATCGCCCACGCCTGGACCTTTGGCCTTGTCGCCTTCAAGGACATAGCGTTGAAACGGAGAATCGGGTTCGAACACAGTATCCAAGTGCCCGATCAGCAGCAGTTTCTTGGCGCCGTTGCGGCCTTTGTGCGTCAGCACGAGGTGTCCGGCGCGCCCTGTCTGTTCCATGCCGATCCAGCGTGACGTAAAACCTAGTGCAGTGAATTCGGGGATCACGATGTCGCGTACTTTGCGCACGCCCTCGACATTGCGGCTGCCCGAGTTCTGGTTGACCATGGTCTCCAGAAATTTCAGCGTGCGCGCCTGTTCGGCGTCAACCGTGGCGATCATTTTCGTTTCGGATGCTGATGGCGCTGCCTGCGCACTACCCGCCGCAATCGCCAGACCTGCCAGTAAACCGAACATCAAGCGCATGGTGCACTCCTTTGCCGCGCACGTTGGCGGTGCGTGGCAAGGCTGGCAACGTCTTTTGCGGGAAAATCCTTGCTTTATCGCCACTCCGCGCGTACATGCGCCGCAGCAAGACCGGCGGCGACGTTTCGCTGCAATCCGGGTGCTGGCGTGAGATTTCGCTTTCAAGGCAGAAATCCGCCCCGGATGAATGGTTTTTGCCCCGCCCGCTTCCCCTTTCACGCACGGGTCGCACGATCGACCCCGCGCGTCTCCTGAATTCAGGTTGGTGCGCATAGCGAACCAAACCCGCACGTCGGCCAACGGCTGCCGTGCCTATGAAAGCATTTCCATGTCATTTTTCGCAGAACTCGGCCTTGCCGAACCCATTCTCCGTGCCCTCGAAGCCAAGGGTTATAACGATCCTACGCCGATCCAGCGTCAAGCCATCCCTGCCCTGCTCGAAGGCCGCGATCTTCTCGGCATCGCGCAGACCGGCACTGGCAAGACCGCCGCGTTCGCGCTGCCTTCACTGCACCGCCTTGCTGCCAACCCGATTGAGAAAAAGCCAGCTTCGTGCCGGATGCTGATCCTTTCGCCTACGCGCGAATTGGCCGCACAGATTGCCGATAACATCGAAGGTTACGCCAAGTACCTCAAGATTTCGGTTGCTTGCGTGTTCGGTGGCGTTCCCATCAGCAAGCAGGCCCGCCGTCTGGTGCCCGGCATCGACATCCTCGTTGCCACCCCCGGCCGCCTGCTCGACCTGATCGACAACCGCGCGCTGACCCTTGGTCGCACCGAAATCTTCGTGCTTGATGAAGCAGACCAGATGATGGACTTGGGCTTTATCCATGCGCTGAAGCGCGTGGCGAACCTGCTCCCCAAAACGCGCCAGAGCCTGTTCTTCTCAGCCACGATGCCAAAGGCCATCGAAGATCTGGGCAAGCAGTTCATCGTCAATCCGGTGCGCGTCGAAGTCGCCCCGAATTCGACCACGGCTGAGCGTGTTGAACAGTATGTGACCTTCGTCAATCAGGCCGAAAAGCAGGCGCTGCTGACGCTGCGCATCCGCAACCTGCTGGAAACCAAGGAAATGGACCGCGCGCTGGTGTTTACCCGCACCAAGCACGGTGCTGACCGCGTTGTCCGCCACTTGACCTCGGCCGGGATCGAAGCGCGCGCCATTCATGGTAACAAGAGCCAAGCCCAGCGCACCGCAGCCTTGGATGCGTTCCGTCAGGGTTCGTGCCCCGTGTTGATCGCAACCGACATCGCCGCGCGCGGTATCGACGTTTCGGGCGTTAGCCACGTGTTCAATTATGAACTGCCCAACGTGCCGGAACAGTATGTCCACCGCATTGGCCGCACCGCGCGCGCTGGTGCCGATGGCATCGCAATGAGCTTCTGCGCGCCTGATGAAAAGCCATACCTCAAAGACATTGAGCGTCTGACCCGTCTGAAGGTTGACACGTTGCCGCTGCCAGAAAACTTCCTGGCCGAAGCTGCCAAGCTTCCAGCGCCGAGCCGCAAGCCTGCCGAAGAAGAGCGTGACGCACGCCACGACGCACGCGCACAGCGCGGTAATGGTGGCCGTGGCGGAAACGGCCAATCACGTGGCGGCGGTGGCGGTCAAAGCCATGGTGGCCGCGCGCAAGGCCGTGACGGTCGTCCACGCGATGTCAGCCCACGTCAGGAACAGCGCGATGGCGATCGCCACAATGATCGCGGTCCCGTTCGCAACCCACTGGGTGACGGCGGCGCTGCAAACGGTGATGGCAACCAGCCGCGCACCTTCCGCCCCCGTGGCGGCGGTGTCCCCGGCGTTGGCGCACACCGCAACAAGGTTCGCCGCGCAAGCTGATTAATGCCGGTGCGGTCTGCAATGGCCGCACCGGTTTCACATCGAACCACACGCCGGGGCTGTCCCTTGGCGGCAAAGCTTGGCATAGGGCTGGCATGAACAGCGCCTTTGCTTCTGCGCTTGCGATGACGGTGATCGTCGCATTGCGCTATTTGGCCACCAGCGGGCTGTTTGCGTGGATGACGCACAAAGTGCGGCCGGGGCATTATTGCGGGCTTGGCAAACAAATCCGTTCGGAAATCACGTGGAGCCTTGCCACCGCGGCGATTTATGGCGTGCCTGCCGGGATCGTGGCGTGGGGCTGGCAGCAGCGTGGCTGGACCAAAATCTACACCGATCCTCTGGCCTATCCACTGTGGTGGATGCCGCTCTCGTTGCTCGCCTACCTTATCATCCACGATACTTGGTTTTACTGGACGCACCGCTGGATGCATCGCCCTGCGGTGTTTGCCCGCGTCCACGCAATCCATCACGCCAGCCGCCCGCCCACGGCTTGGGCGGCGATGAATTTTCATCCGATTGAAGCTGCGATTGTTTCGCTGTTGATCCCCGCGCTTGTGTTTGTGATCCCGATCCACATCGGCATGCTGGGTATGGTGCTGCTGATCATGACCGTGATGGGCGTCACCAATCATATGGGTTGGGAGATGTTCCCGCAGCGCCTTGTTCATTCACGGTTCGGAGGGTGGCTGATAACCGCCAGTCATCACAACCGCCACCACGAACAATATCGCTGCAACTATGGCCTCTATTTCCGCTTTTGGGACCGGCTTTGCAGCACTGACAAGGGACTATCCGCCCCATGAAACGCATGACTGTGCTGCTGCCACTCCTGCTTTTGGGCAATGCGCCCGGTGCCACTACGGTTTCGGTTGATCTCACCGGATTGCGCAACAAGGCCGGGCTGATCCATATCTGCATGACCGCAAAGCCCAAGGCGTTTCCCAATGGTTGCAATTCTGATCCCGACCGGCGCGTAGCTTCGATCAAGGCGTCTGACACTGGCCCGCTGATCCTGCATGATGTGCCGCCGGGGCACTATGCCATTGCGCTGCTGCATGATGAAAACGGCAACAAGAAAATGGACAAGACTTTGTTCTTGCCCAAAGAAGGCTTTGGCTTTTCGCGCGACGCCCCCGTCCGCATGGGGCCGCCCAGCTTCAATGCCGCCGCGTTTGACATAACTGCAGGAAAGCCTGTGCGGATGACGATGAAAGTTCGTTATATCTAAAGGGGGAAAATTCCGTCGGTCACTTGGCGATACTGGCGGCAACTTGGCTCGCACTGATGCTTGCTTTGCCCATTTTTGCCCCTATGCCGACGCGCGAGGAAGGCATCCTCGCTGTCGTTCCGGAGAAGCGCCCGTGACCATCGATTCCCGCCCTTTACGCTCAGTGCTTTACATGCCCGCCAGCAACGCGCGCGCGATGGCCAAGGCGCGAACGCTGGATTGCGATGCGGTGGCACTTGATCTGGAAGACGCCGTCGCGCCCGAAGCCAAGGCCGATGCGCGCACTGCGCTGGTGGCCGAGACATTGGCAGGCGGCTTTGGCCATCGCCGTCTGATCGCGCGGATCAATGCGCTGTCTACGCCCTGGGGGCATGACGATCTCACAGCCCTTGGGGCTGCCCCGGTTGAGGCTGTGCTGGCGCCCAAAGTTGATGATGCCGCCGATATTGTCGCGCTATCGCAAGCGATGGATGCTGCAGGCTTTGCTCCGCACGTGGCGCTGTGGGTGATGATCGAAACGCCGCGCGCGGTGCTGGCGCTTGAACGGATCGCGGCTTGTGCCGCCACCACCCGCCTTCAAGGCTTCGTACTGGGCCTTAACGATCTGGCCAAGGATAGCGGAATCGCGCAATTGCCCGGCCGCGCCGCTTTTGTGCCGGTGCTGACGCTGGCCGTGCTGGCCGCGCGTGCCAATGGCTTGATCATCCTTGATGGAGTGTGCAACGCGATTGAGGACACCGCGCTGTTGGAAGCCGAATGTGTGCAAGCGCGCGATTCGGGATTTGATGGCAAAACGCTGATCCACCCGGCACAACTTGGGATGTGCAATCAGGTATTTGCGCCAACCGCTGCCGATATTGCCGATGCGCAAGGAATCGTTGCAGCCTTTGCAGATCCGGCCAACGCAGGCAAAGGCGCGCTGCGCGTTAACGGGAAAATGGCGGAATTGCTGCATTTTACCCAAGCCGAGCAGCTTTTGGCCAAAGCACAGGCCATTGCCGCACGCGGATAGATTGCGGCACCACCTCTGGCGCAACTTAAGCACATTTTTACAAAGTTGCGCCAAGTCAGTCCCACACAAGGGATTTGGTGAGCCTGATGGATAGCTTTCGCGGATTTGACCAGAACGATACCGATACGGAACTCGATCTTGCGGGGTTCGAGGACGAAGTCATCAGCGAACCGCTTCCTCCGCCAGTCGGACAGGACGAGCGCCGCATGCAAGTGCGCGCTTATAATTACTGGGCAGGCCTGCTGGGTGATCGCACTTTCCCGCCCGTGGCAACACTGCTGGAAGGGGTCTATCCCGACTTTGCCGAAAATGCCGTGCTGCTTCACTTCGATGAGGGCATTGACGATCCTGCGATCAAGTTTGTCGGTAGCAAAGTAACCGAGGAATGCGGCACCGAGACCGCGATTGAACGGTTGAGCCAAGTGCCGGGCCGTTCGCTGCTTTCACGCATTACTGACCACTACATGCAGATCATCGCCAATCAGGCACCGATTGGTTTCGAGGCTGAATTCGTCAACCAGCACGGCCGCACGATCCTCTATCGCGGGATCCTGTTGCCGTTCTCGTCCGACGGCTTGCAGATCGATTACATTATGGGTGTGATCAATTGGAAAGAACTGGCGGATCAGGCAACCACGGACGAATTGCTTCTGGCGATCGGGCAAGTGCTCAATGAAACGCCGCCAAAGTCCCTGCCGCGCCGCTCGCTGATTGAAACCAATGACGCTTGGGCCGATGGTCCTGTCGTGCTGAACCTTGAAGCCTTTCCCGAACCATCCTTTGGCTCAGACCTGCCCGCAATTGTGGCGCTGCCGCAGAACGAACCTGAGGCTCTGGCGGATTGGCTGGCTTCGGCGCGCGATCTGGCACACGTCGCCAATTCAAGCGAAGACCGCACCCGCAGCGCACTTTATGCCGCGATTGGCCGTGCATGGGACTTTGCTCTGGCCGCACAAAACGCGCCCGATGACTTTGCCGAACTGCTGGACGATGCGGGCCTGACGATGCAGGAACGCGCGCCGATGACCCCGGTGGTCAAGCTGGTGTTCGGCGCAGATTACGACAAGACCCGCCTGACCGAATATGCCGCTGCCCTTACCCATGCCCAGCGCATTGGCCTTGGTCGCGGCGAACTTGGGCATTACTTGTCAGAAGCTTCGGGCGGTCTGAAAGGCGTGGTCAATACCGAACGCCAGATGCGCCGCGAAGAAGCCGGCAAAGCCTTGGCCAAGCGCGGGCCAGAGGCGCTGGTTGAATCGCTGCGCGCCTTGCCGCAACGCAAGGTTTCCGAAATTGCGCCCGCTGATGGTGCGGAATTTGCGCTGGTCCTCGTGCGCCGCCTTGAAAACGGCGAGATCGCGATGATCGGTGAAGTCATGGAAGACGCGGTCTTGTTCGAACGCGCAGCACGCAACCTGATTGCCGCATAGGCCGCTTCCTGCAAAGCCTTGGCCCTGCTAGCCCTGCGCAATGGCACGGGTGACTAAGGGTAAGCTGCGCATGGGTTGGATCGGCTGGACGACGCTGACGCTAGTCCTGCTTGGCGTTATCGGCTTTGTTTCGTTTCAACATGCGTTGAAAAACAATGCGGTGGCCGTGCTCAATGGCACGGACAAGCTGCTGAATGGCGGCGACGGCGCGATCCATCAGGTGGCCGCTGCCCAGTTTGGCCCTGACCCTGCCCAGAAACTTGAGATGTTCGAGCCTCAAGGCGCCAAAAGCACTCTACCCATTGTCGTATTCATTCACGGCGGCAGTTGGGCCACTGGCAATCCCACCGACTACCGCTTCATCGCCCGCACGCTTTGCGCGCGCGGTTATGCTGTGGTGCTGGCTGGATACCGCCTCTATCCGCAGTCGCGCTTTCCCGGAATGTTGGAGGATGGCGCGGCCGCGCTGCGCTGGGTGCATGATAACGCCGCAAAGTATCACGGTGACCCTGCGCGAATTGCGCTGATGGGGCATTCCGCAGGGGCCTACAACGTAGCTATGTTAACGCTCGATGCGCGATGGCTCAAGGGTGTCGGGCTGGATGATCGGGCAATCCGGGGCACGGTGGTACTGGCCGGTCCGTTAGACTTCTTCCCTTTCGATACAGAAGCCTCGATCAACAGTTTTGGCGATGCGCCCGATCCCTCGAGGACCCAGCCGATCACCTTCGCGCGCGGCAATGCGCCGCCGATGCTTTTGGTGACGGGCGATGCTGACACGCGGGTGAAGCCGCGCAATTCCACCGCACTGGCGCAGCGATTGACGCAAGCCGGGGCGCCTAATACGCCTGTGCTGCTGCAAGGCGTCACGCATGAGGGGATCATCATGCAATTTGCGCGGCCATTTTCGCGTGATAGCCGCGCGCTTGATGCCGTGCTGCCCTTCTTGGCAAAAGTCACGGCACATGGCCCCGCTGCCCGCTCTTCAGTTGCCGTTAAGGCCCAAGCCCGATAATCGGGAATTGTGATCACCCGTGCCCCCCGTTCGAACCGTCTTCTGGCTACGCTGGCCGCCGGATTTGCCGCGCTATCGGCTTGCATCCAGCCCGCCAGCGCACAATCTGTGCTGCGTGATGCTGAAACAGAAGCCCTGTTCCGCGATGCAGGCGCGCCGATCTTTCAGGCCGCCGGGTTTGATCCGCGGGCGGTTGATCTTGTCCTGCTTAACGACGGTTCAATCAACGCATTCGTCGCAGGCGGGCAGGCGATCTACATCCATTCAGGGCTGATCGGCGCAGCAGATAACGTCAACGAACTGCAAGGCGTGATCGCGCACGAACTGGGCCATATTACCGGCGGACACGTCATCCGCTTTGACGAAGGCATGAAGCCCGCCACCGGGATCACCGTTCTCAGCTTGCTATTGGGCGGCCTTGCTGCTGCTGCCGGATCGCCCGATGCGGCGATGGGCGTATTTATGGCCGGGCAGCAGGCCGCGATGGGCAAGTTTCTGGCATTCAGCCGCGCGCAGGAATCGTCGGCTGACGCGGCGGGCGCTCAGTTCCTATCCAAAGCAGGTCTGTCCGGGCGCGGATCGATCGACTTCTTCAAGAAGCTGCAAAATCAGGAATTTCGCTATGGTTATAACGCCAGCGCCAATCCTGATGCCGAATTCTACCGCACGCACCCGATGACGTCAGATCGCCTTGCCACTTTGCAGGACACTTATGAACAGGACCCGGCTTGGAACAGGCCGCCGCAGGCTGACCTACAGGCACGGTTTCAGCGGGTGAAAGCCAAACTCTATGGCTATCTGGCCGATCCGCAGGATACGCTGCGTGCCTATCCTGCCTACTTGACCGACGTCCCCGCCCGCTATGCCCGCGCTTATGCTTTCCACAAGGAAGCTTATGCGGACAAAGCGTTGGATGAAACCAAGGCCTTGATCGCGCAAGACCCGACCAATCCGTACTTTCTGGAACTGGAGGGGCAAATCCTGCTGGAATCCGGCCGCCCTGCCGAGGCAATTGACCCCTTGCGCAAGGCCGTTGCTGCCACCAACAACGAACCGCTGATCGCCACCACTTTTGGTCATGCGCTGATCGCGACTGAAAACGCCAACAACTTTGCCGAAGCGGAAAAAGTGCTCAAGACGGCAGTGGCGCGTGATCGGGACAATCCCTTCACATGGTATCAGCTTGGCGTGGTCTATCAGGCGCGAGGCGATATTCCTCGCGCCCAACTGGCCAGTGCCGAGCAGCAACTGATGAACATGGCGCTGCCCGAAGCCTTGCGCAGCGCCGAAGCGGCAGAAGCCGCCTTGCCCAAGGGTTCATCTGATTGGCTGCGCGCCCAAGACATTGCGATGTCTGCGCGTGCCATCATTGAGCGTCAGCGCAAGTCGCGCTAGAGCCTGTGACGATGGCTGAAAATCAACCCCGGCGCATTGGCGCTTTCGTCCTCGTTGCGGCCTTGTTTGCCATAGGTGGCGCAGGCGGAGGCTGGTGGTTTGAAAACCAACACTCGTCCGATGCCGGGGGCAGCGACGCGCAGCTTGAAGCCTCGCTCGCCAGCGCCGGAATTAACGGCAAAGAGCGTGCGGCGATTGAAGGGCTGGTGCGCGGCTACATCCTTGAACACCCCGAAATCCTGCCGCAAGCCATGGAACGCCTGCAGCAGCGCGAATCCGCAGCGCAAATCGCGCCCATGCGCGGCGCGCTGGAAACGCCGTTCCCCGGCGCGGTGCTGGGCAACCCCAATGGCAAAGTCACGCTGGTTGAATTTACAGATTTTGCCTGCACGTATTGTCGGCAAAGCCAGAAGGCGCTGGAAGGGCTGATCGCAAAGAACCCCGATTTGCGCGTGGTCATCCGCGAATTGCCGATCATTGCGCCTGAAAGTGCGCCTGCGGCCCGCATGGCGCTTGCCGCCGCAGCACAGGGCAAATATTCCGCCTATCACAAGATCATGTTCGAAGGCCCGCGCCCCAGCGAGGGCAGCATCGCCGCCGCAGCCGGAGCCGCCGGGCTGGACCTTGCCGCCGCGCGCACATTTGGTGCCAGCAGCAGTGTGGCAGACGAACTGAAGCGCAATCTGGAATTGGCCCGCCAATTGGGTGTCAACGGCACGCCTGCGTGGGTTATCGGCGACAGGTTGATCTCCGGCGCAGTTCCTGCAGCCGATTTGCAAGCCGCCATCGACACGGCGAGCAAAGGATGATCTGCACATCCTTCCTCGTGTACTTGGCTAAGGCTAGATTCCCTGTCCGCTAACCGTTACAACCCGTTCATGGCTGCGCTGCCGTTCAGACCTACGCCGTTCTTCGGCAACAAGAACCGCGCCTTCTGGCGCTTGCAGTTCCTTGGCTGGGGCGGCGCCATGCTGCTGCGCGCGGTCTCATCGATCGCCAATGCCCAGCCGTGGTCGTTCCTCGTCATTGTCGTCATCGCCACAATCACCGGCTTTTCAATCTCGTTGATCCTGTCGGTGATTTACCGCGCGGTGATGAGCAAGCGCCCGTTCGTTACGTGGGGCGTCACTGCGCTGGTTCTGTCCTTGTCTGTCGGGCTTTATGCATTCATCGATTCATGGGTGATCAGCCTTTACCGGCAGGATGGCGACGCCAGTTTTGCGCAATTGTTCGTCGGCGTGTTCTACCTCGATCTTACGCTGCTGATTTCGTGGACCGGGATGTATTATGCGATCAATTTCTTCCTGCAGGTGGAAGAACAAAACGATCAGTTGATGCGGCTGGAAGCACAGGCGACCAGCGCGCAACTGGCGATGCTGCGTTATCAGCTCAACCCGCATTTCCTGTTCAACACGCTCAATTCCATATCGACTTTGGTCCTGCTCAAGCAGACCGAGCCTGCCAACGCGATGCTTTCGCGGCTGTCCTCGTTCCTGCGCTATACGCTGGTCAATGAACCCACCGCGCGCGTCACCGTGGCGCAGGAAATTGAGACGCTGAAGCTGTATCTCGACATCGAATTGATGCGTTTTGAAGAACGGCTGCGTACCGAATTTATCGTTGATGACGCGGTGCGCAATGCATTGATGCCGTCGTTGTTGCTGCAACCGCTGGTCGAAAATGCCATCAAATACGCGGTCAGCCCGCTCGAATACGGTGCCGAAATCACCATTGAGGCGCAACTCATCGGTTCCGTGCTGCGGGTTACCGTGTCTGATACCGGGCCGGGCTTGCAACCGGGCACCGACCCATCGACAGTCTTTGGTGCAAGCAGCGATTCAACCGGGATCGGCCTTGCCAACATTCGTGATCGGCTCGCGCAGGCCTATGGTGAAAACCAACGCTTCGATATTTCCAACCGCCCGGAAGGCGGGTTCCAAGTTGTGCTTGAACTGCCGTTCGAAGCGCGTGAACGTGCGCAAACAGCCATTCCTGCCCCCGTCCAGCAGGGGTAACGGCATGATTTTGGGAACCGAACGCCGCTTTCATCGTCCTGTCTCATGGCCTGTCCGATTTGCAATGACCGGGCGCGCTACAACAGGGGAGCATTCACGGGGGCAAAACGTGATCCATAAGGGAACCGCATGACCATCCGAACGATCCTCGTCGACGACGAAAAACTGGCTATCCAGGGCCTGCAACTGCGGCTTGAGGCATTCCCCGATGTCGAAGTGATCGACACCTGTTCGAACGGCCGCGAAGCGATCCGCAAGATCAAGACTGAAAAGCCAGACCTTGTATTCTGCGATATCCAGATGCCCGGATTCGATGGCTTTTCTGTGGTCAAAGGCGTGATGGAAATTGATCCGCCACTGTTCGTGTTTGTCACCGCCTATTCCGAACATGCGATCAAGGCGTTTGAGGCCAATGCCGTCGATTACCTGCTCAAGCCGGTTGAAGTTGATCGTCTTGCCGACGCGCTTGACCGCGCCCGCACTCGCATCGCCGAAAAGCGGGGCCGGGAAGAAGCCGACAAGCTCAAGATCGTGCTCGCCGAAGTTGCGCCTGATTCAATGGCAGAGATGGAAGATGAAGGCGAACCCGCTGCCGGGCGCTTTGAAAAGCTGATCAACATCAAGGATCGCGGCCAGATCTTCCGCGTCGATGTCGATACCATCGAACGCATCGAAGCAGCGGGCGATTACATGTGCATCTACACCGGCGATAACTCGCTGATCCTGCGCGAAACAATGAAAGACCTCGAACGTCGCCTCGACCCGCGCGTGTTCCAGCGCGTCCATCGCTCCAAGATCGTCAACCTTGATCAAGTCCGTCAAGTCCGCCCTCACACCAACGGCGAATGCTTCCTTGTGCTGGAATCCGGTGCCGAGGTGAAGGTTTCGCGCTCTTACCGCGATGTAGTGGCCCGCTTCGTTCACTGATCCTGCGCTTACCCGGCGAAGCCGTTTTGTTTCACGCAGGGACACAGAGAAGAAGGAGAGACGCGGGGATCATGCGCACCTTCTCTGCGTCTCCCTTCCTTCTCTGCGTCTCTGCGTGAACAATTCTGCTGCCTCCGGCGGGCGTCTGCCTCGACACCCGCATCGCACGGCGATAGGGCAGGCATCATGAGCAGCTTCTCTATTCCCGGCTTCGACATGCAAGCCTTTGTCGCCGCGACACTGGCTGAGGATCTTGGGCAGGGCTTGCCCGGTGGCGGGCATGATGTGACGTGCGAAAGCGTGATCCCCGCCGATGCGCGCTTCACTGGCGCTATGGATAGCCGCGATGCGATTACCGTGTGCGGGCTGCCCATCGCCGCTGCGTTTTTCCACGCGCTTGATCCTGCGATGATCATCGAAATTCTGGTCGAAGAAGGCGCGCGCGTTGCCCCCGGCTCTGATCTGATGCGGCTTGAAGGCAATGCCCGCGCCATGCTGACGGCTGAACGCAGCGCGCTGAACACGGTGCAGCACCTCTCGGGCGTCGCCACCCTGACGCGCCAATATGTTGACGCGATGGGCGACACCCGCGCCCGCCTGCTCGATACCCGCAAGACCATTCCCGGCCTGCGCCACCTTGAAAAGTACGCCGTACGCACCGGCGGGGGCACCAATCACCGCATGGGCCTGTGGGATGCCGCAATGATCAAGGACAACCACGTTCTTGTCGCAGGCGGCGTTGCCGAAGCAGTGCGCCGCGCGCTGACGGCAGGCGTCACAGACGTGATCTGCGAGGTTGACCGCATTGACCAGATCGAACCAGCCCTTGCCGCAGGGGCCACCCGCCTGCTCCTCGACAACATGGGGCCAGATCTGCTGCGCCAAGCCGTGGCGCTCGTTGCGGGCCGTGTGCCGTGCGAAGCTTCGGGCGGCGTTCGCCTTGATACCATCGGCGCGATAGCCGCATCGGGCGTAGATTACGTTTCGGTCGGTCGGCTGACACAAAGCGCGCCTGCCGCCGATATCGGCCTCGACTTCACGCCATTGGGCTGACACTCTGCGCGCCATGAAAGCTGTTCGTCCAAACACCATCCGCTGGTTTGAATATGCGCTGATCGCCAGTCAGATCATTCGCATTGTCATCGTCGTGCTGCACCTGGAAGCAATGGCCCAGATCACCGGCCTTTCGCCGCAAATGATCTTGATAAGCCCTTTTACCAACGCCGCTGTCCTGATCGGCCTTGGTTTGGTCGTTTCACGCGGCCGAATCGGTTTTGCGCGCTGGTTCCTGCTCGCGTTGATGGCGCTCGACGTGATTGGCCTTGCGGGCATCCCTACGGTTGCCACAATGATCGGCGTGCCATTTGCCGCGTTTTCGGCGCTCGCGGTGCTTTTGGTGATGGTCGCAGGCATTCTGATGTTCCTGCCCGCCTCGAACAGCTGGCTGAAGCGTGACAAGGCGGGCTAGCCCCATGCGCTATCTCGTCACCCTGCTGTGCCTCGCCATGGCCACCTCGGCCCTGGCCCAAGGCTGGCAGTGCCGGGTGCCGCCGCAAGTGTCCGTGCCTGCCATGCCGGTGCCTGACGAGCCTCCGCGCGTGGTGCCGATCACCGGCTATACTCTGGCGCTAAGCTGGTCGCCCGAATTCTGCCGCACCCGCAAAAGCAATCCCGCCAATACAACCCAGTGTTCAGGATCAATGGGCCGCTTTGGCTTCGTGCTGCACGGACTTTGGCCTGATGGCAAAGGCAGTGCCTTTCCGCAGTGGTGCCCGGTACGCCGCGCGCCCGATGCGGCAACCTTGCGCCGCAACTTGTGCACCACGCCTTCCACCGACCTGATGATGCACGAATGGGCCAAGCACGGATCGTGCATGACCAAAGACCCCGCCGCCTATTTCGATCAGGGCCGCGCGCTGTTTCAGGCGATGCAGTTCCCCGACATGGCGCGTCTATCGCGTCAGGACGGGCTGAATGCCGGGATGGTGCGGCAAGCCATGATCATCGCCAATCCACGCCTGAGGCCCGACATGGTCAAGTTGCTGTTGAACCGCAGCGGCTGGCTGCGCGAAGTTCACGTGTGCCATTCGCGCGCAATGAAGCCGGTACGCTGCCCCAATGGTCCCGGCCCAGCCGATTCGGTCCCGGTGAAAATCTGGCGCTCTTTCTAACGCCGCTCGCGAAAAAACGTGCGCAACAGATCTGCGGCCTCATCCTCGCCCATGCCCGAATAGACTTCGGGCCGGTGCAGGCAGGTCGGCTGATCGAACACCCGCGCGCCATGTTCTACCGCGCCACCTTTGGCATCGGGCGCTGCATAATAGACCCGGGCGATGCGCGCGTGAACGATGGCCCCTGCGCACATCGCGCAAGGCTCAAGGCTCACCCACAAGTCGCAATCGTCCAGCCTTTCCTGCCCCAATGCGCTGGCTGCTGCGCGAATCGCCAGCACTTCGGCATGCGCTGTAGGATCGCAAAGGTGGCGCGGCTGGTTGTGGGCCGCAGCGATAATCTGCCCCTGTCGCACCACCACGGCACCAATCGGCACTTCGCCTGCATCGCGCGCTATCGCGGCTTGAGCCAGCGCGGCACGCATCGGATCGGGAAGGGGCCAGCGGGTCATCCATGCCCGGCTAATGCGCAAAGCCGGATTTCGCAACGTGCGAATCCTTGACTTTGCCTCTTGGATAGATAAGAGCCGCGCCTTCCCGATAAGTGTTATCGAACAGACAAGTGAGTTTTAGCCATGTCGCGTATCTGCGAACTGACCGGTAAGGGCCGCCAAGTCGGTCACAACGTAAGCCACGCCAATAACAAGACCAAGCGTGTGTTCCTGCCCAACCTGCAGAACGTCACGCTGATGAGCGAGAAGCTGGATCGCAGCTTCAAGTTCCGCGTTTCGACGCACGGCCTGCGCTCGGTTGAGCACAACGGTGGTCTTGATAACTGGCTCCTTAAGCAGTCGGATGTGAAGCTCAGCTCGCGCGCTCTCAAGGTAAAGCGCGATCTGGTCAAGGCTGTCGCTGCCTAAGACCTTCTCCCGCAAGGGACCGAATTTCAAAAGCCCTCTTTCCCATCGCGGAAAGGGGGCTTTTGGTCTTGGATCGGTATATTATCTTTGTGGTAGTTTTGCCAGATTGAGCCGTAAATGCATTAGCCGCGTTTCCTGAAGCGCCGAAGCATTGGCATCTGAAATCAGCCAGACCGCCATTTGGCCGCCCGCTTCCGGGTGGATCGCCATGCCCTCATAGTTTTCGCGCATGGCGGCCCCTTCAATACGGGCCAGCTCTTGCGTGGCCAACGGACGCTTGGGGTTCAGTTGCGCGATGTCGGCGATCACGATCCCGCTGGCAAAGCGCGGCGGGAACAGGTTGAAGGCGCGCGTCAGGATTAACAAGCGGCCATCGGGCAGCGTCACCATATCCACTGGATCGAAGCCCGATGGCAGCACAATTCCGAACTTCTGCGGGGCCGATGCGCCCGGATGTCCTGCAAAAACCAAGCCTAAGTGAAGGCCACCGCGCCCTCCGCCGCACGTCTCGCACAACATGATCCAGCGCCCATCGGGCAGTCGCGCCATGGCTTCGGCTGCCCCGTTTTCGGGCCAGTCGCGGAGAGCCTGAACCATATATAGACTGGCGCGTCGGCCGTGCTTGTCGATGCGCGCAACGCGCGGATCGTTTTCAAGCCCCACCCACAAGGCGCCGTCCGCCGGATCACGCACTAAGGATTCTACATCAAAATGCTCTTGCTGACCATTGCGCGAACGCCGGACGAGCCTCTGCCCTGTTGGCAGAGCCTGCGTCCCGGCTTCAATCGGTGGGGGAAAGCGCAACCAGCTATTGCGGTCGCTCGCTGCAAGGAATTGCCCCGATGGCATCAGCACCAGCGCAGAATATCCCCCAAAGCGGCGATTGCTTGATGTAAGCCGCCAGAGCCGCTGTAATTCGAACGGTCCGAGTGCCGCGCGGTCTGCGTCCGGCACATTTTCTGTCAGTGAATCGATGCGAACAAGGCTGCGATCACTATCTGGGGCGATTGTTTGCCATCCCCACGTCGCCCAAAGCAGCGGTACAAACAGCAAAGCCATGACAAGTATTCTGCGCACGGCATCCCGATGGCAGATCACAATGTCGCGTCAATGACTTTGCGTTTAAAAGTTCAGGCTGGCTTGAACGTCAAAGCATCACCATTCATGCAATAGCGCAGTCCGGTGGGCATCGGCCCATCGTTGAAAACGTGGCCCAAATGCCCGCCGCATTGCGCGCAATGCACTTCGGTGCGGGCCATGCCCAGCGTCCGATCCGTGGTGGTGCCAACCGCGCGCGGCAATGGCTTCCAGAAGCTGGGCCAGCCGGTTCCGCTTTCAAACTTGGTCGATGATGCAAACAGCGCATTGCCATCGGCGGCACAAACGAACGTGCCTTTGCGCTTTTCCTTGTTCAGCGCCGATGTGCCGGGCCGTTCAGTCCCTGCTTCGCGCAGGATGTAAAATTGCGCAGGGGTGAGCAATCGCCGCCATTCAGCTTCGCTTTTCTCGATCGGGAATTTGCCCTTGGCAGCAGGCTTGGCACTGCATGCGCTTGCCAAAGGCATGGCAACGCTCGCGCCCAACAACGCCAGAACGCGGCGGCGCGGGAGACCATTGGAAATCACGTTTCGCGTCATGGCTTTAACCTCGGTGTCCTGCCGATGGGCTGGAAGGGTTGAGAGGGCCCAGGGATTGCGGCCCATCGACAGGACTTGGCCTGTTGTAGCCATGTCTGCCAATCCCATCGTGATGAAGATCATAGGTGAGGAGAGATTACCGCTTTTCAAGCTTTCGCGATGCTTTGGGCCGTGCAGGCCCTGATTTCATCACGCTGCGGCGGAACAATTGTGCGCCTGCCCGAACGATCAGCACGACCCACAGCACTTGCCAGCCCAGCGCCACAAGATGCGGCCAGACTTCTTCATGCTGTGCTGCACGCGCCAGCATGGCGTAAGGCGAACTGACCGGGAAAATCCATGACAGCCATTCGACCCACGTCCCTGCCGCCGTCAGCGCATAGCTGGCAAAGAAGAACACCATCAACTGGAACATGGACACCGGCATCGACAGCGTCTGCACTTCGCGCACCGTGCTCGCCATGCCGCCCACGGCCAAAAACAGCGATCCCAGCAGCAGGTAAGCCATGGCGAAATAGAGGAACCCGAACAGCAGGAACAGCGGCCAGCCCACAGCAGGCGTGGCCAAGGCGGGGAGGCTTTGCCCACCCAGCATCACCAGAGCGCCGCCAAGAGCGCCCCACACCGCAATGCCGACAAGACTGACGCCCAACATCGCAAACAGCTTGCCCATGAACATCGCGTCCATCGGAATGGCTGCGGCCAGCACCTCGATGATCTTGTTGCCCTTCTCCTCGACAAGGTTGGACAGGACCATGCCCGCCAGCAACATCGTGAGCAGGAACAACAGCACCTGCCCGCCTTGCGCCGTAGAGGCTTGACCCGATCGCACTTTGGCGACGGAACCCGTTACTTGCTCAAGCCCGACGGAGGGATAGTCGAGCACACTGCCCGACCGCGCATGGGCGGCCAGATTGGACACCAGCCCCGCCCACTGTTGCAGCCGCTCTGGCGGCCCAGCCAGCCTTGGCGCGTCCAGCGTACCGCTTAGCACCGCGGTGACTTGTTGTTTGGCGCTGATCAGCGCGGCGCGCGCATCGAACGCTTCGCCCTCGCTTACCCGTTTGAGCACGACAATATCCGGCATCGGCCCTGCCAAACGCCCGTCAAGGTCTGCACGTGCAGCCAAAATCCGGTCTGCGTCCGCGCCGCTCATCGCAAGGCCAATGGTGGGGCGATCCACATTTTGCTGCACTTTGGCACCGATATTTCCGGCCAGCCCGCCAACCAGTACCGGAAAAAGCGGACCAATCAGGAAGAAAATAAAGGTCTTGGACCAAATCACGGCGATGAAATCTCGGCGCGCGATCACCAGCGCGGCGCGCAGCTTTTCAGGCATCGCGATCATCGGGCCTCTCCCTCGCCTTCTTCAAGCGCCTTTGCCGCAGCCTCGCCCGCGATGGCCACAAATGCATCGTGCAATCCCGCGCGTTCAATCGACAGGCTCAGGATGCCCGCGTCCCCTTCGATCAACGCGCGCAACAGTGGTTCGACCCCGGTTTCGGGCAAGCTGAAATGCCAGAACGCGCCTTCGTGGCGGGCATCGGCAGGCAGCGCGGCACGCCACCCCCCGTCCTGCGCGCGCGTCTCCAGCCGCACTTGCGGGCGCAACCGATCACGCGCCACATCCACTGGCCCTGCAAACGGCACTTTGCCGCCTGCAATGATCGCCACCTGATCGCACAGCCGTTCTGCATGGGCGATCACGTGAGTCGAAAAAATCACCGTCGTCCCGCGCCCCGCCAGCGCCCGGATCATCCGTTCCAGCTTGCCCTGATTCAGCGCATCGAGACCGGAGAACGGTTCATCAAACACAACAAGATCTGGTTGGTGAACCAGCGTGCCCAGCAATTGCACTTGCTGCGCCATGCCTTTCGACATCTGCCGGATCTGCCGGTCAGCCGCATAACCAAGCCCATGCTCCTCCAGCATTTCGCGCCCCAGACGGCGGCCTTCTTTCAGTGGCACCCCGCGCAATGCGGCAAGAAAGGCAATCGCCTCATAGGCCTTCATTGCCGGATAAAGCCCGCGCTCTTCGGGCAGGTACCCGATGCGCCGCGCAACATCGGTCGGGCGTTCGCTGCCCAGCACACGGCGATAGCCTGCGTCGGGATCGATGATTCCCAGCAGCATCCGCAGCGTCGTGGTCTTCCCCGCACCATTCGGCCCCAAGATTCCGTAGATCGAGCCTTTGGGCACCGAAATGTCGACGCCATCGACGGCAGTGAACCCGTCAAAGCGTTTGACCAGTCCGCGCGCCTCTATGGCAAGTTCTGTGCCCTCTGCGTCAACGACGTTGCCGGACACCTGCCATTCCCCTAGCTCGATTTTCATGGATCATGGCGATATCGATAAGCCATGAACGAGCGGGACAGCAAGTTTGGTTAACGGCGCAGCAGAACTTCTGCAGGATCAGGTGAAAGCCGAGGCGGCGCGTCTTGGCTTTGGCGCTTGCGGCATCGCGCCTGCCGCCGACGATCCGCAATGGGGCGAGCGGCTGGAACAATGGCTGGGCGATGGCTACCACGGCACGATGGAATGGATGGAAACGCGCCTCCACCACCGCCGCGGCCCGCAATCGCTATGGCCGCAAGCGCGCAGTGTGATCGCTTTGGGGATGAGCTATGCCCCCGCGCAAGACCCGCGCGCGCTCGAAGCTTATCCCGATCGCGGGCGCATCTCGGTCTATGCGCAGGGCGGCGATTATCACGATGTGGTAAAGCGTAACCTCAAAGCCTTGGCACGCTGGCTGTTGGCGCAGGCACTGGGTGAAGAAGTGAAGGTTTTTGTCGATACTGCCCCAGTGATGGAAAAACCGCTGGGCCAATTGGCGGGGATTGGCTGGCAGGGCAAACACACCAACCTGGTCAGCCGCACGCATGGCTCATGGCTGTTTCTGGGCGCGATCTACACCACGATAGACTTTGCCCCAGACGTGCCGCACGCTGACCGCTGCGGCTCGTGCAGCGCCTGCCAGACGGCCTGCCCGACCGATGCCTTCCCCGCACCTTACCGGCTCGATGCGCGGCGCTGCATTTCCTATTTGACGATCGAGCACAAAGGACCGGTGCCCGAAGAATTCCGACCCGCGATGGGCAACCGCATTTATGGCTGCGACGATTGCCTTGCGGCCTGTCCATGGAACAGCTTCGCCGCCAGCGCCCAAGCCAACCGGGCGTTCCTGCCGCGCGCTGAACTGGCCGCGCCGAAGCTGGCAGACCTGTTGGCGCTGGACGATGCCACTTTCCGCAAGGTTTTTTCAGGATCGCCAATCAAACGCATCGGCCGCGACCGTATGGTGCGCAATTGCCTTTATGCAGCGGGCAATAGCGGCGATGTGGGCCTATTGCCCGTAGTGCAGGCTTTGACAGCTGATGCCGATCCAGCCGTGGCGGATGCGGCAAAGTGGGCGGTGAAAATGTTCGCGCAGAGATCGTAAAGGCCGCAGAGGGCGCACAAATAAACAACCTCTGTCTGCTTAGCAGGCAGAGCATTGATATCCGCCTTAGCGTCTGACTAAGGCACCTGCGCTTACACGCATTCTCTCTGCGATCTTTGCGGACTCTGCGCGAACCAAATTCTTAAACCAACATTTCCTTCAACGGCACGCTGGCATCGGCCAGCAATTCCGGCGCAATCTGCGCGCGTGCTTCGACCAGTTTCTTGCCCTGAACGTAGTCCTTGACCATGTTCACGCAATCCAGTGCGATAACCTTGCCGCCCTTCAGGTAAACCACCGAGAACGAACGGGTTGCTGGATCGCCGCGCAGAACGGCGTTGTCATGGCCCGTGGACAGCCCAACCGTCTGAAGCTTGAGATCATATTGGTTCGACCAGAACCACGGCGTTGCCTTGTACGGAACGGGCACACCGCAAATGTCTTTGGCCGCAGTCGTTGCCATATCATTGGCGTTCTGCACGGATTCCAGACGGATCACCGCGCCATCGGCAAAATCGTTGGCATGCGCAGCGCAATCGCCAATCGCATAAACATCGGGCAACGACGTGCGGCAGAACTCGTCCACGTCAACGCCATTGCCGCCCGCAGCGCCCGCCAAAATCAACGGGCCAATGCAGGGGATGATGCCAATGCCGACGATTACGATATCCGCCGGAAGCACCGAGCCATCAGCCATCCGCACGCCAGTTACTTTAACGCCATCGCCTTCGACGCAGTCCATCGCCGCACCAGTGCGCAGATCAACGCCGTGGGCGCGGTGTTCGGCCTGATAGAAGTCTGAAAGCACTTCCCCTGCCACACGCGCCAGCACGCGCGGCAAGGCTTCAAGCAGGGTTACATGAACGTCAAACTTCGTCAGTACGGCGGCTGCTTCCAGCCCGATATAGCCGCCGCCGATCACGACCGCAGTCTTGGCACCAGCGTCAAGTTCGCTCATCAGGCGGTCTGCATCTTCTTTGGTGCGCACGCCATGCACACCGACAAGATCAGCGCCGATGCACGAAAGCCGACGTGGATCGCCGCCCGTTGCCCAGATCAGCTTACCATATTGAACCTGTGAGCCATCACCCAGCTTGACGGTGCGTGCTGCCGGATCAATCGCCACGACTTCTGACGAAAGCCGCATTTCGATGGCCTTATCGACCCAGAATTTTTCAGGGCGAATGCAGATACGCTCAAACGTCTTTTCGCGCGCCAGGTATTCCTTGGACAGCGGCGGGCGTTCATAGGGAATTTCAGGTTCACGCCCGATGACCAGTACGCGCCCTTCAAAACCGTTCTGACGCAAAGCGATACCCGCTTGCGCGCCGCCGTGGCCAGCGCCCACGATAATGACGTCCGCATGTTCCATCTGCGTATTATCTGCCATTCGAATCCTCCACCTTGTCCGGCCCGGTTTGGCCAAAAGTGTGGCTTCGTCAACTGACCCAGATCAAAAAATCCGCGATTGCCATCGCTCATTTGTTGACTGTTCGAATAACACCGACGGCCAGCCTTTAACTAAGCGGCTTCGGCTTCGACGAATTCTGGATAGAACGATGGTGCGCGGGTGGACCAGCCATGCGCCGTAGCCGCGGCTTCGCTGATCGATTGGAGCAAGACGCGGCGCTTGTCAGGATGGATCAAGGGCAAAGCGGCGGCACCGCAAAACGCCGCAGGCAACCACGGCCGCACTTCGGCCCCGAACAGCCGCTCGTACAAAAACCGATAGGCCGAAAAGCCCTCAATCCTGCCCTGAAGCAGATCGAATACGGTCTGGTGCATGATCTGCGCCATGAATGGCTGCAAGCTGTCCAGTCCATCAACCGATGGCAGCATTTTGCGCATCGGTTCAAGATCGCGATAGGCGACCAGTTGCGCGCGGATCGAAGCGGCTTCATCCTCATCGCGCGCCCAGCGTTTGACGGCATTGCCCCGGCCCAGCGCGATGTCCAGACTGCGGCGGATGTAGCGTTGTTCACATGCGGCAAAGCTGGCAAATTCGCGCAGTTCCGCAATGGTCAGTCCGCTCGCATCGTAACGCGCCATGATCGTGCCCTCCTGCCGGTGACGGAATCAGCCCGTTCGGCAGAGTGCATCGTGTCAGGTCTTGGTTAATTCAGTGTAACCGTGGACGGTAGTGATGGCTGCACAGGACACGTCAGCGCCCGCCTGACCATCATGACAGCGCGCTATAAGCACCATATAGGCTGGTTAAGGTCAGGACCACACCGACCATAATCAGCATGGCCTTGGCAGGGATGTGCTTGGCGGCCCACGCGCCAAATGGCGCTGCGGCAATGCCGCCGATCAGGAAGCCCAGCGTCGCGCCAGCAAGATCCGCAAAGCCAAGCTGCCACACGAACGTGGCCGACACGGTCAGCGTCAGGAAAAACTCGACCGAGTTCACCGTGCCGACAACTTTGCGCGGATCAGCGCCCTGAATCAGCAAGTTGGACGTGACAACCGGCCCCCAGCCGCCGCCGCCCGCGGCATCAAGAAAGCCACCGATCAGCCCCAATGGCGCGACCCAATTGGCGTCCTTGATCTTGGGCGGGTAAAGAATTCCGCGCACCAGCAGGAAAATGCCGATACCCGCAAGATAGATCAAAACCCACGGCTTTACGACCGATGCATCAAGTGACGACAGCACATAAGCGCCAAGCACACCGCCAATGACGCCAGGAATCAACAAGCGGAAGAACAGCTTTTTGTCGATATTGCCGTGAAGCAGGTGGCTGATGCCCGATGTGGCCGTGGTGAAACATTCTACGATGTGAACACGTTGCGATGCCAGCGCGGGAGGGATGCCCAGCACGCCAACCATAAGCGTGTTGGAGATAACCCCAAACGCCATGCCCAGCGCGCCGTCGATCATTTGCGCAGCAAAGCCCACCGCGATGAACGGCAGCAGCGCGGCAAAATCGATACCGGCGAGAAACTCCATCGCGATTCCTTCCCTGTTGGAGAGGGCGATAGCCGCGAATAATGTCTACCAAAATAGAAGAATTATTTTGTGGGCACGAACTGCCTCTATCTTGCGCCCAGCCGATGTTCAGCGTTTGCGATAGCGAAAGTACCAGACTTCGTGATTGTAAACTGTGCGCGCTTTATGTTCATAGCGCGTTTCGGGCCAGCCGCTGGGACGGTTCTGGAAATCGGCACAATCTTTGGCCAACCATTCAAACTGGTGTTTGTGGCGGCGCATGACCATCAATGCATGGCGCAAGTAAACATCATGATCAGTGCCAAAGCGGAACTCGCCGCCGGGCCGTAGTTTGGCCGCGAACATATCGATAGGCCCATCATTCATCATCCGCCGCTTGGCATGGCGGGCCTTGGGCCAGGGATCAGGATGGAGCAGATACAGAAACGACAGCGCCCCATCCGGAATACGCGCGAGCACTTCCAGAGCATCGCCATGATGGATGCGCACATTGCCGAGCGGGGCGTGCGTGCCATTGTCCCCGGCCACATGCGTCAGCGCCTGCGCCACACCGTTGAGGAAGGGTTCCGCGCCGATAAAACCATGATCGGGCAGCATATCGGCGCGATACGCCATATGTTCCCCCCCGCCAAAGCCGATTTCGAAATGCAGGGCGCGGGAATCGCCAAACAGCGCCTCGGCAGTGATCGGCCCTTCGGCAGGCATTGCGATTTTGGGCAGCAAAGTTTCAACCAACCCCTGCTGGCCCTGCCGCAGCGGCTTGCCCTTGGCGCGGCCATAAAGCCGGTTCAGCGTCGTCGGATCGCCAGATTTGTGCGCAGTCATCGAAGCCTCAGTGATTTTGGCGGCGGATGGCAGGCGCGCGGCAAGCGGTCAATGGCCTGCTACAAACCAAAACGGCCCGCCAAACATGGCGGGCCGTTTCGGGGATGGATCGGGAATTGAAGTTTAAGCGGCTTCAGTCGCTTCCAAATCGTCAGGATCGCGCAGCACATAGCCGCGGCCCCAGACGGTTTCGATGTAATTTTCGCCGCCACAGGCATGCGCCAGTTTCTTGCGCAGCTTGCAGATGAACACGTCGATGATCTTGAGTTTGGGTTCGTCCATGCCGCCGTAAAGGTGGTTGAGGAACATTTCCTTGGTCAGCGTCGTGCCCTTGCGCAGCGAGAGCAGTTCAAGCATCGCGTATTCTTTGCCGGTCAAGTGCACGCGGGCGCTATCGACTTCGACGGTCTTCGCGTCGAGGTTGACCGAAAGCTTGCCGGTGCGGATGACCGATTGCGAATGGCCCTTGGAACGGCGAACGACCGCATGAATGCGGGCGATGAGTTCTTCACGGTGGAAAGGCTTGGTCACGTAATCATCGGCACCAAAGCCGAATGAGCGGACCTTGCTATCCATTTCCGAAATGCCCGACAGGATCAGGACCGGGGTTTGTACTTTGGCGACGCGCAATTTCTTGAGCACATCATAGCCGTGCATATCCGGCAAGTTCAGGTCGAGCAGAATGATGTCGTAATCATAAAGCTTGCCGAGATCGAGGCCTTCTTCGCCAAGGTCGGTTGAATAGACATTGAAGCCTTCGGTCGTGAGCATAAGCTCAATCGCCTTGGCGGTTGTCGGTTCGTCTTCGATCAGGAGTACGCGCATTCAACCGCCCCTTAACTTGCCATGTCCCTGTGGCAATTAACCTCGGATCAATCCGTGTTCATCGCCATTAACCATAGGATGAATGAACATGAAAGGTTAATTTGTTGTAAACGCAAGCATATGAATGGATGCCGTTAACCACCCTTTCGCCCGGTAATGACTCATTTCTGGACAATTTTTCCGGGCGATCCAATCTGTCCCGATGTGAATCATACCGCTTTTTGCAAATCGCAAAAATTGCAGGCCGTTAATGTTCGTGCATTTTTGCGCAGTGTTGGCAGCCCAAAATTTGCGAATCAGGCTTGAGGTATCCCAAGACTCGACGCCGCTTCACGCAATTTGCGCGCCGCAGCACTATCATTGCGAGATGCAGCCAGTCCTTTTTGCAAGGCCTCGCCCGCCTTTTTGGGTTCGCCCAGTTGCATGCGGCTGCGCATCAGCATGATCCAGCCATCGGTATTCGCCGGGTTCTTTACCAGTTTGGCCTCTAATCCATCAACCATGCCCCGGATCATCGCTTCTTGTTGGCCCTTGGGTAATCCAGCGGCTGCTTTCATCTGTTCAGACGTTGGGCCGGGAATACCTGCTGCCGCTTTTTGCGGACCATCGGTAACGGTGCCGTTCGCAGGGCTTGCAAACTTTGCTTCGGCCAGACGCTTTTCCACATCGATCTTGCGTTTTTCACCAACACTGCGGATCACTTCGCGAATGTCGTCGGCATAGGGCGCATCAGCCGGAGTATCTTCGAGCAGTTTGAACCAGGCATTGATCGCTTGACGTGGCCGCCCCGAAAGATCGAGCGACACTGCCTGAAAGTACCGCGCGCGGGCGTCTTTGGGATCAAGCTTGATCGCCTTGTCGAACGACGCCTTGGCATCGCGCGGCATTGTGCCCTCTTCCTTGCTGGCGAGCACCAGTGCCTCACCCAGAAACGACCATGTTTCGGCATGTTCGGGATCAAGCTTGGTCGCTTGTTTAAGCGCGGTGGCAGCTTCGGCAAAGCGTTCGGTCTGGAAGTAGGACCATCCCAGCATCCGCCATCCTTCGGCATCATCAGGAGTTTCAGCCAGCTTCTTCTCAAGCTTGGCAATAACATCATCAACCGAGGGCTGCTGATTGGGCGTAACGGGGGGCGGGACTGCCGCAGGCGGCGGCGTTTCTGGCCCGCGCATCATCGCCACACCTCCGGCACCCAGTGCGATCACGCCAGCGGCCACCAACGCAATCTTGCCAAAACGCGAGCCAGTCTGCGCATCATCGCGCTTTTCCGCTTGAGAAGTGAGCGGAGGCTGTGGCTCGGTCATTGCAAACTCCTGTCAGGCACCTTGGGCAGCACCGTCGCTGGTATCGCGCATATCGCGTGGAACGGGTCCGTTGCAAGCGGTTGAACGCCCAGCACCATCATCTGTCCGCCACATGCGCAAATTGCGACTGGCAATGCGTGACGCATCGGGTAAAGTCGCGCAAACAGGGGTCGCATTTCAGATTTTTGACAATGACAGGCGTGGAAACACGCGCCGTTTTTGTGTGCGATGTGGGGGACGCGAACCGGTGGGCGAGGTTTTCAAAGTTGCGATTATCGGTTCCGGCCCCGCAGGGATGAGCGCGGCTGGACGGGCGGCGCAACTCGGTCTTGCGCATGTTCTGCTAGAAAAAACCGATCATCTCTCGGACACGATCTACAAGTACCAAAAGGGCAAGCATGTGATGGCGACGCCATCCCAGCTGATCTTGCGCTCCGATCAGGAATTTGACGCCGGCAAAAAAGAAGACATTCTCGACAAATGGAACAGGCGAACCGCCGAACTTGCCGTGAACGTAAAATACAATGCCGATGTGAAATCGATCAAAGGCACTGGCCCTGCAATTGAAGGGTCGGTCCAGAAGATCGTCAGCCGTGCTCGCGATGGATCGACCACCACCACCGAAGTGCAACGATTTGCCCCGCCCTATGCGATTGAATTGACCAATGGCGAAACGGTCATGGCAGAAACCGTGGTTCTGGCCATCGGCACGCAGGGCAATCCCAACCTGATGCGCTGCCCCGGCGGCGATCTGCCGCACGTTACCTATCAGCTTGATGATCCTTATGCGGTGCTGGATCAGCACATCATCGTGATTGGCACGGGCGACGCGGGAATCGAAAACGCGCGCGGCCTCGTCGAAGATTCGGCGCAAGGCAACGTCGTCACCGTGCTGAACCGCAGCCCAAAATCCACCAACGTGCGCGAAAGTTTCGCCACCGCCAAAGAACCCAACGCCAAGGCGCTGGTCGAAGATGATGCGGCAGGCAAACTGACGATCCGCTACGAAACCGAAACCAAGGCGGTGGAGCCGGGCTGGATCACGCTTTCCACCCGCGATGGCGAAGAACGCATTCGTTGTGACCGGATCATCGCGCGTATCGGATCTGCGCCGCCGCGCGCTTTTGTCGAAGGCTGCGGCATCGAATTCGCCAGCGCGGACAGGCTCGCCTTCCCAACGCTGTCGCCGCAATTTGAATCAACCGCGCCGGGAATCTTCGTGATCGGCGCACTGGCGGGATATCCGCTGATCAAGCATTGCATGAATCAAGGCCACGATGTGGTCGAATTCATCAATGGCAACACCACGCTGAAACCCGCTGACGAGCCGTTGCTCGAAGCCAAGTTTGCCCAGTTGCCGGGCAATCGCTCAGTCAACGAATGGCTCGAATTCCTGCGCGAAAACGTCGGCATCCTGCAAGGCATGACGACCTTGCAGTTGCGCGAATTCATGCTCGATTCCGAAGCGCGCGGTTATGCTGCGGGCGATGTGGTGTTCGAACGCAATGATCCGGGTTCATCGCTGTTCGCGATTGCATCAGGCTCGGTCCACGTGCGCATCGATCCCAATGACCCGGCCAAGGTCATCCCGATCCCCTCAGGCACGATTTTCGGTGAAGTCGGCCTGATTTCCGGGCGTCGGCGCGGCGCTACCATCGTTGCCGCAGAAGATACCGTCTGCGTCGAAATCAGCCGCAACGCCGCGCTCAAACTGCAAAGCCAGGTGCCAACGGCGCGGCGAGCAATTGAACGCATCTCGACCGAGCGGCAGATTTTGCAAATGTTCGGATCGGGTCTGACCAGCGCCGACGTTGCCGAAGTGGTGGAAACCGCCAAGATCGTTTCGGTCCGTGCAGGCGATGCGATCATCACCGAAGGCGGCGAAGATAACGACATCTACGTCATCCGCGTCGGCTCCATGATCGTCGAAAAGGAAGTCGGCGGAAAGCCGGTGTTCCTGTCCTACCTTCCCGCCGGATCGTATGTTGGCGAAATGGCGTTGATCGATGGCGGCCGCCGCACCGCCACCGTGCGCGCCGCGATCAAAAGCGAAGTCATCAAGATCGATGGCGAGGCATTCGGGCGCGTGCTGGCGGCAAAACCCGCACTGCTCGAACGCGCGCACAAAGACATGGAAGTGCGCCGCGCCACCAACGCCTTTATCGAATCCAAGAAAGATAGCTTCTCCGGCGTCGTCGATCTCTATTCAGAACAAGCCAAATTCCTTGTCAGCCAAGGCCTTGGCGAAGCGACCGACGTTCTGCTGATCGATGAACGCCTGTGCGTGGGTTGCGACAATTGCGAAAAGGCCTGCGCCGATAGCCACGATGGCCTGTCGCGGTTGGATCGTGAGGCGGGGAAAAGCTTCGCGCACCTGCACGTCCCCACATCGTGCCGCCATTGCGAACACCCGCATTGCATGGCCGATTGCCCGCCCAACGCCATCCGCCGCGGTCCGGACGGCGAAGTGTTTATCAACGATACCTGCATTGGCTGCGGCAATTGCCAGCGCAATTGCCCCTATGGCGTGATCCGCATGGACAAAGTGCCGCCCAAAAAGCCGTCGCTGCTCAATTGGCTGTTGTTCGGATCAGGTCCGGGACCGGGCGAGCCGCCTTACAAATGGTCTAAGAAGAACACCAAATATACCGGCGATCCGGCGGTGGACGAACTGCTCGACCGCAAGAAGGCGATCAAGTGCGACATGTGCGCCGGGATCGAAGGTGGCCCAAGTTGCGTGCGCGCTTGCCCGACGGGCGCTGCCATTCGCGTGTCCCCGGACGAGTTTCTGACCGTCTCGCGCCTCGAAAACGAAGGGGCCTGAGGCTATGGCCAGCATCGCACCCAAAAAGCGCACCGGTTCCTCCCGCGCCCGCACCAGCACGCACGAAGGCTTCCTGCGCCACAACAACCTGTTCTGGGGCAAACTGTCCGCCGCGCTCGCGCTGGGCCTCTTGGCGCTGTATATTTTCGTGCCGCTGCCGGGGCAGCACTTCGGATCAAGCTGGCTGGGCTATACGCTGGGCACCATCGGCGCGCTGCTGATCCTGTGGCTGACCATGCTGGGAATGCGCAAGCGCGCGATCACGCCGGGCCGGTGGAGCCTCAAGGCATGGACCAGCGCGCACGTTTACCTCGGCCTGTGCCTGACGGTGATCGGCACGTTGCATTCCGGGTTTCATTTTGGCTGGAACGTCCACACACTGGCGTGGGCGCTGATGTTGCTGGTCATCGCCTCGGGTATTTTCGGCATCTGGGTCTATGCCACCGCGCCGCGCGCCCTTTCCGCCAACCGTTATGACAACGAAGGCGCGATTACCGAAAAGCAGATGATCGAGGCGGTGCGTTCGCTGGACCGGCAAATTCACGACGCCGCCCAGCCGCTCGATCCGCAAAGCGCCGCGCTGGTCAATCTCAGCCTTGAGGAAGACCCTTTCGCCGGATCATTCTGGAACCGCATCACCGGCAATTACCCCAAGTGCGCCACGCGCCACGCCGCTGCTGAACTGCGCCGAATGCGCACATACAAGCCGCGCCTGGCCGATGATCCCGCAGACAAAGTCGATGCGCTGTTGACGCGCAAAGAGGCCATGCTGGGACGAATGCGACGACACTTGAAATTGAAATCCTGGTTGCAGGCCTGGCTCTATATCCATGTGCCCGTGACCTTTGCGCTGATTGCGGCGCTCTCCGCCCATATCGTCAGCGTCTTCTTCTACTGGTGAGCGATCAATGAGCTTTCTTGTCCGCCAGATCGCGCTCAAATCCAGTGGTGAGGAGATCGTGCGTCCCTCAACCATTGAGGGCGGCGAACTCACCATTGGCCGCGATGCCGCCAACGGTATCCACTTGCCCGACCTTGCCGTCGATCCGCGCCATGCGCGCGTGGTGCAAAACGCCGACGGCAGTCTGACCATCACCTCGGTTGGCGACCTTGCGTTCGAATTGAACGGCCGGTCGACCACGCAAGCCCCGCTCGATCCCGTTGTCGGCGCAGAATTGGGCTTCGGCGGCCACCGCATCACCGTTTCGCGCGATAGCGATACCGGCCTGCCCACGTTTACCGTGCGCCGGGTCGAGGCGGTTTCAGACTCCGCCGAAGATAAAGATATCACCACCGCCTACACGCTTAAAGGCTTGTTGCCGGGCAAGCGGATGTCGGCGTGGAGCTTTGCGGTATTGGTGCTAATCGCGTTCCTTGCCTTCCCGATCTACAGCTATGTCACGTACAAACCACTGGCGATGCAGGAAAAGGCACGCAGGCCCGAAAGCTTCCACGCCGATCAGACATGGTCGTCCGGTCCCTTAAGCCTTGCCCACAAGAACCTCGGCAGCGATTGCCAGGCGTGCCACACTGATGCTTTCGTGGCGGTCACCGACAAGGCTTGCCTCACCTGCCACACCCAAGACGCACACAATCACATCGCCGACAAATCGCGCCTGCTGAAGGCACGCGGCGAACCTTCGGGAATGGCCGCGATTCAGCGCGCAGTTGCCACCGCATTCAACCGTCCGGCAGGAAGGTGTGTCGATTGTCACACCGAACATGAAGGTGAAGGCGCTATGCCTGCCACCCAGCAGAAATTCTGCGCGGATTGCCATGACGGGATGAAAGGTCGCTTGCCCGATACGAAGATCGCCGATGCCGCCGATTTCGGAACGGCCCATCCCCAGTTCAAGCCGATGATCATCAGCGGCATGGACGGGGACCAACCTGTGTTCACGCGCGCCAACTGGACGCCCAGCCTGCAGGAAAACAACGGGCTGAAATTCACGCACGGTCAGCACTTGTCAAAGACCAATGGCATTGCCCAGATGGTGCGGCGGATGCCCGGACGTTTTGCGCAAACCGATGCACTAAATTGCAAGGATTGCCATGAATCCGACGCCACCGGCACGCGCTTCAAGCCGGTCGAGATGGAAGAATCGTGCCAGTCTTGCCACTCGCTCAGCTTTGATCAAGTGGGCGGCACCTTCCGCACGCTGCGCCATGGTGAGCCTGAGCAAGTCGTTGCCGAATTGCGCAGCTTCTATCGCAGCGGTGCGCCTGCCCGCCCAGCCAACTTGTCTGGCCTTGCGCGCCGCGTACCCGGCGATGCCGCCTTGCGCTCAACCGCAGCGGACTATGCGCGCGCCGTGCGTTTCTACCCGACTCGCGCCGAACAGGCCGTGGCGCAAGTCTTCTCCAACGGCGGAATGTGTTACGATTGCCACACGGTAACGCGCAGCGGCACGATGGCCAGCGGCGGCTTTTCGGTCCAGCCGGTTGCTCAGAACAATCGCTATTACCAAAAGGGCTGGTTCGATCATAAGCCCCATAACAAAAGCGATTGCGCCGATTGTCACACCGAAGCTGGCACTTCGAACAAGGCCACGGACCTGTTGGTGCCGGGGATCGATGGCAAGGGCGGCTGCCGTTCGTGCCATGTTGGCGGCGAAGGCGCAAAGCTAACGACCGCCTCCGTAAAGGCCCCTGTCGATTCATCGTGCGCAATGTGCCACTCTTACCACATGGATGCAGGAGCGCCTTGGGCACCCAGGAACGATAGAAAAAAAGACGTCGCACAGACTGTAGCCGTGGCTGATCGTCCACGGTTCCCGGTCAAGCTGCACTAGGGCGTTGACGGGGGATTATGCTGATTGCACAGGTCACCGACATTCATCTGGGGTTCGAACCTGATACCCCCGGTGAATTCAACCGGCAGCGGCTTGACCGCGTGCTTGAGCATTTGGCCAGCATGGAGCCGCGCCCCGACTTGTTGCTTGCCACCGGCGATCTGATCGACCGCGGTGACCGCGCCAGTTATGAACGCCTGCGCGAGGCTTTTGCCGATCTGCCCTTCCCGGTACATTATGCACTTGGCAATCATGACGAGCGCGCAACGTTTGCTGCTGTCTTTCCCGAAGCCACGTTTAACGGCGGCTTCTTGCAATACATTATCGAAGGTGGCCCGCTGCGGATCATCGTCCTCGATACCTTGGAAGAAGGGCGCCATGGCGGTGCTTTCTGCGAGGCGCGTGCAGCGTGGCTCAACGCACGGCTGGATGAAGCGACCGATGTTCGCACGCTGATTGTGCAGCACCACCCGCCAGTCGAAGTGGGCATACCGTGGATGAACACCGACCCGGCTGAACCGTGGGTGGAGCGCCTTGGCCAATGTTTGCGCGGGCGCAGGAATGTGGTTGGCGTGATTTGCGGCCACATTCATCGCGCGATTACGACGGCATGGCATGGCACGATTGTCGCCACCTGCCCATCAACCGCGCCGCAAGTGGCGCTGGATCTGCGGCCGATTGATCCCGACATGCCCGACCAGCGCCAACTCATCATCGCCGATCCGCCCGGCTATGCGCTGCACTGGTTCAATGGGCGCGAACTGATCACGCATTGGGATACCGCAGAAGACCATCAGGTTCTGGCGCGCTACGATGCCAACTTGCAGGGCATGATCCAGCACATGCTGGCAGAGCGGCCTCAAAACTAGATCAGCGCACCCCGGCAAGGGTCTTCTGGCGGCGGCGCTGCACCGAGCTGCCAAGGCCGATGGCCTCGCGGTATTTGGCCACAGTGCGGCGGGCAAGGTCGAAGCCTTTTGCTTTCAACAGATCGACCAGTGCATCGTCTGAAAGCACCGCCTTGGGGTCTTCAGCGTCAATCAACTGGCGGATCGATGCCTTCACCGCTTCGGCAGACGCCCCTTCGCCATCAGACGAACCAACGCCCGAAGTGAAAAAGTATTTCAGTTCAAATGTGCCGCGATCGCAGTGCAGGTACTTGTTCGAAGTGACACGGCTGACCGTCGATTCATGCATCGCAATAACGTCGGCCACGGTTTTCAAAGTGAGCGGGCGAAGGTGCGCAACGCCTTTGCGGAAGAAGCCATCTTGCTGCTTCACAATCTCTGCAGCCACTTTCAGAATGGTTTTTTGCCGCTGGTCGAGCGCCTTGAGCAACCAATTGGCATCGGCCAGCTTTTCCCCCAGCCATGCCTTGGCGTCCTTGGACACACAGGCCCCGCGCATTTCAACATAGTAGCTGCGGTTTACGATCAGCCGCGGCAGTGTTGCCTGATTGATCGCAATGTCCCAGCCGCCGTCTTTGCTGGCACGGATCAGGATATCGGGCACCACCGCTTCACCCACACCGCCGCCAAAGCGCGATCCGGGACGCGGATTGTAGCTGCGCAACTCCGCCAGCATATCGGCAAAGTCTTCGTCATCGACATTGCATAACCGTTTGAGCCGAGCGACTTCGCCGCGTGCGACCAGTTCCAGATTATCGATCAACCGCGCCATGCACGGATCATATCGGTCCGCCTCTTTGGCTTGCAGCGCGATGCATTCCGCCAGATTGCGTGCACCCACCCCGGTGGGATCAAGCGATTGTACAAGGCCCAATGCGCGCTCTGACACAACCATCGACAGGCCCAACGCTTCGCTTGCCTCGTTCAAGGGGATGGTCAGATAACCCGCCTCGTCGATTTGATCGATCAACCAGCGCGCCGCAAACAGCAATTGCGGATCGGACGTGGTTGCACCGATCTGCGCGTGAAGGTGTTCCGCCAGAGTTTCGTCAAAACGCCCACGCTCATCAATATCCGGCCCTTCACCGCCGCCGCCGGTAAAATCGCGCGCCGACGACAAGTCTATCAACCCGCCGTCTCCGGTATCGCGGTCCCGGTCTAACGCGCTGGCATCAATATCCAGCGGGCGATCCTCGGCCACACGGCCTTCGGCGACAAGTTGATCAACCGGCGAGGATTCCAGATGCGTGCGGCGCAATTCCTCTGGCACCGCTTCACCCATTTCAGGCGGGGCAGTTTCGCCGATTTCAAGCAAGGGATTGGCGTCCATCGCCTCTCCGATGAACGTTTCGACTTCAAGGTTCGACAACGCCAGAAGCTTGATGGCCTGCTGCAATTGCGGCGTCATCACTAACGACTGGGACTGCCGGATATCCAGTCTTGGGCCGAGCGCCATGATCTAGATACCCCCTGAGCGGAACATCAGAGTGTGAAGCCCTCGCCCAGATAGAGGCGGCGCACGTTGGCATCAGCAACCAGTGCCTCCGGGCTGCCCGCAAACAAAACTTGCCCGCCATAAATGATGCAGGCGCGATCAACGATATCCAGCGTTTCGCGGACGTTGTGATCGGTAATCAGCACGCCGATTCCCCGCCCTTTCAAATCCGTCACCAAATGGCGAATGTCGCTGATCGAAAGCGGATCGATACCGGCAAACGGTTCGTCGAGCAGGATGATCGAAGGCCGTGCCGCCAGCGCCCGCGCAATTTCGCAGCGGCGGCGCTCACCGCCGGAAAGCGCCATGGCCGCGCTGGTGCGCAACCGCGTCAGGCCGAATTCGTCGAGCAGGCGTTCGAGTTCTGCATCGCGTGTTGTCTTGTCAGGTTCGATCAGTTCAAGCACGGTGGCGATATTCTGTTCGACCGTCATGCCCCGAAAAATCGAGGTTTCCTGCGGCAGATAGCCCAGTCCCAACACCGAACGACGATACATCGGCAGCTTGGTGATATCTACGCCATCCAGCAGGATCCGGCCCGAATCCGGACGGACCAGGCCCATGATCGAATAGAAGCACGTGGTCTTGCCTGCGCCGTTTGGACCCAGCAGGCCCACCACTTCGCCCTTGCCAACCGACAGCGAAATGTCGCTAAGCACCGCGCGCTTGTCATAAGACTTGGCAATCGACACAACCTCAAGCCCGCCCTGCGGAATCGGCGGAGCGGCGTTGAAAACGACAGGGGCGTCTTGGGTCAGGGTCATCTTTTCAGTCTTTTTTAAAGCTCAAGCCACTCTCAATAGCGCGTCGCAATCGCCCGGAAAACCCGCCTCATGCAATTTGGCAGGATTTATGCATGGCACAAGCGTCCGTCCTACTATGGGATGGTTAGCAGTGAATTAACCTTGCAGTCGATTGTGCCGCATGATTTAGTGAAATGGGATCAGGATCAAAAACAAGGCAGTGCCATGAACAAGGCCCTCCAGACTGAACAGGCCGCGCCGCAGCGCAAGGTCGATTGGCGCAAGAAGATGAGCGATAACGTCGCTTATGGCCTGCTGGTTTACACCAGCCTGCAAATTTTTGTGACGATGCATGAAATTCAGGGCACCAACACATCGATTTTGCCGCTGTTCGTGCTGGTCGTTCTGGTCGCCGCGATCATCCCGCTGTTTCGCAATTTTGAACGCCGCTGGGAACATCTGAGCGACGAACAAGCGCAGAATATGGGCTTCAAGGCCGCTTTCCGCCGTGATCAAGTGCGGGTCTGGCTACTCGCCGCAGTGCTACCCTTTGCCATTACGGGCCTGTTCAAGCTGCTTAGCCTGCTGTTCTGAACGAAACCGCGTCAGAGCCTGATTGCCCCCGCCACACGTGGGCGCTAGACCCCGCAGCCTTAATCGCTTGCGAAAGGTCTGTTCATGTTATCACCCGCCGAAGCTCAAGAGCGGTGCGAATCGCTGGTTGAGCGCGCGCGCCGCGCTGGCGCCGATGCGAGCGATGCGATCTATGTCGCCAGCGGTTCCGAATCGGTGCAAGTGCGGCTGGGTGCGCTCGAAGATGTTGAACGTTCAGAATCCGAACACATCGGCTTGCGCGTATTTGCAGGCGGTGGCTCGGCCTCGATCGGATCAACTGATCTTGGCAATGAAGCCCTTGATGAGCTTGCCAACCGCGCGGTGGCGATGGCCCGGCTTGCGCCGCCAGACAAGTTTGCAGGCCTTGCCCCCGAAGACATGCTGCTGCGGCAAGCGACGCCCGATCTCGATCTGGATGATCTGACTGAACGCAGCCCGCGGGACTTGCGCCGCCTTGCCGAAGAGGCCGAGGATGCCGCGCGTAGCGTTGCCGGGATCACGAACAGCGAAGGCGCAGGCGCCAGCGCCGGACGCGGTCTGTTTGCCTTGGCCACCAGCCACGGTTTTTCCGGGGGCTATGCCGCGTCCAGCCACAGCATCTCTGCCAGCGTCGTTGCGGGCGAGGGCAGCACGATGCAGCGTGATTATTCCTGGCGCAGCACGCGCTATGCCGCCGACCTCAAAAGCCCCGCCGAAATTGGACGCGAGGCAGGCGAACGGGCCATATCGCGGCTTAATCCCGGACGAGTGAAGAGTGGCCAGTTGCCGGTCGTATTTGATCCGCGCGTCGGCAATTCGTTGATCGGACACTTGCTTGGCGCAATGTCGGGCGCTTCAATCGCGCGGCGGGCCAGCTTCCTGCTGGACCGGGACGAGCAGCAATTGTTCAATAGCGCCATCACCATCACCGACAATCCGCATGTGCGGCGCGGCATGCGTTCGCGCCCGTTCGATGGCGAAGGCTTGCCCACGGGATCGCGCAATCTGGTGGAAGCTGGACGGATCACCGGCTGGTTGATGGATTCGGCCGCCGCCCGCCAGCTTGGCAGCCAGCCGACTGGCCACGCATCACGCGGATCGTCAGGCCCGCCGCATGTTACCGCCAGCAATGTCGTGCTGGCCGCTGGCACGCTGACCCCGGCAGACCTGATGGCCGACATTGCCGACGGCGTTTATGTGACGGAACTTATCGGCCACGGCGTCAATGGCGTGACCGGCGATTACAGCCGGGGCGCATCGGGGTTCCGCATCGTCAACGGCGAATTGGCGGGACCGATTGCCGAATTCACCGTTGCGGGCAACCTCATCGATATGTTCGCTGCGCTGACTGCCGCCAATGACCTTGAAATCTATCGCGGGATCGACGTCCCAACGCTGCGCGTGGACGGCATGAGCATCGCGGGCGATTGACCAACCAAGATTCCCGCCAAGTTCGGGAGAACTTGGCGGGACTTTTGTTAAGCGGCTGAAAAGGATCAGGCCTTTTCGGCAGCCTTGGCGCGTTCAATCGCTTCGACCGTGATGCGGCGCGCATCATCTGCGCCGCCCCAGGTTCCAACGCGAACCCACTTGTCCTTTTCCAGATCCTTGTAGTGGGTGAAGAAGTGCTCAATCTGCTGCATCACGATTTCGGGCAAATCTTCGCGTTCCTTCACATCGGAATAGTACGGGAAGGTTGAATCGACCGGGACGCACACCAGCTTTTCATCGCCGCCATGCTCGTCCTCAAGGTTGAGAACGGCGATGGGGCGGGCGCGGACGACCGAGCCTGCCAGAAACGGCGAACGCGCAATCACCAGCGCATCCAGCGGATCGCCATCGGGCGACAGCGTGTGCGGTACAAAGCCGTAGTTCGCAGGGTAGCGCATCGGCGTGTGCAGGATACGGTCAACGAACAGCGCACCAGAAGCCTTGTCGAATTCATACTTCACTGGCTCACCGCCAATAGGAACTTCGATGACTACGTTGAGGCTTTCCGGCGGGTTGTCGCCGGTAGGAATCATGTCGATGCGCATGGGTTCGCCCTAATCAGTGGGTGGAAACAATCTGTGCGGCCCTAGCGAAGCCGCTTGTGCACCGCAACAGTACTTATCGATGGTTTATTTTCCACTAATGGCATTGATCGTGAACGCAATCACGCCAAGATTGAACACAAACGCGACCAATGCGTGCATCGTAGCGATGCGGCGAATGGATCGGCTGGTAATTTGCACATCGGATGTCTGGAATGTCATCCCCATGGTGAATCCAAAATAGACGAAATCAAGATAGTCGGGCGTTTGTTCGCCGGGGAATTCGAGCCCGCCTGCATCATCGCCGTTTTGCGGGTTGCTGGTATAATAGAGGTGCGCATAATGCAGCGCGTAAACCACATTTCCGAACAACCATGTGAGCGTGAGCGAGCCGACCAATTTGCCCATCGCCATGGCATCACCCGACGATGCGTTCGGCAATTCGCCCGCAATCGCTGCCATGACCACCAGGGTGGCAACCGTCGTCACGATCAGCACCAATATGCGGTTCGCATCGTTTGCTGCGGCCTGCTGGCGAATCGTCGCAACATCGACATCCCGCAGCAACGGCACGATGGACAGCAGGAACACCAGCGCCGCCAGATCGAAGCTCATCGCCACGGCATCGGCAAGGCCTTGCTTGCCGGGCAACAGCTGGTAGCCGAAAAACCCGGCCACCAGCACCACCAGAAACAGCACGAAGCGGGGCGGAGCCAGGCGGTTGCCCAAGCCTGCCCCACCACTTGCCATCACGCTTACTTCTTCGCCGCCGCCGCGCCGGGGCGCTTGGGAGTTAGCAGCAGGTCAAGACCGGTTGCAGCTTTGCCGGGGGCAACACGCTCCAGCCAAGGATAGCGCAAGCCGTCCTTGTAAGCGATCTTCACCGTTTCAAACCGGCTACCGCGTTTCGTAAGCAATTCGAGTGGCTTGCCCTGTTCGCCCTTGGCCGCCGTCACCGCCTTTTTCATGTCGTCTGCGCTATAGGCAATGCCGTTTACCGCCATGATCTGCACGCCGGTGACAATCCCTGCATTAAATGCCGGGCTGTCCCAGCGCGTGCCAGTGACTTTGCCGTCCTTGTCGATGGCCACGCCAACTGAATTGGCAAGGTTCAAGCCTTTACCAAAGTCCATCGCCGCCTTCATGAAGGGGTTCGGCTCTTCCTTCCAAACCAACTTGTAACCGCCCTTTTCAATCCCGTTCAGCGGAGCAGGCTGGCCCGGTTGATTGATGCGCGTGTCAATCAGCTTGGCCCAGTCATAAGGGTAAAGCGCGTTCAGCTTGGCAACGATCTCGTCCACCTCAAACGGGATCTGGCCCCAGTCGCCCGGACGCATGCCGAAGAATGACTGGGCAAAATCATCGATAGACTTCTTGCCGCCGGTGCCGTCGCGCAGGATCTGGTCGATCTCCAACCATACCAGCGCGCCTTCGGTATAATAGTCTTCGTTGCGGGCAAGCGATGCAAACGGCTTGGGCTTGCGTGATGCGAACACAGGATCAAACCCGGTATCCTCAACGGAACGCCAATCGCGCCCCGGCTGTTGGGTAAAACCCCCGGCCCACGCCGCCAGCATGCCCAACACGATGTCCTTGCTCTGCATCCCCGAACGGGCCGCCAAAACCGCGCCCCAGAACTGGTCCTGCCCCTCATAGGTCCATAGCAGATCGCCCTGCATCGGCTGGCGATAATCAGGCGTCCACAATCGCGCCGGGCGGCGGAACTTGCCCGACCATGAGTGCGCATATTCGTGCGGCAGCAGATTGCGGTCCCACTCTTGCTTGGCCCATTCGGTAAAGGCTTCCGGCTCAAGCTGGTTTTCGCTCGACCGGTGATGCTCAAGCCCGATGCCGCCAATCTTGTCAGACAAGGCCAACAGGAATTCGTAATGATCGAAATGGTTTGCGCCAAACGCCAGCCGCGCTTCGCTCACCAATGCCTTGTGCGCATCGATATGTTCAGGCTTGGCTTCAAGCTGCTCGGCCTTGTCCGCCACGACATTGAGCGTGACGTTCTGACCCAGATCCCACTTGCGGAAGTGCTGCCCGGCAAAGATCGGCGAATCGACCAGCGTTTCGTAATCGGTCACGCCCCAAGTCACGCGGTTGCCCGCCATGCTCATGCCATCCAGCGCAGTTGCAGGCGTCCAGCCCTGTGGCAAAGTGACGGTCGGCTTCACCTTGATCTGCCGCACATAGTGTCCGGCGGGATAAAGGCTCATCTTCTCCCACTGGAGGTTCAGCATTTCGGGCGTCATGGTGATGCGCCCTTCTGGCGCGGTGATCGGCGAAGTGTGGATGAATTTGGCGACAACGTCTTTTGCGCCCGCTGGTACCGTCACGTGAAAAGCGAAGACTTCAACCCGGTCGCGCTTCCATTCCAGCGCCTTGCCATCGGCAAAGAATTGCACCGCCACCAGTTCGGACAGCGTGCCGCGCGGGCCATGATTGCCCGGCAACCATTGCGGATAGAGCAGGGTCAACTCTTTCGCGCCCGCCGCGACGGGGATCGTCTGTGTCACGCGATAAGCACCGCGCGCCACATCGGATGCATCGATATCCAGCGTCATTGTTCCGGGATAAGCCACGTCGCGCGCATCGGGCACGGTCTGGGCAATCGGCACAGCGGTCGGTGCAGAGTTCTGGGCGAGCGCCACAGTTGATACGGAAAGGGCGAGGAAGAGCGGGACTGCCACGCCAAGGGTTTTCAGGGGGGGTGTCTTTTTCATGACGCAATTCATGGCCCGAAGCGGTCGCATCCGCAACCATTCCTGCACACCTTTTTGACAGTGCTTTTCGTTTCGCACGAATGCGGCTAATCGCGCAGCCATCATGAGCCAACAAACACCCAACATTCCGACCCCTCAGGCCATTCGCGGCACACAGGACATTTTCGGTGCCGACGCCGAGGCATTCGCCTTCGTCGTCGAAACATTCGAGCGCGTGCGCAAGCTTTACCGCTTCCGCCGCGTGGAAATGCCGGTGTTTGAAAAGACCGCCGTTTTCTCGCGCTCGCTGGGCGAGACGACCGATGTTGTGTCCAAAGAAATGTACAGCTTCGATGATCGCGGCGGGGAATCACTCACCCTGCGCCCGGAATTTACCGCCGGAATCGCGCGCGCTTATCTGACCGATGGCTGGCAGCAATATGCGCCCTTGAAGGTCGCCACGCACGGCCCGCTGTTCCGCTATGAACGCCCGCAAAAGGGCCGTTACCGCCAGTTCCACCAGCTCGACGCCGAGATTATCGGCGCGGGCGAACCGCAAGCAGACGTGGAATTGCTGGTCATGGCTGACCAGTTGCTCAAGGAACTGGGCATTCAGGACGGCGTGACGCTGCAATTGAACACGCTGGGCGATGGTGCCAGCCGCGATGCCTGGCGCGCCGCGCTGATCGAATACTTCCGCGCCCACGCCGCGGATTTGAGCGAGGATTCGCAGGACCGGTTGGAGCGCAACCCCTTGCGCATCCTGGATTCCAAAGACCCGCGCGACAAGCCGTTCACCGCCGATGCGCCCAAAATCGACGATTACTTGTCCGCCGAAGCGCAGGACTTCTTCGCCAAGGTGACCTCCGGCCTCGATGCCGCAGACGTAGACTGGACCCGCGCCCCGGCGCTGGTGCGCGGCCTCGACTACTACCGTCACACCGCGTTCGAATTCGTCACCGACCGGCTGGGCGCGCAAGGCACCGTGCTGGGCGGTGGTCGCTACGACGGGCTGATGGAAGCATTGGGTGGCTCGCCCACACCAGCGGTCGGCTGGGCTGCGGGGATTGAACGGCTGGCGATGTTGGTGGGGGGCGCATCCGTCGAATTCGACCCAACACCTGTCTTTGCGATTGTACCGGACTCGCCTTCAATGCGAGACGAGGCTAACAGGATTGCTGCTCACCTTCGCTCCAGCAGCGTTCGCAGCAGACGCACAAGCGACTTCAATATTTGGACGTCATTCAAAGGGCACGGGAAAAAACTGGCGGAAAAAGCGAAAAAGGACAAAGTCGACGCCATCCTTTTCGTGCGTGAAGGTGACCGACCAGAGGACCGGCTACATCTCACTAATGTGAAGGCCAGCCAAGGCGACGCGGTGTCTGACCTGTTTGATATTCTCGGTCGACTTCCGGCCCCTTACACTAGCTTGTCGGGTGAAGGCTAAATAGTGCGCCGCGCAATCCTCATCGCCTTAAACATGTTTCAGGATCCACCCGTCGCCCCGGCGAAGGCCGGGGTCCATAACCTCTACGCGGCGCGCAACGCTGACGTAGTGGGCCCCGGCCTTCGCCAGGGTGACGAAGGTTTGTGCGGGTTGGTGGGTGCGCCATGTCGATAAGCGACGCTCGCCTTGGCCAGATCACGCACCGCTTTGCCGAGCTTGAGGCGCGGCTTGCCTCGGGCACGCTCGAAGGCACGGATTTTATCGCTGCCAGCCGCGATTATGCGGAGTTGGAGCCTGTGGCGCGCGCCGCGCAAGACGTGCAAACGATGCGGGCAGAGCTGGTCAGCCTTGGCGCGCTGGATGATCCTGAAATGCGCGAACTGGCTGAGGAAGAGCTGGCGCGGATCAATGCGGAGCTGCCAGAAGCCGAGCACCGCCTTGCCATATCGATGCTGCCGCGCGATTCAGCTGATGCGCGTCCGGCCATGCTGGAAATCCGCGCCGGCACGGGCGGCGATGAAGCCGCGCTGTTCGCCGCAGACCTTTATCGCATGTACGAAAAGTTCGCCGCCGATCAGGGCTGGCGGATCGAACTGATCAACGCCAGCGCCAATGATCTGGGCGGGTTCAAGGAAGTGGTCGCCAACATCGCCGGGACCGGCGTGTTCGCGAAACTGAAGTACGAAAGCGGCGTCCACCGCGTGCAGCGCGTACCTGTGACCGAATCGGGCGGACGCATTCACACCAGCGCAGCCACCGTCGCCGTGCTGCCCGAACCCGATGAAGTCGATATCACCATTGATCCGGGCGACATCAAGATCGACATTTATCGCGCATCGGGCGCAGGCGGACAGCACGTGAACACCACCGATTCGGCGGTGCGGCTCACCCATTTGCCCACCGGCCTTGTGGTGATTCAGCAGGACCAGCGCAGCCAGCACAAGAACAAGGACAAGGCGATGCAGGTGCTTCGCACGCGCCTGTATGACCAGCGCCGCGCCGAAGCGCATGGGGCCGAAGCCGAAGCGCGCAAGGCAATGGTCGGATCTGGCGACCGCAGCGAACGCATCCGCACCTATAACTTCCCGCAAGGCCGCGTCACCGATCACCGCATCAACCTGACCCTCCACCGCCTGCCCGAAGTGCTTGAAGGCACCGGCCTTGGCGAGTTGATCGACGCGCTGATCGCCGAAGATCAGGCCAAGCGGCTGGCCTCGATGGATGGCTGAGAGGGCGTGACAGTCGCCCAAGCGATCCGCGATGCCGCGACCGCACTGGCGCAAACCAGCGATACCGCGCGGCTTGATGCCGAAGTGCTGATGGCGCATGCGTTGGGTTGTTCGCGGTCGGACGTGCTGCTGCGCCACATGCAGGCTGAGGCGCCGGAAAGATTCGCGGCCTTGATCGCGCGAAGGCTGGCGCACGAGCCGGTTGCCTACATCGTTGGCAACCAAGAGTTCTACGGCCTCGACCTGACCGTCAACCCGGCCGTGTTGATCCCTCGCGGCGATAGCGAGACGTTGATTGAGGCAGCACGGGAAAGCCTCGCCCGCCGCCCGCCCCAGCGCATTCTTGATCTTGGCACAGGATCGGGCGCGCTATTGCTGGCGGCGCTGTCGATCTGGCCGGGTGCCGAGGGCATCGGCGTTGATCGGTCAGCTGATGCCCTGGCCATAGCCGCCGCAAACGGCGCGCGGCATTCGCCAAAGGCGCAGTTTCTGAATGCGGACTGGACGCAAGATGGTTGGAGCGACGCGCTTGGCACCTTCGACCTGATCCTTGCCAATCCGCCATATGTTGAAGATGCGGCGGACCTTTCCCCCTCGGTGCGCGCGCATGAACCGGCAGGCGCGCTGTTTGCGGGGCCAGATGGGCTTGACGATTATCGCCTGCTGGTGCCGCAATTGCCTGCTTTATTGACAGAAAATGGCATCGCTATGGTCGAGATTGGCTGGACGCAGGACGCGGCAGTCTCGACGCTTGCTCAAGCCGCCGGATTGAGCACAATCTTGCATCGCGATCTTGCCGCAAGACCGCGTGCAATAGAAATGGCGAAGAACTGCAATATTCTTCTTGGCAAGGCCGCTCTGGACGACTAATCACAGTCATAGGTAAGGAACGGATGATGGCTTCCCGTTTCTGCCTGCCTCACCATTTGCAGGGATGAACGGCCAAAGGGGCCGGGACGAGAGCAGATGCTGGGAACCCCGATTCGTATTGCGAACCGGTGGTGGAGATTGCGCGGCTAACGGGTAGCACGGCAATACGGGTTGAACCTGCATTCCAGATGGGCCTGAATTCCAGTTGGGCCGCCCCCAAACAAGGAAGTGCCTGAGTTGAATAACAACAATCGTGGTAACAACCGCCGTCGCGGGCGCACCAATAACGGTCGCCCACAGAATGGTGGACAACAGCTCAACCGGATCGACAGTCGCGCACGGGGCAATGCCCCCCAGATGCTGGAGAAGTATCGCAAGCTGGCATCGGACGCCCATCTGAATGGCGACCGTGTTCAGGCGGAATACTATCTTCAGTTTGCCGACCATTACTTTCGCGTGATCGCCGATAGCCGCGTCCGCCCAGAAGATCAGCGCACCCGCACTGGCCCCAACGGCGAAAGCTGGCAGGAACAGGACGGCGAAGAAGAGAACAACGAGTTCAGCGCAGAAGGCGATTACGCCGCGTTTGAACGTGCACCATCACGCCAGGAACGCGAACCGCGCGAAGAACGTCAACGTGACGATCGGCCACGCGATGATCGGCCCCGCAACGACCGTCAGCGTGATGATCGGCCACGCGATGACCGCCCACGTCAGGACCGCCAGCGCGACGACCGGCCTCGTGATGACCGGCAACCTCGTGAAGAGCGCCAGCCTCGTGAAGAGCGCCAGCCGCGCGAGGAACGTCCACGCCGGTTTGATCGCTCGCGCGAACGTGACGCAGAACCTCAGGTTGCTGCGGTTGATAGGCTTCCAGGTGAAGGCGTGCCCGCAAGCGAAGGTGAGCCGATTGCCGATGCAAACGACAATCCGTTTGTGCGCGATAACCGCCCAACCCGCGGTTTGCGTCCACGTACCGAGCGCCGTCCCCGCGTAGAGCGTGATCGCGATGATGCGCCTGCTGCATTCGATCCTTCAAGCCTGCCGCCTGCAATCAACATTCGCAGCGAACCTGAACCTGAACCTGAAGCGGCTCCGGCACCTGTTGCCGCTGCACCTGCTCCTGTCGCTGCAGAAGACGCACCAGCGGCACCCAAAAAGCGTGGTCGCCCGCGCAAGACTCCTCTGCCCGTCGAAGGCTGAGATGTGGCGTTGGGGCTGGCCGCTTGCGATCAGCCCCCACGCACCCCATAGCGGTCGGGCATGTTGCGACTGATCACGCCCCCCCGCCCGCACCTCATCACCATCGCTGCAGGTGCGCTTGCTGCCACTGGCTTCCAGCCGCTTGGCTTGTGGCCGATAACGCTGGCTGCGCTGGCATACCTTTTGCACCGTTTATATGTGGTCAAAACTTGGCGGCAGGCGCTGTTGTCTGGCTGGCTGTTTGGGCTAGGCCTGTTCACCGTCGGAAACGGCTGGATCGCCACAGCGTTCACCTATCAAGCCGAAATGCCGCAGTGGCTGGGCACGATCGCGATTGTGCTGATCGCGCTCTATCTCGCCATATTCCCGGCTTTTGCCACTTTGGGCGGTTGGTGGATCGCCCGCACGCGCAGCGCCGCCTTGCTGCCTGCATTTGCCGCGTGCTGGATCATCAGCGAATGGTTGCGATCGCAGCTATTCACCGGCTTTGCGTGGAATCCGCTGAGCATGGTGACACTGGGCGGATTTGATCGGCCCGGCCTTGCATTGCTGGCTCAATGGATGGGCACATACGCGCTGTCTGGTCTTGTTGTTTTGCTGGGTGGGTGGTGGCTGTTCGCGGTACGGTCATGGAAAAAGGGCCAAAAATGGGGCGCTGCGGCATATGCGTTGATTCCCGCCGTCCTCATGGTTTTGCCGCTGGGCAGTTCAGAGCGACGCGAAGGCACTCTGCCCTTCACACTGGTCCAGCCCGACGTCCGGCAAGACGTGCTCAACGATCCTGCAAATTACGAAATCCAGTTCCGCGATACCGCCATGCTGTCCCTTCCCCGCCAACGCGGAACACGGCGGGTGGTTTTCTGGCCGGAAAGCGGCGTGCCTGATTTCCTGCGCGCAGGCTATCCGCAGTTTTGGTACGATGAGACAACGTATGCCGCCAACCCCGCCTTGGCGCGTGAGCGGATCGGGCGGATGATTGGTCCTGGCAGCCTGTTACTGACCGGCACCACCGACATTGCCATGACAGGCCCCAAAGTCACCGGCGCTTACAACGTGGTCACGGCCCTTGACGACAAGGGCACAATTCGCGGCAGCTTTGCCAAGGCGCATCTTGTGCCGTTTGGTGAATACGTGCCGATGCGCGAATGGCTTGAACCGATTGGTTTGACGCGATTTGTGGCCGGCAACCTTGATTTCCTGCCGGGGCCGGGGCCGCGCACGCTCGATTTTGGGCCGCACGGCAAAGTCGGCATCCAGATTTGCTATGAAATCATCTTTTCGGGCCAGGTGGTCGACCCTGCCAACCGCCCGGATTATCTGTTCAACCCGTCAAATGATGGCTGGTTCGGCGATTGGGGACCACCGCAACATTTGGCGCAAGCACGGATGCGCGCGATTGAGGAGGGCCTTCCGGTTTTGCGCGCCACCACTACGGGAATAAGCGCCGTGATCGATGCCAATGGCATTGTCCGCGATTTTCTGCCGCTACGAAAAGCGGGGCGGATAGACGGGATGGTGCCGCCACCGCACACACCAACCCTGTTTGCAAAGATTGGTAACGGATTGGTTCTATCGTGGTCGATAGTGCTTCTTGTCATCGCGCTGGTTGCCAGCACTACGCGAAGGCGCTAAGGCCGCAGCAGACATAAAGCTTTCTTTATATGAGGCTGGCAATGCGCACAGAATATCTGTTTACTTCCGAAAGCGTTTCCGAGGGCCATCCCGACAAGGTTGCCGACCAGATCAGCGACTCAATTGTTGACTTGTTCCTGTCAAAAGACCCTGAAGCGCGGATTGCCTGCGAAACGTTGACAACAACGCAGCTTGTTGTTTTGGCTGGTGAAATCCGCTGCAAAGGCGTTTACGAGACCGGTCAATGGGCGCCCGGCGCGCAAGCCGAAATCGAAGCAACTGTCCGCGAAACGGTCAAGCGCATTGGCTATGAGCAAGACGGCTTCCACTGGAAGACATTCCGCTTTGAAAACAACCTGCACGGCCAGTCTTCTGAAATCGCGCAAGGCGTCGACGCCGGCGACAACAAAGACGAAGGCGCAGGCGACCAAGGCATCATGTTCGGTTACGCCACCGACGAAACGCCAGACCTGATGCCAGCCACGCTCTATTACAGCCACAAGATCCTTGAGCGCATGGCAGCAGATCGCCATTCAGGCGCAGCACCGTTCCTTGAACCGGATGCCAAAAGTCAGGTTACTTTGCGCTATGAAGGCTCGTTGCCAGTTGCTGCGACGGCGGTGGTTGTGTCCACGCAACATGCCCAAGGCTACTGCCTGACCGGTGAGAACGCCGATCCCGCCAAGTATGCCGAGCTGGAATCCTACGTTAAGCGCGTGGTCGCCGACGTGATCCCGCCGGTGCTGCTGCGCGACACCCAGTATTACATCAACCCAACCGGCGCTTTCGAAATCGGTGGTCCCGATGGCGACGCAGGCGTGACCGGGCGCAAAATCATTGTCGACACATACGGCGGTGCTGCGCCGCATGGCGGCGGCGCGTTTTCGGGCAAGGATCCTACCAAGGTTGACCGTTCAGCCGCTTATATCACGCGGTATCTGGCCAAGAACGTAGTTGCCGCAGGGCTTGCCACGCGCTGCACCATCCAGATCGCTTATGCCATCGGCGTGTCACAGCCGCTTTCGCTTTATGTTGACACGCATGACACCGGCACGATCGATGACAACAAGATTGAAGACGCGATCCTGAGCATTGGCAAGCTGGGTGGATTGACCCCGCGCGCCATCCGCACGCACCTTGGCCTGAACAAGCCCATCTATCAGCCATCAGCGGCTTATGGCCATTTTGGCCGCAAGCCCGATGGGGATTTCTTCCCGTGGGAACGCCTTGATCTGGTGGACGATCTGAAGGCCGCATTGGCCTGATTCATCAGCACTTTGCGATAAGGAATTTGCGGCTCGTATCCTTCGGGATGCGGGCCGTTTCCGTGTGATGGGTTTCAATTGAACTTTCCTACAGGCTTGTCTCCGCGCCACCACACTGGCTTTTTGGTGGAGCCAAGCCATGCGCGAGATCACCCCCCGGATTGCCCTTGAACTGATTGCCCATGAAGGGATCGTCACCGAAGCGTACAAGGATAGCGTGGGCGTGTGGACTTGGAGCGTGGGAATCACCGATGCTTCGGGCCACACGGTCTTCCCACGCTACAAGGACAAACCGCAACCGCTGGAACATTGCATCGGCGTGTATTTGTGGCTGTTGCGCGAAAAGTATCTGCCGCCCGTACTAGCAGCCTTTGGCACGCATGAACCATCCGAGGCAGAACTGGGCGCGGCGCTGTCGTTCCACTGGAACACGGGGGCCATCGCTCGCGCCAGTTGGATCAAACGCTTTGTCGCTGGCGACCGCGCCGGCGCGCGCAAGGCCATGCTGGATTGGGCCCGCCCTGCCGCTGTGCTGCCGCGCCGCCGCGCTGAACAAGCGTTGTTCTTCGGCAGCAAATGGAGCGAGAACGGCACGGCGCTGGTCTATGGCGTGGCCAAGCCATCGTATCAGCCATCACGCGGCAAACGGATCGCTGTGCGGACTTTGGTCGAAAGCATGTTCGCTGCCGTCGGTCCGGCCGCCGCCCCCGTATTGGCAGGCCCAGCACAGGTGCAAGAAGCACCAAAACCAAGCTGGTTTGACCGTTTGTTCGAATGAGCGGTGCCAGAGTTCGGCGCAAATCACTTTGGCTCGGAGCATTTGTAGCATGGCCATCGCCGAGGTGAGCGATATCCGCGCCAGACCGTGCCAAAAGACACTTTGCGCATAAATCGCAATGCGTTAGGTTTGTTAAAGCCACATAAACCAGGTTCGGGATAAAGCACCGGTATGAAGTTCCGCACCGCAAGAATCATCGCCGCGCTGATAACCGCCGCACCCGCGCTTGTCGCTACCGTCCCTGCGGTACAAAGCCGTGTGCAAGATTCCGTTTTGGATCAGCGCGATCAGTTCATTCAGCAGCAGGTTTCCGCAATCGCCGCAGAAGGCCGTGGCCGAATCGGTGTCGCCGCGATGGACCTTGATGGTGGCGGACAGATTTTCGTCAACGGTGACATGCCCTTCCCGATGGCCAGCACCGCCAAGATTGCCGTTGCCGCAACGTTCCTCGAACAAGTTGAGAAGGGCGCATATCGCCTGGACCAGCAGTTCCCGATGATGTTGCCGGTGCGCGAAACGGGCCAAGTCAGCACTGTTGCACCGTTACGCGCCGGAACCGTGATGACCGCGCAAAGCCTCATGGAATTGATGATCACGCGCAGCCATAATCAGGCTACTGACGGTCTGATCAATGCTGTGGGCGGTTTTCAGAACGTCAATCACTGGCTTACGCGCAATGGCATTGCTGGTCAGCGGCTTGATCACACGATGGCAACGCTGGTGCGTGATGATGGCAAAGTTGATCCTGCCCGCGTGATTGATACCCGCACGTCCAGCACACCGCGCGCCATGATCGCGTTGCTGGCCGCGATTGATCGCGGTGGCGTTCTCAGCCCTGAAAGCCGTGCCGTGCTGCTTGATACGATGACCCGCACCAGCACTGGCAAGACCCGTATTCGCGCAGGCCTGCCCGAAGGCACGCTGGTCGCGCACAAAACAGGCACCTTGTGGGGCGTTACCGACGATGTTGGCATTGTGCGTCTGCCTGATGGACGTCATCTGGCGGTGGCATTTTTTGTCACCGGGCCAGAAGGCCACGCCGCCCATGCAAAGCTGATCGCACGGATGATGCGCACGATTTATGACGGCTACAGCCTGCCCGTCATGGGCAGCACGCAGGATATTGTCCGCCGCCGCTAATCCCGGCCGTATAACGCTGAGATCAAAACCGCCGCGTAGACGAGCTGCGCGGTGTTTTTGCATCTACGCACACGCCCGTCAGGCGCGCAAAATCAAACATGCACACAGAGAAAAGGGGCGCGACCCGCGAAGGTCACGCCCCTTAAACCCTTATAATCAACCCTTGCGGGAAGATTACATAGCAGCAGCTTCAGAAGCAGCTTCAGAAGCGGCGCCCGAAGCGTCGACAGCAGCAGCCGAAGCGTCAGCAGCAGCTTCAGTTGCTTCTACAGCAGCTTCAGTAGCTTCTTCAGCTGGCTTTTCCGAGCAGCCAGCGAGGGCAAAGGCAGTGCCGGCAACGGCGGCGAGGATGAGCTTGCGCATGTTACAATCCCTGGATTGAAGTGAACCGCGCCGGGCACGCAGCCCGCCGCAAAGCCTACTCAGCCGGTAGACTTCTAGGCCCAATTAATCGGCAATTCATCAGCTTGCAAGCATAACACGACAATAAGGTGTCATGACTTGACTATCCTTCGGACGGGACTGCCTTTTTTTCGCCTAAATCCCTAGCGTTCAAGCGCCCGCACCAAGCGCCAGAATGTTGTTAGCAATGTTCTGTGCAATGCCGATGACGTGGCCGCAGCGCCCTGCTAACACCGCGTCATGGACGAAAAGCAGCATCTCTATTTGGTCGACGGGTCGGCCTACATCTTCCGCGCCTATCATCGCCTCCCCCCACTGACCAACCCGGCGGGTGTGCCCGTGGGCGCGGTCTATGGCTACACTACAATGCTGTGGAAACTGGCCGAAGACCTGCACAAAGCTGATGGCCCAACGCATCTTGCGGTGATTCTCGACAAGGCTGGTACATCGTTTCGCAACGATTTGTACGATCAATACAAGGCCAATCGCCCGCCTGCACCCGAAGATCTGGTGCCGCAATTTCCGCTCATCCGCGATGCCACGCGCGCATTCAGCCTCGCCTGCATCGAGGAAGAGGCGGTCGAAGCCGACGACATCATCGCGTCATACGCCCGCGCCGCCAGCTTGCGCGGCTGGGACGTGACGATTGTCTCCTCTGACAAGGACCTGATGCAGCTTGTCGGCACCTGTTCCGAAGGCGGCGGGCGTGTCGACATGCTCGATACGATGAAGAATCTGCGAATCGACGTGCCAGAAGTGATCGAAAAGTTCGGGGTTGAGCCTGATCGGGTTGGCGACGTGCTCGCGCTGATGGGTGATTCGGTCGATAACGTGCCCGGCATTCGCGGCATCGGGCCCAAAACCGCGACCAAACTGATTCAGGAACACGGCGATCTTGAATCCGCGCTGGCCGCTGCGCCTGCGATGAAAACCAGCAAGCTGCGCGAAAGCTTGATCGAGCAGGCAGACATGGCCCGCCTTTCGCGTGTGCTGGTCCAGCTCAAGGAAGATTGCCCGCTTCCGGTTGCGCTCGAAGATTTCAAGCTGGGCAAGATCCCGCCTGAGCCGCTGTCCGCGTTCCTGACCGAGCATGGCTTTACCAGCCTGCTGCGCCGTCTGGACGGAGGACAGGGCAGCCCCGGCCCCAAGACCCAGCTCAACCCCGCCAAACCCGACAATGCCGCTGCGCCTGCAACCAGCGCGGGCGCAGTGCGCCCTATGCCCACATGGCCCGCCATTGACCGCGAGACATATGCTTGCGTCCAGACGGTCGAAGAGTTGGAGCAATGGGTCGCCCGTGCCTTTGCTGCACGCGTGGTCGCGGTTGATACCGAAACCAGCGCCCTGGATGCGATGCGCGCCGATCTGGTCGGGGTCAGCCTTGCCCTTGGCCCCAATCAGGCGTGCTACATTCCGCTTGGTCACGGCGGCACCGATATGTTCGCGGAAAAGCCCGATCAGGTGAACAAGGCCATTGCCTTGGCCTTGCTCAAGCCGCTGCTGGAAAGCGATGCGGTGCTTAAAGTCGGGCAGAATATCAAATACGACATCAACGTCCTTGCGCGCCACGATATTGCCGTAGCCCCCATCGACGATACGATGGTGATGAGCTTCTGCCTTGATGCCGGGCGCGGCGAAGTTGGCATTGCCGGGCATGGCATGGACGAATTGTCAGACCGCCATCTTGGCCACGCCACGATGACGTTCAAGGACGTGTGCGGCAGCGGCAAGAAGGCGATCTCGTTCGCCGAAGTGCCCCTGCCCGATGCCACCCGCTATGCCGCCGAAGACGCCGACGTCACATGGCGGCTGCACAGCCTGTTCAGCCCGCGCCTTGCCGAAGAGGGTGGCACCCGCATCTATTCCCGCGTAGATCGCCCGCTGGTGCCGGTTGTCGCGATGATGGAGCGCAACGGCATCAAAGTCGATCGTGAGCGTCTGGCGGGCCTCTCAGCCGAATTTGCGACGCAGATCGCGCGGCTTGAAGGCGTCATCCATGAAGCCGCCGGCATAGCCTTCACCATCGGCAGCCCCAAGCAATTGGGCGAAGTGCTGTTCGACAAGCTTGGCTACAAGGGCGGCAAGAAGGGCAAGACCGGGCAATATTCCACCGACCAGTCGGTGCTCGAAGGACTTGCCGCGCAAGGTGCAGGCGTTGCCACGCTGGTGCTGGAATGGCGGCAATTGTCCAAGCTGAAATCGACCTACACCGATGCGCTGCAAGCCGCGATCAATCCCGATACGGGCCGCGTCCACACCAGCTACAGCCTTGTCGGCGCACAGACCGGGCGCTTGTCGTCGAATGATCCCAACCTGCAGAACATTCCGATCCGTACCGAAATCGGCCGGCAGATCCGCGATGCTTTTGTGGCTGAACCCGGCAATGTCCTGCTCGCCGCTGACTATAGCCAGATCGAATTGCGCCTTGCCGCGCACATGGCCGATGTGCCCGCGCTGAAGGAAGCCTTTGAAGCGGGCGAGGACATCCATTCGCGCACAGCGCGGGAAATGTTTGGCACAGTTGATCGTGACACGCGCGGCCGCGCCAAGACGATCAACTTCGCCATCCTCTATGGCATCAGCCGGTGGGGCTTGGCCGGACGGCTGGGTGTCAGCGCGGACGAGGCCCAGGCGATGATCGACCGCTATTTCGAACGCTTCCCGGGCATTCAGCGGTATATCCATGACACGCTCGAAAGCGTGCGCGAGCTTGGCTATTCCGAAACGCTGTTTGGCCGCAAAACGTGGTTCCCGCGCATCGGATCCAAGAATCAGGCCGAACGCCAGGGCAGCGAACGCGCCGCGATCAATGCGCCGATCCAGGGCACCAGCGCCGACATCATCAAGCGCGCCATGGCCCGCATGATGCCTGCATTGGAAGAGGCAGGGCTTGGCCACGTCAAGATGCTGCTGCAGGTCCACGACGAACTGGTGTTCGAACTGCCCGCTGGCAATGTCGACGCGGCGCGGCCGGTGATCGAGCGCGTAATGGCGACAGCGGCAGAGCCTTCGGTAAAGCTGACGGTGCCTTTGGGCGTAGAGATCGGAACCGGACTGTCTTGGGGGGCAGCACACTAGCCGCAAAATTCCGTCGCCCCGGGCTGCACCGGGATGACGGAACAATGTTTAGTTCAATGCCGCGTATTTCGCCAGATCCGCCGTGCCCAGCATCAGAACGTCGTTGTTCGGCACTGAATTGGTCAGTGCATAGAACGCCGCAGCGTTGGTGCCGGTCAGGCCCATCTCGCGGTAGTAATTGACGTAAGCCTTGTTGACCGAGGCATCGGCCGAAAAGTCATCCGGTTCGCGCCCGTTCTCATCAATCCACGAATGGACAACGAACGCCGCGTCCGGGGCGGCGCTGCGGCTGGCGCCTGCCAGAAACAGCTCTACCGCGCCTGAACGCACTGAACCGTGATCGGGCACATGCGTTGCCATTCCCCGCGCGCGGATCATCCGGCCCAGTCGCAAGTTGGCGTAATCATCGACAGTGCCGGGGCAATCGGCCATTTCCAGCACGCGAATGCCCGGATAGGCGCGCAACATCTTCTGAAAGTCTGCGGGCGAATAGCTGTCGGTCTCGGCCACCAAGGCCGCACGCGTTCCATCCAGCACGGCAAACGGCCCGAAGCTTGCGATGCCTTGGCGCGCGGGCGTCTGGTGCAGTGCGACGAGACGCTCAGACCCCGGCTCGTCCACCTCGACGATGGTGGTTTCGGTCCATTCAACGCCGTTCTCCACCCAAGTGCGGGTGGAAACTTCACGTGCGGCCAGCGGCTGACAGGCGAGCAGTGCGGCAATGGCGGGAAGGATCAGGCGGCGGAACATGCAAGGGTAATCTGCCCAGCGACCTTGCCGAATTGCCAAGGAAAGCAGTTAAGCCCCATTCACTATGAAATTTCATTTCGGCGCGAGATGCTTCCAATTTGGCAGCAACGCGCCGCTTTCGCTTCCCCCTGCGCGATTCACTACGCATTGTCCCGTATCAACAGGAGAGTACATGGTCGCACTGGTATCAACGGTCGCCTATCTGGGACTTGAAGCGCGGCCTGTGGAAGTGCAGTGCCAGATTGCCCCCGGCATGCCCGCATTCAAACTGGTGGGCCTGCCAGACAAAGCTGTGGGCGAAAGCCGTGAGCGGGTGTCCTCAGCGTTGTCCGCGCTCGGTCTTGCCCTGCCGCCCAAGCGTATCACTGTAAACCTCTCCCCTGCTGACTTGCCCAAGGAAGGCTCGCACTATGATTTGCCCGTGGCGCTGGCGTTGCTGGCGGCGATGGGTGTGGTCGATCTTGAACTGATTGCAGATTACGTGGCGGTGGGCGAATTGGCGCTTGATGGCCGCGTTCTGCCCTCGCCCGGCGTGCTGCTGGCGGCGCTTCACGCCAGCGGGCAGGACAAAGGCCTGATCTGCCCTGCCGCGCAAGGGCCAGAGGCGCGCTGGGCCAGCGGGATCGATGTGATCGCCGCGCCCGACCTTGTCGGGTTGCTCAATCACCTCAAAGGCACGCACCGCCTGCCTGCCCCGCGTCAGGGTGAGGCAGAACCCCCACGCCGCCGCGCCGATTTGAAACAAGTGAAAGGACAAGAAACCGCCAAGCGCGCACTCGAAATCGCGGCAGCAGGCGCGCACAATCTGTTGATGAGCGGGCCGCCCGGTGCGGGAAAATCGCTGATGGCCTCGTGCCTGCCCGGCATCCTGCCCGAATTGACCCCGGCAGAGGCGCTGGAAGTGTCGATGGTCGCTTCGGTGGCCGGAACGCTGGAGGATGGCCGGATAAGCCGCGCCCGCCCCTTTCGCGCGCCCCATCACTCTGCCTCGATGGCCGCGCTCACCGGCGGGGGCCTGAAAGTGCGGCCCGGCGAAGTAAGCCTTGCGCACCTTGGCGTGCTGTTTCTCGATGAATTGCCCGAATTCCAGCGCGCGGTGCTCGATTCGCTGCGCCAACCGCTGGAAACCGGCGAAGTCACCGTGGCGCGCGCCAATGCCCATGTCACCTTCCCGGCGCGCGTACAGTTGATCGCCGCGATGAACCCGTGCCGCTGCGGACATCTTGGCGACCCCGCACTGGGATGCAGCCGCGCGCCGCGCTGCGCCGCCGATTATCAGTCCAAGGTTTCCGGCCCACTGCTTGATCGCATCGACCTGCATGTCGACGTTGACCCCGTCTCCGCCGCTGACCTTGCCCTGCCACCGCCCAGTGAGGGTTCCGATCAAGTCGCTGCCCGCGTGGCACAAGCCCGCGCCATCCAAACCGCGCGGCTGGAAGGCACAGGCCGCCGCACCAACGCCGAACTCGATGCCGAATTGCTCGACACTTATGCCACGCCGGATGAGCCGGGCCGCCGCCTGCTCGCCCAAGCCGCAGAAGCCATGCGCCTGTCCGCGCGCGGTTACACCCGCATGCTCCGCGTCGCGCGCACCATCGCCGACCTAGCGGGCGCGGACACCGTAGGCCGCATCCACATCGCCGAAGCCCTCAGTTACCGCCGAGTCGCGCCTCGGGCATAAAAGGTTTCGCGCAGAGAGCGCAGAGGACGCAGAGGACGCAGAGGACGCAGAGGACGCAGAGGACGCAGAGGACGCAGAGGACGCAGAGCTTTTGCGCCTTGCCGAAGGCTGTCAATCGCTCACAAGGTGTGAATAGTTGGACCGCTTCGCGGCGGCCACTCCGTCTCTGCGTTCTTTGCGGTCTCTGCGCGAAACAAAAATCAGAGACTGCGCCCGATGAGGATCAGCACCATCGCGCCCAACACCGATGCCAGACATCCTGCACGGTTAACGCCATCGCCGAACGTGTTGCTGCTGCGCCAGCTGGCAAACAGCCCCGCCACCAATGCGCCGCCAACGCCCAGAAGGATCGTCTTGAACAGGCCGATATCAACATCACCCGGATAGAAGAACCGTGCCAGCACGCCAACGACGAGCCCGGTGAACACGATCGAGATGAGATTCAGCATATTTGCGCTCCATTCCTGTGGACACATCATATGGGGCCGGTTGACCGGTTCTTGTCCACAATTTGCTGACCTGCACCAAATATATTTCAGTTGGTGACAATTGGCACTTGAAGTGCCGCTTCTCCCGCGCGTCGCTGCACTGCAGCATAGGGTTGCGAGCGACGAAACGAATCGGGCATGCGACGAATCGAGTCACCGTGAGGACCTTTACCCTCTTGTGCCAAAAACTGGTTAAGGCACTATAGGTTGTGGTTGGGCTTCGGGGGAACCTCTAAACCTTGTTTTTGGGCTTTGGGCCGGGTTTTCCGCAAGATTGGCAATGAATTGCCGCTGCGGGTGTACAATCGGCCACGATTTGAAATTGCAGCGACGCGGTGCCTCTGGGAAATGTGTTCCCGTTGTGTTCCAAACTCGCTATGTCGGGGCATCAGCCCTGATTCGATAGGACGATATGCCTGATCGCTTGGCGCGGGCATTGATACAGGGGTTGCGACGTGGATTTCAGAACTGGAGACGGCTCAGTGGCTGCGCAGGACGAACTGGCACTTGCTGAACAGGCATCAGCCGAAGAGGCAAAGGCGATTGATATGAATACCCAAGACGCAGGCAGCGATGCACTGGTCGCCGGAATGGCGGCAACCGTGGCGGCTGCGGCTGTCGCAGCGGCAGAACCGGAAAGCGATTCCAAGAAGGTTAACCCGCGCCGGTTCACCATTGTCACCGATCATGCACGTGACGCGCGTCTCACCGATTTCGGCAAGGATACGCTGGACGACCGCTATCTGCTGCCCGGTGAAAAGTATCAGGATCTGTTCGCGCGCGTGGCCGATGCCTATGCCGATGATCAGGAACACGCTCAGCGTCTTTATGATTACATCTCAAAGCTGTGGTTCATGCCGGCAACGCCCGTGCTGTCGAACGGCGGCACCGGACGCGGGCTTCCAATCTCGTGCTATCTGAACTCGGTTGATGACAGCCTCGAAGGCATCGTTGCGACGTGGAACGAGAACGTCTGGCTCGCCTCGCGCGGCGGCGGGATCGGCACGTACTGGGGCAAAGTCCGCGGCATTGGTGAATCCGTCGGCCTGAACGGCAAGACCAGCGGCATCATCCCATTCGTGCGTGTGATGGACAGCCTGACGCTTGCCATTAGCCAAGGCTCGTTGCGTCGCGGTTCGGCCGCGTGCTATCTTGATGTGTCGCACCCCGAAATCGAAGAATTCCTCGAAATCCGCAAACCTTCGGGCGATTTCAACCGCAAGGCGCTGAACCTGCACCACGGCGTGCTGCTGACCGATGATTTCATGGAAGCCGTGCGCGATGGCCGCGAACACCACTTGCGCAGCCCCAAGGACGGCTCGATCCGCGCTACGGTGGATGCGCGTTCGCTGTTCCAGAAACTGGTCGAAACCCGCCTTGCTACGGGCGAGCCTTACATTGTCTTCTCCGATACCGTGAACCGCATGATGCCCAAACATCACCGCGATCTGGGGCTGAAAGTTTCAACGTCGAACTTGTGTTCCGAAATCACGCTTCCCACGGGCCGCGATCACCTTGGCAATGACCGTACTGCGGTGTGCTGCCTTTCTTCGCTCAACCTTGAAACATGGGACGAGTGGAACGCCGACAAACTGTTCATCGAAGACGTCCTGCGTTTCCTGGATAACGTGCTGCAAGATTACATTGATCGCGCGCCCAGCGTCATGGACCGCGCCAAGTATTCCGCGATGCGTGAACGCTCGGTCGGCATGGGCGTGATGGGCTTCCATTCGTTCCTGCAGATGAAGGGCATCGGCTTTGAATCCGCCATGGCCAAGGCGTGGAACCTCAAGATGTTCAAACACATCGCCGCCAAGGCAGACGAAGCATCGCTGATGCTGGCGCAAGAACGCGGGCCTTGCCCCGATGCGGCGGACATGGGCGTGATGCAGCGTTTCTCGTGCAAGATGGCAATTGCCCCTACCGCGTCGATCAGCATCATTTGCGGCGGCACCAGCGCCTGCATCGAACCGATCCCGGCCAACATCTATACCCACAAGACGCTGTCCGGCTCATTCGTGGTCAAGAACCCGTACCTGCAAAAGCTGCTGGCTGAAAAGTCCAAGGATTCCACCAATGTGTGGAACACGATCCTTGAACATGGCGGGTCGATCCAGCACCTCGATTTCCTCAGCCCCGATGAAAAGGCGGTCTACAAGACCAGCTTCGAAATCGATCAGCGGTGGCTGCTCGAATTCGCCGCAGACCGCACGCCTTACATCGATCAGGCGCAGTCGCTGAACCTCTATATCCCGGCAGATGTCGATAAGTGGGACTTGATGATGCTCCACTTCCAGGCATGGGAACGCGGCATCAAAAGCCTCTATTACCTCCGCTCGAAGTCGGTCCAGCGCGCCGGCTTTGCGGGCGGCGTCGAGGCCGACAATACGGCAGAGGCCCCGGTCATGGCACTCACCGCCGCCGAAACCGACTACGAGGAATGCCTCGCCTGTCAGTAACCGTCTCTTGTTGAGGTAACTTCATGCCCATCCCGGCAGTCACAGCACGTCCCAAGACGTCCGACCGGCTGCCGGGGGGCGTTTCAGCGTTACACTTGGCGACACTTCGCGGCTTGCTCGCGGACAATGCTATCCGCAATAACACTTGTGCTTGCATGATCCCGGTCAAGCCCGCTAAGGCGGCTTTGTCAGTTCTTGCGATCAATTCGCATTATCAAAGGGTTTCGTATCATGCGCAAGTGGCACCGCTGGATCACGGTATTTTTCGGCGTGTTCATGCTGTGGATGGCCTTCACCGGCGTCGCCAGCCACGTAACCGCCTTGTGGCCTGCGGGCGAGCAGGCCGGGCCACCACCGGTTCCGCAGGGCTTTGTCTGCCCCGAAACGATGTTATGCCGACCCAAGCCTGCACCGGGCGGCATGAAGTCTTTGGTCGGCTGGTTCCATCACTTGCATTCGGGCGAGGAGTTTGGCCCCGTCGGCACCGCGATTTCGCTGATGACTGGGTTTGCGCTACTGTTCTTCAGCATTTCCGGGCTGTGGATGTACTTCTCGATGTGGAAGAACCGCAGCGATCGCAAGCTCAAGCCCGGCATGTTCTGGAAGTAACGCTAGGCGGGGGTGCAGCCCACCCCGCTACGACTAAGGTCGCCTCCGGCTCGCTAAGTCTCGCGGCCCTACCGCAAGCAGGGAGGGCTTTCTTCCTTACCCCCCTCCCGTATGCGGGAGGGGTTGGGGGTGGGCCTGACTTTAACTCACTCTTCTTCTTCGAACAGGCCATGGGCAACAGCGCCATTGGCCGAGAGTCGCACTTTGTCGCCCTCAACTTCGGCAACCAGTCCGCACGACAAATAATGATGGTGGCCCGAATGGGTGCCACCTTCGTGGCCCGCATCATTTTCCGCTTTGGTCAACTTGATGCGGTTGCCCACGATGCCATCGACGGTGCCGACATGCGTGCCGTCCGCGCCGATCACTTCCATATGCTGGCGGATATGGGCCGACCAGTCGGCTCCATTGATCGAATCTTTGGTTTCATGATCGCCCATGGCAAATCTCCTGCGGTATCAAGAACGTGTGGCCAAGCCAGAGCATCCGGCGGCCTTATGACAAGAACCGCCAGCGGCCCTGCGCGTTCCGCACCAATCCGCAATCCATCATTCCGCGGGCACCCCCTGTCCTTCAAGACAGGGGAAAAACGCACCGCAATCCCCGGCCAAGCGCGCCCGCATGCTTTGCCCGCATCCAACCAATCCCTATATTACCAGAATCAGTACAGGACGCCCGATCATGTCACTTCTTGAAGCCCGCAAGACCTACAAACCCTTCGAATATCCTTGGGCCTATGAATTCTGGAAGCGTCAGCAACAGATTCACTGGATGCCCGAAGAAGTGCCATTGGGCGAAGATTGCCGCGATTGGGCGCAGAAGATTTCCGAGCATGAGCGCAACCTGCTCACGCAGATCTTCCGCTTCTTTACGCAGGCCGATGTGGAAGTGCAGAATTGCTACCACGAACAGTATGGCCGCGTGTTCAAGCCGACCGAAGTCAAAATGATGCTGGCTGCGTTCTCCAACATGGAGACGGTGCACATCGCCGCCTACAGCCACTTGCTTGACACCATCGGCATGCCCGAAAGCGAATACGGGATGTTCCTTGAATATGAGGAACTGAAGGCCAAGCACGATTACCTGCAAACCTTCGGCGTTGATAACGACGAAGACATCGCGCGCACGCTGGCCATGTTCGGCGGCTTTACCGAAGGCCTGCAATTGTTCGCCAGCTTTGCCATGCTGATGAACTTCCCGCGCTTCAACAAGATGAAGGGCATGGGCCAGATCGTCACATGGTCGATCCGCGATGAATCGCTGCACTGCGAAGGCATCACCAAGCTGTTCCACGCCTTCGTGGCAGAGCGCGGCTGCCTGACCAAGGCAGTGAAGGAAGACATCATCGATTGCTGCCAGAAGACCGTGCGCCTCGAAGACGCCTTCATCGACCTCGCGTTCGAACAAGGCCCGGTTCCCGGCATGAGCGCCAAGGAAATCAAACGCTACATCCGCTACATCGCCGACTGGCGCCTGTCCCAGTTGGGCCTGCCCGCAGTCTACATGATCGAAGACCACCCGCTGCCATGGCTCGCCCCGCTGCTCAACGGCGTAGAACACGCCAACTTCTTCGAAACCCGCGCCACGGAATACTCAAAGGCCGCCACCAAGGGCGACTGGAACACCGTCTGGAACAGCTTCGACAAACGCCGCAACGCCAAGTCAGCCGCGAACGAGCCAGCGCCGCTTGAGATTGAGGTGGATATGTTCGGCAGCGCGGGGATCGCGGCGGAGTGAAGTGAAGGGTTGAGTTCCCGGCCCTTCCCGCAGGCGGGAAGGGGATTGAGAGGTTAGCTTTCTTGTCCCCTTCCCGTTTGCGGGAAGGGCTAGGGATGGGCATTCGGCGATAGCCGAACGTGGCGCGCCCGTGCCACCTCCACTGCCAGAGCAATCATCGTCGCGACGCCTTCGACATTGCCGTGCACATCGGCGTTGGTGAAGCGCAGCACCTGATATCCGGCATGGGCCATGAAGCGATCGCGCGCGGCGTCGTGTTCGGGGCGCAGGTCGTGGCTGTGGCCGTCGAGTTCGACCACGATCATCCATTCGCGGCACAGGAAGTCGGCGAAGTAGGGGCCGATGGGCATTTGGCGGCTGAACTTTGCGCCGACACCTCCACCCGGACCGGCGCGTGACAGATAGCGCCAAAGCAGGCGCTCGGTCGGCGTGGCCTCGCGGCGGAGCGTGCGGGCGCGCTCTGTGTTGCGGGGTTTGAAGGTGGGCATGGGGTTTTGTTGCGCGGTGGTGGTGGTTGCGCAATCGAGGTTGCTGCCGGATTGGTGCGAGTTTGGAGGTTGGGAGGAAAGAAGAAGAGCCCATCCCTAGCCCTTCCCGCAGGCGGGAAGGGGATTTCGAGAAAGGCCCACCCCCGGCCCCTCCCGCTTGCGGGAGGGGAGACGAAGTGTTCTTGCCCCCTTCAAGTTTGCGGGGAAAGGTTGGCGATGGGCCTTCGGCGACAGCCGAAACGCACCGCCGTTGCGCCCGCCCTGCGCTTGGCATAAGCCCGGCCCATGGAATTTGACGATCAGATGCGCCGGTACTTTGGGACCGATGACCTTGCCGCCGCCACGCCTGCTGCGCTGGAGGCGGGGATTGAGCATATGTTGGTGGATTTTGGGCTGGAGAAAGACCGCGCGCGACGGTTTGGGATGTGGTCGCTGCTCTATATGCTCTCGGCCGCGCCCGATCTGGATGTGGCGTTCAAGGATCCGGCGGATCGCGATGCGGCGCGCAACTTCATGGATATGATCGACCGGGCCACGCCTGAGACGTGAGTGTTGGCGCCTTGTGTTTTGGCGGTGGGCTTGCGTCCGCGCGCGGCGCAGTGCATAGGAACAAACCATGATCGCCAAGCTCACCGGCATCCTTGATGACACTGGCCCCGATTGGGCTGTGATTGACGTGAACGGCGTCGGCTACCTTGTGCAATGCTCGGCAAAAACGCTGACGCATCTGGGCATTCGCGGCGACAAAGTGGTCGTCCACACCGAAATGCAGGTGAGCGAGACCGACCAGCGCCTGATCGGCTTTACCAGCGCGGGCGAACGCGCGTGGTTCCGCCTGCTCACCGCGGTGCAGGGTGTGGGCAGCAAGGTCGCGCTCGCCATCCTCTCGGCGCTGGCCATCGAAGAACTGCAACGCGCTTGCGCCAATGGCGATGCCGCGATGGTCGCGCGCGCCAACGGGGTCGGGCCAAAGCTGGCCAGCCGGATCGTCAACGAACTGAAAGACAAGGCGGGCGGATTGGCGGGCTATGCCTCACCGGTAGGGATGGGCAGCGACGTTGCGTATTCGCCGCCGGGTTCGGCCAGCGCCGATGCAATCTCTGCCCTGCAGAACCTGGGCTTCAAACCTCTGGTGGCCAGCACAGCCGTCGCCAAGGCGGTTGAGGAACTGGGCGAGGATGCCACGTTGAACGATCTGGTGCGCGTTGCGCTGAAGCGGGCGGCGGGGTGACGCACTATGACCGATAACTCCCTCCTCTCCCCTGACCGCCAGAACGAAGACGTGGACGCCGCGCTGCGGCCGAAAACGCTGCACGAATTCGTCGGGCAGGAAGCCGCACGGGACAACCTGCGGGTGTTCATCGAATCGGCCAAGATGCGGCGCGAGGCGATGGACCATGTCCTGTTCTTTGGGCCGCCGGGCCTTGGCAAGACCACGCTGGCGCAGATCATTGCGCGTGAACTGGGCGTCAATTTCCGCGCGACGTCCGGCCCGGTCATCGCCAAGGCCGGCGATCTGGCGGCGCTGCTCACCAATCTTGAATCGGGCGATGTGCTGTTCATCGACGAAATTCACCGGCTCAATCCGATTGTCGAAGAAGTGCTTTATCCGGCGATGGAGGACCGCGCGCTTGATCTGATCATCGGCGAAGGCCCCTCGGCGCGTTCGGTGCGGATCGATTTGCCGCCGTTCACCCTGATCGGCGCGACAACACGGCAGGGCTTGTTGCAAACTCCGTTGCGTGATCGCTTCGGCATTCCGGTGCGCTTGCAGTTTTATTCGGTGGCCGAACTGGAACGCGTGGTGGCGCGTGGCGCATCGCTGATGGGCGTGGGCATTGATAAGGGCGGCGCGACCGAAATCGCCCGCCGTGCGCGCGGAACGCCGCGCGTTGCGGGCCGACTGCTGCGCCGGGTGCGCGATTTTGCGCAAGTCGATGGTGTTGATACGATCACCGAAGCGGTGGCCGACAGCGCCTTGACCCGGCTTGAAGTCGACAAGATCGGTCTTGATCTACAGGATCGCCGTTACTTGATGATGATTGCCGACATCTACAAAGGTGGGCCGGTTGGCGTTGAAACATTGGCAGCTGGTCTTTCCGAACCGCGCGATACAATTGAAGAAGTGATCGAGCCTTACTTGATCCAACTGGGGCTGGTTGCCCGGACAGCGCGCGGGCGCTGCCTGAATGATCGCGGGTGGCTACATTTGGGAATCACCCCGCCCACCGGATCGACCCCATCACTTTTCGATGATGAGTGATCACTTAAGGACTCTGCGGGGATTCGGTTCCATTCTGGGACAGTGTTAACCGTCGCACCGCCGCGGTCCCAATTTCGGGCAGATTCCACCCCTCCAACAGGGTTAATGGCATTGCCCTACCCGCATCGTTCTGCGTTCTTGGACTTATCAGGAAAGGCAAGCAGAGCGTTAACACCTCTTTGCTAGAGCGCTTTCCCAGGGAAGAACGAGAGCACAGATCATGTCGGTTCGGATGGCTTTGGCAAAACTGGCGGCAGCAGCAGCAGGCGGAGCAATGCTCGGCGGCGGCGCAGTCCACGTATCGGAAGCCCCATCACGGGGTGAGATTCACCACGTCAAGCCAGTCAAGGTGAAGCAGGCCAATCCTGCCCCGCGCAAGATCGCGCGCCGCGCTGCCCCGCGCGATGTCCATCGCGCCCGCCGCATCGTGACAACGACCACCACCAAGTCCTGCGCACCTGCCCAGCAAATGGCGATGGTTCCCGTGCCCTACATGCCCCCAATGCCCCCCCAGCCGATGAATGGCGGCGCTGGTGGCGTTCCGGTGGTTATCGGCGGCGGCGGGATCGGCGGCTTCGGCGGTGGGTTCTTCGGCGGATTCTTCGGCGGCGGCGGTGGCGGTAGCGGCGGTGGCGGCGGCAGCGTGGTCATTTCGTCCACCAGCACAGGCTCGACCTCCACTTCTGGCGGATCGACTTCAAGTTCGGGCGGATCCACATCGGGTGGGTCAACGTCAACATCAGGTGGCTCAACCAGCACGGGCGGCAGTTCGAGCACGACTGGCGGCGTGTCCACGTCAACCGGCGGAATTTCGACTTCCACATCGACCGGTGGCGTGTCGACTTCGACGGGTGGCGTCTCAACCTCAACTGGCGGCATTTCGACCTCGACGGGTGGCGTCTCAACCTCAACCGGCGGCGTTTCGACCTCGACGGGTGGCGTCTCGACGTCAACTGGCGGCGTTTCAACGTCTACGTCGACATCTTCGGGCAACGTTTCCACTTCAAGCGGCAATGTCAGCACTTCGTCGGGTAACGTGACATCCAGTTCGTCGACATCGACATCATCGGGCAACGTGACGTCCAGTTCTTCAACCTCGACTTCAAGCAGCACCAGCAGCTCCACTTCGTCATCGACGTCATCATCAACGTCGTCATCGACATCGAGCGGAAATACCACGAGTGGCAATACGACCAGCGGCAACACCACAAATGGTGGAACCGAAGTGCCGGAACCATCAATGATCATCCTGTTCGGTGCTGCCGCAGCTGGTCTCGTCGCTCGCCGCCGCTTCGCAAAGGCAAAAGCGGCCTGATTCGCAAACGCTAAAGCCCCGCTCTCCGGCGGGGCAATGGGAAGAGGACGGCATCCGGGGGGATGCCGTCCTTTTTTTGCTGCATGATCAAATGGTGGCGATGCTCATCCAAACAAAAGCCCGCCGGGGATGAACCCGGCGGGCTTTTGTTTGGCCAAGCAGGCTTGCTTACGAAGCGAGCTTGCGCAGCACGTACTGCAAGATACCGCCGTTCATGAAGTATTCGACTTCGTTGGCGGTATCGATCCGGCACAGGGCGGTAAAGATAAGCTTGGTGCCATCTGGACGTGTGACTTCCACTTCCACTTCCTGGCGTGGCTGCATGTTCGCAACGCCCTTGATCGTGAAGGTATCGTCGCCCGAAAGGCCCAGCGATGTGCGGCTCTGGCCTTCTTTGAACTGCAACGGCAACACACCCATGCCGACAAGGTTTGAACGGTGAATGCGCTCAAAGCTCTCGACGATCACGGCGCGAACGCCCAGCAGATTGGTGCCCTTTGCAGCCCAGTCACGCGATGAACCGGTGCCGTATTCCTTGCCCGCGATGACAACCGTTGGCGTACCATCTGCCTTGTGCTTCATCGCCACATCGTAAACCGAGCCGGTTTCAGCACCATAGCGCGAGAAGCCGCCTTCGATGCCGGGGACCATTTCGTTCTTGATGCGAATGTTGGCAAACGTGCCGCGCATCATCACGTCATGGTGGCCACGGCGCGCGCCGTACGAGTTGAAGTCTGACTTGGGCACCTGATGTTCCATCAGCCACTTGCCCGCAGGGCTATCGGCCTTGATCGAACCGGCTGGGCTGATGTGATCGGTGGTGATCGAATCACCAAGGATCAGCAGTGGCTTGGCTTCGATGATGTCATTCACCGGAGCAGGCGTCATGGTCATGCCGTCGAAGTACGGCGGATTGGCAACATAGGTCGATCCGGCGCGCCACGAATAGGTGTCCGAACCCGTCACATTGATTGCCTGCCAGTGCGCATCGCCCTTGTAGACATCGGCATAGCGGGCCTGGAACATCGCGCGGTCCATGCAACCAGCCATCGTCGTGGCAACTTCAGAATTCGAAGGCCAGATGTCCTTGAGATAGACGTCAACGCCGTCCTTGCTCTTGCCAATCGGGGTGGTGGTGAAATCTTCGATTACCGTTCCCTTGAGCGCATAAGCCACAACCAGCGGCGGCGAGGCGAGGAAGTTCGCGCGGACATCCGGCGAAACACGGCCTTCAAAGTTGCGGTTGCCCGAAATCACCGCAGCGGCAACAAGGCCGTTGTCGTTGATCGCTTTGCTGATCGGTTCCGACAGTGGGCCGGAGTTGCCGATGCAAGTTGTGCAGCCATAACCGACGAGGTTGAAGCCAACCGCGTCGAGATGCTCCTGCAGGCCAGCGCGGTTGAGGTAGTCGGTAACGACTTGTGAACCAGGAGCCAATGACGTCTTGACCCAAGGCTTGGGCTTGAGGCCCAGTTCGTTGGCCTTCTTTGCCACCAGGCCTGCTGCCACCATCACGCCGGGGTTCGACGTGTTGGTGCAGCTGGTGATCGCCGCAATCGTCACGTCGCCATCGCCGATGTCGTAATCCGTGCCAGCCACGGGAACGCGCTGCAGCGCCTTCTTGTAAGTGTTGGCCATATCGGCGTTGAACACGTCATCGACTTCGGGCAGCGATACGCGATCCTGCGGACGCTTAGGCCCGGCAAGCGATGGCACGACGGTTGAAAGGTCAAGCTCCAGCGTCGAGGAGAAGATTGGCTCAACCGCAGGATCGATCCAGAAGCCCTGCTCCTTGGCATAGGCTTCGACCAGTGCGATCTGTGCATCTTCACGACCGGTGAGGCGCAAGTAATCCAGCGTCTTGTCATCAATGCCGAAGAAGCCGCAGGTTGCGCCATATTCTGGCGCCATGTTGGCCAGAACCGCACGATCAGCCAGCGACAGCGAAGCAAGGCCGGGGCCGAAATATTCGACGAAACGGCCAACCACGCCATGTGCGCGCAGCATGTTGGTGGCGGTCAACACGAGATCGGTGGCGGTCACGCCTTCCTTCATCTCGCCAACCATCTTGAAGCCGACGACTTCTGGGATGAGCATCGAAACGGGCTGGCCCAGCATCGCGGCTTCAGCTTCGATCCCGCCAACGCCCCAGCCGAGCACGCCAAGACCATTGATCATGGTGGTGTGGCTATCGGTGCCAACGCACGTGTCGGGATAAGCGACGGTTACGCCGTTCTGGTCCACGCTCGTCCACACCGTTTGCGCGATGTTTTCAAGGTTCACCTGATGGCAGATGCCGGTGCCGGGAGGCACTGCGTAGAAGTTGTTGAGGCTTTTCGAGCCCCACTTGAGGAAATCGTAACGCTCCATATTGCGCTCGTATTCGATTTCCATGTTCTGTTCGAAGGCCTTGGCGTGGCCGAATTCGTCCACCATGACTGAGTGATCGATCACGAGGTTCACCGGAACCAGCGGATTGATCTTGCTGGTATCCCCGCCAAGCGAGGAAATGGCATCGCGCATGGCGGCCAGATCGACGACGCAAGGAACGCCCGTGAAATCCTGCAACAGCACGCGCGCAGGGCGGTACTGGATTTCGTTGTTCGAAGCCGAAGGGTCTTTCTGCCAATCAACCACAGCCTTCACATCGTTCGACGAAACGGTGAAACCGCCGTCTTCAAAGCGGAGCAGGTTTTCCAGAAGCACCTTCATCGAGAAAGGCAGGCGCGAAATGTCGCCAAACTTTTCCGAAGCCTTCTTGAGTGAATAATAGGCAAAATCTTTGCCGCCCACGGTCATCGTGCTGCGGGTGCCGAGTGTATCTTGTCCGACCTGGGTCATGGCTGTGAATCTTCCCTCCTGTCATGGCCGTCGCTGCCAGGTGCCACGCGGGGAATTGCGATGGATCGGTCCACGCAGCGCGGCGGTTAACGGCCAGAAAGCGAGAGCGCGATGCGCGCAAACCCGGCGTCCGTCAAGGGCGGCAAGCCACCAAACGCAACCGCATCTGAACAAAATTATGCTTATTGCTTCGCAGTTGCAACAAGGATGCCGATCCACCGTGCAAATGCCTCAATTCGGCATCTCTGGTCGTGGTGGATCAGGGCTGCGCCAAGTCGCGTAAAGGCAGCCCGCCACGATCAGAACGACCCCGCCCAGCGTTGCCAATGTGACGGGCTCCGCAAAAGCGATCCAGCCGACAATGGCAGCCCACAGAAACGCTGAATATTCCAATGGAACAAGGGCTTGTGCCTCGGCGCGGGCATAGGCCCAGCTGAGCAGCATCAGCGATACAGTAGACATTGCTGCGGACATGACGATCAGCCCCCACGCTGTCGTGCTGGGCCAAGGGGCGAGCCACCAGGCACCCAGCCCCAGGAACAGGAAAGAGACAAGCGTCTGAAAAAAGGCGACTTCTTCAGGTCCGGCGATCTGTGCCTGGCGGCGTTGCAACACCAGATTCCATGCATAAAGCACGGCCGATACGAGAATCGCCAACATGCCTTTGACCGCCTCAGCATCAACCTGGCCTTCAAACTTGCCCCAGCCGATCACCGCCACACCGGCCAGCGCCAGCACCGAACCGCCGACTGCCGCAGACTGGATCTTTTCGCCCAGCATCACCGCAGCCAGATAGAGCGCGATCAGCGGCGCGATGAACGACAGCGCAATGCCTTCGGCCAAGGGCGTACGCACGATGCCATAGAAGAACAGCGTGGCCATCGAGGCGGCCACAACCCCGCGCAGGACGTGAACTTTCAGCGTCGCACGCGCAGGCCAGCCCTGGCGCGCGCGCAGCCACAGCGGCGCCATCATCACCGTTCCGGCAAGGCCCCGCCAAAACATCGCGGCATAGGCACCGGTGATGATCGAGGCGGCTTTCATCACGCCGTCCATGATCGAGAACAGGCCTAGCCCCAGCAGCACCGCAAGGATCGGCATCAAAGGGGTGCGCGGCGGATTCATCGTGGCGGGCTTAGGCAAATAGCACTTCTTTAGAAACCGCCTTGTTGGCTCTGCGTTGGAGAATTCAGGCTCCAGCAAGGCGCAATGCTTGATCGCGGTACTGGCTTGGGGCAGGAACACTGTAACAGCATATGTTTTGCACATGGCAGCAGCCGGTGCGCGGAATACAGGGATGCAAACGTGAAGCGTGTGATCGACGGAACCGGCCTTTCCGGCAAGCTTGGCGCGATGATGTTGAGCATGACGCTCGTGGCGCAACCCGTTGCTGCGCAAACGTTGCCCAAAGCAGCTCCGATAGATTTGCCCAAGCAAGCGCCGCCTGCACCCGAAGCGTCTGCCGCCCCGGCTGCTGTGGCAGTGCCGCTTGCGCCAGAACCGACGCCGCATTGGTCACAAACCGATGCACAAAGCTTGCTCGCCACGATCAAAGGCATCGGCGCTGAAGGTTTGATTGCGAAGGATTATCAGCCAGACTTGCTGTCTGCCGCTATCGTCAAGGGTGAAGGTCCAGAACTCGATGCGCTTGCCACGCGCCTGTTCACCTGGCTTGCTGAAGACTTGCGCGATGGCCGCACGCCGATGCCAGCGCGTGTGCAATGGTTCGCGGTCGATCCCGATCAGGACGTGAATCCGACTTCGCTGATTCTGGCTGATGCCTTGGTGCGCCGCGATGTGAAGGGTGCGCTGATGGCGCTCGCCCCCACCGTTCCCGATTATGCCGCGCTCAAGGCCGCATTACCCAAAGCGCAAACGCCCAAGCAGGCCGATCTGATTCGCGTCAACATGGACCGCTGGCGCTGGCTTTCGCGCGATCTGGGCACGCAATACTTGCTTACCAATGTGCCCGAACAGATGTTGCGGATGACTGTGCGCAACAAGATCATCAAAACCTACAAGGTTGTGGTCGGCAAACCGGGCCGTACCGCCACCCCGCAATTGGCTGAAACTGTCGAAGGCGTGATTTTCAACCCCACGTGGACCGTGCCGCAATCAATCGTGGTCGGTGAAGGCCTTGGCGCGCGGTTGGTCAACAACCCTAAGCAAGCAGCGCGCGAAGGGTATAAAGTGACCAAGGCGGCCGACGGGATGATCACTGTTGTCCAGCAGCCCGGCGATAACAATTCGCTGGGACGGATGAAGCTGGACATGCCCAACGAACATGCGATCTTTTTGCACGATACCCCCAGCAAGGCGGCCTTCAACCTGCCCGCGCGCGCGCTCAGCCACGGCTGTGTGCGCGTTCAAGGCGCGACCGAACTGGCGATGACCATGGCGATCCTCGGCGCGGGCATGACCCCTGACGATGCCGTCGCCGCGCATACGTCAAAGATTTACACCAAAGTGCCCATGACCAAGACTTTCCCGGTCTATCTCACCTATTTCACCGTGGCCCGAGACGTGACCGGAATGCTGCGCTCATTTGCTGACATCTATGGCCGCGATGCGCCTGTCCTCGCCAGCTTTGCGCAACCACGTCAGCAGCACACGACTCAGCGAAAGAGCACCGAGGAAGTGATCAAGCTGGATAATCCGCTGTGATACCAACCTGCGGTGATGCTGACCAATGAGGACGGTTTCTGGTGGTTCTCGGCAAGGAGCGTCCGAAGTGGCGATGTGGTTCATCGTTACGAGGACGCAACGCAGTCCGAGGGCCACCAGAAACCGCCCGCAGGGTTGCCAGTCCCGCCCGCTGGACTTCGTCGGAGCGTCGCGACGATGAACCACATCGCCGTTTCCGCTCCTCCTTGCCAGCGAACGGGACTGACAATCCTCATAGGTCAGCATCACCGCAGGTTGGTATAAAATGAGAACGCGGCTGAGCGTCTGCCAGCGCAAACTACGTTATGCCTCCGCCGAAGACGCCACAGAGGCTGCAACCGGGGCCGCGATCAAAAGCGGCCTCATCCTGCATCCCTACAAGTGTGACCGCTGCTCGCGCTGGCACCTGACCAGCCGCACCAAAGGGCGGCGTCAGCCTAGGCCCAGCCTGTCGGCGTAAATCAACCGCCCGCCAGACAAGTGCCACAGCGCCTCGTTGAAATCGCCTTGGCCCATCGCAAAGCAGCCATCAGAACGGCCAAGTTTGCCGAATTTCTCCAGCATATCAGGGTTGGCATATTTCGCCGGGTGCAGGACGATGGCGCGATCAAGCACATTCGAGTTTTCGGGCGACAGGCCGGTGAGCCTGATTGAGGTGCCGTATTTGCCCTTGTACCATTCGTTGGTGAGATAGGCCCCGCGCGAGGTGGCAAGGCTGCCGACTTCGTTCGAGAAGTTCTTGAGAAACCCGTCATGTTCAGGATCGGAACCGCGCCCGTGCGAGACGAGGAAGGAACGCACCTCACCCCGGTCAAGATTGGCGAAGTGAAAGCGCGGCAACGACGATGGCATTGCAAAATCGGCAATGGCGACAATGTCGGTGCGCCATAGAGAGCCACGATGACGCTCCGCCTGTTCCTTTGCCACTTGCAGAATGCGGCGATGCTGCTGGTTGGGATAATACGTCGCGGCGGCCACACGCGGCGGGAAGACGGCTGCAGCGGCACTTGCCACAACGCCTGCCAAAACCGACCTTCTATCAACCACGATGCTCATGCCCAGTCCCTATCACGCCACATCCTTATCTAGCGTGAACGGGCACATTCTACCCGTTTTAAGCCGGATTTCCAGCATGCGTGCTCAAATGTTTCAAAGCATCGCCATCGACCCGCATTACCGTCCATTCGTCCATCAACTTTGCGCCGAGCGACTGGTAGAAGCCGATGGATGGTGCGTTCCAATCGAGCACCCACCATTCCAACCGCGCGCAATCGCGTTCGATGGCCAGTACCGCAAGGTGTGACAGCAGTGCCTTGCCAAGGCCGCTCCCGCGCGCCTCAGGTCGTACGAACAAGTCTTCGAGATAAATCCCCGGCTTGCCTTCGAACGTCGAGAAATTGTGAAAGAACAAGGCGAAGCCCTGCGCCACGCCGTCAATCTCGCCAATCAGCACTTCGGCATAAGGACGCGGGCCAAATAGCTTAGCCCCCAACACCGCCTCATCAAAGCGGACTTCGTGGGCGAGCTTTTCATAGTCTGCCAGCGCACGGATCAAGCTGGCGATCAGCGGCAGATCCGCCGATGTGGCAAAGCGGATGGTGTTGGTCATAGCGACTTCCTTGAGACGAAACGTGGCCACAGCATTCCGAGCGCCAGCCCGAACATGACCAGAGCAAAGGCCAAAAGCTTCCAATCCTGTAGCGGTTCACCCAGCCACCACGCCGATGCCCCCAGCCCAAACACCGGAACAAGCAAGGCCATTGGCGCGACTTGTGCGGCAGGATGCCGACCCAGCAGCCAACCCCATGCCGCATAGCCAAACATCGTGTTGCCAATTGACTGCCACGCCACCGCAGCCCAGGTCCATCGGTCTGCCGCAGCGATACCGTCAGCCATGGCGCGCGGCCCTTCCAGCAGCAAAGCAAAGCCCAACAGCGGTGGTATCGAAAACAACGCTGACCACACGACATAGGACAGCATGTTAAGCCTGGGATCGTTTTGCCCCGCCTTGCGTGAGACCATGTTGCCCCCCGCCCAAGATAATGCCGCCATCAGCACCAAGCCAAGACCGAGCGGAGTGGCAGTGCCATCGGTATGGGTGAGGATTACCGCCAAACCTGTGCTGGCCAACAGAAGTGCGCCAATCTGATAGAGCGCCACTTTCTCACCCGTCAGGCGCATTGACATGCCGATAGTGAAGAACACTTGCACTTGCACCACCAAGCTGGCGAGTCCCGGTGTGATCTCCCCTCGCATTGCGGTGAAAAGTAGACCGAACTGGCCCGCGCCAATGAGCACACCATAGGCCGCCAGATTGCTCCAAGGCACCTTTGGCCGCGGCAGGATCAGCGCCAAGGGAAAGAAAACCAGCACAAATCGCAGCAGTGCCAAAGTCAGCGGCGGCAAATGTTCCAGCGCGATCTTGATGACGACAAAGTTGGTGCCCCACACCGCCATGATCGTGACAGCGAGAGCCAAGTGCAGTGGGGGCAGTCCGTGACGTGTCGCCAAACTACTCCGCCGCCTCGGTCGTATTCCCGGCGTCGGTGCTCTCTTCTTCAAGCTCGGCGGCCTTGGCTTCGACCAGTGACACGATGTGATCGAGCATGTCCTCGGACTGTACCGTGTGGTCGGTCACGCCCGAAATGTAGACCATGTGCTTGCCATTGCCGCCGCCGGTGAGGCCGATGTCGGTTTCGCGCGCCTCGCCGGGACCATTGACCACGCAGCCCAGCACCGAGAGCGAAAGCGGCGTCTTGATATGCGACAATCGCTGTTCGAGCGCCTCGACCGTGCGGATCACGTCAAAGCCCTGCCGCGCGCAGCTTGGGCAGGAAACGACGCGAACGCCGCGCGTGCGCAGACCCAGCGACTTAAGGATTTCAAACCCGACCCGCACTTCTTCTTCGGGTTCTGCCGAAAGCGACACGCGCACCGTATCGCCGATCCCCGCCCACAGCAGGTTGCCGATTCCGATGGAGGATTTGACGGTGCCGCCGATCAGTCCGCCGGCTTCGGTGATGCCCAAGTGCAGCGGGCAATCCACCGCATCGGCAAGGCCCATGTAAGCCGCGACCGCCAAGAACACGTCAGAAGCTTTGACCGCCACTTTGTATTCGTGAAAATCGTGATCCTGCAACAGCTTGATGTGATCAAGTGCAGATTCGACCAAGGCTTCAGGGCATGGCTCGCCGTACTTTTCGAGCAGGTCTTTCTCAAGGCTGCCAGCGTTGACGCCGATGCGGATGGCGCAACCATTGGCCTTGGCTGCACGGACCACTTCGGCCACACGTTCGCTGCTGCCGATGTTACCGGGGTTGATACGCAAACACGCAGCGCCTGCATCGGCCGCTTCCAGCGCGCGCTTATAATGGAAATGGATGTCGGCGATCAGCGGCACCCGCGCCGCGCGCACGATTTGGCGCAGGGCTGCGGTGCTTTCCACATCGGGGCAGGACACGCGGATAAGGTCAGCGCCGGCTTCTTCGCAGCGGCGGATCTGGTTGATCGTGGCCACTGGGTCCGACGTCAACGTATTGGTCATGGTTTGCACGGTGATCGGGGCATCTCCGCCGACGGGAACCGCGCCAACCATGATCTGGCGGCTCTTGCGACGCGCGATATCGCGCCAAGGACGAATGGATGACATGGCGCTTCCTATAGAACTAAGCTGTGACGACGGAAAGGCGTCTAAAGTGCTCTGGCAAACATGAATTCCGGATCGCAGTGATCGCCGACCCAGAATTCGATGTCTGCCACCTTTTCAAACCCGAATTTGCGATAGAACGCCTGTGCTTGTGGATTGTCGGCATAGACCGACAACTGCATTTCATCAGCGCCCCAGCCTTCGGCCTGATCCAGCGCCCATGCCATCAACCGCGCCCCAGCCCCGCGCCCGATCAAGTCAGGGTCGGTATATAACTGCTTGATTTCCATTGGATACTTCGCCGCAGTATGAACCGGCAAGCCGCTGGTAAGCACGATCTTGCAAAATGAGGCAATCGCGCCGTCCTGTTCAATCACCGCGATGCGCATCTGCCGATCGGCCAATTCCTTGAGAACTTTGGCTTGGGTGTGCGTATCGTCCAGAAACATCGCCAGATTGACCGCGCTGTAAAGGTGGCCGAATTTCACGATAAAAGCGCGGCGGCCAAGATCGGCAAGGGCCGCGGCGTCAGTCGGTGTGGCAAGGCGGAGCGTCATGCGCTTAGCTTTAACGCCGCGCCCGGTGCTACGCTACCACCTCAACGCCACCTTTATAGGATCAACCGGCGTTTTCCGCCTTCACCTTCTTGTAGGGCACGAACTGGCCAAGGCCCACCGAGCCGCGCCAGAATCCTGCACTGCGATCAATCATGCGGACAATGTCGACACTGCACAGTTGCGATCCAAACGGCGTTGTCACCATGATATCATTATCGTCCAAGCTGGATGCACCCGATTCGGGACGATTGACCCAGATCGTATTGCCCGCATCATAGACGATGGCGGTCTTGTCGTAGATTCGCGTCGACATGACTCGAGGCGTGAAGATGCAGTCAACCGGTTGACCAGCAACGCGGCCTTCCAGCGTCTTTGCCAGTGCCTGTTCAGGGGTAAGGCGCGGCTTTGCATCGGCGGCGACGCCCATCAGCAAAAATGATCCGGCGGCTAGTCCTGAGGCAAACTTGCGCACAAACGTTTTCATGACGGATACGTCCTTTCGAATCGATCTACGCAGACTATCACCTCTGGCTGAACCCAGCCTGAAATTACCCGGTGCCGCCGACTGTCAGCCCTTCTACCAGCAAGGTTGGTTGGCCTACGCCGGCAGGCACGCTTTGCCCGCCCTTGCCGCACACCCCCACGCCTTCATCCAGCGCGAGGTCGTTGCCGATGCCGATCACGCGGGTCAGCACGGTCGGGCCATCGCCGATCAAAGTCGCGCCCTTGATCGGTGCGCCCAGTTTGCCGTTCTCGACCAGATAAGCCTCGGTGCATGAAAACACGAACTTGCCGCTGGTGATATCAACCTGCCCCCCACCGAACGACTTGGCAAAGATGCCGCTCTTCATGCGCGACAAAAGCTCAGAAGGATCGTCGTTGCCCGAACGCATGAACGTGTTGGTCATGCGCGGCATTGGTGCATGAGCATAGGATTCGCGGCGACCGTTACCTGTGGGCTGGACGCCCATCAGCCGGGCGTTGAGGCGGTCTTGGATGTAGCCTTTGAGGATGCCATCTTCGATCAGCACATTCTCCTGCGTCGGCGTGCCTTCATCATCGATGGACAAAGACCCGCGCCGTCCGGCAATCGAGCCATCATCAACAACGGTAACACCCGCAGCCGCAACCCGTTGGCCGACACGGCCCGAAAACGCGCTGGTGCCCTTGCGGTTGAAATCACCCTCAAGACCGTGGCCCACTGCTTCGTGCAGCAGCACGCCGGGCCAGCCGGGGCCAAGCAGCACGGTCATTTCACCAGCGGGCGCTGCCACGGATTCAAGATTGACCAGAGCTTGCGCCAGTGCCTCATCAATCGCGCGGTTCCACGTTTCAGGCGCGAACAGATCATCGTACAGGCGCCTGCCACCAATGCCGAACGAGCCGGTTTCGCGCCGCCCATCCTGTTCAGCCACGATCGAGACATTGAGCCGCACAAGTGGGCGCACATCATGCCCGATGAAGCCATCGGCGCGCACGATTTCCACCACCGACCACGAAGCCGAAAGCGAGGCGGACACTTGCGCCACGCGCGAATCGCGCCTGCGCGCTGCCGCATCAATAGTTTCAAGCAACTTGACCTTGGCCTCGAACGGCACGGCATCCAGTGGCGAGGCATCGGTATAGAGGTGGCGGTTGTTGTTGCGCGGCGGCGGAGCGGGTTGTCCCTTGGTGGGGTCCAGCAGCTTGAGCGTTTCACCCGCACGCGCAATGGCGGCGGCGGAAATTTCGTTCGCATGGGCAAACCCGGTCATTTCGCCAGACACACCGCGCAGTCCGAATCCGGCATCGCGGGAATAGTCGGCAGTCTTCAACCGCCCATCATCAAAACCGAAGCTTTCTGACGCGATGAATTGCAAATACAGCTCGCCGTCATCGCAGTTTTGCAACGCCTCGCGGGTGATGCGCTGAGCATCATCGGGGGTGAGCAAGCCGGAGCGGTAGAGCAGCGAGCGGGGATCTGTCATGGTCATCCCAGCCAATATAGGCGTTCAAACCGCAAAGGCCAATGCAGCCTTTGTGCAATCCGATTATGCCGCCTGCGCGCTATCGGCAGGGCCGCCCTTCAGCACGAAACGCTTGTCGCAATAGCCGCATTCGACAAAGCCCCGTTCATCGATTTCAAGCCAGACGCGCGGATGGCCAAGGGCTGCACCGCCACGGATATCGGTTGACCCATCGCACTTGACGCGGGCGGTATCGGAAAAGACGGTTTCAGGAGCCTGTTGCATGGCGCAACCGCTAGCAAATGCAGCGGGCACAGACAATTGCGTTTTGCTGCTGCATCGGGCAGGCAATGAGGCATGAGCACCAGCACTGAACTCGCCCCGGCCATTCGTATCAAGGATTTGGTCAAACGCTATGCCGCGACCGGCAAATCTGCGGGAAAATTGGCACTCGATGGTGTCAGCTTTGACGTGCCACAAGGCCAGATCTTCGGCCTGCTCGGGCCCAATGGCGCGGGAAAATCCACGCTTATCAATACGTTGGCCGGGCTGGTGATAAAAACCTCAGGCTCGGTTGAGATTTGGGGCCACGACATCGACCGCGATGTGCGCAATGCCAAGGCATCGATCGGTATCGTGCCGCAGGAAATTGTGTTCGATCCGTTTTTTACCCCTGCCGAAGTGCTCGACAATCAGGCCGGACTCTATGGCGTGCCCAAATCCATGCGGCGCACGATGGAATTGCTGCGCGCGGTCCATCTGGCTGACAAGGCCGATGCCTATGCCCGTTCGCTGTCAGGCGGGATGAAGCGCCGCCTGCTGATCGCCAAGGCCATGGTCCACCGCCCGCCTGTATTGGTGCTGGATGAGCCGACCGCAGGCGTCGATGTCGAACTGCGGCGGCAATTGTGGGAATTGGTCAGCGAGATGAACGCAGATGGCGTCACCGTTGTCCTGACTACGCATTATCTTGAAGAAGCCGAAGAACTGTGTGACCGCATCGCGATCATCAATCACGGCAAACTAATCGCCAACAAGCCCACTCGCGAACTGGTCGATATGGCGCGCGAAAAGATTGTGGTGCTCACACTGGATCGCGATGTCACCGCTGCCCCGCAACACGAATCGTTTGCCAAAAGCATCGGCACAGGTCCGCGCCAAGTTGAAATTACTTACGACAAAGACCGCGTAACCGCTGGTGAAGTCATGTCTCTGGTCCAAGGCCAGGGGTACGCGATTGTTGATGTATCAACACGCGAAGCGGATCTTGAAGATGTGTTCGTGACTTTGACCAGCCGTCCGCGCGACAATTAGGTTCAGTTTATCAAATCATTCGCGATCAAGAGGTATTTTTGACTTTGCGCTTTCTCCAGCCACCAGCATCGCGCCGACGAATTGGCACTTGGCAATGCCTGCAGATGCCTTCGTATGCGTATCCGGTCCATTCAACGCCATCACGAATTGGGCGGTGACTGTTCAATAGGCACGTAATGCGCAGCACAGAACGCTATCCTTATCTTACGCTAGTCATGAAACTAGGTAAAACTACGTATCATGCCGCAGATGCGAGACAAGCGATTACCAACGGTGATCACAATAAAGACAGATTTAGCGCGTAAACGCATGCAGGTCTTTCCAGCACGATAGTCACAAGCTAGGGCAATTACCCGCGCTCCCTTGGCTCGGATGAGGATGGAGAACCGCGCATGAGCGGCGCGCAATCGAATGGTTCCGAATTGGAAGCGCATGATGTCCTGATCATCGGATCAGGCGCGGCTGGCCTTACCGCTGCCTTGGTGCTGGCCGAAACCTGCCGCGTGCTGGTGCTGGCCAAAGGCGCGCTTGATGGCGGCTCGACCAACTGGGCACAAGGCGGCATCGCCGCTGTGCTGGACGCGGGCGATACATTTGATGATCACATCCGCGATACGATGATCGCGGGCGCTGGCCTCAATCGGCGCGAGACCGTTGAATTCGTGATCGAACATGCGCCTGCAGCCATTCACCGGTTGAGCGAGCTGGGCGTGCCCTTCAATGCCGAAGCGGGGTCGTTGCACCTCACCCGCGAGGGCGGCCATTCCCATCGCCGCATCGTCCACGTTGATGATGCCACCGGCGCGGCTGTGCAAAAAGCCTTGCTCAAGGCCGCGCGGGAACATCCCAATGTCACGCTATTGCCGGGCCGCACCTGCATCGACCTGATCACCGGCAAGCACGAAGCCGCTCGCTATTCAGGCTCTGGCCGGGTGTGGGGCGTCTATGCGCTTGATGAGGCGACAGGCCGCGTGGAAGCGCACACCGCACGCGCAACGATCCTTGCCACGGGCGGCGCGGGCCGCGTCTATCAGTTCAGCACCGCACCGCGCGGCGCAACCGGCGATGGCATCGCCATGGCATGGCGGGCAGGCGCGCGCGTCTCCAACATGGAGATGATGCAGTTCCATCCGACCTGCCTGTATAATCTGGACGTAAAGAACTTCCTGATCACCGAAGCAGTTCGTGGCGAAGGTGGGCGGTTGATCAATCCGCGCACCGGCAAACGCTTCATGGAATTCTACGACAAAGAGAGGCTGGAACTTGCCCCGCGCGATATTGTGGCGCGGGCGATTGACTCCGAAATCAAGAAGTTCGGCCTCGACTTCGTCCACCTTGATATCAGCCACATGCCGCCGGAATTCGTGAAGGGGCATTTCCCCAACATCTATGAAAAGCTGCTGACCCTCGGCATCAATATGACCACGCAGCCGATCCCGGTGGTCCCTGCCCAACATTATACCTGCGGCGGCGTGTTGATCGATCTGGACGGGCGCACCGACCTGCCGGGCCTTTATGCGGCTGGCGAATGCACCGAAAGCGGGCTCCACGGCGCAAACCGGCTGGCGTCCAATTCGCTGCTCGAATGCTTCGTGTTCGGCGATGTTGCCGCGCGCGACATCCTTCGCCGCTGGGACAGCTTTGATGCCCCACCGCCCGTGCGCGCTTGGGATGAAAGCCGCGTCACCGATTCTGACGAAGAAGTGGTGATCAAGCAGAACTGGACTGAAATCCGCCGGTTCATGTGGAATTATGTCGGCATCGTGCGCACCAACAAGCGGCTTGAGCGCGCAGCCCATCGCATCCAGATGCTCAACGGCGAGGTCAACGATTACTACGGCCATTTCCGCGTGACCACGGACCTGATCGAACTGCGCAACTTGCTGCAAAGTGCCGAACTGATCGTGCGTTCAGCGCGCGCGCGCCATGAAAGCCGTGGCTTGCACTATACGCTGGATTACCCGCAAACCGATGCTGTGGCCCTCGATACGGTGCTCGTTCCTTAAGGGCCCGTTCGGCTAGACCTCTACGATCAGCTTTGCCAATCGCTCAACTTCGGCGCGGTCATGGCTGACGTAGAGGATGGGCAAGTGCAATTCGTCGCGCAACCGCTCAATCACGCGCAGCACTTCTTCGCGCCTTGCCCGATCAAGCGCGGCCAGCGGTTCGTCCATCAGCAGAAAGCGCGGACCGCTGAGCAAGGCGCGACCGATGGCAACGCGCTGCGCTTCTCCGCCCGATAGCGTGCGCGGCCAGCGGTCAAGCAGATGGGCGATGCCGAGAAACGCTGCCGCCTCGTCCAGTGACATCAGCCCCAGGCCCTCTGCCCGGCCCGCGCCATATGTCAGGTTATCGCGCACCCGCAGGTGCGGGAACAACCGCCCGTCCTGAAACACATAACCCGCGCGCCGCTCTTGCACTGACAGATCAATACCAAGCGCGCTATCGAACAGAACTTCGCCCGCCACCACGATGCGGCCGCGATCCGGGCGCAACAGCCCCGCTACCATGTTCAGCAGCGATGTTTTGCCAACGCCCGATGGCCCGAACAGCGCGGTAAGCCCGCCATCTGCCACAAACTCTGCCGCAACGGTGGTCTGGCCAAGCTGGCGCTCGACACACAGATCAAAGGACATGGCCGCCCCTTCCCGTGCGTCGCGCCAAGGCTTCAGAAGCAATCAGCGCGCCCAGCGATAGCAGCACCGAGACCACCACCAGACGCACCACCTGAGGCTCAGCGCCCGGAACCTGAAGTGCACTGTAGATTGCGAGCGGAAGCGTCTGCGTTTCCCCCGGAATGTTGGAAACAAACGTAATTGTTGCGCCAAATTCGCCCAGCGACCGCGCAAAGCCCAATACAGCCCCGGCGATTACCCCCGGCAGCGCCAGTGGCAGAGTAATCGTGCGGAACGTGCGCCAACGCGATGCACCCAGCGTCATCGCCGCTTGTTCAAGGCGCGGATCAACCGCCTCGATCGACAAGCGCATTGCGCGGACCATCAGTGGCATCGCCATGACGCCAGCCGCCAAGGCCGCGCCCGTCCAGCGGAACATGAACGACAGCCCCAGCCACGACTCAAGCCAACGCCCCGCAGGACCAGTGGGACCAAACACGATCAGCAGGAACCAACCCGTTACCACTGGCGGCAGAACCAGCGGCAAATGCACCACCGCATCGAGCAAGACTTTCCCCGGAAAGCGCCCCCGCGCCAACGCCCAAGCCAGCGCAAACGCCAGTGGCAGGCACAAGCCGACGGCCACGGCGCTGACTTTCAGCGAGAGACGCACGACCTCCCATTCCTCGGGGCCGAGCGTCATTCAGCGCGCGCCAAAACCACGCCGCGCCAAGATGGCACGGCCTTCGCGCGAGATGAGGAAGCGGCGGAAGGCATCTGCCTCGCGGTTGGTCGAGGACTTCAAAAGGGCAACGGGGTAAGTTATCGGGGGATGGCTGCTGGCCGGAAATACGCCGACGATGCGCACTCTGCCCGATGCGCGGGCGTCGGTGGCATAGACCACGCCCAGCGGCGCAGCGCCGCGCTCCACCAATGCCAGCGCCGCGCGCACATTTTCGGCGGGCGCAATCTGTGTGGCAACGGCACGCCACACGCCCAGATTTTCCAGCGCAGCTTTACCATAACGGCCTGCGGGCACCGCCGCCGGATCAGCTATCGCCAGACGCCCGGAGCCAAGCGCGCGCGCAAGGAGAAAGCCCGGCGCGATGCGCAATTGTACTTTGCTGCTATGTGGCGCGACCAGCACCAGCCGATTTTCGGTCAGCCTCGCCCGCGTACCAGCGCGGAGCAAGTTTTTGGCCTGCACATAATCCATCCACTCTTCGTCCGCCGAAATGAACAGATCAGCCTTGGCACCGGCCTCAATTTGGCGGGCCAGCGCCGATGATGCGGCAAACGACAGCACCGGGCGGGGATGACGCAGCGTGGCCCAGCGGTTGGCCGCATCGGTCAGGGCTTCCTGCATGCTGGCCGCAGCCAACACCAGCGGTCCGCGCCCCTGTGCATGGGCAGGAACGGCGGCCAGCAGTGCTGCTAAAGTCAGCGCCAGCACGACGCGAAGGGAAGCGATCAAGGGGACTCCGACGGATAGCTATATCCGCCGGTATACAGATTGGATCTGTTCGAACAAACCCTTCCGTCCGACTTTCAGCGCCCCATCAGTGTTCGTGCCTGACTTGCCACTTGCGCCAACATCGCTGGCCCTACCGTCGGCGCAGCTTGCGCACGGGCGACAAGACTGCGGAACTGGCGCACCGGCGCGTCGTGCACCGCCAGCCAGTCTGCCACGAAAGCATCGGGCAACTTGCCTTGCGAACGCGCGAGGAAATCGAGCCGCATCTGCTCAAAATCGCGGGCAAGACCTGCCACCAGCAAACGCTCCCACGGATCGGACGGATTCATCCGGCGCGCCGCTTGCTGCGCCCAATCAAGGCCCAAGGCTGCGCCAAGATCGGCAAATGCCCCGGTCAACGCGGCTGCATCGACGTTCAATTCACCCGCCAGATGGGCAAGGCCGATAGCCCCGTCCATGTCATAGAGGTGAACCAACCGGTCCGCGATCTGTGGCGGTGCTCCGGCAGCAGCCAGTTCCTGCGCCATTTGCCGGGCTTGGGTTTGCGCTTCGCCGCGCAGCAATTGCGCTGCGGTGTGCGAGAGCAAGGCAACGCCGCCGAACAAGTCTTCCAGCAGCGCATCAGGTTGCAACGTCCCGCGACCGGCGCGCAGCACATCGGCGATGTGGCCGCGCAACCCTTGGGCGGCGCGTTCAAACAGCGCAAGGCGCAGGGCTTCGGGAATTGCCGCTTCGTCGAGCAGTTCCCACGTCGCGCGCAAATCGAGCAAACGCTCTGCTGCGACAAAGGCCGAGGCCACTTGCGCAAGACTGCACCCTTCTTCCTCACACAGTTCAAACGGATGGACCGGTCCCATGCGGTTGATGATGCGATTGGCCAACTTGGTCGCGATGATCTCGCGGCGCAGGCGGTGATGGGTAATTTCGGTTTCGAACGCTTCTTGCATTTGCGGCGGGAAGGCGGCGATCAGCTCTTCTTCCAGCACCGGATCATCAACGACCGGGCTTTCTTCGAGCGCGCGCTGCAGCACCAACTTGCTGCTGGAAAGGAGGACCGCCAGTTCCGGACGAGTCAGCCCCTGCCCTGAAACGGCGCGCCGTGCGAGGTCTTCGGGTCCGGCCAGCCCTTCGGTCTTGCGATCAAGATCACCGCCTTCTTCCAGCACATCGATCAAGCGCGACCACGCTGGCATCGACGCCGCTCCGCCCCGCTCAGCAATGGAAAGTGCCAATGCCTGCAAGCGGTTATCTTCAAGCACAAGGTGCGCCACATCGTCAGTCATCGACACCAGCAGTTCGACGCGGGCATCTTCGGTCAGCTTGCCAGAACGCTTGGCTGCGGCCAGCGCGATCTTGATATTGACTTCGTTGTCCGAACAATCGACGCCCGCCGAATTGTCGATGAAGTCGGTGTTGATGCGGCCGCCTTCGCCATTGGCACCGCAAAGCGCAAATTCAATCCGCGCGGCTTGGGTCGTGCCAAGGTTGGCCCCTTCGCCGATCACTCTAGCGCGCACTTCATTGGCCGAAACGCGCAAGGAATCATTCGCAGGGTCACCGACGTCGACGTTGTTCTGCTGACTGCCCTTCATGTAAGTGCCGATGCCGCCAAACCACAGCAAATCGACTTGCGCGCGCAAGATCGCGGAAATCAGCGATTCAGGATCAAGTTCAGTCTCAGTAACACCCAGCATCGCCCGCACTTGCTGCGTCAGCGGGATGGACTTCATCGAACGGGGGAACACACCGCCGCCTGTTGAGATCAAACTCTTGTCGTAATCGTCCCAGCTTGATCGCGGCAAAGCGAACATGCGCGCACGCTCGATCCAGCTGGCCGCCGGATCGGGATCGGGATCGAAGAAGATGTGGCGGTGATCGAACGCGGCGACCACTTTGAGCGCCTTGGACAGCAGCATGCCATTGCCGAACACATCGCCCGACATATCGCCGCAGCCCGCCACGCGCACGGATTCTGTCTGAACATCGACGCCCAATTCAAGGAAATGGCGGCGCACCGATAGCCATGCGCCCCGTGCCGTGATGCCCATCGCTTTGTGATCGTAACCCTTCGATCCGCCACTGGCGAAAGCATCGTCGAGCCAGAAGTCGTTCGATTCAGCAATGGCATTGGCAACGTCAGAGAAACTGGCCGTGCCCTTGTCGGCGGCGACCACGAAATAGGGGTCTTCGCCATCGCGCACGACCACATGTTTAGGATGCACCACCTTGTCGCCCACGATGTTGTCTGTGATCGAAAGCAACGTGCGGATGAACACTTGATAGCTTGCCTTACCCTCGGCCAGCCAGCCTTCGCGGTCGCGCACCGGATCGGGCAAGTGTTTGGGGTAGAAACCACCTTTGGCGCCGGTCGGCACGATCACCGCATTCTTCACGCGCTGCGCCTTCATCAGGCCCAGAATTTCGGTGCGGAAGTCATCGCGCCGATCCGACCAGCGCAAGCCGCCGCGTGCCACTGGCCCTGCGCGCAAATGAATGCCTTCAACGCGCGGGGAATAGACGAAAATCTCGCGCCACGGCACCGGCCGGGGCAAGCCCGGCACCAGCGCGGAATCGATCTTGAACGCCATTGCTTCTGCCGCTGCCGGGGCAAAGGCATTGGTACGCAAGATGGCCATGACCAGCGCACGGAACTGGCGCAGCAAGCGGTCGTCGTTGATCGCCGCCACGCCGGCAAGGCCTGCACGGATATGCTCTTCGGCTGCGCTGAACGCTGCTTCACGGTCTCCAGCAAAGGCCGGGTTGTGGCGCGCAAGGAACGCATCGATCAGGCCGCGCGTCACCGCAGGCGCGTTTTTCAACGCCTCAACCACGGTCGGGATACTGAAGGTCATGCCTGCCTGCCGCAGATAGCGGTAAAACGCGCGCAGCCAATTGGCCTCAACCGCGCTTAACCCCGTCGCCACGATCAGGCGATTGAACGCATCGTCTTCCGCCGCGCCATTGAGCACCGCAGCCAGCGAGCCTTCGATGGCCGCTGCCCGTCCGAGCAGATCGTCGATGCTGCTATCTGCCGGGTGCGACACAAGGAAATCGTGCACAAAGCCGAGCCTGCCGCCATCGAGCGGCGTTGGCACTTCTTCCAGCACGCGAAAGCCGAAGTTTTCCAACACCGGCACAGCATCGGACAGGATAATCGCCCCTTCGCGCTGATACAGCTTCAGCCGCAGCGCATCTTCGCCTTGATTCTGATGCAACCGCGCGGCACGGCGCGGGGCCTTGCTGCCCGAAAGCGTGCGCAACACACGAATGTCGCAGGCCGCTTCTACCGGGCCGAACGAATTGCGGTAGGAAATCGGGAAAGCATCGGCATAGCGTGCGGCGATTGCGGCGGCGCGCGATGGTTCTTCGGTGGCGGCAAGCGCGGTTTCCACCGCCCCTTCCCAACCGCGCACCATGGCCTGCAATTGCGCATCGAGCGCGGCTTCATCGGGTTGCGCTGCTTGCTCGCGCACATCCAGCACGAAGCGCAGCATCGCCAGGGTGCTGCCCTCAACTTGCAGCGCCCAATCCAGCACTTGCGCGCCAGCACTTACTTCCAGCATGTGCTGAACGGCAAGGCGAACGTCGGTTGACAGCACATCGCGCGGCAACCACACAAATGCGAACAGGTGGCGCGCCAGCGGCGCTTGCACGAGCGCAAGGCGCGGACGCGGACGGTCCACCAAGCTCATCATCGCCGTTGCCACCCGTTCAAGATCGGCATCAGCAAAGCTGGCCAGCAGATCATGCGGCAGAGCGGTCATCGCATGGACCAGCGCCTTGCCGGCATGACCGGTGGACGAAAAGCCGAACTTGTCCATCAAGCCGGTCAATTGGCTGCGCAAGCGCGGAATACGGTCGGGCGCGGCAGCCAATGCGGCACTGGTCCACACGCCTGCATGAACGACAAGCGCCGTCACTTTGCCGTTTTCAAGGCGAGGCACGATGAACAGATCAAGCGGGACGCGGCGATGGACATTGGCAATGCGATTGGATTTGACGATCAGCGGCACGCGGCCTTGCCCATCAATCCCCGCCTCATCAAACCAGCGGAATGCACTGGCGTAGGACGCATCGGCAAGCAGTTCGTCCGCACTGGACCGGCAAATGCCACGCGGGTTCTCTTGCCGTCCATCGCGATAGCGCGTCACACAACCAAGCTGCGTCAACATGCCATCAGCCAGCCAACGCAACAGCGCCGCACCTTCAGGATCTGCCAGATTGGCAGCGTCTTCGCGCATCACGGCCTGCATGATCGGCCAATCGGCAACAGCGGCGCGCACATCGCCCAGCGTTTCTTCCAGGGCACCAATCAACGCGCGGCGCTGGCGCGCATCGGCGCGCACGGTTTCGAGGTAAACGATCGATTCGCGGCGTTCGCCTGCAGCATCGCCTTCGGGAAAATCGATCAGATTGCCTTCGCCGTCGCGACGAACGGCAACAACCGGGTGAACCATGCGATCAATCGCAAGGCCTTGCGCGGTAATGGCCGAAGCTATCGAATCGACAAGGAACGGCATGTCATCATTGATCACCGCGATGCGCAAATGGCGCGCGCCGCTGTCCGATCCACTCACGCTTTTAATGACGATGGCCGGGTCACTGCCCTTGCGCAGCGACGCCGCCGTGGCTGTGAACAGTGCCGCCTCAGCCATCCGTCCCGCATCAAAATCACGCGCTTCGTCAGGCAGCAGTGCGGCCATGAAGCGCGCCATCAGCGCAGCGGCATGAGGATTGGTAAGGTCTTGCGCGCCCGACACTGAAGCGGGGGCGGACGACGATTGAATTGCGGACTTCGACGCCATGCGTGGGGTTCCCGACTCTCCTGCGAGAGAGAATATTGCCCTCTCTTGTAATTATATGACGCATATTAGCATCAATTATGCAGATGCTAATCCAGCCGTTTCCAACCGGCAAGTCCGGTTGATTGACGTCACTGGGTTAACCTGTCCGTCGTAAACACCGTGCGTAAAAAAATGTGCCGAATGGTCTTTACAAAAAGATGGCAAAAAACTGTCAGGCCACAACCAGCCCATGTGCCGCTTCCATCGTCAGGCGCAGCGAGTGCAACCGCGCCTTTGGATCAAAGATCGAACCCGCGACGATGATTTCATCGACCCCTGTGCGCTCGGCAAATGCAGCCAAACCCTTGCGCACCGTTGATACGCTACCGGTTGCGGTCTCGCGGCGCACATGTTCCAACATCGCCACGGCCTTGGGTGAAATCGTGTCGCGATAGTTTGGCACAGGCGGTTGCAGCTTGCCCGGTGTGCCCCCGCGCAGCGTCACGAACGATTGATCCATCGAAGAGGACAGCAGTTCTGCCTCCTCGTCGGTATCGGCCGCCACTACGTTGATTCCGGCTGCACAATAAGGCTCGGCCAGCGTTTCGGACGGCTGGAACCGTTCACGATACAGCTTCAAGGCTGCATCCAGATGATCGGGCGCGAAATGCGAGGCAAAGGCGAAAGGCAACCCCAGCATGCCCGCCAGTTGCGCGCCGAACAGGCTTGAACCCAGAATCCACATCTGCGGATTGGCCCCTTTGCCCGGCGTGGCTTGCAAGGGAAGGCGCGGATCGCCCGCGAATTGCGCCTGCAATTCCACCACATCCGACGGGAATTCCTCAGCCGCGCGGTTGGTATCCTTGCGCAGCGCGCGGACGATGCGCTGGTCTGCCCCCGGCGCACGCCCAAGACCAAGGTCAATCCGGCCCGGAAACAGCGCGTCCAGCGTAGCAAATTGCTCAGCGATCACCAGCGGGCTGTGATTGGGCAGCATGATCCCGCCCGATCCGATGCGGATGGTGGAAGTGGCATGCCCGATATGCGCCAGAACGACCGAAACCGCCGCGCTGGCAATGCCCGCCATCCCGTGATGTTCAGCCACCCAATACCGCTGATACCCGCAGTCTTCCGCCACTTTTGCGGCGGAAGCAGCGTTGTCGAGCGCATCGCGGACCGTTCCGCCCTCAACCACACTGACCAGATCGAGGACGGATAGTTTCATGGGGTTTCCGGCTTTGCTGTTGAAGAAGTGACCACAGATGTAGGGGCAGCGCCCAACTGTTCAAGGTAGCTCTTTGCAACCTTTCCTGCTTCACCATCAGGATCGGCGCTGATCACCGATGTCCAGGACTTGCGCGCCGCTTCATCGCGCCCATCCAGAACCGCGATTACGCCTGCTTCCAAGCCGATCCGAGGATCGCGCGGGGCATATTTCGCGGCAATTTCGATATCGCGTTGCGCCCGCGGCAAATCGCCATTGCGCCGGGCAAGCGTTGCCGAAAGCAACCAGCCTTCAGCATCTTCAGGCGCAAGCCGGTGCACTTCATCCAGCGCACCGCCCGCCTCGGCCAAGCGCCCCAGCGCCACCAACGCGCGCGAACGGTCCGCCTGCACCGCGCCCAGCGCCGCATTGTCAGCATAGCCTTTGACGGCCACCGCGCGGTCAAACCAGCGCAGTGCTTCTTCAGGCTTGCCGCCCGCCAGTGCCGCATTGCCCGCCATGGCCATCAGCGGCACGGCGGCAACCTCCTGCTCTTTGGGAATACCCGCCACGCCTTGTGCAAACGCCGCCTGCGCCCCTTCGAAATCGCCGGCGTTCGACAAAATCAGCCCTAGGCAATGATTGGCGCGCACATTCTGTCCGGCATCGCGGCCTTCGGCGGCCCAGCTTCGCGCATCGGCCAACGCCGCCTGCGGATCACGTGCGGCTTTGGCAATGCAGGCAGTCAAACGATCCTGATCGGGCAAATTGGGTCGCTCCATTCCGGCATCGGCCTCAACTTCGGCTTGCGGTCGGCGGCGCGGGATCGGCAAAGGCGACAATTGCCCTCCGCGCGATTGAATTGGCCCCACCTGCATCATCTGCGCCTCTTGCGCCATTTCCACCGCATAGAGCGGCGCGGGCAGATCAATCATCGGTTATCCTTCAAGGCCGTCTAGCTCGCGCAGTAGCAAAGCAATATCGCTATCCCGCGAGAGCCGGTGATCGCCGTCCTTGATCAGATGTACCTGCACATCGGCTGAACGCAGCGCGCTGGCCAGCCGCAGCGACACGTCCCACGGCACATCTGCATCATTCTGCCCGTGCAGCAACCGCACCGGGCCATCGAACGCCACACCAGCGGCCAGCCGCTTGTTGCGTTCTCCATCCGACCAGAACCGCGCATAAGTGGGCGTAGGCGATGGCCCATAAGGATTGTCCTCATAGATCGTCTGCCCCGCTGCCAGTGCGATCCGCTGCGCTTGGGAAAAGCCCCATTCGGTAAAATCGGGCGCTGGCGCAACGCCAACCAGAGCCTTGGCGCGCTCACCCAATGCTTCGGCAACAAGCAGCATCAACCAGCCGCCCATGCTCGATCCGACAAGCTTAACCGCGCCAAGCCCCAAGTGATCAACCAGCGCCACCACCTCGTCGCGCCACCGCGACAAGCTGCCATCGGCAAAATCCCCTTCGCTTTGCCCGCAGCCGGTATAATCCAGCAACAGGCAAGCCCGGCCCCTTCCCCTTGCCCACTCCATCACCGCCAGCGCCTTGCTCCCGCTCATGTCCGACATATAGCCGGGCAGAAACACGATGGCGGGAAGGCTGCCGGGTAAAAAGCGGTAAGCCATCTGCTGGCCAGACGGCAGCGCGAAGCAGGATAGATCAGTCATCACGCCGTCATGGCCTGCGTCTTGGCACCGGGCAAGTATATCTAAACGGCCAGCGGCAAAGTGGTGACTTCCCATGCATTCCCCGCTAAATGCGCATCATGGCGCAGCGCATTTGCACAAGCACTACCACCACCACCCCCGCGTTCCGGGGGCGGTCGTTGCTGGGCTAAGGCCTGCCGCGATGCCGCCGCCCGGTTCGGGTGGTCGCGCATCGCCTCCCGAACCGACTGAATTAAGCAGATGCGCACCCTTCCGGCAGCGGCGCTCCTGTGCCAAAGCCCGGATCAACGCTGAAAGCCTGAGAGAACCGCATGTCCGAGTTGCTGAAAATCACCCTGCCCGATGGTTCCATGCGCGAAGTTGCGCTCGGCAGCACGCCTGCGGACATTGCCGCCGCGATTGGCCCCGGCCTTGCCAAGGCCGCACTCGCTGCGAAAGTCGATGGCGAACTGGTTGACCTGTCGCGCCCGTTTACAGCAGACGCGCACTTGGCGCTGGTGACGGCAAAGGATGAGGCAGAGGCTCTGGAGCTTGCCCGCCATGACTTTGCGCACATTCTTGCCGAAGCAGTGCAGGCGCTGTTTCCGGGTACGCAGATCACCTTCGGCCCCAGCACCGACGATGGCTTCTATTACGATTTCGCGCCAAAGGACCGCGCGTTCACGGAAGAAGACCTGCCCGCAATCGAGGCGCAGATGCGCAAGATCATCGCTGCCAACAAGCCGCTCCGCCGCGAGGAGTGGAGCCGCGAGCAGCTGATTTCGCGCTGGAAGCAGCAGGGCGAAAGCTTCAAGGCCGAATGGGCCGCCGAACTGCCCGGCGATGAACCGCTGACGGTCTATTGGTCGGGCGATGATTGGCTGGATATGTGCCGCGGGCCGCACTTGCCCTCCACTGGCAAACTTGATCCAACCGCGTTCAAGCTGACGCGCGTTTCGGGCGCCTATTGGCGCGGCGATCAAAACAACGCGATGCTCAGCCGCGTTTACGGCACCGGCTGGCTCAACAAGAAGCAGCTTGATGCGCACATGACGCGGCTGGAAGAAGCCGCCAAGCGCGATCACCGCAAGCTGGGCAACGAGATGGACTTGTTCCATCTGCAATCCGAAGCTCACGGCAGCGTGTTCTGGCACCCCAAGGGCTACATGATCTGGCGCGAGCTGGAAGCCTATATGCGCCGCGCGATTGATGGCGCGGGCTATCGTGAGGTCAAGACCCCGCAAGTGATGGACGCGCGCCAGTGGGAGCAGTCCGGCCACTGGGGCAAGTACCGCGAAAACATGTTCGTCATCCCCGACGAAGTGCCCAACGTGGATGATGAAGGTCCGGTGATTTCGGGTGAGGCCGACTGGATGGCACTCAAGCCGATGAACTGCCCAGCGCATGTTCTGATTTTCCGGCAGGGCCTCAAATCCTACCGCGAACTGCCGCTGCGCCTGTATGAAAACGGCTGCTGCCACCGCAATGAACCGCACGGTGCGCTGCACGGCCTGATGCGCGTGCGGCAGTTCACGCAGGACGACGCGCACATCTTCTGCCGCGAAGACCAGATCGTTGATGAAGTGCAGGCTTTCTGCGAACTAGCAGACCGCATCTACAAACACTTCGGCTTCACCTATTCGATCAAGCTGGCGCTGCGCCCCGAAAAGCGTTTCGGCACCGAAGAGATGTGGGACATGGCCGAGAGCGAACTGCGCGCCGCGGTTGCGCGCGCTGGCCTTGCCACGCCCGAATTCGGCTGGGAAGAACTGCCCGGCGAAGGCGCGTTCTATGCGCCCAAGCTGGAATGGCACCTGACCGACGCGATTGGCCGCACATGGCAAGTCGGTACAATCCAGTCGGACCGCGTCCTGCCCGAACGGCTTGATGCCACCTATGTTGGCGAAGATGGCGACAAGCACCGCCCGGTCATGCTGCACCGTGCGATTTTCGGCTCCTATGAACGCTTCATCGGCATCCTGATCGAGCATTTTGCCGGTCGCTTGCCGGTTTGGCTTTCTCCGGTGCAGGCCGTGGTCGCCACCATCGTTTCGGATTCGGACGATTACGCGCGTGAGGCTTTGGCCAAACTCAAGGCGGCAGGCATTCGTACGGAAATTGACCTGCGCAACGAAAAGATCAATTACAAGGTGCGTGAACATTCGCTGCAGAAGGTTCCGTACCTGCTGGTCGTCGGCAAGCGCGAGGCAGAGGAAGGCACCGTGGCGATCCGCATTCTGGGCGAACAGCACCAGAAGGTCATGCCGCTGGATGAGGCTATCGCGCTGCTCAGGTCCGAAGCAACTCCGCCCGATCTGCGCTGACGTCATAATTCCTCCCCCGGCGGGGGAGGAATCTGACCGTCCCTGATAACCCCAAATTAAGTGCTATCGCGTAAGTCCACTTGGCAAGAACGCCCGAGGGACCAGACCTGATGACCCTGCACTTCCGCGCACTCGCTGCGCAAACGGCTGAAGACCACGCCATTTCGGCCGATGAAATCCTTGCCTTGCGCCGCGCCGCCTGGCCGGACGGCAAGATCGATCCCGAAGAAGCCGAGGCGATCTTCATCCTCAACGATCAGATCGCCACACCAACGCTGGAATGGAGCGATTTCTTCGTCGAGGCGCTGGTGGAGTTCATCGTCAATACCTCAGAGCCGCGCGGCTATGTCTCGGAAGAGAACGCGCGCTGGCTGATGGAGCGTATCTCGCATGATTCAAAAGTTTGTAGCCTAACCGAACTTGAACTGGTTGTGCGCGTTCTGGGCAAAGCACAGTCGACGCCCGAAGCCTTGCGCCTTTTTGCGCTGGAAATGCTGGAACAGGCCGTGTTGACGGGCGAAGGGCCAACACGCGCGGGTGGTAACCTGCAGCCCGGCTGTATCACCGCGATCGAATGTGCGCTGATCCGCCGTGCAATCTTTGCATCAGGCAGTGACCGCCCTGCCGCGGTCAGCCAGCGCGAGGCGGAATTGCTGTTCCGTCTGAAAGACGCAACGCTGGGTGCCGCCAATGCGCCTGAGTGGGAGCGCCTGTTCGTCCAAGGTGTCGGGAATTATCTGCAAGGCTGGCAAGGTGCCAAATCCCTAACGGCTGAGCGGGCGAGCGAGCTTGAAGCATTCATGAATGATCGGTCGAGCAACCTCGGCGGGTTCTTCAAACGCATGGCCACGACCAACAGCAATGGCTTTGCTCAGGCCGTGCGCGAAATCGGCTTCGGCCGCCGCCAGCCTGCGCGCGATATTGCAGGTGATGCGGCGCGGGATCACGCCGTGAACGATGCCGAACAGCTCTGGCTCAACGCCCGCATCGATGCCGATGACAAAATCGATCCGCTGGAACAGGCGCTACTCCAGTTCCTCGATGAGCGTTAGACGGTAAAGCTTTCACCGCAGCCGCACGCGCCTTTGGCGTTGGGGTTCTGGAACACGAACCCTGCAGTGAAATCGTCCTCCTGCCACTCCATCGTGCTACCGATCAGGTAAAGCACTGATCCGCCATCGATGAAGAACAGTCCGCCCGGCGTCTCGATCCGCTCGTCCATCGGATTGGCCTCGGTCACATAGTCAACCGAATAGGCAAGGCCCGAACAGCCCCGACGCGGCGTGGACAGCTTCACGCCAATGGCGTCTGCGGGCGCCGTTGCCATCAGGTGTGCAATCCGCGCCTCGGCAGATGGCGTCAGGATGACGGCAGCGGGGAGCGGACGGCGGACTTTGGTCGTAGCTTCGGTCATCACGCAATCTCCCCCCTCCCGGCCAGAAACAGTTTTTGGCGGGAGGGGACGGGGGTGGGCCTTACTTACATAGGGATGGTACTGGCCTCTGCCCACCCCCAACCCCTCCCACAAACGGGAGGGGGGCACTACAACATCCCAAGCTCTAGCTTGGCTTCATCGCTCATCTTCTGCGGGTCCCATGGTGGATCCCAGACGAGATTAACTTCGGCATCGCGCACGCCGGGCACGGCGCTGACGCGCAATTCCACTTCGGCGGGCATCGATTCTGCCACCGGACAATGCGGCGTGGTCAGCGTCATCGTGACGACGACATGCGCTTCATCGGCAACCTCGACGCCATAGATCAGGCCGAGATCGTAAATGTTCACCGGGATTTCCGGATCGAAAATTTCCTTCAGCGCACTGACAACACCTTCGTAGATATCGCCGCCCGGTTCACCCGTGCCGACACCTTCGGGCGTGGCCGCCAGGAAGCCTTCGAGGTAATCGCGCTTGCGTTCCAGCTTTTCAGCAGGCGTTTCTGCCGGTTCGGGAATGTCGTCCACGCGGGCGCGGCGCGGCATGCTTACCGCGTCAACTTCCTCGACGGCGAATTTGGGATCCTCAACGCTCATCCGAAAATCCTCTTGGTCCTTTCGATACCGCGCACCAGCGCGGCGATATCGCTTTCATCGCTATAAATACCAAAACTGGCGCGGGCCGTGGCGGGAATTCCAAGGTGATCCATCAGCGGCTGCGCGCAATGGTGCCCCGCCCGGATCGCCACGCCTTCTTCATCAAGGATTGTGCCGAGATCATGGGGATGCACGCCTTCCATGGCAAAGCTGACAATTCCGGCGCTGTCCTGCGGGCCAAACAACCGGATCGAATTCATCGACCCCAGCGCATCACGCGCCTTGGCGACAAGCGCGGTTTCATGGGCATGGATCTCATCAAGCCCGACGCTTTGCACAAAGTCTGCCGCTGCGCCAAAGCCAATCGCCTCAACGATTGCGGGCGTTCCAGCCTCAAACCGCTGCGGCGCAGGCGCGTAAGTGGTCTTCTCGAAGGTCACGCGATCAATCATCGCACCGCCGCCCTGCCATGGCGGCATGGCGTCAAGGATTTCCGGCTTGGCCCACAACGCGCCAATGCCGGTGGGGCCATAGAGCTTGTGCGCAGAGAAGACGTAGAAATCGGCGTCCAGCGCCTTCACATCCACCGCGATGCGCGCCACCGATTGGCACCCATCAAGCAGGATCTTTGCGCCAACACTGCGTGCCAACTTCACCGCATGTTTCACGTGAAGCACTGACCCGAGCACATTGGAAACGTGCGCAAACGACACCAGCTTGTGCGCGGGCGTCAGCATCCGTTCGGCGGCGGCAAGATCGATCTGGCCGTCGGCAGTGATCGGGCAAACGTCGATTTCCACGCCGGTACGGTCGCGCAGCAATTGCCAGGACACGATGTTGGAGTGGTGTTCAAGTTGCGACAGCAGGATGCGATCACCCGCTTTGAGGTTCTGCACGCCCCACGTTTGCGCCACCAGATTGATCGCCTCGGTCGCGCCGCGGGTGAACACCAGTTCGCTCTCGTCGCCGCCGATCAACGCAGCGACTTTGCGCCGCGCCGCTTCAAACGCCAGCGTCATATCGGCAGAGCGCGCATAGACGCCGCGATGGACCGTGGCGTAATCCGATCCCAGTGCGCGCATCATGGCATCAATCACCACTTGCGGTTTTTGCGCGGTGGCGGCGGTATCGAGATAGTGCCAGCGGCTGCCGTCGGGATTGATCAGGCCCGGCCATTGCGCTTCGCGCGTCAGGGTTGCGGTGCTCATAAGATGCCTTCCAGCGCAGCAAGCGCGGCCTGCGTCAGCGCGTCTTCATCAGCCGCGCCGACAAAAGCTTCGGCAATAAAAGCCTGCAACATCAGCTTCTTGGCTTGCGCTGGCGGAAGTCCGCGCTGCGCCAGATAAAACAGGCTTTGCGGATCTAATTCGCCTACCGCGCAACCGTGAGCGCATTTGACGTCATCGGCATAGATTTCAAGTTCGGGCCGCGCATTGGCGGTTGCCGTGCGGTCCAGCAGCATCGCCCGGATCGATTGCGAACCATCGGTGCCAATTGCCCCGCGTGCCACGGCCACTTTGCCAAGGTACGTGCCCGTAGCGTGTCCTGCGAGAACCGAGCGCACGACCTGCGTCGACACCGCATCGGGCTTGGCATGCTTCACTTCGGTAACGATCTCGGCAGTCTGTGCGCCGCCCGCAATCTGCGCCGCGCCAAGATGGAATTTCGCCGCCTTGCCCAGCGTTACCGTAACCGCGATCCGGCCATAGGCGGAGCCAGCGTTGAGCAAGCGCAAGTCAAACGATGCGCCATCTTCGAGCACGATGGACAGATCACGCGCTTCGGCAGACGTGCCATCCAGCACCAGCGCCAATGCGCTTTCTTGGCCAGCGGCCACGCGAATGTCCTGTGTCGCCAGCGGCCACAGTGGCTCAAGCGAGGCGATGTCCGCATAGCGGAACGCCTCGTCCCGGCGGGTAGGAAGGGTCAGCGTATCACTCACGCCGCCACCGCCTCGTAGCCTTGCTCTTCCAGTTCGAGCGCCAGTTCAGGACCGCCAGTGCGCACGATGCGGCCACCGGCCAGCACGTGGACGAAATCTGGCTTCACGTAATCGAGCAGGCGTTGGTAATGCGTGATCAGCAGCACGGCTTTGTCGGGCTTGCGCATGATCGCATTGATGCCTTCGCCGCAAATGCGCAGCGCATCGATGTCGAGGCCGGAGTCGGTCTCGTCCAGAATCGCCAACTTGGGATCGAGGATGCCCATCTGCACCATCTCGGCACGCTTCTTTTCTCCGCCGGAAAAGCCGACGTTCACCGGGCGCTTGAGCATGTCCATGTCCATGCGCAGCAGGCCTGCCTTTTCCTTGGCAAGCTTCAGGAATTCCCCGCCCGAAAGCGGTGCTTCCCCGCGCACCTTGCGCTGCGCATTGGCGGCTTCGCGCAGGAACTGCACGAACGACACGCCGGGGATTTCGACCGGATACTGGAAGCCGAGGAACAAGCCCGCTGCCGCGCGCTCATGCGGTTCCAAAGCGAACAGGTCTTCACCTGCAAAGCTCACGCTGCCGCCGGTTACTTCGTAGCCGGGACGTCCGCCCAGCGTATAGCCCAGCGTGGATTTGCCCGCGCCGTTCGGCCCCATGATTGCATGGATTTCGCCCGGATTGATGGTGAGCGACAGGCCCTTGAGAATGGGCTTGTCAGCGACAGTGGCGGAAAGGTTGTCAATGTTGAGCATGGTTTTCTCGCTTAGCGCCGGGGCGCACCGTAGGAGCGGTTGGCAGGGCGTGACTGCGAACGCAGTTCTTCGTAGCGGGCTTTCATCGCCGCAACCGTAGCGCGGCCTGCGCCTTCCGGGTCGGCCAGCACTTCTTCGGCGGAGTAGCGGATCACTTTGATGCCGACTTCGGTCAGGCTCTTGTCGCGGCGGTGTTCGATTTCTGCGGGCACATCGCCTTCATCGATCAGCACCACCATTTTCAGCGGCAGACAGGCGAAGTTGGCGATGGCCGATCCGATCACGGTGAAGGCCTTGGGCTTGTATTGGCCCAAGTCTTCCTTCGCCAATTCTTCGGTCAGAGCGATTTGCGCAGGCGTCGGGTTGCGCTTGCGTTCACGCGCCAGTTCGTGGATCGAATCCAGCCGCGATTCCGCAATGTTCCAGCCGCGCCCTTTGCGCTGAAGCTTGGGCGCGTCTTCGCGCTCATTGGCGGGGCGCAGGGTAAGTGTCTTCTTCAACCGACTGATCCTTCAAGGCTGATGCCGAGCAGCTTTTGCGCTTCGACCGCGAATTCCATCGGTAGCTGCTTTAGCACTTCGCGCGCAAAGCCGTTCACGATCAGTGCGACGGCGCTTTCCTGATCCAGCCCGCGCTGCATGGCGTAGTAGAGCTGATCATCGCTGATCTTGCTAGTTGTCGCTTCATGCTCGATCGTCGCAGTGGGGTTGCGCACTTCGATGTAGGGCACTGTGTGCGCGCCACATTCTGCGCCGAGCAGCAGGCTGTCGCACTGGGTGAAGTTGCGCACGCCTTCGGCGCCCGGTGCCACGCGCACGAGACCGCGATAGGTGTTGTTCGACTTGCCCGCGCTGATGCCCTTGGACACGATGGTGGAGCGGGTGCGCTTGCCGTTGTGGATCATCTTGGTGCCGGTATCGGCCTGCTGGTAATTGTTGGTGACCGCAACCGAGTAGAACTCGCCCACCGAATCATCGCCATTGAGCACGCACGATGGATACTTCCACGTGATCGCCGAGCCGGTTTCCACCTGGGTCCACGAAACCTTTGACCGCTTGCCCTGGCACAGGGCGCGCTTGGTGACGAAGTTGTAGATGCCGCCAAGGCCCTCGGCATTGCCCGGATACCAGTTCTGCACCGTGGAATACTTGATTTCGGCATCGTCCATCGCGACCAGTTCGACCACGGCTGCGTGAAGCTGGTTTTCATCGCGCATCGGCGCGGTGCAGCCTTCAAGGTACGAAACGTATGAGCCTTTGTCGGCCACGATCAGCGTGCGTTCGAACTGTCCGGTGTTTTCCGCGTTGATGCGGAAATAAGTGGAAAGCTCCATCGGGCAGCGCACGCCTTCCGGGATATAGACAAAGGTGCCATCGGAAAAGACTGCGCAATTCAGCGCCGCAAAGTAATTGTCGTGCATCGGCACAATCTTGCCGAGCCACTTTTTCACATGCTCAGGATATTCGCGGATCGCTTCGGAGATCGAGCGGAAGATCACGCCTGCAGCTTCCAGTTCCTTGCGGAAGGTGGTGGCGACCGAAACGCTATCGAACACAGCATCGACCGCAACCCGGCGCGCGCCTTCGACCCCGGCGAGCACTTCCTGCTCGGCCAGCGGAATGCCCAACTTTTCATAGATACGCAGGATTTCAGGATCGACCTCATCCAGACTGCCAAGCTTTGGCTTGGTCTTGGGCGCGGCCCAGTAATAGGCGTCCTGATAATCGATCGGCGGCACGTTGAGCTTGGCCCAATCCGGCGTCGGCATGGTCAGCCAATGGCGATAGGCCTTGAGCCGCCATTCGAGCATCCACTCCGGCTCGTCCTTTTTGGCCGAGATATAGCGGACGGTGTCCTCACTCAGGCCTTTGGGGCCGTATTCCTGCTCGATGTCAGAGGACCAGCCGTGTTCATAATCGGCCACTTTGGCGGCTGCATCATGCGCTGCCTGATCTTTGATGTGTACAGTATCAGTCATGCCAAAACCTCCGCCACCGGGGCCGTCGACGCTATGGTAAGCGGGGCGGCAGGACGGGACAATTGAGTGAGCGGAATTCCAGCCAGCACGCCGCGCAAGGCAGCATCAACCGCAGGCCAGTGCGGACGCATCAAACACGCTGCTTCCAGCGTGCAATCGTGGCGCCCATGATCGCTGCAGGGCGTCAGCGCAATAGGGCCTTCAACGGCTTCAACAATATCGGCGAGCGTAATGGCAGCGGCTGGCCGGGCCAGCTTCAGCCCGCCATGCGCGCCGCGCACCGATTTCAACAGGCCGGCTGCCGAAAGTTTGCTGACCAATTTCTGCACGGTGGGCGCGGGCAAGCCGGTTTCATCGGCCAGTTGCTGGGCCGATACGCGAGCATGCCCGCAATGACGCGCAGCTGCACTCATCGTCACGACGGCATAATCGGCCATGCTTGAAAGGCGCATTGTCCAGTTGGTCCCGAAGGGCCTGAAATGAAATCAGACCGAATCACTCCGGTTATCTAGGCGTTCGATTCACGAGATACAAGGTGGACTGACTTGCACGAAATGCAGGGGTCGCTGCGATGCACAAAAAAGAGGCGGCCGAGACCTGTGAAGGTCATCAGCCGCCCTAAAGTCGAGAACTCAGCACAGAGTGCACCGAGCCCTTCGGGTCGCAACTGCTAGCTACGCAGTCGAACTCCGGATGAATTGTATGAATTCGACAAAATCGGTTGCATTGCGGCAACATAACTTGCGGATTCCATGACAATTGCTGTCACTTCTGCAAAGTTGGGACTTGGCCGTTGCTGGAAGCGAGCGCATTAGACCACGAAACTTTGCGACGGGGCCAGTTCGTGTCCGTCGTTTTGCCACCTGACGTTGATTTGGAACGATACACGTGACGCCTTTTTCCTTGCTGCGCCCTTTGATCTTTTGCCTCGCCGCAGAACCTGCACATCGCCTGACAATCAAGGCCTTGGGTCTGATGCAAAGCGGCGAACGGGCTGCTCCAACCCCCACCCTTGCGCAGCGGATTGGCGGAATTGCCTTCCCGAATCCGGTCGGCATGGCCCCCGGCTTTGACAAGAACGCAGAAGTGCCCGACGCGATGCTGGGTTTCGGTTTTGGCGCGGTCGAAGTCGGCACTGTCACCCCGCTCCCCCAGGAAGGCAATCCCAAGCCCCGGCTGTTCCGGCTGGTCGAAGACCGCGCCGTGATCAACCGCATGGGATTCAACAACGAGGGCGCGCAAGCCGTTGCCAACCGCTTGATTCGGCGGATTGAGACGGGTGCCCATGGTCTGCCCGGCATTGTCGGCGTCAACATCGGTGCGAACAAGGAATCGCCTGATCGCATTGCCGACTACGCGCAGATGACCCGTATTATGGCCCCACTGGCGTCCTATCTGACGGTCAACATCTCGTCCCCCAATACGCCGGGCCTGCGGGCTTTGCAGGATGAAGGCGCACTGTCGGCGCTGCTCGATGGCGTGCTGGAAGCACGCGTCAACACGCACGTCCCGGTGTTCCTCAAACTCGCCCCGGATCTTGAACCTGCCGATATCGACAGCATTTGCCGCATCGCTTTGGAAAAGAAGCTGGCCGCGCTGATCATTTCGAACACCACCGTGGCCCGTCCGGCGCTTCGCTCACGCCATTCAGGCGAAGCGGGTGGTTTATCGGGTGAGCCCTTGCGCGCGCTGGCGCTGCAACGCTTGCGCGATTTCCGCAAAGCCAGTGGCGGAGCGATCCCGTTGGTGGGCGTGGGCGGCATTTCCACGGTGGACGATGCTTGGGACCGGATCCGCGCAGGTGCCAGCCTGATCCAGATTTACAGCGCGATGGTCTATGAAGGACCCGGCCTTGCCCGCCGCCTTGTTGCAGGACTGGAAAGAAAGGTGCGCGAAGCAGGGCTTACCTCCATTGCAGAGGCGGTCGGCAGCGAATAGCCTGCGGTGCATGAGATTCATGCACACGCTTCGCATCCTGCCCGTCTTCGCCGCCCTTCTGGCAAGCGCATGCGTTCCGCCGCCCGGTGCACCGATTGCGCCGCGCACACCGCCTGCCTCTGCCACATCGGTCGTGCCCGACGATAGCCCCGGTCTCGTCTCTGCCGCCGATGCCCGTGCTGGCGAAGCGGGCGCGCAGATGCTCCGCCTTGGCGGCAGCGCGGTTGACGCCTCCATCGCGGTCATGCTGGCGTTGACCGTGGTTGAACCGCAAAGCTCTGGTATTGGCGGTGGCGGATTCCTTGTTCTGGGCGATGCCAGCGGCAAGGTGGAAACGATCGACGGGCGTGAAACAGCGCCCAAAGCGGCTACGCCACAGTGGTTCTATGTCGATGGCAAACCGCTTGCTTATGGCGATGCGGTCCCCGGTGGACGCAGCGTGGGCGTGCCCGGCAACCTCCGACTGGCCGCGTTGGCGCACAACAAGCACGGCAAGCTTTCGTGGCGCACCTTGTTCCAGCCCGCGATCCGGCTGGCGCGCGATGGTTACAAAATCACCCCGCGGATGCACGCATCGCTGACCAATGCCATTCGCACCGGCGCGCTTGATCCCGATGCCCGCGCGCTGTTTTATGGCGCAGACGGCCTGCCGCTGCCCGAAGGCACGCTGATCCGCAATCCGGCGCTGGCCGCCACGCTGGAAACCATCGCCGCGCGAGGGGCAGTCAGCTTCTATACCGGCGATAACGCCACCTTGCTGGCGACCAAAGTGGGCACCGCCGCGCGCAACCCCGCCCCCATGACCACGGCAGACTTGGCCGATTACAAGGCAGTGGAACGCCCCGCCGTGTGCGGGCAGTACCGCCAGTACCGCGTGTGCGGCATGGGACCGCCATCATCTGGCGCAACGACGGTCTATGCCATTCTCAAGCAGCTTGAGCGATTTGACATGAAGTCGCTTGGCCCCGCCAATCCCGCATCGTGGCACCTGATCGCCGAATCACAGCGCCTCGCTTATGCGGACCGTGAGCAATACGCCGCCGATGCCGATTTCGTGGCTGTGCCGGTAAAAGGCCTGATCGATCCGGCCTACCTTGGCGCGCGCTCTGCCCTGATCTCGCAATACGGAACGATGCCCACCGCCCTGCCCGGCACGCCGCCGGGGGCAACGCTGGCGTTCGCCCGGCCTTTCGCGCAAGAAGAGCATGGCACCACGCACTTTGTCACGGTGGACCGCTGGGGCAATTCCACCAGCTATACCTCGACGGTCGAAGGTCCGTTCGGATCGGGCTTGATGGTCGGCGGCTATTACCTCAACAACGAACTGACCGACTTCAACATCGTGCCCGACAAGGACGGCAAACCAACCGCCAACCGCGTTGAGGGCGGCAAACGCCCGCGCAGCTCGATGGCGCCAACTCTGATCTACGGGCCGGATGGTACGCTGCGTCTGGCCGTGGGAGCAGCAGGCGGCACGACCATCCCGGCCCAAGTAGCCAAGGCGATCATCGGCGTGCTCGATTGGAACCTGTCCGCACGCGAAGCCATTGCCCTGCCGACGATTTTCGCGCCCGGCGGCGATACGGTTTTCGTTGAAAAGGGAACCTCGCTCGAAGCCATGATCCCGGCATTGCAGCAATTGGGGCACGCCAAAATCCTGGCTCGCAATCCCTCGTTCAAAGCCAACGCAATCGAACATCTGGACGGCTTGTGGCGCGGTGCCGCCGATCCCCGCAGCGAAGGCGCGGCGGTTGCGCCCTGAACAGTTGCCGTAATCAAACCACGCTACTAGGTTTACAACCGACCAACAGGAAGCCGGAGATCCAACCGGCTCCGGGGCGAGGAACCGAACGTGCAGCTTTCCGATTTCGCAGGCTATCCCAATCTTGTCGCGATGTTCCTTGATCGGGCGGCTGCGCGCGGAGAAGGTCCGTTCTTATGGGCCAAGCACGCTGGCCAGTGGCAATCGCAAAGCTGGGCCGAGGCCGCCCGCAAAGTCTGTCTTCTCGCGGAAAACTTGCGCGGGCTTGGCCTCAACCCCGGTGACCGGGTCGCGCTGGTTTCGGAAAACCGGCCTGAATGGGCGATTGCCGATCTTGCGATCATGGCGGCGGGCCTTGTTGCAGTGCCAACGTACACGACCAATACCGAACGCGATCATCTGCACATTCTGGAGAATTCCGAAGCGCGTGCGGTGATCGTGTCCACGTCAAAGCTTTCAAATGCCGTGCTGCCCGCAGCCTTGGCGGCGCCGTGCGTTGAACATGTAATCGGGATTGAGCCACTCCGCCAGATGCAGGCAGGCAAGCTGGCGTTCCACGATTGGGCCGTCATGACGTCAGGCGATGCCGAAGCCGCGCGGCGCGCCGTTGACGCCCGCCTGACCACGATGGGCCGCGCAGATCTTGCCTGCCTGATCTATACCAGCGGCACCGGCGGTTCCCCGCGCGGTGTCCGCCTCCATCACGGCTCGATTCTGTGCAATGTCGATGGCGCTGCGCACATCCTGGCCGAAGATTTCGGCTGGGACGACGAAGTGTTCCTGTCGTTCCTGCCGCTCAGCCACGCCTACGAACACACCGGCGGGCAATATCTGCCCATCGGCATGGGCGCGCAGATCTATTATTCCGAAGGCCTCGAAAAGCTGGCGTCCAACATCGAAGAAGTGCGCCCAACGATGATGGTCGTGGTGCCGCGCCTGTTCGAAGTGCTGCGCACGCGCATCATGAAGCAGGTGGAAAAGCAGGGCAAAGTCGCCAATTACCTGATGGACCGCGCACTGAACATCGGCACGCGCAAGGCGGCGGGCAAGCGGCGCGTGATCGATGCGCCCATGAATGTCATTCTCGAACGCACGCTAAGGCCCAAAATCCGCGCCCGCTTTGGTGGCCGGTTAAAGGCGATGGTTTCAGGCGGCGCACCGCTCAACCCGGAAGTAGGCGTGTTTTTCGAAGCGATGGGCCTGACCATGCTGCAAGGCTATGGCCAGACCGAGGCTGGCCCCGTGATTGCGTGCAATCGGCCCAAGGCAGGCATCGGCATGGACACGGTCGGCCCGCCGATGAAGGGCGTCGAAGTGAAGATTGCCGAAGACGGCGAAATCCTGACGCGCGGCGAATTGGTGATGCACGGCTATTGGCGCAACGAGGCCGAAACCGCGCGCGCCATTCCGCAAGACGGCTCCAATGCAGGCTGGTTGCACACTGGCGACATCGGCCACCTTGATAGCAAGGGCCGCATCGTCATCACCGATCGCAAGAAGGACATGATCGTCAACGACAAGGGCGACAATGTTTCGCCCCAGAAGATCGAGGGGATGCTCACGCTTCAGCCCGAAATCGCCCAAGCGATGGTTTCTGGCGACAAGCGGCCTTACATCGTCGCATTGATTGTGCCCGATCCGGAATGGGCGCTGGCATGGTCCCGCGCGCAAGACGAACATTTCGATTTCAACGAATTGCAAAGCCTGCCCGCGTTTCGCAATGCCATCCGCAACGCTGTGGACCGGGTGAACAAGGACGTGTCGGTGATCGAAAAGGTCCGCCAGTTCACCTTTGCCGATGAAGCCTTCAGCATCGACAACGAAGAAATGACCCCCAGCCTCAAGATCCGCCGCCACAAGATCAAGGAACGCTACGGCGCACGGGTGGACGCGCTGTATAAGGCGTGATCATGCATCTCCGCACATTTGGCGGTTACGTCTGTTGCAACCACGACCGTTGCGGATACCCACCCCGCTGCGACTAAGTTCGCCTGCGGCTCACTAAGTCTCGCGCCCCTCCCGCAAGCGGGAGTGGGAAAGAGGTTCGCCCTTCTTCCCCCCTACCGCTTGCGGGAGGGGCCGGGGGTGGGTTTACGACAGTTGCGTTTGCAAACGACATAACCCCATAAATTCAGGGCTGAACGGGTGCAGACGCAGGTTCACCATCGCGTTCACGCTTGAGCCGCGCTTCGTATTCCTTTTCGATCTGTTCGACGCGGCCCTGTTCGGCAGCGGCGTTAACATCGATGGTTTCGAGGCGCTTGGCGCGTTCAGCTTCGATCAGCTTGCCAAACTGCACGTCTGATGAGTTCTTCTTCTCGGCATAAGCGCGGTCAATCAACTGCGCCATGCAGCCCGTTGCCCCGCCCGCACCCACGGCAGAGCACGAATTGGTGCCAAATGCGCCCACTGTCTCGTAAGCCCGGACGCGCTGGCTCCACGATTGGTTGGCGATCGTGTTGGGGTTATCGCGCAGCGCCTTGGGGATGCGGAAGCGTTCTTCCTCTTCCTTGCGCGCGCAGACGGTGATTGTGCCGTCGGTCGATGCAGGGCACGGATCGTCGCCATAGACGATAATCTGATTCACGCGCTCTCCAGCGGGATCGACCAGCCCTGCGTCCTGCGCGTGGGCCGGGACAGCAAATGCGCTGGCGGCAAGAAGGGCGGCAGGGATCAGGCGCTTCATCGTGGTATCTCCGGACAGCTCAACCCCGATATAGGGCTTCCCCGCTTTAATGGTAGATGAAGTAAGGGTCAGGACCTACTAATCACGCCATCGAGGCGCTGGAATGGCGAACATATCAGGCGGATAGTCGCGCAGGGAAGGCTGGTTGCCTTTCCCAGCGATTATCTGTCTGAGATGGAAGCCATTCCAGCGTCCCGAAGGGATTTGACCAAAATGGCCCATTGCTGCGTCAGGAAGCCTAGAGATATCGACATATCCCGGCGGCTTCCTTCCTCGCACTGAGCCATTTTGCTTCAAACCTCGATAGCGTGATTAGTAGGTCCTGACCCCGTGTCCTTGCCCGGAATCAAATCCGCTTGCTGACGGCGATGGCCGCGCGGCAGCCAAGGCGGATGGCATGGAACAGCACAGGGTACGCCGGAGCCTTTTGTGCGCCTGCGGCAAAGGCGGCGTCGCGATGCTCACGCTCATCATCGCGGAATTCGCGGATCATGGCGGAAAGTTCAGGGTCTTCATCGCCCAGTTGTTCAAGCTGTTCGGTGTAGTGCTTGTCGATCTCGGTCTCAATCGCGGCGGTGCAGGCCATGGCGGCTTCGGGGCCGAGGAGCGCGGTGGCTGCGCCCAGTGCAAAGCCTGCGGCGGACCAAACTGGCTGGAGCGCGGTGGGGCGCACGCCGCGTTTGGCGATCAGCGCATCGAACTTTTCGCGATGCACGGCTTCTTGTTCGGCCATCGCGGCGATTTCTGCTGAATGCGGCGCGCGATTGCCCATGACCGCCAACTGGCCTGCATAAATGCGCGTCGCGCCGAATTCTCCGGCCTGATCCACGCGCAGCATCGAAGCGTTCTTGACCACGTTCAGGCTCCTTTTCGGCCTTTGCCGAGCAAAGCGAATATTAACACCGCACCGCCCAGCGAGAACAGGAAATTAAACCCGGCAAGGCTGATCCCCAAGAGGGACCATGGGGCGACATCGCAGCGGATCACCGGTGCATTCATGATCGCGTCAAGCGGATTGCCCCCGCCTGCCACGGTGGCGCATGACGTCACGCCTTCCCACCAGCCATATTCCACGCCGGCATGAAAGCCGCCGATCAGGCCCGACGCGCCGATGCAGATCGCGGCGAGGATCACCGCCAGATCACCCGCGCCCTTGCCTTTTACCGTATAGGCCAGCAGCGCGAAAATGATCGCCGCGATGTGCGGATAACGCTGCCACCAGCACATCTGGCACGGATAAAGCCCAAAGCCATATTGCGAAATCAGCGCGCCGCCCATCAGCGCGGCGGGCACGATCAGCGCCAGCGCATAGGCCGCGTTTCGGGATTGGACCGGTGTCACGAAGTCCGCCCTCTTACCGCTTCAGCTTGGCGACAAGGGCGCTGCGGGGTGCCGTGCGGCCGAGCGTTTGGACTGCGTAGTAAAGCTGGAAGTCCTTGATGTTCTTGGCCTTCAGCTCTTCCACCGTCATCTTGAAGCGCGGATCGTCGATCTTGTCCTTTTCAAGATCCTTGTCGTCCAGCTTGATTTCGTTGATCAAGTGGCCGCGCAGATCGCTTTCGCGGTAAGACCGCATCGCGCGCTTGCGCAGATCGGGGTCGGAAATCTGCGGCACGGTGATGTCGGGGTCGATCCCGCCTTCCTGCACCGATTTGCCTGAAGGCGTGTAATAGCGCGCGGTGGTGAGCTTGATCGCGGTATCGCGGGTCAGCGGGATCAGCGTTTGCACGCTGCCTTTGCCAAAGCTGCGCTGGCCCATCACGACCGCGCGGTGTTGATCCTGCAAAGCGCCCGCGACGATTTCCGAGGCCGAGGCCGAGCCTTCATCGATCAGCACGATCATCGGTACGCCTTTGGCAATATCGCCGCGCGTCATCATTTCGGCAGGATACACTTCGTTATCGCGGGCATAGCGGCCGCGCTGCGATACGATGGTGCCCTTTTCGAGGAACAAGTCCGAAAGCGCCACGGCTTCATCCAGCAAGCCGCCGGGATTGCCGCGCAGATCGAGCACGAGGCCGGTGACTTTGCCGCCGGTCTTGGTCTTGATTTCGCCCCAGGCCTTCATCACCGACGCACCGACATCGGCGCTGAAACTGGAGACCGAGATTACGCCGACATTGCCCTGAAGTTCCCATTCGACGGGCTTGAGTTCAATGATCTTGCGCGTGATCGTGACGTCAAACGGTTCATCGCGGCCCGGACGGAACACGCTCAGGCGAATCTGCGAACCCGGAATGCCGCGCATCTGATCAACCGCTTCATCCAGCGATCCGCCGTAAATCAGCTTGCCATCAAGGTGCGTGATGAAATCGCCCGCCTTGACGCCCGCCAGATCAGCCGGGCTGCCCTTGGTCGGCGCGATGACTTTGACCGCGCCATCATCCAAGGTGACTGACAAACCGAGGCCGCCGTAAGAGCCTTCAGTCTGGGTGCGCAGATTTTCAAAATCGCGGACATCCAGATAAGAGCTGTGCGGATCGAGCGTGGCGAGCATGCCCGAAATTGCGCCCTTGAGCAGTTTGTCATCGTCAACCGGCTCAACATAATTGGCCTTCACGCGTTCATAGACCGCAACAAGTTTGCCAAATTCGGGGCCAGAGCGCGCATCGACCGCCGCAAGGCCAGCCGTTGCGGCCGGAAGCAGGGCAACGGCGGAGACCAGCGCGGTGGCACGCAGGAAACCAGCAAACTTAAGCGGGGCGAACGTCATTGCCCTTGGGGCCTTTCGCGAGGGTGCATGCATGTGACCGTTGTATAACCGACGGTCAATTAACGCCAGATGAGGTTTTGGTGCAGCGTTATCAAGGCACCTGCTCTAGCGGATTGACCGGAGTGCCATCGCGGCGCAGTTCGACGGTCAACACCGGGCGGCCCGGCCCGGCATTGCCCAAAGGTGATCCCTGGACGACATCTTCGCCCACCGTGGCACCAATTCGGCCAAGGTTGGTGACCAGCGTGGTCCAGCCGCCGGAATGTTCGACAATCACGATCCGGCCATAACCGCGATAAGCGCCAGCAAAGGCCACGCGGCCATCGGCGGGCGAGACGACTTGCGCGCCGCTGCTGGCGACAAGCGAAATCCCGGTGGTCAGGCCCACGTCGGCACGCTCACCAAAGCCTGTGACGAGGCGGCCCGCAACCGGGAGAATCCACGCAAGGCCCGATGCGCTCGCCGTGGATGTAGCGGCGGCGGGCGAATCAACCACCATCAGGACTTCGCCGGGGCGGCTGGGCGGCAGGATCGGGCCGGGCAGCGCGGCAAGGCGCGCGCGCACGGTGCCATCAGTTTCAAGCTGACCCATCAACGCCGACAAATCGCGGGTCTGTTCGGCCAAGGCCATAGCGCGGTCTGCCTCGCGGCTGGCGACACCTTGCGCGGCGCGTGACGCAAGACGCTGGCGGCTTTCGAGGGCGGCGAGTTCGGCTTGGCGCTGCGTCAGCGCCTTTTCGCTCGCCTGCCGCTGCGTGGTGGCAAGGCGGGCATCTTCCTGCAACTTGCGGCCGCGCTGGATTTCTGCGCGCAGACCAGCGGTGCGGCGCTGCACTTCGGGCAACATCGTTTCCATCACCGCGCGCAAATAGACCGTATCGCGCAAGCTTTCGGCGCGGACGAGGCTGAACGCCAGCGGGCGACGCGCCATCATCTGCAAGGCAGCGGTCAGACGCACGACCGGTTCTTGCCGCTCTGCCATGCGTCCGCGCAACTTTTCGCGTTGACCGTCGATCAACGCGATCTTGGCCTGCGCCAAGGCAATCTCCGCTTCGGACTGCTGAATCCGCGCGGCCACAGCGGCGGCTTCGCGTGCGGTACGGTCTGCTTCGGCAGTCGCCGAGCGGGCGGATTGTTCAAGCTTATCGGCGCGGGCGCGCGTGGTCGCCAGCGATTGCCCGGCGCGGCGCAGGGCCTCACCCGCTTCGCCTGCGTCAGAATAGACATTGCCTTGCTGTGCAGTGGCTTGCCAGCCCGCGACACCGGCGAGCGCCAAAACCGTAAGAACAAAGGCGAGCCGTGACGTCATGGCCCCGCTTATCCCTCGCGGTGGTACGGATGGCCAGCAAGAATGCTGGTGGCGCGCCACAACTGTTCGGCCAGCATCGCGCGGGCCAGCATATGCGGCCACGTCGCTTTGCCGAACGCGATCAACAAGTCTGCCGAATCGCGCAGATTCTCGTCGTGCCCATCCGCCGCGCCAATCAGGAACCGCGTTTCGCGCACGCCATCATCGCGCCAGCGGCCAAGGATCGCGGCAAATTCGCTGGAGGTGAGTTGCTTGCCGCGCTCATCCATCACGACGGTGCGCGATGGCGTTTGCGATGCTGCGGGAATTTGCCCACCACGGTCGGGCAGTTCGGTGACTTTCAGACCCCCACTAATGCGCTTGGCATAGCGATCCACCAGTTCCGCCTCGGGTGAACGGCCAATCTTGCCGCGAGCGATGATGTGAAGGAGCATTGGCGGGGTCTAACGGCGATTGCCGGGGAATTGAATCCCCTAAAAGGTACAAGAGTTTCGCGCAGAGGCGCAGAGGGAGATGAGAAACGCAGAGAAACTTGCGGCAAAGCCGCTTCTCCCTTTCAAGCCGTGCAGCAATCGAAAAAGCACGACTGGGACAGGGCCTCGCGGCCCACGCTTGCCCTCACCGGCCTCTGCTTCCTCAGCGTCTCTGCGCGATACAAAAAGAAGAACCCACCCCTGACTCCTCCGTTAAACGGGAGGGGAGGAAGAGAAGGTTAAGCTGCGCCAGCGTCTCCGAAGTTCCACATGCGTTCAAGGTTGTAGAACGTGCGCACTTCGGGGCGGAAGAGGTGGATCACTACATCGCCGGCATCGACCAGCACCCAATCGGCTGCGGGCAGGCCTTCGATGCGGACGTGACCATAGCCACCGTGCTTGATCCGTTCGGACAGCTTTTGCGCCATCGATGCGACTTGGCGCGTTGAGCGGCCCGATGCGATCACCATGTAATCGGCAATCGAGCTTTTGCCTTCGAGCGCGAGGCTGACGACTTCTATCGCCTGATCATCGTCAAGCGATGCCAGCACGAGATCGTGCAGCGAGGCGGCAGTGCGTGGGGTGTTGTCGGCGATTGCAGACACTTTATTGGCTTTGTCGGCATTTGCCGAAACAGGTTGAACGCTGGTCATGGTGCGCGAAATGGCCTCCGTGGCTCAAGAGTCAAGGAATAACGATTCAATTGCGCATGAGTTTCGTCGTTGCGCCCCATCGGCGCGACGATTTTGAGGGGATGCGCGGTCAGGATTTGCCCCATTTTACAGCGCGATGCGTAAGCGGATCGCGCAAGCTGGCCGTGCCGATTCGGGCAGACCAGTCAGGATCGGCGGCGCGAATCGCGCTGGCCGATCGGGTATCGGGATCAAAGCGAAGTATGGTCAGCGCCGGAGCGACCTGCTTTGCGCCAGAAACGAACTGAGCGGGCCGCTGGCGCCAGCGGCGCAACCAAGCCATGGCAGGGCTTGCCAAAGCCTGTGCATCATATCCCGGTCGGGCAATCACCGCAATCGGCATCTCCCGCGCGATCTGCCGCCAGTTTTTCCAGCGATGGAACTGCGCCAGATTGTCAGCCCCCATCAGCCAGATGAAGCGCCGCTTGGGATAGCGCCGCTTGATCGCGCGCAAGGTATCGACGGTATAGCGCGTACCGAGTTCGCGTTCGATCGCTGTCGCGCGAATCGGCGCACGGCGGCTTTGCACTTGCGCCGAAGCCATCCGTGCGGGCAGCGGGGCCATACCCTTGGCCGGTTTCAGCACATTGCCGGGCGATACCAGCCACCACACCTCGTCAAGGTTCAGCGCGTCCATTGCGAACAGCGTGACACGGCGGTGGCCGCCATGCGCGGGATTGAAGCTACCGCCCAGAAGGCCAGTGAGGGCCAAGTGACTCAGGGACGCACCTGACCCGAACCGCGCACCAGCCACTTGTAGGTGGTCAGTCCTTCGAGCGCGACCGGACCGCGTGCATGCAAACGCCCGGTGGCAATGCCGATTTCCGCGCCGAGGCCAAATTCACCGCCATCGGCAAATTGGCTCGACGCATTATGCATCACAATCGCGCTATCGACTTCGCCCAGGAAACGGTCCGCTACGGCTTGATCGTCGGTCACGATGGCATCGGTATGGCCCGAAGCATGGGCCGCGATATGGGCCAGCGCCTCGTCCAGCCCATCGACCACAGCGACCGAGAGGATCGCATCGAGGTATTCGGTGTCCCAATCCTCGTCGCTGGCAGGTGCGATGCGCGGATCGATGGCGCAAGCGCGGGCATCGCCGCGCAATGCGCAGCCTGCTGCGATCAACGGCTCAACCAGACCGTGGGGATCAGGATAGGTCGCATCGATCAGCAGCGTTTCCATTGCCCCGCAGATGCCGGTGCGGCGCATCTTGGCATTCAGCGCGATGGCCTTGGCCATGCCTGCATCGGCAGCGGCGTGAACGAAGGTGTGATTGATTCCATCGAGGTGGGCGAGCACCGGCACGCGGGCATCAGCCTGCACCCGCGCAACAAGACTTTTGCCGCCGCGCGGCACGATCATGTCGATCAGGCCCGCTGCCGCCAGCATCGCGCCGACCGCCGCGCGATCTTGCGTGGGCATAAGCTGCACGGCTTCAGCGGGCACGCCGCCTTGCGTCAGGCCTTTGACCAAGGCTGCGTGAATCGCGCGGTTGGAATGGACGGCTTCGGAACCGCCGCGCAAAATGGTGGCATTGCCCGAACGCACGCACAGCGCGGCGGCATCGGCGGTCACATTGGGACGGCTTTCGTAAATGATGCCGATCACGCCAACCGGCACACGCACGCGCTGGAGGACCATGCCATTCGGCCGGGCGGATTGATCGATGATCTGCCCGACAGGATCAGTCAGCGAGGCGACTTGCGCGACGGCATCGGCGACACCGGCAAGGCGTTCGGGCGTCAACTTCAGGCGATCCAGCATGGCAGGCGACAGACCATTGGCCGCGCCGTTGGCCATGTCCTGCGCATTGGCGGCAAGAATTTCAGCCTCTGCGCTGCGCAAAGCATCGGCGGCGAGTTTAAGCGCGTGTTCTTTGGCCGGGGCGTCCATCTGCGCCAACTGGCGCTGCGCGGCGCGAGCGGCGCGGGCAAGGCCTTCGACCATTTCGGTCACGGATTGGGCGGGCGATTGAAGCTGCGTGGACATGGGCCGCGCCCTATCATTGCAAGAAGGCAATGTCACCAAACAGCACGACTCGAAACGCGCGCTGTTGCCCGAAATGCCGAAAATCACAGGACTGCAAACGATTCATCGGGCGGCTAACACGGTTCACCCCAGATAGGCGCAATCCGATTCGCCACCGTTAGTTAGCGCAGGTAGGCGCCGATTAACGGAGTCGGTAATAAAAATTACGGGAACGTTAAAAAACGCCACGACGGGGGTCGCCAAGTTTTGCCAACCTTAAAGTTATCCGAGGCACTTGCCCGGATAAGGAGCTTGTTCCCTGAGCGTGAGTTTTTCATGCGCTCACACGGTCAGGTTCGCTTCATCCGCATCTCACCGCGTCTTCAGATGTCGGTCGTCGGCGGCATTGCGGCGGCTGTATTGCTGTGGTTGGGGATGATGACCGCAACGCTCGTCTCGCAATATTCCTCGGCGCAGGAACACGCCGCTTTGCTGGAACGCGAAGCCGCCATCGCCTCTGCCGAAAGCCGCGTGCAAAAGTATCGCGGCGGCCTTGAAGGCGTGGCCGACGATCTTGCCCGCAGGCAGGACTTCATCGAAAAAACTATTCAGGGCACCATCGGCGAATTGCCAAAGGATTTGCCGCAAGGCACCGTTTCCGACAGCAGCGCGGAAGCCGAAAAGACCGTGCGCAAGATCTCGCTGGAACTGCCCGAAGCACGACGCCTCGTGCAGATCGAAGCGCGGCAACTGGCGTTTATCGAACGGCTGACCCGCTTTGCCGATGCCCGCGCGACGGCGGCTGAGACGTCAATTCGCCGCGTTGGCTTGAACCCGGCGATGTTGATGGCGAGCGCGCGTGAAGGTCAAGGCGGTCCCTTGATCCGCCTGTTTACTGGACGCAACGAAAGCCTTGATCCGCGCTTTGCGCGTTTGGGCGCCAGCCTTGAACGCATGACCGCGATGCAAAAGGGTCTGGCGCGCATTCCCAACACCCTGCCCGCGCGGCTGGAATACATCTCCAGCGGCTTTGGTTATCGCTCCGATCCGTTCAACGGTGGCGCAGCATTTCATGCCGGGCTTGATTTCCGCGGGCCGATGGGTGCGCCGATCTATTCCGCGGCCGCTGGCACCGTCAGCTTTGTCGGCGTCAAGCAAGGCTACGGCAATTGCGTCGAAGTGGCGCACGGCAACGGCCTGATGACACGCTATGCCCACATGTCGCGCACGGGCGCGTTCGTTGGCAAAAAGATTGATGCCGGCGCAGAAATCGGCAAAATCGGTAACTCTGGCCGTTCGACCGGCCCCCACCTTCACTTCGAAGTGCGGATCAATGACCGTCCCGTCAATCCGCGCCCATTCCTTGAGGCAGCCAGCAATGTTCAACAAGAAGCCCGCGCCGGTGCAGCGCCCGCAATCGGGGGGTAATTCCATGGCCGCTACATTTTCAATCCTTGGCACGGACGTTTCGATCAAAGGCGATCTTAGCGCCACTGCCGATTTGCATATCGATGGCAATGTTGAAGGCGACATCACTTGCACCGCGCTGGTGCAGGGCGACAAGAGTGTAATCACCGGCGCAGTCCACTCTGAAACAGCACGCCTATCGGGCACGATTCACGGATCAATCAACGCAGGCGAACTGGTCATTTTGAAATCGGCACGCATTCACGGCGATGTCTCGTATGATTCGCTGACCATCGAACAAGGCGCGCAAGTGGACGGCAAGTTTTCGCACCGGGTAAAATTGACCGAGGAAACTTCACTTTCGTTGGTCAGTTGATCTGGCAGGCCGGGCGCAAAGCAAACTCAAGACTTGCTGATTCGCCCGTCCTGTCCTACATCGGCTACAAGCAAGGCCGCTCCGCAAGGGGCGGCCCTTATTGTATCCGCCTTTTTGGCACGCCCTTGGGGCACGCCTTTTCTGGGAGACCGCCGTGAGCACCCAGCCCACGTATCCGCTGATGCCACACGCAACCGCGTCGTGGCTTGTCGACAATACCGCGCTGACGTTTGAGCAGATCTCCGAATTCTGCGGACTTCATATCCTTGAAGTGCAGGCCATGGCCGATGATCTGGCTGGCCAGAAGTACACTGGACGCGATCCGCTTCATTCTGGCGAATTGAATCAGGCCGAAATCGACAAGGGCCAAGCCAGCCCTGACTATCGCCTGAAAATGCAGCGCGCACCGATCTCGGTCAGCCGCACTAAAGGCCCGCGCTACACCCCGGTGTCAAAGCGTCAGGACAAGCCTGATGGCATCGCCTGGATCCTGCGCAATCACCCCGAAGTTTCGGACGCGCAAATCGGCAAGCTGATTGGCACCACCCGCACCACCATCGCCGCGATCCGTGATCGCAGCCACTGGAACATCAGCAACATCAACCCCAAAGACCCGGTTACGCTGGGCCTGTGTTCGCAGCGCGAACTGGATGCGCTGGTCGCCAAGGCCGCCAAGAAGGCTGGCTTTGAAGACAACGGTGAGGCAGCCCTTCGCCTTGGCACCGATCGCGATGCCCTGATCGAAGAACTGCGCGCCGAACGTCTGGCCCACACCAAGGCCGCGTCCGATGCGGCACAGGAAGCCGAAGCCGCAGCATGGCTCGCCGCCCGCCGCGCCGAAGGGCTTTCGGACAGCTAAGCGCAGGACGTTCCTTAGGCCCGCTCTTGTCGAGCGGGGTTGGGGGAATTGGAGATTGAAAAGGCCGCCCCACACCGGGCGGCCTTTTTGTTCCCCCCCTCCCGTAAACGGGAGAGGTTGGGGTGGGCCTTGCTTACCCGACTTTCAGCACGATCTTGCCCACATGCGCGCCCTGTTCCATTCGGGCATGGGCAGCGGCAGCGTCGGTCAGCGCGAAGGTTTGGTCCATCACCGGGCGCAATTCGCCGCCTGCGATAATCGGCCAGACGGTTTCGCGGATTTCATCGGCGAGCGCAGCCTTGAACGCCTTTGAGCGCGGACGCAGAGTTGATCCGGTAAGGGTGATTCGGCGGCGCATCACGTCGGCCATGTTGATTTCCGCGCGGACGCCACCCTGCACCGCGATGGTCACGTGCCGCCCATCTTCGGCCAGGCATTTGAGATTGCGCGCAACGTAATCGCCCGCAACCATATCGAGCACCGCCTCTACGCCCTTGCCGCCGGTGATCCGCGCAATTTCCTCGACGAAATCGGTCGCCTTGTAATCAATCGCATGCGCCGCGCCGATGGCCAAGGCCTGTGCGCACTTGTCTGCCCCGCCACACGTGACAATCACGCTCACGCCAAACACCTTGCCCAGCAAAATAGCCATCGAACCAATACCGCTGGTGCCGCCGTGAACAAGGACTGTCTCCCCTTCGGCCACCATGCCGCGTTCGAACATGTTGTGCCACACCGTGAACAGCGTTTCGGGGAGCGCGGCGGCTTCATCCAGCGCGATATCGCCTGCATCAAAGCACTGTGCGGCTTCGGCAAGGCAATATTCGGCATAGCCCCCGCCCGCCACCAGCGCGCACACACTCTGGCCGATGAACGGCACGATCACGCCATCGCCCATCGCCACAACCTGGCCGGAAATCTCCAGCCCCGGCAGCGGTGAAGCATCGGCGGGCGCGGGATATAATCCTTGCCGTTGGATCACGTCGGGCCGATTGACCCCCGCATAAGCGACCTTGACCAGAACCTGCCCCGGTCCCGGTTGCGGCACCGCCACAGTCCCGGCTCGAAGCACTTCTGGACCACCGGGCGCATCCCAACCCACCGCCGTCATCGTTGCAGGAATGGCGGTCATCAGGGCAGCCTCATATTGCGTCGAATACCAATTCCCACTCGCTAGCCTACGCAAGGCGTTGACAGCAAGCGCGCCGTAGGCACATTATTGCACTGCGAAGGAGAAACTTTGGGCAATGGAATTTGACGAGCGCCCTCGCCCGAAAGGGGATTTGGCCAGCCAGTTGGCAACAGAGATGCTCGACCCTTTTTCGCACGACGAACTCAACGAACGTATCCGTTTGTTAGAATTGGAAATCATCCGAACGGTCGCGCATCGCGACAAAGCCAGCGCGCACCGCGCCGCTGCCGATGCCCTTTTCCGCACACCTGCCCCTTCAGGCACAAACAGTTGAACCGGCCCGCCCTTCTTTTTGTCGGGCGGCCATCCCATATTGTTGTTGGTGCCCAAATTTTCGCACTTCTTGTTATCGCACGGACGCTTGGTTTAGCTCTGGTTAACCATGGTCGTGCACTCTTCCCATGCGGGTCGCTGTCGGCCCGAACAGGGAACCCACCGGCGCAAGCCAGAAAGTAGACCTATGCCTAGTTTCGCACAGAGCCTCGAAAAAACGCTGCATACCGCGCTCGCCAATGCGTCAGAGCGCAGCCACGAGTACGCGACGCTGGAGCATTTGCTGCTGGCGTTGATCGATGATGCCGATGCCGCGCAAGTCATGCAGGCGTGCGGTGTGGATCTGGGCGATCTGGGCGACGTGGTACGCCAGTACCTCGATCAGGAATACCAGTCGCTCAAGACGCAGGAAAAGGCCGACCCGCAGCCCACTGCCGGGTTCCAGCGTGTGATTCAGCGCGCCATTTTGCACGTGCAGTCATCGGGCAAGGACACGGTGACTGGCGCCAATGTGCTGGTCGCGCTGTTCTCTGAACGCGATTCCTACGCCGTCTATTTCCTGCAGCAGCAAGACATGAGCCGTCTGGATGCTGTCAGCTTCATCAGCCACGGCATCGGCAAGGGTGGCCGTCAATCCGATGGCCGTACCGCCAAGGGCGCCGAGGAAGAGGCTCCCAAGCAGCAGGAAGAAAAGGCCGACACCAAGGGCCAGAAGAAAGAAACGGCGCTCGACCAGTTCACCGTCAACCTCAACGAAAAAGCTTTGGCCGGTAAAGTCGATCCGCTGATTGGGCGTGGTCCTGAAGTGGACCGCACGATCCAGATTCTGTGCCGTCGTTCGAAGAACAACCCGCTTTATGTGGGTGATCCCGGCGTTGGCAAAACCGCGATTGCCGAAGGTCTTGCGCGCAAGATCGTCGAAGGTGACGTGCCTGAAGTGCTGTTGGAAGCGGTGATCTATTCGCTGGATATGGGCAGCCTTCTCGCAGGCACGCGCTATCGTGGCGACTTTGAAGAACGCCTCAAGCAAGTCGTTTCCGAACTGGAAAAGATGCCACACGCGGTTCTGTTCATCGACGAAATCCACACGGTGATCGGCGCTGGTGCCACCAGCGGCGGCGCGATGGATGCGTCGAACCTGCTCAAGCCTGCGCTTTCGGGTGGCACGATTCGTTGCATCGGATCGACCACGTACAAGGAGTTCCGCAATCACTTCGAAAAGGACCGCGCCCTGCTGCGCCGGTTCCAGAAGATCGATGTCAACGAACCGACGATTGAGGACACGATCAAGATCCTCAAAGGTCTGCGCACCGCATTTGAAGACCATCACAAGGTCAAGTACACCCCCGATGCGATCAAGACGGCGGTCGAGTTGTCGGCGCGCTACATCAATGACCGCAAGCTGCCCGACAAGGCGATCGACGTGATCGACGAAGTGGGCGCGATGCAGATGCTGGTGCCACCGTCCAAGCGCAAGAAGATCATCACCGCGCGCGAAATCGAACAAGTCATAGCCACGATGGCGCGCATCCCACCCAAGTCGGTTTCGAGCGACGACAAGAAAGTGCTCGAACATCTTGAGCGTGATCTCAAGCGTCTGGTCTTCGGGCAGGACAAGGCTATCGAACTGCTGTCTTCAGCCATGAAGCTCAGCCGTGCGGGTCTGCGCGATGCAGACAAGCCGATTGGTTCGTTCCTGTTCAGCGGCCCTACCGGCGTCGGCAAAACCGAAGTCGCACGCAGCCTTTCCCAGATCATGGGCATCCCGCTGCAACGCTTCGATATGTCCGAATATATGGAGCGGCATTCGATCAGCCGCTTGATCGGTGCGCCTCCGGGCTATGTCGGATTCGATCAGGGCGGCTTGCTGACCGATGCGATTGATCAGCAACCACATTGCGTGCTGCTGCTTGATGAAATCGAAAAGGCCCACCCCGATCTGTTCAACATCCTGCTGCAGGTGATGGACAACGGACGGCTGACCGATCACCACGGCAAAACGGTCGATTTCCGCAATGTGATCGTGATCATGACCACCAATGCGGGTGCTTCGGACATGGCACGTCAGGGCATTGGCTTTGGCGATGTATCGAAGGCCGATGCGGGCGATGAAGCGGTGAAGAAGATGTTCACCCCTGAATTCCGCAACCGTCTGGATGCGATCGTACCGTTTGCTTATCTGATGCCCGAAGTTGTCAGCCGCGTGGTGGACAAGTTCGTGCTGCAATTGGAACTGCAACTGGCCGATCAGAACGTGCATATCCAGTTCGATGCCGATGCGCGTGCATGGCTGGCCCGCAAGGGTTACGACAAGCTTTACGGCGCAAGGCCAATGGCGCGGCTGATTCAGGACAAGGTCAAAAAGCCGCTCGCCGAAGAACTCCTGTTCGGCAAGTTGGCCAATGGCGGCGAAGTCCACGTCAGCCTCAAGACCGAAGAAGGCACCGACGGCGCACTTTCGTTCGAACTAACGCCTGCTGCACCCAAGCTGGTCAAGAAAAAGCTCCGCAAGGGCAAGACCGGCAGCCCGGCCACCGAATCAAACACTGAAGATGAGGCCGAATAAGCCTTTTCCTTTGGTGTGAATGAAAGAAGGCCTGCCTTTCGGGGTAGGCCTTTTTTCTGTTTTGGGTTTTATAAGAAGAACCCACCCCCAGCCCCTCCCGCAGGCGGGAGGGGGGAAAAGAGCGGCGTTTGCTCTCCCCTCCCGCAGGCGGGAGGGGCCGGGGGTGGGCCTCTTTGAAAGACAATTTGGTTAGCGCAGAGGCGCAGAGGGAAAGGAGATCGCAGAGCAGCGCGCTAACTTAGCGGCCTCTGCTTCCTCTGCGTCTCTGCGCGAACCCCTTTTGCTGCTATAACGAAGTCGCACAGCGCAACTTTTCGTACCCTGCCCAAAGGTCACTGGAACTGCACGAACCATCCGGCCATTGTCTGGCTTATGGCTCCACCGTTCTCATGGCTGCGCCCCGAACCACACGGGCTTTACATTACGCCAGCCGATGCGTGGATCGATCCTTCGCGCCCCGTCGATCTGGCACTGGTCACGCATGGCCATGCCGATCATGCGCGTGGAGGCCATGGGACCACGGTGGCGACCCCTGAAACGCTGGCGATCATGGGCTTGCGCTATGGCGTGGTTGAAGCAGGCTCGCTGCCCGTTGCTTATGGTGCGACGGTGACCTTGCGCGGCGATGTGCGGGCGACATATGTGCCCGCTGGACACGTGCTGGGATCGACACAAATTCTGCTGGAACACGCCGGAGAGCGTGTTGTCATCACCGGCGATTACAAGCGCCGCGCCGACCCCACTTGTGCAGCCTTTGAAGTGACGCCTTGCGATGTCTTCGTCACCGAAGCGACGTTCGGCCTGCCGGTGTTCAGGCACCCGCCCATCGCCGATGAAATAGCCAAACTGCTGGCCGCACGCGAAAATGATGCGGGGCGCTGCGTGCTGGTCGGCGCTTATGCCTTGGGCAAGGCGCAGCGCGTGATCGCCGAATTGCGCGCGGCAGGGTATCGCGAGACGATCTGGCTGCATGGCGCGATGGAGCGGATGTGCCGGTTGTATGAAGATCACGGCGTTGATCTGGGCGATTTGAAAGCCGTGGCGGGCGTGCCCAGGAATGCGCTGGAAAACGCGATTGTGGTGTGCCCGCCCTCGGCGCTCAATGATCGGTGGAGCAGGCGCTTGCCCGATCCGGTTACCGCCATGGCGTCAGGCTGGATGCGGGTGCGCCAGCGCGCGCGCCAACGCAATGTCGAACTGCCGCTGATCATTTCCGACCATGCCGATTGGGACGAATTGACCACGACGATTGCGCAAGTGAACCCTGCCGAAACATGGATTACCCATGGCCGCGAGGAAGCTTTGCTGCGCTGGTGCGAACTCACTCAACGCAAGGCACGGGCCTTGGCGCTGGTGGGGTATGAGGATGAGGACGACTGATGGAGCGTTTCGCCGCCCTGCTCGACGCCCTGGTGCTCACGCCATCGCGCAACGCCAAGCTGGCGCTGCTGGCGGCCTATTTGCGCGAGACGCCCGATCCGGACCGTGGTTGGGCGCTGGCGGCGCTGACCGATGGGCTGAACTTCTCCGCCGTGAAGGCGGGCACGATCCGGGGATTGATGGCCGAGCGGGTCGATCCGGTCCTGTGGTCTCTTAGCCGCGATTACGTGGGTGACACTGCCGAAACCGCCAGCCTGCTATGGCCCGAACCTTTGGGTGAACAATTGCCGCCACCGTCCGTGGCTGAAGTGGTCGAGACGCTCCACGCCACCACCCGCGCCACAGCGCCGGGTATTGTCACCGAACTGCTCGACCGTCTTGACGTCAATGGTCGCTATGCATTTCTGAAGCTTGCGACCGGGGCCATGCGCATCGGCATTTCGGCAAGGCTGGCCAAAGTTGCATTTGCGCAGGCGTTTGATGTGCGCGTGGAAGATGTCGAGGAGTATTGGCACGGACAGACCGCGCCCTATTTGCCGTTGTTTGATTGGGCCGCCAACGGGGCGGCGTCGCCGCGCACCGATCTGCTGCCGTTGTTCCGCCCGTTCATGCTGGCGCATCCGCTGGAGGCTGAAAGCGTTGATCTGGCGGACTATGCAGCGGAATGGAAGTGGGATGGCATCCGCGTACAGATCGTCCATGTAGCAGGCGAAACGCGGGTCTATTCGCGCAGCGGCGATGATATCTCGGCGACATTCCCCGAAGTTGCAGCTGCGCTGACGATGCCTTGCGTGCTGGACGGCGAATTGCTGGTGCGCGGCGCCCATCAGGGTGGCGAGGTGGGCGGTGCAGCCAGTTTCAACGCGCTGCAGCAGCGGTTGGGCCGCAAGACTGTATCCAAGGCGATGCTGCGCGATTCGCCTGCGTTTGTGCGGCTTTACGATGTGCTGATCGAAGGCGCTGACGATTTGCGCGAATGGGCGTGGGAGCAGCGCCGCACCCGGCTTGAGGCCTTGGTCCCCCGGCTCGATTCTGAACGCTTCGATATCAGCCGGGTGATCGAGGCCAAGAATTTCGAAGAGTTGCGCGAAATCCGTGCCCGTGCGCGCGATGACGCTATCGAAGGTGTGATGCTCAAGCGGCGCAACAGCCCTTATGTTGCCGGACGACGCACCGGGCTGTGGTACAAATGGAAGCGCGATCCGTTGCTGATCGACTGCGTGCTGATGTATGCCCAGCGCGGAAGCGGCAAACGCTCGTCGTTCTATTCCGATTTCACGTTCGGCTGCTGGAACGGCGATCCTGATCAGGGCGCGGAACTGCTGCCCGTGGGCAAAGCCTACTTTGGCTTCACGGACGAGGAATTGAAGGGCCTTGACCGCCACGTCCGGCAGAACACCGTCGCCAAGTTCGGTCCGGTGCGCGAAACGGACAAATCACTGGTGTTCGAAGTCGCGTTCGATTCGGTCCACGCCAGCCGTCGCCACAAATCGGGCGTGGCCATGCGCTTCCCCCGGATCAGCCGCATCCGCAGCGACAAACCGGCGCATGAAGCCGACCGGCTGGAGACGTTGAAGGCGTTGATTGCCGATTGATCGGAATTGACCTGAGTCAATTTCCCTCGCCAATTTGCAAGGTAGGAACAAGGCTCCCAGTTTTGCCTTCGGAGCCACGATCTTGGCCACCCATGTTGTAGATGCCCCCGCCCCCACAAGTCCTTACGAACGGATCGGCGGACTTGCCGCGCTGCGGCAGATCACTGACCGCTTTTATGACCTGATGGACCTAGACCCGGCCTATAAGGCCCTGCGCGATATGCACGCGCCCGATCTTGCGCCGATGCGCGAATCACTGCCCAATTTTCTGGCAGGTTGGGCGGGCGGCCCGCGCCACTGGTTTGACGCAAATCCGGGCAAGTGCATGATGTCGATGCACAAACCCTTTGCAATCACGCGCGACACCGCTGATCAATGGGCCGACGCTATGGCCCGCGCAATTGCCGATGTTGCGCCTGCCGACGCTGAAATTGCCAAGGCGCTGACAGATGTGCTGGTGCAAATGGCCCGTGGCATGGCGCGGGACTAACGCTGTCCTCCATACCCACCCGTTCGTGTCGAGCGAAGTCGAGACACTTGCGCTCGGTGTCTCGACTTCGCTCGACACGAACGGGGATTGTGTTTGGTGACTGATCTGCATCGGCTAAGCTGGCGCGTATGATCCAGTATGACCGCCCGCGCCGCCGCTTTGCCATCGCGCTTGCCGCCATGGCCGGGTTTATCGATGCGGTCGGGTTCATCTCGGCAGACGGCTATTTCGTCTCGTTCATGTCCGGCAACTCTACCCGGCTTGGCGTATCGCTGGGCACCGATCCGGCGCGTGCGGTAATGCCTGCGGTGCTGATTACGGGATTCCTTGGCGGGGTGACCGGCGGTGCCTTGCTGGCGCGGTGGGCGGGAACATTGCGCAAACCGGCCGTCCTTACACTGGTGACCACGCTGCTATTGGTGGCAGCGACCGGCCGCTTGGTGGGCCTGCCCGCAGTCATGCTGGGCGGACTGGTCATCGCGATGGGGGCGCTGAACAACACGTTCCAACGCGGCGGCGAGGTGGCCGTGGGCCTGACCTATATGACCGGTGCGCTGGTCAAACTGGGCCAAGGCATCGCCAATGCGATGAGCGGACAGCCCAACACCGGCTGGACGTCATGGGCGGGCCTGTGGGGCGGATTGCTGAGCGGCGCGGTGCTGGGTGCATTCCTGCAAGACCGCTTGCCCATGGGGTGCCTGTGGCTGGTGGCCGCATATTGTGCCGCCATGACGGCAATCGCGTTCAGGATTCGAGCGGAATCCTGAACAGCTTCTCGCGCGAAGTTGCGCCGCGCAACATTTCAACTTTCGACGGCGCGACGTCCAGAGCCTGCGCCAGCAACGCCAGCACCGCGGCAGATGCCTTGCCATCTTCCGGCTTGGTGCGCACTTTCACCAGCACGCGGCCTTCGCTGATTTCAACGCCTTCGGTCCGCGCGCCCGGTGTCACCCGCACCGCCAGCCGCCCCTCGGCATCGGCCAGCGCGCGCAAGGCCGATGCGGTGGGAAGATCAGCCTTCGGTCTGGCCAAGGACCGCCGCCTTGTGCGCGTGTCCGTTTTGGACATAATGCTGCACGCCGCGCTGCATATCGGCCAAGGCCGCGTCTGTAAGATCACGCATATAGGCAGCAGGACGGCCGCCCCACAACTGGCGTGTGCCGATGCGTTTGCCACCTGTCAGCATTGCGCCTGCGGCCAGCATGCCATCGCTTTCAATCACCGCGCCGCTCATCACAATCGCGCCCAGCCCGATGAAGCCGCGATCTTCGACGATGCAGCCATGCACCATGGCCATGTGGCCGACCAGCACGTCTTCGCCCAGGATCGTCGGGAAACCTGCGGGGTGTCTGGAATCTGGGCTATCGCAGTGGATGACCGAACCGTCCTGCACATTGCTGCGCGCACCGATGCGGATGAAGTTCACATCGGCACGGATCACGCAATTATACCAGATCGAAACGTCCGGCCCGATTTCGACATCGCCGATGACCCGGCATCCCGGCGCGATAAACGCCGAATCATGGATGCGCGGGGTCTTGCCGTTTAGCGTGATGATCGAGACGTCAGGATGCATCAAACTCTCCTTCACGCGCCCAGCAGGCGGGCGGCGTGTGCGGCATGATAGGTCAACACGCCTGAACACCCGGCGCGCTTGAACGCTACTAGCGTTTCTAGCACCATCGCATCGCGGTCTGCCGCGCCTGCCGCAACCGCAGCTTCGATCATCGCGTATTCGCCGCTCACTTGATAAGCAAACACCGGAACACCGAACGCTTGTTTCACCCGGATGGCGATGTCGAGGTACGGCAAGCCGGGCTTGACCATCACGCTGTCCGCGCCTTCAGCCAGGTCCAGTTCAACCTCGCGCAGGGCTTCTTCGGCGTTGGCCGGGTCCATCTGATAAGTCTTCTTGTCACCCTTGAGCAGTCCGCGTGATCCCACCGCATCGCGGAACGGGCCATAGAACGCCGAGGCATATTTGGCGGCATAGGACATGATCTGGACGTTGACATGGCCTTCACCTTCAAGCGCATCGCGGATTGCGGCGATACGGCCATCCATCATGTCTGACGGCGCGATAATGTCGGCTCCTGCCGCCGCTTGGTTCAGGCTTTGCCCGACCAGTGCCGCAACCGTGACATCATTCAGCACATAGCCTGCATCATCGATCAGGCCGTCCTGCCCGTGGCTTGTATAAGGATCGAGCGCGACATCCGTCAGCACACCAATATCATCACCGCAGGCCTGCTTGATCGCGCGGATGGCGCGGCACATCAGGTTATCGGGATTGAGCGCCTCGGCCCCGTCTTCGCTGCGGCGGTCTGCCTGGGTATTGGGAAACAGCGCAAGGCAGGGAATGCCGAGCGACACCGCTTCCTTGGCGCGCGCCACGATGCCATCGACCGACCAGCGCGAAACGCCGGGAAGAGAGGTGATCGGGTCTTCGACGGCCTGTCCTTCGGTCACGAACAGTGGCCAGATCAGGTCTGCGGGCGTGATAAGCACTTCGCGGTGCATCGCGCGGCTCCATGATGTGGAGCGGGTGCGACGCATACGGGTTTGGGGAAAGCTGGACATGCGCAAATGCCTAGCGTCTGCGCAGGCTTCGGGCAATCACCGGATGGCGCTGTTGGCCTTTAACGCAGTAACTTGCGAAAGCTTGGATTTGAATGCCGCCAATTGCGCCGGATCAATCGCTGCGGTGCGGGTAATCGTACCGATCGACAGCGGGTTAACCGTCTGGCCATTGCGATACATCTCGTAATGAAGATGCGGGCCGGTGGACAGGCCGGTCGAGCCGACATAACCGATCACTTGGCCACGCCGCACCGAAGTGCCGGGGCTGACCGCAATCCGGCTCATGTGGCCATAGCCGGTGCCGATACCGCCGCCATGTTCAAGCCGCACATAATTGCCGTGTCCGCCGTGCCATCCGGCAAAAGACACGCGCCCATCGGTGGCGGCATAGATTGGTGCGCCCCAGCCTGCGCCAAAATCAACGCCCGCGTGCATCCGCATATAGCCGAGGATGGGATGGCGGCGCGCGCCATAGCCAGAGGTGATATGTCCGTTCACGGGTGAGCCGAACGCGCCGGTTGTTTCCTGCGCCCCTTGCGTCATGCCTTGCGGAGAATAAAACTCGCCCTCGCTGCCCCAGCGCAGCAATTGCAGCACTGGCTTGCCCGCGCGGACAACGCCAGCATAGACCAGATCACCCGGTTGCGATTCCCCACTGGAAGCGCGGCGGTTAGCGAACACGAGATCAAATTCGTCGCCCGGTGCGATTTCCTCGAACGCCATGTGCTGATCGACCGCGCGCAAATAGTCCTGCACGGCGCTGGCCGGTGCGCCCGCCGCGCGGGCAGAGCGATAAAGACTGCCGCCAACAATGCCGCGAATGCGCATCGGCGCGGAATCAATCGCAATGGCGTTAGTCGCCAAAGCCAATTCACCGCCGCTGCGTTTTACATCCAGCGCCAGATCGAAACGCGGGCGGAATGTGAGTTGCTCCAGCGGACGCGCCTCTGCGGGCGATGACCGCGCGCCCAGCCGGATGGCAAAGCGTGTGCCGGGCAGGATCGCATCGGGCTTCACTTGCGCACCGATCAAGGCGAGCACGCGGGTAATGTCTGCATTGGCAAGTCCAGCGCGTTGCAACATGCGCGGGAAGCTATCGCCAGCGCCAAGTGTCGCGGTAAGATCAACGCTGGGGCGTTCGGGCGCAGCAGCCAGCGCGATCACCGCTGCATTGGCGATGACATGCCGCCCATTGCCTGCACCGTAAGCCAGCGGACGTAAGCCTTGTACGCGCAATTCATCGCGCGATGCTTCGTCCAGCACCGTCATCGGCGCTGCTTGTAAGGGGGCAAAACTGGGCCACAGCATCAGCGCGGCCGCGCCAAGGCCAAGCATTGTGCCAAACCCGCGAAACCACCGTGCACTGCCAATATCCTCGGCCAGATCGGGCACGAGATCCTGTTTGGCAAACCAGCGTTCAATCCGCGCCCGCGCATGATTCGCAGGGGGCGAGTTGAGATTGGCGGGCACCTTGGGCTCAGGCATGCGAAGCGAATCCAGCACGCGCGGCGGCGCAGAACGCAAGCCAAAGCCTTGCGCCGCGCCGGTCCCGGCAAAGGCCAACATCTGGTCTTTAGGTGTGAACACGTTTCGTCCTGTACCCTGTCACGCTCCGCACTGCACGTTCAAGGTTAATTCTTGGTGAAATCGCCCTGTTTGAAGGGTGTAATCTGGCCGGGGCGACTGTGTGAAAAAGGGCGGGAGTTTCCCCCCGCCCTCTTGGCAATCAAACAATCGCGACGATCAGGCCGGTTGCGGGCTGGCCGATCCGCCGAACTTCTTGCCAGCACGCGGCACGGCAGAGCCTTGTGCGGCGATGGGACGGCTTGGGCCGCTGGGGTTTTGCGGGCGGTCAATCGTGCCGGTTTCGATCAGTGCCTTGATTTCGTCACCGGTCAGCGTTTCGTATTCCAGCAAGGCCTGCGCCAGCAAATGCAGCTTGTCTTCGCTGTCCTTGAGGATTTGCGTGGCGCGGGTGTGTGCGCCTTCGACAAGGTTGCGGATTTCGCTGTCGATCAGTTTGTTGGTTTCGGCCGAATTCATTGTGCGCTGTGATCCGCCGTAACCAAGGTAGCCTTCCTGCGATTCTTCGTATTGCAGCGGCCCCAGCTTTTCCGACATGCCCCACTTGGTGACCATGTTACGCGCCAGACTGGTGGCATACTGAATATCGGACGAAGCGCCGGACGACACCTTGTCATGCCCGAAGATGATCTCTTCGGCCACGCGCCCACCCATCGATACCGAGAGGTTCGCATGCATCTTGTCGCGATGGTAGGAATAGCTGTCGCGCTCTGGCAGGCGCATGACCATGCCCAGCGCCCGGCCACGCGGGATGATCGTGGCCTTGTGAATTGGGTCTGATGCGGCTTCGTTGACCGAAACGATGGCGTGGCCAGCCTCGTGATAGGCGGTCATCTTCTTTTCGTCGTCGGTCATCACCATTGACCGGCGTTCCGCGCCCATCATGACCTTGTCCTTGGCGTCTTCAAATTCCTGCATCGCGACAAGGCGCTTGTTACGGCGCGCGGCCAGCAGGGCAGCTTCGTTGACAAGGTTGGCAAGATCGGCACCCGAAAAGCCCGGCGTGCCGCGCGCAATCGTGCGCGGGTTCACGTCTGGCGCCAGCGGCACCTTCTTCATGTGGACCGAGAGGATCTTTTCGCGGCCTTCGATATCGGGGATCGGCACCACAACCTGACGGTCGAAGCGGCCCGGACGCAGCAGCGCGGGATCGAGCACATCGGGACGGTTGGTCGCCGCGATGATGATGATTCCTTCGTTGGCTTCGAACCCGTCCATTTCCACCAGCAACTGGTTCAGCGTCTGTTCGCGCTCATCGTTCGAATTGCCAAGGCCATGGCCGCGATGGCGACCGACGGCGTCGATTTCGTCGATGAACACGATGCACGGTGCGTTCTTCTTGGCCTGTTCGAACATGTCGCGCACGCGGCTTGCGCCAACGCCGACGAACATTTCGACGAAGTCTGAACCCGAAATCGTGAAGAACGGCACGCCTGCTTCACCGGCAATCGCGCGCGCGAGCAGGGTCTTGCCGGTGCCGGGGCTGCCGACGAGCAATGCGCCCTTGGGGATTTGGCCGCCCAGCTTAGAAAAGCGCGTGGGATCGCGCAGGAATTCAACGATTTCCTCAAGCTCTTCGCGCGCTTCATCAATGCCGGCAACGTCATTGAACGTCACCTTGCCCGAGCGTTCGGTGAGCAGCTTGGCCTTGGATTTGCCAAAGCCCATTGCGCCCGATCCGCCTCCCTTCTGCACCTGACGCAGCGCGAAGAACGCGACACCCAGTATCAGTAGGAACGGCAGCGAATTGACGAGGATATACATCAACATGTTGGGCTGTTCAGCCGCCTTGCCTGCATATTGCACGCCGTTGTCCTGAAGCAGGCGCGGCAGATCGGAATCGCCGGGCACCGGAACCGTTGCGAACTGGCCACCGTTCTTGAGCGTACCGCTAATCCGCTCAGGCGCAATTTCGACCGAACGGACAAGCCCTTCGCTCACCTGACTGCGGAATGCCGAATAAGGAATCGTCGTCGCTGCCTGATCGGTGCGCGGACCAAACATCGAAACCACCAGCAGCAGCGCAAAGAACACACCGCCCCAAACGAGGAGGCTCTTGATCCACGGGTTACCCTGGGGTTGATCGTCGTTCATCGAAAGTCTTTCCGGATTCGCGCCCAACACGGCGCTGCTTAAGCCAATGTAGGATCATGCTGGTGAATCACAATATAACGCAGCATCCGTTTTTGAGCGACCTGCCCACAGGTCATGTGCGGTGGCTGGGCGCACGGGTGAAACGCCATGGCCCATCGCGGGCATCGCCTTTCACCCCGCCCAGTGTGGAAACGCCGCCGCAGCGCAGGGTTTCAAGCCAGCGGACATGGTCCGGGCCGCGCGGACGGGGCGCTTCAAACGCTTGCAGCACACGCTCCAGAATACGCAAAGCCAAGGCGTTGGGAACATCGCCAGCAGCGTTCCACGTGAAACCGTTGGCGTCTGGGGTGATCTGGCGCCAAATTTGATCAGCTGCCCAATCCAAGGCGAGGTCTGCCTCGGCCAGATGATTCGCAGCGGTTGCGAAACCGGTGATGTCAAAGGCTGTGCTTGACGTCATGGCCTCACGAACGCGGACGCGCTCGTAACTGCGATCGCTGTTTGATGGATCGTTTGCCGCGATGATCCCAGCGTTTTCTACGACTTCGACAAGTTCGGACCGGCGCCATTGCAGCAGCGGCCGGAGCAGGACTGATGTGGTTTCATGAGCTTGGGGAATGGCGGCAATGGCGCGCATGCCGGCAAGACCGCGCAATCCTGCGCCACGGTTCAGCCGCATCACCATCGTTTCGGCCTGATCATCGGCGTGATGCGCGGTGACCAAGGCGGTAAGTCCGAGCTCGTGTGCCCATTTTGCCATGGCGGCATAACGCGCATGGCGTGCGCGTTCCTGTACCGCGCTGCCTTTGCCGAGCGACAAGGTGAGCGTGGCATGTTCAACCCCGCGTTCTGCGCACAGCTTTGCAACCATCGCCGCTTCCTCGGCGCTTTCAGGGCGCAGTCCGTGATCAACGGTGACAACGCAAAAGTTGCGCGGCACAACTTCGCAGGCGAGCAACAGCAGCGCGAGGCTATCTGGACCGCCTGATACAGCGAGGCCGACTTTGCCGGTTGGCGCAATCGCGCTCCACGACGCGGCAAAACGCGCTGCGACAGCCAAGCTCAGGCGGTGCGTGCCCTCGCCCATATGTCGCCCGCCATCATTTGCACTTCACCGAGGCGCGCGCGTTATCGTACTGCGTTTTGATCCGCCCGGCGACTTCTGTGGGATATGTTGCGGCCAGTTCCGTGAAGGCACCGCATGCTTTTTCGGTATCCTTCAGCTTGACCATTGCCACGCCAAGATAAAGGAGGCTGTCAGGCGCACGAGCGCCCTTCTTGTCCGCCAGATAATTCTGGAGGAAGAACTGTGCGGCGGTGCCCGGTTTGCCATCATCAAGCCATGATCGGCCAAGCAAATTGCGTCCGTGGCTGATCAGCTTGTGCTTGGGATAACGGTCAACGTAAATCTGAAGCTGCTGCTGCGCTTCCGGGTAGAACTTGGCCTCCCACAAACGGAAGCCGTACATATATTCATTCGAACCTGCATCCCCATCGACTGGCTTTTCAATGGCTTGCACCCCAGCAAGGCGCGTGGCCGAAGGTGTGAGCGGCTTTGCCGCAGGCTTGGCCGTGGTTGGCGCAATAGTGGCAGGCTTTGCCGCGACAGGTTTTGGCGCAGATGGCGTGGCGGAAAGGGCTGTTGCAGGAGCGGTGGACGAAACTTCGGTGTCACCCAGCGGCGGGGCGGCGGCGAGTTCCAGCTTGGCCAAGCGTTCTTCGGTTTTGGCGGCGCGGTTCTGTCCCTCTTCGACTTGCGCGGTCAACCGCGTCACCTGCGCTTCAACAGCGTCCATCCGCGCCAGCAAGTCCGTCACTGCAGGCGCAGCGGGGGTGCCGGTGGGCGTCGTCACCGTTTGCCCGGCGGTGATTTCAGGCACGAAAGTCTTGCCGACGCCTTCGGGGAACACTTTACGCTGAACCGCGCGAATTTCAGCCTCGATCCGGCGCAGACGCATTTCGGGATCGACCTGCGTTGCCGGTTTGGCTGTGGTTTGCGCCATGATTGGCGCAGCGAAAGGTACTGCCAAAGGCCCTGATAGCCCCAAGGCAAGTGCAACAAGCGGAAGTCGTCCGCGCAAGTTGATGGTCATTGTCATTCCCGTGCAATTGCGGCGTGCAATGGATAACACTACGCGCCTCAAGCCCCCAATTGTCGTCAGAATGCCGTAGAAAGGCGCTCAAGTCGAGATAGGGTCAGTTACAATGTGGTGGAAGCAGGCGCAGTTTCTGCAAGTGGTGCAGGCACAGCAACGTCACCCGGCATCGTGACAGGGCTTGGCGCAGGACGGGGCGTGACTGCACGGCGTGGACGCGGGGCGGATGCGGCAGGTGAAGAAGCCACTGGCGCAAGATTTGCAGGCCCAAGATTTGTAGGCCCAAGATTTGTTGGCACGGTCGGTGGCGCGACAGGTTCCTTGCCACGCGCCAGCAAGGCGGCGGCGCTGACCGGCACATCTTTGACCAGACCTTCGTTATCCGCAATGCGCGGAACCGGTTGACCGCCTACTGTGATCGACAGCGCATCAGGACGTGCGGTGCGCAACATGGGTTCATTTGCGCCCGATGGGATGGTGAACGATTCGCCCATCGCCAGTTCTTTTTGCAGGATCTGCTGGCCCTGCAGGTCATAGAATTTAACCCAGATGCGTTCTTCCATGGCCGTAAAAACAACCGGCCCATTGGGTGCTGCTGCAGGCAGCGGCACAACCGCAACTTGCGACGTGGTGGTCGCGGGCTGTTCATCACTGACCAGCGACGGCAAATCTGCTGACGGCAGATAGTAACTGCGCCAAAAGACCAAGCCTGCCAATGCAATGACCAGAACCAAACCAGCTGCCAACCATACAGTAAGCCGCGTGGGCGTTTTGGCCGGATCGCCGACTTCGAATTGGTTCAGCGCGCGCGGCGGCGGGGCTGGTGCCTGCGCGTCAAGTTCGGCGCGCACAGCGTCAGTAATGACTTTGTCATCAAGGCCCACGGCGCGGGCATATGTCTTGGCAAAGCCGAGCGCATAAGGCCGTCCCGGCAAAGCGGCATAATCGCCCGCTTCGAGCGCGATCAGGTGGCGGCTGGTTACGCGGGTGAGCGCGGCCAATTGCTTGATATCAAGCCCCGCCCCTTCGCGCGCGGCGCGCAAAGTTTCAGCCACGCTGGGCCGACGCGGTTCGCCCGCTGGTTGCGGGGTGGAATCAACATTCGTGATGTCTTGCAGACCATCGGCTTCCGCCAAGGGATAACTCCCGTATTAACGCTTATTAGCATTGCGACCCAGTGTTAAGAAATCGCGGCAACGGTGATAAAGTCAACGGCATTGTACAAAAATACCACAATTGCGCGATGAAATGCCCGGTTCAGGACATCAGTCGCACTCAATGCCCTTCAACAAGGCCCATTCCCCCAAAGTTGTGCGCATATTCTGAGGCGGATTGGCGAGCCATCCATCCATCGCCGCACGAATCTCGGTCATATCGACCTTGCGCACCAGTTCCTTAACCGGGCCGACTGCGGCAGGCGTGATCGACAGACGGGTGATGCCAAGCCCCATCAGCGCCAAGGCCTCAAGCCTGCGCCCCCCCATTTCGCCGCAAACTGTGACATCGGTGCCAAACGGCGCGACATTTTGCACAACGCGGCGCAAAAAGCGCAGGATGGCGGGCGAAAGCCAATCGTAGCGTTCGGCCAGCTTGGGATTGGCGCGATCCGCAGCGAACAAGAACTGTGTGAGATCGTTGGTGCCAATCGACAGGAACGACAGCTTGGGCGCAAGGATGTCGAGGCATTCGGCCAGTGCCGGAACTTCGAGCATCGCGCCATAGCGGATCGCTTCGGGCAAAAGCTTCTTCTGTTTGCGCAAGAAGGCAAGCTGGCCTTCAAACACCTCTTTTGCAGCGTCAAACTCCCACGGTTCGGTGACCATAGGGAACATCACGTTCAATGTGCGCCCGCCTGCCGCCTCAAGCAAGGCGCGCGCCTGTACCTTCAGCAAGCCACCCCGTTCCAGTGCAACCCGCAGCGCGCGCCAGCCCATTGCGGGGTTTTCTTCGGTCTGGCCTTCGTTGTGGCGCAGATAGGGCAGGACTTTATCGCCGCCGATATCAACCGTGCGAAATACGACAGGCCTGTCGCCTGCTGCTTCGAGAACTTCACGGTAGAGCCGCGTCTGGCGTTCGCGCGAAGGAAGCGTTGCTGAAACAAGGAATTGGAATTCGGTACGGAACAAGCCTATGCCATCGGCGCCGGTCAGGTTTAGCATCGGCGTATCATCGCGCAGACCGGCGTTCATCAGCACGGTGATGCGCTGGCCGTCGCGCGTAACCGGGTCCACATCGCGCATGGCGGCATAATGCAATTGCCGTTCGCGGTTTTTGGCAAAGCGAGCCTCGAACGCCTCGATCAACGAAGGCGCAGCGCGGACATCGACCACGCCCTGATCGCCATCGAGCAAAAGGTGATCGCCTTCGCGCACTTTACCGCGCAGTGCCCGCATCCGTCCCACCACCGGAATACCCATGGCGCGCGCCACGATCACCACATGCGCGGTAAGCGAGCCTTCTTCGAGGATCACGCCTTTCAAACGGCGGCGATCATATTCGAGCAGTTCTGCAGGGCCCAGATTGCGCGCGATCAGGATCGCATCACCTTTAAGGCCCATGCTCGCCGCAGTGCCGACCTGGCCCGATACCGTGCGCAGCAAGCGGTTCGACAAGTCTTCAAGATCGTGCATCCGATCTGCCAGCAGCGGATCATCAATCTGGCGCATGCGCATACGGGTGCGCTGCTGAACCCGCTCAATTGCCGCTTCGGCGGTCAGGCCGGAATCAATGGCATCGTTGATCCGGCGCGCCCAACCTTCGTCATAGGCAAACATGCGATAGGTTTCGAGAACCTCCTCATGTTCGCCGCCAACGCCGAATTCGGCCTGGCTTGCCATGCGGTCAATCTGTTCGCGCATCTTGTCGAACGCCAGATACACGCGCTGACGCTCAGCCTCGGTATCTTCGGCGACGATATGTTCGATGGTGACGCGCGGCTGGTGAAATACAGCAACGCCGCTCGCGAGGCCTTTGACCAAGGTCAGGCCGGTAATGCGATCCGGCCCTGTGAGGTGCGCGGGCACGCCCAGCGTTTCTTCGTCGTCGATCAGTTCGGCATTGGCGATCAATTCGGACAGGACCATCGCCACGGTCTGCAGCGCCTCGATTTCGACTTCTTCATACCGGCGCGGTTCGACATGCTGAACCGCAACAACGCCCACCGCGCGTTCGCGGCGCACGATTGGAACGCCGGCAAAGGAGTGGAATTTTTCTTCGCCCGTTTCGGGACGGAACGCAAAATCGGGGTGCGCTGCCGCTTCGGCGAGGTTGAGCGTTTCGACATTGCCCGCAATTGTGCCAACAAGGCCTTCGCCCGTTGCCAGCCGAGTTACGTGAACCGCAGCCTGATTCAGCCCGCGCGTGGCGAACAATTCCAGCATGCCTTCACGCAAAAGATAGATTGAACACACCTCGGAATCGAGATTTTCACCAATCACTTCAACGATTTGATTCAATTTGGCCTGAGCACCAGCACGCGAAGCCATAACCTCGTGCAACGAAGTGAGTATCTGACGGGCGGCGGCGACGGCACTGAGCATGATCATAAACTACCCTAGCGCGCGGCATTTGGGAATGTCGTGCGAAAAGCGATTTGGTGTGATGGGGGATAGATATTCGTATGCGGGGGATGGATTGCGTCGTCAGCTTGGTCTCCTCGCAAAAGCGAGGGGGCTTCTGCATGGGGCACCGTCACGATCAAACAATCACTCATAAAAAGAGCCGCCCCGGCGAGGGCGGCTCTTGGCGTTCAAGGGGTGTGCGGCATCAATGCAATCGCGACAGCTCTTCCTTGATCTTGAGCTTTTTTCGTTTGAGCTGGGCTACCAGCGTTTCATCCGGAAGGGGCCGGGTCATTTCTGATTGGATCTGCCGTTCAATGCCGGCGTGCTTGGTTTGAAGAGCGCTGATATGCGTCGATTCCATGCGTATCCTCCTTAAGGGAATAGCCCCCGAAAGAAACCCGCACAGGCCAACCCCGTGCGGGGCGGCGCTGCTTGCGGACAGATTGATCCGACTCATCAGGCAGCGCGTTGTCATGCTCCCACATTCGCCGTATCTTGCAAGTTAAACCGCGATGGGGTGCACAAGTTACGGGTTAGACCGTAGACTGTCTTAAGATTGCGTTTCATTGCGTCGTCCGTCGATCCTGGGAGTGCTAAAAAACGTGACCGAAGAGGAAATGCGCAAGCGGCTTGCCACGTTGCGTCTTGAACATCGCGACCTTGATGCGGCAATCGACGCGCTGACCGGTGCTGGCGCGCGCGATCAGTTGCAAATTGCCCGCCTTAAAAAGCGCAAATTGCTGTTGAGGGATCAAATCGCCATGATCGAGGATTATCTGATCCCCGATATTATTGCATAAATTCATATATTTAATTTAAGGTCTCGTCGGATTTTGCTGCACCGCAACATGTCCCGTTAAGAAACGTCCATGGATTGCACACAAGGTTTGCCGATGACTGGCTAGCGGTCGGGCGATTGCCAGCTTATGCGCAACTCATGGCCCTTATGCCCAGCCTTAACCCGCGCATCGTAGAAGCGTTTTATATCGAAGCCTTGTGCTTGGCCGATAATGTGCGCGCACGTTTTGAGCGGTTACGGCACGGCATGGTGGCCAATGATAGCGCTGCCGATGCTGAAGATCTGCACCGCGTGCAAATCTCGTGCGAGGCGCTGCGCACAACGACGCGGGTGATGCATTGTCTCGCATGGCTGCTGAACCACCGCGCGCACTTTGCAGGCGAGCTGTCCGAACTGCAATTGCGCAGGCACGGCCGGCTGATCGCCAACTTTCCGGAAAGCGAGGCCGATGTTGTGGCGACGCTGCCCGATGACGTGCGCGAACTGGTGATCGAGAGCGAGCGGCTGTACCAGCGCATCCAGCGGCTGGAGCAATCGTGGCGGACGGCGGGCCTTTCAGGCGAAAGCGCGGTGCGCCGCCTGCGTGAGCGTTTGGCCCATGCCGTGGGTGATTCCGTGGGCGATGCCGCCTAAGTTTTCGCCAAAGCGAATTCCAGCCCCGCCACTTCATCATCGCTGAACCACAAGCCCAGCTTTGAGCGCCGCCACAGCACATCTTCGGCGGTGCAAGCCCATTCGCGCGTGGTAAGGTGATCGAGTTCTGCTTCGGTCAGGCCTTGCCCAAAATGCCGCCCCATATCGCCCCGCACAAACCCCAGCGCATCGGTGCCATAAGCGCGGGCAAGGCGGTGTGCAGTGGGCCGCGACAAGTGTTGGGCCTGAGCAAGAATGTCTTGCTCAACTGACGTCAGATTATCGACCTCGTCCAGCCCGTCGGGGGTGAAATCACCGCCCGGCAGGGGTGCAGTGGCGGTCCACCCGGCGTTGTCCATGACGCCAAGACGTTCAAGCGCAGCTTCCGCCAGCGTGCGATGCGTGGTGATTTTGCCGCCCAGCACCGTAAGCAGCGGGGCAGAATGGCGATCTGTTCCGCGATCCAGTTCAAAGCGATAGCCGCGCGTGGCAGCTTCCGGGCGGCCTGAACCATCATCGGCCAGCAAACGCACCCCGGCAAACGTGTGGACCACATCTTCGCGCTTCAGGCTGCGGCGGAAGTATTGATTGGCAGCGTTGAGCAAGTAGGCAATTTCGGCTTCGCTGGCCTTTGGCGGATCAGCGTCGGCCCCTTCTTCGCTATCGGTCGTACCAATCAGCGTGAAGGCATATTGCCACGGGATGGCAAAGCAGATGCGGCCATCGGCCAATTGCAGGAACAGGGCGCGGGGATCATCGTGCAGGCGCGGCACGACGATGTGCGATCCGCGCACACGGCGCAGCAGGCCCGGGCGGGATACGTGGGCCGCATCCATCAGCTGCCCGACTTGCGGCCCGGCAGCGTTGACGACGATGGCAGCGTGGAAAACCTCCGCGCCCGCTTCAATTCGCCACAAATGCCCTTCGCGTTCCAGCTTTTTGACAGCGCAGCGCGTGCGCACTTCGGCACCGCGATCTGCCGCATCGCGGGCGAGCAACACCACCAGCCGCGCATCATCGACCCAACAGTCAGAATATTCATAGCCGCGCCGCACTTCGGGCTGAAGGCCCATGCGGCCTTCGAGTTTCACGCGCGATGTGGGTGGCAGCGCCTTGCGCCCGCCCATCCGGTCATAAAACCACAGGCCCGTGCGCAGCATCCACCACGGACGGCCTTCGGGCACAATGGGCAGGACAAAGCGCATCGGCCAGATGATGTGCGGGGCCTGCCGCCACAGGATTTCACGCTCATGCAAAGCCTCGGCAACCAGCGCGAATTCGCGGTGTTCCAGATAGCGCAAGCCGCCGTGGATCAGCTTGGTCGAGGCAGAAGATGTGCCTTGCGCCAGATCGCCGCGTTCCAGCAGCAGCACAGAAAGCCCGCGCCCGGTGGCGTCACGCGCGATGGCTGCACCATTCACGCCGCCGCCGATCACTGCAAGATCGTAAGGTGTCTCCATCGACGCTACATTGATGGGCCGCGCGCCAATGCGCAAGGTTGCATGGTTGATGGGCAATCCCCATAGCACATGGCATGGCCCAATTGCCCCCCATCCCTGATCGTGAAGATTGGCCCACCGGCTTGTCTGAACAGCTTGAGCCGCTGGTGCGCCGCGTGCTGGCTCCCAATGCATCGCCCTATACCTTTACCGGCACGCAGACTTACATCGTCGGTGCAGGGGCAGACGTGGCGGTGATTGATCCGGGGCCGAACGATACAGGCGTGGCGGGCCATGCCGATACCAATGGCGCGGGCCATGTCGAGGCTATTCTCAAGGCGGTGGGCGATGCGCGGATCGTGGCGATTGTTTGCACGCACACGCACCGCGATCACAGCCCGGCGTCGCGCCCGTTGCAGGCGGCAACTGGTGCGCCAATCATCGGTTGTGCGCCGCTGGCGATGCAGGACGAAGGGCCGCGCGCCGATTCCTCGTTCGATGGCGATTACCTGCCTGACCGCGTGTTGTCCGATGGCGAACGGCTTTCGGGCGATGGCTGGACGCTGGAAGCGGTGGCAACGCCAGGGCACACCAGCAATCACTTGTGCTATTCCATTATCGAAAGCGGCGCGCTGTTTACCGGTGATCATGTGATGGCTTGGTCAACATCAGTCGTCTCTCCGCCCGATGGCGATATGGCGGCTTATATGGCCAGCCTGCAAAAGCTGTATGACCGCGAAGACCGGGTGCTTTATCCCGCGCACGGCCCGCAGATCGACAATCCCCGCCAATTGGTGCGCGGGATGCTGGGCCACAGGCGGCAGCGCGAACGCCAGATCGTGCGCTTGCTCGAAGACGGCGGGCCACACGCGATCCCCGAATTCGTCGCGGCGATGTACAAGGGGCTGGACCCGCGATTGCATGGCGCGGCGGGCAGATCCGTGTTGGCGCATCTGATCGATCTGGAACGGCAAGGCCGCGTGGCCGTTGGAGGTGAACAATGGATGATCCAACCCTGACCACTACGCCCCAACCGGCGACAGTTCCGCACCGAGAAGCCTCGCTGGCGCGCGCCTCCATGCTGCCGTGGGGCCTGTTTTTGCTGGCTTTGGCGGCGGCTGCATTTCTGGGCTGGAAGCTATGGCAGCCCGAAGACATCGGTGATCCATTGGCCACCAGCCTTGTCGCGTTTGAAAAGCAGGACAAGTTGACCGTGTTCAGCGCGGAATTGGCACCCGTTGTCTCCAGCGATGATTCACGCCTGTTCGGGCTGGTGAATTCCAAACAAGTGGCGGTCATTCCGGCGCGGGTGGATTACACGATCAACCTTGCCAGCATCGGGCGCGAACGGCTTTCATGGAACGCGCAGACGCAAACGCTGGGCGTCAAGCTGCCGCCGCTGACGGTGAGCCGCCCCAACCTCGACGAGGCGCGCGCGCAATATCTGCGCGATGGTATCTGGATCAGCCGCGATGCGCAGGACAAGCTGACCCGCGACAATACCAAACTGGCCGAGGGCCAAGCCATTGCGCAGGCCGGAAATCCGGTGTTGATGAACTTGGCGCGGCAAGCGGCCAAGGAGGCAATCAGCCAGAACCTTTCGATTCCGCTGCAGGTGGCAGGCTATACCAAGGCAAAGGTCGAAGTCACTTTCGACTGACCGATAAAACCATTTCTATTGCGAGAGGCCCAAGCGGTCCCTAAGTCCGCGGTTCGGCCCGGCATGATCCGCCGGGTGGGAGAACGTGACGTCATGACTGCTCAACCGACCAACCTTGCCGGACTGGACCTGCGCGCCGAGATCGACCGTTTGCGGATTGAGCGCAAGGCGGTGATCCTTGCGCACTATTACCAGCGCCCCGAGATTCAGGACATTGCCGATTTCGTCGGCGACAGTCTTGAATTGTCACGCAAGGCCGCAGCCACCGACGCCGAAGTGATCGCGTTTTGCGGCGTGAAGTTCATGGCCGATACCGCCAAGATCCTGTCCCCGCAGAAGATCGTGGTCCTGCCTGATCTGGACGCCGGGTGCAGCCTTGAAGATTCATGCCCGCCCGACAAGTTCAAGGCCTTCCGCGAGGCGCATCCCGATCACATCGCGCTGACGTACATCAACTGCTCGACCGAGGTGAAGGCGCTGTCTGACGTCATTGTGACGTCATCAAGCGCCGAGACGATCCTTGCGCAGATCCCGCCCGAACAGAAGATCATCTTCGGCCCCGACCGTCACCTTGGCGGCTATCTGAACCGCAAGTTCGGGCGCGACATGCTGTTGTGGCCGGGCGTGTGCATCGTGCACGAGGCGTTTTCGGAAACCGAACTGCTCAAGCTGATGGCGCAGCATCCCGGCGCGCCCGTGGCTGGCCACCCCGAATGCCCGCCGCACATCATCGACCATTGCGATTACGTGGGATCGACCAGCGGCATCCTGCAATTTGCCAAGACGTTTACCGGCGATACCCTGATCGTGGCGACCGAACCGCACATCATCCACCAGATGGAACTGGCGATTCCGGACAAGACCTTCATCGGTGCGCCGGGTGCCGACGGCAACTGCAATTGCAACATCTGCCCCTACATGGCGCTGAACACGATGGAAAAGCTCTACATCGCGCTCCGCGACCTCAGCCCACGCATCGAAATTGAAGAGCCGCTGCGTCTGGCCGCCAAGAAGAGCCTCGACCGCATGCTTGACATGGCCAGTGGCACCGTGGGCATGGGCGATCTGGGGGCCAAGCCTTTCGGTAGCTAGTCTTAGCCTGCCGCCATAATCCGGCGCACTATCTCTGGCTCGGCTTCGATCACCTTGAGGTAGGAGCGCACGGCAGGCGGCGGCATATGCCGTGCCATTTCGTACTGGCGCAAGTTGGCGACCGGAATGCCATAAGCTGCGGCAAATTCCTGCTGGCTCAGGCCGAGACGGAAGCGCAGCACACGGAAGCGCCGCCCCATGTGCGCGCGCTCAAGCCCGGCAACGCTGACGTCGAAATCCTCATGATCGTTTGGATCAGCAGGAATCGCGATCGTAGTCTCTTTGTTCACTCGCATTACTCCGACGAACAGAAATCAACCTAAGCACACCAATGCGCTCAACATAGACAACGGTATGAAGCTTGCCGTCGACCATCCCGACCGCCTTGTAACGATCCTCTCCATCTACCGGACGGAAAGACGGAAAGATTTGGTGTAAAGGATCGACGAATATCCGCATTCCAAACGCCAACCTTAAACCGTGTTTGAAACGGTTGGCTTCATCTTTGGCGGGATCGAATTCGAACTCCATCCAACCAGACTATGTGATTCACATATAGCAGGCGAGTTGGGATGTGTCGAGAATGGCGAAATTCAGGCGGTTTTTCCCTCGTCCGCAGGCTGTGCAATGCGGGCCAGAACCAGCGCCGCGCCGACCAGTGCCATGCCGATGGCGTCAGGTGCGCTGAGGACTTCTCCGAAGGCGAACCAGCCGAGCACCACGGAGACTGCGGGCTGCGTGAGCAGAACGAGACCGATGACCAGCGGGGGGAAGTGTCCGAGGGCGTAGACGAGCAGGCCCTGGCCGAGAATCTGGCTGGCCAGCATCAATCCGATCAGCGGCCACCAGTTTTGTGGCATGATCGGCTCGCCAAGCGCAAGCGCGGTGATCAACAGGACGGGGCAACCGGCGACGCTGGACCAGAACAGCAGGCTCCACGAGCCCAAGCGTCCGCGCACGTTCTGCACCAGCAGGATGTAGACGACATAGAACAGTCCGGCCAGGATGCAGAACACGTCTCCGGCAAAGGTACGCGCATCGATTTCCATCGAACGGCCCAGCAGCAGCCCTGCGCCACCCAACGCCATCGCCACAGCCGCAAATTCGCGCGCGTGCGGACGACGATGCAGCGCGATCAGGCCCCAGATCATCAGGATGACGCTGCCTGAATTGCCAAACAGCGTGGCATTGCCAAGCTTGGTCATTTCGATGCCGACATGCCAACTGGCCAGATCGAGCGCGAAGACCACACCTGCGCCAATCAGGATCAGCCAGTCTTTGGAAGGATAGCCCCAGAGCGGTTCGCGCCGCCCTTTTGCGAAGAGCGCCAGCAGCGGCAGGGCGAGGAACAGCCGCCAGAACCCTGCTGATACCGCCCCGCTATCGGCAATCCGCACAAACCACGGCCCCAGTGCCAAGGCAAAATTTCCTGTTAGCAAGGCAAGGAAATGCAGGGGCTTGGGCGGCGGTATTTGGGCGCTGTCTCTTGAATTCATGAAGGGCCGAACTTAATCAAGTTGCAAAGCGAAACCGAATGGCATCACCGAAGAGTCTTCAGGAGCATCCCTAGCATGTACGAACCGCTGTTCCAGCCTATCCGCCTTGGCGCGATCGATTTGCCCAATCGCATCATCATGGCACCACTAACGCGGGGCCGCGCCACGCCTGATCATGTCCCGACACCGATGATGATCGAATATTACCGGCAACGTGCCAGCGCCGGACTGATCATCTCTGAAGCGACAGGGATTAGCCAAGAAGGGCTTGGCTGGCCGAATGCGCCGGGCATCTGGACTGATGAGCAGGTTGCGGCGTGGAAGCCTGCGGTAGCCGCGGTGCACGCAGCAGGTGGCCGCATCATTCTGCAATTGTGGCACATGGGTAGGATCGTGCACCCATCGTTTTTGAATGGCGAACCGGGCGTTTCGGCATCGGCAACACGCGCGCCGGGCCATGCCCATACCAACAATGGCACCGAAGAACACGAGACCGCGCGTCCACTGCGTCTGGATGAAATGCCGCGCTTGCTGGATGACTATACGCACGCAGCGGAAAACGCGAAGAAGGCCGGATTCGACGGGGTGCAATTGCACGCCGCCAATGGCTATTTGATCGACCAGTTCCTGCGCGATGGCACCAATATGCGCGAGGATGCCTATGGCGGCAGCCCGCAGAACCGCGTGCGCCTGCTGCGCGAAGCGACCGAGCGGCTGATTGCGGTTTGGGGCAAAGAGCGCGTTTCGGTGCGGCTTTCGCCAAACGGGGATTCGCAAGGGGTGGACGACAGCAATCCTGCCGCCACGTTTGGCGAGGCCGCGCGCGTGCTGGAAGAACTGGGCGTGAGCTTTGTTGAACTGCGTCAGCCGGGGCCGAACGGAACGTTTGGCAGCACCGACGTGCCTCAGCAGGATGGCGTGATCCGCGCAATCTATACCGGGCCGCTAGTGCTCAACAGCGACTATACCCCGCAAGAGGCGGCAGATGATGTGAAATCAGGTCGCGCCGACGCGATCAGCTTTGGCCGTCCGTTCATCTCCAACCCCGATCTGGTTGATCGTATTCAAACAGATGCGCATCTTAACCCCAACAAGGGGGTGCCGGAGACATGGTACTTCCCCGGCGAAGTCGGTTACACTGACTATCCAACGCTGGCGGATGAAACCGTAACAGTCTGATTTTTGAGGAGTAATGCCGCATGCCGCCCAGATCCTGGCTGTTCGTTCCCGGTGACAGCGAAAAGAAGCTGGGCAAGGCCATGAGCACGGGCGCGCATGCGGTGATTGTTGATCTTGAAGATTCGGTGGCTCTTTCAGAGAAACAGGAAGCGCGTGGCATGGCGCGCGACTGGCTGGCCGTTCACCGCCATCACGTGATCGAAAGCCGGCCAATGGCACGCTGGGTGCGGATCAATGCTTTTGACACGGGCATGTGGCGTGATGATCTTGCTGTGGTGATGGCAGGCGCACCCGATGGAGTGATGCTGCCCAAGTGCGACGGGCCTGAAGAAATCCGCCAACTCTCTGCCGAGATTTATGAACTGGAGCAGCGCAACCAGATCGCCGTTGGCACAACCCGCATCCTGCCGCTGGTCAGCGAGACCGCGCGAGCGGCAATGACAATCCCTGCCTACATCGACCAATCAATGCCGCGCCTTGCCGGGATGACTTGGGGCGCTGAGGACTTGTCTGCGGTGCTCGGGGCAAGCCGCAAGCGTGACGCCAGTGGCGCGTGGACCGATGCATTCCGGTTTATCCGTGCGCAGTGCCTTCTGACCGCCCATGCGAAGGGCGTTTGGGCTATCGACACGCTTCGCGATGACTTTCGCGACGAGATTGGCACCCTCGCCGCCGCGCAATCAGCCCGCGCCGATGGTTTTACCGGCATGTTGGCAATTCATCCGGCACAAGTGCCGATCATCAACGCAGCCTTTGCGCCGACAGAGGCCGAACTGACTGAAGCCCAAGCGATTGTTGCGTTGTTTGCAAGCAATCCGAACGCCGGGACACTGCAATACAACGGCCGCATGGTCGATCAGCCGCACTTGAGAATGGCCAAGCAGTTACTCGGTATCGGCTGAGGAAACCGGCGCTTTTTCTGCAGGTGCTGCGGCAGGTTCGACGGCTTGCGCCACATCTGGAGCGGCCTCGCTGGCCGATGATTTTGCTGCAACCTTCTCGGTCGGCTTTACCGGTGCCATGGGCGGCGTGGCGGTGGACGTATCCAGATCGATCATCGCATCGCTGATGGAACCGGGCAGGACTTCACCTGTCACCGCATCGCCTGCGGCGTTTTCCGCCTTCTGGCCGCAGCCTGCAACGAGCAAGCCCAGAGTGGCACAGAGCGCGAAGGCCAAGGTGGGGGTGCGGTTGATCATGCAGACTCCGGTGGGCAAGGCTTTTCAAGGTGAGCCAGGAAGCTGTCGACGTGGGCCAGCATCGCTGTGTCCCATGCTGCGGCTGTAACATCGTGGCCCAGCGCGGCAAGGCTGGTGACGCCAAATTCCTCGATCCCGCATGGCACGATACCGCCAAAGTGCGACAGATCAGGCGACAGGTTGACCGAAAAGCCGTGCATTGTGACCCAGCGGCGAATGCGCACACCAATCGCGCCGATCTTGGCCTCACGCCCATCAGGTCCATGGGTCCAGATACCAACTCGGCCTTGCGCGCGCCATGAATCGACGCTGAAATCGGCGAGGGTATCGATCACCCAGCCTTCAAGCGCGTGGACAAACCCGCGCACATCGCGCGCGCGCCGCGTCAGATCGAGCAGGACATAGCCAATCCGCTGGCCGGGGCCATGATAAGTGTAGCGCCCGCCGCGTCCGGCATTGACCACTTCAAAGCGCGGGTCGAGCAGTTCATCAGGCGAGGCGCTGGTGCCGGCGGTGTAAACGGGCGGGTGTTCCAGCAGCCATATCAGTTCTTGCGCGCTGCCATCTGCAATCGCGGCGTTGCGCGTGGTCATGGCGTCCAAAGCCTCGCGATAGGGCACTTTTGCGTACTCGCTGCGGATTTCGAGGGTGTCGCTTGCTGCCATGTTTCAGGCATGGCCCGCTCCGTCGCGCCTTTCAAGGGCGATGTGGAGCCTCGCGCAAATCGGGGGTTCGACAGGATGGGGTTTGCGCTGCTATCAGGCACGAATGATACCCCGACTGGATAGCAGCCTCGCCTGGAAAACCGCGACGCGCCTCGTTTCAACCAACCGCGATATGCTGTTGGCCATAGCAGGGGTGTTTTTCCTTCTCCCCAGCCTCGCGTTTTCGGTGTTCGTGCCCGAACCGCACATGCCACCGGGCACGTCGCCTGAAAAAATGATGGAAATCATCGCAGAGGCCTGGACTTCGTCGATGCCGCTGCTGGTAATCGTCACGCTGCTGCAAATGGCGGGCACGGTGACGATGCTGATCGTGATGACCGATCCGTCAAGACCGACAGTGGGCCAAGCCATCCGACGCGGATTTATGGCGCTGTTGCCGTATGTTCTGGCGCAAATCATCGTCGGTGGTGTGTTGGGCATGGCATTTCTGGTGCTGGTCAGCCTTTCGGCTCTAACCGGATTGCAAGCACTGGCCGCCTTCGTGATCATTGCCGCCTTCGTGGCCATGATCTGGTGCAGCTTGCGCATGGCGCTGGTCGCGCCCGTGCTGGCGATTGAGGCAGAACGCAATCCGGTGCAGGCTTTGCGCCGGTCGTGGGCGCTGACACGCGGCAATTCCGGGCGCTTGCTCGCCTTTTTCATCCTTGCCGGACTGGTATTTGCGATCGTCTATGGATTGACGATGATGCTGGTGGGCGTGGTGCTGGTTCTGACCACCGGCGGTGGCGTACAGCAAGTGCTGACGGCTGCTGTATCAAGCGCGCTGACATCGGCGGCGCTGGTCTATTTCATCGCCATGCTGGCGGCCGTTTATCGGCAGTTGGCCGGACCGCCGCAAGCCGAGGTGGTCGGGATTTTCGAATAGCTTTGCGGTTAGTGTAGTAAAACAGGCCCTCCCCCGGCCCCTCCCGCAGGCGGGAGGGGTGATTTGGGCTGCCCTCACGTAAATGGGAGGGGAGTTTCGTTACTCTTTCCAGCCCCATGAAATCACGCAGGGCGGCACGTTGATGGGTTCGAAGCCCTTGTCGATATGGCGGAAAAACTGGCCCATCATGTCGCGCGCGCGCGCGGTGTATTGATATACGAGGAATGCGCCGCCGGTGCGCAAGACGCGGTGGGTTGCCCCCATGATCGCCGGGCCAACGCCTTCGGGCAGGGTTGAGAACGGCAAACCCGACAGTACGTAGTCGGCTTGTTCAAAGCCATGGGCACGCACGATGTCTTCGACATCGGTGGCCGAGCCATGAACCGCGGTAAAGCGGCTGTCGCCGATGGTTTTGGTCAGATATTCGATGAAATCGGGGTTGGTATCGATCACGATCAACTGGCCGTCACGGCGCAGCTTTTCCAGCACCGGGCGGCAGAAAGTGCCAACACCGGGGCCGTATTCTACGAAGAGCTGGCATTCGTCCCAATTCACCTTCGACAAGACGCGCTCAATCGTGCGGCCCGAAGACGGCACAATCGCGCCGACCATCGCCGGGTGCTTGATAAAGCCCTTGAAGAAGATACCTGCAGGGCCGAGCATGCGTTCCGCCTTGCGTTTGGCCCGTTGAAGAAGGGGCTGACGCGCCGCTTGGGTCGAAGTCATCGAGTAAAATGGTCCTCTGCCGGTCTAGCTGGTAACCGCGGTCGCAAATTTGCAACATCATTGCAAGCATACAACTGTGGCTCTACCCAAGTTGGATGAACCTTCGGTGGACAATATTGCTGGTAAATCCATGAATCGGGACGAGAACGCGACGGACATTCGCCTTCCGAATGAGCGGATGGCGCTGCTGTTCATGGTGATGCTGGTATCGGCAGCGGGAAATACCGCGATGCAGTCGGTCATGCCATCCATCGGCACGCGGTTGGGCATTGCCGATGTGTGGGTGAGCCTTGCCTATTCATGGTCTGCGCTGCTGTGGATGATGACCGCACCCTATTGGGCGCGGCGATCAGACCGGCGTGGACGCAAGGCGATGATGGCGCTGGGCATTGCAGGGTTCGTCACATCCTTTGCGCTTTGCGGCGTCATTCTGCGGATCGGCTTGAGCGGCTGGATGAGCGGCCTGATGACGATGGTTTTGTTTGCGATGGCGCGGTCGTTCTATGGCGGTTTCGGATCGGCAGCCCCGCCTGCGGTGCAAGCTTATGTCGCCAGCCGCACCGGCAGGGCGGATCGCACCAAGGCATTGGCATTGGTGGCTTCCAGCTTTGGGCTTGGAACGGTCGTCGGACCAGCCCTGGCACCGCTGATGATTTTGCCGGGGCTTGGCGTGGTTGGTCCTTTTGCAATCTTTGCTGCGCTTGGCCTGATCGTGCTGATTCTTGTTCGCATTCGGCTGCCCGATGACGATCCCCGCTTCAGTGGGCACGGCGAGGTTATGTCTGCACCGTTCAGCGCCTCATCCAATCCGCGAATCGTTGACGAGGCACCCGATGGCTCTCCTGACGAACTTCCCGAAGCCGAACCGCAGCACCTTGGAGCGGACCGCGTAAGCTGGACCGATAAACGCCTGCGCACGTGGATGGTCACGGGCATTGTGGGTGGGCATTCGCAAGCCATGTTGCTGGGGGTGATCGGCTTTCTGCTGATGGATCGGCTGGGTTTGCGCAGCAATCCCGACGCCGCCGCTGGTCCTATCGGGCTGGTGTTGATGGCGGGCGCATTTGCCACGCTGCTGGCGCAATGGGGTCTGATCCCGATGCTGGGGCTGGGCCCGCGCACAACAACGATCTGGGGCATGGCGCTGGGCGCGCTGGGCATCATCCCTGTGGCAATGGGCACCGATCTGCACAGTATTGCGGTGGGTTTTGCCATTGCCTCGCTGGGCTTTGGCATGTTTCGGCCCGGCTTTACGTCGGGCGCAAGCTTGGCGGTCAGCCGCGCCGAACAAGGGCAGGCTGCGGGGATCATTACTTCGATTAACGGGTCCGCCTATATTGCAGCGCCCGCTATTGGTGTGTGGCTCTATAGCCATTCGCAATGGCTGGCTTGGGGCACGATGGAAGCCCTGGCAGTGGCCGTGGTGATCATCGGCGTGTTCGCGCTGGAGAAAGATCCCGCCTGACGCCTTGGCGTCATTCAGACCGTAGGTGACTTGCCAAGTTGGCGATTTGACGCCAATCGCGCATCATGCCTGCCGCGAGCACCTCACAGTCTGTTATTGCGCGCGGCGTTGGCTCAAACGCTTTCAGCTTCGTCATCCGACTCGCCGCGAAGGCGTCCTTTCTTTACATCGGCGCGCGGCTTTATGGCGCGACGAATTACGGCGTGTTCACCATGGCGACCGCTATTGTGGAACTGGCCGTACCCGTAGCCAGCCTTGGCCTGAAGCGGATGATCTTTCCTTGGCTGGAAGAAGACACCCATGGCGATGCGCCGCGCCCGGCCATGCACATCTTGTTGGATGCCCTGCTGCTGGCAACGGCTGCGGGCGTTGTGGTTTCGCTGTTGCTGGTACTGGCCACACAAGTGCTGCCTGCGGCCATGGTTTCCGATCAATTGCGCTTTGCTTTTGCGCTGCTGGTGCCCGCCGTAATGCTGCAAAGCACGGGCGACATCGCGCTGGCCGCCACGCGCTGGACGCACAAGATGCGCTATGAAGTGATCGCGCGCGGACTTGTCGAGCCTTACGTCCTTACCGCCGTGGCGCTGGCGGCGTGGTACTTTGGCATGTCTGAAACGGGAATGCTGCTGGGATATTGGGCTGGGTCCATTGCCCTTGCAGTGTTTTCCGTATGGTCGGCACGGCATTGTTTGGGATCATTGCAGCTGCGGCGCTGGCGTCCAGAGCCTCGCGCCATGGTGGTGCGCGCGCGTTCGCTTATTCCTGCCAGCTTTAGCGATTTCCTGACCAGTCTGGCGCAACGGATCGACCTTTATCTGGTCGGTTTCCTGCTGGGCGATGCACCTGCGGGTGTTTACGGCGTGTTGCGCCAATTGCGCACGCCCGTCCTGCAAGTGCGCCAGGCGTTTGACGGCATTCTCACGCCGCTAACCGCGCGCACAATGAAGACCGATGGCGATGTGACAACCGGTGAGGCAACGGCGGCGGCCACGCGCGTAATCCTGACGATCCAATTGGGCCTCGTCTTGCTGATGGCAGCCGCCGGCGATGCGCTGCTCGATCTGTTCGGTGCGCATTATGCCACCGGATACGCCGCCCTTTTGGCGATGGTGCTGGCCGAGACGGTCAATGGCGCATTCGGTGTGTCGGAATTGATCCTGTACTATCGCCGTCCGGCGCTGGCACTGAAGGTCAACGCTATCCTGATCTCGGTTGCCGCCATCGGAACGCCGCTACTGACGCCGAAGTTCGGCTTGCTGGGCGCCTCGCTCGCGATGCTGATTGCAGCCGTTATCGCTGCGGTGTTGCGCCGCTATTGGCTGGCGGGCCTTGGTGTGCGCCGCCATCCCCTCCATGCCGCAGTGCCTATTGTGGCGGCGGGGATTGCCGTCCTGTTCGGTCAATATGGCGGGTGGATTGTGCGGACCCAAGTGTTGCAAGGTCCCGCACAGGGATGGGCAAAGGCAGTGGCGCCAATGCTGGCACTGGCGTTTTATCTGCTGCTGGTGTGGATTGGCTGCAAAGTGCAACCCGGCTTGCTTTCGCTCCGCCGGTATCGCGTCAACTGAACGCAGCAGCAGGCTTGACCTCTGTGCCATCAATCCGCGTCGCAGTGATAACGGCAGCGCGGTTATGCAGCATCACCGAGATCACCAGCAAAACGTTGAGCACGACCGCCTGATAGAAGAAGTACCAAACCGGACTTCCCGCGATCATCGCCAATCCAAGCACGATGGCACGTGGATTGGGGCCAAGCAGCTTGAGAAATTTGAGCAGAGGTTTTTGTTCGCGCGCAACTTCGGCACGGATGGCGCCAAGCCGCGCAGTATCGTGTTGCGTCATCGCTTCTCCGACCGCAGCATCAATCCGGCGCGCGTGCGGAGTCATCCCCGCGGCAATATAGAGGTATCCGCGCGCCACGCCTTCAAACAGGCGGGCGACGGGGTTGGTTGAACCGAACAGACCCGCGTTGTTATCCCGCGCGTTGTTCAGCCACGGCACGCCATAGGTCCAATATTGATAGAAGCGGCGCTGCACTTCGACATGATTGGACTGGATGATGTGCGAGATGCCTGCCGCCAAAGTCCACGCCCAGGCCACGCCCGCGCCATGCGTGCGGGTGAGCACAAATGCGAGCAGCACATAGACGACGATGTGGCTGACGTAATCGCACACACCATCGACCATTTCACCGATCGGGCTGGATCGTCCGGTAAGCCGCGCAAGATCGCCATCAGCACCATCAACGACGTGCCAGCTTAAATGCAGGGCCATTCCCAGCAATGCGCCCCACGGCCAGCCGAGCGCCCACGTGCCGCCGGTAGAATCCATGTTGAAATAGACCACGCCTGCCATGACGACCAGCAATCCACCGAAAACCGACACCATATTTGGCGTCAGCGGTGTTCGCGCCAGCAGTTTGGCAAGCTTCCACGCGAGCGGGTGATAGAGGTAAAAATTCAGAGAATCCTGCATTTCACGCGGGCGTTGAGGGCGCTTGGCGTCCCGGACGTCCGCAGACCTCGTCATTTTGTTCACTCCTCTCGCGTCGTCATGTCTTGGCGACTAGACTCTCCCGCTATATAATTTAACGGCTCGGGTAAACAGGGTCGGCGCATAGATTGCACCGGATATGTGTGCGAGAGCAGTGCTCGTTACCCGGACAAGGACGTTTCGAACATTTCGAATTTGGCATTTATCGTTTTCGGAGCGGGGGAAGAAGCCGACTTGCTGGTGGCGGGCGTCCCTGCTGCTGCGCGCGTCGTGCGGGAAGCATGCCTTGCAGGTATTGCATCGTGCGAAGTGCTGGCAAGTCCGGGATGGCAGCCCAGCGCCGCGACTCGGTCTGAAACTGCGCGCCTTTGCGGCCAGATGTCAGTGAAATTTGGGCCAGCGGTCCTTGGCAACAACGTAACAAGGCCGCTAGCTCCGGTTGCCGTGATCCGTGGTGATGCTTTGCCGCCAGCGCACGCCATTGCCGATGCTGTGGCCGGAGGCAATGAACCGTTCGACGGGATTGAGATCGCATCGGGACATGGCATAGACGAGGCCATTGCGCGGGCGATCGCTGAGGGCCAAGGCGCTATGGGCCGGTTGCAGCTGGCAGGGCGCAAGATCCTGCTATCGACTGCCAAGCCCACCGATGGCATCGTGTCGCGCCATATCAATCGCCCCGTATCGCAAGCGATATCAAACGTGGCCTTGCGCTTTCCCGGATTTCTGCCGGTCCACGCCACTATCGGCACCGCGCTGATCGCCATCGTGATGTTCGCCTGTTTGCTTCTGGGCGGCGAATGGGGCCTGATCGCAGGGGCACTGCTGTTCCAGGCTGCATCGATTTTTGATGGCGTCGATGGTGAAATGTCGCGGGCAACATGGCGCACTTCACCAGAGGGTGCGCGGATGGACAGCCTGACCGATGCAGCGACCAATCTCGCCTTTTTATTAGGGGTCGCGCTGAACCTTCAGATGCAAGATCGCATTATAGGTGCAAGCCTTGGCTATACGGGACTGGTTTTGCTCGCTATGGGGCTTTTTTTAATCGGACGAGCGTCGGCACGTAGCAATGCCCCATTCAGCTTCGATCTTGTCAAGGAGCACTACCGTGCCAAAGGTACTCGCAGGAACCCAAAGCCGGGTTCCGCGCTTGGATCATTAGCCGGTTCAAACAGTGCCGTTGACGAAAAGCCATCGCAAATCATGCAATGGCTGACATTTATGACCAGCCGCGATTTCTTCGCACTGGTGTTTGCACTGTTGATTGCATTCGGGTTTGCGACGCTTGTCCTGGCTCTTTTTGCAATCGCGGCGGCGGGTTGGCTGGTAGCAGTTATCCTTGCCCTCGTGCCGAAGCATGCTTGACGGCGGGGATTCTTCTTGCTTTTGGCGCGCGATTTATAAATGAGGCGTTATCGTTACAGCCGCCCCTGGGCGCCTGTGTGAAGGGATCTGTATTCATGAAGCCAATAAAGGTCGCCGTGATCGGCGTAGGCAACTGCGCTAGCTCGCTGGTGCAGGGAGTTGCTTACTATCGCAACAACAATTCGTCGCAAGGCCTGATCCATGACCGGATCGGTGGCTATGGCGCCGGTGACGTCGATTTCGTGCTGGGCGTCGATGTTGATGCACGCAAGGTCGGCAAGGACATTTCGGAAGCGATTTTCGCTGGCCCGAACAACACCACTGTTTTCCAGTCCAACGTACCGGCAACCGGCGCGAAGGTGATCATGGGTTTTGTGTCGGACGGCGTTGCCCCGCACATGACGTCGGTCGGCGAAAAGGGCTTCATCGTCTCTGACGAAGCCGAAGCCACGCATGACAGCATCGTTAAGGCTCTGAAGGACACCGGCGCTGAAGTTCTGTTGAACTTCCTGCCCGTCGGTTCGCAGAAGGCCACCGAATTCTACATGGAATGCGCGCTTGAAGCCGGCGTTGCCGTCGTCAACTGCATGCCTGTGTTCATCGCTTCGACCCCTGAATGGGAAGCGAAGTTCCGTGAAAAGCGCATCCCGATTGTCGGCGACGACATCAAGGCACAAGTGGGCGCAACCATCGTTCACCGCGTCCTGTCGAGCCTGTTTGCTGCGCGCGGCGTCAATGTTGAGCGCACGTATCAGCTGAACACCGGCGGCAACACCGATTTCATGAACATGCTCGACCGTCAGCGTCTGGGCAGCAAGAAGGAATCGAAGACCGAAGCAGTGCAGGCTATGCTTGCCACGCGCCTGGCCGACGAAAACATCCACGTTGGTCCTTCGGACTATGTTCCTTGGCAGAAGGACAACAAGCTGTGCTTCATCCGTATGGAAGGCCAGCAGTGGGGCAACGTGCCCATGAACCTCGAACTTCGCCTTTCGGTTGAAGACAGCCCGAACTCGGCGGCTTGCGTCATGGACGCGATCCGTTGCTGCAAGGTTGCGCTTGAGCGTGGTGAAGGTGGCGCCCTGATCGGCCCGTCGGCTTACTTCTGCAAGCATCCGCCGCAGCAGTTCAATGATGATGTTGCTGCGCAGATGGTTGAAGAATATGCTTCAGCTGAAAAGCTGGCCGCTGAATAAGCGCGCTGCATAAAGCAATGAAAAATGGCCGACCGGGCGGATGTCTGGTCGGCCTTTTCATGTTCTGACTACACGACAATTGCAGAGATTTCCGATGGACGCGCTGATCATTGCCGCCGGTTACGGCAGCCGCCTTGCCGAGCTTTCACCTTCCAAGCCGCTGACGCCGGTTGGCGGCGTCCCGCTGATTGAGATTGGTGTGCGTCAGGCGATGCATGCCGGTGTCACGCGGGTTGTGGTTGTCACCGGCCACAAAGCGGATCTGGTCGAAGCCTTTCTGGCCGACCTTTCGCTGCGCGCCGGCATCGAAATCGTGCCGGTGCGTTTGTCCGATTGGTCGACGCCCAATGGCTTTTCCGTCATGGCAGGCGCCACGCGGTGCGACGGCAATTATCTGCTGATGATGGCCGACCATATGTTCGAGGCCGACATTCTGGCACGCTTGTTGGCAGAAGACAGCCCTGAGCGGGGCGTGACTTTGGCGATTGATCGCCGCGTCGACAGCCCGCTGGTCGATCCTGACGACGCCACATGGGTGAAAATGGACGACGAAGGCCGGATTACCGCCATCGGTAAATCTATCGCTCCTTATGATGCGGTGGATTGCGGCGCGTTTCTGGCAACGCCCGAGCTTGCCATCGCCATTCGCGATGCGATTGCTGAAGGCAAATCGGGCAGTCTGTCAGACGGCATGCAGCGGCTTGCCAATGCGGGCCGCGCAGGCACAATGGACATCGACGATGCGTGGTGGATGGACGTGGACGATCCGCGCGCCCACACTTTGGCCGAAGAACTGGCACCGTGGCATCTGGCCCACACATTCGCGGCGGTGCAAATGACCGCAGACGAAGGTTAGGGTCAGGACCTAAACGAAACGGGGGCTTGGCGCGGCCCCCGTTTCAAATCATGGATATTTGAGGTGAATACGGGTCGACAGGCCCGACTTGGCGATGTTCAACCGCACCGAACGGAACGAGGGAATGCTCGCAATCGTGGGTGGATTGTTGGAAAAACCAAAGCCTTCCTCAGGCAGGCCCAACATGCCGCTGCGCTTGATCGTCGTGCTGGAGTCCTCGTCGTGATAGACGGCCAGCACGTAAACGCCTGGCTTGGGCACAAACAGGCACATCTTGGTTTCGGGCGCGGTTGCATCAACGCGGCCAACGTACATCGAGCCCTTCTTGACAAGGAACTTGCGCGGTTCATCGGCATAAAGCGTGACCGCCATCAGGCCATTGCCATTGCGTACGCCATCAATCGTCACGTTAACCCACGTATCGCTGACCGGCCCGGCACAATTCGGCCCGCCGGTACGCGCCGAGGCGCTTGCAGCATTGCCAGCGCTGGCGCCTGCCAACACGGACACAGCCGCAGCAACAGCGATCACCGCGGCGTTCCAACGTCTCGGCTTGGTCATGGTAAAAGCCCCAAATTCGATGTGTCTACCCGGCACGTTGCAAACCTTAACCGCCTGAAATGCGGCAATTTGCGCGATGCCTTTCGGTCCCCTGCCAGCCACATACCGGCAGATTTCAGTGACGTTAAGTAGGATTCGTGCCGTGAATAGGCCCTGAACTTATGTGCGATGAACCGTTCATCGACAACTGCCGCGCCCGTACCTTTGCGAATCGTGTCCAAAGCGGGACATTCCGTGTGGATAAGCCTGTGTAAACTGCTTGCTCCCCCGATTCGCGGGCGGTAACCGCTCAACTGTGGGGTAGCCGTTTGCAGGCACCGGGCGTCGCGCCGGGGTTGTTGCAGATGTCCTCTGCTGCCGCCGCAGGAAGACGACGCCAGATGACACCGCTTATTTCTCCATCGATTCTCTCCGCCGACTTTGCCCGTCTGGGTGAAGAAGTGCGCGCAATCGATGAGGCGGGTGCCGACTGGATTCATGTTGACGTCATGGACGGCCATTTCGTCCCCAATATTACAATCGGCCCGATGGTGGTGAAGGCACTGCGCCCACACACGACCAAGCCGTTCGACGTTCACCTGATGATTTCGCCGATCGATGGCTATCTTCAGGCTTTTGCCGATGCCGGGGCCGATATCATCACGGTTCATCCTGAAGCCGGGCCACACATTCACCGTACCGTGCAGGCAATCAAAGGCTTGGGCAAAAAGGCGGGCGTATCACTCAATCCGGGTACACCGGCCAAGATGCTCGATTATCTGATCGATGATGTGGATCTGGTTCTGGTGATGAGCGTGAACCCCGGCTTTGGCGGACAAAGCTTCATTACCAAGCAGTTGCGCAAGATCGAAGCCATCCGCAAGATGATCGACAAGACCGGGCGCGACATTCATCTGGAAGTGGATGGCGGGGTGGATTTGACAACCATCCGGTCATGCGTTGATGCAGGGGCCGATGTGCTGGTGGCCGGAACGGCCACTTTCCGCGGCGGGCCCAGCCAATACGCCAACAACATTGCTGCATTGAAAGCTTTGGGTTGATATGAAGGACGGCGGCTTTTCCACCCTTGGAAGCCGCCCTGCGGTGACTGCGGCCGAAAGCCGCCCCGCATTGCCGCTGGACCCAACGAAGGAGGAACCGCTGGCCAAGACGCAGGACCGCTACCTCCGGACGGACGAGAACGCTGCAGCGTTAGACCATGCCGCTTCGGTAGAGCCGGGCCGGGCGCTTGCGCTGGCTGATTTTGCACCGCCATCATTGGGTGCCAGTGACCGGCTGATCCGCTTTGCCTACAGCCTTGGCCTGCCTGCCAGCGCCATTCACCCCTTTCGCAAACGCGCCAAGACACAACTGACCGCAACCGTAACCAATCCACTTCCCGGCGTTGCTGCTGCGGGCAAAGCGTTGCGCGCGGGCCATTTTCTGGTCCACGGCTTCAAATCTGCCATATCCGACACGGCCTTTTCCGGGCCACGCCTGCCGCCCCCGTTTGAACGTATTGTCCATGGTTTTGGCTGGCTGCGCGATCTTGAATCCGGTGGTCAGCGCGAACAATGCACGCAAGTGGCCGAGCGAATCACGTCGATCTGGCTGACCGCGAACCCCAAGCCAGATCCTACGCCCGCGTGGGACATCGGCAATGTGGGCCATCGCTTGCTGAATTGGTTGGTGCATGCACCGCTGGTGCTGTCGGGCAAGGACCGTTCTGTCCGCAACCGCGTGCTGCACGCCATCGATGAAACCGCGCGCTGGCTTGATCGCCATGTGGGCAAGGCCGAAGATCAGTTGGCCGAAGTTGCAGGCTGGTGCGCGCTGGTTGCAGCTGGGCTGATCCTGACCGATGGCAAAGCACGGCGGCTGTTCGGCGAGGCTGGACTGGTACGCGCACTTGGCGAACTTGTCAGCGACGATGGCGGCGTGCTGTCACGCAGCCCGCTGTGCCAGATTGAAGCCATCGAATTGCTGGTCAGCTTGCGCGCTTGCTATGAATCGGTGCGAGCAGAGCCGCTGCCACAGATCGGCACGATGCTGAACTTGCTGGTGCCGCCGCTGCTGGCTTTGCTGCACGGCGATGGCGGCCTTGGCAATTGGCAGGGCGCAGGCGCTATCGAGGCTGAGCGGATTGAGGCGCTGATCAAGATCACCGGCGTGCGCACGCGGCCTTTGCGCGATGCGCGGCAGTGGGGCTATCAACGCGCGACCGCCGGAAAGACTGTGCTGCAATTTGATGCAGGTCCGCCGCCCGTTGCGCGCCATGCCCGCGATGGCTGCGCATCAACGCTCGCGTTCGAATTCAGCCATGGCCATGACCGGATTTTCGTCAATTGCGGCGGTGCGGCTTTTGCCGGCGGATTGATTCCGCTGCGGTTGGAGCAAGGCTTGCGCGGAACAGGTGCGCACTCCACGCTGACCATCGACGATTTCAATTCCACCGCCGTGCTAATCAATGGCCGGTTGGGGTCGGGCGTATCAGAAGTAGAGGTTGATCGGCGCACGCTATCAGCTGAGGGAACCGGTCCCAACAGTTCAGGCGGTGGTGCCACGCGCATCGAGGCAAGCCACAACGGCTATGTCGGGCGGTTTGGCCTTGTTCACCGTCGCATCCTGATCCTGCGCGATGATGGCAGCGAGCTGCGCGGCGAAGATTTGCTGGTGCCCGCCGGGCGCAAAGGCAAGCGCGGAACCATCGGTGTTGTCTTGCGCTTTCATCTTGGCCCTCATATCGAACTGGCCGCAAGTTCAGACGGGAAAGGCATAACGCTCGCCCTGTCGGACGGCAGCCTGTGGCAGTTCCGGTCTGGCCGTGATGCGATCACGATCGAGGAAAGCCTCTGGGCAGATGGTCAGGGACGCCCTCACGGCACACGCCAATTGGTGATCTCGGCCAAAGTTCCCCGCAGCGGTGAGAGTTTCTCCTGGCTGCTCAAGAAGATGAGATAGGAAAATTTCACGTGACGACGGTTACCATCAAGCGGGCGCTGCTTTCAGTGTCCGACAAGTCCGGACTTGTCGATTTGGGCAAGGCACTGGCCACACGCGGCGTTGAGCTGCTCTCGACCGGCGGCACCGCCAAGGCGCTGCGCGATGCGGGCCTAACGGTGAAGGACGTGTCCGAACATACCGGCTTTCCCGAAATGATGGATGGCCGCGTCAAGACGCTGCACCCGACGATTCACGGCGGACTGCTGGCCGTGCGCGACAATCCCGAACATGCCGCCGCCATGGCCGAGCATGCGATTGGCGCAATCGATCTGGTCGTCGTCAATCTCTATCCGTTCGAAGCGACGGTGGCCAAGGGTGCCGCGCGCGACGAGGTGATCGAGAATATCGACATCGGCGGGCCATCGATGGTGCGTTCGGCGGCGAAAAATCACGGCTTCGTGACGATCCTGACCGACGCTGCCGACTATCCCGCGTTCATCGCCGAGCTGGATGAAACTGGCGGCGCCAGCACGCTGTCGTTCCGGCGCAGGATGGCAGCGAAGGCTTATGCCGCAACAGCCGCTTATGACGCGGCAATCTCGCAGTGGTTTGCAATTGTCGATCAGCAAGAGCATTTCCCGCCCGTACTGGCCAGCGCCTACACCCGCGTCACCACGTTGCGTTACGGCGAGAACCCGCATCAGGATGCCGCGCTTTATGTGCCCCGCAATCCAGCCGTCACCGGCTTGCCGCAGGCCACACAGATTCAGGGCAAGGAACTGTCCTACAACAATTACAATGACGCCAATGCGGCCTTGGAATTGATCGGCGAATTCACCGGGTCCAAGCCCACCGTCGTGATCGTCAAGCACGCCAACCCTTGCGGCGTGGCGACGGCCGACACGCTGTTGGATGCATGGAAAGCGGCGCTGGAATGCGATTCAGTTTCGGCATTCGGCGGCATCGTTGCCACCAACGTCCCGCTGGACGGCCCCACCGCCAACGCCATCTGCGAAATTTTCACCGAAGTCGTAGTTGCGCCGGGCGCTGACGATTCCGCCAAGGCAGCGTTTGAGCGCAAGAAGAACTTGCGCTTGTTGCTGGTCGATAGCCTGCCCGACCCCGACCGTAAGGGTCTTGTCACCGTGCCGATTGCCGGTGGTTTGCTGGTGCAGGACCGCGATTCCGGCAAAGTCGATAAGGCAGACCTCAAAGTGGTGACCAAGCGCGCGCCAAGCGAACAGGAACTGGCCGATGCGCTGTTTGCCTGGACCGTGGCGAAGCACGTGAAATCCAACGCCATCGTCTATGCCAAGGACGGCGTGACAGCGGGCATTGGCGCAGGCCAAATGAACCGCCGCGATTCATCACGGATCGCTGCAGCCAAGGCCAAGGAAGCAGCTGAAACGCATGGCTTCACGCAAGTGCGCACGACGGGTTCCGCAGTCGCTTCGGATGCGTTCTTCCCCTTTGCCGATGGGTTGATGGCTGCCGTGGAAGCGGGTGCGACCTGCGTGATTCAACCGGGCGGATCAATGCGCGATGAAGAAGTGATCAAAGCCGCCGACGAAGCTGGCCTTGCCATGGTCTTCACCGGAATGCGCCACTTCCGCCATTGAGGCTTTTACTCCCCTCCCGCTGATCCTGAGTTTGTCGAAGACAATTTGTTTCGCGCAGAGGCGCAGAGGAAGCAGAGACGTGGAGATAAAAAGGGGCCGCAAGGCCCCATCTCCCTTGCGGCGCTTCCACTTTCGAAGGCATTGAGATTGAGAGCGGCCCTGCCGCAGGTACAACCTCTCTGCACACCCTGCTTCCTCTGCGCCTCTGCGCGAAACCCTTTTTCTATTACGATGAGGTCGTTTTCAAAGGGTGTAGTCAACAATGAAAAAGGCCGGCCCCGTATAGGGACCGGCCTTTTTCGTATCACGTGTTACGTGAAATCAGCGGTAGAAGATGTGACCATCAACTTTGGCCATACGCTGTTTGCCCCAACGCGGCGAAACATGCGTGGCGTGGAAGAACATCGCGCCTTCAACCGGGCTTTTCCACAAACCCTGATCAGCGATCACCGCAACGCGCACGGCGTTCTGCCATTGACGGCTTGAGCGATTGATCGAGGGCATGGAACGGCCACGGATGAACGAGAATTGCGAAGGCTGATACACGACGCCGCAATATGACGCTGGGAAACGGCCTGATTGCGAACGCGCAATGATCACGCGGCCAACAGCAAGCTGGCCAGCCAGTGATTCGCTTTTCGCTTCGAAAAAGATGGCTCCGGCCAGGCATTCCAATTCGTTGGAAAGGGCGGCGGGGGCTTGGGTGTTTTCTACCAGACTGGCCAGCGAGGATGCGGTGATCGCGTCCTGAAGCGGCTGAGCCATTTCGGCCTGAGTAGTCTCAGCCAGTGCTACTTCAGACTGGGCTGGAGCGACTGCCTGGATAACCGGCTGGGAGATAAACGTGGTCGCAATAGCGACCGGAGCATTGAACCCTTGCGCACTGGCATGGGATCCGCTCGTGCTGAGAAGCGTTGTGATAAAAGTCGCAGCCATGCTCAGCGTAGCAGCGTACCGGAATTTCTTGCTCATCCATCGTCATCAAAATGCGGTGAGCTTCCATCCATGGCGCGACAAAAAGCCCTGCCGCACAAAGCATAATAGCCAAGTGCGGGGGCAGAATGCCGAAGGGCCATGTCGGTTGCCCCCCGTCTGCGTGCTAATGCGGCAGGCGTCGTCGCCTTCCGTCATCGCCTGCGCAAAATCGGTGAGGAGGCCTTTATGCTGCAACGCGGCAGTGTCAACCCTCGTTCATCCCTGCGACAGGTTGTCCCGGATGAACTGTTCCACTTTTGCGACAGTCAGTTCAACTATCCAGACGTCGGGATCCTGCTTCATTCGGCGGCCGAGATAGTCCTCAAATTCTTGTTTATTATCAGATGTTTGTGCTTTTACTTTGGTCCAATTCCGGCTGCCATCCAACTGTGGCATACGCTCAAGAAGAGTACCAAGCCCCTGATTATCCAGCATAACAATCAGGATGGTGCCGCCGACCCGCTCACCCTTGTGCAGGACCATGCCGAAATCGCCATTGGCCTGTGCCGTGCGGAGCAATCCGGAAACTTCGATATGCGCCGGGAGCCGAGATTCCATTATCCGAGCGCAGCGCGCAGACCGGCATTGTAGCCTTCAAGGCTCGACAGAGCGATGCGCGAACGCTGGAAAGTGCCGGTGCCACGGCCCACTTCTTCGCCTTCATGATCAAGCAGCCGTGCTTCAGCCACCAGCACGCGGCGGCGGCCCGAAATCCAGCGGCCTTCTGCGATCAGCGGTCCTTCGCCAATCGGGCGGGTGAACAGCAGGTTGAACGACGTGGTCAGCAAGAACCGGTCCGTCACCATGGTGTTGGCTGCATAGAACGCAGCATCGTCGAGCATCTTGAAGTAGATTGTGCCATGCGCGGCACCCGCAGCATGAAAACAACTGCGCGTAACATTGAAGTGGATGCGAGAAACGCCTTCCGCCACAACTTCGAGCCGCGATTCAAACAGGGTATTGACCGGGGCTGACCCGTAAAGACCTTCAAGCGCCCGCCAGTGCAGCGAGGCGCTATCGCCGCTGGCTTGATCGGTATCAGGCGGCGTCACGGTCGAGGACATTGACCAGCAGGCCATATAATGCCTCGGCATTGGGCGCCGAGACCAGCCGTTCATGCATCCGTTCATCGCGCATCATGCGCGAAATGGCGGCCAGCGCCTGCAAATGTGTGGCCCCTGCTTGCGACGGCGAGAGCAGACCGAACACGCAATCAACCGGCATGCCATCGGCAGAGGCAAATTCCACGGGATTTTCAAGCCGGAAAAACGCCGCGACGGGGCGTTCCAACCCATCAATCCGCGCATGGGGAATAGCAACACCGCGCCCAAAGCCTGTGCTGCCAAGCTTTTCACGCTCATCAATGCCGTCGGTTACGACTTCGCCATCCAGCATATACACCTCGGCAAAGCAGCGCGAAAGATCGGCAAGGATCTGCTGCTTTGAATCGGCGCGGACCATCCGGACGGCCTGTTGATCGAGAGTGAATAAAGCCGTCATGGAGCGGATAGATAAGATCACAAAAGTGCAAAGGCACGGTGAATTGGGCCGCGCAATGCGCCCGAATGCAGGCGAACGCAAGAGCAAAGCGTTACCCGTGCGCCAATGAAAAAGGGAAGAGAACGCAAGCGCCCCCTCCCCTATTTCAACTTCACAACCGGTTGCTTCGATTACTTGGGTTCAACCCAACCAATCGACCCGTCACCACGGCGATAGACCATATTGTGCACACCGGTGCCAAGGTTCTGGAACATCAGCGCATTGGTGTTGCGCAGATCGAGCATCATCACCGCATCCGCGACCGTAGCGGTCGGCACATCGACGCGGGTTTCGGCGATCACCAGCGGTGCATCGGCCGGTTCATCCTCGCTCGCCTCGTCATGCGCGAACACGGTATAAGTCGCGTCCTGCACAATAAGGTTGGATTCGTCGGTCTTGCGCGCGTGATCGGCGTTTTCGTGGCGATCCTTCAAGCGGCGCTTGTAGCGGCGAAGCTGCTTTTCGATCTTGTCGGCCGATTGATCAAATGCGGCATGGGCATCTTGTGCGCTGGCACCGCCTTTAAGGATCAGGCCATTGGTCACATGCGTGACGATATCGCAGCGGAAACCGGCGTGTGGCGCTTTCCCCATTGTCACATGGGATGAAATCGCTCGGGAGAAGTACTTGTCAACGATGGTGGAAAGACGTTCTTCGGCATGTGTCTGCAAGGCAGCGCCGGTATCGACCTGGTGTCCCGAAACGCGAATGTCCATATAATGCTTCTCCTGTGCACTCGAACAAGCCATCTGCATCACACCATCAGCGTGACCAGATCGGCTCGCTAAAACCCGCCATGAATTCGGCATGGCGGGCCAGCTCCTCCTCGCTCGCGACATGCGGGCGCGGGGAACGAAATACGCGGGTAACCGCCATTGTGCCGGTCATTGACTGTTCGGTCATCGCCCTTGCCTCTGCAGCAAGTTCAAGACCGATCTGCCTTCCGCCCTGCAGCTCGACATAAAGCTGCGCGAGCAGTTCCGCGTCTAATAGAGCCCCATGCTTGGTGCGGTGGCTACGGTCGATTCCATAGCGTGAGCACAAAGCATCAAGGCTGAGCTTGGCGCCGGGGTGTTTGCGGCGGGCAATCGCCACCGTATCAACCATCCGGTCACGACTGACGGGTTCCAGCCCGCACATCTCAAGCTCGGTATTCATGAAGCCGAAGTCGAACCCGGCATTGTGCGCAACCAGCGGCGAATCCTGAATGAAATCGAGGAATTCGCCCGCTTTCTGCGCGAACTTTGGCTTATCGGAAAGGAACGCGATGGACAGGCCGTGCACGGCTTCCGCTTCGGCGGGCATATCGCGTTCAGGATTGAAATAGCAGTGATATACCGCGCCGGATGGCACTCGGTTGATCATCTCGATGCAGCCGATTTCCACCAGTCTATCCCCCGATCTGGGATCGAGGCCGGTCGTTTCTGTATCGAAAACGATCTCACGCATTTCTGGTTATGTGGACCTGCTTTGGGGGGCTGGCAAGGGGAGACAAGTTCAGACTCGCCGGTTTTTTTCCCGGATGGTCGCGACCAGTGCGGCAACTTGCGCTTTGGTTTGTGCCATCGGCACGCCGGTATCGATCACATGCGTGGCGCGTGCGCGCTTTTCCGCGTCGGGCACTTGTATCGAGAGGATATGCGCAAACTTTTCAGGCGTCATGCCGGGCCGGGCCAAGACTCGTTCGCGCTGCACCGAGGCTGGCGCAGAAACCACCAGCACCGCATCAAGATCGGCGCTGTGGCCCTTTTCGAACAGCAGCGGAATATCGAATACCACCAGCGGTTCGCCAAGATGTTCGATCAGGAAGGCTTGGCGCATTTGCGCAACGGCGGGGTGAACAATGGCTTCGAGTCGCTTCAACGCTTCGGGATCGCCGAAGACTTTGGCACCCAAGTCCTGACGTTTGACGCCTTCGGGCCCGGTTGTGCCGGGAAACGCGGCTTCGATGGCAGGCAGCAGCGCGCCGCCCGGGCCTTGCAAATGGTGCACGGCGGCATCGGCATCGAACACGGGCACACCCAGTTCACGCAACATCAGCGCCACCGCCGATTTGCCCATGCCGATGGAGCCAGTGAGGCCTGCGATGAACGGGCGCGTCATGCCAGCAGCCTTGCGCGCAGTTCGGCATCCGCTTCGCCGCGTGGAGGCGTGGCACCAAAGAAGCGGCGGAAGGCGTGGTCTGCCTGTCCGATCAGCATCGAGAGGCCATCGACTGTGGCAAAACCTGAACCTCTAGCGGACTTGAGGAAGGCGGTTTCGAGTGGGCTGGTGACAATATCGTAGAACACCGATCCCGGCGGGGCATGAGTCATATCGAAAGCCAGTGGCGGCTGCCCGATCATGCCGAGCGAGGAGGCGTTGACCACAAGATCAAAGCAGCCTTCGCGATCATCGAACGCAAAATCGGTGGCATCGGCAAAATGGGCGAGCGGGGCAACGTGATGTTCGCCCTTGGGATCGAGTTCATCAAGCAGCGCGCGCGCTTTTTCGACATTGCGGCCCGCCAGCACGATCACCATCCCTGCATCGGCAAGCGCGGCGATAATCGCCCGCGCTGCGCCGCCAGTGCCCAGCACGCGCGCCATGCGAAAGTAATGGGTTTGCGCCAGCATCGGTTGCAACGGTTCAAGGAAGCCCGGCGCATCGGTGTTGTATCCGACCAGAGCGCCGTCTTCGGGCACGATGGTGTTGACCGCACCAATGCGTGCCGCAAGGGGGTCAAGCCGGTCAAGCAGAGCGATCACCGCCTGTTTGTGCGGCATCGTCACATTGCAACCGCGCCAAGCTGGATCGCCGCGGCGCGCGGCGAGGTAATCGGCCAGACCTTCTGCTTTGACGTGGGCGCGATCATAGCGACCTTCCAGGCCCAGTTGCTCCAGCCAGAAGCCATGGATGACCGGCGATTTGGATTGCGCAATCGGATCGCCGATCACTTCTGCGTAAGGAATGCTCACGCTTCGAGTTCTCCCAAGTCGCGCAATGCACCAAGCAGCGCGAGGAGCGGCATTCCCAGAACGGTGAAGTGGCTGCCATCCACGGATTCGAACAATTGCACGCCCATGGCTTCCATGCGGAACACCCCGACGCAGCCCGATACGGCGGGCCATTCGCTGTGGAGATAGCTCTGGATAAAGCTGTCAGAAAGGCTGCGAACCTTGAGCTGCGCGCATTCGCCATGACGCCACACGCATTGCCCATCGCGCATCAGCACAGCAGCGGAATGGAGGCGCATTTCATTGCCGGAAAAGAAGCTGAGATGCTCGGCGGCATTATCGCGGCTGACAGGTTTGTCGAACATGCGCCCGCACACTTCGACGAGGGAATCGCCGCCCAGCACCAGCCGTCCGGGCGTACCGACCGAAACCGCGAGCGCCTTGGCTTCGGCCAGGATCATCGCAATGTCCGCTGGCGGCACACCGATCAGTTCGCGCTTGATCGCGCCTTCATCGACATCGCCGGCACGCGCCTCAAGCGGCACACCTGCGGCTTCGAGCATGGCTTTGCGCGAGGCGCTTTGGCTCGCAAGAACAAGAGTCATATCGGTTTTACACCATCACCACTGCCGCCCGCTGCGACACGCTCATTGTACAAATTGATCACGGCGGCGGCGGTTTCCTCAATCGACCGACGTGATACATCGATCACCGGCCAGCCGTTATCGGCAAACATCCGCCGCGCATACTGCACTTCGCGGGTGACATGATCGTTATCCACATAGGCAGTTTCCGGCGTTTGATTAAGCGAGAGCAGACGGTTGCGGCGCACCGCAATCAAGCGTTCAGGGCTGGTGGTAAGGCCAACGACCAGCGGGCGGCCCAGCGAAAACAGCATAGTCGGCGGCGGGCTTTCCACCACGATGGGGATATTCGCCACTTTATAACCGCGATTGGCCAGGTAAATCGAAGTTGGCGTTTTGGAACTGCGCGAAACGCCCGCCAGAACGATGTCAGCTTCCTCCCAGTTTTCCCAGTTCACGCCGTCATCGTGCGCAATGGTGAACTGAATCGCATCGACGCGGGCGAAATAGGCCTCGTCCATGATGTGCTGGCGGCCCGGACGGCCTTTGGCTTGCACGCCCAATTGCTGTTCCAATGCGTCGGTAACAGTATCGAGCGCAGCAACGCTGGGCAATCCAAGCGTGACGCAGCGTTTTTCCAGACGCTCGCGCGTTTCGGGATTGACCAGTGTATAAAGCACCAGCCCAGGGTTTGCGGCGATTTCGCCCATGATACGGTCAAGGTGCTGCATCGATCTGACCATCGGCCAGAAGTGGCGCACCACATCAGCACCATCGAACTGGGCAAGCGCCGCCTTGGCAACCATCTCCAGCGTCTCGCCAGTGGAATCGGACAGGAGGTGCAGGTGCAAACGCTGCATTTTGGCGCTTTCATGGGGGGCCGGGACAGCCCTGTGGAAACAGGACCGATAAACCACGGGACAGGACCGGGGACAAGTTGAAGCGGCAATTCCATGCGTCTTTCCCGCCCTCCAGCCGCCCAGTTATAGACAGGTCCGCTAGCTTGTCCCCAAGCTGTGGAGAGTGTTGAGAACTTCGCCTTGACCATGGAATTGCCAGAGTCGCACCTGTGGAAAATGGTGGAAGCTGACTCACAAATCGGGCAGAGCGCGACCGTCCCCAGTATCCACAGGGCCAACTAATACCATCAACCTGATTCTAAGAATCTAGTTTAAGTAGAATGGATCGAAACCCGCGATGCCCGGCCCACTTCTCGATACGCTTCAAGGTGCCAATCTTGCCCGTCGTCCAGTTTGGCTCATGCGTCAGGCTGGGCGCTATTTGCCGGAGTACCGCGCACTGCGGGCCGAACGTGGCGGGTTCCTCGCGCTGGTCTACGATACCGACGCTGCGGCCGAGGTCACGGTCCAGCCGATCAAGCGGTTCGGGTTTGATGGCGCGATCCTGTTTTCCGATATTCTGATCGTCCCTTACGCGATGGGTCAAGACTTGCAGTTTCTGGCAGGCGAAGGTCCTCACCTATCCCCACGGCTCGTCGATGCCACGCTGGAGAGCCTTACAGCCGCGCCAGAGCGCCTTGCGCCGATTTATGCTACCGTGGCTAAGGTGAAGGCCCAACTATCGCCTGAGACGACGCTGCTGGGCTTTGCGGGCAGTCCGTGGACGGTCGCCACCTACATGGTCGCAGGCGAAGGCAGCCGTGATCATCACGACACCCGCGCCATGGCCTATCGCGATCCGGGGGCATTTCAGGCGATCATCGATGCGATCACCGATGTGACCATCGAATATCTCTCAGGTCAGGTCGATGCAGGCGCTGAAGGCCTGCAATTGTTCGATTCATGGGCAGGCAGCCTCGCACCTGCGCAATTCGAACGCTGGGTTATCGCGCCCAACGCCAGGATCGCGGCGGAAATGCAACGCCGCTATCCGCACGTTCCGATTATCGGATTCCCCAAGGGCGCGGGCGAGAAACTGGCCGCTTATGCCCGTGAAACCGGGGTCAACGCGGTGGGGGTGGATGAAACCATCGACCCGCTGTGGGCCGCGCGCGAATTGCCCGCAGGTTTGCCGGTTCAGGGCAATCTTGATCCGCTGCTGCTGCTGTCGGGCGGGGCAGATCTGGAAACGCAAACGATCCGCGTGCTCGAAGCCTTCGCCGACCGGCCGCATGTGTTCAATCTTGGCCACGGCATTGGCCAGCACACGCCGATTGCGCATGTTGAGCAACTGCTGAAGATTGTGCGGGGCTGGTCGCGGTAAGACCCCTTGTAAAGCTTTGCGCCCGCGCCGAAATAGCGACCGGGCGTCGAAGCAAGCAACGCGGAACCGCAACTCATGCAGCAGGTACTGGCGATGATCTATCTCTGGCTAAAGGCCGGCCATCTCATTTTCGTGATCTTCTGGATGGCGGGCCTGTTCATGCTGCCCCGGTTCTTCGTCTATCATCAGGAAGCGCCTGAAGGCTCACCAGAAAACGCAGTCTGGGTGGATCGTGAGCGCAAGTTGATGAAGATCATCATGTGGCCCTCGCTGATCGTGGTGTGGGTGCTAGGCCTTGCGCTGGCGATGAGCATTGGCGCGTTTGCGCAAGGCTGGTTCCATGTCAAACTGGTGCTGGTCATTGCGCTGACTGGCTATCATTTCTGGCTTGCGAATTACGCGCAGATGCTCGCTTTCGGACAGCGCAAGCTCACCGGCAAAAAGTTGCGCCTGCTCAACGAGATACCGGGCATCGCGGCGGCACTGATCGTGGTTCTGGTGATCGTGAAGCCGTTCTGAATTCAGACCTTGTAAGAAGGGTTTCACGCAGAGGCGCAGAGGAAAAAGAGGTCGCAGGGAGTTCACGGGTTGCCAACAGGCCATTGAATTAAGAGAATTTCTTTCTGCTGCGCAGATATTTCAGTCTCTCAGCGTTTCTGCTTTTTCTCTGCGCCTCTGCGCGAAACACCTTCCCTTCTAATTGACTAACCCGCCCTACAGGCATATCTCGCGTACCACCGGAAACAGTTGCGCTGCCCCGATGCAGCCGCCCTCTCGCTTTCTCCAAGCCCTTTAGAGGCTTCCGGCCATTAGCAACTTCTGGCCAGCTTTGGCTTTGGATATCAGTGATATGCATCTTAAAGACTTGAAGAAAAAGACCCCCGCCGAGCTGGTCCAGATGGCCGAAGAGCTTGAGGTTGAAGGTGCCAGCACGCTGCGCCGCCAAGACCTGATGTTCGCGATCCTCAAGGAAATGGCCGAAGACGGCGAGGAAATCCTTGGCATCGGCACAATCGAAGTCCTGCCCGACGGTTTCGGCTTTCTGCGCAGCCCTGAAGCCAATTACCTTGCCGGTCCAGACGACATTTACGTGTCGCCAAACCAGGTCCGCAAGTGGGGCCTGCGCACAGGCGATACGGTTGAAGGCGAAGTCCGCGCGCCCAAGGATGGCGAACGCTATTTTTCGATAACACGGCTGATCAAGGTCAACTTCGACGATCCTGATGCCGTGCGTCACCGCGTCAACTTCGACAACCTTACCCCGCTTTACCCGAACGAGCGCCTGCGCCTCGACACGCTTGACCCCACGGTCAAGGACAAGTCGGCGCGCGTGATCGATCTTGTCAGCCCGCAAGGCAAAGGCCAGCGCGCGCTGATCGTTGCGCCACCACGCACCGGTAAAACCGTGCTGCTGCAGAACATGGCCAAGGCCATCACCGACAATCATCCCGAAGTGTTCCTGATCGTCCTGCTGGTCGATGAACGCCCGGAAGAAGTTACCGACATGCAGCGCAGCGTGAAGGGCGAGGTCATTTCCTCAACCTTTGACGAGCCCGCAACGCGCCACGTACAAGTTGCCGAAATGGTTATCGAAAAGGCCAAGCGTCTGGTCGAACACAAGCGCGATGTGGTGATCCTGCTGGATTCCATCACGCGCCTTGGCCGTGCTTACAACACCGTGGTGCCATCATCAGGCAAGGTGCTGACCGGCGGTGTCGATGCCAACGCCCTGCAACGTCCAAAGCGTTTCTTCGGTGCGGCGCGTAACATCGAGGAAGGTGGCTCACTTTCTATCATCGCCACCGCGCTGATCGATACCGGCAGCCGCATGGATGAAGTGATCTTTGAAGAGTTCAAGGGCACCGGCAACTCGGAAATCGTGCTGGACCGCAAAGTTGCGGACAAGCGCATCTTCCCGGCGCTGGACGTGGGCAAGAGCGGCACCCGCAAGGAAGAACTGCTTGTCGCCAAGGATCAGCTCAGCAAGATGTGGGTGCTGCGCCGCATCCTGATGCAGATGGGCACGATCGATGCGATGGAATTCCTGCTCGACAAGATGAAGGAATCCAAGACCAACGAAGATTTCTTCGCCACGATGAATCAGTAAATCGCTGGTCGATTGCGATACAAAAGGCCCGGAGCGATCCGGGCCTTTTTTGTGGCCGCGCGGCCCGCAACCTCGTCATCCCGGCGAAGGCCGGGATCCCTGACGGTGATGCAGTCAGTTACCGTGAGATTATGGGCCCCGGCCTTCGCCGGAGTGACGGTTGGATTGCGCATTGCACGGTCACCCTCAATCTTTCTTCACTAACCGTCACTTCGGGCAGGGGATAAATTCCGACCTTGCGCTTGTTTACCGGTACCAAGGCCGCCACATTCCGACACATGGCCAACCGCACGCCAGCGCAACCTCGGCGAACCACATATACTGGCGTGGTCAAGGCTGTGCTCGGCCCGACCAACACCGGCAAGACGCACCTCGCGATTGAGCGGTTGTGCGCGCATTCCTCTGGCGCAATCGGATTTCCGTTAAGATTGCTGGCGCGCGAGGTCTATGACCGCGTTTGCGCGATCAAAGGCCCTGAAAGTGTTGCGCTGATCACTGGCGAGGAGCGGATCGAGCCAAAGGGCGCGCGCTGGTTGTTATGCACGGTGGAAGCCATGCCCAGCCGTCCGGACCTGGCATTTGTTGCGCTGGATGAAGCGCAACTTTCTGCCGATCCTGAACGTGGCCATATTTTTACCGACCGCCTGCTGCACACGCGCGGCCGCGAAGAGACAATGCTGCTGGGATCGGCCACTTTGCAGCCGATGATCAAGGCGCTGGTGCCCGACGCGGAGATCGTCTCGCGCCCACGCTTTTCCACGCTGACGCATGTGGGCGCAAAAAAGCTATCGCGTATTCCGCCACGCAGCGCGATTGTCGCGTTCAGTGCTGAGCAAGTCTACGTTGTGGCTGAAATGCTGCGGCGGTTTAGCGGTGGTGCTGCGGTCGTGATGGGCGCACTTTCCCCGCAAACGCGCAATGCCCAGGTGGCGATGTACCAGTCGGGTGAGGTTGATTATCTGGTGGCGACCGATGCCATCGGCATGGGCCTGAACCTTGATGTGCATCACGTGGCGTTTGCGGGCCTTTCGAAATACGATGGCCACCGACATCGTCGCCTGACAACCGCAGAAATGGCGCAGATCGCGGGCCGCGCCGGGCGGCATCAGCGCGATGGCACGTTTGGCACATTGGCTGGAATGGGCGGGCATGATCCCGAATTTTCCGAAGAGGAAGTCTATGCGATCGAGGAGCATCGCTTCCCGCCGCTGACCAAGCTGTTCTGGCGCGAGGCTGAGCCGCGCTTCGATAGTCTGGCCACGCTGATCGAAGACCTTGAAAGCCTGCCACCGCGCAGCGAATTGCACATTCCGCCGCAATCCATCGATCTGGCGGTGTTGAAGCGGCTATCGGAAGAACCCGACACATCGGACATTCGCGGCGCGCGTTCGGTCCAGCGGTTCTGGGATGTGTGCCGCCTGCCCGATTTCCGCCAGCAAGGCGCAGAAACCCACAGCCGGTTCGTTGCGCGGCTGTGGCAGGATTTGCGGCACGGCTATCTTGGCGCGGATTTTGTGGCGCAAGCTATTGCCCAACTCGATATTCCATCAGGTGACATCGACACCCTGCAAGGGCGCATTTCGGCAATCCGATCATGGTCCTACATCGCCCAGCGCGCCGATTGGGTTCTGGCCAAGGATGAGATGTCGGCTCGTGCCCGCGCGGTGGAAACACGGCTTTCGGATGCGCTGCATGCGCGGCTGACTGAACGTTTCGTCAATCGCCGCACCACGGTGCTGATGCGCAAGGCGGGATCAGATGCAGGGCTATTGCCAGTGCGGGTGTCTGAATCCGGAGCGGTGCTGGTGGATGATGAACCGATCGGCCATCTCGAAGGCTTTCGCTTTGTGGTCGATCCGCTGGCGCGCGCGGCGGACCGCAAATTGCTGCTTGCAGCAGCAGAGCGGCACTTGCCTGCGCTGTTTGAAACGCGCGCGGTGGACTTGCTTGCCAATGCGAAGGAAACGGGCGGTTTGGCGGTTGAGAACGCCACGCTGGTCTGGCGCGGCATCACAGTCGCCCGGCTAGAACGTGGACGCGGCTTGCTTGAACCGCGGATCAAACCTGACGCAACGCTCGATCGCTTTCCGCCGCTGCTCAAGGGCCGTGTGGTGCAAGCGTTGCAGGACTGGTTCACTGCCCATGTCGCCCGTCTGCTGGGGCCATTGGTCAATTTGACCGAGGCAAGCCGCGCCACTGAATCAGGTGCGAATCTGCGCGCTTTGCTGCTGCATCTGGTTGAAGCGGGCGGTGTGTTGCCGCGCATGGAATCAGGGCTGGACCGGCTGGACACTGCGCAGCGTGATCGCATGAAGAAGCTGGGCGTGCGGATCGGCGGGCTCGATCTGTTTGTGCCCGCCATGCTGCGGCCAGCTCCGCTTAAGCTATGGGCGATGCTGGCCACGGTGTGGGGGGCAAGGCCACCTGCCCCGCCCGAAACAGCCAGCCCTGTGGTGAGCAGCAAGGAGCCGCCTGCGGGCTATCGCCGGCTTGGCGATGAATGCTTGCGGGTCGATCTGGCCGAAAAGCTGCTGCATACAGCGCACCGCGCGCGACTGGAGGCCAAGGGGCGGCGATTCTATATTGATCCGGGCGTGGCGCGGTCGATGGGGCTGTCCACCGCCAGCTTTGCAACTTTGCTGCGTGCTGGCGGCTTTCGCGTGTTCATGGGCCGTGCCCTGCCTGATGGGGCACACGGTGCAGCGATGCCGCCGCTGTGGGAATGGCGTCCGACCCGGTCGGGCGTCGCCATGGAATCAATACCTGTGCCGCCGCCCACCGGGGCCTTTGCGGCTCTGGCAGAACTTGTGACACGATAAGGGAGAGGCGTAGTTGCGGATCGACAAGATGTTGTGGTTCTTGCGGTTTTCCGGCTCTCGCGGGATGGCGCAAGAATGGGTGGCCGCCGGTCACATTCGCCTGAATGGCCGCCGAATTGGCCGCCCCAGTGCCGATGTGAAATGTGGCGATGTGCTGGTTTTACCGCTGCCTACAAGCGTGCGGGTGATCGAAGTTCTCAGCATTCCGGACCGGCGTGGACCCGCATTAGAAGCACAGGGTTGTTATCGGGTGCTTGACGATCTGGGGGCAACGCCTCTAGCACAGCGTCAAATAGATACTGAGGGACGAAATTCGCCATGACCTACGTCGTCACAGACGCCTGCATCCGCTGCAAATTCATGGACTGCGTCGAGGTTTGCCCCGTCGACTGCTTCTATGAGGGTGAAAACATGCTGGTGATCAATCCCAGCGAGTGCATCGATTGCGGCGTATGCGAACCAGAATGCCCTGCCGAAGCGATTCTGCCCGATACCGAATCAGGTCTTGAGCAGTGGCTTGAACTGAACACCAAGTTCTCGGCCGAATGGCCCAATATCACCGCCAAGAAAGACGCGCCTGCCGATGCTGATGAGCATAAGGGCGAAGACGGCAAGTTCGACAAATACTTCTCGGCTGAGCCCGGCGAAGGCGATTGATCTGACGCTTCCAAGCGTTTCAAGCCCTCGCGATTAATTCCGTTTGTTGCCGCCAATCTGGCGGCAACAAACGATTTCCTGTGCGGTGCACACACGGGGCTGGTAAATTTGTTGCCGAAGTGTTAGGTAGCCTGCCAAGCGCCGGTGGGTTCATTCCTGTCCGGCGCCTTTTCACCACGAAAAGGCAGGACAACAAAAGCAAACGGATCGCTGGGCCTCGCAAGACTGCCTGATGGGCGGTGTCTTGCTGCTTTTTCCCCGATGAAGCACCCTGTGACCGCTGGCTTGTCCCTGCCGCGTCGAAAGGATTACCAATGGCAGTCAAGGCTCTCGCCTTCGATGTTGGGGACTACGTCGTTTATCCGAAGCATGGTGTTGGCCGCGTGGTCGAGCTTCAGGACGAAGAAATTGCTGGAATGAAGCTGCAGCTCTATGTGCTGCGCTTTGAAAAAGAACGCATGACCTTGCGCGTTCCGGTGAACAAGGTTGAATCAATCGGCATGCGCAAGCTGTCTTCGGACAAGACCCTGCGTGAGGCGCTTGATACGCTGACGGGCAAGCCCAAGGTCAAGCGCACGATGTGGTCGCGGCGCGCTCAGGAATATGAAGCGAAGATCAACTCAGGCGATCTGGTTTCGATCGCAGAAGTGACCCGCGATCTGTTCCGCGCCGATGATCAGCCAGAGCAATCGTACTCGGAACGCCAGATTTTCGAAGCTGCCTCTTCGCGCCTCGCGCGTGAACTTGCGGCGATGGAAAAGACCGACGAGCCTGCTGCGCTCAAGAAGATCCTCGAGATCCTCAACGAACACGCGCCAAAGTACTACGAAACACCGGCATAACGCTGTTTCGCGATTTGGACGTTGCAAAAAGGCCTCCGGGAAACCGGGGGCCTTTTTTGTTGGTGGTTCTACCCCGACCAACTGCCCTTCCCGCTCCACCAACGACTTGGCGCTGATCGGATTGCCGTGTTATATGAATAACACAGTGAGAAGGAATTCGGTCATGTTGCAATCGCTTGTTCGTACTGCCGCCAGTGTTGCGATGTTGGGCCTCGCCACCGCGTTGGCGGGGTGTGATGGGTCCAACTTTTCGTTTAATGGCAAGGAGGGCGTGCCTCTGGCAGAACTCGACATGACCGGCGCTGCACCGACCGGGATCACGCTGCTTGGCCCTGACAATGTGCGCGTAACGCGCGGTGACAAGCTGGCGATCACGGTTGACGGTGAAGGCGCGGACAAGCTGCGGTTCGCGCTATCTGACGGACAATTGGGGATTCTGCGCCGGGACTGGAGGCTGGGTTCATCGCAGCGTGCCGCCACGGTCAATATCACCCTGCCAATATTGAGCGAGATCACGCTGGCCGGATCGGGCAATCTCACCACCGATCAACTGGTGGGCGATGCGGCAAAAATTGTGGTGGCAGGTTCCGGCCTGGTCGATGCACGTGCGATCAACACGCAAAAGCTCGAAATCGATGTCGTCGGATCGGGCAAGCTGCGGGCCGGAGGTAAGGCTAAAGAGTTGAAAATGACAGTCGCTGGCAGCGGCGATGCCGAAATGGACGGGCTCACCGCCGATGAAGTAAAAGTGGATGTCGCAGGGTCTGGCAACGCTCGCTTTGCTTCAAACGGTCATGTGAACGCCAATATCATGGGTTCGGGCGAAGTTCGCGTGTTTGGCCGTGCAACCTGCAAAGTTACCTCGGTCGGCTCGGGCAAGTTGGTGTGTGAAAATGGCGTGACGCTTGAGAGTGATGGCACTGAAGCCGCAGCGGACCAATAAACAAAATCGTCGAGCGGCTTTTTAGCTTTGGCGCTTCATGCTTGGTCAATCCTGTGCTTGCCAAATACTTGCCGTCGTGGGAATCGACGGCATGGGGAGTTTGGCATGAGATTGCGTTTTGGTGTTGCGATGGTGGCGCTGGCTATCCTGCCTGGCTGCGCCGCGAAAAGCGCGTTCGATCTTGTGACGATGCCCGTGCGCGCCGGGGCCAGCGCGGTGAACACCACCGCCGGAGTTTATGACCGCGTTACCGTCAGTCAATCTGAACGCGATCAAAAGCGTGGACGCCAGATTCGCCAGCGCGAGGAGCGTTATGGGGAACTGTCACGCGATTATGATCGGGCATTGCTGCGGTGCGACCGGGGCAACGACGATGCCTGTGATACCGCACGCGAAATTTATGGCGAGATGAACGCCATGCGCAGTTCCGTCCCTTACGAGCGGGATTAGACTTAAGCCGCAGCGCGGCCCAGCCTGTCGTTGATGGCAATGCCAATGCCGTGATGGGGAATCGGCGCAACGGCAATGCGCTCCTGCCCCGCTGCCGCACCCATGTGCAGACAAGCATAAAGCCGCGCCGCAGCCTCTGCCAAATCGCCCGTGAGCGATAGCGAGACGTTTCCGGCCACGGGTCCAAAGCCAATCAGAAATTCGTCATCCGCCGCGTCGATTGCATCAAGCCGCACCGGCTTTCCCGGCGCATAATGGCTGGCCAACTGGCCGGGCGCTTCGATTTTGGATGACGTCATGGCGGCGCTTGCCCCGCCCATTATATCTGCAATCTGTGCTTCGCTAATCGGGCCGGGGCGCAGGATCACCCAAGTTCCAGCGTCGCGCAGTCCGACGATGGTCGATTCAATGCCCTGGGCGGTCACGCCACCATCGAGAATCAGATCGACCCGGTTGCTCAGCGAATCGGCTACATGTGTGGCACTGGTTGGACTAACGCCGCCGCTTTTGTTCGCCGATGGCGCCGCTAGCGGCAATCCACATTGTATCAACAAGGCCTGCATCACCGGATGTGCAGGACAACGCAACGCCACCGTGGGTAGCCCTGCACTCACCGCCTTAGCCAATCCTGCATCGTCGCGGCGCGGCAGCACCATCGTCAAAGGGCCCGGCCAGAACGCTTTGGCCAGCGCATCGGCGCGGTCATCGAACAGGGCGAGACGCCGCGCTGCCGTAGCGTCGGGCACATGCACAATCAGCGGATTGAAATCGGGACGGCCCTTGGCGCGATAGATTCCCGCAACCGCCGCATCATCATCTGCCCGCGCGGCAAGGCCGTAAACCGTCTCGGTCGGCACCGCCACCGTGCCGCCTGCGCGGATCACTTGCGCGGCTTGTGCCAAACCCGTGCTGTCTGGCAATTGCACCTTGGAAGGCTTTGTCGGCTTCATGGCTTCCCGCTATAGGGTGCGTGCCGGACCGCGCAAGCGCAGGGCGATGGGAGATATGCCAATGACGTTCACACCGCCCACTGCCGATCAGATTCTTGCCATCAAGGTAAGTGCAGGGATTGAGGAGATTGCTGCCAGTGATCGTTTTGCCGCTGCAACGCCCGATCTGGTCGAAGCGATTGTCGAAGGCATAGGCGCTTTTGCAGCCGGTGAATGGGCACCGCTGAACCGCGTAGGCGATCAGGTGGGCGCAAAGTGGGCCAATGGTGTGGTGACCCTGCCCGCCGGGTACATCGATGCCTACAAGGCGTTTGTCGAACAAGGTTGGGGTTCCGTCGCAGCACCGGAAGCGTTCGGCGGCCAAGGCTTGCCGTTCACGCTGGCCACCGCCGTGCTGGAAACGCTGGGTGCGGCAAATATGGGCTTTACGTTACTGCCAATGCTCACCGTCGGCGCGATTGAAGCCATTGATCATCACGGCTCCGATGCGCAAAAGGCGCTGTTTCTGCCCAAGCTGATTAGCGGGGAATGGTCGGGCACGATGAACCTGACCGAACCGCAGGCCGGGTCAGACGTTGGCGCGCTGCGCACCACGGCAGTGCCGATCAGCGATGGGCCGCACGCGGGCAAGTACCGGATTGCCGGCACCAAGATTTACATCACCTTTGGCGAACACGACGCTGCGGAGAATATCGTCCATCTGGTCTTGGCGCGCACGCCCGATGCGCCCGAAGGTTCGCGCGGGATATCGCTGTTCATTGTGCCCAAGTTTCACGTGGAACATGATGGCAGCATCGGCGCGCGCAATGATGTGACCTGCGTCTCGATTGAGCACAAGCTGGGCATCCATTCCTCACCCACTTGCGTGATGTCGTTTGGCGATGCCGGGGAATGCATTGGCGAGATGGTCGGCCATGAAAACGGCGGCCTTCGCGCGATGTTCACGATGATGAATTCGGCGCGCATCAATGTGGGATCACAGGGCGTGCAAATCGCCGAACGCGCGCTGCAACTGGCGCGTGCTTACGCGCGTGACCGTGTGCAATCGGCGCGCGCTGGATCGGCCGACAAGGCCTCGGTTGCGATTATCGAACATCCCGATGTGCGCCGTATGTTGATGCGGATGCGCGGGCTGACCGAAGGTGCTCGCGCGCTGCTCTATTATACCGCCGGACAAGTGGACCGGGGCTCACTGGGGGATGATGCCGCGCAAAAGCGCGCGGAATTACTTGTGCCGATGCTAAAGGCATGGGGCACGGACATTGGCTGCGAAGTCGCCAGCTTGGGCATACAAGTGCACGGCGGGATGGGCTTCATCGAAGAGACCGGCGCGGCTCAACACTATCGCGACGCGCGCATTGCGCCGATCTATGAAGGCACGAACGGCATTCAGGCCGCCGATCTGGTTACCCGCAAACTGGGATACGAAGATGGCGGTGTCCTGCAAAAGCTGATGGCGCAGATCGCGTCCGAGATGGAGGACGTGCCCGAAGTTGCGGCGCTGGCCAAGGACGCTGCCGCCATTGGCCAGTGGATGAGCACCACTGCTTCGCTTGACGATAAGCTTGCAGGTTCGGTCCCGTTCACCACGATGTGTGCGGTGGCGGTTGCCGGGTGGCAGTTGGGCCGCCAAGCGCGCGCATCGGGCCTTCATGCCAAAACCGCGGTGACCAAGTTCTTCAACCGGGTGATCGTGCCCGAAGCGCGCGGGCTTGGGTCTTCTGCCATGGCCGGGGCCGCATTGCTTTATGATCTGGATAATGAGGCGCTTGTTGGATGAATGATGATACGTTGAATCGCATTGCCTTGGCACTCGAGCGGCTTGTTCCAGCGCCGGTTCCGGCAACCGATTGGCAGGCATTCCCCGCTTATATCTGGGATGGCAAGGCGGCGCGCGGAATTGAGCGGCTTGACGCGCCCGCGCTCGATCTGATGCAGGGTATCGACAAGCAGAAGGCTGCTGTGGTCGAAAATGTTGCGCGGCTTTCGCGCGGGGCCGCGGCGCATGACATGCTGCTGTGGGGCTCGCGCGGCATGGGCAAGTCCGCGCTGCTGCGGGCGGCGACACTGGCAGCGCAAACTGCCCTGCCCGGCTCGGTTGCGCTGATCCAAGCCAGCCCCGATGCGAGCCTTGCCGAATTGTTCACCGTGCTGCGCGGGGTGGACCGCAGCTTCCTCGTGTTCCTCGATGACCTTGGCTTTGATGCCGCTGATACGTCGGGCGCGCGGCATTTGCGTTCATGGCTGGAAGGCGGTGTCGAGGCCCGGCCGGGCAACGTGCGGCTTGCGGTAACATCAAACCGCCGTGCGATTGTAGAGCGGCACTTGTCCGAACAGGATGATCCGATCAACCCGCGCGACGCCGTGGATGATCGCCTTGCGCTGGCCGATCGCTTTGGCCTCAGCCTTGGCTTCCACAATTGCACGCAGGACGAATACCTTGCGATCATCGCAGGTTACGCGGCGCACTACGGACTGGAATATGCCGAGCCGGAAGCGCTTGAATGGTCAAAGCGCCGTGGTGGCCGGTCAGGCCGCGTGGCATGGCAGTTCGTCAATGAACTGGCGGGGCGGGCTGGACGTTCGCTTTCGTAACTGCCCATTCAAGTCCCACCCCAGCCCCTCCCGCAAGCGGGAGGGGAGCAGCTTTTACGCTCTTCCCGCTCGCAGGAGGGAAGCGACGCTTACGTCTTCGCAGTAGGCTTTAGTCGTAGAGGGGTGGGCAGCACCCTCTCGCCAGCAAAAGTCCCGTTCAGTCCTTCGGCTTCAACAGATCCGAATCGGCATTGGGTTTCATGATGAAGCGGCCTGTGCCCTTGGGTTGAGGCGGGGCCACGCGCTTGGGCAGAACGACGGGTGCTGGGGCCGGTTTCGCACCCGGCGCGGTCACGCGCCAGATCACGCCGCCGGTGTCATCGCTTACCAGCAAGGCACCGTCCTTGGCAAAGGCGACCCATGTCGGGCGTCCGCGCGCTTCTTCGTCCGGGTTAAGGAAGCCTGTCAGGACCGGAAGCGGCGGTTTCTTCAGGACATTGCCGCGCTGGTCGAAGCCGACAAACACCACGTCATATCCTGCCAGCGGACGGCGATTCCACGATCCGTGTCGCGCTACGAATGCCCCGCTGGCAAACTTTGCGCCCATCAGGTTGCCTTGCTTGGCAAAGGCGAGGCCGAGCGGCGCGACATGTGCGCCAAGACCGTATTCGGGCTTGCGCACATATTCCATTAGGTATTGCGGCATGGGCGCATCGACACGCCAATCGATGTTCCGCTTCCAGTAGATCCACGGCCAGCCATAGTTCGCGCCGAAGGGCACATTGGTCAGGTAATCAGGCACGAGGTCTGAGCCGAGCATGTCGCGCTCATTGACCGTGGTCCACAATTCTTCGCTGTTGGGATTCCAGTCAAGGCCGTTGGGATTGCGCAGGCCGCCCACGAATTCACGCAGACGTTTCTTGGTGAAGTCGTACTCGGTAATCATCGCGCGGCCTTTTTCGGCCGCGATGCCGGCTTCAGCGATGTTCGAGGACGAGCCAACGGTAATGTAAAGCAGATTGCCATCAGGGCTGAGGATCAGGTTGCGCGCCCAGTGATTGCCACCACCAGGCAGATCAACCAGCTTTTCCGGCGTGCCGGTAAGCGTGGTCTGACCCAATTCATAGGGGAAGGACAGCACTGCATCGTGATTGGCCACCAGCAAGCGACCTTCGCGCAGAACCATGCCGAACGGTGAACTGAGCGCCGCATTTTTCATGGTGAAACGCTGCTCGGCTTTGCCATCGCCATCGGTATCTCGCAGCAGAACGATGGTGTTGGGCGACGTCCCCCCTGCGCCAACCTTGCGCATCATGTAGCCCATGACGGCATCGGTGATCCCGCCTTTGGGGCGCGGGGGTGAATTGGTTTCCGCTACCAGCACATCGCCATTGGCCAGAACCACCACGGTGCGTGGATGGTTCAGCTTATCGGCAAAGCGGCTGACTTGCAGGCCTTGGGCAGCAACTGGGGATTCGCCATCTTTCCAGCCAATTGGGTCGGCGGTGCGGATGGTGGGAATCATCTGCTTGTCAGGGGCGGCCAGTTTGGGCCGAATTCCCGTGGTTTCCTGCAGAGAATACTGCGCGGATGATCCCCGGATAGACCAGGCAACATAGACGCCGAAAAGGGCGATGATCACGGCCAGCGTGATCAGGATTTTCTTGATCAGGTTCATGGGCGCAAATCTATGCCCGCAAAGGCCTAAGGGCAATGGCCGAGCGATCTTCGAATGATCACAAGTTGCGCGGCGCGACTTTTGGTCAAGGCTGCGTTAGAGAGCTGATCATGTTCAGCTATGCCCCCACCCCCGGCCAATCGACCGCCGATCTCTATGCCGACCTTGTCGAATCCGCGCGCGGTTTGACCGCAGGTGAACCTGATGGCGTGGCCAACATGGCCAATGTTGCCGCGCTCATCTGGCAGTTCCTGCCCGATCTGAATTGGGCCGGGTTCTATCGGATGGTCGATGGCGGCCTCATCCTAGGGCCATTTATGGGCAAACCTGCATGTATCCGCATTGCCTTGGGCCAAGGCGTGTGCGGTGCGGCGGCTGCAACCGGCAAGACGCAGCTCGTGCCCGATGTTCACGCTTTTCCCGGCCATATCGCATGTGATGCGCAGAGCCGTTCGGAACTGGTCGTGCCGGTGTTGCGTGACGGACAAGTGATTGCGGTGATTGATCTTGATAGCCCCACCCCTGCCCGTTTTACGCAAGATGACGCGCGCGGGATCGAGGCTCTGGCGGCGACTTTGGTAACCAGCATCTGAATTCTTGACCCGATTCGGGACAGCGCCGACTCTGTTGCTGGGGGAACCTTGGATTCCTGCCGGTTTCGATGGTAAGTTTGCTGTTAACAACCGGTGCAAGCTGCGCCGGTCCCCAGGGGGATACTGCAATGCTTCGCCGCATGAGCCTTTCCGGATTGACCAGCGCCGCGCTGGTCATCGCAACTCTTGCCGCCTCGCCTGTCATGGCGCGCGGCCATCATTCTGTGCCTTTGCCGGGCGCTTATCCGGGCCAAGGCTATGGTCAGGGTCAGATGTATTACCCACCCATGATGGGCGCGCCATGGCCGACGACAGTGATGGCGCAACCTTATGCCTATCCCCAGCAGGGTTACCCCCAGCAGGCCTATCAGCAACCCGATCCACGTTGGGCGGAAATGGATGCGCGTTGCCGCAAGGTCTATGGCGACAAGGGCATTGGCGGTGCTTTAATCGGCGGTCTGGTCGGCGGTGTTCTGGGCAACCGGATCGCTGATGGTAACCGCACGCTGGGCACTGTTGCGGGTGCTGCGGTGGGGGCGATTGCCGGGACCGTAATCGACAAGTCTGAAGACCGCGATTTGCGCCGGGAATGTGATGAATACGCGCGCTCTGTGCAGGCGCAAGGCGCTCCGGGCTATGGGGCTCCGGGCGGTTATGCGCCATATGGTTACGTCATGGTACCCGTCATGCTTCCGCAGCAGCCTTGCGTCGAAACGACGGTTGTTACCGAACGCTGGGTCAATGAACCCGTTCGCCGCCGCAGCATTCCTCGCCGTGCCCCGGTGATCAAGGAAAAGCGGATCAAGGAAAAGCGCGTTTACACCGGCTGACACGCGTCAGACAGCCCCCTTCCCCGTTCGGGAAGGGGAAAGGCTCAGAACTCTCCGCCGGTCAATCGCTGACAGATCAGATCGAGCTGGTCGAGCGTCTTGTAGCGGATTGTGACAGCGCCGGTCGTTGGATCAGTATCGGCAGCGATCGTGACTTTTAGGCCAAGAAAGTCTTCGAGATGCTGTTGGATGGCAGCAATATCGGCCTGACCGAAGGGATCCTTGGCCGCGCGTGCCTGCCTGCGGGTTGATTCCGGGCGGCTGGCTTTGCGGGCCAGCTTCTCGACATCGCGGACCGAAAGACCCTTTGCCGTAGCATCACGCGCCAACCCGGCGGGATCGGGCGCATTGATCAGCGCGCGGGCGTGGCCCATCGACAATTCATCGCGCACGACCATGTCCAGCACGTCGTCGGGCAGGCCCAGCAGGCGCATCATGTTGGCCACGTGGCTGCGCGATTTATCGACGAACTTGGCAATCTCTTGCTGCGTCAATCCCTCGCTATCGGCAAGCCGCTGATAGGCCCGCGCTTCTTCAACCGGGTTCAAATCCTTGCGCTGCAAGTTCTCGATCAGCGCCAAGGCCGCCACTTCGCGCTCATCCAGCTTGCGGACGATTGCGGGAATTTCGTGGACTTGCGCCTTTTGCGCCGCGCGCCAACGCCGTTCACCGGCCACCAGTTGATAGCGATTGTTGCCCAAGGGGCGAACGATGACGGGCTGAATCACACCGCGTGCCGCGATGGACTGCGCCAGTTCCTCCAGCGCCTCTTCATCGAAATGACGGCGCGGCTGTTCCGGGTGCGGTTCGATGGAGGATACGGCGAGCAACGCCAATCCGCCATCGCGCACTGGATTTCCTTCTGGTCCCGATACGGAAATGCGCGCCACCGGCTCCTCGCGGCGGACTTCACCCATCAGCGCGCCCAGACCGCGACCGAGGCCGGAGCGCCGTGGCGCCACCTTCACTGCATCCTCGCTCATGCGGCAATCCTCTGTTTGGGTAAGCGCGCGATCAGTTC
>CAMTWP010000006.1:0-45715 GCA_947085475.1 uncultured Novosphingobium sp. | reverse complement strand
CTGCGATCTCCCGTTCGTGATCGGCACCCCAGAACAGCAACGCGCCTCGCTCGACCTGTTCGGCAAGCAAGTCCTGCCCACCGTGCAAAGCTGGGACATGGCAACCTTCCCACAACCAGCCCAGACCGAAGCCGCAGAGTAGCATCGGACAGGAAACACGGTCGCTCTGGACGCCGCGTCAAGGATTCGTCCTTCGATTTCGGCTGTGCAACGTGCATAGAGAATGAATTGCCGCATCGCCGGTGGAGTGGCCTGAAGAGCCTTCGCCGCGGTGCGTATCAAAATTTTGCGCCGGTTTGACCGGACATGCTTGGGAGAGCACAAGAAATGACCGATATGCTGACCCTGCCGGCCGGTTTTGAAAACCTTGCACCGTTCGCCGAGGTCTGGGGCAAATTGGAATCACAGGAAGAACGTTACCTCCAGCGCCAACACAGCACGATGAAGGATCTCAAGTCGTTCTATGACGCAACGGCCCCCCGCCTGAACGAGATTTTTGATCATCTCGACAAATTCCCGATGGATGATCTGCCCGCGCCGGAGGCCTTGCTTTATCGCACCACTCTGGGTCTGACCGAGGCTGCCATGGCGGTTGAAGTGTTCAATCAGCCATGCGTTCCCTATGCACCATACCCGCATAAAATGGCGATCGAGTGGAGCGAACGGCGCTGAATTTCGCCGTGCTTTCCTGGAAAAAGCTGAACGGAAATTTGAATGAGTCACGTATCATTGCCGGAACAGTTTGCGTTCCTAGAACCTTTTGTGGCGACTTGGGGTGATCTCAGGACGCAAGACGAACGCTACCTCAAACGGCAGGCTTTGCCGCAAGGTGAACTTGAAGCGTTCCATGCCGCGCTTGCTCCGCGCCTTGAAGAGGTATTCGTGCATCTCGACAGGTTCGACCCAAAGGCTTTGCCAGAAGCCGAGGCATTGCTGTTCAGGGTCGTGCTTGGATTGACCGAAGCCAGCCAGGCCGTCGAAATTTTTGGCCAACCGCGCGTGCCTTATGCGCCGTTTCCACATAGCGTGAACATGGAATGGGTTGGCTTTCAACCGCATTGATCCTGTCAGAATTCGGGGAGAGGGCACCAAGCAAAGGGTGCCTTGCATGATATGGTAGACATCAACGAACATATGACTAAGGCCCGCGAACTGGGCCTCGGCAACGATCAGGTCCCGGTAGAATACTACACATCGCCGGAATACTTCCGCCGCGAACAGGACATGATTTTCCGTCGGGCCTGGTTGATGGTCGGCCGCGTCGATGAAGTGCCGGAACCGGGCGACTACATCGTACGCGATTTGCCGACCCTGAAGGCTAACGTAATTATCTCTCGCGGCAAAGACGGCGAAGTGCGGGCGTTTCACAACGCTTGTTCGCATCGCGGCGTGGCACTGGTCTGCCAAGAACGCGGCAATGCCCTCACCTTCCGCTGCCCTTATCATGCATGGGTTTACCGTGTGGACGGTTCGCTCAGCGCGATCCCTTCCGAGCAGGATTTTCCGCACGTCGACAAAGCCAGCAACGGGCTTTCGCGGATTCACCTCGATATGTGGGCGGGCTTCATCTTCCTGAACTTTGCCGAAGAACCGGAAGCCACGCTGCCGGAATTCCTCGCCGGGATCGACGTGATGCTGGAAGGGGCGCCGTTCGAAGACTTCCCGTTCAGCATCCGCGTGACCGATGAGATCGACTGCAATTGGAAGAACCTCGTCAATGCCTTCAACGAGGGCTATCACGTGGCAATTCTGCACAGCAAGACGCTGCGCGCAGCGGTTGTGCCCAAGGAAAACCCGCACCTTCACTATCTTGATGTGAAGCATTTCGGTCCGCACAGCGCAGGAACCGTACAGCGCAATTTTGACTATAATCCGCAAGCGCCTGCGCTCACCTGGGTCTATGCCCAAATGCTGCCAACCTCTGCGCCCGACATTGAGGCGATCAAGGAAGGTCGTGCCGGGTTCTACGAACACCCTGGCATCAACCGTCTCAAGATACCGAATTTCGGGACCGAGACGATTACGATCTTTCCCAACATCTCGATCCAGCCATTGGCCAACGGCTATTTGTTCTATCAATTCTGGCCCATTTCCGAAGGCCGGATGCGCACCGAAGTCCGTATCTATAGCCGCCACGAACCGCGCACCTTGCGCGAGGAATACGCGATGGCCAGCACTTTGGCGGCCACGCGCGACGTGGTGGTCGAAGACATGGCGATGTCGCGCCTCCAGCAAATCGGCTTTGAATCGGGCGGTAAAAAGTTCCAGCAGTTCGGTCAGAACGAACCGCTGTTGCGTATGTTCACGCGCGACTACGAAGCCTATCTGGCGGGCGGAGGCCTGACACCGACCCCAACGCAGGCAGAAGCGGCGGAATAACTGGCGCAGGAAAATCTGCGATCCTGTTCCGACCGACAAAGTGTCGCAACCGACAAAAGCATCAACCCTATGCGATTGGGGATTCACAAGATTCACAGTTTGTGCTCTTTTGAATCCTGCTATGTTTCACCGCCCCCCAACTTCGGCTCCGCACTCTGCCAGCGATATGGCAGCACTGCTCAACCTTCTTGCTGAAGTCAGCAGTCGTCCGCGATATGCGTTCATGGTGCTGAATCTGATTGCCGAAGTGGCTGGTGCCGATGGCGTCGCTGGACCATTTATCGTCCGTGACAAGGCCTTGATCCCCTTGCGTGACTGGCTGGGGCAGAGCCTGACCCCGATGGGCGGCCGCGACCCACGACGCCTGGCCTTGGCAGATCGTGTGCGCGAGGAACTGGCGGCAGATGGCTCCCTGCCTTCAGATCCCGAACAGGCAAAGGCGTGCGTCGTTTCCGAAGTACGCTACCGGGTGCTGGCATCGGCCAAGACCAACCTCAGCCGCGCGGTATCGGAATTGGTGCGGGCAGGGCTGTTGCGCCGCCACTATGCCGGGGACTACATCGACCACCAAAATCGCGGTGGGCAACGCCATGTCGTCTACACCGTTGTGGGGCGCGCGCGCTGCCTTCTTGCCCGTTTCGCTAGCCCCTCCGCCGCCGACCGACGCCAAGGCGAATTGGCGCTGAACTAGGCTTGTTTCTCCTTTCTGGGGAGGCACATTTACCGCCCAATGTCAGGTGGACAAAACTCGGTCACTGCTTCGCCCCTATCGCCACTGAGCCTATGCTCTCACAATGCTGATTCGGGCTAGGCCTGTCCCAGACAGATGGCATTTTCGGCGCAGTGTATGGGTTTGTCGCAATGCTTGCGGCCCTATTTGACTAACCTGTCCCAATTCGGCATAGCTGTCCGGGATTAGGGGTCATTTCACCAGCTTTTTAACGAACCCGCGTCTTTATCGAGTGCTAAGAGGGACAGCCGCATGCTTTCGGGCCAGATTCTGGATGCGATGATTACCTCGTGCGAGAATGCGAAGAGCGTTCTTCGCAAGGCGGCAATTGATCCCTCCGACAAGAAAACTCTAAATATTTCAATGGGCGCAACCATTGCTGCGGAATTTCTGGGTCGTTCGCCTGAAGCCTTGTCTAAGGCGGAAGCGCGTGGACGTCTGCCCGCACCCAAAACATCGTCCAATGGCCGCCGCTTTTACACGGTGGATGACCTGATCGCGATTCGCGAGGCGCTTGGCATCAAGATGGGCAAGTTGCCCGACGAACGCGCGGTTGTGGTTGCCGTCCAGAACTTCAAGGGCGGCGTCAGTAAATCGACGACAGCCAAGCACTTGGCGGACTACCTTGCACTGCGCGGCTATCGCGTTCTGGTTGTCGATTGTGACCCGCAAGCTTCGATGAGCGTCATGTTTGACGTTAATCTTGAGGCGCTTGTTGAGGAAGTACATACGCTTTCCAACTTTCTGTCGCCGCGCATCGATGAGGCCGATTCGCTGCGCAAGACGATCCGCAAGACCGCTTGGCCCAACATTGACATCTGCCCGGCAAACCTTGGGCTACAAGATACCGAGTGGGAGTTGACGGCGACGATTGAGGAGGGCCCGACGGCCATCGCGGGGGCGTTCCGCATGCTCCGCGTGGGCCTTGAGGAAATTCGCCTTGATTATGACGTGGTGATTCTCGATCCTCCGCCGGCCATGGGCTTCCTTGGGGTCAACACGCTAACGGCAGCCGATGGGTTGCTGATTCCGGTACCAGCGCGTCAACTGGATTATCTTTCCACGATCCATTTCATGCAAACCTGCCGTGAGGCGCTCGATCTGGTTTCCAAGTTCGATACCTCGATCGATTACGGATTTATCCGCGTCGTCTGCACCATGTTCCAGCCAAGCCGCACCAATGAAGCGCAGATGCTTCAGGTCATGGAAAAAACATACGCAGGGCAAATGCTTTCTACGCCGATCCTGCTTTCGGAAGAGATCAAGAATGCGGGTCTGGCGATGTCTTCGATCTATGAGGTCAACAAGCCTTATGGATCGCACCAGACCTACACGCGCTGCCGCGACAACCTGAACATGGTGTTCCGTGAAATTGAGAAGGACATTTGTAAACAGTGGCCTTCTCGGATGGCGCAAGTCGGCACTGACCGACTGACGGAGGCTGCATGAGCGGCGCTGGCGGCAAAAGGCGGAGCCTGCTGGCCGACGCCATCGAAAGCATTGGTACGGCTGCGACCCCCACAGCCGCCGAGGACGTTGCTCGCGCTACGCCGGAAAAGACTGTCGCTGAAGGACCTGCGACATCCTTTCTGGAACGGCGCGGCATTGCGTTCGATGAGATCGCACGATCGGTAAAACGGCTAACGATCAAGCTCAAGCCGTCGGAATGCTCGATCTGGCCCGGCAATGCACGCGACCACGCCGCATTGAGCCACGAAAGATGTTCCTCGCTGATCGATTCCATTCGGGAAGAAGGCGGCAACCGCGAACCTGTTGTGGTCAGGCGCACGCCTGGCGCAGCACATCCTTACGAACTCATCGTCGGCACCCGCCGCCACTTCTCGGTTTCGTGGCTCAATGCCAACAATCATTCCGAGATCGATCTGATCGCGCGGATCGAAGGACTGGACGATGAAGCAGCGTTTCGCCTGGCGGACCTTGAGAACCGCGAACGCGAAGACGTTACCGATCTCGAGCGCGCGCGCAATTATCACCATGCGGTCGCTGCCTACTACAACGGCGTGCGCACACAGATGGCGGACCGCTTGGCGATCCCGAAGCAGAACCTCCACAACCTTCTACAATTGGCCGAGCTGCCGGACGAAGTCGTCGCGGCATTTGCCGATCCGGGCGATTTGAAAATCCGTCACGGCATGCGGCTTTCCCCTTTGCTCAAGGATAGCAGCCTGCGCGAAGGCATTATCGCAGAAGCGCGCATGATTGCCGAGGAGCAGGTCGCGCTTAGCAGTGCTGGCGCAGACAAGATTGAGGGCAGCAAAGTGTGCGAGCGTCTCGCCGCGGCCGCCCTTGCTTCACGGGCAAAACCAGTCGCGAAGTCGAAGGTATCGCTTACGTCGCGGTCCGGGCGCGAAGTTGGGACTATCATCGCCGATACTCGTGCGAAGGGTATCACGATCAACATCAACCCCAAAGGGCAAGTGTCTGTTGACGAGGTTATAGACGCACTTCGCACCGCAATCGAGAACGCAAGATACGCGAAAAAGTAGCCGTTTATCTATATTTTTGAGTGTGATGATTTAGAGTAAAACACGTTTTACTCGTGATGGGATGCAGGATGTCGCAGGACCAGCGCGAAGACAATCAGGTCGATCTTTTCTTGCCGCAACTGACGGCGCTTCCCTTGCGCGATCAGCGCGAGACGATGGAGCGCCCATTCTTTTCGCTGTCAAAACGCAAACGCCTCAAGCCAATTGACTATGTCAGCCCTGACGGAAAAATCACGGTGCATGTCTCGGCCAACTCGGAATATGGGCTGGCAACGATCTATGACCTCGACATCCTCATCTACTGCGCTTCGGTGCTGATGGAGCACAAGCGCCGTGGCTCAAACGAGATACCACAGACGCTTCACGTCGTGCCTTACGACATGCTCAAGACATTGAAACGAGACGTCGGAGGCAGGGCATATGAACTGTTAGGCAACACGCTGGATCGGCTGCAATCCACAACCGTCAAGACCAATATTCGCTCTGGCGACGCTGTCGAAACAACGTTCTCGTGGATCGACAGCTACAGCCAGATACGCGATCGCTCGGGCCAAATCCGTGGCATGCGGATCACCTTGGCCAAGTGGTTCTACGACGGCGTATTGATGGAAGGCGGGGTTCTTGCCATCGACCCAGCCTATTTTTCGATGACTGGGGGCAGGGAGCGTTGGCTCTACCGGGTTGCGCGCAAACATGCTGGCGGGGCAGGCGCGGATGGTTTTGCAATCTCGATGCCGACCCTATTCGAAAAGTCTGGAGCCGAAGGCGATTACCGCCGCTTCAAGTTCGAGATGGCAAAGATCGCCAAGGAAAATTCGCTCCCCGGATATTCGCTTGAACTTGAGAGCCGGCGTGATGCTGAGCCGCTTTTGCGGATGACCCGCCGTGCACAAGATGTGACAACGGATCAACCCGCATCGCTTCAGCCCCCTGCACCCCAACAGCCAGCGCCACGGCAATCGCCTAAAACCGCGCCGACAATCGCAGAAAGTCCCATCGAGTTTCCGCGCAAAGGCCACATTGCGCATACGGCTTTTGGCGCGATCGCCCGTGCAAACCTTCCCTCACCGCAGCGCGATCATGGCATAGTCGCTGACGAGTTTCGTGCCTTTTTGCTTCAACGCGAGATCGCATTCGCAGCGACGAATATCACCCAAATCTTTGCGACATTCTGCGCGAAGCAGCGGACGGCCGCCTAGCGTTCTGACGCGAGCTATTGGGCTGAATTCGTTTAATCTTCCAGCAGTGCTACGAACCTTGGCCGAAATCGAAGCATCACGGTGCCGCCTTCGCCATTCTCTGACTGCGCGTCGTGCGGTGAGATGGCTGCTGCATTACGTTCAGGGTGGCGAGCGCCTGAACTTGCGAATCTCAGAACCGGAGCACCTCCACCAGACTAGACTCGGTATTTCAGGAACGGCCAGCGTACGGCAGATTGCAATCTTCGACCGCAAACCAGATCGCTTTGCTCACACTGACAAGGCCTTTCATCGCTTGGGCATCAACAAATCCCTGCCCCTGATTTTCTCACTTCGGCGTTTGAAGCGGTATATCAGGAACACCGTGACATAGGGCTACTGATCAGGCCCATGCAACGCGCGCCAATCAGGTAAATGCAAGATGGGTATCGCATAGAACAGCCGGTCGCCCAGGCGTTCCCAAAGTACCGTTGAACGATGGATAGATGGGCACCCTTTCTGGAAAAACACGCCAAATGGATTCAGATAGCCGTCCGTGCCGCCGATTTACTGTCTGGAGCGGGTTGCTCGCAAGCGTTCCTAAAATACCGTGACAGACCGATCTGCGCCCGCCAGTTTGTGAGCACAGCCATATCGGTAAAGGTTGTCGCTGACGGTAATCACTGGCTTTTACGATTGCCCAAGCATGTCTGACGACGGCATAAAAGCGCGAATTTCAGCCAGTAAGAGCCATAGTAAAACATGTTTTACCCGGCCCCAAAATCGTCCAGGTGGCGCAATCACAGGACGGTACTACAGGAACGGTGATCGGTACTTCGGGAACATTGGCACGGTGTATCGGGAACGAACTTAGGGTACTTCAGGAACGCTTCGACGGTACATCAAGAACGGCACTGTTTGACCGACTCGCCAAAACTCAACGAGTCGGCATGGCTCGACCGGACCTTAACCTTTTATGATTCTTTAAATGAATCTAACGCGCCTGCGGCGCATCCTCTTTTTGAAAAATGAATTTGAGGATTGTGAAGGTTTGCCGATGCCTCGACTTACACAGCAAAGCCCTAGAGCCAGATGACATCAGGTTGCACCGCCGTGACGGAGCCGATTTTGGCCCAGCGTGAGGAAAGAGGAGGAAGCCTCTCGAACTGCGTCACGCTGCTTGTCCGGGCAAGCACCCGTTCTGCGCAACGATCCTTACCGAGAAGCTTCCTGACGCAATCCCGGCGATGCAACCTGACGTCATCTGGCTCTAGAACATGAAATGCCTATCCTTAGGATCGTGGCTGACTGATGACCGAGATCCCCGCACGAGTACCAAGGCTTGGAAATAGGATATCTGTCAATTACGCTCAGGCAAACGGTTAAAACATGCCAATTTGCGACGAAACTGTCGCCAGTAGAACACGCCCTGCCAAATTTTGCCCTCAGATGCCCGTAGAGCGCATTCTTGCACCGCGCGCACCCTCAGTATACCGCAAGGCAATTTTGGCGCTGTACGACGATTTACAGGGGCATTTTATTTATCAAGCAATATCAAAAACTTGAAGGGGCCAACCCAATTTCAGCCGTGTCAAAGGGCGAGAACACGAAAATTGTCTGCGATGACGGAGAGTAAGTTTATGAGTGACCTGCCGGTGGCGGACAAAAAAAGGGCCAGCTTGCGCTGACCCTTGGAAAGTTTGGGAGAGGATGCCTGAAAGGCACGACCCTTGTCCTTCAACTCGCTGTTTGCTGCAAGTGCGAAGAAAAGAACACTGCTTGCACTTTGTGCAACCGCCTGCCCTCAGCTTGAATGGCCACTTGGGCAGTCGCGATTGCTTACGGACCAATAGCCGTCGACCGCAGGCGCCTTCACAGTAAAATGTGAGACATCTTGACATGGCGCATCTCAGTGTGAGACAGCGATTCTCATGGCACAGGACATCTTGGCGCGAGCGCGCAAACTCATCGACGACCGCATCATCTCACGGGCAGCCCTTGCTCGCGCAGCCGGTCTGCATCCCAACTCTTTGCGAGACGTCTTGTCTCCGGACTGGAATCCCACCGCCGATACGCTGAGCAAGCTTGAGCGCGCGATGGACAGCGAAGACGAAGATGAGTTCGAACTCGCCACAGTCGAAGAAATGATTGCCGAAGTGCGCAATGGCCGCATGGTCATTTTGGTCGACGATGAAGACCGCGAGAACGAAGGTGATCTGGTCATCCCCGCCCAGATGGCGACGCCTGAATCGATCAACTTTATGGCAACCCACGGGCGCGGGCTTATCTGCCTGTGCCTGACCAGCGAACGCGCCGGGCACCTTGGCCTTGAATTGATGGCCCGCCACAACGGCACGCGCCACGGCACGGCCTTCACCGTTTCGATTGAGGCGCGTGAGGGTGTCGATACCGGCATTTCTGCCGCTGACCGCGCGCGCACAGTTGCGGTGGCCGTCGATGCTGCAAAGACCAAGGACGATATCGTCTCGCCGGGGCATGTCTTCCCCTTGATCGCGCGCGATGGCGGCGTGCTCGTCCGCGCAGGCCATACCGAAGCCGCGATCGATTTGCCTCGTCTTGCCGGCCTGAATCCATCGGGCGTAATCTGCGAGATCATGAACGACGACGGCACGATGGCGCGCCTCGATGATCTGAAGATCTTTGCGCGCAAGCATGCTTTGAAGATGGGGACGATTCGCGACCTGATCGAATATCGCCGCCGCAACGATCACTTGGTCGAATGCATCCAGCAAGCCCCGTTCGAAACCGATTACGGCGGCGAATGGCTAATCAAGACGTATCGCAACAGGATCGACGGATCGGTTCATCTTGTCTTGCAAAAAGGCCCGATTGTTGCAGGTCAACCCACGCTTGTGCGCATGCACACGATGTCGATCCTGTCCGATGTGCTGGGCAGCCCCGGACCGCGCAAGCGCATTTTGCAACGCGCGATGACCGAAATCGGTGAGGCTGGCTCCGGTCTCATCGTGTTGCTCATGCCCAACGAACTTGACCAGCTTGTCCGTGAAGTGGATGGCACTGGCGGGCGTGAAATGGAACTGCGCAGCTATGGCATTGGCGCTCAGATCCTTGCCGATCTGGGTGTGCACGACATGACCCTGCTCACCAATTCCCACCATAACCTTGTTGCGCTTGAAGGATATGGCCTCAGCATCAAGGGTGAACGGGCCATTCCCAAGAGCTGATAACGCAATCCAGAACGGCGCGATGAAAAGGAAAAGCCGCTTCCTTACGGCCACGATGCCCGATGGTTATGTGAAGACGATTGGTCCCACGACCGATACATTCACGCACTATTGGCGGATCGTGGCCGAATTGCACAACGGCAAGACCGAAGTGTTCTGGGGTCACACTCGCTCCGCCGCCGAAGCCCGCCGCAAACGTGCGCCTGCCGATGAAGCGGCGCGCAATCGTGGCTGGAAAAGCTTTACCTTCGAAATTGCCGAATTGACCGAGACGGATTCGATTTGAGCCGGTGTGGCACGCTGCGAAACGCGCGCAAAAAGTTCGGTTGCCTAACATTTGTCGGACTGGCAAAGAGGCGGCATATCCTTTGCTTCAAGGCCCAGATCAATGACCCAGACCCAGCCCAATGCTGCCGATCTTTCCGCTGAAATCGCGCGAATCTTTGCCTTGCAACAAGCCAATCAGTGGAAGGTCAAAGCCACCACCGCCGATCAGCGCAAGGCCAAGCTGGCAAAGCTGAAAGCCGCTGTTGAGGCGCATACCGATGCGATCATCGCTGCCGTTCTGGAAGACACGCGCAAGCCGCTGGGCGAAATCCGCGTCACAGAAGTGCTGAATGTCACGGGCAATATTCAGCGCAATATCGACAATCTCGATGCATGGATGACGCCCACCGAAGTTACCCCTTCGATGAACCCTGCCGACAAGGCGCGGATCATGTATGAAGCGCGCGGCGTGTGCCTGATTCTGGGCCCCTGGAACTTCCCCTTGGGGCTCGCGCTCGGCCCGGTTGCGGCAGCGGTTGCTGCGGGCAATTGCTGCATCGTGAAGTTGACCGACTTGTGCCCCGCGACTGCAAAAGTTGCCGCATCGATCATCGCCGAAGCCTTTGATGAAAGCGAAGTTGCGTTGTTCGAAGGCGATGTGAGCGTTGCTACTGCACTGCTCGAATTGCCGTTCAATCACATCTTCTTCACCGGCAGCACCCGCGTGGGCAAGATCGTCATGGCAGCTGCGGCCAAGAACCTTGCCAGCGTCACGCTTGAACTTGGCGGCAAATCGCCAGTTATCGTCGACAAGGGCGCAGACATTGCCAAAGTCGCGGCGCAACTGGCCGCCGCCAAGCAATTCAATGGCGGCCAAGCGTGCATCAGCCCTGATTACGTGTTTGTCCGTGCTGAAGATCAGGCCGCATTGGTTGAAGGGTTCAAGGCCAATGTTGCTGCCAATCTTTATGATAATGGCGCGATCAAAAAGGAATCCATCGCACAGATCGTCAACCCCGCCAATTTCGCGCGGGTAAAGGCGCTGTTTGATGATGCGGTCGAAAAGGGCGCTACCGTGGCTGCGGGCGGCATGCTCGAAGCTGATGACCTGACCATTCACCCGACGATGCTGACCGACGCCACTCCGCAGATGAAAATCCTGCAGGAAGAGATTTTTGCGCCTGTGATCCCGGTGATGACCTACGAGACGCTTGATCAGGCCATTGGCTATATCCAATCGCGCGATAAGCCATTGGCGCTTTATGTTTACAGCGCGGATGAAGCCTGCGTTGCGCGCGTGCTCAATGAAACTTCGTCAGGCGGCGTCACCGTCAACGGCGTGTTTTCGCACTATCTTGAAAACAACCTGCCGTTCGGTGGTGTCAACCATTCCGGTTCTGGCAGCTACCATGGCTATTTCGGCTTCAAGGCGTTCAGCCATGAGCGGGCTGTTTATCTGCATTCGTAAGCGTTGAACGATTCCCCCTCCATCAGGAGGGGGAGGGCGCTCTAGGCACTGCCGCTGTTCAACATGCGCTTCTGCAATAAGCTGACAAAATCGCGGCGGCCGTCGGCCACCAGAGCAACTGTTACCGCGCGCTCATCCAGCAGATAAATAACGCGATAGGGAGCGTGCGAAATCTGCCGCCAGTTGCGCTCGCCAAATGCCTCAAGTTCCGGTGGAATCGGCCCGCGTTCCGGGAAGTCGGCAAGGCTCTCAATTGTTGCCATCAAACTATCAAGCAACGCTTCGGCGCCGTCCGGCCCACTCGCCCCACGCTGATCCAATCGCGTCACATAAATTTGGTACAAATCGTCTGCTGCCTGATCATCGACAGTGATTGTCGCGCGGGCAATCATTTTTCAGCCCGTTCCGTTACCGCTCTTGCGCGGATACGATCCGCTAGTCCTTCGACCGGCTGCACTTTCCCTGCTGCGATATTGTCGCGCGCCATTGCCAAAATCTTCAGCAGGGCCATCGTCTCCTGCATCTGGTAATAGCTGGCGGCATCTTGCAACACCGCCTTTGCCTCACCGTTCTGGGTGATGATCAAGGGTGGAGCGCCTTCGTTCAATTCGCGGATCACTTCGGCGCTGTTGGCTTTGAGATAGCTGATTGGCTTGATGCGTGTTTCAAGGCCCATGGGCGTGACTCCGGTCTGAATTCGGTCCGAATATGGGCTAAATCCGTCCATCTGTCACGCGCCAAATAGGTCTGGGATCAGCCTTCAGCCTCACGCACGAACGCAGCATCGCCGCCGATCTTTGCCGCCATACGTCCCAACATTGTCAGCACCACGATCGCCAGAACAGTGGCAATAATGGCATAGCTGTAAAGCCCTGCCAGATCATCGCCCATGCCCAGCAAGGCCAGCGTTGCCTTGATCGCTTCGTTCCATGCCAGTGCGGCCACCAGCCCGAACGAGGCAGAGGCAAGTGCAATCATTGTTTGAATCATCGCTCTGGGGTCGGTCATCATTGTCACTCCTGTCCAAGGGAATTTACCGTTGCGAAAATGGCAAGCATTGGTGGAGCGTGCAATGGTTTTGGAAATGAGTGCTTGCTCGGCGCGAACTGCTCCCATTCGGGAGCTTATGAGGCGGGCAGGGGTGGGCATGAGCGTGGAAAGTATGAAGAAGGATGCCTTGATGACTGATGCCGAGCTTGCCGCCCATCTTGCCGATTATGCTGGACGCCTGTTGATCACGGTGCGCGAAAGCGGCGTGTTCAGCCCCAAGGCGCTGGGCAAGGCGGGCGATGCTGCAGCCAACGAATTCCTTGTCCATGCCTTGCGTGAAACGCGGCCCGACGATGGGCTGCTGTCCGAAGAGGAAAAGGACAACCATGACCGGTTGAACCTTGTGCGTACATGGATTGTCGATCCGGTGGACGGCACGCGCGAATATGGCGAGGCGCGTGCTGACTGGGCCGTGCACGTGGGGCTGGCGATTGATGGCGTGGCCAGCATTGGCGCGGTGGCTCTACCCGGAGCAGGACTTGTTTTGCGCACTGATCAACCGCGCGTGGTGCCACCGGCACCCGAAAAGTTGCGCATGGTCGTGAGCCGCACGCGCCCAGCCCATGAGGCGGTGGCCGTTGCCGAAAAGATCGGCGCTGAATTGGTGCCTATGGGCAGCGCCGGTGCCAAGGCGATGGCCGTGATTTTGGGTGATGCCGACATCTATTTGCACTCTGGCGGGCAGTACGAATGGGATTCCTGTGCACCTGTGGCCGTGGCACTGGCGCACGGTTTGCACTGTTCGCGCATCGATGGATCGCCGCTGGTCTATAATCAGACCGAAACCTACATGCCGGACCTGCTGATCTGCCGCACCGAACATGCTGCCATGGTGTTGGCAGAGATTGCGGCTTTGCAGCCGGGGTAATGGATCCCGGCCTACGCCGGGATGACGGAAGTATTGAGGTAGGAGTTGCGCTTTTGGCTCTCCACTTGACGCGCGCGCTCCCACATGGGAGCGAGGCTTATGGCTTCGACTTCTGCCGATCAACGCGAGCTTTACCTGCCCCTGATTGAAGGGATTCAGGAGGAGCCGCCCTTCGGGCTGTTCATGCGCAATCTGGTGGCGCGGGCGGGTGCGCGGCGGGCGTTTATGTTGGTGGAACTGGCCAATGCTGCGCCCGATCAGGAAGTTGCGGTGATCCATGTGATGTCGCCGCGCGCGGCGCTTGAGCCACATTTGGACTTTCGACGACTGCACGAATTGCGGTTGCATCCGTTTGGGCGGCTGCGGCCTGAGCGGGTCTACGCGCTCGATGAAATGCTCGATTATGATAACCCTGAGCAATTGGCGGTGCAGCGGGCGGCACTGGACGAGATGGGCATTCGCTATGCGCGCTGGCTGCGCGTTAGCGCGGGCGGAGCGGCAGATGCGTGGCTGGTGCTTGTGCGTTTGCGAGAGGACTTCTCCGCAGCCGCTGTGGCCACACTATCGGCGATTGCGCCGCATCTTGCATCGGCGCTGCGCACGCTGGTGGCGCTGAACGCGCAGCGGTTGCAGGCGACTATGGCGCAATCGGCGCTGGCGCGGTTGGGTGTGGGGCAAATTGCGCTGGACACCAGCGGGCGCGTAATGGCCGCTGACCCTCAAGCTGAAGCGGTGCTCTCGTTTGCGCCGGAACCGGGTAATGGCGCGGGACGGCGCTTGGCATTGCTGCCCGAAGCCGCGCGCGCGGTAGAGCAGGCTTGCGCTGCTTTGGGGAGCGAAGGCGCGAATGCCGTGCACGTTGTGAGGATTGATGTGCGGCGTGGGATCGATTTGTTGCTGCGCCGCGCTGACCTTGTCTTGCCCGAAACGGCGGCACGACCCCAAGTTATCGGTGTGCTGCGCGAAGATCTGCGCGAGGAACCAAACGCGGGCGCGGCGGTGTTGCAAGCGGTGCATAGCCTATCCCCGCGCGAGGCGGCTTTGGCGCAGGCGCTATCATGCGGTGAACCGCTGGTCGAAGCAGGTCAGGCGCTGGGCCTGACGGTGGAGACGACGCGCAATTATTCCAAACGCATTTACGGAAAGACCGGCGCGACAGGTCAGGCAGATCTGGTGCGGATGGTGCTTACCGGATTGGCGCCGCTGGCCTGAAGGCTGATTTTTAGAATTCATCCCAATCTTGGGAAGCAACCGCGAGGTTGCCTTGGGCTATGGGCGCGCGCGCTGGCATCGGGGTGCGGCGTGGTGCCGGGGCCGCGGTCGGGCCTGAAATCGGGATAGGGCGCGGTGCCGCGCGATACCCATTATCGGCAATGCGGAATGCACCGACGCTGGATGACAGGGTATTGGCTTGCTGGGCAAGGCTTCGCGCGGCAGCGGCGGATTCTTCGACCATCGCAGCGTTCTGCTGGGTCATTTGATCCATTTCCGTGACGCTGGCGGTAACATCGCGCAATTGGGCGACTTGTTCGCCGGTCTTGCTGGCCACTTCGCTGATGAAAGTATCGATTTCGGAAATGCGCGTGGACAATTCTACCAGCACTTCGCGGGTGCGCTCTACCGTGCTGACGCCTTGTGCAACGTTGGCAGAGCTGGCGGTGACCAGTGTTTTGATACCGCGCGCAGCATCGGTGCAACGCTGGGCGAGCGCGCGCACTTCCGTAGCGACAACGGCAAAGCCGCGGCCAGCTTCACCTGCACGCGCAGCTTCGACGCCAGCGTTCAGTGCCAGCAGATTGGTTTGAAAGGCGATGCCATCGATCAGGCTGACAATGCGTGAAATTTCTTCTGAAGAGCGTTCGATTTCCTGCATTGATGCGGTGGCCGACGCGGCGATATCTTGCCCTTCCAAGGCGCGACCAACCGCGCTGGCCACCGATTTGTTGGCATCATGCGCTTGGGCAGCGGTATTGGCCAGGGCTGAGGTGACGCCGCCCATCGCGTTTGAGGCGATCTGCAGGTTGGCCGCCTGGCGTTCGTTGCGCTGGGCAAGATCAGCAGAGGCGGCGTTGATTTCATCACTGCCGCGCAGGACGTGTTCGGCCAGTTCGCGGATATGGGTCATAGTTTCAGATACCGTGGCAAGGCCGCGATTAAAGTTGAGCCGCATGTCTTCGTAAGGGCCGGGGAAGGGATCGCGAATTTCCACGGTCAGATCGTTTTCGGCCAAACGCGAAAGCGCGTTGTTCATCGTGGCAATGATGCGCTGCTGCGTGTCGAGATCGGTTGTCTTTGCGATGGTTGCACTGAACGTGGCCATGGCTTTGGTCATGCGACCAACGCAATCGGCATGATTTGTATAATGGATGGGGTTGTCGGTATCGCCATCGGCCAAGGCTTCCATGCGCATCACCGTTTTGACATACGGCGTGCAGATGCGTTCGGCGGCCATACGGATAATCGCGATGATCAGCACGGCAGACAGCGCGGCAAAGCCCAGCGAAAGGGCCAATCCTGATTCAGGGAAACCCCATGCCAGCGCAATTCCGACAAAGTTTAACGACGCTGCCATCACCAATGCTTTCAGCAAAAAGCTGAACTTCTGGCGGATCGGCGCAATCGTTTCAAACCATGCAAGCATCGTAAGTCCTTTTGGCATAAGAAAATAATTCAAAGATTGGGCGCGCTTTATTCAACCGATTGTGCGCCACGCAAAGCGATGGATGGTCCGGTAAATGCCGCTATAGGGCGTGGTGGCTGATGATCATGGCAATGAGCGCCTACGCGCCATTACGCATGCCCTTAACTGTTGGCTGGTGGCGGATCGGCGGTCTGTGAGCCCGATGCGTTGTCGCGCTATTTCAAAAAATGGAACTGATGTCTCCACTTTGGATTCGGTAAATGCTGCGCTCAGTCATTCATTAACTATGCTGTACCCACGATACTGGCGGTAAGTTGCGACGACTCAACACGCTGCTGGTTCCCCCTTCAATCCGAAGGGTTGTGGTTCGTAGGCGTGCCTTTGCCTCGCGCGCCTGCACGGCAGTCTCCCTTCGCTGGCCTCCTTTGGTTGGCCGCGAAGGGAGACGCTTTTCCCAGACAAAATATTGATTTTTATAAAACTTTTCGGCGGTTCTCGCCGCGTTGTTGCGGTTGGTTGTGTTCTTGGGCGCAACCGAGTGATGGGCCGTTAGTAACGAATAATCGAAAATGAACTTACTTTGCTCAGCGCGTGATTACGCGTCCGAAAAGCTTGCGGGGCGCTTTTCAATGAAGGCGGCGACCGCTTCGGCGTGATCTTGCGTGTGGTGCGCCAGCGCCTGAAACGCGGCGGACATTTCGAGCAGCGGCCCCAGCTTCATATCTTGCCCCTCGCGCAACAGGCGCTTGGCCATGCGCGTAGCGTGGCCGGGGTTCGCCGCAATGGCTTGGGCCACTTCGAGCGCGCGCGATACTACGTAATCGTGCGCGACAACTTCAGCGACGAGGCCATATTCCAGCGCCTTTTCAGCGTTGATGGTATCTCCGGTCAGCGTCAGCAAGCTGGCGCGGGCCATGCCGATGATGCGCGGCAACAGCCATGCGCCGCCATCGCCGGGGATGATGCCCAGCTTCACAAAACTTTCTGCAAACACCGCCTTGTCTGACGCAATGCGGACATCGCACATGCAGGCAAGATCCAGCCCTGCGCCGACGGCTGCACCATTGACCGCTGCCACAACCGGCACTTCCAATTCATAGAGCGCCGCCGGGATGCGCTGAATGCCGCTGCGATAGGCCTGCCGCAAATCGTAAGGGGGTCCTGCAAACATGCCGGTCTTTTCGGCCATATGCTTGATATTGCCGCCCGCGCAGAACGATTTGCCAGCCCCTGTCAGCACCACCGCCCGCACGCTACGATCCCGCGTCATTTGGACGCAGAAGTCGGCGATTTCGTCACTATGGGCCGTTTCCGAAATGGCATTGCGCTCGTCCGGGCGGTTCAGCGTGGCGATGACGACAGGGCCATCGCGTTCGATCAGCATAAAAGGTTCGGGCATCGCGGCGGCTCCTACTCGGTCCATAGAGCAGCTTTGCGCAGGTGATGCACCGGCGCAAGGGGCCGATTATCGCTTTTTGGCGCGCGGCTTTGGCTTGGATTTGACTGGGGCCTTGGGCTGCAATTTGGGCCACGCATCGATGATCGCCGCCTTCACGATCATGCGCGCCTGCTGATCGCGCAGGGCGGGATTGTCGGCGAGGTATTTGCCCACGACATCGCGGATTTGTCCGGCTGTGGCGCCTTTGGGGGTGATCGGTGGTTGGGGCAGAAACCGCATGCCATCCAGGACGCCAATGACGTAAGACAAGCACGTCGCGCGATCGAGCGGGGCTGTGGTCATGCAGACATCGTGCAACTGATTGCCATCCATCCATTCGGCCTGCGCCGTAGCGGGAAGCGCGGCGATGCCGACAGCGAGTGCCGCGATAAACTTTACAACAGACATTGGCATTCCCCGATCACGTCGATGCAAACGCATGGGCTCGCTTGGTCGTTCCCCTTGCGTGATGACGGAGGGCTGTCCATCATGGAGTCATGCGTGAATGCGCAAGCCCATTTGGAAAGTCCAAACCATGTCTGACGCCTTGATCATTGTTTGCCCGGCTTGTGCGGGTCGCAATCGTGTGCCGGCGGGCAAGTTGAGCGGCGGGGGAATTTGCGGAAAATGCGGAGCGGCGCTGTTCATGGATAGGCCGGTAGTGCTGACCGCGGCCAATTTCGATGCGCACGCGGCCAAAAGCGATATTCCGCTGGTGGTCGATTTCTGGGCATCGTGGTGCGGGCCGTGCCGCCAGATGGCCCCAGCGTTTGAAGCAGCAGCGGCACAGCTTGAGCCGCGCGTGCGTTTGGGCAAGCTTGATACCGAAGCCGAACAGGGCATCGCCACGCGCTATAATATCCGGTCCATTCCCTCGCTGGTGATATTTCATCGCGGGAATGAAATTGCGCGGCAGGCAGGGGCCATGCCCACCAGCGCAATCGTGCAATGGGTGCGGCAGTCGATCTGATCAGTGTTTGAGGCGGGGTTCGACACGCATCAATGAGATTGCGGTTCGGCGGGGCTGGGTGAGCATGAAATGCGTCGCCACCGCAATATCCTCGGCGCGAAGCATGGTTTCGGCCTTGATGGCCTCGCGCTGTTTTTCCGGCGGAAATTCGGGATACTGGAAATCTGCGCCGGTAAAGCCCGGTTCGATCAGGCCGACTTTGATGTCCTTTTCGGCCAATTCAGTGCGAAAGGCATGGGCAAAGCCTTCGATCCCCGATTTGGCGGCGACATAGACCGAACTGCCTTTGCCCTGCGATACGGCAGACATGGAGCCGATCAGCACGATGTCGCTGCCCGCTCTCATCCGGTGCGCGGCTTCGCGTGCGCAGATGATATAGGCGGTGAAGTCGATCTCGATCTGATTGCGCAATTCCGTTTCGCCCACCTCCATCGGGGTTTGCGCAGGGATAGCGGCGTTGAGGATGGCAATGTCCAGCCCACCGAGCCAGGCATCGGCAGCGGCAAAGAAGCGGTGCAATTGTGCGGGATGGGCAAGGTCTATGGCAACGCCATCGCCCTTGCCGACTTCGTTGATCCGCGCCAGCGCATCGGCAAGATGCTGCTCATCGCGGCCGCAAATGAACACGCGCACGCCTTGGGATGCGAGCAGTACGGCGATGGCGCGGCCAATGCCGGTAGTGCCGCCCGTGATGATTGCGCGCTTCCCGCGCAAATCGGATTGCGCGGTGTGAAGATCGGCTAGACTGGTGTGCGTATTATCGGACATGGCTGTTCCCCGGCACCTGCGCTTTGCACGGTGCGTTTGCAGGGTAACGAGCCGGACCCTCGCCTGTTTCGGCAAAGGGCCGAAAAAGATTTCAGGCGGCGGCTTTCCACGTGCGCAGCCAAGCGCAATATTCTTCAAAGCGGACCGGACGTGAAATCATGTAGCCTTGCAATGTGTCGCATTCGTTCAGCACAAGCCACGCGCGCTGCGACTCCAGTTCTACGCCCTCGGCCACGGTTTCCATGCCCAGCATGCGTGCGATGCCGATAATGCCCAGCACGATCTTCTGATCAGGGCCAGACTCAGCCACGCGCGTCACGAAGCTGCGATCAATCTTGATCGTATCGACGGTGCAGTTTTTCAGGTGGGAAAGTGACGAGTAGCCGGTGCCGAAATCATCCAGCGCCACGGTTATGCCGCGCGCATGGAGCGCCTGCACGATGGCTTCCGCCGCCGCGGGATCGGTCAGCACAGACGTTTCGGTGACTTCGACTTCCAGCAGGTTTTCATCCGCGCCGCTATCCTGGAAAATGCGGGTGATGCGGTCAGGCAGGTCTTCCTTGAATTCCGATGCACCGATGTTCACCGCAAGGCGCGCGGGCAAGCCTTCGCGTACCAGCGCCACTTGCGCCAGCGCGGTTTGCTTCAGCACCCAATCGGTAACGTGGGGCAAAAGTCCGGCGCGTTCGACAACCGGGATGAAGCGGGCCGGCGACAAGTGGCCCAGCAGTGGGCTTTCCCAGCGCACCAGCACTTCGCCCGAACGAGGAAGACTGGTTTCAGCATTGACCTTGGGCTGGAAGTGGACGTGCAGTTCACCTTGATCTATGGCCCCGACCAGTTCGGATCTGATCGCTCCGGCAAGGCGCAACTCGGACAGTTCATGCCCTTCAAGCGCGAACATCTGCGCACCGCCTTCGCGGTGCAGCAGGCGCGCCGATTCCATCATGCGATCAACCAAAGCAGAGTGCGGTTCATCTGCACTTGTTTGGGCGGTAACGATAGAATGCGTCACTTTTGCCCTTGCGTTGCCTTCAGAGAGTGGGTCTCGCAAATCGATTTGGATCATCGGTTTAAGTACGGCGCGAAGGCGTGCTGCCTCGGCCATTGTAGTGGACCATACGTGAGATTTGAGGCGGAAGGTGCGCAGCCCGTGCATGCGGGCAAGGCGGAGCATCAGCCGATTGAAATGTTTGCTCTTCTTACCATCGAAGCGGCGCGCAAGTTCGGGCTGGGTATCCATTTTTATCACGGCAAGGGCCGTGCCGACTGGCAGTTCTGCGAGGTATTCGACCAATTCGTCATAACCCGGAACGATGGGTCCTGTTTCAAGGCTTGCTGCGGTGCGTGTCGCGGCTTCGCGCTGGGCTGCGTTGCGCAAATGGCTTTCGACCGCTGCAATCAGCAGATCAAAATCGACAGGTTTGACCAGATAATCGTCCGCCCCTGCTTTGCGGCCGTGAATGGTAGTTTCTCGATCACCAAAGGCGGTGAGGAATACGAACGGAACCGTGGCCATTGCATCGCTGCGCGCACGCAACTTTTCCAGCAATTGCAGGCCGTTCATCCCCGGCATTTGCATATCGCAGATAATCAGATCGGGCGTGCCGGAATCAATGCGGGGGAGGGCCAGTTCGGCGCTGGCAGCCTGATCGACGATAAAGCCGTGATCGGCCAGCTCATCGGCAATATCGCGCAGGATTTCCGGTTCGTCCTCAATGCACAGGACTTTGAACTGCTCAGGTGAATAGGCGGACATTTATGCGGCTTCCCACAATTCGGTAACAGTGGCGCGGGCCAGCGGAAGGCTGGCGGTGACGGTGGTGCCAGTGATGGTGCCAGAGATGGTGTCTGCATCAGTGCTGGAGGCAATGTTCAGCAAGCCGCCATTGGCGTCGAGCAGAGTTGTGGCGAGATAGAGTCCGGTTCCAGCGCCCGGAACGGCAGTGCTGTTCGACCCGCGATAGAAGCGTCCGCATACCAGCGGCAGCTCATCGGACGGAATGCCAGAGCCTTGATCGGTGATCGTCACGCTGCAACGATCCCCATCAACGGCGGCCTTGACCGCGATGGGTGAACCTTCGGGTGAATAGCGACAGGCGTTTTCGATGATGGCGCAAAGTGCGGTGTGAACCAGCGTTCGATCAACAAATACTGCTGCACCTTCGGCATCTTCGGCGAGCTCGATTGTAATGTCGCGGTTTCCTTGCACGGACGAAACGGCTTGGCGGACCAACGGTCCGAGTATGACCGAACCCGGCTTGCACGTGGTTTCGCCGTCTTCCATCCGCACCAGTTGCAGCGCGCTTTCCATCACTTCGCCAATGCGCGCAGCAGCGCGGCGGATCATGTCAGAGCGTTCGATCACGGTTTCTTCAGTTAGCCGCGCGGCACGGCGTTTGAGGATTTGGCCGGAGCTATCGATCACGGTCAGCGGCGTGCGGAATTCGTGGCTGAGGATGTTGATGAAGCGCCGCTGACCGGTCGTCACGCGGCGTTCGCCATCAAAGGCGCGGCGCATCTGATCTTCCTGATCGACGATCTTGCGATGGGCTGCGCCTAGGCTGCTGCCCATCGTGACCAGTCGTTCGGCAAGGCTATCGATTTCGGTCACGCCATAGCGCGGTGCCTCGTGATCGTATTCGCCCGCGCCGATCTGGTTCATCACAGTCTCCACCGCCCGCAAAGGCTGTGCAACCCGTGCGCTCATCACCCGTGCGCGCCACAGTAGAAAGGCAAAGAACGCCACGTAAAACAGCAGCAGGATGACCAGCATGACCAAGCCGACTTTGGTCAATTGGTCATAGAGGCTGTTGGCGTCGGCAAAAATGGCGGAGGCAGGTGCCACCACGACCAGAGTCCAGCCCGGACCCACGACTTTGGCATTGGCCGCCAGCATTTCGCGGCCACCGAAGCTGACGCGATTGACGCCTTGGCGACCTTTGGCCACCGCGTCTGCCAGTTCCTTCAGGCGGGGGTGGCTGGCGATGTTGAATTGGTCGGGCTTGAAGGTGTCGGAATGAATCGCCTGATCATAATGGTGATCCTTCAATTCAGACAGACCAAGATCTTTTTCACCCGCAGGCGGCATGGCCAGAATCGTGCCATCGCGGCCGATCAGCATGGCATAGCCTTGCCACGGCAAGTTCAGCGAAAGGATGCGATCAATCACAGTATCGACCGTCAGATCCATGCCGACTACAGCTTCCAGCTTGCCGCCCGCATAGACCGGCGCAATTGCCGAAACCATCCAACCCGACCCTGCCGGATCAACATAAGCGTCGGTCCACACCACTTTGCGGCGCGGATTATGTTTGGCGTCGGCTTCGTAATAGAAGTTGTAGGACGGGATGTTCATGCGCGGCGCGTATTGTTTGCGCACATCGAAATAGGGATAGATGCGGTTGTAGCTGTCCCACGTGTTGAGATAGACTTGCTGCACCAGCGGCGATGCGGCCTTCAAATGTCGCATGGTGTGATCAAGCCGCGCCGTGCGCCACACTTTGTCTTGTTGTTCAGGGCCAATCGGGACGAAGCCGCTGTAGAAACTGGCCGTATCGTTCACGCCGCCACGCGTTGTGTAAAACACGCCATCGGCAGCCAATTTGTGGCGCGCTTTTTCGGAAGCAGACGCATCTGCCGGTTGTTTAAGTGCCTCGGCGGTATCTGCAGCGAAGACTTTGGCCAGGCCCTCTACGCTGGAAAGGGTCGCCTCGATGTTGGCGGCTTCGCGCGCGGAAATGTCGGCCAAGTAGTCTTCGGACAGGCGGCTGACGGTTTCGACGTTGCGTTCATAGGTGAAGTTACCCGTTGCCCAGTAACTCGCCAAAAAGCCCAATTCGATTAGGCAAAGCGGGATAACCGCAGTGCGGAGATAGGACGCGCCAAGCCAGCGCGCCAAAGGCACCTGCTTCATCTGGCTTGAATTTGAGGGACTTGCGATCACCGGCACACCGCTTTCAACTGGCATTTGGGTATCGTTGGAAAATACTAAGTTTGGGTTGTGTGGGCGTAGCGGAAAACACCATGAACAGCGTTTCGAAACCTTATCAAGTACCAGCAACGCCCTTGCCAGCAGGCTTTGGCGATGGCTTGGCGCTGCTTGAACTGTTTGATCGTGCGCTGTGGATTTACGATTTTGATCGCACCACGATGGTCTGGGCCAATCAGACTGCTTTGGCGTTTTGGAGTGCGCGCAGTATTGCGGATTTGTGCTCTCGTGACTTCAATCCGGTTGGGCCGGGTATAGCTGAACGTCTTGATAACTTGCGTTTATCATTGGAAGTAGGCGGTTCGCGTACGGAAAATTGGACGTTCTTTCCGGGCGGAGTGCCATGCCAACGCGAATGCCGCCTTTCGGGCGTGCGGTTGGCTGATGGACGTACCGCGCTGTTGATTGATGCCGGTACGGACAAAGATCCCGTTGGTTGGGCCAATGCCGACTTCACGTATGAATTGCGCGCCATTGCTGCGGTTCGTCAATCACCGCTGATGATTTCAATGGCCACGGAACACGGTCAGTGGCTAATGCATAACCCGGCGGCAGAGGCGCTGATCAACCGGCTGGGACTGGTCAATCTGCCCGGATTCGATAACTTTTTATCCCTGTTTGCCGATACCGCACAAGCTGCGGCGCTGCGGGCCAAGGCCCTGCACAAAGGTGCTGCGCACGGCACGTTGCGCATGGCCGGCACCAAGGTGCAGATGCACCAGATTGCGCTGCGCCGCCTGACCGATCCGGCCACCGGGCAGCTATCGCTGATGATTTCGCAGGAGGATGTCACCCGCGCGGATCGGTTGGAGCGGCGCTTGCAAAAGGCGCTCGTGCGCGAACGGGCAATTGTGGAAACGCAACGCCTGTTCATGTCGGTTACCAGCCACGATTTCCGCACGCCGTTGACGATCATCGATGGCGCGGCGCGGCGGATCGGGCGCATGGCGGGCAGTGACAGCACGATAGCCGAGCGCGCCAACGCCATTCGGGCCACGGCCAAACGCATGGCACAGGCCATTGATCGCACGCTGGGTTGGGCGTCGATTGCCGAGGGTAAAGTCGCCCTGCATCCTGAATTGATGGACCTTGGCCCGCTGCTGGAGAAGTCCGTCGCAAACCAGCGCGGGTTGCATCCCGACCGTCCATTTGTGACCGAGATTGGCGAGTTGCCACCGCTGATGCTGGATGCGGGCCTTGTCGAACGCTCGCTCGACAATCTGCTTTCCAACGCTGTGAAATATTCACCGCCAGGGGCCAGTGTTGATGTCCGCTGCGTCCGGCGGGGCAAGCGGGTGGAGCTATCGGTCACCGATCACGGCATTGGGGTTCCGGCCGCAGACATGCGCCGCTTGTTCACGCGCTTCTTCCGCTCGGCCAATACCAAGGGCACCAAGGGCACCGGCATCGGCCTTAACGCTGTGAAGTTCTATATGGGCCTGCACGGGGGCAAAGTGGCCGTGCGCAGCATTGAAGGCGAAGGATCGACCTTCACCCTCAGCTTCCCAATCAAGTAAAAGCTGCTTTAGAATTCGCGCTTTACGCTGGCGCCGAACGTGCGCGGTGTGCCGACGTGATTGTAATCAAAGCCGAACCCTGAAAGATCGATGCGCGACGTAAAGTACGTCTCGTCGGTCAGATTGCGGCCCCATACCGACAGGGTCCACTCGCCATGCGTCCAGTCGAGGCCCGCGCTGGCCAGCGCATAGCCAGGCTGGCGCAAGCGGGGGACGTTGACGATTTCGAAGAACTGCGCCGATGTATAGGCCGCATCCGCGCGCAAGGTCAGGCGGTTGGCGTCATCTTCCCACACGGTATAGCCGATCCCGGCATTGGCGGTGAACGATGGCGCGTTGGACAACGTGTGGCCTGCCACATCCAACCCGCTGATCGTGCCTTGGATGGCGCGGGCATGGAGCAGGCCCAACCCCAGTTGCAGCGAAAGCTTGTCATCCGCCCGCGCTTCCACTTCGGCCTCGGCCCCGTAAATGCGCGAACGATCAAGATTGACCAGCGTTTGTGCAGCGTCTGCCGGGTTGACCGAAAGGAACTGCTGGTTGCGATAGAGGTAATGGAAGCCGGTGAGCGAAAGCGAGAGCGACCGCCCGCCAAACTTGGCCCCGGCTTCAAACGAATCGATGGTTTCCGGTTTGGCCACGCCTGCTTCGGAAACGTCGAAAAACGCCTGTGCATTGAAGCCGCTGGCGCGATAGCCTCGGCTGTAGCTGGCAAACAGCAATGTGCCGCCGGACAAGCGATGATCGATGCCCAGCTTGCCTGACAAGTTGCTTGCAGAAAAGCGACGGTCGGTTGGCGGGATCAGCGTGGTGACGAACTGGCCATCAACGCCGCGAATCTCAGATGTCAGACCGATTTGCGAGCCGGTATCGCGGGTAAAGCGCAAGCCACCGCGCAAGGTGGTGGCGTCCGACAGCTTCAACCGCGCATCGCCGAACAGCGCATAGCTGCGCTTTTCCTGATCGAAACGATTGGAAATGACGCAGGCGAACAGGCTGTCATTGGCGGTGCAATCGTCCACATCGACGCGGCCGTTGCCATCGACATCAAGGTCGGTCCAGAAGTTCAGGTCAGTTGCGTTGAACAAGTCTTCGCGGTGGAAGTGCCCGCCAAAAATGAATGAAAACGCGCCGCCATCGTCATACGTCAGGCGCAATTCCTGTCCGAACTGGGTGCCGCGATCGGTATAGGGGATTTCCAGCGCGCGCGTGGGGCTGCCATCAGTATCTTCGGGCACGAACAGGCTGCCCTTGTCCCATCCGGTGACTGTCGTCAGCGTCAGGGCATCGTTCAGCTTGAATGTGCCCGTCAGCGCGGCAGACCACGTGCGGGCGTGGCGGCGCGGGGTGTAATTGGATTCAATTTCCCGCACGCCCAGACCTTCGCGGAAGTAGCTTTGCCCAGCGCCGTAGGCTTCATAGACGCCAGAGCCGACACCATCGGCACCCGGTTTGGAATAGTTGCCGTAATTGGTCGGGTTTTGCAGACTGGTGGACAGGCGCAAGACCAGTTCGGCAGCATCGGACGGTTGCCACAACAGCGATCCGCGCACGCCATATTCGCGCGTGCCTGAAAGGTCGGGTGCGCCAGCAAGCCGGTTGCGGAACCAGCCATCAGCGCGCGCGGCAGTAAAGGCAACCCGCGCGGCCAGCGTTGGCGTGATGACCACGTTGGCAGCACCGGTTGCTTCGACCCGGCCATAATTGCCGACGCCCACCTTTGCATAGCCAGCATTTTCGAACACCGGGCGGGCGGCAAGGTAATTGATCGCGCCGCCAGTGGTGTTCTTGCCATAAAGCGTGCCCTGCGGTCCGCGCAGCACTTCGATGCGTTCCAGATCGTAAAGCGCCAGCCCCAGAAACGCAAAGTTGCCCTTGTAAACCTCGTCATAATAGATCGCGACAGGGCCTGCTTGATTGAGGCTGAAATCCGACATGGAAACACCGCGCAGTGCAAATATCGGCGTGTTTTCGCCCACGGTGGCGCTGAAGCGCAAGTTGGGGATACGCGCGGCCAGATCATCGGCCTGCGTCAGCCGTGCTGCCTCTAATGATTCACCGCCCAGAACTGAAAGCGATAGCGGCACATCGGCGGCACGTTCAGCCCGCTTTTGCGCGGTGACCACGATTTCGCCTGAGGGTTGTTCAGCCATGTCGGGCGCTTGGGCAAAGGCCAACTCCGGGGCCAATGTTGAAACAATTGCTGCACCGCTGACGCTGAACATCGCGCAAGCGCGCAGGACTTTGAAACGGACGGACATGATGGCTCCGGCAAAATGGGAGCTTTGGCCTTAGCTGTCCGGACTTGCAGGGCTGTAAATCGATTTAAGCGGTTTCCCCTTATGCCGTCAGAGCCGCAACTGCTCGCGGTCTGCCATGGCGGCGACCAGTTCGGCGCGAGCTGCGGCGCTGCGATAAATCGCGTCAATCTCGCGGATTGTGGCATCGGCCAGTGCCTCTTCGCGCAAGTTGACGACAAGGAAGTCGCTGGCCCCCAAGGCATAGCGGCGGCGTTCAGCTTCGGCCATGCGGCGGGCAAGGGCCGCTTCATCGGTTGCGAGGGCTGCAAGGCGTTGCGCCCCATCCATTTGCGTGCGCAAATTGGCAATTTCCACGCCCACTTGTTCCTCCAGAAAGCGCAAGCGGATCGATAGCGCATCTTGTTCGGCGGCCACTTCGGCAATGCGGCCCCGCGCGGCGCGCTGTTCCAGCGGCAGCGAGAAACGCAGACCAAACAGCGCCTCAGGCTGCGTGCGCACAGGTGATCCGGGGCCGATATCCTGAGATGCTTCGGCGCGCAGATCAAGCCGCGGGCGCAGTTCGTTTTCCGCCATGCGCACACGGATGGAATTTTGATCGATCCGCGCCAGCAGCGCCTGAATATCCGGGCGGCCTGACATGGCTTCCTGCCGATCGACCAGGCGGGGGTTCACGCCTTCGGGCATACGCGCGGGCAAGCGCGCGGCATCGGGCACGATAGGCTGGCCCAGATCATCGCGCAAAAACAGCGATAGCGCATTGCCAAACAGGACAAGGTCCTGTTCGGCGCGCACCAGCAAGGCCTGGCGGCGCACAATGTTCTGGCGGTTTTCCACGCTGAGAATGGCGGGCCGCGCGCCCAGATCAATCTGCCGATCAATCGAGGCTTGCCGCTGTTGTGCCAGATCGAACAGTTCGCGCAATGTTGCCACGCGCTGACCTGCGGCGACCCACTGCTGATAAGCCTCGATCGCGCGGCGCTGCACGCCAATGGCCACCATATCCCGGTCCAGCGCGGCAAGGTCGATATCGGCTTCGGCAAGCTCCCGTCGCCCGCGCCGCTCATCAATCAACCGGTCGCGCAAAAGCGAGAACACCGCGCCGACGCGGACCTCGCCCAGTTGATTGGTGACCGATTTGCCTTCGTAGCTGGGGAAGCTGCCGCTCGACAAACGGTAACCGGTATAGATATTGCCGCCGTTGTTTTCCAACGGGCGGCTGGCTTTTACATCGGCAAACGTGCCGCCATAAAAGCCCGTTGCGCGGCTTTGCGCATCGGCATCGAACACCAGATCAAACTGGCCCTGCGCCGATAAAGCGCGCGCATCCGCCTGCTGCTGCCGCGCCATCGCTTCAAGGATTTGCGGGGCGTGGGTGGCGGACGATCGCAGGACATCATCCAGCGTGAGTTCGGCGGCGTGGGCCAAAGGCGTAAACAGAAGCGCCAGTGCCATAACCAGACGGCGGATCATTTCTCGTCCTCGCCGTAACCTTCCGCCTTGGACTTTCCTTTGGCAGCATCCTTGTCGGACAGCGCCTTGGCGGCGTTGCCCTTGCGCGGGCCGGTGTCGACAGGCTGCGGGAATTCGAGCGGGAAGTCGTTCAACTGGCGCCACAATTCATAGCCGATGGTCACGGTTTCCATCTGAATCCAGCCCCGCGCCTTGGATCCAAGCCGGACGAAGTTGTCTTCCGGCCAGACAGGCTTGCCGGGCATAGGTTCTACCAGCACCCGGAACAGGCCCGATGTCTGCGCCGATGGATCGATTGACCGCACGCGGCCATCGAACATGCCTTGGGCAACCGAGGGCCAACCACTGAACTGGATCGCGGGCCAGCCTTCAAAGTGCAGGCGAACCGGCTGACCTCGCCGCACCAGCGCCACGTCGCGGCCATCGACCATCAGTTCTACCACGCGCCGCGCTTGATCGGGAGCAAGCGTGGCCAGCCAATCGCCTGCGCTGATCAACGTGCCACCGGCGGCGGTGTTAAGCGCCTGAATTCGCCCATCGCGCGGTGCGCGCACCAATTGTACCGATTGTCGGCCCAGCGCGATATCGACCTTACTCAGCTTGGCGCGCGCTTCGGCCAATTTGGCTGCGTGATCGGACACCTTGATTTGTGCGTTTTCCAGATCGCGCCGCGCAGCAAGGCCTTCTGACAGCAATTCGCCCGATCGCCCGACATCAATCCGCGCCACCGCCATTGCCTGTTCGGCAGCGGCAATCTGGGCCAGCACTTGCGCGCGTTCGGCGGCAAGGCTGGTGAGCAGCGCGGGATCATTGTCGATGATCCGGGCGATGGGATCACCCTGTTTTACTGATTGACCATCGGCCACAAACCATTTTTCAACCCGTCCCGGCACTAGCGCGGTGACTTGCTGCACGCGGTCTTCGGGGTTCAATGCGATGACCTCGCCCCGGCCCGGTGCGGTTTGCACCCACTGCACAAAGAACAGGAACACCACGATCACCGGGATCGTGGTTGCGATCATCCAGCCAAGCGCGCGGGTCAAGCGGGGTACGCGCAAGCCAGACAGGGTAGTGAAGGCGCCAAAATTGCGTTTTGCAGGAGCGGGCATGGCTTAACGCTCCTGTGGGTTCGTGATCAGTGGAAGGATTTGCGCAGGATCATCCGCGCGGCGCTGTTCGCGCTTGCCGATCCACAACCATGAATCGCGCAACAGTCCTTCGGGCCGTTCGGTGAATTGCAGGATGGTGGTGCCGTGCGGACGCAGATGTTCCAAAACGGCGTTTAGCCGGGCTGGGGGAAGCATATCGAACAACGGGGACAGCATCAGCACGCGCGGCCGGGCAAGCAGTGCCCCAGCCAGCTTGAGCGCCATCGTCTCACCCACCGAAAGCGGCCAGCCAGACGAAGATAGCTTGGCATCCAAGCCGCCGGGCAAATCGCCGATCCGGTGCGCAAGGCCAACCAGTTCCAGCGCGTCGAGCATCGCTTCAGGACGGCCGGGTACGCTGAGGCCAAGGTATTCGCGCACGGTCATTTCGATGATGGTGGGGCGATCAAGGACGATGACGTCAGAGCGCAGACGATACATGTCGAACGTGCCCAAATCTGACCCGCCAACGCTGACGAAGCCGTTTTCGGGCAGTTCCAGACGTTTGAGCAAAGCGGCAAGACTGCGTTCGACGCCGGGCGCGGCGATCACGCCAACTTGCGCGCCGCTTTCCAGCGCAAAATCAAACACGTGGCCCGCATGGCGCACATCGCGCAGGCGGATGGCGCCATCGGGCGGCGCGGGCGCATCGCCATCGGGCGCGGCCTCTTGCGGCACGTCCCAGAACAGCGAAAGTTCCTCAAGGCTGGCGGCCAGATCGTAGAATATTTCGAGATAAGTGCCCAATTGCGCGATGCCATAGAACACGCCTGACAGGATCAGTTCGGCCGCAACCAATTGCCCGATCGACAATTCGCCTTGCAGGATCAGCCAGCCACCCAGCGCCAGCAGGCCTGCACTGGCCAGTGCATACAGCAACAGCAGCGCAATGGTCTGGCCAAAAGTATGGCGGAAGTGGCGGCGGTGGCAATCGACATAGCGCGCGGTCATTGCTTCTGACCGGTCAATTGCAAAAGCCATGTGGCGGCTTGATTTGTAAATGCCGTTCGATCCGCCCACGCTGTTGAGCCAGTGCGCCGTCGCGTGCTTGGCATGGCTTTTGGTAACGGCGGTGCGCAAACTCGCGTGCGCCCATACCCGCCAGATCACTACGACCATCAGCACCAGCATGGTATTGAATGCCAGAAAGAATGGATGATAGAAGCTGGTTACGATCAGCCCCACCAGGCTTTGCAGCACGATGGCAAAGCCGCCGATCAGCAAGCTTGTCAGCGATTTTTGCACAACCACGGTGTCGAAAAAGCGGTTGAACAGATCACCGCGCCGTGAATCCACGAAGAACGGGTTTTGCGCGTGGACGGCGCGCAGGGTAATTTCTGCCACAAGCCGCGCGAAAAAGCGCCGCTCGAACAGGGCCAGCAAATGCACGCGAAATGCGCTGAGCACGCCGGAAATAACCAGTAATGCGAACAAAATGGCCGCCAGCGTGATCAAAGGTGCGGGCAAGGCGGTGTTGGCGACCGAGTTGATCAGCAATTGCACCGATATCGGCGTGGCCAACGACAGCAGCGAGATAGCCGTGCCATAGAGCAACGCAAGGCGAATGAATCCCGCGTCAGGTCCAAGAACCTCGCGGGCCCAGCGGGAAAAGTCGCGGAATGTCGGTATGTGCTGGTCGTCCGCAGGGTGGGCCATTGGGTTAGGGGTTCCATTTCTTTCGCAAGTGCAGCACAAATGAGCGCGATTTGGTGTCTTTGTCTGACATTTCCGTGAGCAATTGTTGCTGAGGTGCGCAACGTGGTGGAACCGTACGCCGTCGCGCGGTTTCTTTTGCACATGCGCACAGCGCCTTTGCCTTATGCAGGGCCGAGCGGCTAAAGCCAAGTCACCTTGACGGGCTTTGGAACCGGTAAAATGGGAAACGTACCGCAGATGAATGACTTGAGCAGAACCTCCAGCGCCACTGTGGCAGACCTGATGCGCGTGAGCGGCGTGCCTTTTGGCACCAGCGGCGTGCGCGGGTTGGCTTTGGCCATGACGGATCGCTTGTGCCACGCCTATGCCACGGCGTTTCTGCAGTACCTGAAGCAGATCGGTGAGTTTGCAGTGGGTGATAAAGTGGCGCTTGCGGGCGATTTGCGGGTGAGCACGCCGCGAATTCTGGCAGCTTGTGCCACGGCAGTGCGCGATTGCGGGGGTGAGGTAGTGTTCTGCGGCTTTACGCCGACCCCTGCACTGGCGTTTTACGCGATGGGTATTGGTATGCCCTCGATCATGGTCACCGGCAGCCACATTCCAGCGGATCGCAACGGCATCAAGTTCTATCGACCCCATGGCGAAGTGCTGAAAAGCGATGAAGCGGGCATCATTGGGCAAAGCGTCGCAATTGACGCTGGCCGGTATGACGCAGGTGATGGCCTGATTTCTCCCGTGACCTTGCCAGAAGTGCTGGACGTGGAGGACGCCTATATTGCGCGCTATGTCAGCCATTTCGGTGCAGATGCCTTGGCAGGGCTGACCGTTGGCGTTTATCAGCATTCTGCTGTTGGCCGCGATTTGCTGGTTCGCGCGGTGACGGCGCTGGGTGGCACACCAGTGCCATTCGGGCGCTCTGAACAGTTTGTGCCGGTCGATACCGAAGCCATCCGCGAAGAAGACATCGCGCTGGCAGCGCAATGGGCTGCGGAAAATGCAGTTGATGCGATTATTTCAACCGATGGCGATTCAGACAGGCCTTTGGTTTCGGATGCCAGCGGCACCTGGCTGCGCGGCGATATTGTTGGGCTGTTGTGCGCGCGGGCGCTGGGGGCCGATGTGATCGTCACCCCGGTCAGCAGCAATACCGTGGCGGAATTGAGCGGCGCCGTGCCTCAGGTTCTGCGCACGCGGATCGGATCGCCTTACGTGATTGCGTCGATGATGGATGCGGCCAAGGCTGATCCCGCAGCTTGCGTTATCGGGTATGAGGCCAACGGCGGGGTGCTGCTGGGCACGCAGGTGGGCACGCTTTCTGCGCTGCCAACGCGCGATGCGCTGCTGCCGATTGTCGCGATCGTTGCAGCCGCGCGAGCAAAGCCGATTGCCGATACCGTTGCCGAACTGCCGCCGCGCTTTACTTATAGCGACCGCGTGGCCGATTTCCCGCAAAGCGATAGCGCGGCGCTGATCGCGTTCCTGTCCAAAGGCACAACGGGCGAGCAACTGGCCCGCATCGCCCGCGTGTTCGGCGATATTGCGGGGCTTCCCACCGTGATTGATACGACCGACGGCTATCGCATGAGCTTTGCCAGTGGGGCGATCCTGCACTTCCGCCCATCGGGCAACGCGCCCGAACTGCGCTGCTATTCCGAAGCCGAAACCGAAGCCCGCGCCCGCGATTTGAACGGCAAGGCGCTCAAGCATGTGCTGACCCAAGTTATTCCGGAGTTGCAAAAGGCCGGTTGATCTATTTGTATGCAACACATACAATATCCCCTATAGCGATGCGGCCTTGATGCCGCGCGGCGCGGGGGATTGAGGCGATATGGCACAGATTATCGATGGCAAGGCGCTGGCGGCGCAAGTGCTGGAACGCACAGCGCAAGATGTGGCCGATATGGTCGCCAGCGGCGGTCCGGCTCCGGGCCTTGCGGTTATCCTTGTCGGCAATGATCCAGCCAGCGAGGTGTATGTGGGGCGCAAGATCGCGCAATGCCGCAAAGCGGGCATCCATTCGCTTGAGCACCGCCTGCCTGCTGACACCCCGCAATCTGACGTTCTGGCGCTGATTGATCAATTCAATGCCGATCCCGCAGTTCATGGCATTCTGGTGCAATTGCCGCTGCCAAAGCACATTGATGCCGCGCTGGTGCTGGACCGGATCGATCCGGGCAAGGACGTGGACGGCTTCCATCCGGTCAACGTCGGGCGCTTGTCCACCGGGACGGGCGGGTTGGTGCCGTGCACGCCGCTGGGGGTGATGCTGCTGCTTGATAGCGTGATCGATGATTATCGCGGGTTGAACGTAGTGGTGATCGGCAAATCGAACATCGTGGGCAAGCCGGTTTCGATGCTGCTGCTGGAGCGGGAAGCGACGGTCACCGTCACGCACATCGAGACGCTTGATCTGCCCGATGTGGCGCGCAAGGCCGATATTATCGTGGCCGCAGCGGGCGCGCCCCATCTGGTGCGCGGTTACTGGGTAAAGCCCGGCGCGGTGGTGATCGATGTGGGCATCAACCGCGTGACCGACCACGATGGAAAGACGCGGTTGATCGGCGATTGCGCTACGCACGAACTCGATCACGCCAAAGCGGTCACCCCGGTGCCAGGTGGTGTTGGCCCGATGACCATCGCTTGCTTGCTCAGCAATACGGTGCTGGCGGCAAAGCGCGCAACAGTTGCATAATGCGCAACTGTCTTTGCTTGTTTCGCACTTGCAGCATTGTCAGTACGGATGGATAGAGGGGGTGCCTTTCAGGCATCCTCTCCCAAACTTTCCAAGGGGGCCAGCGCAAGTTGGCCCCCCTTTTTTGGTTTGGAAGGAGCGAAGCTGCAGCGGTGCTATGCCCACCCCCAGCCCCTCCCGCAGGCGGGAGGGGGGAAGAAAGCGGGTGTGCCTTTGCCTTACTGCCTGCGGGAGGGCCGCTAGACTTAGCGAGCCACAGGTGAGTTTAGTCTCAGCGGGGTGGGCCTTGCGCTACGTCAGAAACAGCGCATTCCACCATTTCCCGTAAGGGCAGGCTTGCCTTCAAGCGTACTGCCAGCAGCGCGGTGCCGCTGACTTTGCGTTGCACGAATAGCGTTTCGGCAGGGGGCACGTGCCAAGTGGAGCGGTCGGCGAAGATTGTTTCGGCCTCGGCGCGGACACGTTCAACGAAAGAGCGGTCGGAAAAGTCGAACAAGCCGGGCTTGCCGAGGTGTTCGAGCAGGACATCGATCATACGGTTGAGCGCCGTGCCGTGCCGCGCGAGGACCGCAGGCGCGACGAAGCCGATGTCCACCAGTGCATCGCGCAAGGCATCGCGATCTGCGGCAAGGCCCGCCAGCATCATTCGGCGATAGGCGGCGGTTGTTGCCGGAGCGATGGCGCGCGCTGCGCCGAAGTCGAGCAGGACGACGCGCTCGCTATCGGGTTGCCAACGGAAATTGGCGAAGTTGGGATCGGTTTGCATGAAGCCGAATTCGAACAATTCGCGCAAGACCAGCCCCATCATGGCACCAAGCACCCGGTTGCGGGCTTCGGGTGTGGCTGCTGCCAATGTTTCAATAGGGCGCGCTTCGATGAAGTCCATGGCCAGCACATTGCGGCCACACAGCGGATCATAAGGCGCGGGCAAAAGGAACGCCGGATCGTGTGCCAGCAATGCGGCATAGCGGCGCATCATCGCAGCTTCGCGGCCATAATCGGCCTCTTCGTGCAACTGGCGCTTGGCTTCTGTCAGCAGTGGCGCGATGCTGAGCGTGGATGGCAGCAGCCCCGACATGCGCAGAAGGGTGGCGACATTATCGACATCGGCGGCGATGCTGCTGGCGATGCCGGGATATTGCACCTTGATTGCCAGAACGCGGCCATCGGGCAAGGTGGCGCGGTGGACTTGTCCGATGGAGGCAGCTGCAATCGGACGTGCTTCGAAATGCGCAAAGCGGCTGCGCCAGCCTGTGCCCCATTCGGCGGTCAGGACCCGCTCAAGCTGGGCAGGCGGCATGAAATGTGCCGAATCGCGTAGCCGTGCGAGGATCTCGGTTAGCTCGCGCGGCAGGACATCGCCCGCATCGAGCGAGATCATCTGCCCCAGCTTCATCGCCGCGCCGCGCAGCCGCGAAAGCTGATCGGCTACGCGCAGCGCGTTGCCCGGTGTCAGCAGCATGTCGGACAAACGCGGCGCTTCTCCGCGCACCAGACGCCGCGCGCCTTCGGCCAGCATCCCGCCCGCCACGCCGCCCGCCAGTTGGCCGAACGAGGCGAGGCGGGACAGGCGCTTGGACGGCACTTTGCGGTAACGATTGTCGCTCATCGTGCCGCTATGGGCGCGATGGCGACAAGCGCAGACCTGCCATTTGGGGCAGGGGCGGTTTAGGCAAAGCGTTCGCGCAGGGCGAGCAAGGCCATTGCCGCCTTGGCTGCTTCGCCGCCCTTGTCCTTTTGCGCAGGATCAGCGCGAACGAGGGCTTGTTCTTCGTTTTCAACCGTCAGGATGCCGTTGCCGATGGCGGTGCCGTCCATGGTAAGCGCCATGATCCCGCGCGCGCTTTCGCCCGCGACGATTTCGAAGTGATACGTCTCACCCCGGATAACCACGCCGATGGCCACGAAGCCGTCGTAGCTGCCGGATTCATCGGCTAACGCGATGGCGCCGGGGATTTCGAGCGCGCCGGGAACGGTGATGACTTCGGATTCATGGCCCGCCGCCTTGATTGCTGCTTTGGCCCCGGCGATCAGCATATCGTTGAGGTGGTCGTAAAAGCGGGCTTCGATAATCAGGAACTTGGCCATGATATTCAATCCTTGGTGATCGGCTGTGCGCCGACTGCGTTCTGCTAAGGCTATTTCACATTGCAATGTGCGATGCAAGGCTGTGTCACATCATGACGGGATCACAAAAGGGCATCTGCCGGTGCCAGCCAATCACTTAAGTCTGGCGTCTGGCCGATCAGCGCAAGGCCGTGGGCAATCGAGGTCAATTCATCGCCGAACGCAATCCGCTCTGTACCAAAGCGTTGTTCGAACAAGGCGCGCACCGCCGGGATCAGCGATGATCCGCCGGTCAGGAAGACGTGATTGATCTGATCAGGCGCAAGGCCTGACGCCGCCAGTGCGCCGTCCACCGTTTCGGCAATGCGGGCAAGATCGGGCGCGATCCAGCTTTCGAACTGGGCGCGGCTGACATCTGCCGCGATGGTCAGGTCATCGCTTTCAAAGCGGAATTCGGCGTGGTCTTGCGTGGATAGCGCGCGCTTCAATTGGCCGACCGCTTCGTAGAGGCCGTGGCCGAGTTCATGTTCGATCACCGCGATCATCCGGCCAATAGCGGCAGGATCGGTGGCGGCTCGCTTGAGTCGGGCCAGTTCCTCCAGCGTGCGGCGGTTGCGCATCAGCGCAAGGCGCGACCAATCGCCGAAATCGGTGAAGTGTCCGGCAGGAATTTCCAGCACTTTGTCGAACGATTTATAGGTGCCGCCTTTGCCGAGCAGGGGCAGGATCAAATGGTCCATGATGCGGAAATCGAAACGGTCGCCCGCAATGCCGATACCGGCTGAACCCAAAGGCAGGCACCGCTTGGCAGCGCCGGGGGCGTCAATCCGCACAATCGAGAAATCGCTGGTGCCGCCGCCGAAATCCGCCACGAGCAGCGTGGCAGGTTCGGTCAGGCGTGTGGCGAAGCTGTAGGCCGCGCCCAATGGCTCATAAACATAATGCACCGGACGGTCGAGCAACGAGAACATCGCGTCGTATCGGGTGCGGGCCAGGGCGGCATCGGGGCGTGATCCGACATAGCGCACAGGCCGCCCGACGATGATCCGTTCGGGCAACTGGGCCAAAGCAGGGCCGGCGTGATCGATCAGGTGGCGCAGGAAGATCTGGCCGAGTTCTTCAAAGCGCAATCGCTTTTCAAACAAGTTGGCGTGTTCGAACGTACTGCTGGCGGCCACCGATTTGAACGATTGCAGGAAGCGCGAACCTTGCGGGAAATCGAGGAATTCGGCGATGGCCCAAGGTCCGGCCTCATGCGCCAACCCACCGCGCATATCGGCATCTTGCCAAAAACACAGGGCGGAGCGGAACACGCTGGTGACCGCTTCGGGCGCGGCGAATGACACCAGATCGACCGCAGAACCCGCACCGCTGCGCGCCACCACGGAATTGGTGGTGCCAAAGTCTATGCCGAGCGCGGCGGTCAGCATTGTGGCACATCCTTCACAAGTCATCAGCCGCGGCCCATGGCAGTGCAATGCCGGTCCTGCAATCTGCTTTACAAGAGTTTTGTGTCAGATGGTCGGCGGATTATTCGGCGTCAGGCTGGTTTTCGGGTGCCGCGGCGATGAAGGCGGGTAGCTCCATGCAGGCCGCCTCAACCGCGGCGATGCGGCCAAAATCAAAGCGCGCGCCAAACCGCCGTGCGTTGCCCAGTTGCGGCACCAACAGGACATCGGCCAGCGTGACTTCTGCGCCAAAGCAATAAGGCCCATTATGTCCGGCGATCAGGCTGGCAAATGCTTGAAGCCCGGTTTCGATGATTTCGGCAGCCCATGCATCAGTTGCGGCTTGATCCAGCCCACGTTTTTTCAGCATTTTTAGCACTTTGAGATTTTGCACCGGATGAATGTCGCAAGCGATTACTTGGGCTGCCGCGCGCACTTTTGCCCGTGCCAGTGCGGTGGCGGGCAAGAGCGATGGTTCGGGATGGACCTCGTCCAGATATTCACAAATCGCCACACTTTGCGTCAGCACATCGCCGCCCACTTCCAGCGCAGGCACAAAGCCTTGCGGATTGAGCGCGAGGTATGCAGGTGCGCGCTGTTCGCCAAGGCGCAATTGATGCGCCACGCCGGTCCACTCCAAACCTTTGAGTTCGAGCGCGATGCGCACGCGCCATGATGCGGTAGAGCGCCAAAAGCCGTGGAGAACGATTGTTGGGTGTTCGGTCATCGGCGTAGCCTAAACTCAACGCCCGCCATTGCAAAGTCAGGCCGGGCGCGCGAGCAATCGGGTGCAGGACATTTTTGAATAATACGTGATCTTTGATGGAAGTTGTCTACGACTATGCCGATGAGCCAGAACCAACAAAGCTCGGAAGAAGCGCCACCTGGCATGTTTGCACCGCTCAAAGAGCCGGTGTTCCGGCGGATATGGACAGCCAGCCTGTTATCGAATTTCGGGCAATTGATCCTTGGTGTGGGCGCGGCATGGGAAATGACGCGCCAGACCAATGATCCGGGCATGGTCGCGCTGGTGCAAACCGCGATGATGCTGCCGCTGATGCTGGTTGCAGCACCAGCAGGCGCGATTGCCGACATGTTCGACAAGCGCAAGATTGCAATGGCTGGGCTGGCGATTTCGTCTGTCTGCGGGGTCATCCTTACTGTGCTGGCCTGGTTGGGCCTCGCATCGCCTTGGGTCTTGCTGACCTTTTGTGTGCTGATCGGGACGGGTGTTTCGATCTATACCCCGGCGTGGCAATCCTCGATCGGTGAGCAGGTGGGGCCAAAGCAGCTGCCAGCGGCGATTGCACTGGGCACGATCAGCTATAATGTTGCGCGCAGTTTCGGCCCTGCGATTGGCGGGGCCGTGGTTCTGCTGGCCGGGGCGCACGCAGCATTTGCGATGAATGCCGTGTTCTATCTGCCGCTGCTGTTCGCCTTTTTGGCGTGGCGCAGATTGCACCTTCCATCGCGCTTGCCGCCTGAGCGGATTGATCGGGCGATTGTTTCGGGGGCGCGGTTTGTTTTCCATTCGGCGATGATCCGCAAAGTGCTGATGCGGGCGTTCCTATTTGGCCTTGTAGGCTCCACCGGGACGGCGCTGGCACCGTTAATCGCCAAAGATATTCTGGGCGGAAACGCCGCAACTTTCGGCCTTTTGCTTGGCGCTGGTGGGGCAGGGGCGGTGGTAGGGGCATTGTTCGTCGGCAAGCTTCACCACGGGTTGGGCATTGAAAAGGCGACGCGACTGTTAATGCTGATCGGCGGCGTTTCGCTGATGCTGGTCGGGGTTAGCCGGTGGTTGCCGCTTACGTGCTTTGGCATGTTCATGGTGGGCGGATCGAACATCCTGAGCATCGCGCTGTTCAATATCGCGGTGCAAGTGGGTGCGCCACGCTGGGTAACCGCCCGCGCGCTTTCATTATTCACAGCTGCGCTGACCGGCGGCATCGCCATTGGCGCGTTGATCGGCGGGCTGACCGCTGGCGCTACTTCGGTGCAGTTTGCGCTTATTGCGTCGGGAGTGGGGCTTTGCCTGATTCCTTTGCTGATGATCGCTTCTCCGCTGCCTTTGCATGAACAAGTGGCGGTGGTCATGGCCGACATACCGGCCGATCCCGAAGTGCGGTTGGACATTACCCTACGGTCCGGTCCGATTGTGATCTCGATCGAATATCTGGTGGCAGAACACGACGGGCGCGGCTTTTACGCTGCAATGTTGCGACTGCAACGGGTACGGTTGCGCAACGGCGGTTTCAACTGGTCGCTTTCGCGCGATATAGCCGATGCGCAAGTGTGGACTGAGCGGTATCAATTCCCGACTTGGGGTGATTATTTGCGAACCCGCGACCGTTACACCACCGCCGATTTGACAGTACAGGCAGACGTGGATGCCTTTACCATCGACGGTTTCCCCAAATCTGTGCGGCGAATGTTGGAGCGACCGTTTGGCTCGGTTCGTTTGCACAAGGATTCGCCCGATACACAACAAGAGCAAGTCGGCTATCTGGGGCTATAAGTGCAATGACCCCGTTTTTGAGAGGTATCTGGAAGTCATGGAAATCAACGGACTTGCCGCAATCGTTACGGGCGGCGCATCTGGGCTTGGTCAAGCCACAGCGCAGCGCCTTGCCGCGTGCGGGGCCAAAGTTGCGATCTTCGATCTTGATCGGGAACGCGGTGAAGCCACCGCTGCTTCCATCGGCGGGCTGTTCATCGCGACGGACGTTACCGATGAAGCATCGGTTGATGCCGCCTTGGCGCAAGCTGAAGAAAAGCACGGCATCGCCCGCATTCTCGTGAACTGTGCCGGGATTGCACCGCCCGCCAAAGTGATTGCCAAAGACGGATCGGCCACGCCGCTTGGCCACTTTGCCAAGATCGTCACGATCAATCTGATTGGCACGTTCAACGTGCTGTCAAAGTTCAGCGCGCGGGCTGCAACCGGCGATCCAGTTGGCGAAGAACGCGGCGTGATTATCAACACCGCCAGCGTGGCCGCGTTTGAAGGCCAGATCGGTCAATCGGCTTATGCGGCGTCAAAGGCCGGTGTGGTTGGCATGGCCTTGCCTATCGCGCGCGAACTGGCGCGTTCGGGCATCCGCGTGATGACGATTGCACCGGGCATCTTCTGGACCCCGATGCTGGCCGGATTGCCGCAGGACGCGCAAGATTCGCTGGGTCTGCAAGTGCCTTTCCCAAGCCGTTTGGGCAAGCCAGAGGAATATGCACAACTGGTGGAAAGCATCATCACCAATCCGATGCTGAACGGAGAGGTTATCCGCCTCGACGGTGCCATTCGCATGGCACCGCGGTAAAATCAGTTCGCCTTGGCAATCCTCACCAGCAGTGCCTCAACTTGTACCTGGGTATTTGCCAAGGCGTTCAATTCTGCAACGGTGCCATCGAATGGCGCGGTCAGCGTGTGTTCCATCTTCATCGCTTCGAGCACCAGCAGTTTCCGACCCTTGGTCACGGCTTGGCCTGCCACGACATCGACCGAAATCACTTTGCCCGGCATGGGCGAAAGAATCGCGCCGTCCGAGGCAGCGCCAAGGCCGCCACTTTCGGTGCGGGCCAAGCGCATCGAGAACCGCTCACCGCCTTCGTCCACGCTGGTTGTACGCGCAGCAGGCCATGCGTCGAATGCCGGTTCATTCGGCAATTGCACCGTAAAGCGTCGCCCAAACTGATCGGCCAGCAGCACCGTTCGCTGGGCAGGGGCGTTTAGCCGCAGTCCTGATTGGCAAGACCATGGCGTATTTCCCGGCGTTCCGGCAAGCCGCATCGCTGCGCGCGTCAAGCTTTCGCCTGAAGGTTCGGGCCGGGTCGTGAGGGTTTCCAGATTGCGCTCGATCAAGCCGGTATCGACAACGCCTGCGCCAAAGGCGTCCTGCCCCAACAGCCGCCACAAGAACCAGCTGTTGGAAATCAGCGGTCCGACCACGCCCTCTTCCAGCGTCTCGCGCAAGGCGGCAATCGCGTCCTTGCGGGTATCACGATGGACAATGACTTTGGCGATCATTGGGTCATAGAACGTCGATATTTCCGCGCCAGCCTCAACGCCCGTATCGATCCGCGCGCGATATTCCGGAAAGTGGAAGTCGGTCACGCGGCCAATGCTCGGCAAAAAGCCCTTGGCCGGGTCCTCGGCATAGAGCCGCGCTTCCATCGCCCAACCATGGATCGTCAGTTCGTCCTGCCGCTTGGGCAAGGGCTCACCGCTGGCCACACGCAATTGCCATTCCACCAGATCGACTCCGGTGATCTCCTCGGTCACCGGATGTTCCACCTGCAACCGCGTGTTCATTTCCATGAACCAGATGCGGTCTGCGCGAAGGCCTTCGCTGCCATCGGCGATGAATTCAATCGTGCCCGCGCCTTCATAGTCCACCGCTTTGGCGGCGCGCACCGCTGCGGCACAAACGGCCTCGCGCGTGGCGGCGTCCATGCCGGGGGCAGGGGCTTCTTCGATCACCTTCTGGTGCCGCCGCTGCAATGAACAATCACGCTCAAACAAATGCACCACATTGCCGTGGCTATCGCCGAACACTTGCACTTCGATGTGGCGGGGTGAGAGGATGTACTTTTCGATCAGCACGCGATCATCGCCGAACGAAGATGCCGCTTCGCGACGGCAAGACGCCAGAGCTTCGGCAAAGTCAGCAGCGCATTCTACCCGGCGCATGCCCTTGCCGCCGCCGCCCGCCACGGCCTTGATCAGTACCGGATAGCCAATCGCGTCGGCCTCTGCCTGCAAACGCTCAGGGCTTTGATCCTCGCCCAAGTACCCCGGCGTCACCGGAACACCTGCCGCAATCATCCGCGCCTTGGCCGCATCCTTCAGCCCCATGGCGGTGATCGATACCGGTTTCGGCCCCACCCATTTCAGCCCCGCATCGATCACGGCCTGCGCAAACGCGGCGTTTTCGGACAGAAAGCCATAGCCGGGATGGATCGCCTCTGCGCCGGTGGCCTTGGCAGCGGCGATGATCTTGTCGCCCACCAGATAGCTTTCGCGCGCGGGAGAGGGACCGATATGCACCGCCTCATCGGCAGAGCGGACATGTAGCGCATTGGCGTCTGCATCGGAATAGACCGCCACAGTGCGTATGCCCAAGGCCTTGGCGGTGCGGATAACCCGGCAGGCGATTTCGCCGCGATTGCCGATGAGGAGGGATTTGATCATTTGGTTTCCCCTCACATCCGGAACACCCCAAAGCGGGGTGCCTCCGCGACGGGCGCTTGCAAGCATACTTCCAGCGCCAGCCCTAGCACATCGCGTGTTTGCACGGGATCAATTACGCCATCGTCCCATAGCCGCGCGGTGGCGTAGTAGGGATTGCCTTCGTCTTCGTATTTCTGCCGGATTGGCGCTTTGAACGCTTCGGCATCTTCAGCCGACCACGATTCGGCATCGCGATGGACCGTTGCCAGAACAGACGCCGCTTGTTCGCCGCCCATCACCGAAATCCGCGCGTTGGGCCATGTGAACAGGAAGCGCGGCTGATAGGCGCGGCCGCACATGCCGTAATTGCCCGCGCCAAAACTGCCGCCGATCAGCACGGTGATTTTGGGCACTTGGGCGGTGGCGACCGCCGTCACCAGCTTTGCACCGTGTTTGGCGATGCCTTCGGCCTCATATTTGCCGCCGACCATGAAGCCGGAAATGTTCTGCAAGAACAGCAGCGGGATGCGGCGTTGGCAGGCGAGTTCGATGAAGTGCGCGCCCTTTTGCGCGCTTTCTGAAAATAGCACGCCGTTGTTGGCAAGGATTGCCACTTGAAGCCCGTGGATATGCGCAAAACCGCACACCAGTGTGGTGCCGTAAAGCGCCTTGAATTCGTGAAATTCGCTGCCGTCGACAATGCGTGCAATCACCTCGCGCACGTCATAGGGCGCGCGCACATCGTCTGGGATGATGGAATACAAATCTTCGGCAGGATAAACCGGAGATCGGACTTCCTTCCCGTTCGTGTCGAGCAAAGTCGAGACACCGAGATGCGAGACAATATCGCGCACAATCGTTAGCGCGTGTTCGTCATTGTCAGCCAGATGATCAACCACGCCGCTTTTGCGTGCATGCAGATCGCCGCCGCCCAGCGCCTCGGCAGTGATCTCCTCGCCCGTCGCGGCCTTTACCAGCGGCGGTCCGGCCAGAAAGATCGTGCCCTGTTCGCGCACGATCACGGATTCATCTGACATGGCAGGCACGTAAGCGCCGCCTGCGGTGCAGCTACCCATTACGCTGGCAATCTGCGGAATGCCCAGCGCGCTCATGTTCGCCTGATTGTAGAAAAACCGTCCGAAGTGATCGCGATCGGGGAAGACTTCGGCCTGATTGGGCAGGTTCGCCCCGCCGCTATCGACCAAATAGACGCAGGGCAGGCGGTTTTCCTGCGCTATTTCCTGCGCGCGCAAATGCTTCTTCACCGTCATCGGGAAGTAGGTGCCGCCTTTGACCGTAGCGTCATTGGCAAAGATCATGCACTGACGGCCTGATACGCGGCCAATGCCCGTAATGATCCCGGCTCCCGGCACTTCATCGCCATACATGCCGTTGGCGGCCAGTTGTCCCATTTCCAAAAATGGTGATCCCGGATCGAGCAACCGTTCTACCCGATCGCGTGGCAGCAGTTTGCCGCGCGCAACGTGGCGATCCCGGCTGCGTGTGTCGCCGCCCAAAGCCGCTTGGCGCACGCGCGCCCGCAGTTCTTTGGCCAGTGCGCGATTGTGTGCAGCGCGGGCCATCGCCTCGGGGCTGCTGGTGTCCAATGCACTGGGCAGGACAGGGGCGCTCATCGCTGCATCCTCTCTGGTTTTTTCAGTATCCCGTCTATCATCGGCAATTCTACGCTCAAAATTGATTTATTCGGCGCATGAGTATAGAATTTGCCTATGATAAAACGCGCGCACCTTCGTCAGTTCCTCGCACTTGTCGAAACGGGCAATTTCACGCGCGCGGCCGAGCGGTTGGGCGTGGCGCAGCCCACGCTGTCCGCCGCCATTGCGGAATTGGAGCGCATGGCCGGAACGCTGCTGTTCCAGCGTGAACGGCGGCAGGTGCGCTTGACTGAGGCCGGCACAAAGCTGGTCGCCCACGCCCGCGCGATAGAGCGCGAGTTCCGCGCCGCCGAAGCCGCGTTTGACGATGTGCCAGCGCCGCTTGGTCCGCTGCGTCTGGGGGTGATCCCTTCCATCGCCACAGCCGATTTGGCCAAGATCGCCGGAGCGTGGAGCGGACCACAGCCGATCAGTCTTGCCGAAGGGACTGATGCCGAACTGCGCCGAAAACTGAGCGAGGGGCAAATCGACGCGATTATCACGTTGCTGCGGCCCGAAGATTCCAACCGCCCATCGTTGATGCTGCTGGAGGAAGGTTATCGCTTGTTCCTGCCCGAAGGCCACGCCTTGGCGGGTGCTACGTCAATTGATGCGCGTGATGTCGCGTCTGAAACGATGATTGCGCGGCGCAGTTGCGAGATTTTGGCCGAGACCAGTCGCTGGTTCACGCAGCGCGCTGTGCGCCCGCCGTTCTTCTTGCGCTCGACCAACGATGATCGCTGCCTTGAAATGGTGCGCGCCGGAATGGGTGTCACCACGGCGCCCGAATCCTTGGTACGCGCAGGCATCGTTGCCGTGCCACTGGCCGATTACGACTTCAGGCGGGCGTTGGGGTTGATCGCCGGAAAGGACCGACCCGATCTGACATTGGCAGGGCACCCTTTAGCCATCGCATGCCGCGCCGGATTTGGGTGAGGGATGGTTTGCAGGACGGGTTACGCCTGTGCATTGTCCTTGCTAATTAGAGAAGGCACTATTTCTGCCAGATAGAAATGTCACCGTCTGATGCAGCAGGGGCTGCGCGGAACCTTTCCATCTTGTGCAGCGTAGCCCCTGCTGGTGCGCAGGTTTGGCATTGGTAGCGCCTGTGGACCCACTGCTTTGCAGTGGGCCCGCTCAACAGCCATCAAGCATTCGCAGCGCCGCTTGGAT
>CAMTWP010000005.1:0-235800 GCA_947085475.1 uncultured Novosphingobium sp. | reverse complement strand
CACACCACCGGTCGCGGTTAGGAGCGCGCCTCGTCTTGCAGAGATTGACCAATCTGCACCATGGGGCGGAGTAGCTCAGCTGGTTAGAGCAGCGGAATCATAATCCGCGTGTCGGGGGTTCGAGTCCCTCCTCCGCTACCACCTTGCCTTGCCATGAGATGCCAAGGCATGCCAAAAACCCTCAAATTCCTAGTGGACTGTCTTAATGGGACCTGCAGGGTGTGCCATGCCATCCATGGATAGTGCTTTTGGGGGTGACTTCGGGGGTAACGGCTGAACCGATACGCCCGGCGGGGTACTGGCATGTTATCTGACACGAAGATCCGCAAAGCTGCACCGGCTGACCGCAACTATAAACTGGCCGATGAAAAGGGCCTTTTCCTCCTTGTGCGCAAGGACGGCGGCGAACTCTGGCGCATGGAGTACACCGCCTAGCAGGCAAGGAGAAGCTGCTTTCATTTGGCCCCTATCCCGAAGTCACCTTGACCACAGCGCGCGATGAACGGGACAAAGCCCGCCGGTTGCTGCGGGAGGGCGTTGATCCCGGTGCAGAGAAGAAGCGCGGGGCCAATGCTGGGAGATTGGCCGTGGATCACTCCTTCGAATCGGTAGCGGGTGAATGGCATGAGCGTCAAAAGGGCCGCTGGTCCGATCATCACCAGTTAATCGTCATTCGCTCGCTCGAGAGCGACGTGTTGCTGCTGGCGCTTTCGAAACGACTGGCGCGTGATAATCCAGCCAAGGATTTGAATACTGCGCTATTACCTAAGCCGAAGGGGCGCAAGAAACCGGCTGTAACAGACTTGGCCGCACTGCGGGACCTGCTGTGTAAGACCGAAACCTCTGGTGCCTATCCGGTCACGCCGCTGGCGTCGCGTTTGCTGGCGCTGACAGCCGTCCGCCCAGGTGTTGTGCGCGGCGCGCGGTGGGATGAGTTTCCCATTGCAGACATTTTTGACCCGCAAAAAGTCCAAAACCCAGTTTGGCACATTCCCGCCGAGCGCATGAAACTAACACAGGATCGTATGGACGATGAGGCTTTCGACCATATCGTGCCTCTGGCCCCAAAGGCAATGGAAGTCCTGCGAGCGGTGCATCATCTGACCGGACGAGGCGAACTGTTATTTCCCGGCCAGCGCCACGTGCATATCCGGCTATCCGAGAACGCTATCGGCCATCTTTACAATCGGGTAGTCGTTTCTCGAAACGATTGCTTATTGTAGGTCCGCGGCCGATCACCGACAGCGGGCCAGCCGCTCGCGGATGAGTGCGACATCATTTCCCTGATCGAACGCACTGACTCTATTTTCCCGCGCCAGCCTGGCCCAGATCGCAGCGGCTTCGCGGAAACGTGCGCAGGCCAAGGCTGGCTGTCCGGTGTCGCGATAGAGCTCACCTGAGGGGCGCAAGGCCACCGGAAGCGCGCGCAGCACTTGATAATTGCCCGGCTGCATTCGAGCATTTTCCCGGTAGCCGGCGATGGCGAGATCATTCTGACGGTATGCTTCAGCGATCCGGCCAACGCTTTGCAATTCGTAGCTATACTCTTCGCGCACGATGTTTTCCATGCGCCGGGCACTGACGCTGTCGTCAAACCGGCGCAGCCGCGCGATATCAGCAAGCCCAGCTTCCGAAATAGCGATAGCTTCGTCCGGATCCTGCGCGAAAAGCGAACTGGCAACGGTGAAGGTCGTGTAGGCGAGGCGCTTCAGGACACGGACATCCTTGCCCAACGCCTGATCGGCCAACGACGTTCGGCCCGCAACGTAGTGCGGCAAAGCGCCCGCGTGATTGCCGCCATACCAGACAGCATCGCCCATCAATGTTGCGGTCTGTTCGCGCGCCAAAGCCAGATCGGCGCGTTGCCGCGGCGTTTGCGGGGTCAACCCGGCGGTCAGCGCGGCGGCGCGGCGCAATGCGGCAATCGCGTTTGGGTAATCAGCTTCGATGCTGTGGCTGTCGGCCCGCAACATTTCGGCCCGCGCGCGGATCATGCGCGCGGCAAGATGGTCCGGATCCCGCGCGATCAGCGGAGCTGCCAGCCGGTCAACTTCGGCAAGCGCGGCAAAGGCCTGCGGCTGATCAATCCGCGCCTCTCCGGCAAACAGGGCGCGGGCATAGAGCGTGCGTGCCAGCGACAGCGCCAGATCGTCGCGGCCCGGCAACCGCCGGTGCAGATCGCGCAAGGATTGTTCAGCCCGGGCCAGCACCGCATCGCCAGTGGCCGGGTCCATGACATCGCGCAGGTCTTCGGCAGCAAGGATCTCTCCCACTCGAGCATAGGCATTGGCGGTCTCAATCTGCAGATCGATCGGCGCGCCCGGCACTTGACCCAGCTTTTCCAAGGCAACGCTTGCGCGTTCGGCAATCCGTTGGCGCATCGGCCCGGTGCCGGGCATCGTTTCCAGATCGGTGACAACGTCGCTCACCAGAAAGTTCGATAGGCTGCGGGTTTCGGCAAAGCGTTGTTCGGCAGAATCGCGGGCGCTTGCGGCGTGCAGGAACAGGCCGGTCATCGCTACCGCCACGATCACCAGCGCAGCGCCGCTCGCAATCAGCAACCGGTTGCGGCGCCACACCAGCAACGCCCCACGCCTGCGGCCGGGCGGGCGGGCGGATACGGGTTCATGCCGCTGCCAGCGATCAAGGTCGGCGATCAAATCGCTAACCGCGCCGTAACGCAGGCTTGCATTCTCCTGCGCCGCCTTGGCCGCAACGGCGCGCAGATCGCCGTCTGTCCCCGCCGCACCATCGATCAGCTTGTCCAACAACACGCCCAGAGCGAACACGTCGTCCGTCGGGGTGGAGCGTTCGCCCGCGCGGCGTGCCGGACTGGAATAGCCGGGGGTGTGGGCATTGCCAGCCTTACCGCCATCCTCGCCCACCAACCTGGCAATGCCGAAATCAAGCAGCTTTACCCCGAACCCTTCGGCCACCACGACATTGCTGGGCTTCACATCGGCGTGGACGACCAATTCGCGATGGGCATATTCGAGCGCCGCGCAGGCATCGCGAAACAGGCCGAGGCGCGCCGCCAGATCAAGGCCGTTCGTGGCCGCGTAATCGGTGATCGGTACGCCCTTGATCAGTTCCATTATGATATAGGGCGAGCCATCATCGCTCACCCCACCATCAAGCAGGTGGGCGATGTGGGGGTGATGCAGCCGGGCGAGAATGCGACGTTCGGTCGCGAATTGTTCGTGGGTGGTGGCAGACAGGATGGTGCGGCGGATCACCTTGATCGCCACCTGCTGATCGAACAGGCCATCATCGCGCGCGCCAAGATAGACCAAACCCATCCCACCGCGCCCGATTTCCTCGACCACGCGGTAATTGCCGATCCTTTCGGGCGGCGGCCGGTCATCGGGGGAAAGCTCCAGTTCTGGCGGCAAAGTCGGGATCAGCGCGGATGATTGGTCCGCGCGCAGCATTGCCAGCACCTCTGTCAGCACATCGGGCTCGCCCGCCAGCACTTCACGCAAGCGCGCCTCGCGGGCTTCTGGCGGCCAATCGAGCGATTCTTCGAACAGGCGCAGCAAGCGGCGTTCGCGCGTCAGATCCATCAGGCGACCTGCATCTCTTTCAACAGCCAGGCCCGTGCGCTTTGCCAACGGCGATGAACGGTGCGTTCGGACAAGTCCAGGTGGCTGGCGATTTCGAGCATAGTCAGGCCGGTGTAAAACCGTAGCTCGACGATCCGCGCGGCATCGGCATCCACCATCGCCAGCCGATCCAGCGTCCCGTCAAAGTTCTCGATATCCATTGTCGCGGCGGCATCGGCAAAATCGGTCATCAGCGTCATCACATCGCCGCCGCGCTTGGCGGCCTTGTGGCGGCGCACCTCGTCGATCAGGGTGGTGCGCATTACCCGTGCGGCCAGGGCAAGGAAATGACTCTGATCGCCTGCCGCCAATCCGTTGGAATGGATCATGCGGATCGCCGCTTCGTGGACAAGGTCAGTGGGTTGCAAGTGCATCCGGCCCGGCTCACCATTCAGCACCCGGCGGGCGATCGCGCGGAACTCATCGTAATACAGCGCCAGCAAGGCTTCTCGTGCCGGAGCCTCTCCGCGCGAAAACGCGTGCCACAACTGGTCGAGTTGATCAGCCCCCATACGGCGAATGTGTTGCACGCCTGATCCAATGGAAAAAGTAGCAAAGTTATCCGCGTGAAAAAAATCTGACGCCGGGTTGGCAGGTTTTGCCAGCGTTTTGCGATTTGATGGGTGGAGCACAAGACTCCGGCACAAAACAACGGGCTTGCACGCGACCGATTTCACCCACGCGGCGCCGCATTGGGCGGCGTGCTGAATGCTGAATGCTGAATGCTTAATGCTGAAAGGCAGGGCTATGTCCTTTAGTATCGAAAGTCTTGTGCTCGAGCCCGTTGTTGATGATGCAACGTGTTCAGGTGGTGCCTGCAACTATCAGATCGGCGACATGAAATGCGGCTCCCCCGCGGATGTCGCCAGCTATAACGGCGACTGCGCCACGTGGACCCATCCGCGGAATTCGCACTGGTGATCAGCTCTGACCATCGCGCCTTTATCGGCTGCTGGAGCGCGGGCGGGTTTGAAACCGTTCTGGCTGAAGACATGAGCTATGCCTCGCGCAAGGACGAAGGCCACGGCGGCAGCTATGGCACCTGGTCGTTTTCCGGCGGCGGGGGAGATGACGCCTATCTTATCCTCACCGGCGCGGTGACCTATCCAGTCTATGTCTATGGCATGGATTACAAAGGCCAGCCCGGCGTGGGGGCCACCAAGATTGAGTATGCCAAGAAACTGGCGTTCAAAATCTGCTCCGCCGGGCCCGGCCGATTTTCCGCCACCCATGATTTTGGCCCGGATGAACTGATCTTCACCCGCAAAGATAAGCTGCCCATCCCCCTGCTGGAAGTGCGGGTGGAACAACTGAAATCGCTGATGGCGATCAAGGAGGCGTCGGAGGCCAACAACCGCGCCACCTGGAACAAGAAATTCGAAATCGCAAAAGGCCTTCAGGACGCGCGCTGGAAGCAAATCAACAGCCGCCGACCGCCATGATCGACCGCGCGGTAGCCTGCGCTGCTTTCGCCCGGGCAAGGCACGTTGATGGGCTGCGAACTAACCTGAAACGCCTGATCGATAACTTTGCTGTTTCCAAACAATCGCTCAAATGGAGAAACCTGATGTCAAATGAAGATGTCGACACTGCGCAGTCTGATCCGATTACTTGTGGCGAAAAATGCGTTCATCAACCCTGCGATGGATCATGTGGTATTTCTTATCACCCCAATCCGGGTGGCGGACCAGACGACCATCCACAATACCACCAATGCTCGATCTGTTCGAAGCATTATATAAGATAAATTGGCACGAATTCATCTTCATTCGAGATGAGTGGCCTGATTTAATCCGGAATTATCGCACCTAGATTTCGCGATTAAATAACCGCCATTGAAGAGATCGACGAATAGGAATCGACATGATGAACCGCACCAAATCCAATCTGCTCGGCGCAACCATGCTGGCGGTGTTCGCTGCGCCGCAGATGGCGCGGGCACAAAGTGAAGCGACCGGGATCACCACCCTCTCGGGGCCGGAATCCCCAACCACCAATGGTGAAATCGGGCCTGACAGCCTCATCCTGCCGAGGGCAATCTCTGCCGACGGCACAATCGTGCTGTCGCAGCCCATTCCCGCTGGCAATGTTGGCACGCCGATCGATAACAATATCTGGGTCTGGGAGAACGGCGTTCCGCAGTTGATTGCGATTGGTCGCCCCACTTTGCCGGGCGGTGAGGAAGCGCGCCAGTTTACGCCTTTCGACCTAAGCGGCGATGGCGGCACGATCACCGGCAGCGTCAACGGGCGCATTGCCTTGTCGGACGGCACAACCTTGCGGACCTTCAATGTCCCGCGTTCGGTTTTCTGGACCGAGGCGATCGGACTTGTGCTGTTTCCACAAATATCCGAAACCGAATTTGTCGGACGCCTTGGCGGCGCGCCTTCTGCCTTTGTGAACGGAGATGGCAGCTTCTTTGCCGTTACCAGTTCACCACTGCCCTTTTTGCCCGATGGCTCTCTCAATCCGGCGCCGCGCCTGTCCCGCGCGCATCGTTTCAGCGTTGCTGGCGGATACGAGTCTCTGGGCAGTCTGGGCGCATCTGTCTCGTTGACGGTGAGCGGCATCAACGGCGCTGGGGATGTCATTATCGGCAATTCAGTTGATCTTGTGGCAAACAATTTCGATGAGAATGGCGACGCCATCAATCTGGGCGCGTTTCGCTGGGATGCATCGACGGGCCTGACCCAATTGCCGGACCTGTCGGCGGCTCCGCTCAATGGAACCCTGGGGCGGCAGGCCACCGCGGTCGCAGTCAGCCGCGATGGTTCAACCATTGTCGGCAGCTCACGCGGCAATGATGGCCGCACGCAGGCGGTGCTGTGGCGCGCCAGCGGTATTCAGGCACTCGGGTTCGTACCCGGGTTCGACAATGCTGGTGCGATTACCGTTGCCACAGCCGCCAGCCGCAATGGCAGCATCATTGGCGGACAGGGGACGGGCGGGCCGTGGCTATGGGAAACGGCCACCGGCATACAGAGTTTGCAAACCTTGGTCCAAAATGCCGGAATTGGCCTGAATGGTTTCACCTTGACGGATCTGAACGACATTTCCGACACGGGTGAGTTCATCACCGGCGGGGCCTTCAACGCGGCTGGCGGGGTGGATGAGTTCGGCCTTCCTCTGGTGGTCCGCGGGTTCGTTCTGCAAATCCGGCACGCGACCCCGACGACGCTCAACACGACGGCGCAGCTGATCGTGACGCTGACGCTCCCCGGCGTCACCCAAACCTCGATCGTCAATCAGACCTTCAGTACGCAGGTCGATGCCCTGCTCAATGGCGACGCCGTCTTCACCCGCACCGTTGGCGACCAGATCGCCGGCACCCTTAGCGTCGCCGCACTGGCCGATGCGCGGGCAGCCTTGCAGCAGACCAGTGGCCTTCGCCGTGTGGTCATTGGTGCGCCGGTGCTCGTATCCAACGTAACGACGGTGCTTGGCAGCACCAGCAACACGGTGAATGTCGCGTCCGGCACGCAGGTGACCACCGCCACCGTGATCACCAATGGCCCCGCCACGGTTGCCACAGGCAATCTGGGCACCTGCGCGACGGCGGCGCGCGATGGGGTCAACCCGATGGGCTGTTCGCTGCCGGGAACACCGGCGACGGTGGGTACGAACGTCATCAACACCAATACCTTTACCAACACGATCAACAGCGTGACGCCGACCACAACGCAGACCGTCAACCAGCTGATCACCGCGCGCTGGCAGATTTCCGCCACGGCTGGCAACCAGTTCGGCACCGTGCACGCATTGGTTGGCCCGGCCACCTTTGATCGCGGCGACCGGCTGATCGGGCAGTTGCTCGGCATGGCGAGTGGCAGCGGCGTGGGCGAGACCGCTGGCCGCGTCACCCGCGCCGTCATGCCGATCCGCGATGCAAATGGCCTTGGCGGCGACAGTAATGCGCTGACAATGTTCGGCGGCTATTTCGGCAACTGGAGTGATATTGACGCAGACCCCACTATCCCGGTCGCCAATGTGGAAGGCTCAACCAATGGGTTTGTGCTGGGGCTGGAAAAGAGCTTTGGCGGAGGACGTGTGGGCATCGCTGTGGATCATGGCACATCGGATTACACCGTGCGCGATCCGGCCAATCCAGAGACGCTCTCCTTCAAGCAAACGCAGGTGGCGCTGTTTGCCGGATGGCAGAGCAGCAGCGTATCGCTCGACGGCGCGGCGGCCTATGGCTTTGGCACGGCGCGGACGTCGCTGATCACGCCGACCACGCCCGCCATTGGCCAGCGCGATGTGGCTTCATGGTCGCTGGGCGCACAGGCGGGTTACACAGTGCCGGTTGGCAAGACCGCCACCGTTGAGCTGGTGGGCGGGGTGCGGCATGTCTCGGCCCGGTTGGACAGGTTCGCCGAAACCGGCGGACCCAGCCCGCTGCAAGGCAGCGACCAGACTGTGGACCGGACCCGCGCCTATGCTGGGGTCGAGGCAGAGGCGGGCATTGCGCTTGGCGGTGTCACGCTCACCCCACGCCTCCATGCCCGCTATGCACATGATAGCGGCGATGCCAGCGGCACGGCCGATCTGGTGTTCGGCAGCGCGCCGAGCGGCCCGGTGATGCAGTCGCTGGGGCCAGGTGTTGGCCGCGATGTGGCAGAACTTGGCGGATCGCTGGATGCTGCGGTTGGGAGCAATGTTTCCTTTTGGGCTGGCTATGACGGCTCGTTCCGCAGCGGTGCCCAGACTCATGCGGTGAGAGCCGGGGTGTCAGTGGCGTGGTGACATCGCCAACGGCACAGAGCTACTCCACTGGTATGAGACGGATTACGATTGGGATGACGGGATCGCCAGTCATCCCCGGCACCCGATTTTTGATTGAGGGGCCTGAAGCGGTTTGCACCATGGTAAAGCAACATCGATCAAGCAGGTCAGGGATAGCATCGGTGTCTCAGTCTGCTAAGGGCAGAAATGTCCCAAATCTGGCCATGAGACATCTGGTATTCAAATCAAAATCTACTTGCTTGCCATTCACAAAAGGACGTTGATGTATGGTGACAAGAGGTTCTGCAGACGGGGATATGTGGGGAATTCCGGGAATTGACGGAAATCGACCTCTAAAAATCTCGGAAAACTGGGGGTTTTGCCTAATTGCGCGCTGAAGCGTGACGCCAGGGAGTGGTCCTGCATTAAGTGGGCAAACAGCCTAAGAGCGCCAATTTTAGAGGCCAAGTGGGCGGATCTGGCGCGACCTTCTTAAGAAGCCGATAAATCGCCTCTTAGAGCCTGTTTATAGGCATTTTGGGCTAAATCGATCTTGCCAATAGCTGGCGTTATTCCACCAAATTTCTATTTTTTAGAAGGACTACTTGGAGCGCGAAAGGGCATTTCGGGTAAAGGAAGTGGGCACCTATGGAAAATAAAAGGTTTCACGTTGCCGGTTCAATATGTGCCCGCCTGCTTTTGCCTGATTTAAGTGGGCGGTTTTTCGCCTGCGTCCGGCTCCTCGCCAAGGGCGCTGTCTGATGTCGGGACCTTGCTCAAGAAAACGAGCACTTGTGCGACTGTGCGGACTACATCGAGGTTTGCCTCAGCCAACCTCTCCGGGTCAAGTATTCGGACCTTTTCCAAACTCCAGTTCGTCATTGCCGCGACCATATGCTCGGCCTGTCTTGTCACAAGAAGATTTGGCAGATTCAGCAAGGATCGACCGAACCTATGTCAGCGCCTTGGAGCGGTCACGGCATTTTGCAACCGTTGAGGTTCTTCAAAAGCTAGCGGATGCTCTTGGCATCGAAGCGTGGACGCTACTGCAACAAGACCCAGCATGAAACATTGAGACTCTGCGCGTAAAGTGAGGACAATTTTGACCCCGCAAAACTAAACTGGTGGAAAAAGCAAACCGAGTGAGGCTAACATTGGGGGTATCGGTTTACTAACGACACGAAAAAATGACGCTAATCAGTCATTTTTAGATCGTAATTCGACAGCCTCCTCCGCTACCAGATTTTTTGATAGGCTAGATCATAGCCAAAGTTAGTATAACGCGCATTTTTTACCGCATCTGATAGCGATCTACGTTCATTCTAACACGGTCAAAAAGGTCTCCGTTCTTTAAGGCGAGTGGCAGTGCATATCGCGATCCTGCCTCTCCTGTGCAAATGCGAATTTGCTCTTTTTGTGGCCTTTAAACGAACGCACGTTTCTCATATGCTCTCAGGCATTTCCCGCCATCCATCCGAGGAGCTTTGCGATAGCTGCAACCTTACCGGGTTCAAGTTCTCTAGCTAGCAGCAGATCTCGAAGGCGAGATTCTGACCGCGTTGAGAAGAGTACTGTGTCTACACCGGGTTGTGCCATTGCGACCCCCAGTAACAGGGCTGGAATGTTCAGGTCACGCAAATCCAAACCAAGCCGCTCAGCCATTTGGCCCGCAGGGCTTGTCTGCACCAAGGCTGCGGTGAGTTTAGGTAGCCAAGCACTCAAGGCTGAATGGACAGATAGAGTAGCCTGTTCAGGCAGCCGATAGTCCCCTGTCGGATCGTAGCCGAGTTGAATTAGATTGTAGGGGAGAGTCTCCCAAGCGGCTGAGACCTCGGTTGCCGCTGCTGGCTGAGTGGCAATTCCTAGAGTGACAACTTTACCTGTAGTGACCAAATCTTCAAGCACCCGAAGAAGCGAGTCTGCCATCGCTTCTTCTGCGGTGCATTCGTGCAGCAGCAACGCATCGATCCGGTCTGTCCTGAGCGCACGCAGCGATCGCTCCACGCTATAGCGAACTGCATTAGCTCCGAACACATGGAAGCGAGGGGAAAGCGGTTTGGGCTCAGCGATCAGCGGCTTAGGCAACATGCGATTGACCAAGCGTGCCGCATGTGAGCGAAGTCGATAGCTATTTGTAATCTTTGTAGGTTCAATTCCTACCTTGCTCACCAGCGTCACACGTTCACGGTTGCCGTGTAACGCTTCGCCGACGATGCTCTCTGCTTCTCCATGACCATACAGCGGAGCGGTATCAATCCAATCAATGCCAAAATCTATTGCGGATTGAACGATCCTCAAGCTCTCATCCCGCGTGGGGCCACCGTAGAGGTTGCCTGTGCCGAAGCCCAACTTCGACGTTCTATCTTGGATGTCCAAGGCCTTCACCGGGCATGCTCTTGCAAAACATGATCACACGCCCTGGCGGTCAGAGCCATAATCGTAAGCGTTGGATTTTGGTTCCCTTCCGACGGAAAGGCTGCCCCGTCGATTACATAGAGACCCGGCGCATCCCAACATTGGCTGAAAGGGTCAAGCACTGACAGCGCCGGGTCATCTCCCATCCGCGCGGAGCCGACCTCATGGATTGAATTGCCCGGCGTGCCTTGCCAACTCACAGGTCCGTTCAGCTTGACGCCAAGCACGTCGGCAAGCTCCTCAAGTGCGTCGGCGCTCTTACGCGCAATTGCACGCTCTTCGTCGGAATATGACACGTCGATGTGCAATATAGGTATGCCCCACGCGTCCTTTTTCTTTGAAAGCGTCAGTCGATTAGTTTGCCGCGGAAACATTTCAGCATCGGCAATCGCTGTAAAATACGATTGGCCACCGATTGCTGGAGAGCAATACAGCCGCGCCCCATATCCGCGAGCATCGGCCGTTTCACCACCTTCGCGCGTATCGAATCGGGGAAGATAGATGCATTTTCCGGCAACATCATTACCAGCCGGAGCGCCCAGATCCGGTCCCGTACCCTGTGCTTTTGCGCCAACATGGTCCATGACATTAGCGCCGAGCATGCCCGAGCGTGCGCCTATCCCGCCTGGGAACCGATCACTTGCGGAATTGAGCAATATCCGAGTTGATTCAAGGCTGCCCGCACCTAACATGACCAACTTCGAGCGCGCAGTTCGAAACGCTCCGGTTTCGCGATCAAAGAATCGTACTAAGTTTGTGCCGTTTGCCGCGCCAGGTTCTACTGCCGCCGCAATCGCGCCGCGCCGCAGCAGCAACTTTCCCGTGCGCGCAGCGTCGTCGACGGCGTCAAGTGGCGGCGCATAGCGCCCCAGCACTGGAGATACGCCTTCATAGCGGTCGGCAATGCGCGCCATAATTAATTGTTCGGCATGATCCGGTTCCCGATTGTGCGTAATAATGCTGTTGGGTAACCAGCGTGAGTGCTCCGCTCGGCCCGATAGCCCAAGCCGACGTTCGACCAAGTCGTAGAATGGATCAAGCGCATGAGGTTCGAACGGCCAGTGGGGGGTCTTTCCATCTGTCGCGCGAAAGTCGTGAACATTGTGGCGCAAATATTGGCGACCATGCAACGGGACCGCAACGCGCCCCCCCAACCCGTGAGTGCGAAGCCACATGAAAGGCCGGTCCTCTGGCGTCTCATAGGGATTGTCGACATCATCAACGAATTGTTCGGGCGCACTGGGCCAAGCATAACAATGGGTTTGCATGCTTTGGCGGCGGCGGCCTAAGCTCCTCAGAAGGCGCTCCCCTCTCCACACAACTCCAGGCGGGAGCATTGCTGTCACGCGCGGTGTACTTATCGACGCCAAGCTTAAGCTGAGTGCGCGCTGATAAGGCCTCCTCCAAAATGGTTGAGGGTATCCGGCATCAAGGACAAGCGTTGTCAGTCCAGCTTCGCATAGCAACGCGGCAGCTAGTCCGCCCGATGCGCCGGCACCGACGACAATCGCGTCGAAATGTGTGCCCTTCTCGAGCGCGCGTCGTGCATTGAGAACGCTTGATTCTAGGCTAGTCCCGCTTCGCGGCATGCAACGTGCTCCACTTTTCCGCTCCAACGGTAGCTGAAGTCAGGGATGACTATCATGCAATAGCACAACCCGCAAAGCTGCACCGGTAAGCGTCAAAACACGCTCGCGATCTAAATGCGCCCTCAAAAAAACGCGCTAACCCTCGAAGCTTAAGGCATCTTATAAAGCGACGTGTGTGTGATGGTTCTGCTCCCATAGACATCTAGATAACAATATCCCGCGCGCTCCTCGACCGGCTAAACCACCACGTCCACATCCTCTAAATGAACGGTGACAGCTTCCGTCTTGCCAGCAGCCGTAAGCGCCAAAAGGACAAGGAGGGCGGCAAGATGAGCTGATCAGAAACGGCAATCGGCGTCGGGAAATCGGCTTCCGCTACGCTAAAGCCGCATCCCCGACGCCGATTAGCCCCAAGTTCAATCAGAGGCTTTTTGTTTGAATTGACTAGCCTCTTTTTAAACCGGTGGGTGGCCCCATTTTGTACCGGCGTTGACATGCGGAACTGGGCGGTTCGCTGGATGTGCAGGTTTCAGGCAATGTCCAGGTGTGGGCAGGCTATGACGGCACTGTCCGCAAGGGCGCGCAGGGACATGCGGCCAAGGCCGGGCTGACTGTGGCGTTTTAGAGCGCGATTTTTGCGTGGCGCATAAGGTGGTGCCTTTCGCGTTCGGCCCATGTTTGCGCGTCAGCAGAGCTTGTGGTGCTATTGGCGAATGCGAACTCTGCAATGTGCAGATCGACGGCGAAGCGCAGTTCGCATGTTGCGCCGTCGACAACTCTGGTCAGGATGACACAGCCGTCGGCGGCAATGGCAAATTCCCCTGTCAGGATTGGCTGACCCACACGGCAAGGCTGGGTGCTGTGGATGGTGTGACCGCCGGTTGCTACTGAAACTTCATAGCTTTCGATTTCGCGTTCACTACCCGTACCATCTGCCAAGGCCTTTGCTAAATCACCTGCGCAGACCAAGCTGGCGTCAACCGTCGGAAGCCGGGACTGCGCGTAAGCCGCATGGTTGCCCGCAATGATCAACCCGCCGTCCATGGCATGAGTCTGCCCGGTTGTTTCGTTACGCAGACTGAGTAAGCGCAAGCCGAGCAAGCGGCCGCTGGTCGATTGTTGCCGCCAATCTTCAACGTAGGCGCCGGATGGAGCGAACTCCAGCACGCTATTGCCGATGAAGCTGAGGTTTGCGGGTTCCGGCCACTGGTTGCGCGGTTGGTAGCTGCGGTCGATTGTCCATGACAACTGTTGCGCGGTGTCGTCCCAAAGCGTGTCCCCCACCCAGCCCTGCCGGTCGAGCACGGGCGTTGCGGCTCCATCAGGCAGACGCAAATCGATGGTGAACGTGCGCGACTGGAACCAATAGACGACGGTGGTTTCATCGGTCAGGCCATTGGCAAACGTGATGCTTTTGCGGCGGAATGCGCCAAGCAAGCGTTGCGGGAACGCAAGGCTGTTGAGGTTGTCTGTGGGCAGTGCAGCGAGCAGTTCGGCCAAGGTCATACAGCTGCGGTCGCACGTTGACCGAATGAATCGAGCGGCACGGCTTCGTTCAGGACCAGTTCGCCGCTGGCGATCCGGCGTTTGAGATAAGCGAAAGTCTGAGCAGTTTGATTATACAAATGTTCGCCACATTTGAGGGGTGCGTAGCGCGGTGCCTCGCCTTGCACGATGGGTGCAATGACATGATCATAATTGCAGGCGTGGAACAACGCGAAGGAATAGCGTTCTTCCTGTACCTTTTTCACGCGGTGGCGAGTGGCGACGTAGCGGCCATTGGACATGATCTCCATCATATCGCCGATGTTCATGATCATCGTGCCTTCCATGAGCGGGACATCGATCCATTCGCCTTGCTTATCGACGATCTGAAGGCCCGGTGCGGTGGCAAACAGCAGGGTGAAACATTCGTAATCGGTATGCGAACCGATCCCCGGGCGATCTCGGGCGCTGGCATCAAAGGGATAGTGAATCAGCCGAAGCTGGCTGGGGGAATGGCTGGTCAGTGCGTCGAAGTGATCTTCGTTCAGGCCAAGGGACAAGGCAAAACTGCGGAAGAGCGCGCTGCCGATGTCGGTGATGTGGCGGTAATACGCCTGAATATCATCGCAAAATCCGGGCATATCGGGCCAGATGTTGGGGCCTAACAGCGGCTTTCGTCCTGTCGGGAGCCGGTAGTCACGGTTGACGTCGTAGGCTTCTTTGAGATCCTCAGACCCTACGGCAAACTGCTCTTCGCCCACAGGCACATAGCCGCTGTGGTTTTCGGATTGCCCTATATAGCTTTGCATTTTGGCAGCGAGTGGAAGCGCAAAATAGGCCTCGGCGCGGGCGATCAATCGGTCAAACAACGCGCCATTCAATTGTGCACCCTTAATGTAGAGAAAGCCCGAGTCCGTACAGGCACGGTCGAGCTCATGTGCAACGCTCAGCCGGTCGTCCAAGCAATCACTACTGAGCGCGGAGATGTCGACAACAGGAAGGACAGGTGCATCGGTCATAGGGGTTATGGCAATAGTTTCGCGAGGTCATAGCGATAGATGCCGCCTTTTTATGTTTTCCATTGATTTGATCTATGACCGTGGCGAAAGACGGTTTATCTGTTCAAATTCAACGGTTCGGAAAGAACCGGCTACCGTTAGGGATGAAATCGGTTTGAGCGATCGCGTACCATTGATTGACAAGAAGTTTGCCAGCCGGGTCGATTGGAACCTGATGCGGACGTTCGTCGACATTGTTCGCGCGGGCGGAATTGGTGCGGCAGCACGCCAGTTGAACCGTCAACAGCCAAGCATCAGCGCAGCGTTGAAGCGGCTTGAAGATCACGTGGGCGCAACGCTGCTTCACCGCACAGCGACCGGCGTAGAGATGACATCGGCGGGCAAAGCGATGATGGCGCTGTGCGAAGATATGCTGGAATCGGCGCGGATGATGCCTCACCAGATCGCGCAGGCAACCAAGCGCGTTGAAGGGTTTGTGCGCATTCAGATCGTGTCAGGCCTGGTGTCGCCAGAATTCGACGAAGCGATTGCCAGTTTTCATCGGCGCAACCCTGACATTCATATCGAGATCCGTGTCTCGCCATGGCGACAAGTGCTGGATGCGCTTGAACAGGGCGATGTTGAAATCGGGGTAAGCTATGACGCAAATGTTCGCGGCAGTTTGAGGTACGAACCACTTCTGGTGGAGCATCAACAGCTTTATTGTTCGCGCAGCAGTCCCTACTTTGGCCACCGCATCAGCCGGTTGAACGAACTTAAGGATGAAGGCTTCGTGCTGACTGGCGAGGACGAGATCGAATTGATCACGCACTTGCGCCACCGCTATCGGCTTGGCTCCAAGGTGAGCGGTATGGCCGAGGATATCAACGAGGCACGGCGGCTAATCACGCAAGGTGTCGGCATTGGCTTTCTTCCCGTTCTCGCCGCTGAGGCCGAAGTGGCCAAGGGCAGGTTGTGGCCTTTGCTGACGTCTGAATTTGAGCCATCATACGACATCTACCTTTTGGCGCGGACAGAGCCTGCTCGCGACACAGCAACCCAACTTTTCTGGGACGAGGTTTTCCGCCGAGTGAGGGCACTACGCCGGCCATAGTCCTAGCCCCATAGAGCGCATCTATGCCTTTCATCGCATAATTGCCCCTGCCCATATGACGCGCCGCAACGCAGAGTTCCGACCATGAACGGAGCTTTGGAATGACGACGAGCCTAAAGACAAAAGTCTTCAACCTGATCCCGCCAGCGATGATTGCGGTGGTCGTGTTGTTCTGGGCCTATGCGCCCAAGGCCGTGGTCGATCATTCCTCAACGCTTCTGATCACGTCCTCGTTGATCGTTGTCGTCATTCTGCTGCTCGAATTGGTCCATGAACGCCACACCGGCTGGCGGATGAACCGGCAAGAGTTCTTCACCGACCTGTTCTATGTTGTGCTGAGCGCGACGGTTATCACGTGGCTGACGCAGACTTTGGCAGAAGACCCGCTACTTGCGGTGAAGGCGTCGCTTGGCATTACCACCAAATGGATGGCTGCGGTGCCGTGGCTAGCGCAAGTGGTGATGGTTATCGTCGTGCTGGAGTTCGGGCAATACTGGATGCACCGGCTGATGCACAATTGGACGCCATTCTGGCTAACCCATGCGCCGCATCACCACCTGACCCAGTTGAACGCCGCCAAGGGCGCTGTCGGCAATCCGATAGAACTGTTCCTAATCAGCCTCAGCGTGCTGGCGCTGTTTGATTTCGATAAGACCGCGCTGTTCGCCGGGCTCAACACGTTGAATGTGATTTCGACCTTTGCCCACGCCAATGTGCGGTCAGATCCGCCGGTCTGGTATTCGTTCTTCTTCACGACCATCCGCAATCATAGCCTGCATCACTCGACCGATTACGAGGCTACGCGGTGCAATTACGGCAATTCGCTGATCCTGCTGGACCGCATTTTCGGTACGTACCGCGAAGGCGAAGGTGTGCTGGTGGGGCAGGATGAGCGCAAGCGTTTGTCGATTTGGGAGCAAACGCTGTTTCCGTTCCAACCTGTAATCGCCAAGGTCAAGGCTTCTCGAGCCAGCAAGAACCCCGCCCCCATTGACGGCGCAACAGCATCATGAGTGCGCTGCGCTTCTGGTCAGTTAATGCAGCGCAACATGCGCTTGGCGCCGCAGCTTTGGCTGCGAATCATCGGATGGTTGGTTCGCAGTGCAAGGCCAGTCCGCTCGCCAAAATTCCAAAAGCACGCATTCCAACTGACGGGAGGCCGCGACAAATGGCGCGTTTAAGGACGTTTGTAGTGTGCGCAATTCTATCCACAGCACTCGCCACTCCTGCCGTTGCTGCCAGCAAACCGAGCACGCGGTTGGTGAAATGTGGATCGGAAAGTTGCTTGCTCGTATCGGGTCAGCGCAACGCCACTTCCACGAATATTGTCGTAAACGGCCACGAAGTTTCGGCAAAAGGCAAACAACGCTGGCATGTTCGCTTGCCGGTTGAAACCGTTCGCGCGTGGTCTGCACCATATGCGCGGACAATTGCAGTGTCAGTGGCTGGTGAGACGCATGATGCAAAGCTGCCGATTGGCATGATGGGTCACGCCGATCTTGCCATGTTGGTTGTTCGCGTGAAGTAATAACCTTGCTACCTGAGAGTAATAAAGTACTGATTTTTGGTTGAATATTGAAATTGTCATCGTCTGCAGCTATAGAAGCTGCAGCGGCCGTAGAGCCGTAATCGTTCTACGCAGGAGATGACCTTGAAAACTGCCCTCGTGGCTCTCGCCACTCTCGCATTCGCAACATCGGCTACTGCCGCAACCGCGAACGCCAACCCTTTCGCACAAGACAAGGCGATCCTGAACCTTCAGGACCTTGACCTTGCTACCGCCGATGGTCAGCAGCGCCTTGCCATTCGTGTTGATCAGGCTGCACGTGCTGTGTGCGGTGATCGTCTTTCCGGGCTCGGCCTCGTGGTCGAAGCCAAGTCGCAAGAATGCCGGACTTCGGTAACGGCTGACGTACGCTCGCAAATTGAAGCACGTCTTGCCAAGGCAGATGGCGCTTCTGCGGTACGGATGGCCTCGATCCGTTAATCGATAAAATCTTGTCGCGGCCCGGCCCTGCGGGCCGCGACAAGCGTTACATGCCGAGCGCCCATTACATGCCGTGCGCTAGGATCGGCTCTGGCCACCATGTGATCGTCTTCACATCGTGGGCCGATGTCCACAGGCCTGTGCCTGCAAAACGCAGCGCACCGCTTCCCTCGGCTTTACCCAATCGACTGACGACTGTCAGATTCACCGGTTCTATCGCGACAAAGGTTTGCGCCTCGGTTGTGCGCAGCCAGACCAGGCTTGCGCCTGTGTCGATGTCCCCCCACTTAAGCACTTCGCCAACTTTAACCCGGCCGGTTACCTCGCCCGTTGCAGGATCAATCCTCGCAACGGTGCCATCGCCCTGTTCCTGAACCCACACCGCGCCAACGCCTGCGGCAAGAAAGCCCGGCTCTTTGCCCAATGGCGTGGTTTTTGCGACGGAGTTTGTCACAGGATCGATGCGCTGGATCGTTTTGCTTTCGCTGCTGACGGCCCAGACCGAGTCAAAGCCGAACGCCAGGTAATGCGTGCCCAAACTGACCTTGATCTTGGCGATGACTTTGTTGGTTGCAGGATCAATGCGTGAAACAACGCCCTTCTGATCGCTGGCAACCCAGATTGATCCAGCACCCGCAACGACGTTCAATTCGCCTTTGGGATTGGCGATGCCGGTGGGAATTGTGGCTATTTTCTGCGCGGTTTGTGTATCAATGCGGACGAGCGCGCTTTCCTTGCAATCAGCAACCCACAAGCTGCCTGCGAGAATGGCCATAGCACCGCAAGGGCGCGACATGGCGACCTCTGCCTGTTTGCCCTGCCGTGACCAACGCTCAACCCGCCCGACATTTGTCGCCCACACTCCGTCGCCGTCCACGACCAGAAAGTCAGCGGAACCGGGGACTTCGATCACCTGCTCTTTGTGTGCCAGTGCGACAGACGGGATCGAGGAGATGCTTGCTGCCAGTGCTGCGGCCAGAATTCGAAGCTTTTGCATCATTTGCCCTTTTCGTCCGGATGGGTAGGCTTGGCTAAAGAGTGCTCAGGCCTTTTGCGCGATATAGGCGCGCCAACCGCCAAGGCTGGTAATGTCCTGAGCGCCGGTCAAAGCGCGCGGTTCGGCCACGAAGCCCTTCACGCTGGTGCCGTCAGCAAGCGTTACCGTGCCGATGGCCAGCGGCGGCGGGACTTCGACTACGAAGCTGCCAAACTCGGCAACGCCCATTTCATAGACTTCCAATGCGATGGCTGCACCGTCATCGCTATATACCAGCGCAGGCTTGGGGGGCACGCTGTCGGCGATGGCGTAGAGGCGGTAATTGGGGGCCGTTTCGAATGCGCCGACGAACTTGGCATCGCGCGAGGTCAACTGCCAGTGGAGCGGCATATCTTTCAAGTGAGCGCCGACAACGGCCAGTTTCACGGTCTGCATTTTGCCCTCCAGATCAAGCGGGGGTGGAGAAGGAAGATCGGCCACACCAAGATAAGCGTCTGCCGCTTCAAGCAAGGCGCGGTCTGTATCGGCAGGACCGATCAACGTGATGCCAAAGCCAGTGGCATTGGTGCGGATACCCGCAGGCACAGCCAGCGCCGCCATATCGAGCAGGTTGACGAAGTTGGTGTAAAAACCAAATGCGCTGTTTAGCGCAATCGGCGCAGCGTGAAGTTCGGCAACGCGGTAAGTCGTGCCGGCAGTTGGGAACACCATCATGTCGATAGTCTCCCACAGCGTATCAGCGTGGCGCTTCAATTCGGCGAGGCGATAGATGCCGTTGAACAATTCAACCGCGCTGGTGCCCTGCCCCACTTCAACGATTTCACGGACCGTCGGATCGACCGCACCGGGGTTGCTTGCCAGAATGCCTGCCATAGCGGCGGTGCGTTCAGCCACCCATGGTCCGCTATAGAGAAGCTGCGCTGCTTCTTGCAGCGGGGCGTAGTCGATTTCGACCACATCATAGAGCTTGGCGAGGTTTTCCAGCGCGCAATCAAACAGATACTCGGATTCAAGATCGCCAAAGAACACCCGCTGATCACGACGCGGAACGCCGATGGTTTTGCGCCCGAGCGGCCGGTCGGCCAGAGCCTTGGAATAGGGATCGTGCGCGTCAAAGCCCGCAACAACTCCATCGATAAGCCGCGCGTTCGCCGTGTCATCTGTGAACACGGTGATGCAATCGAGCGTCCGGCAAGCAGGGACCAGACCTGTGTTGCTCCAGCGGCCTTTGCTGGGTTTGAACCCAATTAGGTGCTGAAACGCGGCAGGCACGCGGCCCGAGCCTGCGGTGTCAGTACCCAAGGCAAAGGCGACAAGCCCCGCCGCCGTGGCCGATGCCGAACCAGAGCTTGAGCCGCCGCTGACATAAGCCAGATTATACGCATTGCGCGGGCTTCCATAGGGACTGCGCGTACCATTCAAGCCTGTGGCGAATTGATCGAGGTTGGTCTTGCCAACACACAGCGCGCCTGCGGCAAGCAAGCGTTCAACGACGGTGGCAGATGCATCCGGGCGATAGGCAAAGGCGGGACAAGCTGCCGTCGTCTCGAACCCTGCAACGTCGATGTTGTCCTTCACCGCAAAAGGCACGCCAGCTAGCGGCAGGACTTCGCCAGCCGCCACGCGCGCGTCAATGGCGCGCGCCGCGGCCAAAATATCTTCAGGTGCCGCCCGGCTAATCCAGATTTGTGGCTGAATAGGGTCATACGCAGCGAGGCGCGCGAGCGTTTCTTCCGCCACGGCCACGGCGCTGGTTTGCCCGGTGTTCACGGCTTGGGCGATGGCGATTGCACTACGGCGGTCGAGCGTGGTCATGCGTGCCTCGTCAACGCGAGAATGGGCGTGCCGGGCTGCACGGCTTGGCGTTCTTGCGCGTAAAGCGCGGCAACCGTTCCCGCCCCCGGACTTTCAACCCGGCATTCCATCTTCATCGCCTCAATGATCGCAATTGTTTCACCGGCGGCAACCTCATCACCCACCGCGACAAGCATCTTCCAGACGCTTCCGCCGAACGGCGCTTCGACCATATCAGCGCCTTCTGGCACCTCGATCGCGCCGCCTTCAACAACGTCGGTGTCAGCCGCATCGGTGCGATCAAATTCGCCACGGCGCTGCCATTCTGCGCGTTCTTCATCGAAAGCGGCTTGGCGCTGGGCTTCAAAGCTCGAAATCTTCGGGGCATTGTCAGCCAGAAAAGCACGATAATCGGCAAGGCGGAATTCGGATGGCTCGATACGGATAGAACGCCGACCGGTGGGGAAATCACGGCGCCATTCGGTAAGTTCATCGGCGCTGACCGGATAGAAGCGGATCTGATCGAAGAAGCGCAAGAGCCAAGGCTTGCCTTCGATAAAGGCATCTGTCTGGCGATAGGTGTTCCACACTTGGATGGTGCGGCCAAACAGCTGATAACCGCCGGGGCCTTCCATGCCGTAAATGCACATATACGCGCCGCCGATGCCTACGACGTTGGGTGGAGTCCACGTGCGCGCAGGGTTGTACTTGGTCGTGACCAAGCGGTGCCGGGGATCGACCGGCGTTGCCACAGGCGCACCAAGATAGACATCGCCGAGGCCGAGGACGAGATAATTCGCCTCGAAGATTAGGTTCTCAACCGCCGCGGCGTCGGGAAGCCCGTTGATCCGGCGGATGAATTCGATGTTGTCCGGGCACCATGGCGCGTCATCGCGCACGGCTCCCATATACTTCTCAATCGTCTCAATAGTCGCAGGGTCGCGCCAGCTCAGCGGCAAGTGGACGATGCGCGAGGGGATCGTGAAATCTTCAAGATCGCCCAACCGTTCTTCGGCCGCGATGAGCGTGGCCAAGGCCGCGCTTTGCGTCATGGTGACGCCGTCGAAGTGGAATTGCAGCGAGCGGATACCGGGCACGATGTCAATTACGCCGGGAAGCGCCATTCGCTCCAGTTCGGTCATCAAGGCTTGGACGCGGATGCGCAATTCGATGTCGAGCACGATGGGGCCGTATTCGACGAGGATGTTGCGATCACCCTGCTGACGATAGACGGTGCGTGGCCGCTGTGGGCCTGCCGCAATCTCGCTAAGGATGGGCGTGAGGGTTTCTATGGGGCGGGCAGGACCCGCGCCGTGGCTTTCCCCGGTTTTCAGCAGCCTGCGCTGTAACGTATCGGCCATGGCAGCATCAACCGCGTTGACCGGCACAAAGCGCAACTTGTCGCCGGGCGAGAGTTGGCCGATTTTCCATCGATCCGCCGCGATCACCACGAACGGGCAGACAAACCCGCCAAGCGATGGACCATCGGGGCCAAGAATGATCGGCATGTCGCCAGTGAAATCCACTGCGCCAATCGCATAGGGATTGTCGTGAATGTTGGACGGGTGCAGCCCCGCCTCGCCACCATCTTTGCGCGCCCATTGCGGCTTGGGGCCAATCAGGCGGACACCGGTGCGGTTGCTGTTGTAATGGACTTGCCATTCAGCGGCTACGAACGTGTCAACGTCGTCATCGGTGAAGAAATCGGGCGCACCATGTGGTCCATAGAGCACGCGCAAGGTCCATTCGTTGGACAAAGTGGGCATGGCTGCTGACGGCAGCGACGTTTCTTCGCCTTCATCAGCCAGATGCAACGTATCGCCCGCGAGCAAACGCCGTGCGGCATGGCCCCCGAACTGACCCAGTTCAAAAGTGCTGCGGCTGCCCAGATAGGGCGCGATATCCAGGCCGCCTGCGAACAGGATGTGGCCGCGCAATCCGCCACCTGACACGCGGCCCATCGCCAATGTCTGGCCAGCAGCGACGTTGATGGCTTCGCCGCGCGTCACGGGTTTTCCGTCCAACGTTGCGCCAAAATCAGCGCCCATCAGGCAGATGCGCGTGGCCGCGTTGAAGGTGAGTGTGGGACCGGTAATGGTGAGTTCGAGGCCTGCTGTGCCTTCAGGATTGCCCAGCAGGCGGTTGCCAAGGCGGAACGACTGATCGTCCATCGGGCCGGACGGCGGCACACCAATCGACCACAGTCTTTGCCGCCCTGGCCAATCCTGCACGGTCGTGGCCGTACCGCCGCTGATGATCTGAAAGCTGCGGGGATTGTAGGCAACGTCCGCTAGCGCGCGGGTGGAAACTTCGCCGCTGACGAAAGCGTGGGAGCGGACCACCTCGCGCAGCCAGCGCAAGTTCGTTTCGATGCCATCGACACGGGCTTCGTCCAGCGCCACTTGCATGGCTTTGACCGCGAGTTCGCGCGTGGGGGCGTGGACGATCAGCTTGGCCAGCATTGGATCATACCATGCGCTGACCGTGCTCCCGGCCATGCACCATGTTTCAGCGCGAATGTTGGTGGGAAAATTGACCGCAGTCAGCGTGCCCGACGTGGGGCGATAATCCAGTGCGGGGTCTTCAGCATAGAGGCGCACTTGCACCGAATGGCCAGCAGGCTGGGACGGGGCGTTATCAAGGAAGCCGAACTCCCCTGCCCCACCGCGTACCATCCATTCGACCAGATCAATGCCCATTACCTCTTCGGTCACGCCATGTTCGACCTGAAGGCGGGTGTTCATTTCGAGGAAGTAGAAGCTTTCGCCCGTGGGATCAGCGCCCGAGACGATGAGTTCAACTGTCCCTGCCGAATAATACCCCACGGCGCGCGACAGCGCGACGCATTGTTCGCCCATGGCCTTACGCATAGCAGGCGTGACGAACGGCGATGGCGCTTCTTCGACCACCTTCTGGTGGCGGCGCTGGATCGAGCATTCACGCTCGTTCAAATACAGAATGTTGCCGTGCTTATCGCCGAGGATCTGGATTTCGATGTGGCGCGGGTTGAGGATGAACTTCTCGATGAACACGCGGTCATCGCCGAACGAATTGAGGCCTTCGCGCTTGGTGGCTTCAAAGCCCTCGCGCACGTCCTTTTCGTTGTAAGCGAGGCGCATGCCCTTGCCGCCGCCGCCAGCCGATGCCTTCATCATCACCGGATAGCCGATCTCCTCCGAAATCCGCACAGCGTGTTCGGTATCGTCAATCTCGCCGACGAAGCCGGGCACGACATTGACGCCCGCCTTCAGAGCCAGTTTCTTGGATTCGATCTTGTCGCCCATCGCGGCAATGGCGTTCACAGGAGGCCCGACAAACGCGATGCCCTCAGCCGCCAGCGCCTCGGCAAACGAGGTGCGTTCCGAGAGAAAGCCATAGCCCGGATGCACCGCATCTGCGCCGGTCTGCTTGGCCGCAGCGATGATCTTGTCCGCGATCAGATAGGACTGCGCCGCAGGCGCGGGGCCGATGTGTACGGCCTCGTCCGCCATCTGCACAAACGGCGCACGTGCGTCAGCGTCCGAATAGACAGCGACGGTGGCGATACCCATCCGGCGCGCGGTCTTGATCACACGGCAAGCAATTTCGCCACGGTTGGCAATGAGGATTTTCTTGAACACTTTTGCGCTCCCCTCCCGCGTGCGGGAGGGGCCGGGGGTGGGCCTTGCTCCTGCAAGCTTCGGTCAATGATGGAGAGGTGGAAGACCCACCCCTAACCCCTCCCGCAGGCGGGAGGGGGACAATAAATCATGCGTCCGCTGGCGGCATATTGTGGCCCAGCAAACGCAGCATGTCCGCCGCCGCTTCAACCACGTTCGTGCCCGGACCGTAGATGCCCTGAACGCCGGCTTCGCGCAGGAAGTCGTAGTCCTGCGGCGGGATGACGCCGCCAGCAACGACCTTGATGTCGCTACGTCCGGCGGCGCGCAAGTGGCCGATCAGTTCGGGGATCAGGGTCTTGTGGCCAGCCGCCAGTGACGAGGCGCCGATGGCGTCCACGTCCTTTTCAACCGCCAGCTTGGCGGCTTCTTCAGGTGTCTGGAACAGCGGGCCACTGGTTACGTCAAAGCCCATGTCGCCAAAGGCCGATGCGATCACATTTGCGCCCCGATCGTGCCCATCCTGACCCATTTTAGCCACCAACATGCGCGGTGTGTGCCCCAAGCGACGCCCGACGGCTTCGACGCCGTCCATGACCTGCTGGTAGCGGTTGTCGCCTGCGTATGCCGCACCGTAAACGCCCTTGACCGGGGTCGGGAACGTTCCGTGACGGCCGAACACCAGTTCCATCGCATCGGAGATTTCGCCGAGCGTTGCGCGGTGGCGGGCGGCCTCGACGGCGAGTTCAAGCAAGTTGCCGCCTGTCTTTGCGCCTTCGGTGAGCGCGTTCAATGCAGCGCGGCACTTGGTCTCGTCGCGGCTTTCGCGCACCCACTTGAGGCGGGAGATCTGGCCCTGACGCACCTTGTCGTTATCGATGTCGAGCGTGTCGAGGTGGTCTTCGGTGGCGAGGCGGTACTTGTTGACGCCAACGATGACGTCCTCGGCGCGGTCAACGCGGGCCTGACGGCTAGCGGCAGCTTCCTCGATCATCGCCTTGGGCCAGCCAGCGGCCACGGCCTTGGCCATGCCGCCTTCGCTCTCGACACGTTCGATGATCTCCCACGCCTTGTCGACCAGTTCCTGCGTCAGGCTTTCGATGTAGTATGACCCGCCCAGCGGATCGACCACATTGCACATGCCCGTCTCTTCCTGAATGACGATCTGGGTGTTGCGAGCGATACGCGCGGAAAAGTCAGTTGGCAGCGCAATCGCTTCGTCGAGCGCGTTGGTGTGGAGCGACTGGGTGCCGCCCAACATTGCGGCCATCGCTTCAATCGTGGTGCGGATGACGTTGTTGTAAGGGTCCTGCTCTTGCAAGCTGACGCCCGAAGTCTGGCAGTGCGTACGCAGCATCTTGCTGCGCTCGTCCTGCGCGCCCAGCTTGGTCATCACGCGGTGCCACAACACGCGCGCGGCGCGCAGCTTGGCCACTTCCATGAAGAAGTTCATGCCGATAGCGAAGAAGAACGACAGGCGGCCTGCGAACTTGTCGATGTCGAGGCCCGATGCCACGCCGTATTTCACGTATTCCATGCCGTCAGCGATGGTGAACGCCAGTTCCTGAACCTGCGTCGCGCCCGCTTCCTGCATATGGTAGCCGGAAATCGAGATCGAGTTGAACTTGGGCATTTCGCGGCTGGTATAGCCGAAGATGTCCGAGATGATCCGCATGCTGGGCTCAGGAGGATAGATGTAGGTATTGCGGACCATGAACTCCTTGAGGATGTCGTTCTGGATGGTTCCATCAAGCAGCTTGCGATCAACGCCCTGCTCTTCGCCAGCCACGATAAAGAACGCCAGGATCGGGATCACCGCGCCGTTCATGGTCATCGAAACCGACATCTGATCGAGCGGGATGCCGTCGAACAGGATCTTCATGTCCTCGACCGAGTCAATCGCCACGCCCGCCTTGCCGACATCGCCAACAACGCGCGGATGGTCTGAATCATAACCACGGTGCGTGGCAAGATCGAACGCGACCGACAGGCCCTTCTGGCCCGCCGCCAGATTGCGGCGGTAGAAAGCGTTCGACTCCTCGGCGGTGGAGAAACCGGCATACTGGCGGATGGTCCAAGGGCGGCCCGCATACATCGAGGCGCGCACGCCGCGTGTAAACGGCGCGAAACCGGGAAGGCCGGGATCGGTCTGGACGTCATCAGCCGTGTAAAGAGGCTTGACCGTGATCCCTTCCGGGGTCTGCCAATTCAGATCCTTGCCTTTGACTTCCTTGGTGGCGGCGGCTTGCCAGTCTGCCAGTGTCTTGTCGGTCATCGCTCGTCGTTCCTTCGCGTGAAGGGCACAGCCCCTCGCCACAATCGTCACCCCGGCGCAGGCCGGGATCCATTACCTCACCGTCTGGAACCCGGCCTGCGCCGGGGTGACGGCTCAACCGAAATCAGTGATGCGCGCCCGTAGGCACTTCCATGATCTCAGTCAGTTGTCCGCCCATGTCTTTTGGGTGGACGAAGAAGATCAGCGTACCGTGTGCTCCGATGCGAGGCTCACCCAGCACGCGCTTGCCTTGGCTTTCAAACCACGCCTTGGCCGCATGAATATCGGGCACTTCGTAGCAAAGATGGTGCTGGCCGCCCAAAGGGTTGGCCGCGATCCATTTGCCCACTGCGCTGTCCGGGCTGGTCGGTTCGATCAGTTCGATCTGCGTGCCAGCGGTGCCACTTTCACCCGGCGTATTGACGAAGCAAACGCGGACTTGCTGACTTTCCAGCACAAATGGTTCGGTGATATCGGTCGCTCCCATCACATCGCGATAGAAGGCGATGGAAGCGTCAATATCCGGCGTGGCGACGCCAACGTGGTTGAGGCGGCCCAACTTCATCTCAGACGCGCTCAACAACCATGGCGATGCCCTGACCGCCGCCGATGCACATTGTGATCAGACCATATTTTCCGCCGGTGCGATGCAATTCATAGATCGTCTTGATCGTCAGAATCGCGCCGGTGCCACCAATAGGATGGCCCAGCGAAATGCCCGAACCGTTGGGATTGGTCTTGGCCGGATCAAAGCCCAGTTCCTTGGCAACGCCGCAAGCCTGCGCGGCGAAAGCTTCGTTTGCTTCGATAACGTCCATCTGGTCAAGCGTCAGACCTGCGCGCTTGAGCGCGATTGGCACGGCCTTGACTGGTCCCAAGCCCATCAGTTCAGGCTCAAGCCCGGCGTGGCCCCAACCAAGGATCTTCGCCATCGGCTTCAGGCCAAATTCGGCAACCGCTTCGCCGCTGGCCAGCACTACTGCGCCTGCGCCATCGTTAAGGCCAGAGGCGTTGCCCGCCGTTACCGTACCATCCTTCTTGAACACCGACTTCAGGCCAGCAAGGCCTTCTGCGGTGGTATCGCCGCGCACATGTTCGTCAGTGTCGAAAACGACCGTGCCCTTGCGCGTCTTGATTTCGACCGGGACGATCTGCTCTTTGAAATAACCGTTTGCGATGGCAGCAGCCGCGCGGGTCTGGCTCAACACCGCCAGCGCGTCCTGATCTTCGCGCGAGATCGAGCAGCGTTCTGCCACGTTTTCGGCAGTGATGCCCATGTGGAAGCCTTCGAACGGATCGTGCAATGCGCCAAGCATCGCGTCTTCGAACACCAGATTGCCCATTTTCACGCCATTGCGCCCGGCACTGGTCATGTGCGGCGCGTTCGACATCGATTCCGCACCGGCCCCGATGGCAACGTTGTATTCGCCCAAAGCAATGCCCTGTGCAGCTGAAACGATGGCCTGCAGACCTGAACCGCAAAGGCGGTTGACGTTCATCGCGGGTGCGCTGATCGGTACGCCTGCATTTACAGCAGCGACGCGGCTGACATAGGCGTCCTTGGGCTGGGTCGATACGACCGTGCCGACGACGACGTTCTGGATCTTGTCCGCCGGAATGCCGGCGCGTTCAATCGCTGCCTTCATCACGATGGTGCCAAGTTCAGCCGGGCGCAGCGACGACAAGCCACCACCAAACGAACCAATGGCCGTGCGGGCGCCCGAAACGATGTAGATTTCAGTCATTGCAATGCTTCCCAAATTGTCAGTGCGTCAGAGCGGAATATTGTCGTGCTTCTTCCACGGATTTTCCAAGCTCTTGTTCTTGAGTTTGCGCAGACCCAACGCGATGCGGCGACGGGTGGAATGCGGGTGTATCACCTCGTCGATGAAGCCCTTGCTGGCAGCCACGAACGGGTTGGCAAAGCGGTCTTCGTATTCCTTGGTCTTTTCGGCGATGCCTTCCGGGCTGAGGCCGCGGAAGATGATTTCGACCGCGCCCTTGGCCCCCATCACCGCGATTTCAGCGGTGGGCCATGCGTAGTTCAAGTCACCGCGCAGATGCTTGGACGCCATCACGTCATAAGCGCCGCCATAGGCCTTGCGGGTGATCACGGTGATTTTAGGGACGGTGGCTTCGGCATAGGCAAACAACAGCTTGGCGCCGTGTTTGATGATGCCGTTGTGTTCCTGCGAAGTGCCGGGAAGGAAACCCGGAACATCAACGAATGTCACAATCGGGATGCTGAACGCATCGCAGAAACGCACAAACCGCGCCGCCTTTTTGGACGAATTGATATCAAGGCAACCAGCCAGAACCATAGGCTGGTTGGCGACGATACCGACGGTGCGCCCTTCGATCCGGCCAAAACCGATGATGATGTTGCCCGCATGCTTGGGCTGAATTTCAAAGAACTCGCCCTCATCCAACGTTTTGGCGATGACTTCGTGCATATTGTAAGGCTGGGCCGCCGATGATGGCACGATGCTGTCGAGGCTGTGTTCAGCCCGGTCATAGGGATCGGAAGTGGGCCGTTCAGGTGCATCGTGGCGGTTTGACAGCGGCAGGTAATCGAAGAAATCACGCGCGGCGAGCAAAGTCTCGATGTCGTTTTCTAGGGCAAGATCGGCGACCGACGTCTTGGTCGTGTGCGTTACGGCACCGCCCAGCTCTTCTTGCGTGACAATCTCGTTCGTCACGGTCTTGACCACATCGGGACCGGTGACGAACATGTAGGAGCTGTCCTTCACCATGAAGATGAAGTCCGTCATCGCAGGGCTGTAAACCGCGCCACCAGCGCATGGCCCCATGATCAGCGAAAGCTGCGGGACCACGCCCGACGCCAGAACATTGCGCTGGAACACTTCGGCATAACCGCCAAGCGATGCCACGCCTTCCTGAATGCGCGCGCCGCCAGAATCGTTAAGGCCGATAACCGGAGCTCCGACCTTCAACGCCATGTCCATGACTTTGCAGATTTTCTGCGCGTGGCGTTCTGACAGTGAACCGCCGAACACAGTGAAATCCTGGCTGAACACAAAGACAAGGCGGCCGTTGATCGTGCCCGATCCAGTGACCACGCCATCGCCCGGAATGACTGTATCGGGCATGCCGAAATCAACGCAGTTGTGTTCGACATACATGTCGACTTCTTCGAAGCTGCCTTCGTCGAGCAGAACTTTCAAACGCTCGCGTGCAGTGAGCTTGCCCTTGGCGTGCTGGGCATCGATGCGCTTTTGCCCACCACCCATGCGCGCCGCCTGACGCCGTTTTTCCATTTCTGCAATATTGGCAGACATCCCTAAGAACCTCGCATGACTGGCTTCTTCAGTGGTGCCAGATGCGCCAGTCCGCTTGCCAAGTCCAATGTTATTCTGCAAACTTGCGAACATGAACTTTGCAAACCCGGTGACTTGATATGGTAAGAAGACGCCTGTTTGCGGGCGAGCAATTGCGCAGCCTTCGCACTTCGCGAAAATTGCGTCAGGGCGAAATGGCCGCGTTGATGGGAATCAGCGCGTCGTATCTATCGCAGCTTGAGAATGATGAGCGGCCCCTGACCCCGGCGCTGGCAGACCGGCTGCGTGCAAACTTTCCCGTCGATTGGGAAGACCTTGCCTCTGATCGGGTGGAGCCAGAGTTGACCGCTTTGCGCGCTGCGGCGGCTGATCCCTTGTTCGCGGTCAACCTTCCGAGCGAATTGGTTGAGCGCGTGGCTGAACAGTATCCCGCGTTCGCCCAAGCCTTTTCCCGGCTTTATGATCAGCATCGCCGATCAATGCAACGGCTGGAGATTATCGACGAGGCGCTGGGGGCGGACAACATATCGGGTGGGCGGCTGCCGTGGGAGGAAGTGCGCGATTGGTTCCATCACGCCAACAATTATGTCGATACGATAGACCGGGCGGCAGAGCGGCTGGCATTGCGGCTATCAGGCACGGGCGTTTCGCCGACAATTCCGCAAATGGCGCATTGGCTTGAAGCAAATGGCGTGGTGGTGGATTATGCCAGCGGGGGCGCTATGCGACGGTTCGATCCAGTGGCGCAGCGGCTGACGCTTGATCCCAACCAGCCGATTGAAAGCGGCCGCTTCCAGATGGCCTATCAGTTGGCGGCGCTGGCCCTGCGCGAAGAAATCGCTGCGATTGTGCAGGATGCAACGTTGCAATCAGCCGCCGCGCGGCAACTGCTGACGGTGGGGCTTGGCAATTATGCGGCAGGCGCGCTGTTGATGCCCTATGAATGGTTCCGCACCCGTGCGCGCGAATTGCGCCACGATATCGATCAGATGCACCAGATTTTCGGCACAAGTTTTGAGCAGGCCTGTCATCGCTTGTCGACGCTGCAACGCCCGCAAGCGCGCGGCATTCCAATGTTTTTCTGCCGGGTGGATATGGCGGGCAATATCACCAAGCGCCATTCGGCAACGCGCCTGCAATTTGCCCGGTTCGGCGGAGCGTGCCCCCTGTGGGTGGTACATGAAGCGGTGGCGATCCCCGACCGCATCCACGTGCAGGCCGCCGAAATGCCCGATGGCGTGCGCTATGTCTCGATTGCCAAGGGACTGGTGAAGCCGAGCGGAAGTTTTTATCGCCCGCCGCGCCGCTATGCCGTGGCACTGGGCTGCGAGGCTGCACTGGCCGATGAGTTCATCTATGCCGACGGGCTGAACCTTGCCCGGCCCGAAACCGTAACCCGTATCGGCATCTCGTGCCGCATTTGTCCGCGCGATACGTGTGACCAGCGGGCTTTCCCGCCAAGCGACCGCGCGATTGTGGTCGACCCCCACACCCGCGATCTGGTGCCCTACGGTATCACCGACTTGTAGAAAGGGGGCGGGCATGTGCCGCCCCCTTTCATATCATCAGGCGTCAGGATTAGGCGCAAACGCGCAAATCTTGTTGCCGTCTGGATCGCGCAAATAGGCGCCGTACTGCTGGCTGGGCGAGTTAACCCGCACGCCAGGCGCACCTTCACATGTGCCGCCATTGGCAAGGCCTGCTGCGTGCCAAGCGTCAACAACGCCCGCATCAGCAGCCTTGAAACCCAGCGTGTGGCCATTGGAAATGGTATGCGCCTCGCCGTTGGCAGGCGCGCCGACGATCAGCGAACCAGAAGCCGAAGGGAACGCAGTGCCGGTTGGATAAGGGACCACCACTTCGTGGCCAAGCGTGCTCATCACAGCAGTGTAGAATTTGCGCGATTGTTCGATATCTTTGGTGCCAAGGAAGCTGTGCGTAAACATGTTCTCTCTCCATTCAAGCCCCGTGGGCCCAACGGGCAAGGTGATGCACCATCAACGTCTGCCACTCAAGCAGAGAGAGGCAGGAATTGTCGCGCAGACAACGCAACACAGCATTTCATCGGGCGTTATTGGACAATCTCGACAGAGGCGGTGCCGCTTGCCCAGACGGGCAGGTACAAGCCCGATCCCGCAGCCTGAAGCTGTCCGGAGCGGGTGCGATCAAAGTTTGCGTGAATCACGAAATCCCCTGCCCGCTTGGCATCGACCGCGCGATCAATTTTGCTGAGCAGCTTGGCGTAATCGTGCTCGAAGTCTTGAAGCAGTGCGCCTGCGATCATGTCGGCTACGCCCGGCGCGTTGGCGAGTTTCAGGATGAGGCTGCCACCCGTCATATCGGTTGTGCCACTGACGCCGAAATCCTCGAAGCCAACTTTGCGGGAATTCTGGGCGTTCACAGGTTTGCCCGTCATCCACACAGTCCCTTGGGTGGTGGTACCGCCGGTTGCATCGGTGGCAGCAAATGTAATGCCTACGGCAATACGACCGCCGGTTGTGCCGAAGACCTCAGCCTTATCGAACCGCGCATTCACCGCACCCACGCCAGGGACTTCAAATGGTGCACCGGAACGCTTGCGCAGAGCATTCAGCACGACGGGTTCCAGTTCGCGATAGTCAGCATAGACCGGCACGAAAAACTCCACATTGCCTGCCTTCCCCGCCAGCGGGCGCATCGGCGGCAAAGGCGCGGGGGCAGGATCAGCAGGCCGTGCGCCAACAAAGGTCTCGGTGATCGCCTGCATCCCCAACCGCAGGCGCAACTTTCCGCCGACAATCTCGTACCCACCGTATTGCAATTCGCGCGGCGATACGCGCATCCAAACCGGCGGGTTTTTGCGGTTAAGCGAAAGTGTGGTGAAGGACGAAGCCCATGCTTGCGCAATCCCCTGCTTCAATCGCAACTTGTCCAGTTCACCCGGCAGTTCACGCTCAAGCTTGGCGATGACTGGCGCAAGTTTTTGACTGGCCTCCTTGGTCAAATCAATGCGCTGCCCAAGGAAATCGATGTGCGGTTCGTTGGTCCAGTCATACGTAATGTCGATCTTGCCGCGCGGGGTCCAATCCTGTGCCACGTCTAGCCGGATCACGGCATTGGCCATCGCGTTCGCGGTGGCTGTTTCGCGCTTCAAGATGCCGCCGATATCCTCCACGCGGATCACCGCTTGTATCGGCATCACCAAGCGAATTTCGCGCCCTGCGCCGCCAATCCGCATGGCACCGCGCGTGACCTTTCCCACGATCCGGCATTTGATGCGCGGGGTCTTGATCGTGGCAATGCCAAGATCGAGGCCCTTGCTTGCCACGCAAGTCTGATCAGGCTTATCGATCGTCCAAAGTTGCTTTGGCACTTCGCGTTCGAGCAACGCTTTCAAATCGGCGAGTTCGGCTTCGACCGGCACCAATAGCAGTGACGTTTGCGGCGCTGCCTTGATCGCATCATTGGCACGTTCGGGCTTGCCACTGTCCGCTTGCTGGCCACAGGCGCTCAGCCCTAATGCTGCAAAAATGGCGATTGGCATGAAGCGGTTCATTCATCTCAAATACTTCTGAGACGAAATGGTGCCCAGTTGCGCCCAATTGGCATCAAAAAGCCGTTTCGTTCTCCAGCGCAGGTTCGTTGCGATGCGCCGCTGAATAAGCCTCGGCGGCTTTCATCACGCGCAGCATGTTGCGGCTCGACAGCTTTTCAAGATCGGCCTGGCTCCACCCACGCTGAGCCAGTTCGAGGAACAGCGCAGGGTACGTCGAGGCATCTTCCAGCCCGACAACCGTGGTCTCCACACCGTCCAGATCGCCGCCAAGTCCCACGTGATCCGCACCGATCAGTTTGGCGATGTGATCGAAGTGATCAGCAACATCCTTCACGCTGCCACGCGGCATGGGATTGGCCTTGTCCCATGCGGCCAAGGCGGCGTCAGTGGCCTTGGGATCACCGCGATGCAGCGCCTTGAACCGGGCCTGTTCGGCCTCGCGCGATGCGGACCACTGGCGCGCCGCCTCAACCACGTACGGCGGGTAGAAATTGACCATGATGATGCCGCCGTTTGCACCGATCAGCTTCAGAGTGGCATCGGAAATGTTGCGCGCATGATCGTTGATCGCTCGGGCATTGGAGTGGCTGACGATCACTGGCGGACCACCGGTTGCCAGCGCATCAGCCATTGTGGCTTCGCTGACATGGGCCAGGTCAACCAGCACGCCCAACCGCTGCATTTCGCGCACCACTTTGACGCCGAACGGGGTCAAGCCATCATGTGCAGGCGCATCGGTGCCACTATCGGCCCAAGCGGTATTCTTGAAGTGCGTCAGCGTCATGTACCGCGCACCCAGCGCGTGCATCTGGCGCAGCACAGCGAGCGAACCGCCAATCGAATGCCCGCCCTCCATCCCGATCAGCGAGGCCACCCGGCCCGCCTTTTGCGCCGCGATCACGCAAGCACTGTCGAGGCACAATTGCAGATCGTTGGGATAGGCGGCGATCAGCCGGCGGGTGACATCAATCTGCTCAAGCGTTGCCTGCACAGCTTGCGGTTCTGGCAGGTTTGCAGAGACGTAAACCGACCAGAACTGCGCGCCAACTTTGCCCGCTTTCATGCGCAAAAGGTCGGTCATCATCGCCGCTTGGCCGGTTTTTGCATCGGCGGTGTTGCGGGTGTCGCGGAAATCAAAGCCTTCAAGAATGTCCTTGCGGCGTTCGCGCAATTGTTCGGGCACATCGTTGTGGCCATCGAACACCGGCGCGGCTTTCAGGGCCGCGTCTGCAGTGGCTTGCGGACTGCGCGCAGGGGCCGCGCCGATTATCAGGGCTGCACAGGCAAGGAGAGCGAGCGGCTTGGTCATGGTGAGTCCCCGGATCGTGTTCGACGCATCTTCCACCGGAATCGCCCACTTCTCAACCGCGTGGCGCAACAAAGGTGGCGCTATGCTTCCTTGCGCAACATCAGCAGCAGCAGCGCAGCTATGAGCGACCCCATCGCCATGATCACCGATACGCCCAGCAAGTCAAAACCTGCTTGGGTAAACAAGACGCCCGCCAGAATAGGAGAGCCAGCCGCGCCGATCCGGCCCGCGCCAATGGCAAAGCCAGTGCCCGTTGCACGAACATGAGTGGGAAAGCCCTTGGCGAACAACGAGTAGAAACCAACGATGGACGAATTGCTGAGGAAGCCTGTGCAAAACACGGCGATCTTCCAGCCCTCCAGCGTATCCCGGCCAAGGCCGAACACGATAACGCCGACTGTACCTGCCAGCAGCATGACAATTGTCGGCCATTTCAAACCGAAGCGGTGCATCACGAAGCCGAACATCGCGCCGCCCAAGGCGCCACCGATGTTGGCCCAGACCAGCACGCTGGCAGCTTCTGGCTGGCTATAACCGAAATCCGCCACGATCTTGGGCGACCATTTAAGGATGTAGTAGAATGTGCCCGCGTGGAATGAATAGCCCAGCGTCAACAGTACCGTCGTGCGCAGCAGGCCGGGCTTGAAAATGTCCAGCAAGCCCGGCTTATCGGCCAGAGCCGGTGCTGGCGGCATAATCGTGGCCAGCGGCAGCGCCAGCTTGCGCAACGATGCATTGACTTTGTCCAGCGCATTGCCTTCGCGCCGGGTGACGTAATAGTCCGGCGTTTCGGGCACGAAAAAGTAGATCAACGGGATGAACACCGCAGTCGCAATCGCGCCGAATTCGAACACCAGCCGCCAGTCGCCGCCTTTCAACAGACTTCCTGCAATGATGCCGCCAATAGTCGCGCCAAGGGGATAGCCGATGACCATCAGCGCCATCGCCACCGATCGACCCCTCAAGCTCGACATTTCAGCCGTCACCGCATTGATCGCAGCCAGCATCCCGCCAATGCCAAGGCCGGTGACGAAGCGCCATAAGGCCAGACCGCTTGGGCTTTGCGAGGTTGTGGCGAGCCACATGCCCGACGTCATGATGACAAGGCAGGCAAGGATCGTTGGGCGGCGGCCAAACCGGTCTGCCGCGCCGCCGAGCAAGATCGAGCCAAAGCCCATGCCGATCAGTTCCATCGACAGCACGACGCCCAAAGCGTCACGCTGGATGCCCCATTCCTTGGCAATGCCGGGGGCGGCAAAGGCGCTGGACAGCACGTCGAACCCATCAAGCGCGTTGAGCGCAATCATCAGGGCCACTGCAATCCATTGGCGGACGCCCATAGGGGTCTGCTCGATCACCTGACGCGGTGTCTGTTCCATGCGGCCCGATTCCTCATCCCTAAGGCGTATTTGCCCAAAGCTTATTGCTATTACTTATAACTCATTCGTGAATTCTGGAAAGCAGTTCGGTCAACTGCCGCACTTCCTTGTCGGTGAACCTGCTTTTGACCCAGGCCTCGTGTTCGCCAATCGCGCGCTTGGCTTTGGCCAGCATTGTGATCCCGTCCGGCTGCAAGTGCAGCGCCTGCTTGCGCCCATCCTTTTCCGAACGATCGCGCCGCAAAAAGTGCTTGGCTTGCAGGCGGTTGATGATTGCCATCGTCGTCGCGCGGTCCATCCGCAAGCGCTGCGCCAGATCGGTTTGCGCGATGCCGGGATGATCATCAACCAGCCACAGCACCGAAACCTGCTTCTGCGTCAGATCGAGGTCGGTGAAGGTCTCGGTGAAATGACGCAGGCACGCGCCGTGCGCCAAGCGGATATGGAATCCGAGAATTTGGTTGATCGCACCGACGGCCGCTTCATCGGTGTGACCGACTGGCGCAATCGCATCTGCGAATTTGTCCTTGATCAATGACCTGCCCCTGAATGCACTTGTCTAATTGTTAGTAATACATACAATATCAGCAGGAGGATGCTATGGCACAATTTCCCAATACCCCCAGCTTCACTGGATTCAACACGCCGTCGCGGATCGAAGCAGATATCGCCGATCTGGCCCACGAAGGCACGATTCCCGAAGGGTTAAACGGCGCTTTCTATCGCGTCCAGCCTGACGCGCAGTTTCCTCCCCGCTTGGGTGACGATATTGCGTTCAACGGCGATGGCATGATCACTCGGTTCCACATCCATGATGGCCAAGTTGATTTCCGTCAGCGCTGGGCCAAGACCGACAAGTGGAAGCTGGAAAACGCCGCGGGCAAAGGCCTGTTTGGCGCTTATCGCAACCCGCTGACCGATGACGAATCTGTGAAGGGCGAATACCGCTCCACCGCCAACACCAACGCCTTCATCTTTGCCGGAAAGCTCTGGGCGATGAAGGAAGACAGTCCGGCGCTGGTCATGGACCCGGCCACGATGGAGACGTTCGGTTTCGAGAAGTTCGGCGGCAAGATGACCGGTCAGACCTTTACCGCGCACCCCAAGATCGATCCAAAGACGGGCAACATGATTGCCATCGGCTATGCCGCATCGGGCCTGTGCACCGACGACGTTACGTACATGGAAGTCAGCCCCGCAGGCGAGCTAATCCGCGAGATCTGGTTCAAGGTGCCGTACTATTGCATGATGCACGATTTCGGCATCACCGAGGATTATCTCGTGCTGCACATCGTGCCATCCATCGGCAGTTGGGAGCGGCTTGAAAAGGGCCTGCCCCATTTCGGGTTCGACACGACGCTGCCGGTACACCTCGGCATCATCCCGCGCCGCGATGACGTGACCGATGCTGACATCCGCTGGTTCAAGCGCGGCAACTGCTTTGCCAGCCATGTGTTCAATTCGTTTCAGGAAGGTTCGAAAGTCCACATCGACGTTCCGGAAGCGGCGAACAACATGTTCCCGTTTTTTCCGGACGTCCACGGCGCGCCCTTCGACCCCGTGGCCGGAGCCAGCCGCCCCACCCGCTGGACCGTGGACCTTTCATCAAACAGCGAAGACTTTGCCGCAATCACCCGGTTGAGCGAATCGATCGGCGAGTTTCCACGCATCGATGACCGCTTCACCGGCCTGCCCTATCGCTATGGCTGGATGCTTGAGATCAATCCAACCAAACCGGTGGACACATCGGTGCGGAGCATTTCGGGCATGCTGCTCAACAGCTTGTGCCTGCTCGATCTGCAGACGGGCAAAGAACAGCATTGGTGGTGCGGGCCAACCGCAACTTTGCAGGAACCCTGCTTCATCCCGCGCAGCAAGGATGCACCCGAAGGCGATGGCTGGATCGTGATGGTCTGCAACCGGATCGACGAACTGCGCTCAGACCTGCTGATCTTTGATGCGCTCGACATCGAAAAGGGTCCGGTCGCGCGCATCGCCGTGCCAATCCGCCTGCGCTTTGGTCTGCATGGCAATTGGGCAAACGCCGACCAGATCGGCCTGCTTGCGCCAGAAAAGGTCGCTTGATGTACTGAAACGAGCCTCCGCTGCCGGTTGGGGGAACCCGGTCTGGCAGCGGGGTTCGCTTAACCTTCGGCGCGCTCCAGCAGGGCAGATTCATCGCGCTCAGCACGCCGGGCTATCAACACCAACAGGACCACAATCGGGATTGCCACGACGTTGATTGACAGCATGGCGGTGCGCAAGGAACCCGTCGCGTCCGAGAGCAGGCCGACCACGTAGGGTCCGATGCCCATGCCCAGAATCGTCATCACCAGCAGATAGAAGCTGGCGGTCAGCCCGCGCATCCGTGGAAGAACCTGATCGTACATGATCGCATAGAGCGGCGGCATCCATCCGGTGAGCACGAAACTGTAAAGCAGGAAGCGGGTGTAGAAGCTGCCGGGGTCCGCTGCAAAATAGACCCAGAACGACAGAAACGGTGATACGCCCATCGCGAACAAGCCCACCCACGCCCGCCCGCTTCCGGGAAAACGCTGGTTAAGCCAATCGGACAGTGGCCCCCACGCCAGTGGGCCAAGGATGCCCATACCCGCCGACAGCAGGCCGAACTGGAGCGCCGTTTCCTGCATCGTCAGGCCATAAGTGCGGATCAGGAAACTGGGGTTGAACGCCATCATTCCGTAATTGAGCGAGCATTGCAGCGTGCCTACGGCGATGCACATCAGGAGCGTTGGCGAACGGGTGATCACGCGGAAAGCCTGAGCATCGCCCAGCTTCATGCCTTGCATCAGGTTGACGATCACGAACACGCCAAGCCCGATAACGGTCCATTGCAGCGCGTGCGGGTTGAGCGAAATGCCGCCCAAGACCATCTGTGGCTTAGGGCTGATCGCGCTGCTGAGGAAGGTCAGGCCAATGGCGGCTCCGACGATCAGCGTCAAAGCCAGCAGGTTGCCCCGCACCATGCCCGCACTTGCTCCCCTGCCCTTCATGCCCAGCCAGTGAACCCCCGGCGTGACGGAACCAAGCAGTGCAAAGCTGGCCCGGAACGGATGCGGATCGGATGCCGTCTGGATGCCGTCCATCTGCCCGCGCACCGGTTCCTTCAAACGCCACAGAAATGCCGCAAGGACAAAGCCGGGCGCGGCTGCAACCAGAAATGCGAACTGCCAGCCGCGCAGGCCCATCGGTGCTGCGCCTGTAGCATATGCACCATCCCACCAGTGAGCAGCCACACCGCCAAGGACCAGCGACACCCCAAGCCCCAGCGCCACCGCTGAGGCCATGACCGACATCACGAAACCGCGCCGATGCTTTGGCCAGAAATCATAGATCAGCGAGGTTCCGGCAGGCTGCGTTGCCGCTTCACCAATGCCGACGCCCAGGCGCGACAAGGCCAGCAGCGAGAAACTGCTGGCAAAGCCCGCCAGCCCAGTCGCCGCTGACCAGAACAGCAGGCTGACGGCAAGCAAGCGCGTCCGCACCCAGCCATCGGCCAAACGCCCGACCGGCAGCGAGAACAGCGCATAAAACAGCGCAAAGACGGTGCCGTAAAGCAGCCCCATCTCGGCATCGCCAATCTTGAGATCGGCTTTGATGGCCGGTGCCAGAATGGCGAGGATCTGCCGGTCCAGCAGGCTCATGGCGTTGGTCAGCGCGACGAGAACAAGCGCGTACCAAGCGCCCGGTGCAAGGCTGCGGCGCTGTTGCGTGGTCATTGGCTCTCCCGTCGTTTTTATCAATCAGCCTGCGAAGGCACAGCACCAACCTGTGAAGACCCACCCCCAGCCCCTCCCGCAAGCGGGAGGGGAGTTAGAGAACATCCTATTCCCCCTTCCCGCCTGCGGGAGGGGCTGGGGGTGGGCATTACACAGCCTACAGCTTGAACCAGCGCTCGGCGTTTGTCTGAAAGAACTTCTTCTTTGTTTCTGCGCTGATGTCCATCGCGTCCATGTCATGCACTTCTTGCGGCAGGTACTGGTATGGGTAATCCATCGCGTACATCACGCGGTCTTCGCCCATGACCTGCTGGCAGAACTTGACCGCCGGTTCCCACGCCACGCCCGAATTGGTGACCAAAACGTTCGATTTGAGATATTCGGCAATAGTCTTTTTCAGCGGCTTCATGCGTTCATACCGCTGCGAACGCACGCCTGCCTGATGCATGTAATCAAGCCGGTAAAGCCAGTAGGGCAAGGCCTCGCCCATGTGGCCAACCATGATCTGCAAGGTTGGGTATTTGTCGAAGATGCCGATGGTTATCAGGCGTAGCAAGTGCATGCCCGTTTCAACGCCAAAGCCGAACACTGCGCCATCGAGGCCAGCTTCAAGCATCGGTCCGATCATGGAATCCGGCGACGTCGCCGGATGGATGTAAAGCGGCTGATCCACTTCGACGAGCGCACGGAATATCGGATCGAAGAACTCTTCGTCCAGATAGCGCCCTTGCGTGTGGCTGTTGATCTGGATGCCCTTGAAGCCAAGTTCTTTCGCGCCGCGATGAATTTCCTTCGCAGACCATTCAGGATCTTGCGGGGCAACCGTGCCCATGCCGATGAAGCGGTCCGGGTATTTCTCGCAAGCATCGGCCAACAGATTGTTGGCTCGGCCTGCAATGCCTTTGGCTTCTTCGGTGTCGAGTATCGGCTGGACGCCCGGCGAGGTCAGCGCAAGGATCGCCTTGTCGATGCCCGTGGCGTCCATGTCGGCGATCCGGCGCTCACCCAGATCAAGCAAGCGTTCAAGGATCTGCGTGGCGCGTTCTGACGGCGATGTGCCGTAGAAGCCCCAGAGCGAGACCATGCCCTTGTCCGCGGTGCCGTCTTTGATCATACGCAGAAAAACATCGACCTGTTCGCGTGTGGCGAAGGCCTCTTCGGTGGCGATCCGCAAGTAGCCCTGCGCGCCGCCTGTCTTGAGTGGTTCAGTCATTGTGTTCTCTCCGAAAAACCGGCGTCAGCCTTCGTGCACGACCTTGGTGACAAGGCAGGCCATCAAGCCTTCAGGACCGTCCTCAGCCCCGTGACCTGACCACTTGACCCCGCCGAACGGGGAATCCGATCCGCCGATCATGGTCGTGTTCAACCCCAGCATCCCGCTCTCAATCTCGCGGGCAAGCCGCCTTTGGCGCGCCGCACTGTCAGTCCAGGCATAAGCGGCAAGGCCGTAAGGCAAGCGGTTCGCCTCGGCGATCATCGCATCTTCACCGCTGTAGGCGTTCAGCAAAGCCACCGGACCGAACGGCTCTTCGTTCATGATCAGGGCGTCCAGCGGGATATCGGACAGCACCGTAGGCGCATAGAAATATCCGGCATTGCCGACGCGCTCACCGCCAGTGTGCAGCTTTGCGCCGCGCGCCGTGGCATCGCCAATCAAGCGGTCCATCGCCTCTGGCCGACGAGCATTGGCCATCGGCCCCATCTGCGAACCTTCTTCAAGACCATTGCCAACCTTGATCGCCTTGGTCCGTTCCACAAACCCGTCGCGGAAGCGTTCGAACGCGCTTTCCTCAACGATAAAGCGGGTGGGAGAAACGCAGACTTGGCCAGCATTGCGGAATTTGTGCGGAACCACAGTATCAAGCACGCGATCAATGTCGGCATCAGCAAAGACCAGCACGGGGCCGTGGCCGCCCAGTTCCATCGTGGTGCGCAGCATATTGTCGGTAGCAAGCCGGGCAAGATGTTTGCCAATCACGGTCGATCCGGTGAACGACAGCTTGCGGATAATCGGCGATCCGAGCAGGTGGCGGCTGACTTCATCAGGCACGCCAAACACCGCCTGCGCCACTTGTTTGGGCAGGCCCGCATCGAGCAGGCACTGCAATACGCCCAGCGCCGAAGCCGGGGTTTCTTCCGCCGCTTTCAGGATCACCGAACAGCCTGCCGCAATCGGTGCGCCCAGCTTGCGTCCGGGATTGCCCAGCGGGAAGTTCCAAGGTGCGAACGCAGCCACGGGGCCAACCGGTTCATGCGTGACCGTGCTGCGCATTCCAGCTGGACGCACCAACGTGCGGCCATAGATGCGGAAAACTTCGCCTGCATAGAAATTGAACAGCCCGACGTTCATCATCACTTCGATGCGCGCTTCAGGAAGGGTCTTGCCCTCTTCCATCGTGGCGATGCGGGCAAGATCCTCCTGCCGCTCCACCATCAGGCGCGCCGCACCTTGCAACACGGCGGCGCGCTGCTGCGGCGCAGAGTTGCGCCAGATGCGGAAGCCTTCATCTGCAACTTCAAGCGCACGGTCGAGGTCTGCTGCATCGGCCAAAGGCAATTCGCCGATGGTTTCGCCCGTGGCGGGATTGACGACTGCCTGCGTGCGGCGTCCCCCGCCCGAAACGGGTGCGCCATCGATAATCATGTGAAGCGAGGGGTACTGTGTCATTGCAAATCCATGTTTTGCGAGCAGGAGCGGGGAGGAACCTCGCCCCCGCCCGCAATCTCTTACTTCTTGGCGTTTTCGCGGTCGATGTCACCCTGCCACCGCTGTGCGACAATTTCTTCGCCCGTCACAGGGTGCTTCATGTGAAACGGCGTGATCTTGTGCGTCGGCCAGAGCCAGTTGTCTTCTATCAACACATCAGGTCCGGTCGGGTCTTCAGGATAGGTGACCTTAGGAAACGGAACGAATTCAGGGGGCGTGTGTGCCCAGCCAGATTCATAATGGCCATGCCAGATCGGCATGTAGTTGAGGCTGTGCATCCGCCATACGCCGTCCACCTTCTTGTAGGTGTTCTCGTAGATGCCGCCTTCCCACCACTGGCGCGCCTTGAGGTGCGGGGCATCACCTTCGTAATCCTTGTGGCGTCCTGCCTGCATCATAGAGCGCGCGCGACCAAAGGCAGTTACGCCGTCGGGCTGCACGTTGATGATGTCCTGTATTTGTGGATGATCCAGCAGGAAGCCATCGATCGGGCCGTTGTTGCCGTGTGTGAAGCGCTTCTGAAAGCGTTCAACATAGAGGCGGCGCACGCCTTCCTTGCCCTTCCAGATGCCGCCGAAGAAGCGCACTTCGCCGTCGTCAGTGAACAAGTCCACGGTCTCGTTATACAGGCACTTGTCGATCAAGTAGCCGTAAAGGTACTGCAATTTGCGGATATCGAGTTCATCCTCGCGCACCGTCAGGCGCTGTTCAAGGTCTGCCAAGCGGTTTTCCAGCGCGGCGATCTGATTAGTATCGGACACGTCCAACTCCCATCATTTTAGTTTGTGTACCTAACAATTGCGTGACTGAGGCGCGGCTGTCAACGTTCGTTGCGATAGAGAGTGATTTTAGCGCCCCTCAGCTTCTAATCGGGCGACCTCTTCGCGGTAGGGCCGAATGCCGAAGAACATCGAGATGGTGGCAATCGGCAGCAGGACGCTGGCAGTAATGACCAGTGCCTTCCACAAATCAGCCTCCGCGCCGACCACGCGCTGCGCCACACTGCCAACCACAAAACTGCCCATCGCGCCGAAGAACGTGAACATGAACAGGTAGACTGCGGTGACCTGGCCGCGCATTTCGTTGGGCGCGATGCGCTGAACAGCAGCATTTTGCGGGACCGCCCCGGCAAGTCCGAACATGCCGCCCAGCGCCATCACGGCAAGGCTGGCTTCCCCCGTTGGCATCATCGGCGAAGCAATGGCGCAGACGGTGACCAGCGCGAACAGGATCGTGGCTGCGCGCACATTGGCGTCGGTATAACGCTTGGCCAGCCATTCTACGAAGAATCCGCCGAAGAACACGCCCGCCAATTGCGAGACCAGCAGCATCGGAGCCATGACCATGCCAATCTGCGCCTCGTCCCACCCATAAGTGCGGATCATGAACGGCACACGCCAGAACGCGAGGCCGAAGGTTTCGATGGCGGAAAGCGCAAGACTGATAAACAGCGGATAGTAGACTCGCCTGCGCGCATGAATGGCCTTGAAGGCATCAAGGCCGGTGAAGGCAATGACCTGTTGCGCGGTGCTTTTGACAGGCGGTGCTGCGGCTACAGGCACGATCAGGCGCGGCGGTTCCTTGACCGTAAGCAACAGCGTCGCCGCCAGCAGGCCCAGCACGGCTTGCCCCAACAAGATCAATTGCCAATTGAAGACACGAAAGCCCAGCACGCTCTGATCGGGCCAGCCCGCGAGCGCGACGATCAACTTGCCCCCAACCAGCACTCCGACGGTCGTTCCGCCGATAAAGCCCAGTTGCAGCAACGCAAAAGCCCGTGTGATCTTTTTGGGCGGGAAGTAATCAGCAATCATTGAATAGGCGGCGGGTGCATGTGCTGACCCGCCCGCTCCCAGAAACATCCGGCTTCCGACAAATTGGCCAAAGCCCTGCGCAATACCGCCAAGCCCCATCACCATGCCGGTAGCTGCCATACCACCTGCCAGCACGAACTTGCGCGGATAGATATCGGCAAGGCGCGCCAGAGGGATGCCTGCGAACACGAAAAAGATAATCGTGGCAGGACCACCAAGGAAACCGAGTTGTTCGTCAGTAAGCCCGAAATCGACCTTGATGCGCTGCGCCAGCATGCCGAACACGGTCTGGTCGAAAAAGGTGAGGAACGTCGCCAGAATAATCACGAACAGCGCCCACCAAGCCGCGCCTGACGAAGGCCAAACGCGCTCAACAGCGCCACCGGCACTTCCTGCTGCTTCGCCCACGCCGGGACTTGCCGCAACGACGACACCTGCCATGATCTCTCCTCTCCTATCGCCGCAGCCGGTTTTCGATGGCCTTATCGAAGCGATGATATTGTTAGTCTTGCATACAAATCCTTGTTGGTGAATAGAAAAGGCGAAAAATGATTCCCTCGGCCAAAATTGGACTTGAGGAGCACCACAAAGAGGAGAGGCTTGATGCAGAACTTGAGCGGAAAAACCGCATTCGTGACCGGCGGCGCAAGTGGCATCGGCCTCGGCATTGCCAAGGCTCTGCTTGGTGCGGGCATGAATGTGACCATTGCCGATATCCGTCAGGACCACCTCGATTCAGCTGTCGCGGAATTGGCCGGCGGAGACCGCGTGCTGGCCGTCCAGCTTGATGTCACCAACCGCGCACAGTTTGCGCAAGCCGCCGATGCGGCTGAGGCTACTTTTGGCAAAATTCACATCCTAGTGAACAACGCAGGCGTTGCCGTGGTTGGCCCTACCGAACTGGCAACATTTGCCGATTGGGACTGGGTCATGGGCGTCAACGTGGGCGGCACCGTCAACGGCATCGTCACCATTCTGCCGCGTATGCTCGCTCATGGCGAAGGCGGACATATCGTCTGCACCGCTTCGATGTCTGCGCTGGTGCCAGTGGGCGGAACCACGATCTATTCGTCAGGCAAAGCTGCGGTCACGGCCATGATGGAATGCATGCGCCCCGAACTGGAATCGCGTGGCGTGATTTGCAGCGCATTCTGCCCCGGCGCAGTGCAATCGAACATTGCCGATGCGGCCAAGACCCGTCCGGCCAACCTTGCCGAAACCGGCTATGCCGAAGCCGACAAGCGTCGTCAGGCAGGTGGCAATCTGATGCACTTGTACCAGACCAAGGAAGAAGTGGGCGAGCGCGTGCTTGCGGGCATCCTAAACGATGAACTCTACATCCTGACGCATTCCGAGTTCCTGATCGGCGTGAAGGAACGCGGTGAAGCGATGACCGCAGCGGTGCAAACCCACCTTCCCGAAAACCCGGAATACAAGCAAACCTTCGCGATGCTGTTCCGCAACCCCGCCATCACGCAGGAAATTGCGCGACAAGAGGCCTTGCACGCTGCTCGCACCGCTGGAGAAGTCGCATGAAGGATTTTGCAGGCCGCACTGCGTTTGTCACCGGTGGCGCCAATGGCGTTGGCATCGGCCTTGTTCGCCAGTTGCTCAACGAAGGTTGCAAAGTGGCGATTGCCGATATTAGGCAAGATTCCATCGACAAGGCCTTGGCCGCTCTCGACAATCGCGAAGTCATGGGCGTGCAACTGGACGTTGCCAGCCGTGATGGCTTCAAGGCAGCGGCCGACGAAGTTGAGGCAAAGTTCGGCCCGGTCTCGATCCTGTGCAATAATGCAGGCGTCAACCTGTTCCAGCCGATCGAGGAAAGCACATTCGACGATTGGGATTGGCTGATGGGTGTCAACCTGGACGGCGTGATCAACGGCGTGATGACTTTCGTGCCGCGCATGGTCGAACGCATCAAGGCGGGCGAACAAAAGGGCGGCCACGTCGTCAACACGGCTTCTATGGCGGCGTTCCTCGCAGGGGCCATCCCCGGCATCTACAACACCACCAAGTTCGCGGTGCGCGGCCTGTCGGAATCGCTGCACTATTCGCTTCTCAAATACGAGATCGGGGTGTCCGTGCTCTGCCCCGGCCTAGTAAAAAGCTACATCTATGCCAGCGACGAAATCCGCCCGGATGCGCTGAAGGGCGCGATGAAGGCAGTTGATAGCGCCGCTGTGGAACGCCTTGCAGGCGTGCATGAATTCGGCATGGAACCCGATGTCATCGGCGCGCGCGTGATCGAGGCGATGAAGACCAACCGCCTGCACATCTTCTCGCATCCCGACCACAAACAGGAAATGCGCGAGATCTTCGACGAGATCATCGCCGAATATCAGGACTATCCCAAAGACCCTGGCTTCGATCAGCGCGTGGCTTTCGAGAAATACCGCTACGACAATTTCGCCGCAGCCCGCGCCAAGTCACGCGACGCGGATTTCTGAATGAAGAAGCCCACCCCCAACCCCTTCCGCAAGCGGTAGGGAAATGATAAAACTCCCCTACCGCTTGCGGGAGGAGTTGGGGGTGGGCCTATGATCAGGCCGCGATATCACCCAGCGCAGCGATGAACTGGTCGATGTTCCCATCGGTCAGGCCCGCAATGTTGATGCGGCCCGATCCTGCCATGTAAACGCCGTGCTTTTCACGGATCGCCAAAATCTGCTCGCCGTTCAGCGGCAGCATCGAGAACAAGCCGTTTTGCACGCCAAGCGGTGCCATGTTTACAGCGCCAACTTGCTGTGCCGCAGCCAAACGATCACGTACCCAGCGCATGCGATCGCGCATGTCATCCAATTCGGCCAGCCACATCGCGGTAAGGTCAGCATCTTCGAGGATCATGCGCACCGCAGCCGCGCCATGATCTGGCGGCATGGACCACGACGCGCGCGCAATCGTTGCGCCATTGGCAATGGCATTGGCCAGCGCGGTGGCATCCGACGTTACCGCATAAAACGCGCCAACACGGTCACGATAAAGACCGAAGTTCTTGTCGCAGGAATAAGCAACCAGTGCTTCGGGAACGACCGAGAGCACCTTGCGCAAGCCATAGGCATCGTCTTCCATGCCTGCGCCCAAACCCTGATAGGCAAGATCGAGGATTGGCAAAACATTGCGCTCAACCAATAGCGCAGCGATTTCGTCCCACTGCGCTTGCGTGTAATCAACCCCGGTCGGGTTATGGCAGCAGCCATGCAACAGCACCGCATCGCCCGGCTCTGCCCCGGCCAATGCCGCCTTGAGCGCATCGAGATCGGCAAAACCGTCAGCGGTCATGTGGCCGAATGTCTTCAACTCCACGCCCACTGCCGCGATGATCTGCGCATGGTTTGGCCACGAAGGTGTGCCCATCCACACGCGCTTTACGCCAGAACGCTTGGCAACTTCGACCGCCAGTCGCACCGCGCCAGTACCGCCGGGTGCCTGCATGCCTTCGACGGTGGACCGGTCAAAGTCTTTGCCGAACACGTAAGGGATCAGCGCATGGACAAAACCCATATCGCCTTCTGGCCCCAGATAGGCTTTCGACACTTGCGTTTCGAGCAGCTTGGCTTCGGCAGCCTTGATCGCCTTGAACACCGGCGTTGCGCCGTCGGACGTGCGATAGACGCCAACGCCAAGGTCAATCTTGTCTGCGCGCGGATCGGCATTGTGGAGCTTGATCAGCGCCAGCAACGCATCGGCAGGCTGAGAGGCAAGGTTTTCGAGCATGGTCCGGCTATCCTTCGCGGGAGGGCTTTAAACGCGGCGGTTCCATGCAACCGGATTGCCGCAGGGGCAACCCCTGCATTTGGATAATGGTGTCTGTGTGCCCGATTTAAGTGCAGTGTCGCTTGAACGCCTCAGAGCGGAAACCACTTATGTTTGCGCGAAAACTTCATATATCCGCCGTTGATGCCCAGCCGCAGGCCTGCCCCAGAACGCACCGGGATCAGCACTTTATCGCCTTTGCGCAAGTAACTGACATGGAACCCGCCGACCAAGTAGGCCTGCCCTTCGCCTGCCGGGAACCGCGCGTAAAGCTCCTCACTGTCGTACAGATTATACACCAGCACAAACGTGCTGGCGGCGTTGGCGCCGACATCGAAACCGATCGATGGGCCGGTCCAGTACACGGCACGTTCGCCCTCGACCTTGTGATGCAGGGTTCCCGATCCGTAGCGCAACCCGACAACCAATGCCGCGCTCGCCTCACGCCCCACGATATAAGCATTGGGCTGCCCCTGCTTCTTGAGCAAATCCTTGATTAGATCAGCCAAACCCGAAGCGCCCTTGCCAAAGACCCCTTCAGCAGCGCCGATCAGATCATCCTCACGGTAGCTGGCACCCGTAGCGGTTGGCGCGGCGGCTGGTGCCGTGGCAGCGGGAAACTCGCCTGTTGTCATTTCAGGAACTGATTCAACCGTGGTCGGCAGCGGCTCGGCCGGAAGCGCAGGAGTGGTCCCCACTTCGCTCCCAACCGGCTGTGCCAAAGGCACCAAATCGCTATCGATCGCAGCATTGGGATCAATGGATTGAACTTGTGCGTTAACGCCGGTTGCAACCAGCGCAAGCGCGCAGGCGAATGTCGCGGCCATCGCCCTGATCTTCGTTCGAATCATGGTCATTCCCGTAAACCCCGTCCCAATCGCCAATTTCAGGCAGACATCCGTCGACCACACCAGAATCGAAGGATACCGTCACCACAATGAACCGGCGATGAGTCGAGTCAGAAACGCGCCAAAGCGCCGAAAATTGAGCACAATTGCACTCATCAACAACCATCAGCAATTTTCCCCACCGCCCCCTTGCCGCCCCCCACAACCCTCGCTATAGCCCGCGCTCGCCGCTGCGATCCGGAGACGTGGGTGAGTGGCTGAAACCAACGGTTTGCTAAACCGTCGTACTGGTAAATCCGGTACCGAGGGTTCGAATCCCTCCGTCTCCGCCAATTCCGCCATTTTTTCGAACATTTCAGCTTCCCTCCGGGGTTACAGACCGTTGGTGTTATGACAACTTTTGTGCCTCCCCCAGTCGGGCCTTGTTCTGTTGCTCAGGTGTGAGGTGTGCCAAGTACATCTCGGTGGTCTGGATGCTGGTGTGTCGGAGAATGCCCTGAAGTGCGTAGATGCTACCCCCGTTTCGCAAGTATTGAACCGCGAAAAGATGGCGCAAATCGTGGAATCTGAAGCGGACAAAGCCCTTCGAGTTTTGTGTCAACTTTCGTGCCACCGCACCCAACTGGGAGGACGCCCAGTCGATGGTGAGACCCTTGCTGCCAAGATCGAGCAGGCGAAAGAGGCAGGCGCGACGTTCATCGTGATCGACACACCGCCCCATGCTGACACGACCGCGAGCAAGGCAATGGAGGCCGCCGACCTGGTGCTGATCCCCTGCCGCCCGAGCGCGTTCGACTTGGCAGCAATCCGGACGACCGCGACGTTGGTGCAGCTATTGGCGAAGCCTGCCTGGGTCGCCAACAAGCTGTTGCAAAGCGGCGCGGCGAGACTATCCGAGGCGCAGTGGTATGCCGCCAAATGGCTCGGCGACCCAGTTCGTTAACGTCGACCAGCTTTGGTTCGCGAATGACCACGGGTGGGAACTGTTTCAAGCGTCCGCTTATCTTCGTAGTCGAGTCTCGTGCGACCTGTCCACGTGGGCAACAACGATGCCGAAGCTCTTAACTCGATTGGATGAAGGTTGGGGGTTACGTCTGGTTGGCACAACCTGCGATTTTTTACCTGTTGATACAGGCAACTGCAATTCTAGAGTTGGCGCTAACCTTTCATTTTGAACTAAGCCAGTTACGCTAACCCGCGCCAGTTGAACCATTCGGCGTAGGGGTGGCAGGTTGCGACGAGCCGATCGCGTGGGGCAGGCGATGTTCCATCCCACAGCTTCAATCGCACTTGAACTTCACTACGATCCTCCAGCCATTCCAGAGCAACCCGAGCGAGAGGCCGATCAGGCGTGGCTAAACTTCCAGCCGCATTCAGTGTCCGTGCAATTGCCTCGCGTTCTGGCAATGGCACGTATTGCATAACCATCGAATGGAACACGATACGTCGGGTATTGACAGGCTGTGGTTTAGCCAGTTGCGCCATTAACCAAGGCCCCGCCCGCCCGCGTTCAACTTTGGGTGGGTACACTCCGGCAATAGCGATAGCACCGCGCAAACGGTCAATTCGATCGGCCATTCCCGGCCAAATATAGGCATAAAGACGCTCGCGATCCTCTGCCAGCCCCACGTTTAGGGGAGTAAGATCAACACCTTGAGCCGCCACAACCGACATTTGTGCATCGGGCACGGGCTTGCCCCGCCAAAACGGCGCAATACGCACATCACTCTTCTGATTGCCGAGATTGCGCCTTCCAAGCGCAAACGCATAATGTGGAAGATTGAGGTTCAGACCTGCACTTGCACCCAACTCAAGCAGTTCGGTCTGCAGTGGCCGTTGCGCGTCGAGTTCGGCGAGCACCGCCATAAGTCCCGCCATCCGGCCCACTTCGTTGGTTTGGGTCGGACGGGACAGCCAGACTAGCAACTCGTCCTCATGCGCGGTCAAAGCCTCAGCCACGGCGATTTCATAATGCAAGGCCGCACCAGGTGTTGGTCCTTCGGCGCGATCTGCCAATAGCCTCAAAGCCGGCGCGCGGCCTTTACGGACAAGGGCATGCAATCCGGCGTTTAACCGAAACGCTAGTCCTGATGCGGCAAGGTCATCAGGCCAATTCCGAATTTGCCGGTCAATCCGCGGGGTAAGGGCAACGCCTAGGACGCAAGCTTCCAGAACACGCGCAACATGTCGCGCGCCAAAAGCATCAGCCTTTGCAGATTCTGCTGCAAAGTAGGCACTAGCCCTGCCTTCTTCACAGCATGTTTGGTGAAAGATGGCGCTAACAGGTTTGGAAAAGGCAAAGCCGGACAAAACAGCGGTCTTTCGGTCACATAAAGAAGACCTGATTTTCTAAACATTTGGCGTTCAAGTCGGCAATATGTCTTATACGTAAAATTATCTAGATGTTGAATCGATGACAAAATTTGGAGAATGTGACCAGTGCAACTACATATTTCCATTGAGATGCGTGGTTAACGTCAGCAGTCCTAGAGGGATCACACAAATTCATTGGTGTGAGACTGAACAAATGCGCCCTTACCGTTTCCTATTAAGCACGCTCCTTGCCACTGCAGCATCTGGCCATGCTTTCGCCGCTGACGGCGCAGTCGCAGGTGAAGCTGCAAAACAAGAAATAGGCACCACCCAGTCCACTCCAGTCGCTGAAAAAAAGAAGGCCTTCAGCACGGGCGTTGCCAAAGGGCGCGATCTGCTCGACACCGCCATTTCGGCAAGCGTGATCGACGAAGTGGACCTTGCCAAGCTTTCGGTTTTTTCGGCAGCAGAAATAATGCAGAATATCCCGGGCATCCGGGCCGAAACGTCAGGTATCGATGGTGCCTCAGCAATTACTGTGCGCGGCCTCCCGCTAGCAGCGGAAGGATCGAAATTTCTGCAGATTCAGGAAGATGGTCTTCCCATCCTGGAATTCGGCGACATCCGCTTTGCTTTGCCTGATACGTTCATTCGTGCCGACCTTACCTTGTCGCAAGTCCAGGCAATCCGTGGCGGATCAGCTTCGACGTTTTCCTCCAACTCCCCGGGAGGCGTCGTGAACTTTATTTCGAAGACTGGTGAAACACAGGGCGGTTCGGTCCAGTTTTCAAGCGGGATCGGTTATGATTTGAACCGCATCGACGTTGAGTACGGCAGCCCGCTCAGCGATGACTGGCGGTTCCATGTCGGTGGCTTCTATCGCCAAGGCGAAGGTCCGCGCGAAACTGGATATGATGGCTTTCGCGGAGGGCAGATCAAATTCAACGTGACCCGCAAGCTGGCCAATGGTTATCTGCGCCTTTATGCAAAGTACCTTGATGATCACCAGACCGGTTATGCCCAAACTCCCGTTCTTCTGAGTGGGACAAACAATGCACCCGACATTCGTGACATTCCGGGTTTGAGTGTTCGCGACGACACAATTTCGTCGCTTTTCACTTCGCAAGCCCTTGGCGTAGACCGCACAAATCGTCCTGTTGCGATTGATACTCGAGATGGCATTCACGCAATCGTGAAAGCAATTGGCTTTGAAGCTCAATTCGAACTTAGCGGTTGGACGATAAGCAACCGCTTCCGCTTCAGCGCCATAGGCGGGCAATACAACGAAGGGTCACCGTTTCTAACCGCGCCTGCGGCAACCATCGCCACAATCGTTGGTGGACCCGGCACAACACTTGCCTACGCTACGGGGCCAAGTGCAGGTCAACAAATCACGTCCCCAGCTAGTTTGAACGGCAACGGATTGCTGTCCATGCAAGTGCGCATCAATTCAAGGTTCGACAGCCTAGACAACGTCACCAATGACTTTCGCGCCAGCCGTGTGTGGGCGCTGGGGGATGGCAAGTTGACCACGACGATGGGGCTGTATTCTTCGTCGCAAGACATAAATATGGATTACAGCTTCCGCACAACTATCTCTGATATAGTTGGCGGTGGCCGGTCGGCTGCGATTGATCTTACATCTGCTAACGGCGTACGCCAAACCGACAATGGCACACAGGCTTACGGCTTTGGCGTTGTTCTTCCGCTGGGTGCATATCACAACGTCTATGATTTGAATTATCGGATCATGGCTCCTTACGGATCGGTCAATTACCAAATCGGCAAGCTCGCCGTTGGCGCAAGCCTGCGCTACGATTACGGAACAGCCAAGGGTATTCTTTTCGGTTCAGATCTTGGTGACGGACGCATTGGCACAGGCTCGGTCGATGTGGATGGCGATGGCACGATATCAGCCGCGGAAACTCGCACAGCTACTGTGCCACTAAACCGTCCCGGCACAGTTGATTATGATTATGGCTACTTGTCTTATTCAACAGGCGTCAACTATCGCATCGCCGATGCTGTTTCAGTATTTGCGCGGTATAGCCGCGGCGCACGTGCAAATGCCGAACGCATTGCTTCTGTCCCCAATATCGATCCTGCATCAGGCCAGCTTGCTGATCCTGAAACTGCTTTCGGCTTTGTGAAGCAGGCAGAAGCAGGAATGAAGTTCCGGCAGGATGGATTGAGCATATTTGTCACAGGGTTTTGGGCGTCAACGCGCGAACGCAACGTGCAAGTTGCAGCAGATGACACCGGTGCATTGGTAGTTGTGAACGTCGATCGCACGTACAGCGCCAAAGGAATTGAACTTGAAAGCGAAGTCCGGCACGGTCCATTTGCAATGGTGCTCGGGGCTACTTGGACTCGTGCATCAATCGACAAGGACCGTGCTGTTCCTGCACTTGCCGGGAACAGGCCGCGCCATATTCCCAGCTTTTCATTTCAGGCCCGCCCGCAAGTGGAACTGGGAATTGTTACCGTAGGGACTGTTCTCAATGGCACGACCAGCAGCTTTGCGCAGGATTCAAACCTGCTGAAACAGCCTGGTTATGTTGTGGTCAGTCCGTTTGTTCAGGTACGTCCTGCCGAGCGCCTCCAGCTTTCCCTAAACGCCTTCAACGTGTTCGACAAACTGGCGATCGTTCAGCTTGGCTCATCAGCGATCCCGGCATCGGGCATTGCTAACGCACAAGTGATGAATGGCCGAACCGTTACAGCATCTGCCCGCTTCACGTTCTGATCTGCTATCGGACCCGCTCGTCCCGGGCGGGTCCGAATTATCCGTTTGCCAAACGAAGGTGCTGCCCGTGTTCGAAAATATGAACATCCCCCGTAAGCTCGGCGCTTCATTTGTCGCCCTAATCGTTACAGCGGCCGCGATGATGCTTGTCTTCGGCTTCAGCTTGGCAATGGTGGGCAATATCTCGGTGCACAACACAAAAGCGCAAGGCGTTCTGGCAGATACATTGTCTTTGGAAACAGCCCTTCTGCGCCAAAACAGCCAGATGCGCGGTTTTCTGGTCACCGCGGATGAAACGTATCTCAAGTCGTACTACGAAGGCCGCGACGATTACGACAAAACGTCGACGATCCTTGAAGCGCAGCTCGATGACGAGCACAAACCCCTTGTCCGACAATCCCGTACCGAAACACTGGCATGGCGCGAAAAGTGGAGCGACAACGCCATTGCCATGGTCAAAGCTGGGCAGCGCGATGCAGCACAAGATATGGTCCGCGCCGCGGGCAAAGCCGTGCTGGTAAGCGCCGCCGTTCTCCCTTTGCGTGAAATCCGCGACGATCACGAAAAGCTAATCGCTGAAAACACTGCTTCGCAAGATCGCGCTATCTTCTTTGCCTGGCTGGCTCTTGGACTTGGTGGCGCCACATTGATCGGTCTTGCCCTTATCCTTTCGCGCAAGCTTAGCAGCAACATCGCACGCCCCATCTCAGAAATGACCAATGCGATGACCGCCTTGGCCAAAGGCGACAACGATCACGCTATTCCCGGCGATGGACGCGCTGATGAACTGGGTGAAATGGCAAAGGCAGTGACATTCTTCCGCGATGCTGCACTCGAACGCGCGCGCGCCGTTGCTGAACGCGAACAGGCTATGGCCAAGATTGGTCAGCAGCTTCACGCTGTGGCCAAATCAGATCTAAGCGTGCGCCTTTTCGGCTTGCCGCCTGCATTTGCCGCCGTTGCCAGCGATTTCAACGAAGCGATGGAACGGCTATGCGACGCCATGGGCCAAGTGCAGGATTCGATTAGCTCCATTGACCTTACCTCTGCTGAAATTCGGCAAGCCACCACTGATCTTGCCAGCCGCAGCGAACAGCAGGCCGCCAGCCTTCAGGCATCCTCAAGCGCGATGGATGATCTCACTAACAAGATCGAAGACTATGCCAAGATTGCTGGTGAAGTGAGCCATTCGATGATTGAAGCGCGCAGTGAAGCGGAAAGCGGCGGCGCTATCGTCGGAAAGGCTATTGAAGCAATGGACAAGGTCGAACGCGCAAGCGCCGAAATTTCAGAAATCACGACAATGATTGATGGCATTGCGTTCCAGACCAATCTGCTTGCATTAAATGCGGGTGTAGAAGCCGCGCGCGCAGGGGATGCTGGAAAAGGCTTTGCGGTAGTCGCATCCGAAGTGCGCGCACTGGCGCTACGAGCAACCGAAGCAGCCAACGCAATCAAGCAACGCGTTGAGTCCGTTACTAACTATGTACAATCAGGCGTCGGTTTGGTCAATGAAACCGGCACTGCGCTTGAGCGAATCATTAACCGAGTCGGTATTGTCACAACATCAATCTCAGGGATTGCCGAAACGGCAGAATATCAATCCCAAACTCTGCGCAAAATCAACATGGCGATTGGCGCGATGGATCAAATGACGCAACAGAATGCGGCTATGGTTGAAGAAACCAATGCAGCAACCAAGAACCTGACGAGCGAATCCAACCAGCTTTCACAAGCCTTCGCGAGTTTCAAAATTGGCGACGAAAAACCGCGCCATCATCCTTTGCGTCCCGCTGCAGGGTCGCCTGCGTCTATTCCAGCCCCGCGTCTAATATCCAGAAGCGAACCGGTCCGTACTCCAACGTACACGAGTGTTGGCAATACAGCGGCAGAAACTGACTGGTCTGAGTTTTAGGGTCCGGACATTTAGGTTTTATCAAAACAGGTCGCCAGTTTTTAAGTTTGTTGAAGAAACGCTCGAAGAGACTGTGCCAGCGATAGCCCTCCCGATCATGTGGTTCCATAAAGCCGATTGGCCGGTGTGGGCCGATACGGCCGTTTGTACGCAGCTCAATGAATGACTGGGGTTGTGAAGGGTTTCGGGCGCTTGCCTACGAAAGCCTCCACTGCAGGAACCTGCGGGCCCCGCGGGCTGGTCTATGGGTAAAACGGCTTTGGAATGGTTCTGGCGGGTAAGCGTTGCCCACCCAGAAGTGCAGCTGCTGACCCGATCAATGTGGCTTCGTGCGGTGTCAAACTGCGAGTGGCGTTGATTTTGCTAGCCGATGTGCCCTGTGCTCGGCTCAATCCTGAGATGGGCATGCGCTGGGTCGTCGGCCGGGACGCCATGGGCGCGACCGTCGTGCAGCGTGAGCCATGCCGGATCATGGCGCGTGTCTCCGGGCCGGGAATGCTGGCTATGGTGATGCGCGCGGTTGGCACCAGCGGGCGAAGGTTTCGATGATAGTTATGTGCCCACCGCAGCATGGGCATGGCGGGCGATGGTCAGGCTACTCGTCGGGTCAGTGCCGATCCCCATTTGTGCAAAACAGCGGTGATGCCGATTCGCGCACCGAGGTGCTTGGGATCGGAGGCTATGGTCAGCAGCGCGGAACAGCAGGTCATAGACCACCGCCTTGTTCTGCCACGCGATATCCGCGACCTCGGCAGGCAGCGTGAAGACGACGTGGAAGTAGCCGACCGGCAAGAGATCCGCCTCGCGCGCGGCCAGCCAGGTACGCGCGGCGGCGGCCTGACATTTGTGACAATGCCGGTTGCAGCACGAGTTGTAGGCGATCCGCCAGTGCCCGCAATCATCGCAGGCGTCGACGTGACCGCCCAGTGCGGCGGTGCGGCAGTTCTCGATCGCCGTCATGACCTTGAGCTGGCCGAGGCTCAGATGCCCGGCATGGGCAGCGCGATACGCTGGCCCGGCGCTACGGAAGATGTCGGCGACCTCGAGCGAGGCGCGCACCGGTTCAACCGGGAGGCGCCCTGCCTTCCATCACGGCAACGATCTGGTCGAGCGCGCTGGCCACCGCCCGCATGGTCTTGCTCGAAACCTGAGTGTAGATGCCGGTCGTGTTAATTTTCACGTGCCCCAACAAGACCTGGATGAACCGGATATCGACACCCTGCTCGAGCAGGTGAGTGGCGAACGAATGCCGCAATGTGTGCGGGCTTACTCGCTTGTGGATATCGGGGCGCTCGGCCGCTTCCTGCACGACGCGATGCAACTGGCGAGTCGAGACCGGGTTCGTGCCGTTGCGACCGGGGAACAGCCAGCCGTGTGGCAACATCACCCCGCGCCGCTTGCCTTCGCGCCACCATTGACGCAGCAAATCGAGCAGATGTGGTGAGAGCATGGCGTTGCGATCCTTGCGTCCTTTACCCTGCTCGACGCGGATCAGCATCCGGGTGCTGTCGATGGCCGAGTACCTGCGAGCAATGTCATTGGAGAGGTGACTTCGATGGATCGCGATTCCCGAGATAAATTTGCAGCCGACCTTCGCAGGCAGGAAGTTATCTCGCCCGATTGGAGGAAGGTGCGCTTGTCCGCGATGTTCGCCGTCGTTCTGGCGCTGGCAGGACTTGGCCTGGGCGGTCTCGATCCTGCCTACACCGGCGTTGAATATGCACTTTATGCTGCAGCTTCCGCCTTTGGGCTGGCTGTTCTGGCACTGATGCAGTGGAGCCGCGCGGGGCCGCCGCCCATTGCCGCCCTGCCGCCGAGGCGATGGTCCGCTGGCTCTATGGCAACGATAACGTCCTCAAATGGCCCTATCAGGACAGCCTGGCCGCGCTGATCGCTGAGCCAAGCTTCATGCGGCTCGCCGGCACGATGATCCGCACCAAGATCGATCTGATCCGCAAGATCGGTAACCGCGCGGCGCATCCGGGGCAATTCGCCGCCAGCCAGTCGGTCAACGCCCTGCGCGAGCTGTTCCATGTGGGGGTGTGGTTCATCGATTATGCCGCTGTTCAAATCTGTCCCCGAAGCAGCTCACAAAGATGAGCGACTTTACGAAATGCTGGCGCTGGTCGATGCGATCAGACTGGGCAATCAGCGCGAAGCAAATCTGGCACGAGACAGGTTTGATGATCGGATCGTGCGCACATGAGACTTCAAGGTGAACTTTTTGGAATGCTGAAGACTGTTGCCGAAGCATTGGGCAATGATCTGTGCCAGCAGATGGTGTTTGTAGGCGGGTGCTCAACCGCCGTGCTCATCACCGACGAAATAACCTTGCAGGAGGTGCGGGCCACTGATGATGTAGATCTGATTGTCGGCCTGACCGGCATGGCACAGTGGATGCAGCTTCAGGAAATTTTGAACAAAAAGGGCTTCACGGTATCGGGAGAGGACGAGGTCTTCTGCCGAATGCGGCTAGGTAACCTCAAGGTCGATTTCATGCCCGACGACCCGGACATCCTGGGGTTTAGCAACCGCTGGTACAAAGAAGGAATCTACACCGCGATCAAGTACGTCCTGCCGAGTGAAGGCGCATTTGGCTGCGATGTAGATGATGCCCAGCTTCTGAAAATGTGTGGCCCTACGATCACTGCACCGGGCCGCTACAGTCTCGCTGAATGCACAGGTGCAAAGAAAATTCGCCGTGAAGGCAATCCTGACATTGCCCATGTCTCGACAAGCTATGTCGAGCTCCAAAACCTGACGATTCGGATGCTCATGCGTCGGTTCACCCGCCTGACCAACGCCCTCTCAAAGAAGGTTGAGAACCATGCCCACGCGGTCGCGCCGCACATGATGTATTACGACTTCTTCCGCATCCATAAGACGCTGCGCGTGCCCCCGGGGATGGCCGCTGGCGTGACCGATCGCCTTTGGGAGATTGTCGACATTGCGAAGCTTGTAGAAGATGCAGAAGCCAAGCCCGCAAAGCGCGGCCCCTACAAAAAGCAGGGTCAGATTTCAAACTGACCCACTACCGCCTCTTCGTTTCTGAGTTCCGACGCCGTGTAATAAGCTCCGAGCCGTTTTGCAGATTGCGCCTGATGGTGAAAACTTTATCATTTACTCCCGGCGGATTTACGGAGACAAAGCGCAGATGGGCGGAGGGCGCTCACGGAATTGGCTTCTCCGATGGACTGAAGCAATTGCGTGAGTGCCCTCCCCCCAGCTAAAGTTAGATTTGGCGTGCGACCCAATCACCACGAACCCAACTGTGCGCCTGGTGTTTCCAAGGATCAATCACGACGAGGTTGATCCAGCCGTTTTCAACCAAGCAGCCAACCGTATCGTTCCCTAGAACTATCTCTTGTACGCGTTGTAGGGGGGCAGAAACGATCACCGTCAGGCGACGTGGGGTGTGATAGGGTACGCCATCATCGCGGAAAAGCGATTGGCGCGGTAGGCCGGTGCACAAATCCCCACCGCTGCCCTGAACTACGCCAAACCCGCCCACGACGTTCTGTGTGGTCTTGTCGCCAGCGCCATATGTCTCATTGTCGATAGTGGAGAACAGGTACTGGTTATTTATCCATTGGCCGACGATCATCGGCGCAGTCATGATCGCTTTCAGTGCGCTGCCATCTTTGTCGCGCTGCCAATCGTAGCTATGGAGGAATGCACTTCCCGCCAGATCAATGGCCTTGGTCATCGCGCGTGGTGCAATGATAAAGGCGGCATTGCCCGAAAGGCCCCATTCGGGACGTACTTCGCCCCAATGTGCCGCTCCAGTCAATAAATCATCGGCACCGCGACCCAGTGCTTTAGCCCGCACTTCCCGCGAGACAGTTCCGGCGCGCGCGAGCGCGCGTTCAAGCTGTTCGAGATCATCTTTATGGCTGGCAGGAACCAAATGCCGGTCAAAGATGCTGACGATATCTTGCGTGGTATCGTGTTGGGCGGCAATGAACCATGTGTCATCGGGCAGGACCAAGCCTTGTGTGGCCAGCCCCTGACGCACGGAGGCATCATTGAGAATGTCGGTCATCAACCGGGCATTTGGCCCACCGGGGTGGCCGCCACATGCGCCGCAATCGAGGCTGGCGGCGAAGGCATTGTTGGTGGTGCAACCACCGTGGCCGACGAGCGCCACCAACCGTGCGGTGGATGAGCCCAAACCAGTCAGGGCGAACATACCTTTGGCATAAGTGATCTTTTGCTCGAGGCTGAACGCCGGATCCTGATCGTTGCAGGCCGTGGGGGTGAGCACGCTGCCACGTTCCCCAACCACGGCGCGCCGGACTCGGTCTGTCAGGCGGGGGGCCAACGTGCGGGCGAGCATGGTGACAGCGGCCAGCGGGCCTGTTGCCTCTGCCGTAGCAAAGCCAGTTGCGCCACCCTTGGTTGCATCAAGCATGGTTTGGGCATCGCCGAACGCGGCGTGGCGTGAGAGCATCGCGGTAGCGTCAGCCTCACGCCCCGGTACAGCGCGTTCGGTCACGAAATGGGCAGGCGATAGTAGAACCGGCAATTGATTGCGCGCAGGCGCATCGCAAGCGGGGTTAATAGCGATGGGCAGTCCGAAAAAGCCGGCATAGCCAAGCGTTGCATAGGCACCTTGTGCCTCCAACGCACGGCGCATGGGCTCCGAACGCACGTCAATGCAGAACACCAATTGCGCGACGGGTCGCTGGACATTCAATTCCCGCCATTGCGATGCTTTTTCAAGCTTGGGCGCGATAGTGGCAAGATAAGTCGCTTCTGCAGCCTTCTGAAACACGAGGCCCAACGCGGTTTGGTCCATTGCGGTGATCTTGGCCAATTGCGCGCGCGCTTCGTCGCTCCATGAATCGGCAGCATCCGAGGGCAAACCGAAGTGGTGGAGAAGCGCGACATGTACGTCGGTTACTGGTGTTGGTAGAGGCGTGGCAGGCTTTGCATTCGTAGCACTCTGCACTAGGGCGATCAATGCGATGAGATCAGTCATCGTGGCGGGAGCTCCGGCAGAGGCAGACACGCCGGCGTGTTCATTGCGCCAACGCAAATGTCCCGCCCAACCTGGCAAAGTGGCGACGAGACAGCGCAGCCAAGCCATGCGATCATTGCTGGCAATATTGGCACGCCGCATGGCAATGCCGATCAGTTCCAGCGGATCAACAGGGGCCTTGTGGATCAAGGTCGCGCCGGGCTTGTCTGTCAGGCGCAGCATCGCGGGATCGTGGCGAAGGCTTTCGGTCACACAGGCATAGAGCCCACGTTCACGGCCACGAAGGGGTAATGCGGCCTTTCGGTCAAAGAATCCAGCGATCCAGCGGGCGAGCACGGCGACGGCCGGAGCAAGCTGGCGGCGGGCGGGCGCTTTATCTTCAGCAGGCATTTCCTCAAGCCGCGCCAACAGCAGGTTGTACGCAGTCAAGTCAGGCCCGAGCGAGGAGAAGGCGGTGTCTACCCCGCCGAGCGTTGATACGACCGTTTTGCGCAGGTTGATGTCGTCGATCCGGCCTTCAGCCTTTAACGCACGCCATTGCCCCAAGGATAGCGATCCGCGTGCGCCAAACAGCGCGCCAGCTTCACCGATCGCCTGTTCAAAAGGCAGATCTTCAAAACCCGAGAGCGGGTTCACTGCTATCGCGCTATAGAGCGGCCAAAGCGGCGCGACCGTTTGCGTGGCGACATCAATGAGCGCGCTCAGCGTTGCGCGATCATCCGCGTGATTGAGGAACATGGTAGTAGGGGCGGCGAGGTTTCCGGTCATGGCGTGCATCGGGTCAGTCCTTCAGGCCAGAGGTGGGTACGGCGGTGAGTGCGGCGGCGGGGGTACCGACTTGGAGTAAGCGGGCCACAATTGCGGGGTGCAGCGTGCGTTCACCAGATCCGATGCGCTGCTGGGCAACCCAAAGGCCCAAAAACAGTGAAAGCAGGACAAACTGGGCCAGCGGTGGCAAGAGCGGTGCAGCGGCATCGATTTGCACTGTGCCAAACGCAGCCAGTGCTGCGGCGTTCAGCGCGATGAGCAGCAACGGCACCGCCAAGAGCCCTACGCGATGCAGATTGTGGCCCGCACGGCGTGCCGCCACCGTCAGCGCACCGAGCACGGCTGCGAGTGCTAGGCCGAGCGGCAGGAGGGCGGGAGCAAAGCTTGTGTACATGGACAAGCCCATGACAATCAGCACAGCAAGCGCGATCATGGCGGCTATCGGGCGGTCAAGGCCTTTGGGGCCAACCGGTGCGGTAGAGACAGTGCCCGATGAACCAAGGAACAACCACGCTTTAAACAAGCCATGGGCAATCATGTGCCAGAGTGCGGCTGCATAAGCGCCGAGCGCAATAGTAAGCAGCATAAAGCCCATTTGCGCCACAGTGGAGGCTGCTAGCGCACCTTTCACATCGCTGCGCACAAGCATAATCGCACTGCCGATCAGTGCTGCGACGACGCCCGCAATAAACAAGGCATATCCTGCAATCGGCGCCGCTTCCAGCACTGGGGCAAAACGGACCAAGAGAAAGCCACCGGCATTCACAAATCCCGCGTGCATTAGCGCCGAAACCGGAGTTGGTGCGACGAGCGAGCCGACCAACCAGCCAGAGAACGGCGGCGCAGCGCAGCGAGCCATAGCGGCCACCACAAGCAGTAGTCCGGCGGCAAGTGTCGTGCCAATTGGCATGACGGGGATCATCGCGACGATCATGGTGATCTGAGTTGATCCAGCGGCAAGAGCAAGCGCAATCATCGCACATGTCAGCGCAAGATCACTGATGGTGAAGGCCAGCGTGGCGCGGCGAGCGGCGTCTTGCGCCTCGTTCCAGTCACCGACATGACCGATCAGGCCGACCATCATCCGTCCAATGACAATCCAGCCAGCGGCCAGCAGCAGTGCGTCAGACGCAAAGGCCATCAGCAGCGTGCCCAGCGCAAGTCCTGCGGCAAGGCGATTAAAGGCTGTGCGACGCGGGTCGGCGCGAAGCTGGCGACGGGCAAAGACGACAACCACCAGCGTTACGAGCAAGCTGAGGCCTGCCAGCGCCACTCCGGGCGTAGTTAGTGATACGCTTCCAGTGATAAAGGTAGCGAAAAGCAAGGCAGCCATTGTGCCAAGCGCCACGTCGGCGCGGGTGACACGCACCTTAGGTTTCGGGGCGGATTTACGGGGATTCGTGGTCTCGTTCATGCGTTCAACCTTTCGTCGATTGAGCAAGTGCAGCATGATCTAAGATTTGTGAAACGAATAACTCAAATATTGAACATTGCATTTGTAAATGATAGAAGTGCGCACATGGCTTTGCGAAACCTTGATATCGACCTATTGCGCTGCTTCGTGACGATTTCCGATACTGGCAGTTTCACCCGTGCCGGTGCCCGGCTGGGACGAACGCAATCGGCAATTTCTCTGCAATTGAAGCGGTTGGAAGAGCAGGTAGGGCGGGCCCTATTTGTGCGATCACCGCGCAGCCTTGCCATGACTTTTGAAGGGGAGCGGCTTATTGGCCCCGCCCGCCAGATCTTGCGGCTGCACGACGCCACATTGGCTGAAATGTTTGAGCCTGACATTGCAGGCTCAGTGCGGATAGGAGTGCCCGAAGACTTTGCCACAGCCCATTTGCCCGGCGTACTGGCGGCCTTTGCCGAAGCGCATCCATTGGTGGAACTGGAAGTAGCCTGCGATCTGACGCTCAATCTGTTCGAGCGGTTTCACGCTGGCAATTTCGATCTGGTTTTGGTGAAGCGTCAGCCCGCGCAAGAGCAGCAAGAAGGGGTGCGTGTGTGGCGCGAACCATTGGTTTGGGTGGCGCGCGACCGTCAGGCGGTTGCAGACCGCTTACGCATTCCTCTGGTCGTCTCGCCCGAACCTTGCGTTTATCGCAAACGCGCGACCGAGGCGCTGGATGCAATTGGGCGACCATGGAGAATCGCCTATACCTCAACCAGCCTTGCAGGAAGCCTTTCGGCGGTTCGGGCAGGGTTGGGGATTACCGTTCTACCGCTGGAAATGGTGCCACCAGGGCTGATGGCGGTAGGAGGAAGCGCCGGTCCGGAAGTGGCCAGCCTGCCACCGCTTTACGATACTGAAATTGCGCTGATCGAGGCCCCGGGCCTATCGGATACTGCACACCTTCTGGCTCAGCACATTATCGCGGCACTCGAGCGCGGCGCTTAATCTCCGATAATGAAAGTGGCCAGTGTGGTGGGACGGACCGGCCTGATACCATCTTCAACCGGGTTGGCAGAACGTAGCTGCGGCTTGCGCATAGCATCAACGTTCTGGCCATGCGCTGTGTCATGTGGCGTGAGGCGATCATTGCTGATCCGCCAGCGCCGTTGTGCATCGGCCCGGTTGGCACAAACTGTCATGCCGTGCGATGGTCGGCACCCTTTGTCCTGCTGGCTGACATCCGGTGCGATGTCGTGCGCCAGTCGATAATCGTGATGCGTTTCCAGCGAATGCGGTGCCAGCGAGAGTGCAGCGGCGGTCAGCAGGCTTAACATGGCAATTGTGCCTTCCAGGCAGGAGAAAACGTACTTCAGCAATTGGTCTGACAGTGCGCGCCACCAGGACAAATGGCGCGCACTGCCAGTAGTCCACGGGCGCCGGCAGTGGCATCGCGCCATCGCTGTTCAGGCATCCGGTCCGTGGCACACCGCGCGCGGGGGGGAGGGTCATTCGGCCGCGCGGCATGTTCAAAATCTTGACGGAGACGGCGCGGATTGGCGCGCGCCGCCCCCGGCAAGGGGAGTGGTTGGTTCGTCCAGCGTTGTGCGGCCTTTAACAAGGTGTCTCATGACCGAACTGCTGGAAGTTACCACTGCTTGGGGGCGTCCTCTCTTATCCCTTGCAAGTCCGCGATGAAGCAGAATGTCCGTTGCGTCCAATCGAAAGGATTGGCAGTAATTGATAGAATTTATCTATCGGAGCAATCATGCCGACCTTACGACAACTCGAATATTTCCTAGCTGTTGCTGAGTTGAAACACTTTGGGCGCGCGGCCCAGCTGTGCAACATTTCGCAACCCACGCTTAGTCATCAGTTACGAACGCTGGAGGAGCGTCTGGGCACGATTCTGATCGATCGCGGATCAAGTCTGCCCGAATTGACACCCGTAGGTCGCGAAATTGCCGAACGAGCCAAACGAGTCATGCTGGAGATTCGCGATATTCGCGGACTGGCGTCTCGGTCTCGCAAACAACTCGCGGGAATTGTCAGACTCGGCGTGACGCCAACACTGGGGCCATATCTTATGCCCGCGATCATCGGCGCGCTACACGTCGAGCAGCCGGAACTGCGTCTTTATATCCGCGAGGGCATTCCGGTGGATCAATCGCGCGATCTGGTGGCAGGGCGACTGGACATGCTTGTCGGGCCGCAGCCAATTGCGGGCGAGGGTTTAGAAATTCTGCCGCTGTTCAATGAGCCGTTATCCGTGGTGGCACCTGATCATCACCCGCTGGTGGGCAAAGTGCGGTTGGAGTGTGCAGATCTGGCTGGCGCGCACTTCTTGACGCTGGATCACCGCCACCACTTCCACCAAATCGTGCAGACGGCGTGCGCGCGGTTTGGCGCGGAAATTCTGCACGACTATGAAGGAACCAGCCTTGATTCAATTCATCAAATGGTTGGCAGCGGGGTGGGTTTGGCTATTCTGCCTGAGCTATATCTACGATCCGATGTGGGCGGTGAGGCGATGGTAGTTCGCTTGCCTGTCAGCGACTGGTCAAGCAGCCGCCAGATTGCCGCTGCATGGCGCGCGCGATCAGCCAATGCCGAAGACTATCGCGCGCTTTCGATGCGTATCCGCGATAAGGCGCGCAACTTGCTCATTTAGGGTCATCGCGGGCAAGCTCTTGGCGACGGAATCGGACAAAGTCGCATAGTCGGCATAATGTCAACAAGGTCGCAACACGCTAGCGGCTGCTTGGCGCCACCCAAGATCAATGGCCGAGGCGAGCTACGACGACCACTGTCCGGTCGTGGGAATCGCGGGCATTCACACGCAGAATTACGAACGCCGCAATCTGGTTGAAGTGGGACCGCTTGGCTGCTGCGCATGGGTGATGACGCCATGCGCAGCAGGAACCCGACGAGGTGAGACTCTTCACATGCCTGTCACCAGTTGTAGCGCAGCGATCCCGTAACTGTCCGCCCTGCTCCGTAATAGCAGCTGTTATTGAACGGGCACGCCGAGACATGAGTCTTGTCGAACAAGTTCGCAGCATTCACCGCGACACTCCAGCCATCGAGTGTTGCGGCCGCCTTGCCGAGATTGTAGCCCACGACGGCATCGACGAGGGCGAAGCTTTTCGTGGTGAATCGCTGGAACGTGGCAAGTCCGTTGATCACGGCATATGTCGTCGTCCCATCCGATCCGCCGACATAGCGCAGTCCGCCGCCAAGGCTCAACCCAGCAAGCGCCCCGGTCACCTGTCCCGACTTGCCGAAGTCAAAGGAGAGAAAAGTCGAGCCGGCCCATTCCGGTGTGCCGAGCTGGCGCGTGCCCGTGGTGGTCGGGATTGCGGTGGCTGTTACCGTTTCGGCTGTGGCTGGTGCGCCCTGGGTGATGATCACATCGGTATAGCCCGCCGCCACAACGACGTCGAAGCCCGGCGCGATTTGGCCGCGACCTTCGAACTCAACCCCGCGTACCCGCACTTCACCGATCTGGATCTGCGAAGTTGACGGAATGCCTCTCGTGCCAGCAAGCGGATCACTGACCGGCACCTTCTGACGCCGAAGATCATAGACCGACACGGTGAACAGCGCATTGGCACCGCGCGGCTGGAACTTTATCCCGGCTTCGTGCTGGTGCCCGGTTACCGGCACAAAGGGCACGCCGAGATAATTCGAGCCGGACTGCGGCTCGAACGATTCCGAATAGCTGAAATAAGGGGAGACGCCGAACGCGAATTCGTAGAGCGCGCCAAGCCGCATCGTGAAGGCGTCCTGCTCAAGCCGGGTGACACTGCTGTTCTTCTTGTTGAGGGTGTGCTGCGTGTACCAGTCCTTGCGCCCGCTGGCGATGAGTTGAAGGCGGCCGATGGCGATCTGATCCTGTAGATAGATGCCGACTTGGTCGCGTTTGCTGTAGGTGTTGGTATATGCGCCCGACAGCGCAGTGAGATCGAAACTGGGCAAGGTGCCGCCATAGACGGGCGCAAAGAGATTTAGGTTCGGGATGCTGGTCAACGGATTGCCGGTCTGGCCGGTGTTGAACTGCTGGACGTTTTCTCCGGTGATGCGCTGGTAATCGAGCCCGGCCAGCACACTGTGCTTCAGAGGGCCGGTATCGAACTTCGCATTAAGGTTGTTGTCAATCGTCAGCGTGTCGAAGTCCTCGTCCGCGCCGCCACCACCGCGCACGATTGTCGCAAAGTTCGAGTTACGGTTGCTACCAGTGCCCGTTGTGGCGAAACCAGCCACATAGAGCTGCCGGTACGACAGGGTATTGTTCTGGAAGCGGGCGCTTGACCGCGCGGTCAGATGCTCGCCGAAATCGTGACGGAACAGAAATTCCACCGACTTGGCCTTGTGATCGTAGTGTTCGTATCCGGGATCGCCGGTATTGAGGAATCGCGACAAGGTGCCGAAGGGATTGGGCAGGACCGAACCAAAGGCCGGAACGCCCGAATAGCCGCCGCCACTGGGCGAACGCTGAAACGTGCCGATCAGGGTAAAGCTCGTTGCCGTATCCGGCGTGAACGTAAGCATCGGGCTGATGTGCCAGCGCTCGCTGAAGGTTCCGTCGGTCAAGCCGTCTCCCTTCTGCCAGCCACCCACGATGCGGGCCAGCAGCTTCCCGTCGGCGGTAAGCGGCTGGTTGATGTCTGCCACGAGACGCTTGGTGGCAAAATTGCCGATCTGGCCCTCGAAGCGCCCTGATGAAACCGGTTCGGGTGTCTTGCTGGTAAGATTGATGAGGCCGCCCGGCGTCGAATTGCCATATAGGACCGATGCCGGTCCCTTCACGACGTCGATATGGTCGACGCGGTTGAAGTCGATTTGCGGCATCGAATAGGGGCCGGCGAGCAATCGCATCCCGTCGAGGAAAACACCCGGCGAAAAGCCGCGTAGGATGAGCTGGTCATAGCGGGTTACCATGCCGCCGCGCTGGTTCGCTGCAACGCCCGCAACATAGCCCAGCGCCTGATTGACCGACAGCACGTTGCGCCGGGTCAACTCCTCGTTGTCGATGACGGTGATGGCCTGCGGGGTGATGATGAGCGGGGTGCCGGTCTTGGTGCCCGATGCTGCCTTCGCGTCCTTCAGGCCGGTTACAATGATGGCGGTACCCCTCTCCCCAGCCTCCTCCACGTCGAGGTCTCCTGCGTGCGCGTGCGCCTGTGCCGGGACCAACACTGCCAACGCGACAGAAGCGCCGAACAGCGCGGAGCTACGGCTTGCAGCCGAGCGGTATGATGCTGTGGGAAAATGAGACGGAATGGACATGAATATCTCTCTTTTTGCTAATGATAATGATTCTCGTTTGCTATTAGATGTCTGTTTCGCTACATGCAACCCATTCGCATCGAAGGAAAAGACGATGGTGCAGATTATAACTGGACGTGGTGGCCGTGGTGGCTGGCGCATCACTGCGCGCTGCTTAACGGCGCTCTTCGGCGGCTATGGCGCAGCCGCTGCGCTGGCCTCGCTTGTTGCGCGGCTGCTGCCAGTAGTTCCGGTTGAAGCGACCGTCTGGGGCATGACGTTTTCATTCGCATTCTATGCCGCGCTTGGCCTCTGGGCGTTCCACGAGCCGCGGCTCCACCGAGTTGCGATCACGCTGTGGGGCGGCGCGGCGCTGCTGGCGGGGATCGTATATCTGTTGGGGCCACGCGCATGAGTGCTGCTGTAAAGGACACGGCACGCCGCCTGCGACAGTCGATGGCCTGGATCCATACTTGGCTAGGCCTGCTGGCGGGCTGGATACTCTTCGCGATGTTCCTGACCGGCACTGCCAGCTATTTCAGGCCTGAGATAACGCGCTGGATGCAGCCCGAAGTCCGCTTTCCGCCGGTCAGCGCATCGCAAGCGGCCGGAGCGGCAGTAGCGCATCTTCAGCCAGCTTATCTCGGCGACGAACAGTGGTACATCTACCTACCCGACGACCGCACCGGAGCGACACGTGTCTTTACCCGTCCACGTCCCGATCCAGATCCGAAAGCGCCTCCAGCCGCACGTAGACCAGAACTCACGCTCGATCCCGCCAAAGGCACGCCTGTGAGCGCACGCGAAACCCGAGGGGGCGAGCACTTCTATCGCTTCCACTTCCAGTTACAGCTGCCGCACCCCTGGGGGCGCTGGCTAGCAGGTTTATGCGCGATGTTCATGCTCAGTGCGATCATTTCGGGGGTCATCACGCACAAGCGCATCTTTGCCGATTTCTTTACCTTGCGCTGGAGCAAGGGCCAGCGGTCCTGGCTTGATGCGCATAACGTCTCGGCAGTGCTCGCCCTGCCTTTCCACGCGATGATTACTTACACCGGACTGATCACGCTTGTTCTGATGTACATGCCCTGGCCGATAATGGCCAACTTCAAGGTGCCCGAGACGTTCGCCGCCCAAGCCTATGGCAGGGGCCCTGAGGACCAGCCAGTCGGGCGATCAGCCGCGCTCGCCCCGATCGAACCGATAGTCGATGCAGCCATGCGCGAATGGCAAGGCGCGCGGCCAGCCACCGTCATCATCCGCCATCCGGGCGATGGCGCGGCGACGGTCACGATCGCACGCGGAGCCGACCAACTCAATGCGCGCGCTGCGCAGATCACGTATTCGGGCACGACCGGCAGCAAACTTGCGGCATCCCCGCCCCAGGGTGCGGCGGTGACCACGGCCGGGGTCATGCTTGGTCTGCACATGGCGCGATTTGCCGGGCCGGCGCTGCGCTGGTGCGCCTTTCTGCTTGGCCTGACCGGTGCCGCCATGATTGGCACCGGATTGATGTTGTGGACCGCAAAACGGCGCAGGACCGGCCAGCCGCAGTTTTTTGGCGGCCAGCTGGTCGAGCGGCTGAATATAGGTGCGGTGGCTTGCCTTCCTGCGGGCATGGCTGCATTTTTCCTTGCGAACAGACTCATTCCCTCCGGTCTTCCAGGGCGGGCAGATATCGAAGTTTCGGCGATGTTCTGGGTGTGGTTCGGCCTTGCAGGGTTCTCCCTGCTGCGCCCTGTGCAAAAGGCCTGGGTCGAGACACTTGCCGTGTCGGCCATGACCTTTGCCACTGTTCCCGTGGCCAATGCACTGCTCACCAACCGTGGCTTTCTAGCCAGTCTGCGCAGTGGCGACTGGCTGTTCGTATCGTTCGACCTTGCCATGCTAGTGATCGCCGCAGCTTTGGCATTTGCGGCAAAGCATGCCCACGCCAAGCGCGGGGAACTTCCGCGTCGACGCAGCGGAGCGCTCTCGACACTTGTTTCAGGAGAGGCCGCAGATGCCATTTGAAGCAGGGCTTTATGCCTATGCCGGACTTGCATGCTTGGCCACTTCCATGGGCAGGCACCGGCCACGTCCTGGGCGCGTCCCCTTACCGCATCCACAATATGCACGTGCAATCGGTGCAACGTTGCTCGCACTCGCAGTCCTGACGGCCGTGCGACGTCTCGGGCCGGAGCAGGGTATCGTTGCAGGAGTGGCGCAAATCTGCCTCGCTGCTGGCTTGCTCGTTCTGCTTATGTCTTGGCGCCAGCGCACTGCACTTGCGCTAGCCTTACCTGCAGTGGCGCTGGCGACGCTTCTGGCGGCATCAGCGTGACAGTAATGGAAGGGGCAGCGGCCGGATGTTGCTATTGCGCTGATTCATCAACCGGCAGGCGAAGAACAGTTAACTCAATTGTGACGCAATGAGATTAGAAGTTGAAGCTGCGAAAACGGCAACGATGTGCGAACTGCCAAAGACCGCTTTCATGCAAGCTTATGGCCGCTTACGATCTGCATGGCCGTTCACCAAGGACTTTTGGCTTGTTGAAAGGAGCCGCCTGTTCAGCTTGCACGGATGAATTGCCGTTTCGTCGATGTAGAATCTACCCGCTCAGGCATTAAGCATTGCGCTTGGCTGGAACATCCGGGCTCTGCGTTTGTTATTGCCCGCAACAGATGAAGAAAACTCCTCGCCAGATCAAACTTGCGGCGGTCGTCGCGGTCGCTCTGGCAATCGCCGGATACTGGCTCGTTGCGCCGCGTGACAAGGCAGTCGCCACGTTGGTAGCCAAACACGCTACGGCAGACCGTATCCTTTCGGTAAACGGCAGGATCAGGCCACGGCTTCAGGTAGACATTCGCCCTTCGCTTGGCGGCCAATTGATCGCATTACCGTTCGATGTTGGCGATCGTGTGCTGGCTGGGCAGATCCTTGCCAGGGTCGACGATGCTCCTGAACAGGCTGCCATTGCAGTTGCCCAAGCATCGGTCGCAACGCAGCAGGCAACGCTCGCGCAGAGTCGGCGAGAGCTGAAGCGGTTCGTTGCTTTGGGCCAATTCGCATCCAGACGAGAGGTGGAGCAACGGCGCCTGTCAGTCCTGGAAGGCGAGCGCGAACTCACCCGCCGGCGAGCGTCTGTCGTACAAGCCAGCGAATTGCGTGATCGCCGAGTGCTGCGGGCACCCTTTGCCGGGGTTATTATGGAACGCCCCGTTGACCCCGGTCAGGCGGTCGGACTTGAAAGCGTAATTTACCGCCTCGCCGACCTCTCCGGTCCGGAAATCAGCATCGAGGTGGACGAAGTCTACGCGGCAGATATCCGGCCGGGAATGGAAGCTACCGTTGCCATGATCGGGCAAGAGCGCCCGCTTATGGCCAAGGTCTTGCATGTCGAACCCCGCGTTGATCCGGCAACTGGCGCGCGCGCGGTGCGTCTGAGTCTGATCGGCGCCGCCATCAATGCGCCTTCCGGGTTGACCGTAACCGTCAATCTGCTGATCGAACGACGCGAAGGCGCAATCAGTGTGCCAAGAGGTGCTGTGATCTCATCGGGCAGTTCGGCCAAGCTGCGCATTGTCGGAACCGACCGGGTCGTGGTTGATCGAGCGGTTACCTTCATCGATTGGCCCGCTGAATCGGTGATTGTCACCAGCGGCCTCAAGCCGGGCGACCGCATTCTGACAGAACCGGATTCGGCGCAGCAGGGCGAGACTGTTCGGATAACGGGATAAGATGAATCCTTATGTCGTCAAACTGGCCATGCGGCACTTGCTGTCCCACCCGGGGCAGAGCGCGCTGCTGATGGCCGGGGTGGCGCTTGGCGTAAGTGTGTTCATCTTCATGAGTGCGCTCATCGGCGGACTTGCAACTTTGCTGACCTTGCGCACTGTAGGCAGCATTCCGCACGTTGTGCTGGAAATGCCTGATCGCGACCCTGCACTTCTTTCAATCAAGCCGGGTGTGCAAGTGGTACTTCAGAAGGACCTCAGCCGACGTAACCAGATCGCGATCTGGCAGCCAATGATCCCGATCATCGAACAGAGCTCTGGCGTGGTCGCCGTATCGCCGCAAATCAGGGGCTCAGCCTTTGTCGTGCGCGGCCAGGTTGTGTCGCCAGTCGGGGTGATTGGCACGATGCCGGGCAAATTGTCGGACATCGCAAACATCGAAGCGGCGATAGTCGACGGCTCAGGTAATCTGCCGGCGGACGGCATCCTGATCGGAAGCGTTCTGGCGCGCGATTTGGGGCTTCGGGTCGGGCAAGTCGTCCAGATTACTTCGGATCGCGCTCGTTCGCGCAGTTTCAGGATTGGCGGGATTTTCACCTTGGGCATCGCCAGCGTCGATCGCCCGGCCATCTATATGAATTTCACCACGGCCAGGGCTTTGTTCGACCTGTCGACCGGGATCTCACAGATCGAGATCAAGGTGCAGCCCGCAACCGATGCGGCAAGCATTGCCGAACGGTTGCGGCGATCCACCGGCCTCAAGGCCACGGCCTGGACCGAAGACAACCAGCAGCTTTTCGAAGGGCTGGATGCGCAGGCGCGTACCGGCACCATCATCAAGGCATTCTCGCTGGTCACGATCATCGTCGGAATTGCCAGCGCCATGCTGCTCTCGATCATCCGCCGGCAGGCCGAGATCGGGATCATGCGGGCAATGGGTGCCAGTCGGGGACTGGTCGTATCGATCTACGTTCTGGAAGGGACCCTGATTGGCCTTGTCGGCGCACTGGTGGGGGCGCTCGCAGCGTGGCTGGCTCTCCTCCCGCTCCCGCCTGTCAGCGCGGTGAAGAGTGGAGATTTGCCGATCGATCGGCAACAGGGTGACTTCCTGCTGGCGATTGCGCTGACTACACTTGCCGCTACGCTGGCTTCGATCCTGCCCGCGCGCCGTGCCTCGCGGATCGATCCGGTCGAGGCGATCGGGGCATGATCAAGTCGCCGATCCTGTCTGTAACCGGGCTGATCAAGGATTTTGGCGAAGGTGAAACTCAGGTCCATGTGCTGAAAGACATTGATCTTGCCATGGCAGCGGGCGAGATGGCGGCGCTGCTCGGTCCATCTGGCTCAGGCAAGAGCACCTTGTTGACCATCCTGGGCACATTGATGCGCGCCAGCGGCGGAACGCACGAAATGTTGGGCGTGGATTTGATGCACGCCAGCGAAGCCCAGCGCACCGAGTTCCGCAGCAAGAACTTGGGCTTCGTATTCCAGTTTCACCATCTGCTGCCCGACCTATCGGCATTAGAAAACGTAATGATGCCGGCAGCTTGTGCCGCTGGCCGCGAAACTCCGGCGATGAGCAAGCGGGCCAGCGAATTGCTCGACGCTGTCGGACTGTCGGATCGCCGGAATTTCCGCCCAGCAGCGATGTCGGGAGGGCAACGTCAGCGCGTCGCGGTTGCGCGCGCGTTGATTAACGATCCGGTGTTGGTCCTCGCCGATGAACCGACCGGCAATCTCGATCGAGAATCGGCCGACCAGGTGATGGATTTGATCCGCACGATCAATCAGTCAATGGGCAGCAGCTTCCTGATTTCTACCCACGATGAGTATATTGCCGGGCGTTGTGAGCGCCGGATCGAACTGCTTGATGGCCGGATTGTTCGATCTTGAGCCTAGAAACAACGCGCTGACAAAGGCCCGTACTGTGTCAGGTCACTGTGCAACCGGTATCATCACTTCGTTCCGGCGCAGAAACAACAAGGTCTAGGGCGGGTTGTATTGGGCCAATACCGCGCACCCGTTGCCTGCAACCGGTGCGCGGTGATGACGTCTTGCAGCGCGGTGGTGTTGGAAGCGACGGCCGCAAATCCGGCCAGTCAAGCTTCGAATTGCCGTGATCGATTCCTCCCCTTCGTTCATCACGCCCTTGAAATGGCAGGAAGACTTGGGTTGAGACTTTTGCGCGATTCGCAGGATACTCGCTGACCGTCAATCTTCGCCGAATCCGGCCACTTCCAAACATGGACAGTCGCCCGGAACAATCCGCCTCATGAGCGGTCATTCCTGACCCCGGACGAACTTATCAATTTCTACCCAATGTTCATTAGTGTTAGACCCGCATTCGATTACTTGATTGTTTTGGGAACACATGGACGGAGCGGGTTCGTGCGCGCAATGATCGGCAGCCGGGCCGAGGAACTGTTGCGCTGCGTGTCGGTTGATACCTTGTTGGTCCGGGAAGATTGCTGATTTGCACATGACATTGCAGGACCTTTATCGCAGTCGTCTGGTGAATGCTGACGATGCAATCGCATTTATTCGCAGCGATATGGATATTGCGATGGGCATGGCTGTGGCTGAACCGCCAGCCCTGCTAGCAGCATTGGCAAGAAAGGTCGAAAGCGCGCGTATCGAGAACCTGCGACTATGGTATTTCCACTCGCTCGATGCCGCTGGTAAAACCGTCCTGCGCCCTGAACTGCTCGATCGCGTGCGCCCGCACTGCATGTTTCTCAGCCATGTTGAACGTACTCTTATCCGCGAATGGCCGATAGGGCGCACGCCCGGCCCGATCGAGTTTGTGCCCGTCGCGTTCAGCGCTTCGGTTGAACTGCTTACGCGTCGCATTGCGCTCGATGCCTGCATCACCACCGTATCGCCAATGGACAGGCACGGGTACTTCACCTTCGGCACCAGCAATGACTATACCTCTTCGGCCGCACGCAGCGCGCAACGACTGATCGTTGAGGTCAATCCCAATATGCCGCGCGTCTTCGGGGACTCGTTGCTACATGTGAGCGAGGTCGATGCCATCATCGAAAACACAGTACCGCTGCCTGAAGTTACCGGCGGCCAACCCAGTTCCGAAGAGCTGACGATCGCGGAGATCATTACCGGCATGATAGATGATCGCGCATGTCTTCAGATGGGCGTGGGCACTTTGCCGACGGCGGTTTGCAACCAACTGGAAAATCGCCGCGATCTTGGCATCCACACCGAACTGATGACACCGGCTATGGCGCGCCTTGTGCAGTGTGGCGCTGTGACCAATCAGGCAAAAACCACCTATCGAGGCCGCAGTGTATTCACTTTCGCAATGGGCGACGCACCATTCTACGCCTTCATAGACGACAATCCGGCATTCCATTCGCTGCCGGTCAATCTGGTGAACGATCCGCGCCACATTGCCAAGAACGACAATGTGGTCTCGGTGAACGGCACCTTGCAGATCGATCTGGGTGGCGCCTGCAATTCGGAACATTTGCTTGGGCGGCAATATAGCGGTTCAGGTGGCCAACTTGATTTTGTGCGCGGCGCATCTGCCTCGCGCGGCGGCAAGTCGATCATCGCCTGTCAGTCGACAGCTTGCGATGGCACAGTATCGCGGATCGTCCCCATGCTCGATGGTCCTGTCACCACGCCTCGCAATGATACACATATCGTCGTGACCGAACATGGCTGGGCAGATTTGCGCGGAAAGTCCGTCCATCAGCGCGCTGATGCGCTAATCGGGCTGGCGCACCCGAAATTCCGGGACGAGCTCGCCAATTCACTCCGCTAAGCTGCCCGTCACGAACTCACGGAGTTATGGCGATTTTCAGCACACCATCGCGTTGGTTGGCAAACAGATCATATGCCGCCTCGATCTGATCCAGCGAGAAGCGGTGCGTGACCAGCGGGCGTGTGTCGATACGCCCCGAGGCGATCACATCCATCAGGCGGCGCATTCGCTCTTTGCCGCCGGGACAGAGCGTTGTGCGGATAGTGTGATCGCCAAGGCCTGCCAGAAAGGCATCCAGCGGAATCTTCAAATCTTCTGAATAGACGCCGAGAGAAGAGAGCGTGCCGCCCGGACGCAGGACACGCAGTGCACCTTCGAACGTCGATTGCCGTCCCAGCGCCTCGATCGCAACATCGACGCCGCGTCCTTTGGTCAAACGCATGATTTCCGCAACGGGATCGTGTGCATTGAAATCGATCACGTGATCGGCGCCCATGCGCCTCGCCATCTCCATGCGCGCGGGCACACTGTCGACCGCGATGATCGTCGTTGCTCCCATCATACGTGCGCCCGCCGTGGCACAAAGACCAATCGGGCCTTGCGCAAAGACAACTACTGTATCGCCAATCCGGATTTTGCCGCTTTCCGCGCCGGAGAAACCGGTCGACATGATGTCCGGACACATCAAGACCTGTTCGTCGGTAAGACCTTCGGGAACGAGGGCAAGATTGGCCATCGCATCAGGAACAAGAAGGTATTCTGCCTGCGATCCGTCAATCGTGTTGCCGAACTTCCACCCGCCTAGCGGCTTCCATCCGTGCGGCGTGCCGGGTCCGTCCTGCGCATGGCATCCGCACAAGGCGGCATGACTGTGCCCCGACGTGCAGATGGCTCCTGCCACGACACGCTGACCTTCGGCGAGGCCCTGCACTGCCGAACCCAGCTTCTCAATTATGCCTACTGGCTCATGTCCGATGGTTAACCCGTTCTCAACCGGATATTCCCCTTTCAGAATGTGGACATCTGTTCCGCAGATCGTCGTCGTCGTTATCCGCACCAGCGCATCAAGTGGGCCGACATCGGGGATCGGTTTTTCGTCAAGGACAATGCGCCCCGGCTCGACGAAAATTGCAGCTTTCATTTTTGCCATAGGTCAGGTCCTTGTGTCGATCCCGCAATTGGGCGGGCAGTCATCTAAGCAGCTCAGATTGCCGCGTCGGACCTTGCCGAAATGCAAGGCGCATCTGTTTTTCGATTTCGACCAACGCGAAGAACGCAGCCCCTGCCGCCACGATCAGCACACCATCAGCCAGAGACACAGCCTCCGTCCCGAACACCTTCTGCAACACCGGTACATAGGTGATGGCGAATTGCCCAACGGTCACGACCATTACGGACAACCACACCGCAGGCGTGCCACGCACAGCCTTCCACGTCAGCGACGTACCGTAGATATTGCGGATGAAGAACAAGTGGAAGATTTCGAGAACCACCAGCATATTTACCGCCATGGTCTGCGCCAGAGCTACGGAATAGCCCTGTGCCCGGGCATAGGCAAAGATGCCGAACACGAATGCCACAAACAGCAGCGATACCAGCAGGATGTGCCACACCAGTTCACCGCTGAGCAGCGGTGCATCACGCGGGCGTGGCGGGCGCTGCATCGTGCCCCTCTCGCTCGGCTCGAAGGCCAGTGCGATGCCCAGCGTGGTTGCGGTGATAAGGTTGATCCAAAGGATCTGCACCGCGCTGACTGGCAGGGTCATACCCGCCAGCAGCGCAACCATGACGGTCAGTGCCTCACCTGCATTGGTCGGCAAAGTCCAACTGATGACCTTTTGGATATTGTCATAGACAGTGCGCCCCTCGCGAACGGCTGCCGCAATCGAGGCAAAATTGTCGTCCGCCAGCACGAGTTCCGCCGCTTCCTTGGCGGCTTCGCTGCCTTTGATGCCCATGACTGTCCCGGCATCGGCACGCTTGAGCGCCGGAGCATCATTCACCCCGTCGCCCGTCATCGCCACCACCAATCCGCGCGATTGCAGGGCGGTCACCAGGCGCAACTTGTCAGCAGGCGATGTGCGCGCAAAGACATCCACCCGCATCGCCGCCAGTGCAAGGTCAGCATCGGAAAGTCCGGCAATATCAGTGCCGGTCAACACATCATCGGTGTTGCGCAGCCCGATCATGGCGGCAATAGCGCGGGCCGTAGCACCGTGATCGCCGGTGATCATCTTAACCGAGATCCCGGCACGGTGGCATTCGGCTACGGCCGCTATCGCTTCGGTGCGTGGCGGATCGATCAGTCCGACAAGGCCGATCAGCGTCAGCGTGCTGTCAAGATCGCTCGCGCCAAGCACGGTTTGCTGCTGCGGAACGGCCCGCATTGCAAGCGCGATAACCCGCTGCCCTTGCGCCGCCATATGCTCGATCATGGCCTGCCAATACGGGAGGTCGAGCGGAGCGGTTCCAAGGCCATGCGTGAACTGGTCTGCACACATGGGCAGCACAGCTTCGGGCGCACCTTTTACATGAACCAAGGTCCTGCCTGCAGAATCGTGGCTTAATACCGCCATATAACGCCACACCGCATCGAACGGGATCGCATCGATGCGGGTAAAGACCGGCGCATTGTCACACTCCTCTGCCTCGATCTTGCCCGCCAGCGCCAGCAGCGCACCTTCCATCGGGTCGCCCTCGGCGCACCAGGTATCACCCCTGCACACCAGTGCGGCATCGTTGCAAAGTCTGGCGCAAAGCGCGAACTCGGTCAGAACTGGATAGCGAGCCGAACCTTCTTCAGCCCCATTCAACCGAATGGCCCCAATCGGGGCATAGCCTTGACCATCCACACTGAAGTGTCCGGCTCCGGTGGCCAGCGATCCCACAACCATCTCGTTGCGCGTCAGCGTACCGGTCTTGTCGGTGCAGATGACAGAAACGGACCCCAGCGTTTCGATTGCGGGCAAGCGCCGCACGATCGCATTGCGACGCGCCATGGCCTGCACGCCCACGGCCAACGTTATCGTCAGCACCGCAGGCAGACCTTCTGGAATTGCTGCGACCGACAGGCCTACAACGATCATGAATATCTCGGCAAAGGGCATCTGCCGCACGAATACGCCAAACACCAGCAGCCCTGCTCCGACCGCAAGAATGAAGGCGGTCAGCCAGCGGGCAAACATGTCCATTTGCCGCACCAGCGGTGTGGTCAGCGTCTCGACCCGTGCCAGCATGCCGCTGATCTGCCCGATTTCGCTTTGCAATCCCGTCGCAACGACCACCCCCTTCCCCGTTCCTGCCACCACCAGTGTGCCACTGAACGCCATGGAGGACCGATCGCCGAGTGCTGCATCGCTTGCGACCGGGGGCGTGTCCTTGTCCGCGGGGACAGACTCGCCCGTCAAGATCGCCTCTTCAATTCGCAGCGCGCGCGCTTCAATCAGACGCAAGTCGGCAGGAACCTTGTCCCCCGCTTCCAGGAGCACGATGTCGCCGGGCACCAAGTCCGTTGCTGCGATAGTCCGACGCGCGCCTTCCCTGAGCACGGTAGTGTGGGGAGCAAGCATACCACGAATTGCCGCCATCGCATTTTCGGCCCGCCCTTCCTGAATGAAACCGATCACCGCGTTGGCGATCACCACGGCCAGAATTACCCCGGTATCGATCCAGTGCCCAAGCATTGCCGTGGTCAGCGCCGAAGCCATGAGAACGTAGATCAGGATGTTGTGAAAGTGCTGCACGAAACGCACGAGCGCGTTGCGCTGCCGCGCCTGCGGCAGGCTGTTGGCCCCGAACTTGTGCAGTCGCTCCGCGGCAGTTGCTTCGTCCAGTCCACCGGGCGCAGCATCAAGCGCCTGCAGAACATCCTGCGCTGTACTTGCGTGGAATCGGTGCTGCGAAGCGATCATGGCCAATGCCCAATGTTAATGAGAAAGCAAAACGGGCATGCGGGGCGCCTTGAGCACAGTCAGCGTTGCACCGCCGAGAATGACATCGCGCAGTCGCGAATGGGCAAAGCCTCCCATCACCAGCAAATCTGCTTCGACAGCTTCTGCTTGCGCTTGCAGGACATCACCTACCGGCCTGGCTTGCGCCAGGACATGCTGCACCTTTGCAGAGATACCGCGCCTCGCAAGCGTGTGCTCGACATCACTGGCAGTAAGGCTGGTCTGGATTGTCTTCTCGTCGCCCACAACGATCATCACGATCTCCTGCACCTGCGGGAACAATGCCAAAGCATCACCCATAGCCCGGGCGGCCACCCGGCTGTTGTCCCAGGCGACCGCGATTTTCCTGCCAGAAAAGGGGCCAGCAAAATCTGCTGGCGCTACCAGCATTGGCCTGCCGGATTCAAACAGAACATTCTCGGCAATCATACGGTCAGACATAAGGCCTGTGCCATCAGCACCGATAACCAGCAGATCGTGCAGCCGTGCATGATCTGCCAGAAACCCTATCACCCCGCGCGAATGGTCGATACCTGTCAGCGTCTCAATCGGAATGCCACGTTCGGCAGCCTTCGCCTCTAACATTTGGGCATTCTGCCTGTTTCGCTTTTCGCGCAGTTCCGACTGTTCACACATTTGCGCAAAGTTGAGACTCGTGACACTCGGCGGCATGTTCGCTTCCAGATCAAGCAGCACGCCGGTCAGGCAGGCCTGCATCGCTGTGCAAACCGAAAGAGCCAACGCCATTGCGCCCCGCTCTGCCTCAAAGCTATCAACTGTTGCATAAGTCAGGATCGACCGTGAATTGCAGCTTGAACCGGCGCTCGTCATCTCGTGCTCCTCGTGCTGTAGTAATCAACCTTGGATAGACCGGTTGATACAACATTCTGGCACGGATGGATTGCAGGATATTGAGATAAATCAATAATTTCTGGGATGATGCAGTCCGGCGGGTGTAGCAACACTTTATTACCGCAGAGCACTTCTCCAGCCAAACAACCTGCAACTTACACAAAGTTCGAACCTGTGCGGATCGATTAGGAGCGCCTGGTTATCGGTTTAAGCTGAGCTGTATGGAGCGGTATCTGGTTGCTTGCTATTAATCTGAAGACGGTGGTTGGTTTCGTCTGCACATGGACAACACTACCATGGGCACGGCCCATCGCCGCTTTGCGATTTCAATCGCGCTCAACGACGATTACGAAGGCGGCGGTGTTCGCTTCCCTGAATTTGGCCGCCGCATTTACAATGCGCCGGTGGGCGGTGCCGTCGTATTTTCGTGCTCGCTCTTGCATGAGGCGGTACCAGTTACTTCGGGACGCCGTTTGTGCCTCTTGCCGTTCGTCTATGATGAAGCCGCCGCGCAAGTAAGGCTGAACAACGCCGCCCAGTTCGCCGATAAGCAGCTTGCACAAGATGTGGTAGCGTCCGTTCTTAACACGCCCGGTTACTTCTCAAAACAAAGCGCAGCCTGAACCGAAACGACGCGAATTTCCACGATGACCCTGAGCGCGAATGCGCTCTGGTTCATCATAGAACTTTTTGCGGAGCCCCAACGTCATCGAGCGTGGTTAAAGCGTCGATCTCCATTAGAGGTTTGATCAGGCCATCGCGAATATCGTAAACCCATCCGTGCAACTGTAATGGCTGTTCCGCAGCAAAGGCTTGTTGGATGATGTCCGTGCGTGCTAACCGAATTAGCTGATCACGCACGTTGACCTCGACAAAACGGTTCACTTGCGAAGGTTCATCGCCTGCAGCTGCTATTTCAGCAGCATGGTCGGTCAAAACCTCTCGGGCGTTTGCCAGCCATGTATCTACGGGGCCACTTGTCCCTCCGGTCATGGCTGCCTGAATGCCGCCGCAACCATGATGTCCGCAGATGATCACATGCTTTACCCGCAGAACACTGACCGCATATTGCAAAACCGACAACAGATTAAGGTCATCATCGTGAACAAGATTGGCGATATTGCGGTGAATGAACATACCGCCTGAAGGCGACATTGTCATTTGTTCAGGGCTTACCCGGCTATCGGAACAGCCAATCCAGAGGAATTCGGGTTGTTGTCCGGTGACTTGCCGCGAAAAGAATTCGGGATGCTCATCCTTGAGTTCAGATGCCCAAGCTTTGTTGGCCAGAAGAAGTTGGCGATAGGCTCTCATGCGGCGCGGCTCCCGGTAAGCGAAGCGTTAATAAGCGGGGCGCTCTTCTCAGCCACATCACCGCGGACGGTAACCTTGATGTTGCGGTAGGCGGCACCCTTAATGAAAGCATTAAAAATATCGATATTGTCGAGATCGACATAATTGGTCGACGACAAATCGATCAGAAGATTGGTGTTGTCAGGAACACGGCCAAGCTCCTTTTGCAGTTCATATTTATGGATGAAATATAGGTTGCGACGGGCGCGAATGAGGCAATCATCGCCTTCGCAAGCAAACGTAATTGCTGGCCGGAAATTACGGCCAATAACAAAAACGAAGCCCACCAGCAGCCCGATGCCGATCCCGATCAAGAGATCCGTGAAGAGGATTGCCAACACGGTCACAACGAACGGAATAAATTGCGTCCAGCCCTGCTTGTAGCGCTCTGTAAACAGCTTTGGCTTGGTCAACTTATAGCCTGTGGCGATCAAGACGGCAGCAAGGGCTGACAAGGGAATAAGATTGAGGACCGCCGGGATAAGAGCGACGCTCAGCAATAGCCAAACGCCATGCATGATTGTGGACAGCTTGCTCTCGGCATTGGCTTCGACGTTTGCTGACGATCGCACAATGACTGACGTGATCGGTATGCCGCCAATCATTCCAGAAATGACGTTCCCACCGCCTTGCGCAAACAATTCGCGATTCTTGTCGGTAGTCCGGCGTCTTGGATCGATTTCATCAACGGCTTTAACGCTGAGAAGCGATTCAAGGCTGGCCACAATGGCAATGGTAACAGCAGCACTCCAAACGACAGGGTTTGTGACCGCACCAAAATCCGGGAAGCTGAAGAACGACACGAAGTCTGAAACGCTTTTTGCTATCGGTACTTGTACCAGATGGGTTGACTGAACCTGGAATGCCGGCGCGAACGACGCCAGCAATGCATTGCCTACAACGCCGATTAACACGACGACCAAGGGGCCGGGGACGAAGCGCAGTGGCCCGACTTTGGGTCTTGCGCCCTCCCACCAGAACAAGAAGACAAGTGATAAACCAGCGATAAGGATCGCGCCAACGTCCAGTTGCTGTCCCAGCGCGTACCATATGGTCGAGAAGGTGTTTAACCCATCAGGTTGAAAGAAATCAAAGTCGCCGACGTAATCGCCGTCATAACCAATCGCGTGGGGGAACTGCTTTAGAATCAGGATGAGGCCAATTGCGGCCAACATGCCTGTTATGACCGAAGATGGCACAAATTCGCTCAAAACGCCCGACCGGGTAAGAGCAAACAGCAATTGCAGGACACCTGCGATTACAACCGCCAAAAGGAAAGCGGCGAGCGCGACAGGAAGCCCACGACGACGCCGCCGACAACTCCGGAGATAATGCCCGAGAAAAGCGGGGCACCCGATGCTAGCGCGACACCTAAACAGAGCGGTAGCGCCACAAGGGCCACCACGATGGAAGCCGGAAGATCAGCTTTCCAGCTACTCATAAAATTGTCAATTCTCGACACTGGAAACTTCCATATGTTGTAAGCGCTTCAGATTGCACAGAAACACTACGATGCATAATTCTTAACGTGCAGCAATATTTTGTAATGCAGCCACAAACTTTGGAAACAAACTGCGCAGCTGATTTAGGCAAGCTTGGCAAATTCTGTTCATTGCTTGGCTCAGGGGGCGGTCAAGATATGGTTTGTGAATAACGGCGAATTCTAGGCTCAGGACCTATTAAATCATTTGAAGAGTTCGCGTTTAGTTGATTCAATGGGGTCGCGAGGATGCGTTGCCAAGAGCGATTTGCTCTGGTTGTCAGAGGCGCAAATGCGCCGGATTGAGCCCTGTTTTCCGTTGTCGCACGGTGTCCTGCGGGTTGATGATGGGGCTTGCGGTGGCGCGATGTTCCCGCAGAGTACGGCCCACCCAAGACAATCTACAACCGGTTCATCCGCTGCGGGCGCACTTCGTCCCTTGTTCAAATCGCCCTTAGATTTTTGAACACCTTTTGTCCCGATCTTGACGACAGGAAGTGATGGTGATGCCGAAAGCAGTCATGAATATGATCGAGAAATTTGGGGAGAACACCGTCTTTTCAGAAATCGCGCGGAGCAACCGTTATGGCAATGACTGCTTCGAACTGCTCGTCTCGGATGCCTCGCTCAGTGCCGCTGCATTCCAGAAGTTCAGGGTTGTGCAATCAATTGCTTCCACAAGATGTACGGCAGGATTGAGGCGTGATCATCGGTCCAGGCGGGACCATGCGGCTGCATCAGGGGCTGCCAGCGTTTATCGCCCGTTGTGCCGCCCAATGCACTGAGCGTATCGGGATCGCGTGCCAAGGCGACCCATTGCGATGCCCTTGTCAGTGAGCCTTTGACGGGCCGATCAATTATTTGCAGCGCGGCCAAACCACGTTTTTGCGCAAGCGCCGCGATGGCAGGTTCCAGCGCCATGAAGCGGTTGGAAATGTGGATCAGCAAAATGCCGTTTTCGGCAAGAGCACCAGTGTATATGCCAATGGCCTCATCAGTCAGCAGATGCAACGGGATGGAATCCGATGAGAATGCATCGACAGCCAAAACATCGAACGCGGCCTTGGGCAGCTTTTCCAGTTCAAGCCGCGCATCGCCGATGATCACTTTTGCATCGGGCGTACAATCGCGCAGGAATGTGAACGTGCCATCGCGCGAGTAGTCCCAAACGACCGGATCGATTTCGAAATAGGTCCAGGTCTGTCCGGGACGGCCATAGCAAGCCAGAGTCCCGCCGCCCAAGCCGACGACGCCAACGCGCGCGCCTTTACCAAACATCGCCTCAGTTTTCGCAAGAACCAGACCCGCGCCCGAATTGACGCCGTAATATGACAGGGGCGTTCGGCGTTGGCTTGGATCAAGCGATTGGACGCCGTGGATAGTGGTGCCGTGCATCAAGTTGCGCGTCTTGCTCTCTTCGTCATCGCGGATGCGGTAGACGCCAAAGTAGCTTCGCTGTGTATCGGAACGCGCCATGAAAACTATGGTATCGAAACCGCCTTGCACCAGAACCAATCCGCACAGCAGGATGGCGAACAGCGCCCTCCATGCCAGGCAAGCGATGGCGATCGCCACAATCACGGCGATGAGCGCAAGTTGCAGGATGAATCGTCCGTTCTGATACGCAGCGCTTAGCGGACCGAACGCAAGGATCAGTCCGATGGCTGCAACAGCGATGGCAAACATCCGCGCGCGCGCAGCATCGAGACCACGGCGTGCAGGCCAATCGAACATGACCGGTAACGGGATCAGCAGTGCCGAAGCCAACAACAACAAGGGATGCTCCCACGTCCAACTGAACACGAGAGGAGCGACAAGCGCCGTAAAGGCCCCGCCCATCGCTCCGCCAAGCGACATGACGAAATAGAACTTCGTCAGCGCGCGGTAATGCGGCCTAAGGCTGTAAAGGCGGCTGTGCAGCGCCGTGCAAATTGCAAAAAGCAAGATCAGCGTTAGCGACAAGAGGAAGATTGACGATTGCTGCGTCGAACTCATCATAACGCGGGCGCTGATGAGCATGATGATTGGCGTTGCGAATATAAACAGTTTCGCAACACTCTGACGGCTGGCAAAGGCCACGATAAAGCTGAGCAAATACAGCGCAAGGGGGATGACCCAAAGCAGCGGCATGGCGACAATGTCGGTGGTAAGGTGCGTCGTCGTTGACAGCATCAGCCCCGATGGCACCGCTGATAGCGCCAGCCAGAGCGCAATCTGGCCGCGCGAAACAGGCGCAGCTTCGTCCTCAAGCGCATCAGCCCGCGGCGCAACAGTTGCGCTTACAGCATTCCAACGAGTCCATGCCGCAATGCAGATCAATGCGATCAAAACGCCAAAGCCGATTGACCACCCCCACACCTGCGCGTGCATGCTGGACAGAGGTTCAACGAGTAGCGGATAGGCCAGCAGGCCTGCAAAACTGCCGAAATTGGAAATCGAATAGAGCCACCACGGCTCCCCCGCTTTGGGATCAGCAACATACCAACGCTGCATAAGCGGTGCTTGCGCTGAAACCATTCCGAACACCGGCCCGATGGATACGAGCAGCAACAGCGGGATCAACAGGACTTCAAGCCCTTGGCGCGTTGGCACCCACTCGCGCAGGGTAATCGGCAAAGTCAGCCCCGCCAGCAACAGTAGCACGATATGGATCATGGCTTGTCGCTTCACAGGCTTTTTCGAGAGCCACAATGCGTAGCCATAACCGCCCAAAAGCAGCATCTGGTAGGTAAGCATCGCGCTGTTCCAGACACTGGGCGCCCCGCCGACAAGCGGAAGCGCCAATCTGGCGACCATCGGCTGAACAAGAAACAGCAGAAAACTGCCGGTAAAGATGGTCGCGAAATATACGGCGCGCGCATTGGGGGCAGTCATCACGTCTCCACAATTCCACCGGACGGACAGATCGCAGGTCTAAAAATGCGACTGAGCGGCCATCGGAGCAATGACTAACCGAATATGGTTAACCAATCGCAATCAATGGCCGGTGCCCCCTCAAAAGCGCAATGCAGCAGATTATACAGTCCCATGACCGCCATCACGAAACGCACCACTATGCTGCAAACTCGCGCGCCCCCCCGTTAATTTAACCTTTGGATGAGGGGCAAATTCACCAACGATCTAAAATCGACCATCAAGTAAATGATCTTTTTGGGACTACGAAATCCAATTTTTGGCGCAGCCAATGGGTCATGGGGCGTTCCAAGAACTTGTAGATCAAAATCGCCATTAAAAATGCTAGAGCAATTGCGCAAAGCAACACCGCCCAAACCAAAAGCAATGGGGAGCCCTGCGGCAATAGCTTGCCTAAACCCTGGAGGGCAAATGGGTGAGTAAGATAAAGTGCATAACTAGAGTCACCTAGTAGTAAAAGCCATGATTTCTTAGAATATATCCCGTGCCGCTCCAATGAAACCGCACAACATAGTAAAAATGCCGCAGGTATACCCGATACGATCCAACGCGGCCATCCAGGCAAATACGTCGCACCGCCCAAAAGAAGTATGGAGCTGAACAGCAAAAACCACCACGCTTGTCTGCGCCCCAGTGCTCTGTCCCTGCCAAGCGCCAGAGCCAAAACCATGCCAAAGGCGAACTCAAGGATGATTGGTTTGCTCAAGAACCTCAACTCAAGGGCCTCAGGTCTGAACCAAGCACCAGCCAAAACAATACATATTATCAAAGATGTTGCCAAAACTGCAGTCACAACCACACGCGATTGCGTCACTCCAATAAAGAACGCGAAAATTATATAAAAGAACATTTCATAGTTTATTGTCCATCCAACAAATAACACTGGCATAATCAAGCCGTTACTTTTATAAAATGGAATAAATAGGATGGACTTCACAAGCTCCATCCAATTCGCCCGTGTAGCCCCAAGCAAGCCGATGTCCAAATAAGCTATTGTAAAAACAACAATAGTTATAGCCCAGTACAATGGGGCAATTCTTAAAATCCGATTTGCAAAGAAATAAATGGCACCAGGAGGTCGGGCCACCGAAGTATGCACCATCAAAAAGCCACTAAGTACGAAAAAGACATCGACGCCGGCATTACCGAATTCCAACCAACGCTTCTCGATACCCAGTTGTATGGCAAACAGGTCCATGTGCACAAAAACTACTGCAAAAGCAGCCAGTGCCCGCAATACCTGCAAATTGTAGATCACTCGCTTTTCCAATCGCGAAATTTCCTCAGGCGCAATATTGTTAAAGGCTATAGCTCAGAATATATATTTAGCGGCTTCCGACGAGATAATCGGACGGATTTGCCAGCGCGATGGACAGACTCAAGCCTGACTCTCAGCGGATATAAACAAGTGGATTCGTGGTTCATAAATTCACGAGCGTTAACTCAAATACACAGAGAATAATTTCAGCCCCCTTTTGCAATTTTTTGGCCAAACTCACGCCTCAAGCCAAAGCTCAAAACTGCAAATAGCAGCGCCGTTGAATATAAAAATGGGCTAAAGCCAAACGATTCCACCGAAGTTCGCATACCCATGAAAAATATGTAAGTAACTGAAAATACACCAAATGTATCCGGTCGACGAGTCACTCTGACAGCCAAAATGATCGCCAGAACACCTGCAACAAAGGCGAAAAGCGTTAGACCAACATAGCCCAGATGAACCAAAATTTCCGTTGCAGTATTGTGAAAATTGAAGCCGCGCTTTACCGATATGCCTGCAAAGCTCCAGATCAATTCGGCATCGGGATTGCCGGCGTTCCAAAACGCATTGTACCCCACACCGAAAGCTGGGTTTGCTGCAATCAAACGCGAGGCCTGCTCCCAAATATACGTCCGACCCGTCAGCGTTGCGTCTTTACCTGCGGTTTTGAGGATGCTTCCCAAAAGCGCGTCGAACCAAAATGTTCGCATTGCAAAAGCAAACGTAGTGACGGTGGCAATTGTTCCGAACAGCAATGTTCGGGCTTGTACGGACAAAGTCCGGCCTGCCTGCATGGCGACCATGGCAATTGCGGCAACCAATGCGGCAACCAATGCGCCGGTGGATTCCGCACGAATAACCATCCAGACATCAACCCCTAGCACAAACAGGGCGCCAAGGGCCAAGATGTAACGACGGTGACCAATGCCAAACACCGCCACCGCGCTAGAAACTAGCATACCGACGCCTGATGCGTCAGCAGCCTGATTTTTGCTGACCATAATGCCGATAAAGGCCAATTCCACTTCTGAGGAGCCAGCCCGTCCGACAAAAGTATAATCGCCTATCAACAATGATGCTATGGCGTGAGCCGAATATGCCACAAACATGCCAATCATTGCCTGATTTGGTTGCAATGCGGCACCAATCACGATGCCCACCAACGCTGTAGTCAAGTATTCTGTGCCGTAGTAAAGCGTCGTTTGAGGAACTGCGGACCAGAATGCTGACAGCAATGCGAAGGCAGGTAGCAAACCGAGCACCCCTAACGCCAAACCAATTTTCGGTATACGTTCGGGCCGTAGCAAAAAATAGGCCGGAACTGCGGCCAATATGACTAGAGCGGTAAAAGCCTGCAGCAATTGCACAAACAGCATGGCTGTCATGACAACTGCGACCCACGCACCATCAAAATTGGCTAGCGGGTCTCGGCGCGCAACGCCATAAGTAGGTCGGGCTATCGTCCCCGAATGGCCGACCGCGGACCTGGCTGCTCGCGTCATGAGAAATGGTCCGGCACGGGATTTAGCGTGAAGAGTTGATCAAAAATACCGTTCACCGATGCGAATCGTATCGCCGGGATTGACCCAGACCGGGCGGCCTTTTTCCAGCTTGTACTCTTCTTCTGCACCACCTGCCCTGCGTACAAAGACTTTCGACTTGCTCGCGCGGTAAGTGTAGCCACCCGCAGTTGCGATGGCCTGATCAACTGACAAGGCGCTGGCGTAAGGGTACTGGCCTGGGCGACTGACTTCGCCAAGGATGTAGTAGGGGCGGTAACTGAGCACTTCGATCGTGACACGCGGATCGAGCAGATAGCCCGACGCCAGCTTCTGGCTGATCATGCCGTTCAATTCGTCAATCGTGTGCCCTTTGGCAATGACATTTCCGATCAAGGGAAACGCGATGTCGCCATTGGGCCCAACAGAATATTCGCCATTGATCGACTGTTCGCCGTAGACGGTAACCCGGACTTTATCGCCGGAGTCCAGTTTGTAGACCGGCGCGCCATTACCAACAATGGCTGGGCCAACGGCTGTTTGCGCAACGCAACCGCTGCACAAACCCAGAAAGATAAAAGCGGCTAAAATCGTGCGAACGAACATCTGTTGCTCCATGTGCCACCCGCAGAGGCCTTAGCTTGTCTTCGCTGGGCAAGAAAGAGAAGCTTTGATAATCAAGCGTAAATGGATCAAACCGTCGCATCGCAAGGCACTGGTGCTGTCCCCAGTCCCGGTCCAGTGCGAAAAATATAACTCTGATTTGGATCTAACATCAGTGCCGACAGAACTCCTGTCCTGTATGCCCCTGTGTCGAGGCTGATACGGTTGCTGCAAACTTCGACATCATCGACCATATTGTGACCGTGAACCACGATTGCGCCGTGATCGCGCGTGCTATCCATGAATTCTGCGCGGATCCACAACATGTCCTGTTCGTCCTGCCGATGCAGCGATCTCCCCGGTCGAACGCCTGCATGGCAAAAGAAAAACGGCGGTTCGGACAGGGATACCGGCAATTCCATCAGCCACTCCAGCACATCCACCCCGATCCCTGATCGAATACGCTCTGCGAACTGGAATCTGTCTTCACCAGGTTGCGGGGGCGCGATGCCAAAGTTCTGCAAGGTTGCTAGGCCACCATGCTCCAACCAAAGCGACTGAGCATCACCATCACCATGGGCCGCAGCGATTAGGGACGCTTCGTGATTGCCCCTTAAGACCACAAACGCATTGTAATTCTGGCAAGCGCGCATCAACAAATCTATGATCTTGCGGCTGCCCGGTCCTCTATCAATAAAGTCTCCAAGAATGATAAATTTGGTGGGCAACAGTGGCATGTCGACCATTTTAATGTCGATTGCGCGAATGAGTGCGGTCAGCAAATCCCATCGGCCATGGACATCACCCACCGCGATCAGGCGGCACCGTTTTGGCAATGAAGCAAGGGGAATTCCCGCAAAATTGCGCTTGAGCAATGTAAGCGGATGTTCCGTCACAACTAAGGCGGTGGAATCGGTTCCCGGCATCTAGGTGCCTTGTGCAACCAAATTCACGGGTGGAAAGCTCCCGAACGGACGAAACGTTTGAGAATGTTGCATCGCAATAAGCTACGCCATGTTCTTAGCAGTTGCAAAGGTATAGGTGTGATTAGCTTCATTATCGCCAATTACAACGGCAGCCAATTTTTGGGTAAGGCCGTTGCGTCCGCTTTGGCGCAGCGCAATGTTGATGTCGAAGTGATCATTGTCGATGATTGCTCTAGCGATGATAGTGCTCAGATCGCGCAGGGCATCGCCAAGGGTGATCCCCGTGTGCGCTTTTTCGCGCTCGCTGCAAACAGCGGTCCCTCAGTCGCGCGCAACGCTGCACTGGCACATGCGAAAGGCGAATGGATCGCGGTGCTGGATAATGATGACCTTATCCACCCCGATCGCGCGGCCACCCTTATCGCGGAAGCCCAAGCCAGCAAAGCGGACATGATTGCCGACAACCTCGTCCTTTTTGATGATATTGCGGCAACCCATGCACACAGCTTTCTTGGCCGCAGCCGTCTTGAAGGCGCCCAATGGATTGGCTTGGTCGATTATCTTGAAGAAACCAGAATGCATGGGCGCGCGCCGAATCTGGGCTTCCTCAAGCCCCTTTGGCGCCGAGATTGGCTGATCCGCAGCGGCCTGCAATATGACGCCAATCTGCGCATTGCAGAAGATGATGACCTGATTTTGCGGGCGTTGCTTGCTGGCGCACGCTATCGGCTTTTGCCGGAACCCCATTATTTCTATCGCAAGCATGGAGCATCGATTTCGCACCGGCTTTCGCCTGCCAATGCCGACAAAATGGTCGAAGCAGTTGACCGCGTTGCGCCAAGCTTTGTCACTCAACCGCGCGCAGTGCGCTCCGCGTGGGCAAAGCGCAGCCGCTCAATCCGCGCAGCGCGGGCATTCGTCCACATGATAGATGCAATAAAGGCGGGGCATCCGGCTGCTTTTTGCAAAGCCGTGGTCACAGCGCCGCAGGCACTTCTGTTGTTTCGGCAACCTGTAATGGCAAAGCTTCGGCGGCTAACGCCAAAGCGACCGACAGACCATCATCGCCAATTGGGAACCACCGACGTTGTGTTCATCAGCCGTCAGCGACTGGTCGGCGCTACAAATGGTAGCTCAGCCTATTTATTGGCTTTGGCACAAGCGGTGCGGGATTCGGGGCTTAAACCTCATCTGGTACAACCATCTCCGAGTTTGTTCGGCAGAACTCCATTTATCAAGCTTAGATCGGAAATGGATGTTTTTTCATCCATTCGTATCAGAGGATCTATCCGCTTTGCCCGGTGGCAGTTCGCTTATGACCCCATAATCTGGCTACGCGCACTTCATGGCGTGGCTTCACGCCTTGCAAACAAGGCTGGATTCGCACGCGGGTGGCTTGCGGAACGCAAAGCACCTTATGCAATTGCAACGCCGTGGACATTTAAAGACCGGCTTTTCGTTGCGCAGTATGCGCGCGGTGCTGAACCGCCCTGTGCCGTTCTTCTCGATTACTTCTTTCAGGCTGAAGCCTTGCCCTATCTGATGGAACCGGCGGTACGTAGCGCGATCATCATGCACGACAGATTCAGTGCCCGCGACGAACAATTTACTGCAGCGGGACAGAAAGACAGTGTAGTCGCCATTGATCAGGCCACAGAAATAGCGGGCTTGATGCAGGCCGACGCCGTTATCGCGATACAGAAAGACGAAGCTGATTTCGTTCGGGCCAACGTGCACGGCACCATTCCCATACTTGCGCCGATGTCGGCAAAGATCGTGAACGCCCCACAGCCCGGCTCATCACACGAAGTGCTGTTTGTCGGCAGCAATACCGCGCCGAACGTCCATGGGCTAAACTGGTTTGTTGAAACCGTCTGGCCAATTGTGCTGGCAGCGTGCCCGGATGCCATCCTGCTCGTCGCAGGAAAAGTCGCCGATGCGATCACGATTCATAGGCCCGACGTGCGCATTCTGGGTCTAGTTGACGATCTGGCACCGCTTTATACAAGTGCGGGTGTCGTGATTTCACCATTGATGCAAGGCTCTGGCCTGAAGATCAAACTGATCGAGGCCTTGGCGCATGGCAAAGCAACCGTCGTCACCAGCGTTACGCTTCAAGGCGTAACGGACTTGCTGAAGGACGCGGTTTTGCTGGCCGATGAGCCTGTGGCCTTTGCCAAAGCTATCATCGCGCTGTTGCAAGATGGCCAAGTCCGCGCAGAACTTGCAGCAAAGGCTCTGGACGCCGCTTCACAAAATTTCGGGCCCAAAAAGGCATTCGCCGAATTCAGCCAGTGGCTAACTCATGGGGCAGACTTGGTCGTGCCGCTGATAGACCAAGCCCGCACGTAATCGATCTCCATCTTCGCCGGAAACTGCGTGGACGCATCTGGATCGCCCGGCCATTTTCCGCCTACCGCCAAATTTGCCAGAACATACATCGGTTGGTGCATATCGGCTGGCGTTGCTTCACTTCCGGTCAATGTGTCATCAACGTAAAAGCTGATTTTGTCGGCAAGCCAAAGAACGCCATATGTATGGAACGCACCATCGGCGACGGGCATTTTGATGGTCCGTGTTTCGTCGGTATCAAAGCGCGAATGCAGCGTCTGGAAAGTGACCCCCGGCTTGTCACCATGGGCTTCCATCACATCGATCTCTGGCGGCCAGCCACCTTTTTCGGGCAATAGCCAGAACGCTGGCCAAAGGCCCTTCCCGCCGCTCCAGCGGGCGCGCATTTCAAAATAGCCGTATGTCTGGCTAAAGCGGCCGCGCGAAGAGATAAGGCCTGAACTGTAAGCCACGTTTTTCAACGCACTTCCCGCGATTTCACGCGGTTGCCGATTAACTTCGCTTGAAACCAATGTGCGTTCTGCAGGCGACAGCGGCCGCGCCGCAATCGTCAGAGCACCGCCTGTGACACTGAACGGATCAATCCCCAAGCCGAGAAAGTCGCGGTCCATATAGACTTGTCGCTCGCCGTTGTTCCACAAGTTGCGTTTGGCGATACTAGGCGTTTCTTTCGCCGGGTTATAAAACGCAAAAATCCATTTGCCCTCATCAACCTTCGTGCCCTCAAATTCTTCCTCAAACGAAGGTTTGAACACATAACCGGCAGGTGGGCCGGATGCCGGCTTGTCGGACGATGTTTGAACGCCTGCCACCAACGCCAGGACACCTGCGGTGGCGGCTATCGCTGATACGAGCAGTTGCATTTTTCGAATCCTTGTCATGTCTCAAGAGTCATGATGGGTGGAGGCGGACGGCAGAACGCAATCTGTTTTAGAAAGCCAAGTCCCCACGCCATGTGCATGATCATTGCGGCAAATCCGGATAGGGCGGCACACCATGATCGCAGACGCCATCCGATCACCGCGCCCGCCGTGATGCTCAGCAAAGCCCAACCCAGCAAGGGCAATGCGAGGAAGAGAAACATGGGAGCGGCCAACGCCAAAAATAACGCGGCCGGAACCGCCAACGGCAACATTTGGCGCAACTTTGGACGCATCCGGTGCAATTGCAGCGTCTGCGCGCGCCCTTTGCCGTAATTGCGATACTGCCGCCACAACGCCATCGGTGATGAACGCGGGTAGTATGTGATGGTGCAACGCGGCTCGATCCAAATTTTCCCAAACCGCGCCAAGCGGCGATCCAATTCGGCATCTTCGTTGTGCGACATCGCAAGATTATAACCACCTGCGGCGCGAAAGGCAGCGATCTGCATCAATGCGTGATGCCCGTGATCGACATAGGAGCCGACTCCTTGCGATCGATGCGCCGAGCCACCAGTCCCGATGACCGAATTTTGTGCAGCAGCGGCGGCTTTCTGAAAACAGGACGTTCCTTCGGTAAACATCGGCACCACAATTGACACAGCTTCCCGCAGAGCACCTGCTGCCAACAATTGTTCCACATAATTAGCAGGATAAGCGCAGTGAGCATCCATACGGGCAAACCAGATATGGCCATCGCCATACTGCGCAACCGCACGATTAATTCCCGCACTTTGAATGCGATCGGGATTGTCCATCAAAATGGTCCGAGCATCCAGGGCACTCAGTTGCTCAACGATCAGGCGGCTGCCATCCGTGCTGCCGCCATCCGCCACGACAATGGTTGCGCCGGGATTATAGGTTCTAAGCTGTTGTAATAAAACCGGAAGATGGGTTGCCTCGTTCAGGCAGGGGATGATGATCAACACCTGCCCCGTCATGCTGCCAGTCCTGGCCCGATCAGCGCCGCGACCAAGGCTTCGCAGTCAGCTGTGGTGGCTATCAAGTCAGACCGTGGAACGCGGTTGACTGCAGCTTTGAGCTGGCCGAAACTTTCCTGATTCATGGTGAGCAGAGCTTCATGCAGCGACACCCCCGCATCGGGCAAAACTAGGCCAGCCGATCGCGCTTCTAGCCAGCGCCCGACTTCGACCGATGAAAGCGCAATCGGCACAACGCCGTGAGCCATCGCTTCGTAAATGCGGTTAGGCAGAAGCCAACTGGAATTCAGGCCCTCTTCGAAAAAGTCGATCGCCCATGCGAAATGACATTGCGCGTAAAGGCGCGGAAGATCGGTCGCCACATAAGCCCCTTGGAAAGTGAAGCCGGGGACATTGGCCACCATCGCCTCAAAGTCGCCAAACTCTGCGGGCGATGGCCTGCCTGCGATGACAACCCTGATCCGGCCAGCACTTTGCCGGACAATATCCGCCAGCAGGTCAAACGTCCGCTTGCAGCGTAACATGCCAAACCAGCCGATTGTCCACGGCGAGCCGATATCGGCAGACGTCGGGACAACTCCACCCGCTGGGGATGCTATCCCATCCAAATCCAAGACCTTGTTTTCGATCAGATAAACCGGCGGCAAGTGCGGCACCCGGCGCCGAAAGTAGTCACGCTCAAACGCAGGCGAAGATGTAAGGAGCAAATCGGTATTTCTTAACAACCGAGACTGCACCGCCTGCACAGCCCTTGCCGGCATTGACGAGCCAAGCAGCAAGCGGTGTATGTCCAGGCATTCATAGACCAAACGGGCATCGGGTGCCGCCGTGCGTGCACGCGAAGCCAAGGCGAAGGCTTCAAGATTACGCCCGATAATGATGTCTGCGCCTTTGGCTGCTTGCAGAATAGTCATGGGCCGTAGCAAGTTTGCAAATACAGCTTTGACACGCTGGACCATCTGCCCATCTTCGGTCTTGCCAAGGTCAATAACTTGCGCCCCACACAATTGCGCAAGCGTGTGATCACGCCGTCTAAATCCCAGCACTGTGGTTGTGGCACCGGCGGCGTTGAACATCATGACCCGCCGCGCAACCGCCGCGTCATGAACATCGTGGACGAAATAGACGATCTTCAAGTTGCCTCCTGGACACGAAGCTTGTTTGGCTGCGAGGGTTGAAAAGCTGACATTCGCAAAGGCGTTTGTATTGCTTGCAGCTTGCGCTGGAGACTTTGGCGGGCCAGCATTTCAAGGCGCCAAACAACGGGTGCCTACAGATGGCAGTCATATCCATCGAAATTGGCACGGATTTGGCCTCTATATTGCCAAAGAACCGCCCAATTCAGACTTATTAAATTTGATATTGATCTTGAGGGGAAGCCGACAAGACGGCAAAGACAGAAGCTGCGTTTCGCTAAAAATTCTAGATATTTAGCTGCGAGCGGATTTCGAAATTTCTGAACCAAGCCCTGCCTCTGTGCGTGCGAAAGGCTTTATGCCAACTGTTTCTATCATCATGCCCGCTTTTCAGGCCGAAGCGTCTTTGCGCTCTGCGATCTCCAGCATGTCTGCCCAGACTTTTGCCGATTGGGAGTTGATCGTCGTTGATGATGGTTCAACCGACACAACGCTGGCCTTGGCGCAAAGCATTGCCAAGGCAGATCCGCGTGTGCGCGTGCTCACTCAAGCAAACCTTGGCGCATCGTCGGCCCGAAACACAGGGTTGCACGAGGCCAAAGGCGAATGGATCGGCTTTCTTGATGCCGACGATTGGTTTGCACCATCCTTTCTGCAATCGCTGCTCGCGATCCGCACCGTCCATCCCGACGCCGGGGTACTGTACTGCGATTTTGCGCTAGTCGATGCCGACGGCAAGCTTCAAGAAGAACAGCGCGTTCCAGATCTTAGCGATCCATTCGGCGTTTTGGCTCGAAACTGCGTGCTCTCGGTCCATTGCGCGTTGACGCGGGCCGATATCATGCAGGCAGCAGGAGAATTTGATGAAGCCATCATCATCAATGAAGACTGGGATCTGTGGCAGCGCATAGCGCGCACCGGCGCGGCTTTTCGGGGCATAAGGGAAATTCTGGCGTTTTACGTCACTCGGCCCAATTCGTTGTCACGGCGCAAAGTTGAGGCTTTGGCGAGCGACGGCGTGATCGTGATCGAGCGCATGTTTGCCAGCGATCCGCGCGTGCCGACTGCTGATCTGCGCTACACCAACGGCCTTCCGCTGGAAGACCGACTGACGATGTTGCTTGATTGGATCATCATGTGTGCGGGCAACGCAGTGGCCCTTGACCTTGATCCGGCGGCTTTCCTGGATCTTGTCCCCGACATTGGCAATGCTTTCCTCTATCCTGAAGACGCCGCCGGATCGATGACGGGTGCCATGGCTTTTGCCCGGTGTGTCGATATCACTGCGCTTTCCAGCGATTGGGCGGTTCTTGGCCCGCGCGTAATGCTGTTTTGGGATAGCGTGGCGCAAAAGCTGGGTCGGCAACGCCCCGTCGACATGGCGCGGGCCTGCCAATTGCGTCTAATCTTTGGACCGGGCAAATGGCCTTCGGAATTCCAATCGAACGCGATCTATGCCTGCAGGATCGATATTGCGGCTCCGTTGCAAGAGATTGATCCCAAAGTCTGCGACATTGTGTTGGCTGATGTGTGGGATGGCTACCAGCCTCTAGGTCTCGTAGCGATCCCTGCCGTGGCACCAATACCACCGTCAGTTTTGGCTGAAGCCATCCGCAAAACTGCGCCGTACTGGCAGCATCGCCGACAGGTCATCCGCTCAATGAAACCCGGAAGGCTTGCGGGTCTTGCCTGGCATGCAAGCCGCGAGCTTACCCGGACGCGCGGTTGGGGCGTCAAGAAAATGGCTACGCGCCCGCAGATCACTGTCGCATCGCTCAAGCAACGCTCGCGCGCGGCGCTGGTTCTGGGCCTTGGCCAGATGGTGGAAGCACAAATGTCCTTTTCGCCAAATGATACGGCGGCTTGGGACAGTGCCCTTGCCAATTTCGAGACTGAAGCGAAAATCGCGGTCGCCCACGTTCCGGAAGCGGTGCAGGAAGTAAGGTCTGTGCAGGAATGGAACAGCGACGTTGAGGTAAACTCTGTCGCCTATTGGGACCAGGTTTTTGAAACCGAAAACCCATGGGCTTATGATAGCCCCTACGAACAACACAAGTACGAGCAGACGCTGGACCTTGTGCCCCGCGACAAGCCCGGGCGCGGCATCGAACTCGCTTGCGCCGAAGGCCATTTCACCGCCCAGCTTGCCGCTGTTGTGGATGACTTGCTCGCCACGGATATCTCGCACACGGCCGTCAGTCGCGCCGCAGCGCGTTGCCGCGCGTCAGGCCACGACCATGTCAAATTCGATCAACTGGATTTCTTCAACAATCCCCTGCCCGGCATGTTTGATCTGATCGTTTGCAGCGAGGTCTTGTACGAAGCAGGCACCCGCGAAAAGCTTGATCAGATCGCGCAAAATATCGCCACACATCTCACGCCGGACGGTGTTCTTGTAACCGCGCATATCATCGAAGTCACCGAAGAGCGTGATCGATCAGGGTTTGATTGGGGAGGCGTCTTCGGGGTAAAATCAATCACCGACGCCCTGCTCGCCACCGGCGAACTTCAGCTTGAGGTAGAGATTGAGTGCGAACTCTACCGTGTTCAACGGTATCGACGCACCAAATCGCCGATTGTCAAAGACGTTCGACATGAAGAAATGGGCAGTGCGCCTGCGCGCGAATATGCATTCCATGTGGTTTGGGGCGGAACCAATGCGACTTGGTCTGAAGTAGAACATGAGCGCGCGCTTGCCGTTCCGATCCTGATGTATCACCGGATCGCCGAAGCCAGTGACGGGCCGCAAAGCCTTGCCCAGTATCGCGTCTCGCCTACCATGTTTGAAGCGCAAATGCGCTGGCTGCGCCAGAATGGTTATCACGGAATCACCCCCGACGAATGGCTTTGTGCCGTCCGTGAACGACGTGCAATTGCGGGGCGCCCGGTCATGCTCACTTTCGATGATGGCTATCGCGATTTCGCAACTGCGGCGTGGCCAATTCTTGGCAAATTTGGCATCCCAGCAACTGTCGCCATTGTGACCGATCATATCGGCGGCACCGCTCAGTGGGATCGCCGCTTTGGTGAACCCGCTCCATTGATGAACTGGGAAGAAGTAGTACAGGTCGCCCGCGAAGGCGCGATCATCGCAAGCCATTCAGCCAGCCATTCACCGCTTAACGCTTTGACCGGCCATGAATTGTATCGCGAAGCCATACAATCGCGCGAAGCCATCCGAAAGGCAACCGGGACCGCGCCCGAAACCGTGATCTATCCCTATGGTATCGAAGATTTGGCTGCATGCCGCGCCTTCGAACATGCCGGGTTCAAGATTGGCTTTGGCACAAAGTCAGGCATTGCGACCATGCTTGACGATCCGATGCGCTTACCACGGGTTGATGTGAACGGGCATGAAGGTTTGGACGAATTCATTGCCAACGTCACCCAAATGGATCTGCAAACTGGGCGTAAATGGCGCTCAAGCCTCGCATGATCCCTGCGCCGCCGAATGACGTTGGCAGCGCGGCTGGCAAAGATGATCGCACATCGTTGCCAGCCGCCGCCTTCGATGCATTTGACACGTTCGACGAATTTGATGATCGCGAAAGCGCATCCATCAGCGTCGGCGGGGTACTGGCCGTTCTCCGGTTGGTTGTGCCGTTCTGGAATGGCATGTTGTGGGCCGTGCCCGCCGTCGTCGGGTTGGGCCTGCTTGCGGCCGCAGCCGAGGGCATGGGTATCGGCGTGGTCTTGCTTTTGCTATCCAGCCTGCTGAAGGGCGAGGCCAATCGCGGCCTGCTTGACGACGATACGTTTGACCGGATCGCGGAAGTTATCCTGCAATGGACCGGCGGCGAAATATGGGTTTTGGCGGTACTTGCTGCAGCAATGATGGCGCTGCGTATCTTCGTCATTGTGGCCAACGATATTGTAACCACGCTGGTCGAAGGCCGCATCTCACATCAAGTGCGCACTTCATTGTTCCGCAGCCTACTGCACATGCCGATGGAAGCGATACAGCGCCGATCGTTTGGCGATATGCTGGTAGTAGTCAATCACCAAAGTTGGCGCATTGCTGAAGCGACCGATGCCTTGGCCAACATGGTGTTAAGCGGCGTGATTGCGCTGTTGATGGGATTGACGCTGATGGTAGTGGCCCCGGCGATTGGCCTCGTTGCCATCGTCGGCACAATCCTGCTTTCGCTGGCGTTGAAGCCTGTCGAAAAGGCCGCAGAAGTGGCGGGCGAAGACGTAGCAAGCGCATCACGGCAAGTGAGCATTCTGACCTTACGCGCACTCCAATCCATGCGTGCCGTTCGAGCCTTCAGCGGCACAAAGGCGCAAATGAAGTCGTTCTCCGCGCATTCCACCAAACTGCACCATGCCTCTAACCGCAGCGACCTTCTGGCCAGCGTTGGGGAATCCGGCAATCAGGTTACCTCGCTCCTGCTTCTGGTTTTGATTACGCTCGTAGCCTTGCACCAGAAGCTTGGCTTTCCGGTGATTCTCGCGTCGGTTGCGCTGCTCTATCGCATGCAGCCCTATGTTGCTGCGTTCGATACGCATCGTCTGCGGCTGGCCGTGATGCTTGCACCAATCCGCGCGGTAACAGACTTGGTCGCGATGGCCCCGCCTGAACGTATTAACGCTGCGGACACGCCTTTTACAGGGCTGCGCCAAAGCATTGCCCTGCACGATGTGACCTTCCGCTATCCTGACCGCCCCACGCCGGCACTATCCAACATCAGCGGCAAAATCCCAGCAGGCGGCTGGACCTTGATCGATGGCCCAAGCGGCACGGGAAAATCCACACTGGTCAATCTTTTGCTCGGCTTCTTGAAGCCTTCGCAAGGCACAATCACCGTCGATGGCCAGTTGCTAGATGATATCGATATTGATGAGTGGCGCAGCACGCTTGCCGTCAGCGGGCAGGATGTTGAACTGATCGACGGAACGCTTGCCGAAAACATCCTGATCGGCCGCCCCGAAGCCAGCGATGCAGAACTTGCCGATGCCATTGAGGTAGCAGGCCTCACGCCCGTACTGGCCGGATTGACTGAAGGCGTTCAAACCCGCCTCGGCGAACGCGGCCTCAATCTTTCCGGCGGTCAACGCCAGCGCGTGGGCATTGCTCGCGCCATGATCACCGATCCCCAAATCCTGATCCTTGATGAAGCCACCAGCGCCTTGGATATCGCATCAAGCGAAGCGATCCTGGCCGCCATTGCTCAACGCATGTTGGGGCGTACCGTCATCATGATCGGTCATCGAATCGACGTTACAATCCTGCCCCATCACCGCATTGAATTGACCTCTTGCACCTTACGACATGTCAACAAAGGTCAAAGTTAATGAAATTAGCAAAAACCGCAAGATCCCAGCAAATCGATAGCTTGAGAGCGTTTTCCGTTATGTGCGTGATATTTTCACACACAATAACTCTCGAATACAAAATTGGTGAATTTGTATTCGATGAACTCGGCGCCATCGGTGTATATATGTTTTTTGTTATTAGCGGATTTTTGATAACATCACAACTTCTAGAAATGAAAAGCGTTCGAGATTCGAGCGGGGACAGCATCATTGTCCCAATTCGTAGCTTTATGGCGAAAAGAGTTTTACGACTGCTTCCAGTTTACTATCTCGCATTACTTGCTGCATGGCTGATAGATTTGCGAACAATCCGCGTGGAAATGCCTTGGCATATGGCACAAATGACAAACATCTTGTTTGGTTTTGATCAGGACGCTGAATTTAGCTCGCCGGTTGGCCATCTTTGGAGCTTGAGCATGGAATGGCAATTCTATCTCGTCTGGCCATTTGTTGTTTTGCTTTCTGGGCCGCGAGTCCTCCTAAATATTATATGTGCGATGATCGTTTTTTCATTTTTCTCGTGGTTAGAAATTCTACCACTTCCAAAAGAGATATTACTCAGTGCTATACCAGCTTCCTTAGATTCTTTAGGTTTTGGCGCCTTACTGGCTATTGCGGTTGATCGCCGTTGGCCTTTAGGATGGTTAGCAAACCGTGCATGGTGGGTCGGGGCCGCTGCGTTAGCGATGACCATATTGCTTATGACCGAATATGCATGGTTGGGTTGGACGCTTTATCCGATCACGCATGAAGTTCTCAACCTGTTCTTTATGTTGATAATTTATCGGTCTTTAACCGGCTGGAGCGGATTGACCGGGGCCGTCCTCAACATTCCTGCTCTTCAGTACATGGGTCTGATTAGCTATGGAATCTATTTGTACCATCAGTACATAATATCAGTTTATCAGGGGGTCTCGTTACGTCTCATCGGCTATCTGCCCATTGGCTTAGGATGGCGTTTGACAGTACCTGTTTTGATCATATCGCTCATCGTTGCCCACTTTTCATGGGTCTGGTTTGAAGAACCGATCAACCGCATGCGCCAACGCTATTCTTATCCGGCAAGGGATCGATCTCAGCAATCTGTCAGCAGTGAAGCAACCTCAGTATAACCGCATGATTCTTTAACGAAAGTTTCCTAATCCTAGCCCCGACGCCTTGTGATCGCTTGGCAAGACATCCCGGTTTCCATCATCAATCCCGCATTTCATTGGAGGCACACTGTTCGATGAAAAAGTTTGTGCCTTCAACCATGCCATGGTGCGAAACCAACCGGAGCGTTGGATGAGTTCGGTATCCATCATTATCCCGGCTTATCGCAACGCAGCGACCCTCTCGCGCACACTGGCCAGCGTTTATGCGCAACACACCAGAAGCTGGCGGATCATCGTCGCCTGCGATGGCGCCACTGACGGCACTTACGAAATCGCCTGCCAAGCTGCGGCAGCCGATAGCCGGATTATGGCGCTTGATCTTCCGCACGAAGGCCCGTCAAAAGCGCGCAATGCGGCGCTGGCCAAGGCTGATAGTGAATGGCTGCTGTTTCTCGATGCCGACGATACGATTTCGCCGGCGTTCCTCTCGCATATGCTCAAGGTTGCGGCACGGTGTCCCGGTGCTGACATCGTAGCGTGCGGATACCGGCGCCTTGATGAACTTGGCCGCGTTTGCGATCAGTTTGCGCCGCTTCCGCTTGAACAGGATGGCTTGGCCGTGTGCGCTGCTGGTCCGCCCGGTGCAATCCACAGTTTCATCGTCAAACGCGAACGTGTGGTTAAGTGCGGAGGGTTTGACGAAACTTTGCGAACGAATGAGGATTGGGACCTCTGGCTCAGACTGGCGCAAGACGGTTGCCGCTTCGCTGTCACGCGGCGCATCCTTGCAGACTACTGGTCGTCGGCAGACTCTCTTACCCGCGATACCCATTCGATGGTCCGTGATGCCCGGATCATGCTGGAGCGTGCCCACGCCATCAAGGCCTCCCCTGCTCTTGGACTTGAACAATTCGATATGCGCTCATTCCCCATTGCCGATCTTGCCCTGCGCAACTGGATGTGGAGTGCAGGCGTTGCCATCGGCCAAGGGCGTGATGTGCCGGATGTGTTCAGTGATCTGGGACCAGATGTCGATTGCCGTTACCAAAAGGATGAACTCGGCTTGCGGCTGTTCAATGGCTTGGTCGTTGGTAGCGGTACGGGCTTATCGGGCCTTGTCCAACGCTGGCATGGCCTGCACGAACGTGTCGAACATCTGCTCGATCAGTTGGCTCGTCATGTTGGCAAAGATGATGTTGCCCTGCCGATAGCCCGCGTTTTGCAACTGAGAACTGCACGCCAAGGCCGTTTGAAAGGGCAAATTGATCTGGGCCTTGTGCTCGGCGTACCTTTGCACGTGAGCATGTTGTGGCGCGGATTTAAGCCGCAAACCCGCGCGGACATGATCGTGTTGCAGATACCATATCTGCAGCCGATTCCCTGGTTCAGCTTCGAGGGACCGTTGCTGGGTGCCTTGGCGGGCGCAGATGTCCGGCGGATCATCTGGCGCAGTGCAAAGCGCCGTTTGGGGGACAAACTGTTTCGAACAGCCTTGTTCCCGCCCAGCATTGCAAATCCGCTTGCCCGGACCATGGCGCTGGCGCGGCGCGCCGCAAAGCGGATCCTCCCAGCGCGCCGCGAATGCACATTATCTGGAACGCTGGGTGCCAGCGTCCGCAAGATCACGGCGGAGGTGCAAAAGCGCCTGACGCAATCACCTGTCGTTGCCTCATCGCCTTCAGTCTCAGCCCATCCGGATGCTCGGTCATCCTCTCAAGACTGGGATGCATTTTTCGAACAGGCCAATCCGTGGCGCTACGATAGTGAATACGAACAGATCAAGTATCAGCGAACGCTGTGGCTCATCACCCCGCGTATGGATGGCAAGGCGCTGGAAATCGCCTGTGCTGAAGGGCATTTTACAGCAGAACTGGCGACCCGATTCAATTCGCTCACGGCATTGGACATTTCAGAGCGCGCGATTGAACGCGCAAAACTGCGCGTGGCAGGCCAAGGCGACGTCAATTTCTGCCAGACAGATGTCTTTCGCGACGGGATTGAGGGCAACTACGACCTCATCACCTGTTCGGAGATGCTGTATTTTGCACCATCGGTTGCAGAACTTGAAAAGCTTGCAACCAATATCGCTGCGGCCCTCAATCCCAAAGGGCAGTTCGTACACGCTCATGCTTTCCTCATCGGCGAACGGCCTGACCGGACGGCGTTTGACTGGGATGGCACTGCCGGTGGCGATCAGGTCTTTGCCATTTTCAATGCTACGCCCGGCTTGCGTCACACAAGGGCAATAATCACCGAACTTTATCGAATAGATCTGTTTGAAAAGGCTGCTGATCCCGCCCTAGGCACCCTACCGCCTTTGGCGCCGCCAGTCATCGAAACCATGCCGCTTGGCTGCGATTTGACCGATGAAGTGGCTGGCGGTGTCGTGTGGAATGGTGCAATTTTGTCGCGCAGCGATGCCATGCAATGCCGAACCACACAGGTACCGGTATTATTGTTTCATGGCCTTACGAGCACAGGGACCGACGCAGCAAACGACATATTCCGCCTTACGCCCGAAGCCTTCGATAGTCATCTCAAGCTATTGCGCAGGCACGGTTTCCGTTCATTGAGCATGGAGGAGTGGGAGCGCGCCGCACGCTATAGCGGAAATCTGCTCGGCCGCCCCTTGGTGCTCTCCTTCGATTGCCTCGACCGGGACTTCGTCGAACGGTGCTGGCCCATCATCCGCCGCAATGGATTTCAACCGCATGTCTTTACCACCCCTGACGAACTGCTGAATGTCGCAGGGTCTGAAGCAACGGTAAAGGATTGGGTAGGGCGCGGACTTAGCATTGGCAGCAGGCTTGATGGCCGCGCGCCCGACACGCTCCTCTCGTCCGAACTGTTGCAGGTTGCTCTCGAAACCCGCTTGCGGTTGGAGGCGTTGACTGGGCTGACCATCCGCTCTGCTGCCCCGCCAATGGGCATGATCGACCACCGCATCGCCGAACTGCTGCGGGCAGCAGGTTATTACAGGCTGTTCCAAGATGATTTCGGGATTGCATCGCTAATTGCCCGAAAACAGGCTACGCCTCGCATCGACATGGCAAGGGATGATGCTGCCGATTCAATTCAAACCCTCATTTCAACGACCTATCTTAAAAAGTAACCCAGTTCCTTCAACTTTCCCAAGAATTATCAGGCTCAACATAAAATTATGAATACACTGCGTAAAAGCTTAATAATAGGCGCAGGATGGACTGCGATTACAAAAATATTGATCAATTCCATTGGAATTGTCAGCACTTTTTTACTAGCCAGAATTCTATCTCCGAGCGATTTTGGATTGGTTGCTATAGCAACTTCGATAGCCCTAATTTTTGGAACAATAACAGAACTTTCAATTTCAAGTGCACTAATTCAGGTAAAAAAAATTGACAACTCCCACTACGATACTGCGTGGTCACTTTCACTTTTGCGGGGTATATTTCTAGCAATCATTGTAGCTATATCATCAAGTTACATTGCCAGAACTTTCCATGACGCCAGGCTGGAATCATTAATTCAGATTCTGGCAATATCCCTCCTTATTGGCAGTTTAATTAATCCGAAACTTGCTCTTTTTCAGAGAGATCTAAAATTTTGGCCATCCCTTATAATTGATGGAACCGAAAAGCTATCGGGCTTCATCGTTTCAATATATATAGCCGTAAAATATCAGTCCTATTGGGCACTTATAATTGGCATGATAACATCACAAGCATTTAAGGTCTTCGCATCTTACTTCATAATATCATACCGCCCTAAATTTTCTTTGAAAAGAATGAAGGAAATATTTTCGTTTTCTATCTGGATGACGTTTGGGCAGTGGATTCAAGCGTTGAGCTTCCGCGCAGACCCATTGATTATTGGCTATTTCGTAAGCCCTCAGCAACTCGGCCTATTAAACATGGGAGGCAGGATCACGTATCTTGCAACGGAAGAAGTGTTACAACCATTATCAAATGTACTATTTCCAGCCTTTTCCAAAATCTCGGAATCTAAGGATCGAATACGTACTGCGTATATAAGAATTCAAGGCGTATTAAATCTTATCGCAGTTCCAGTTGCTATCGGACTCGCGGCCATCGCGGAACCATTCCTGGCCGCCTTAGTTGGAGAAAAATGGCTGGATGCAGCGCCGATAATGCAGATTATTGCAATCTCTGTTATCGCCCAAAAATCAAATAGCCTTAATGCCCTCGCAATGGGACTTGGAAAGACCCAGTTGCTCTTCAATCGCGATTTTCGCGGAGTTTTAATCAGAATCCCTCTATTAATATTAGGAATTTATTTCGCTTATTATAATGGGAACTCGATAGTCATAGGTGCTATTTCGGGAAGTCTCTTATCCTCTTTTATCAATGCCTATCTAAATATGCGAATAGTATCAGAGATTAGTGATATAACAATTCGAGACCAAGTAGGCATTATTTGGAGACCCCTCCTATCTTCAGCAATTATGGCGGCAACAATTTTCTTTTTAGCCGATCGTGGCGAGCAAATTGCAAAATTGTCTGGGAACATTGGTTTTGTTTTTTTTCTCACCCTTTCCGGACTGTTGATATATTCACTAGGTATCTATATTATTTGGATAAGTTGCAAACGCCCCATCGGGCCGGAGCACGAAATTCATGATCTGGCTATGGGGCTTATCGCCAAGATTCGAAAGAAGTGAACCTCAGCATGACTCTCCTCACATTCATCATTCCCGTCCGACATCAGGATAATGCGCGTGATTGGTTGCAATTGCGCACAAAACTCACTCAGACATTGGCGTCGATTTCCAACCAGACAGAGAAGGGCTGGCAGGGTATTGTCGTGGCGAATGAGGGCGCAGACCTCCCCCCGCTACCACTCGGCTTCAGCGCAGTCCGGGTGGATTTCCCTGCTAACGATATGCATGAACTGGGCATACTAGGCGTAGAGGCATTTTATGATGCTTTCCGTGCAGACAAAGGCCGCCGGGTTCTTAAGGGTATGCTGGCGGCGCGTGACAGCAAATACTTTATGATTGTTGACGACGACGACTTTGTAAGTGCACGCATCACAGGCTTAGTTTGCGAAGAAGAGGGTGCCAATGGATGGTTCATTAATCGCGGATACGTATGGAGCGATGGCGGATCTCTTCTGCTTGGCCATAACGAATTCAACAAGTTGTGCGGGACGTCATTGATCGTTAGATCTGACCTTTACGAGTTGCCTAATTCGTTTGAAGAGGCGTCATTGGAATGGATAAAGAAATTTCTTGGCAGCCACATTTTCATCCGTGATCACCTGCATAAAACTGGAACGCCGCTTGCGGAACTCCCATTCCGTGGAGCGATCTATCGCGTAGGCCACGCAGGTTCACACAGCCAAGCTGGTGGAATTCTATCAAGCTACTTCCTGAATGCCTCAGCAATGCGAAGACCCCGGAATTTTGTGCGCAACGCACTCCGATTGAGGATTTTAACGCGCGCCTTGCGCAATGAATTTTTCGGCAAGTGACCGTTGTCTGGGGCCGTTCTCCGTCTTGACCAAGTGTTGGGTTAGATCAGAGAGTGCTTCATACGATCCAAAGCAGACATAAACTTGTCGATTGCCGATTCCAAAAACTGATCTTCGCTTAAATAGCATTCGTAATGCTCTGCATATTGGCCAAGCAAATGAACAGCCCGGTCACGGTCTCGGCGACTGCTTCTTTGTCGAAAGTGATAAGCTGCCGTTCGTGGCGCATGGAGCAGCATCTTGCGCAAGTCGTGCGTTCTCGTCGGATCATAGAGGTCGGGCAATGGCTTGAAATGAATAGGCATTCTAAGTGACGCCGCCCAATCGTGCCATTTTCCGACATAATTGGTCTGGCTGATCTGAATCGGGAACCAAGGCACACGCAGCGCATCAGCCACAATCGCACCATGCATTGCCTCGGTGAGGACCTTTTTGCAATTTGCGATTTTGTCCAATGTGCCTAAAGGCTCTGCCCTGGGATTAAGGTACGTCAAACCAGCAGCCTGGCAAATAGACTGCCAGTCCCATCGATTTAGGGAACTATGGTGCGGCATAAAACCCACCCCTCCGGTGGGGTTTTCGGGGCGCTGCCAAATATCACGGATGCACATTGCTGGGTCAGTTGTAGCAAGCGATAAATCAAGCCCAAGGTAGGATGCGGTCAATGGTCCTCGGACACCAAATATTTCCCATGTTGCATCAATACTAATGGGAGGAACGCTCATACCTCCACCAGAACCTAACACGAATTTTCGCGAGGTTGAAGGAAGGTCATTTACAAACCAAGATTCAAGTATTGTTCCAACACCGATTAATATACTGGACGGGTCATCATCAATTAAGTTCGGCAAAAGTATATCCCATAACCAAGGATTTAAATCGTCGCCAAAATTTAGATGCGGGTCCTGAAAGTATGTAAGTTTCATGAAGGCATACTCTGGAATTCCTGATTGCGTATAACGTTTACCATGCGCTCAATGAATCGATTTTCGCCGACCAAGCTGCCGGGCCAAACCTGCGATTCAATGCAACCGTTAAGCGTTGTAACTTGCCTTTCTGTCGCGCCCTAAGATCGAGCTTAGCCTGCTTCAATCGCAATTCTTCACCATAAAGAACTGGGTGAAAAAGCCTTACCGGACTTTGTGACGGAAAGGGCTTCATTGCATCCCTCAAGGTTTCGAACGAATAGTCTGCGTGATCGTAGAACTTTGTGCCAAATGCATTTAGGTCTGCAAATGAGAGGCCGCTTGCTGCAACGCCTGTTGCCACAAACGCTTCATCGTTTGGCCAGAAGTAACGCCTAGACCAATGCTGCGCATGGCTCAACCGCTTAGCATACAAGGTGTCAATGGCCTCTGCACTCAGCCGGCACACGGGGAAGAAGCACTTTAGCACTTCGTTATCCCGGCTAACCGCCGAGCGATACCAGGGCCAGTCCGGTGGCGCGCTTTCAAGATAACCTGCGAGCAATGCGTGCGGCTTATCTTCGAAAAAGCGGAAAAAAGCTGCAGGATCACTTCCGCCGATCCGAACGTCGGCTTCGAACAGCCAGAACTGTTTCACATCTGGATATTTTTGCCGCGCAAGGTAGAAGCCGTAATCGCCGCAACGCCACGCGTAGTCTCTTGGACGGTAAAGTCCGATGTTCGCACAAGCTTTATCCGACAGGCTGATTTTCGGCCATTGTCCTGCGTCAACTTCCCTGTTTCGTTCATCCAATACAAAGGCAACCGGCATTCCGCTCCATGCCCTGAGATCACTGGCTAATTGCTGCAAAGCAGCGTCCACCTTCATACCGCGTAGCAAGATCATCGCATGCCCCGGGATGCGCGGCGGACAAATTTGCGCACGAAACCTCTCGCGCCAATGATGCTTAAAGCCAAAGGCCCGGCCCGCTTAAGTGCCATTTCGGGCCAAAGCGTCGGCCCATGATTTATGCCAAATCGTTCGCGGACGCGATGAGGAATGACTTGCGCAAGAGCTGTGTTCAATCGCCACGGTTCGGGAATTGTGCGCACCTGATTGCGTTTACCGTCTTCTTCAACGTAAAGCTGCGATAGAGCACTGAGTTCATAGTTATCCGCATGCTGCACGAAATGTCGAAGCAAAACATCTGCCAATCGGACGACCCGTTCGTTTTCAATATCCTGCACACCAATCACGTCATTCGCGATAGACGCAAACTTTGCGATATTGTTCGACAACGTCCCAACCACTTCCTGCCGATGTGAGGTTATCGGGCCTTCAGTGGCGTAGATATTTCCGTCGCAAGAAGCGGCATAGCCAGTGGCCGTTCCATGGGGTGCCAAGCCCATCAAATGTTCAACCAAAATGCGGCGGTCGAACACAAAGTTCACATTGTCGGGCAGGTCTAGACAGTAGGGTCGCTGATGGAACATTGCTGTCGCAGGGCCCGCCATCGCTTCAGACACTCTGCCGAGTGAGAGACCGAAGTATGCGCCACCGACAAACCCATTGGCACCATGGGCATCTAGGATTGTTTTGAACACAGCTTGCAGATTCAGAAACCAACCCACATCGAAAACAATGAAGGGAGTGCCGTCGAACAATCCTTCCTGCTTGAGGTATTCGGCAACCTGCTTGCGGCGGGCCTCCACCACAGCTTGTCTGTCTGCGGGCAAAACAGCAGTGTCAATTGCTTCGACCAGCGCCGCAATCGCGCTATCGTCGGGAAGCGTTTCGTTGGGAAGAATTGCAGGACTGCGTGACGCCATTACTTCTGCGACATCGCTCCAAGCATAGCCCAGTTGGTCCACGACCTCATGTGCGGGCAAATCAACCCAAGATTGTTTTATCCAAAACGCGCCGAACTCGCCAAGTTGAGGCAACGCTGCGATCAACGAGCTTCGGGATAAGCGGATGTAGCGAACATCCACTCCGGGAAGCAATTTGCCAAGCTCTGTCGCTGCGCGCCAAGGCACGTAGCCATCACGCGCGACAAAATATATGCGATTTGCGCCATGTTCCTCGGCAAGCCCTGCTGACCATAGTGCGACAAGCACTGCTAGCGGACCAAGAAATGCCGATACTTCATCGCCGGTACGGCATGCTCCCTCTTGCAATCGAGCAATCCGCATTGCCGCGGCAAGCTGAGAACCAAGCAGACTGGGCCTGCTGGTTTCTTGGACAATTTGCTCAATCAAATTGAGGCGAGTTTCCTTATAATGTTCGACTTGAATGCCCAATTTCTTAGGTCGAGTACAATCACTTGTGACGTTGTCGCCGATATGGTGCAGATCTTGTGGACGGATGGCTTCGCACTTCAAAACATGCTTGAACAGATTACCTGTGTGTTTAACCAAGCCAACTTCGCTGGAGACATATACGTCTTGCCCGGCGTCGCACAGGCCAGCCTGCATCAACCAACGAAGCACAGCGTCATGCGGGTAATAAATGTCAGAGATAAAAATGACACGGTGGCCACGTTCGCGATAGCTTTGAATACGCGCTGCGATGGAAGGATTAACGACAAGCAGTTCTTCATCGCACTCCAATTCCAGCACGAAGTCAGCTGGATCAACAAAGGCCGGCATCAACTGATGAAGTTCATGCCATATGGCCTGAAGCGTGCAGTCTTCACGCATGCCCGCCGCATTATTCGCCAGCCTTTCAGCATGGACACGAGCGGAGACAAAATCTTCAACAAACGAGCCCAAGCAACTGACATCCAAACGCCGTGGAGCCAATTTTTGTCCAATAATACGAAATACATCGGTCGCTAAAGCGACCCGACGAACAAATACTGTATCAAATATATCGAAGGAATATATGCGCGGCATAGTTCCACCTTCTAAAAAGACCTATTTTTTCCATAAGCAGCTCCCGCAGGAACGCCCGACGCTGTATATTCAAAGCCTACTACGGACGGCTCGTTCGGGTCATAGTACTGCACAGATCGAAAGCGTCCGGCTTAAACCTTAGCCCTGGCATCGCCGCACACTTGCCGCACGCATCGCCGCCCAAGGCCTCAATCACGTTGCGCCCCATCGCGAGTTTGCGACTGTTACTCTCTTTTGCCCTTCTTGACTGACCACACCGGACAGCAAAACTCCTCAGCAGCGTTTGCCACCGTCGGCGCATTTTTGGGGAACACGATACGTCAGCGTCGCTCGAAAACAACATCCGCCCGCCTGTCATGTTACGGGCAACAAGTTTCGTCAAACTCTGCAAATGAAACGGTATAATGCCTCCGTTCAGACACGGGAATTTCCTATCGTCCATGTCGATAGACGCCATATCGTGACCGATATCGTCAAAGCAGTGACCCGGCGCAGGAACATCGCACAACGAACCCACTATTGCGATCATCGATCAGCATCCTATTACACAAAAACCGAATACCCCTCATTAAGGGAAATAAAGTTATACTACTATTTGACAATCAAATTGCGTAACGCAAACCAAAAGAAACCAAGTTGGATTTGTAATTCAGTAAATTTGTTGATGAATTTCGCTCTACATGCCGAACAGCAAATTCCAGACGGAACCGATCATTCACGTAGAATCGCGATTCTAGCTCTACTTGCCGCTCTCGGCTATTCGCAGTGACAAAGCCCGCCCCAGCATCTGTGATCGACGGCTTGATCCAGCCGAGCCGGACTCGCCCTGTGAGCACAAGATTGCGCAGCAGTTCGTGATCGACCCTCAAGCGCACTTCGTCGCGAAGATTGCCTGCAGTTGTTGGTGAAACGGTCTCGTCCACACCGCGTTCGCCATCCAGATAAATGCTGGTGAGCGGAGTTATGTGCCAACGAAGCGTGCCGAAGTAGGCAAAAACCTTGAGGTCGCGAACAGTTGGATCCGGGTAGCGAAAATTGAGATAGCCTACGCGAACCGTCGCCGACAGCAGTTGCGTCAATTCTCGTTGGACGCCAACTTCCATCCGGAAACTGTCTGCACTGCGGTCTACCGCCGTAATCGGATCAAAGCCGATGTCGCCTCGGCGCAGATCGTAGCGACGCGCCTCAACGGTAGCGCGAGCGAAAACTTGGGTTGCAGGACTGATATTGAAACCGGCCTGCAGGCCGCCTGAAACCATATTGAAATCACGGAATTTCTGATCAAGCACGGCACCGCTTGGCAACGCGACGTCATCATACCGCCATTGCTGCGCGCGCGCTTCGGCGCGCAACGTGAGATCGCCGAACGACTGATCGAGCCTTAAAGATCCGCCCAATGTCGAAAACTGCACGCGCTCTGCGGTTGACTGGAAGCTGCCAAGATCACCACGCCGCTCTGCAAGTCGGTTGTATTCCACGGTTGCGGACAAACGCGTCTGGCGGGACACATCCAGTCGACCGTTTGCCGTTGCACCATATTCAGTCACATTTTCCGAGGAATTTTTAAAATATGCAGATCTTTGATAACGACCAAGAACACGCAACGCATGGTTGCTCCAATTGGATTCAATCGAAACTTCTGGCTGAAGAGTTACAATGCCGTCGCTTGTCGTGTTCGTTTCAGTAGCCTGAATGTTGTCATTGTAAGCAACGTCGACATCCACAGTCGGCGAAATAACGAATGATCCGGCACGAATGCCGCCGTCTCGAAGACGGCTGCTTTCGCGTGATGACACGCTTGATCCAAACGTGTCCTCCTCCTGAGCAAACGCAGGGCTCGCACAGGACAGTAATGCAAAGCCACCTAAGGTTAAGCTGGCAAATATTCCGTCAAGTTGACAGCTAATTAGTCTGCGCATTGCTATTCCCTTACCGATCAATTCGCATAGTATCCGCGGAACTGCCGCTGGTAGTTGTAGATGTCTTGATGGCCCGTGCTGGCATACTTTGTGATGTCCACCTGACTCAGTGCGACACCGCTAATCTTGGCACCCGCAGCAAGCAGGATGTCGATGGTCGCCTCGACCGCATCGGCAGACGTTTTTGACCAGCGCGTGATCAACAACACCCGGTCCGCACATGCCGCCACTGCGCGCGCGTCTGCAACGCCGAGCACAGGCGCGGTATCAAGGATGATGACTTCAAAACGCTTGCGCAATTCCGCCGTCATTCGGGCCAGGTTTTCGGGCGTCAAGGGATCGCGAGCATCGGCTTGCGGGGCAGCAGTCCCCAGCAAATACATGCCACTCGGCTCATGCAGCACGAGGGCTTCATCAAGCGAAACTTCGCCCGCCAGATATTCATAAAGGCCCGGCCGTGGCTTGGAAACCAGCAGCGCGCTTGATCCACGGCGGCGCAGATCGCAATCCACCAAGACTGTGCTTACCCCGCCCATGGCCGTGGTCCGCGCCAAACAAGTAGATGTGGTTGTTTTGCCTTCCTGCGGCAAAGCCGATGAAATCGCGATAACCCGGCCCGCCTTTGCGCCGCTGGTCTTGGCTCCGCCCAACATCATGAAAGCTTGCAAGGCGCGAAAGCTCTCTGCGAAAATTGAGAACGGATGCGAAACGACGTATTCTTCAGGCGGTTCAGTCGGGCGCTCTTTGCCAAGCGTGGATTCAAGAGTTGGGACCGCGCCAGCGTAACGCACGCGCAGGCGCTTTTCGATATCACTTTTCGTGCGGATGCCGCCACGCAGATATTCCGAGATCGCAATGGCCGCAAAGCCAGCCATAAACCCGCCAAGTATGCCAACCAGTGCGGCCAGGCGTCGGTTGGGGAATACTGGGTCTTCAGGCAATTCTGCGGCACTGGTCAGGCGCGCATTGGCCTCTTGCAAGCCTTCCTGAGCACTCGTCTCCTGAAGGCGCTTCAGGAAAGTCTCGTATATGCCTTTTGCCGCCTCTGCGCGGCGCTCAAGCTCCATCAGGCCAACCGCTGCAGAATTGTTCCCGGCAAGCGTGCCTGTGGCACGAGCCCGGCTAGAACGCAGCGAGCCTAGCCCTGATGATGCCACGCGAACATCAGCCCGTAAATTGGACAGAATGCGATTGATCTCTTGCTGAATTTGCGAGCGGACTTCCGTCAATTCGCTCCGGGCGCGATTAAGATCAGGGTGAAGCGGTCCATAGCGCGATTCCATCTCGGCCACTTTGGTACTGGCCAAAGCCTCGCTTTGCCGCAAACTGCCAATTGTGCCTGACCCCAACGCCGCGCCAACATCAGCACCGCCGCCACCGGCGCGCAATTGCGCTTCTGCAGCACTTAACCGCCCTTGCTTTTCGGCAAGCTCTGCCTCGGCTTGGGCGATCTGCTGATTAAGGGTCGAGACCTCTTGCTCAGCCATGGTCGAGCCTTGCGCGCTCATCAATCCATTGCTGATTTTATATTGCTGCAAGGCTGCATCAGCAGCCGAAGCATCCGCCCGCAATTCCGCCGTGCGGGTCTGCAAGAATTTGCCGGCATCGCTGTTGGCGTTGACTTTGGCTTCACGCTGCGCCGCGATATACTGTTGCGCCACCAGATTGGCAGCATCAGTTGCAAATTGGGGATCGGAGGCCGTTGCCGTGACTTCAATCACAAACGTGGTACCCACGCGCGATACAGTCGTGCTGCCCAGAATTGCCTGAGCCAAGGCCTCGCGCTCGTCTGTTGCAGATTTGGGATCAGCTGGCCTCAGCGCAGCATAGGCTGCCGCTGCCCGGCGCGCGACATCAGGAGAGGCGATAAGCCGAACCTGTGTATCAATTGCTTCACCGTTGTTTGCCGTATCCTTGGTTACCGCCTTCACATCGACAACATCGGGGGTTGCCACTTCAACCAACAAGCTGGCTGTGCCTTCGTAAATGGGCGTTCTTGTCAAAGTCCACGCAGCTACGGCAACGACTACGGCAACAGTGACAAGCGAAAACAGCAGAGCGTTACGACGAAACATTAGCCAGATTATGCGGGGATCGGGCAAAATCCGGGCTGGCGACGCATCGGCAAGGCGCTGATCCTCGGCCGGATCAAACACTTCACTGCCATCTGAGCTTGCGTCATTCATTTCGGGATTCCGCCTTCGTTTTCTTAAGTTTCAGAGCTATAGCCGTTGAGCAGGTGCAACAAAAGTTATGTCTGATGACACAATGCATTACGGACCAATCTGTTTTCCTGCCAGATGATCAGCAAGTCTCACAGCCAACGCTACGATGGTGAGTGTGGGATTGGCGTGCCCACCGGTAGGCATCACTGACGCCCCACAAACGTAGACGTTGTCGGTGCCGTGAACGCACAAGTTTGCGTCAACCACACCATGCTCTGGCGATTCAGATATACGTGTTGCCCCAATATGATGGTGACTATCCAACATGAACTCGTCAGGAAGTGCGGTCTGCTCAACGACGCCAGGAACTGCATGCGCATCGCCAAGGCCGAGTCTGTTCAACCAATCTACAATCGCCACAGTGATGACGCTCAAAGTCCTGCGGTCAGCCTTGCTTATTCGCCAGTCAATAATGGCCTGCTTCATGCCATTCCGGTCTCTTTCTTGTGCAAGAAAGATCCGGCTATCGCGACAGGGTTCCTGCTCGACATCAAGAGTGATCAATCCATCCACGCTCCCGTGCATGGGTTCACGGCCGATTACGCGATTAACAACAGATCGCGCGGATCGCAGTAAGTCGATATCTTTCAACGAACGCGGCGCAGGCCGGTATGTCAGCCAGGCAGCGGCATTCAGCAGCTGCTCGCGTCTTTGGACGGCCTCGGTAAGACAAACTCCGGTTTCAAATTGAACACCGACGGGTCGGCGAAATCGGTTAAACGCTGTTTGCAACTGCAACGATTGCGAAGGATTGGCGTGAACAATGCCGGTGACCGCACGAAAGTGCTGCATAAAATAGCGCCCGATAACAGACGCAACCTTGGCAAATTGCATCGGCCATTCTTCCGCCCAGTTCAGCAAAAGGCGGGCATTCTCGACTCCCCCGCCACAGATCGCAATCCGGCCAGCATGAATAGTCACAGCTTCCCCCGTTCGCGTTTTCAACACGAAACTGGTGGCTTTGTTCCCTTGCCATTCAGCAACGCCGGTTATGGTGCCATGCAAAAGCACCTTTACGTTTTTTGAAGCCGTGAACCGTGCCCGAACACGCTCACCCCAGTGCTGATAACGTTCACGCGAAACTGACCAGAACCGCCATGCGTATGGCGAAACAATTGCAGGCCGATCGCTCAGCGCCTGTAATGCATCCAGCGGTGCCGGACGATCTCGCCAATCTTCAGAAAATCCGCATTTGGCCATTGCGCGATCTTCAAACGCAGAAAATTCGTCCCATGCAATCGGCCATCCACTGCCCGGCACCCACGCCCTCAACGCCAAGTCGATCGGGTCCAGCATGGCCACCCGGCCCGTCCAATACCGCGTCATCCCGCCATAAGCATGGAACTGGTCAGAAACTTCACCAGCAGGCTCGCCAATCGAATGGAAAAAGCTGTCGGGCTGCAAGGCATCATCAACCTCAAGCCCGCCAGCTTCGGCGATGATGATCCGGCGCTTGCCATCATCCAGTTCCTCGGCAAGCGTAATTCCTGCCGCGCCCGAACCCATGATAAGGATATCGCACTCCAGTGAGCGCTCAACCATATTTCTCGCGTCGATAATCACTGTGGATTCTTCCTAAGAGAGAGGATTTAGAAAGGACGTTTCAAATGCTGCTTTTGCCGCTAGGAAAAATCATCCGAGTTTAATAGCAACCGCCACGTCGGTTCACTTTCAGGTCCCCGCGCCGCTTGTTTATCAGCCAGAATATCTGTCAGGACACGCAACAGAACCCTTGGCAGGACAGCCATCTCTAATATGGCTCGGACCAGACCAACCGCACTTTTCCTCTCCAGAAATTCGCGATGCGCGATCTTGTGGCTGATTGATGCTGCATGGTCAGCCAGCAGATGTCGCTCAGCAGGCGACAGCCCGATTTCATTTGCAAGCTGAATGCTCGCAGTGCGTAAAGCGTCGAGATCGCTTTTGCGGTGCAGGCCGCTTAGCGATGCCGGTCTTTCGATTGCGACATACCCGCAACGCTGCGAAAGCATAAATCGCGCACCACGTGCCATCGCCTTGGAATAAAGTACGAAATCCTCTCCCAATCGTACATTTTCCGCATAGCCCAAATCATGCAACGCCAACAATTCACGTCGGAAAACGGGTTTCAGAAAACCCAATTCACTGCGTTTTCGCCCTTTCTTTGAGATGTTTCGCTCAACAAATTCCGATAAACCAAGCAAACGCCACTTGTCAGGAATTGCGGCTAAGACCGCCTCTGGCAAAGGTGCCGCCATGATTGTTTCAGGAACAAATAGAATATTATCGCCGGCGAAATCCCAATCCGCTGCTTTGGCTAACAACGTCTTGAACCGGCCCGGCAACACCCAATCGTCGGAATCCACCATCGCAACATACGGCGCTTTGGCCAATCCAAGGGCATGATTGCGCGCAGCTGCAGGACCGCGGTTTTGCGAAAACCGCTCAAGCCGTAACCGACTGTCACCTGCCGCGGCAGCCAGTGCTGCTTCGCCTGTGTGATCGGTCGAGCAATCGTCAACAACGATGACCGACGCGACCTCTTGCTGCGCCAGCGATGTAGCCACGGAGTGGCCGATAGTTGCGCCTGCATTGAAAGCAGGGATGATCACATCTATCATCACGACTCTTGCCTAATGTGCTGTGCGTTGACAGACAGCCGTGGCATAAGTTGATAAACTGCTACCGCCATAGCGACTTCACTACGCAGCGCGGCCATAAAACTACGGGTGCTAAAGCCATTGCAGCTTTAACTTTGCCTGATCGGATGAGTCGCGCGGTAGTTTCCGAAACATACCATCGAATTTCGCGTGCGTTGAGGAGCGACATCGACGGCCTATTGCGCAAAGCAGCCCTAATGAACGCGCAATCACTGATTTCAATTTCATATGGACGATAGGAGCTTAGTTCCAATAGCTTAATGCCAACGCTCAGGTAGAAATTTTTAATTTCATGGGGTTGAAGCATATCCTCAACAATTGCGCACATCGCTGTTAGCGTCTTGGCTTTACCAAGAATACCGACCAGATTTTGCGCAAATACAGGTTCAGCTTCACCTCTCGCCCTTCGTCGCGCTGCCAACCCACCAAGTTGTGATCCGATCGCCATGATACGGCCGTTGATCACTGACCCCCCCGAAATCGACGAAGTATGAAAACGATAACGCCCCAAGACTACTGGCAGGTTGTGCAGCGTTCCAACTTCGCGCAGCCGCCAATAAAGGTCACTGTCTTCAGAATGAGGAACGCCACGGTACCCTCCAACTTCCCGCACCATTGCGGTACGAGCCATCAGAAACGGATGAACAATATAGGGTTCGCGTACAGGCACCCAATGCGGATCTGCAAATCCAGGATCACCGGGTTGCGGCAAACCATTGATAGGGCTATCAAACTCATCGATATGCTCGACCCCGCAGCCTAACGCGACGCAGTTCGGATGCTGTTCCAGGTACGCAAATTGCAGCGCCAAGCGGTCCGGCAAGCATATGTCATCGGCGTCCATTCTCGCAACGTACTTTGCGTTGGCCATCGCCAGAGCTGTATTTAGTGCACTAACAATGCCGCCATTTGCTTGGTCCACAACCACAAACCGTGAGTCTCGCGCTTTCCACCGATTGAGAATTTCGGCTGAACCATCGCTAGAGCCATCGTTGACCAAGATGACACGAAAGTCTGTAAAAGACTGCGACGCCACGCTTTGAAGCGACGCCTCAAGCGTGAACTCTGCATTAAAAACAGGGATCAGGATGTCGACTTGCGCAAGAGTCACCGTTCAGGTTTTTCCGATAGAATTGTGCAAAATAGCAAATGGCATTGCCACATGAACTTCCTTTGTTTGAGCAAGCGCATTTCAGGCATCGATAGCGCGATCTGAAATTGCAAAATCAAAAGCACTTTCCAGATCAAAGTTGAATGAAACAAATAGCTGATTCGGCCCAAAGCAGTTCCATTTCCAGCTATCATCACTCGTTTAAACCGGTGCAACCAACTCGCTTATATTAGCTCCACCAACCGAATGACCGATAAACCAAATCCAATTTGGACGTCGCTCGAAGCTTGAAATTGACAAGGTGCAGCGTTTCGGAGACAGCGCGCAGGTAAGAGCGGTATTTCCAAGGTGCATGGCAAGGGGCGCCTGCCTTGCGGTCAAGCACTGCGTTGCTGCGCCCATGACGAAACGTCTGGGCTTTGGAAAACGCCATCTTGCTTTGGCTCAGGCTGACAATGCCACTGACTGCATGACCTTCTAAAAAAACCGGCTTAAATGCGCCAACGGCCGCTCTGCGCAAAAAACCAGGGTGCGGTATCGCATCATCGTCTGGCGTGATGATCAACTGGCCCGTGATATGGGGCAGGCCCGCATTCAAAGCTCTGTTTTTGCCAGCAACTGGTTCATCAATGACCGCAAGCGGCAGTTTGTTGCGATAAGCCTCAACGATTTGGACGGCATCATCGGTACTATTGTTTTTGACAACGATGAGTTGCCGGGGCCCCGCAATTTGCTGATCGATATAGGCGTCAAGCACCGATGCGATCCACGTGGCACCATTTCGACTGGCGACAAGAACCGTCAGCAGCGGTTGTATCATGTGATTTGTCACTCCAAGCCAAGCACGTTCGGTATTGCGGCAAGCAAAAATACGCCAAGCTGAGGCCTATAATCCATATGTTTATCAGCCATTTGACGCAGAAATCCGTCGAACTGCCCTAAAGCATCCAGGCGGCAGAACCAATGCACACGCATTGTCCATCATACGCCACCCTATTCCTGCAATCGCCGCACCATTGACACAGCGCAGCAGATCATCCGTCCTGCAAAATTCCGACCAAATGTTGTAACGACCACGCCGAGATAGACCTTAGCAAACTCGGCTGAAAGTATCGTAACGGATTGAACCAGTTTGGTATCAGTCTAGCCCTATGGCCGCACAATAGCTTATGACTCACCGATCCAGTGACCAAGCGAGCCTTGTGGCATAGTGGCTAATCCAAGCGCGCTTGAGGTAAATCTGCGGCCCGCGCTTTATCCGCTACCCGCAATTCAGCCACACGCGATGAACGGCCATGCAGAGCTGCAAGTTCGCAATTGCAGCATAAACCAGACTAAACCTTGTCAATCAGGCCAAACACAACCTTGGAACTTTACAGAGCTTTGTGCGTACCATTGCCTCTGCGCAGTGATCGTTCATGGCTCCCAGCCGCACTTTGAGTCTGAAATCGTGGAGACTCGATCCACTTGCCTTTTCAATTAACTGCTTCAATTCGGAGTTGAAATGCCGCCGAGAGGCCCACTTGCTGGAGAACAGTCCACTTCGGCGCATTCTCAACAGATCAGGCGCGAGGTTTGCTGATAACGACTATCTTCGCACTTTAACGCAACGCAGCATACTCGTATCGCATTTGCAAAAATCAGCCTTTTTGGCTTGAGGTTAGGATGCACAGGAAATGGCAAGAACTCTAACCAATGGCTAGTAATCTCCTTGCCAAGACAGATGTAGCGCAGAGTAGCATTCTGCGCCCCTGTGATATTGTTTTATCACTGGCTGCCTTGGTGTTTTTTCTGCCCCTCATGTTGGTTATTGCGCTGCTGATCCTGATCACCGGCGGTCCAGGCCCTGTCTTTTTTGCGCATCGCAGGATTGGTTATGGCGGTAAATACTACAACTGCCTCAAATTCCGTTCGATGGCTGCTGATGCAGATGAAAAGCTGCGTCACCTGCTCGATACCTGTCCGGAATCACGGCTGGAATGGGAGACGCATCAAAAGCTTCGGAACGATCCGCGCATCACGCCAGTCGGTCATTTCTTGCGCAAAACCAGTCTGGACGAACTTCCGCAGTTCTGGAATGTTCTCATAGGAGATATGAGCCTGGTAGGGCCAAGGCCGATCATCGATGCAGAGCGTAGGCGTTATGGGCGGTATTTTGAATCATACCTTCAGGTAAAACCCGGCATTACGGGCCTTTGGCAAATCAGTGGCCGTAACGATGTCAGCTATCGGCGCCGGGTTGCGATGGACGTCGCCTTCGCGCGATCGCTTACCCCTGCCCTCTATTTCAAAATTTTGTTTCTAACGATCCCGGCAGTGCTCATGGCAAAAGGATCTTCCTGACAGACTGCCATTGTTTTTGGCGGATTGGCATTGCCGTCCAACCCGCCGAAAAAACAATATCTTTGCCGAAAGGAATGGCCTCACGGCTTGATCATCATGACCCACACAATGGCCATCCAAATTGCCAGGCAAAAGACAGCAGCAACAAGCACGGCTTTGCCTTCGCGCTTGAATTTTGAAGTTGCCACAGAGGCACCGGTGACCTTTATCCGCGTTACCCGCAGGTTGGTCACAGAGTGATTGATGATGGTCGGCGTAACTACGGTTAATTTGCTCACGGCGATCCCCTTCCCAGTGACTTCTTGCCACCAGTTTTTCATTAAAAAGCAACATACATCGTGATTCGCGCCATGGCTATAGGTTTTAACCCGCTATGTCTTTTGGGTTAGCAATACCCTGAATTGCGAAGGTCCGTATCGAAATGAAACACCGCAGGATAACCCCAGATCTCTGACATGCCCGAAACCGTTGACCTCGCTGCCTTGACCCGCACCGCATTGCGTAAGCGGATATTCGCCGCGACGTTCGTTCTTGCGATTGTGGCAAGCAGCATCGCCGCGGCCATCTTTATTCTTGGCAATGCCTACACGCCGAAATCGGCGATCCGTGGCAACAGCAGTCCCGCGCTCAGCACATCCGGGGCGATTATTGGCATCCCGCTGCCCAAAGTTGAAAGTCTGGCGTGGAAACCCATTCCACAAGACGATGCCCGCGCCATCAACGCTGCAGTGCTCTTTTCAGTTGAGCCCAATCCTCCCGCAGCCCCATTCAAGATGAAGAATGACGGCGTGGCATTCGAACGCGCTGTAGATTGCCTTGCTGCTGCGGTATTCTATGAGGCGGGCGATGATGTGATCGGCCAGCAGGCCGTAGCGCAAGTCGTGCTGAACCGCGTCCGTCACCCCGCCTTCCAATCCAGCATTTGCGGCGTTGTATTTCATGGATCGGAGCGGCAGACTGGCTGCCAATTCACCTTTACATGCGATGGCGCCATGCAGCGTTATCGCCCATCAACCGCTGCATGGGAGCGCGCCCGTGCAGTGGCGCGCCTCTCGATGGCGGGGTTCGTCTATCGGCCAGTCGGCCACGCTACGCACTATCACACAGATTGGGTCGTACCTTACTGGAGTGCCAAGCTGGATAAAATAACCGCAGTTGGCACGCATCTGTTTTTCAGGTGGGACGGAGTATGGGGAACGCCAAAGGCCTTTTCGGTAAGGCCTTCAATGACTGAACTGCCGGTGCCGCAAATGGCAGGGCTGTCACCCGCACATGGCAAAGAAACATTGCTTGCAGAGCTACCGGATGAAGCCGTCGTCGCGGCTGACGCGGCATTGACCGGCGCGAATGACTGTGCGGCAAACTGCAACAAGGACACCAGCTTTGAGGCCAAGCTGGCGGGGGCCGACACGGACATTTTCTTTGTGCGGATCGGCAAGGATGCAGAACCGACAAGGTTTCCGGCCTTGGCCGCTCAAGCATGCGGCAACCGTCCGCGATGCATTGTGATGGCGTGGAGTGATCAGCGTTTGATCCCCAGCGAACTGCCTGCCTCCACCTCGCAATTGCAATCCATGGATTTTCACTATTTGCGCGATCCCATGTTCGTGGAGCCGCGCTATCGGTGGAACTGCGCGCGCTTTGCCATTGGGCGCCCTGCCAACTGCCTCAGCCACCAGCGGCTTGGCAGTGCGGCAGAAGCCATTTCCGGCAAAAGCATGCTCTGATCAAATTCCCAGTCGGCCTGACTAGGGTCAGGACCACTTAATCCCACCTTCGAGGCGTTGGAATGGCGAACATATCGGGCGGATAGGTGTGCAGGGAAGGCTGGTTGCCTTTCCAAGCAACTATCCGCCCGAGATGGAAGCCATTCCGACGTCGCGAAGGGATTTGACCCAAATGGCCCATTGCAGCGTCAAGAAACCTTGAGATATCGACATATCCCGGCGGCTTCCTTCCTCGCACTGAGCCATTGTGCTTCGAACCTCGAAGGTGGGATTAAGTGGTCCTGACCCTAAAATGGCTCAAGCCAGTTCCAGCCCCATCTGCTGACCAAGCTCTTTCAAATCACGCAGAGCACTATCACCGATCAAGCTAGGTTCTGTGCTTTCCAGCGATAAAGCTCCATCTTGCAGTCGCAACGCAGTGCGTTCGATCAAAGGCACGCAACCTGCCGTCAGCCGGCGGCACAGCCGCGCGGCAAGGCCCAAGGATTGTGCTTCGGACAGGTTCAGAGTGGGAGCCAACAGCGCGAGATCATCGATCGACCCACCGCGCGAAACGCTGCTTTGAAGCGCAGCAGCAAGGATCGCACGGCCCGATGTCTCAACGCCAATCCAACGCTTGCGCAAGCCCCACGCGCGCGGCGTTTCGCGGCGCAAGTTGGGCTCTACGCGCCCGGACGCCAAGCACAGCAAGGCCGCTGATCGCCCCAATGGCGTGCGCGCCATGGGCACCACATCTTGCATCCACTCGACCGCAGCATCCCCTTCAGCAATGGTAATGCCCAATTGCCTCACGAAATCAGTGACGCCTGCAACCAAGGGGTCTTGCGCCTGCTCTTGTGGCGAAAGCGTGCTAAACAACAGCCCTTCACGCAATCCCCATGACGAGAACACGATACGGCTGGGCGACAAGTTACGCAAAAGCACTGCAACCAAGGCAGCGGTATCGGGAATGCTCGCCAAGCGACTGGTCGAAACGCCTTCAATGGGCTTGAGCGCCTGCCCTCGCCTTGAAAGCAATCGCGCCAATTCCGCAGCCTTTGCCGCATCCAGCGTGAAGCCGTGCGTATCCTCCAGCGGCCAGTTCATGCGCACCATCGCCGCGCGGGCAAAGGCACGCATTGATCCGCCAACGAGGTAAAGCGTTACGCCCGGTTCAGCCACCCAGTCGGCCTTGGCCAGCATCGCGCCAACTTTCCGCGCAAATGTCCGGTCTCCGCCTGCGCGCATGGCCGATAGGCGCAACGATCCCAGCGGCATGCTGATACCGTGGCTGGTACCACCGTCGGCCACATCAACCAGTTCAAGGCTGCCACCGCCAAGATCGCCAACGATCCCGCGCGCATCAGGAAATGCACCGATTACTCCGGTTGCGCTGGTTTCTGCCTCTTCAACGCCCGACAGCAAACGGGGAACGAAGCCCAAAGCCGTAACACGATCGAGGAACTTGTTGCCGTTGGTTGCATCACGCACTGCTGCGGTTGCCACCACATCCACGGTACCAACCCCGCCCAAATCCAGGATCGCCTTGTACCGCGCCAGCGCAGCCAGCACGTTCGTCATGGCCTTGCCCGAGAGCTTGCCGTCATCGGCCACGCCCTTGCCCAGCTTGGCCGTGACTTTTTCATTCAGCAGCACAACAGGCGCGCGAGGCGGTCCGCCATAGACCACCAGCCGCACCGTATTGGAGCCGATGTCGATGACCGCGCGGGCAGACTCCCATGCGAATGTCGGGTTATGCGTCAGTGTTTGAATCACTCAGCCACGGTGGGCCGCCCCGCGCCGAAGCGCAAGCTTGGGCACTTTTCTTCCACTGGAAAGCGCCGCTCCGCGTCCCGAAAGCGATGGATTGGTCATGAAGTAGCGGTGCAGATTGAACGGATTCTCGCCCTTTTCAAAGCGGGTATATTCGCCATCGCTGTGCAAGGCCCAACTTTGTTCGGTATCCAGAAGGTTGGCCAGCATCACCTGATCGAGAATTTGATCATGCACCGTCGGGTTGCGCACGGGCACCAGCACTTCAACGCGGCGTCCCATGTTCCGGCTCATCCCGTCAGCCGATGAGATGAACAGGCGTGCACGCTTGTTTGGCATGCGCGCGCCGTTGCCGAAGGCCCAGATGCGGCTATGCTCAAGGAAGCGTCCGATGATCGATTTCACCTCGATCGTTTCGGATAGGCCGGGTACGCCGGGCTTCAGGCAGCAGATCCCGCGCACCACCAGCCGCACTTCCACGCCCGCACGACTGGCAATGTAAAGCCGGTCGATCAGATCGGGATCGGTGAGCTGATTAAGCTTGACCCAGATCGTAGCCGGACGCCCCTTGCCTGCCAGCTCAATCTCGCGGTCGATGCATTCATACAGTTTTTCGCGCAAGTTGATCGGCGAAATGGCCAGCAATTCTGTGTGTTTAGGCTCTACATATCCGGTCACGAAGTTGAACAGCTGCCCTGCATCGCGGCCCATGCGCGGATCAGCGGTAAAGAACGACAGATCGGTATAGATGCGCGCAGTGATCGGGTGATAATTGCCCGTACCAAAATGGCAGTACGTGCGATAGCCGCCACCTTCGCGTCGCACGACAAGGCTGATTTTAGCGTGCGTTTTCCAGTCAACAAAGCCGTAAATCACTTGCACGCCCGCGCGCTCAAGCTGGGCGGCCCACATCAGGTTCTGCTCTTCGTCAAAGCGGGCCTTGAGTTCAACCACGGCAGTCACGGATTTGCCAGCCTCTGCCGCAGCGATCAGCGCGGCAATAACCGCAGATTGCTTGCCTGCACGATAAAGCGTCTGCTTGATCGCCACGACATCAGGATCGGCTGCCGCCTGCCGCAGAAAATCGATCACCACCTCAAAGCTCTCGTAAGGATGGTGAATCACCAAGTCCTTTTCCCGAATGGCCGAGAAGCAATCGCCGTCGTGCTCTGCTACCCGTTCGGGGTAGCGCGGGTTATAGGGATCAAATTTCAGTTCCTGCCGATCTTCATCGACCACCGTGGCCAGACCGTTGATCGCCAGCAAGCCTTTGCTTTTGATGACAAGGGCATGATCCAGCCGTAATTGATCGCGCAGCAAGCGTTCGGCGTCGGGATCAAAGTTATCCTGCAATTGCAGCATGATAACTTTGCCACGTCGCCGCCGTTGAATCGCGGTGCGATAATAACGCACCAGATCTTCGGCATCTTCTTCGATCTCGATGTCGCTATCGCGCAGAACGCGAAAAGTCCCATGACCAAGCACGCGGAAGCCGGGGAAGATCAGCATGGCGTGACGCCGCACCAGTTCCTCAATGCCGATCCACGAAGCACTCTCGCCCGGCAGACGCACAAAGCGCGGCAAGGCTGGCGGGATCAGGATCATCTCGCTCACCCCCGCGCCATCGGCTAGCCGTTGCATCTGGAACAAAATGCCCGTGCCCTGGTTGGCGATGAACGGGAACGGATGCGCCGGATCAATCGCCTGCGGCGTCAGAATCGGGACGACGTGTTCTTCAAAGTAAGCCCGTAGCCAATCGGCTTCGGCACGGGTGAACGGATCATTGTCGATCAGGCGAATGCCCGCCGCCGCCAAATCCTGCGACAGGCCAACCAGCACTTCCTGCTGTGCATCGATCAGTTCCTTGACCGCATCCAGCAAGCCACCCAGTTGCTGGGTCGGGCTTTTGCCATCAATGGATAGTTCGTCGATCTGGCGGCGTACTTGCCCGGCGATACCGGCCACGCGCACCATCATGAATTCATCGAGGTTGCTTCCGCTGATCGAAAGAAAGCGCAGCCGTTCCAGCAGCGGGTAGTCAGGATTGACCGCCTCTGACAGCACACGGCGGTTGAACGAAAGCCAGCTCAATTCGCGATTGAAGAACCGCTCCTGCACTGGCGGCAAGCCGCATGATTCTGCGCGCTGATGATCTGGCTGCATGTTTCCGTCCATTGCGCACCGCGCGTTACATTCTTGTGACACCACTGCTTCAAATGGTTTCTGTCAATCAATCGTCACACCCATGTCCCTGATTTGTCTTTGAAATTGCACAATGTTGCAACAGCGAAGGTCTAGCGGGTGCTCAACCAGATCAACTGGTTAATGAGGGATCACACCATGCGTATCGCCGCCGTGCTGCTTGCCAGCACCTCACTTTTCGCCGCACCAGCCTTTGCCGCTGTTGACGTTGCCCCCGCCGCCGAAGCCGCGCTTGCGGCCGAAGGCGCTGACACTGAAATCGTTGTGCTGGGCCAGGGCCAGACCCGTCAGGTTCAGGAACTTTCAACCGCAGAGCTCACCATCCTTGCATCGGGCACCAGTCCTTTGAAGGCTATCGAAAAGCTGCCGTCGGTCAACTTCCAATCTGCTGATGCCTTCGGCAATTACGAATGGTCAACGCGCGTCACGATCCGTGGTTTCAACCAGTACCAACTCGGCTTTACACTTGATGGCATCCCCTTGGGCGATATGTCCTATGGCAATCACAACGGGTTGCATATCAGCCGTGCGATCACGTCTGAAAACATTGGCATTACCCGCGTCAGCCAAGGTTCGGGTTCGATTGACGCACAGTCGACCAACAACCTCGGCGGCACGCTCGAATTCTTCTCGCTCGACCCTAAGGACGCGCTGGGCGTATCTGCCAGCGGATCGTACGGGTCGGCCAACACCTTCCGTGGTTTTGCCCGCATCGGCATCGGCACCGAAGACGGCCTGCGCGGTTATACATCAATCCAGTACCAAAATGGCGACAAGTGGAAGGGCGATGGCCAACAGCGCACCTTGATGATCAACGCCAAGGCCGTTGCGCCATTGGGCGGCGGCGCTGAACTCGATGGCTATATCAGCTATTCAGACCGCGCAGAACAGGACTATCAGGACCTCAGCCTTGGCATCATCAGCCGTCTCGGTCTGGACTGGGACAACTTTGGCCCATCGAACTACGCCTTGGCCGTTCAAGTCGCTGACGTCGGCGCAAACACCGGTTACACGGGCACAACCCCGCTCAACCCCGCCGCTGGCACCGTCTATCCCGGCCTGATCGGTTCAACCGGTGGCAACGCCGATGATGCCTATTACGACGCTTCGGGCCTTCGCAAGGACACCTTGGCTTCGCTCGGCTTGACCATCCCTGTCGGTGAAACCGGCAAGTTTTCGGTGAAGGGTTACTACCACGAAAATGATGGTCAGGGCACATGGGGTTCGCCTTATGTCAACAGCCCTAGCGGCGTGCCCATGGCGCTGCGCACCACTGAATACGACATCAAGCGCAAGGGTGCATTTGCATCATATGCCGCTGAATACGGCATGCACGCCATCAAGATTGGTGGCTGGTATGAAAAGAACGACTTCATCCAGTCGCGCAAATTCTATGGCTATGAAAGCCGCACCAACCCCGGCCGCGATCACCGCGATTTCCAGACCAACCCGTTCTTCACCCAATGGTCCATCGCGCTCGAAACCGATACGATCCAATACTACGTGTCTGATGACATCACCTTTGGTGATCTGAAAGTCAGCCTCGGCTGGAAGGGCTATACGGTTGATTCCACCGCGTTCTCGTTGGTCAACACAAGCGGTCTTGCGACGGGCAAAATCCAGACCAAGGACTGGTTCCAACCCCACCTTGGCCTGAACTACAAGTTGGGTAACGGCCTTGAAGCGTTCGCAGGTTTCACGCAAGTAACCCGCGCGTTCCAGGCAGCTGCGACCACTGGCCCGTTCTCGGCAACGCAGGCGTCATTCAATGAGTTTCAGGACGAACTTCGTCCGGAAAGTTCAGACACCTATGAAGGCGGGCTGCGCTACAACACGGGCATTTTCAATGCCGTGCTGGCGGCCTATTATGTCAACTTCCGCAACCGCTTGTTGGTGATCGCCACAGGCAGCCCAATCGTTGGGGCAGCCAATGCACTGCGTAACGTAGGTGACGTGCGCGCTCTTGGCCTTGAAGCTGCTGTCGATGTGAAGCTGCCAATGGGCTTTGGTGCTTTTGCTTCGTACAGCTACAACGATACAACCTATCGGCAGAACGTGGGCACGCAGCTCATTGCCGGCAAGACCGTTGTTGACGCGCCAAAGCATCTTGCACGTGCCGAATTCAACTACGACAGCGCCACGTTCTATGGCCGGGTCGGCGTGAACTACATGTCCAAGCGTTACTTCACGTACACCAACGATCAGTCTGTACCAGGCCGGGCGCTGGTTGATGCAACGCTTGGCTATCGCCTCGACATCGGTCAGCGCCAGCCGATCGAACTGCAACTGAACGCGGTCAACTTGTTCGACAAGGCCTATATCGCCACGGTCGGATCGGGCGGCTTTGGCTTCAGTGGTGATCGCCAAACCTTGTTGGCCGGTGCCCCGCGTCAGGTATTCGTCACGCTGAAGGCTGGTTTCTGATGAAAGGCGGCCTTTCAACCGCAAAGGCCCTCGTCGCGGGCGTCGCACTGCTGGGCAGTGCGGCGCCCGTCGCCGTTTGGGCACAAGCTGCATCATCCGCACCAGTCCTGCTCATTTCAATCGATGGCCTTCGCCCCGGCGATGTGCTTGAAGCCGACAAGCGCGGCCTCAAAATCCCGAACTTGCGCCGGTTCCTTAAAGAAGGTGCCTATGCGGCGGGCGTGACTGGCAACCTGCCGACCGTCACTTATCCCAGCCACACCACGCTGATCACAGGCGTTGCCCCTGCCCGTCACGGCATCGTATCCAACACCACGTTCGATCCCAAGCAGATCAATTACGGCGGCTGGTTCTGGTTTGCCGAAGATATTACCGCCGAAACGCTATGGGACGCTGCCCACAAAGCAGGCCGCACCACTGCCAACGTGCATTGGCCTGTCAGCGTCGGCGTCAAATCGCTTACCTACAATCTCCCGCAAATTTGGCGGTCTGGCCACGCCGATGATCGCAAAATGGTCAAGGCGATGTCCACCGACGGCCTCTATGACGCGCTGGAGCACGATTGCGGCAGCTATGCCGATGGTATCGACGAAGGCGTGGACGGAGACGAAATCCGCGCCAAATTTGCCGTGCGCATGATCGAGTCCAAAAAGCCCGAATTCATGACGGTCTATTTCGCCGGGCTTGACCATGAAGAGCACACATCAGGCCCCGGATCCCCTGCGTCCAACGCCACGCTCGAACGGCTTGATGCTGCGGTGGGTAAATTGGTTGCCGCTGAACTAGCCGCACATCCCGATGCCACCGTGGCCGTAGTCAGCGATCACGGCTTTGTTGCCACCGAGACCGAAATCAATTTGTTCCGCCCCTTCATTGATGCTGGCCTGATCACACTTGATGCAAACGGCAAAGTCGCGTCATGGGAAGCCATGCCATGGCCGTCGGGCGGCTCGATTGCGGTTGCGCTGGCCCGTCCAGATGATGCTGCGCTCACCGCCAAAGTCGGCGATTTGCTGGCCTCACTTGCTGCCGATCCCAAGGCTCGCATCGCGCACGTTGCCGACAAGGCTGCAATCGCAAAGATGGGCGGCAACCCGCAAGCAGCGTTTTTTGTCGATCTGAAACCCGGCGCGCTGGCCGGAAGCTTTGCTGCAGACGCGCTGTTGGTAAAGCCGTCACGCACCAAAGGCATGCACGGCTATTTTCCCACCCTGCCCGAAATGCGCTCAACCTTCCTGATCATGGGCAAGGGCGTGGCCAAGGGGCGCAATCTGGGTGAAGTCGACATGCGGGCCATTGCCCCAACACTGGCCCGCCAGCTTGGCGCCAGCCTGCCCGATGCGCAAATTCCAGCCCTGCGCATTGAACCATAAGCAAGTACTTGCTGCACCGTGCCACCTTCACCAATCCAATAGGCACGGTGCCGCAACTTGTTGCGAGTTTGTGACCAACTTTTGATTCAATGGCGAATCATCCGGCTCCAGTGCAGCAGTCGGCGGACAGGAACCCCATGCACCGAACCATGATGAAACGCGGCCTCTATCGCACCTTCGACAGCTACCTTGGCGAATGCGCCAAGGTGCACGAAAGCGCAGGCGACGCCTACCCTTTCCTGATCCCCGAAATTTATGACGCGCTGGGCTTTTCACCCGCCTACTGTGAACTTCCGTTCGTGGAAGGCCAAAAGGCAGATCAACGTACCGAAAGAGGGTTGGTCGGCTAAAGCGCAAACTCGGTTTGGGCTTTCCTAACCAGCGCGGTCTAGATTTTCGGTCGGCCCCGCCCTGAAAATCCCGCCTCGGCCAGAACAGTCTGCAATGACAGGGATGCCCGCCACCTCTGGACACCCGTTGCGGTTGAGCCACGACGGCCAGTATCGACCCTGCGTTTGGGGGGTGGATCGGCCTTGCGGCAACACCGATAAGTCGGCGGGCGGACAAGCTTCGGAATCAGCGCGAGCGTATTGGCCATCCTAAGCGCCTGCACGCAGCAGTAATACGAGCGACCGGTCGGCCTGCGACCAAATCACCCCGTGGCCCAACCGCAACCCTTGCGTGCAAATGTGCACTCCAGCACGTCTTTGCAGCCTTCTTTCCTTCATCAATCCAAAAGGTTAGAATCAATTGTTCCACCCACTCAGCGACACTGTAGTGGTTAAAGTGGACTTGACAATGGAGGATACGCCGTGTCTTGAGGCGATGTATGGCGGTGGACTTGGTTGTGTTTGGCAAACGTCTGGATTTTTCAAGACTTGTCTGGCAACACTGTTTGCAAGAACGTTATGGACTGTTTTTTGCGCATTCTTGAATGCTGGGTCGTTGGTTACAATTCAGAGTTGCAAGTATTGATTATGACGTACTGTAATTTAGCGATGCAAGAACAGAAACAAGACGTTTGCTGCAGGAGGTCCGCATGAAGGCCGTAATTCTGGCTGGCGGCCTCGGCACCAGGCTCGGCGAAGAGACTGCGGTCAAGCCTAAGCCGATGGTTGAGATTGGCGGCATGCCAATCCTGTGGCATATCATGAAAATATACTCACACTACGATGTGAATGACTTTGTCATCTGCCTTGGCTACAAAGGGTATTTGATCAAGGAGTACTTCGCCAACTATTTCCTCCACAAAGCAGACGTGACCATCGATCTTGTATCAAACAAGATGGAGATTCACGAACAGCGTGGTGAGCCATGGCGCATTACCTTGGTGGAAACAGGCGCTGATACCATGACCGGCGGACGCCTCAAGGCCGTCCGCCCCTATCTGCCCGATGACGAACCGTTTTGCTTCACGTACGGCGATGGTGTGGCCAACGTTGATATCGGTGCGCAAGTAGCGTTTCACCGCCAGCACGGGCGTAAGGCGACGATCACTGCCGTGGCCCCTCCCGGACGATTTGGCGCGCTGGAATTTGATGGCGATCTGGTCCGCAACTTCAAGGAAAAACCCGCTGGCGATGGTGGCCTGATCAATGGCGGCTTTTTCGTTCTCGATCCTTCAGTCATTGATCTGATCGATGCTCCGTCGACAACGTGGGAGCAGGAGCCGTTGGAAAAGCTCGCCCACAGCGGCGAACTGGTTGCATGGCGCCACGACGGTTTCTGGCAACCCATGGACACCTTGCGTGACAAGCAGTATCTCGAAGGCTTGTGGATCAAGGGCGCACCTTGGAAATCGTGGTGAACGAGAACGCTTGGCGTGGGCGCCGCGTATTCCTGACCGGACATACTGGCTTCAAAGGTAGCTGGTTGGCCTTGTGGTTGCTCGAAATGGGCGCCGAGGTGACAGGTTACGCGCTGCCGGCCGAAGACATCAGCATGTTCCGCCAGACGGGTCTGGCCGAACGGATGACTCACATCGAAGGCGATATCCGTGACATGGCGGCCACTGAGGCAGCGATGCAGGCGGCACGCCCGGAAGTGGTCTTCCATCTGGCAGCACAGCCGCTGGTCAGGCTCTCATACGAGCAACCTGTGGAAACTTTCGCCACGAATGTGCAGGGAACTGTCCACGTTCTGGATGCTTGCCGCCGCGTGGCAGGCCTCAAAGCCATCGTCGCGGTGACCAGCGATAAATGCTATGAAAACCGGGAATGGGTCTGGCCTTATCGCGAAAGCGACCCGATGGGTGGCCATGATCCCTACAGCAGCTCCAAGGGTGCCGCTGAACTGGTAATTTCTGCCTATCGGCGCAGTTATTTCAGTGCAGCAGGCGCGCCGCTCATGGCTTCTGTCCGTGCCGGGAATGTGATCGGCGGCGGCGATTGGGCTGCGGATCGGCTTATCCCGGATATTGTGCGATCGTTGCTTGCCAATGATGCGCCATTCATCCGCTCGCCCGATTCTGTGCGTCCTTGGCAACATGTGCTCGAAGCATTGGGCGGCTACCTCCTGATCGCGCAGGCTTTGATCGATGGTCGCACATCTTTTGCAACTGGTTGGAATTTCGGACCGGCAGCAGAAGATACCCGGCCCGTGCGCTGGATCGCCGATCGGCTGACCGAACGCTGGGGCATGCCGGGCTGGAAAACAGGTACGGGCGAGCAACCCCACGAAGCCCGACTTTTGTCGCTCGACTGCGCAAAGGCGCGAAGCGAACTTGGCTGGCGGCCAACTCTAAATCTGGGTAAGGCGCTCGACCTGATTGTAGCGTGGCACAAAGATGTTGCAGGCGGCGCTGATGCCGCCGCAGTTTCAACTGCCCAGCTTGCCGATTATCGCTCCCAGATGCGGGCGAACCTTGCCGTTTTAGATTCCAGGAGTTTGATTGATGCCTCTTGATACCGTCAACGACAGCTTGGCCAGCCTCGTTGGCGATCGCGATGAAGCTGGTCTGCGCCAGCTCATTCTCGACCTGACCGGCGAGTATGCACGTCGCCATCATGCCACCGCCCCCTTTGTTCCCGGACAAAGTGCCGTGCCGGTTTCCGGCAAAGTCTATGGCGCCGAGGACATGTGCAATCTGGTGGATTCATCGCTGGATTTCTGGCTGACCACAGGCCGTTACAACACGGAATTTGAAAAGCGTCTGGCGAAACGGATCGGTGTGGAGCACGCACTCACGACCAATTCGGGCTCATCTGCCAACCTGCTCGCGCTTTCAACCCTGACATCGCACTATTTCCGGGGTGATGCACTGAAGCCAGGGGATGAAGTCATCACCGTGGCTACGGGCTTCCCAACCACCGTCAACCCATCGTTGCAATACGGTCTCGTACCGGTGTTCGTCGACGTGGACATCCCGACCTACAACATCAAACCAGACATGATCGAGGCTGCAGTTTCCAGCAAGACTCGCGCTATCATGATCGCCCATACTCTGGGCAATCCGTTTGATCTGGCTGAAGTGATGCGGGTCGCCGAAAAATATAACCTGTGGGTTATCGAAGACTGCTGCGATGCGCTGGGCGCAACGTATGATGGACGCAGCGTCGGCACTTTCGGCCATATCGGCACACTCAGCTTTTATCCCGCGCACCACATCACGATGGGTGAAGGCGGGGCAGTGTTCACCGACAAGCCGCGGCTCAAGCGCGTGATCGAATCCATGCGCGATTGGGGCCGTGATTGCTGGTGCGCACCGGGCGTGGACAACACTTGCGGCAAGCGGTTCTCGCGCAAGCTGGGCACGCTTCCTTGCGGATATGACCACAAATATACATATGGCCACGCCGGTTATAACCTCAAGATCACGGACATGCAGGCAGCCGTCGGCTTGGCTCAAATGGACCGTCTCGATGGCTTCATTGATGCGCGCCAGCGCAATTTCGATCTGCTGACCGAACTGCTGCGCCCTTATGAAGATGTCTTCATTCTGCCAGAGGCGACGCCCAACAGCCAGCCTTCATGGTTCGGATATCCGATTACCATTCGCAAGGAATCGGGTATCAACCGCGAGGATCTCGTCCAGTATCTCAACGAGGTGAAGATCGGAACGCGCCTGCTGTTCGGCGGTAACCTGCTGCGCCAGCCCTACATGAAGGGCCGCAACATCCGCGTCGTGGGCGATCTTACCAATGCCGACATCGTGACCGAGCAAACATTCTGGGTTGGCGTCTATCCGGGGCTGACGCCTGACCACATCGGTTATAGCGTCGAGATGATCGGCAAATTCATTGCCGGCGCAAGAAAACGTTGATCAACTAATGGGCGAGGAAAGCCTGCCCCCGCGATTCGTGCTGACCGGCCCTTCGGGCTGGATCGGCAGCGCAATGCTGGCCAATTTTGCGCAGCGTTTCGGCACGCTTTCAGGTCGCGTTACTGCTTTTGGATCGCGGCCAAACGAATTGGCATTGCCAAACGGTGAAGTCCTGCCAGTTCGGGCCCTGGATGCCATCACACCAAAAGATGTTGCAGGTGCGCACGTTATTCATCTCGCTTATCTCACGCGGGAAAAAGCTGCTGAGATTGGTGAGCGCGCCTTTACCGATGCGAACATTGGCATAGACGACGCCTTGCTCAATGCCTTGGCTGGTGCCTTGCCAGCCAGCCTTTTTGTGGCCTCTTCCGGCGCAGCAGCCCATGCTGCTTCGGGGCAGGATCTGCACCCTTACGGACTTTGCAAACTGCGCCAGGAAGCGCGCTTTCTGAACTGGGCGCATGAGAACGGTGTCCCGATGATCGCAGGGCGGATTTTCAACATCGCCGGTCCTTGGATAAACAAACATCAGGCATATGCGGTGTCGAACTTTGCCGTTCAGGCGCTGGATGGCGGGCCAATTGAGATCAAGGCGAATCACCCGGTATTCCGGTCATTCCTGCATGTGGGCAACCTGTGCGATCTGATCTTTGCGGCGGCGATCGCGCGGATCGGGCGGGCGGTTCCAATCGATATGTGCGGTGCCGAAGTCTATGAAATGATGGATATTGCATCGGCGGTTGCAGCCCAGTGCGGCCATACCACCGAAATCAACCGACCTGCGTTGGACCTGTCGGCACCGGCAGTGTATCTGGGCAATCATGTGGACACAAAAGTTCTGGCTATGGAAACGGGTATCGAACTTGCACCATTTTCTGTTCAGATTGCAGATACATTGAAATGGATACAGGCCGAAAAAGTTAAGTGATCACGCTTCGTAACGGACAAATAGGGTGTCCGTTACGAAGTGAAGGAATTCCGGTAGCTTCGATCTCACGAAGCCGTTTGAGTGCCTTCGGGGAGCAGGCAGTTTGGTTGTCGATTTTCAATCGGTAACCGCAGAATTGATAAGGGAGTTTCGAGTGAACGACTACGAAAAGCGTATGCTGGCTATCCTGGAGCAGGGTAAAGCCGAAGGCGGCATTGTGGCAGTCAAGGCAGAATTTGAAGCCGAAGGCACGCGGGTCGACGAACTTATGCGTTTGCTAGAAATTGCCCGCCGGGCCGGTGTGAAAGTTGGCCTTAAGATCGGCGGCTGCGAAGCTGTGCGCGATATCATCGAATGCCGCCAATACGGCGTCGACTTCATGATCGCCCCGATGGTTGAGACGCCTTACGCTCTGAAAAAATTCATCGACGCGAAAAACAAGTGCTATCCCAAGAACGAGCAGGACGACGTTGGGTTCCTGTTCAATGTCGAAACAATCACCGCGTTCACGCACCTTGACGAACTAGGCAAAGTCGCCGCTGCCGGTAATGTCGGCATGGTGTTCGGCCGCGTCGATTTCGCTGGCTCAATGGGCCACACCCGCGATTTCGTGAACAAGCCGGAAATGATCGACTACATCGAAAAGGTTGCCGCAGTTTCGGCCAAGCACAATCTTGATCTGGTTGTCGGCGGTGGCGTCAGCCCTGATTCAATCGAACCTCTGCGCAAGATCCGCAAGACTCGTCTTGACCGCTTCGAAACCCGCAAGGTGATCTTCGATGCTGCCGTGCTGGACGGTGAACGCACGACTCACGGCATGGAATTGGCTATTGAGTTTGAACTGCTCTGGCTCAAGAACAAGCGTGACTATTACAAGTCAATCGCTGCCGAAGATGAAACGCGCATCAACATGATGGAATCCCGTCAGGCCACGTCGGTCAAGGTTACGGCCTGATCTCTATGGCGAAAATGCGCGTAGCAGACCTTATCGCCCGCATTCTGGTGGAGCGTGGGGTCACCGATTGCTTCATGCTCACCGGTGGTGGGGCGATGCACCTGAATGACGCTTTTGGGCGTCATCCGGGCTTGAGGAAGATCTACACTCACCATGAACAGGCAGCTGCAATCGCGGCTGAAAGCTATTGCCGCCTGTCGCACCGCCCTGCCCTGGTCAACGTGACTACGGGTCCGGGTGGGGTGAACGCATTGAATGGCGTCTACGGCGCATATGTCGATTCGATCGCAATGGTGGTTGTATCGGGGCAAGTGAAGCGGGAAAACTGTGCGCCCAATTTCCCAATCCCCTTGCGCCAGCTCGGCGATCAGGAAGTCGATATCGTTTCGATGGTGCGCGGTATCACCAAATACGCGGTGGTCATCAACGATCCGCTACAAGCGCGCAAAATCACTGAAAAGGCAATTTATCTGGCCACGCGCGGCCGTCCTGGACCGGTGTGGATCGACGTGCCGATGGATGTGCAGGCAGCCCCGGTCGATTTCGACGAATTGGAGGCCTATGATCCGGCATCCGATGAAGATCACGCAGATGAGCCTGCCAACAACGCTGCTGAACTCGCTGCGTTGACAGGCGATGCCCTGCGCGGTGAAGTCGCAGCGATGATGGCCGAGCTGTGTGCGGCAGAGCGCCCCGTGGTGCTGGCAGGCACCGGGGTGCGAATGTCAGGTCAGCATGCCGCGTTCCTGCAGTTTGTCGAGCGTCTGGGCATCCCGGTTGTCTCTGGCTGGAATGCGCACGACGTGATTACGAACGCAAACCCGCTCTATGTCGGACGACCAGGGTCGGTTGGTGATCGCGGCGGAAACTTCGCTGTGCAGACGGCGGACTATGTTCTCGTGCTCGGCTGTCGGCTCAACATTCGTCAAATCAGCTACAATTGGCAAAGCTTTGCCCGCAATGGTCGCGTTGCGATGGTGGAGATTGATCGGGCAGAACTGGAAAAGCCGACGCTTTCGTTGCACCGCCCGATCCATGCCGATCTGCGGGACTTTTTTGCCGTGGCTGCGGAAATGCCACTTCCGGAAGACGACAATGCTACTGCCCGGCAGGACTATCTGGTTCGTTGCCGCGAACGCAGCGCGCGTTATCCGGTGGTACTGGATGAATACCGTTCCGAAACAGGGCCAATCAACCCTTACGTCTTTGGCAAGATCCTGTTCGACGAATTGGCTGAGGACGATATCATCGTCAGCGGCGATGGGACTGCCTGCGTCACTGTGTTCCAGGTGGCCAATATCAAGCGCGGCCAAAGGCTCTTCACAAATTCTGGCTGTGCTTCGATGGGGTATGACTTGCCGGGGGCAATCGGCGCCTATTTTGCAGGAAAGCCGCAGCGCATCATTTGCCTTGCCGGCGACGGCAGCGTGATGATGAATCTGCAGGAGTTGCAGACCATCGCTGGCCTCAACTTGCCGGTAAAGGTTTTCCTGCTGAACAACGACGGCTATCATTCGATCCGCCAAGCACAGCAGAACCACTTCCCCGACAACGTCGTAGGCTGCGGACCTGATAGCGGACTGACGTTCCCTGAATTCACGCGGCTGGCAGGTGGCTTCGGAATTCCCGCAGCGCAAGTAGGCCGCGATGCAGATCTGGCACCGGCAATCCGTGCGGCGCTTGAAAGCGAAGGTCCGTTTTTGCTGGAAGTGATGATCGACAAGAACCAACAGTTTGCGCCCAAACTGTCCTCGCGTCGGCTTGAAGATGGCTCGATGGTGTCCTCTCCACTCGAAGATCTCTTGCCGTTTCTTTCTGATGAGGAACTGACAGAGGCGATGCAGCCTTGTGGAACGCTGCGGTGATTCAGCATCTCATCTTCGATATGGACGGGACACTGGTCGATAGTTCGGCCATCTGCTGCAGCATTTTATCATCGATGTTGAGCGATCGCGGCAGCGAACACAGCATCGATGCGGAATATGCTCGCCAGTTCATGAGCCATGGCGGCCAGCAGATGGTCGCTGCGCTGCTCGGACCGGCCTGCGGCGATCCTGATGTGGAATTGGCAGAATTCCGTGCGCGCTATAGCAAAACGCCCACACCAGTTTCCGCACTCTTTCCGGATGTGGCTGCAGGCTTGCGCATCTTGCATGCGCACGGTTTCCGTCTGTCCATCTGCTCAAACAAACCGCAACACCTGTGCGAACAGGTGCTTGCCGATACAGGACTTGCCGCGTTGTTCTGTGAAGTTGTTGGTGGGCAAGATCAATTGCAGCCAAAGCCCGCACCGGATCTGCTTGATGAAGTGCTTCGCCGGATCGGTGCTGCGCCAGAGCAGTGCCTGTTTATCGGCGACAGCGAGCTTGATCACGAGACTGCGGTGAATGGACAGATTCCCTTTCTTTTCCTGACCTATGGATATGCCGCGAAGAACTGGCTACCTGAAGGCAGCGGTGTGTTTGAATCCTTCGCGGCCTTGACCGGAAGTATTCTGCGCAGCACGCAGCGCACGATTGCGGCATAGCCGACGACGAACTTTTCCGAATGTAGTGCAGTCTGCAAAAAGTGTGATGATCTATGGTGTCTGATTATGGAATTCCTGTGACCGGGTACCGTTCGCGAAAGCGAGCTGCGGCCTGCGCCGCATGGCTCACGACCGCTAGTCTGATCTTTGGCCAGTTTCCAGCGCAGGCGCAAATGCTGCCAGATACTGGTAGAGGTTCTTCAAATTCGTCGGGCTCGCGCGATGGCTCAAATTCACGCGATGACGAAAGCGAAAAGCGTTCTCAACCTGTCGATGCCGGTGATGCCGCTCCGGACTATCAGTTTGAACCTGTCGAAGTGACTGGTGGTTCAGATCGTCCAGTCATCGGGTTGTCCACGCAGTCCACTGCCGTTAACAAAGCCCCGCCACCGCCCAACGAATTTGAAACATTCGTGCGTTTTCATGTCGGCAAGCCACTTCCACGCTTCGGCACGCAACTGCTGCTGCCTGATAGCCGGGACTATGCGGTGGCCAACACGGCAACTGTGCCGCCCGAATATCTCCTGAACGTCGGCGATGTCGTGATGATCTCGATGGCCGGTTCGATCGAAGGTAGCGTTGACAAGGAAATCGACACCAATGGGCGAATTTTCCTGCCGCGCGTGGGTTCAGTCCACTTGGCAGGCGTGCGCTATGGTGACCTCAAGGAAGTGATCGGCAAGGCCATCGGCACGCAGTACCGAGGCTTCAGGGTGAACGTCGGGATTCGCGCTCTGCGCGGCATCCGCGTTTATGTGACGGGTTTTGCAAACAATCCCGGCGCTTACAACGTGAACAGCCTGTCCACTCTTGCTAATGCTGTATTGGCAGCTGGCGGTCCATCCGCAGGCGGCGGCTTCCGCGAGATCGAACTGATCCGCAACAACGAAGTGATCCGCGAGTTCGACCTGTATCAACTTGTGCTGGGCGGCAACAAGACCGACGATGCCGTGTTGCAGAACGAGGACGTGATCAAAATCGGCGCAGTAGGCGAGGAAATCGCCATTGCCGGAAGCGTCAACGCTGAAGCCATCTACGAAATCAAGAACGGTGAAACGCTTGATGAACTGCTGAAATATGCAGGCGGCCCGAACAGCCTGGCTGATTCGACGCGCGTGATGCTTTATCGACTTTCGGAAATGGACGGTTCCGGCGTACGTGAGATTGCCCGCGCGCAAACAACAATGATGCCCGCCAAAGGCGGCGATATTCTGCAAATCCTGTCGCAAGGTACGCTGGTTCGCCCAACAGCCCGACAGAATGTGCTCGTCCGGCTTGAAGGTGAAGTCGAAAAGCCGGGCAACTACGTCGTTGCTGCGGGAACGCCGCTGGGCGAAGTGGTGCAACTGGCAGGTGGACTAACCTCCCGCGCCTTTCCCTATGGCATGCGGCTTGAGCGTCAGTCGGTGAAGGTCCAGCAGCGCCAAAGCTTCGGAGAAGCAGTGGAACAGCTGGAATTTTCACTCGCCGCAGCACCGCTTTCGGGTGAGCGTATAGGCGAAAGCGGAGATCGCTCGGCTCAGCTTGCGGCTGCGCGTCAGGTCGTGGAACGTCTGAAGCAGACTGAACCCGATGGCCGCGTGGTGCTCGATGTTTCACCAAGTGCGCGCACTTTGCCCGAAACGATTGTGCTGGAATCCAATGATCGTGTGTTGGTGCCCGCGCGCCCATCCACCGTTGGCGTGTTTGGTGCGGTCTATCGGCCTGCGTCGTTCGCCTATGACGAGGGCCGATCGCTAACCGTCAGCACCTATCTTGAACGTGCCGGCGGCGCGCTCAAGTCTGGTGCGAAGGGCGAGATTTTCGTGGTACGCGCCAATGGTGCAGTCGTCGCCAAGCGGGACGGCGCGCTTTCTGCCAAGGCACTACCAGGTGACGTCGTGTTCGTTCCGGTGAAGACCGATTCTTCAAGTTTGTGGAGCAAGATCAAGGACTTCACGACAACGATATTCCAGCTTGGCCTCAGTGCGGCAACCGTGGTGGCGGTGTCGAAATGACACCACGCCGCTCCATCACAGGAACACTCGCCACGGCGCTGCGCCCTTGGCCACGGCGAGCATTGTTGGCGTTGGCAGTAGTCCTTTGCCTGATCTTTTCGCTGTTCCCCATCCAATACCGCGCCGCTTCCAGCGTATCCCCAACTGATCCTTCAAGCTTAGGCTTGGGCGAAGTGCTAGGACAGTTGGGCGCGCTCAACACCGTATTTGGAAGTCAAGCCGCCGTCGAGGTGAGCCTGAAGATCGGTCGTAGTGTGGAAACACGGCGCGAGGTCATTCGCAGGATGAATCTGGTCAAACGTCTGGACTTGAAAGACGAAATTGCCGCCAGTCGTTGGTTGGAGCGTGAAGTAGAGTTGCGTTCGTTGCGCGGTGGCATTGTTCAGATCGAATCGATTCAGCGTGATCCTGCCTTGGCCACCGAACTAGTATCCACCCTGACGGCGGTCTTGCGCCAGAATTTGGGTGAAATTGCGTTGCGTCAAACGAAGTACAAGCGCGATATTTTGAAAAAGCTGGTTGGCGATGCCAATAGTGAATTCATGGCAGCCGAAGCCAAGTATAATGAGTTCCGTCTGAACACCCGCTACTCGGATCCCGGTTATGCGATTGAGGCGATTGGTGCGCGGACACCTGTGATTCAAGCCGCGATTAAGGCAAAAGAGGTCGAACTAAACACGGCGCGTCAGTTCGCCACAGACGATAACATGGCGGTCCGCCAGATCATCGCTCAGATCGATTCATTGAAAGACCAACTCAAGCAGTTGCAGGCGCTCAGCCCTTCGGAAAATAATTCTATTGGGCGTGTTGTACGCCAGTCGACCGAAGCCGATGCGCTGGAACGCGAACTTGCGCTCGCCCGCACGCTTTATTTCTCTTATCGGCGCATTCTTGAAGGCACTACGGTCGAGGACATGACGTCCAGCGCCAACATCCGCGTGCTGGAAGAACCTTATATCGATACTGACCGACAGTACCGGATAATCCCGCTCGTGTTGGCCATGCTGATCATGATTCTTGCGCTAGCGATCGAATTTTATCAGTTGCGGCCGCCGGTAGGTGCAGTCAGAGACGAATGATGGCTGTAGATCTGGAAATTCCGGATGTCTCGGTAGTCATACCTTGCCTTAACGAGGAAGAGAACGCGCCAGCCATCGCTGCCGCTGTCTCTGCTGAACTGGAACGTGCAGGCGTTACCTTTGACATCATTTTCATCGATAACTTTTCATCCGACCGCACGGTGGATGTGCTGCGTGAATTGTGCGCGCGCGATCCGCGCGTTCGGCTGATTGCCAACAGCCGCAACTTTGGCCAGATGCGTTCGCCCACGCACGGGATTTTCATGGCACGCGGCCGCGCTGTGATCGGCATGTGCGCTGATTTTCAGGATCCGCCCGAATTGCTGGGCACATTCGTGGAACGCTGGAAAGCAGGCACGGACATCGTGCTCGGCGTGCGTGAAACCGAACAGACGTCGCGCGTGCTAGGTTGGGCGCGAGCGTTTTCCTACTTCCTCGCCCGCAAGGTGGGTGATTATCCGATCATCCGCAATGCAACAGGCTTTGGCCTATACGACCGCCGCGTAGTGGATGCGATCCGTTCGATGAAGGAGCCTGAACCGTTCTTCCGCGGCATGCTGGTGGAAACCGGATACAAGATCGAAAGCTTTCCCTATTCCCGGCCAATGCGTCGCAAGGGCAAGTCGAACAACACCTTCTTCACGCTTCTTGATTTTGCCCTCTCCGGGCTGACCAGTTCCTCGAAGAAGCTGCTGCGCGCACCGTTCTTCGTCGGCGGTGCTGCAATGGCGTTTGCCGGCGTCCTATTGTTGGCCGCGCTGGTAGCGGCGCTTACGGGGGGCAATGCTCTGGGCTGGATCATCGCATTTGCGGTTGAGTTCCAATTGGCGCTGATTTTCTTGTTCATGGGTTTAAGCGGTGACCAGTTGCGCATGGTATCTGAACGCACGCGCGGCGGCCCGCTGGTGTTTGAGCGTGAGCGGGTCAACTTCCCCGAAGGATATTGACGCGCATGCCCCGCATACCGCGCCCTGAAGTGCTATTTGAAGTGATCCGCTATTACATGGCGGGCGCGTTGAACGCGGCATTCGGCTATGGGCTTTTCGCAGCACTGCTGTGGTCGGGCCTTGGCATGTATGCCGCGCAGGCAGTGGCGCATGTACTGGGCGTTGCGTTTAATTATTTCACCTACAGCCGCCACGTGTTCCGCGATGCGCCATCGGCGCGCATGCGTTTCGTGGCGTCCTACGGCGTCAACTATGTCATCAGTCTGGGGTTTTTAGCGTTGGTGAGCCTGCTGGTGGATAACGCTTATATCGCAGGATTTGCGGCCATCGTGCTGACGTCCGTTGTGAATTATTTCATTCTGAAGCGACTGGTTTTCGTTGACCGCGAGTCGGCCTGACATGGCCAGATACCCTCGTCTTCGTTGGCGTCCTGTCAACGTTTGGCTGGAGCCATTAATGGCTCTTGCAGTATTGGCAGGCATCGTTCGTGCCTACTTTTACTTTCAGGAATTCGCCCACTTTCCGCAGCCATTCTTTTACGAACCGTTCGACGTATGGATGGACTGGTTCAATGTTTCATATTGGTCTTACAACAAGGGGGCCTATGATACTTGGGGGACAATCTATCCGCCTCTGTCATTTGTTTTCCTGCGGATTTTCAGCCTTTCGTCCTGCTACAAGGATGCGAGTGGCTATGGAGTGCGAGAGTGTGATTGGGTCGGGCTAGGCGCGCTACATGGCATTTTCCTGCTCAATGCACTTCTTCTGTGGCTGACCTTTCGAAAGCAGCACCGACCCACCGCTTTGTGGCGAGCGCTTGCACTCGGTTTCGGCCTGCCATCCCTTTATGGGCTGGAGCGCGGCAACTTGGTGGTGGTTTGCTTTACCTTCATCATCTTGGGTTTCGGACCCTTGCTGAAATCAGCACGGCTGCGGTGGATTGCGGCAGGCCTTGCTATCAATTTCAAGGTTTACATCATTGCCGGTCTGTTCGCGCAGTTACTGCGCCGCCGATGGCTTTGGTTCGAAGGCGGATTGATCGCGTCAGTGGTGATTTACATGGTGACGTATGCGGCGCTGGGCGAAGGCACGCCGATGGAGCTTTACGCCAACATTGCCGGCGTATCGGGCATCTACCAAGCCGTTACATTCCTCGATCTTTGGTATGCCGCCACCTACAAACCTCTGATTTCGCTGCTGGAAGGGCAGTATCACATGGTATCAGCCCTAGTGGGATCACGCTGGTCTGACTTTTTGCTAATCTTCCTTCCGGCACTGCAATATCTGGTTATGGGCTCGATTGGCTTAGCTGCGAGTGCGGCTTGGCTGCGACCAGAGAAGGTGCCCGTGCACCGGTTGACTTTTCTTGGCCTTTCGATGGCAATGGTCGCGGCCGAACCGGGTGGCTACACTGAAGGCTTCATCATCTTTTTCGTATTTCTGGAACGATGGCGTGGTATTGGCAGGAAGATCGCCATTTCCCTCAGCTATGTCCTTCTGCTGCCATTCGACATCACACTCGACAGCGTGCCTCCGACCGTCCAGGAAAGCTATCTGGCCGGTCATGCGACATTCTTTTCGTACTATATCACCATTGGTCCGTTCGTTCGCCCGATGATGGTGCTCGCAATCGTTCTCTCGCTGTCGCTGGTGACCATCCGCGATGTATGGGGCGACGTCCGTCTGCAAGGCTGGCAGCAACGTTGGCGATTCCGGCATGATGCTCCCCTTCTACCGGGCATATTGCGGCCATCGCCACCAGAATTGGGGCACGCATCTTGAGTGACTTTAAACGCTCAATCATGCCGCAGCTTTCGCGGCGCGGTTTTATGCCGCTTCTCGCTGCGGGTTTTGCCGCATCAGCGGGCAGTGCCAAAGCTCAAGCGGCAAAACAGCCTGTCAGCGTCACTAGTCTTGCGGACAGCGCGCCCGATACTGTGTTGCCCGCAGGCTTGCATAAAATATCCACGAACATCACCATCAAGGGCGATCTTGTGCTTCAGCCCGGAGCACGGATCGAGCTGGCGAGCGGTTCCAGCCTTACGGTTATGGGGGAATTCAGCGCGCCCATCGGCCCGGTCTTTTCCGGCGCAGGGCGTGTCGATTTGAACCGCTCGCGCACGCCCACCGCTTATCCCGAATGGTTCGGCGCCGAAAGCGACAATGGCGCTGCCGATTGTCTTCCTGCGTTTCGCGCCTGCCTTGCCGCCCACCCAGTCATGCACCTGCGCGCAGCCGATTACTGGCTCTCCGATACCTTCGTGGTCGACCGTCCGTTCGTGCGCATCTGGGGTGCGGGTTACCGGGGTGCCGATCGGGGTCAGGGCACGCGCATTCTGGTGCGCAGTGGCAGTGCAGATGTGATGCGGGTTGGGTTTGAAAAAGCGCCCGGCACGGTAAACGGCTTCTTGCAGGGTGTAGACATCCGCTGGCTGGAATTGGGCCGCACAATGCCCGTGGCACCGGGGCCGCGCGGCGAGCCGGCCGGGCTGCGGCTGCAATATGTGCTCCATTGCCAGTTTGAAGCACTCAGTTCACGCGAGAGCGGGATCGGGTTTGCCGCTGTCGGCGCAGTCCGCACTTATCTGCGCGATTGCATTGCCTTCCGCTCCTTGCCGGGAACAACCGCAGGAACATGGCGCGGATTTCAACTGGGCGGGTATGAGGAAATCGGCCTCGCTGGCACAAATGGTTCGATCTTCCTGACCGATTGCAACGTCTCCATCGGCGGCAATCCCGGCGTTACCGATTCAGTGGGGTTGCTGCTGGAAGGCGGTTTTGCCGATACCTTCGCGATTAATCTGGAAGTCACTTCGGTGGGCACCGGGATCCGCATTGACGGCGCAGCCAAGCGCATGGGCAGCCGTGCGGTGTCAGGCCATGCAAACCTGCACTTGCACATGCCGGTGATCGACCAGTGCGGCATCGTCGGAATCGATGTGAGGGCAACATCGGAATACGCTCTGATTGAAATATCAGACCCTTATATCGCCGTCGCTCCCGGCGCAGCAGCAGCGATCCGAGCCAACGGCGCGCGCGGGGCCATGACCGTCATGGGCGGGCAACTGATCGGCCGCAGCGCAAAAGGCAACGCCTCGGTTGCTGGAATCGCGGCCACGGATTCAAGCGGACTCGATGTGAATGGCATCAAGATCGCGGACTTCGCAGTGCCGGTCAGTCTGGCCGAATGCAGGGGTGTTTCACTATCGGGTCAGATCCACAATCCTGTCGTGGCATCAGATTCAGCCGCAATCGCTCTGCGCAGATGCGGCAATGTAAGCTTGCGAATGCGCGTGTCTGGCAAAGCTGGCGCGTTCGCCGCTGGCATCGCCCTTGCCGAGCAGCCACGCCAGCCGCTGTTAATTGACGCCTCGCTCATTGAAGATGCAGCATTGCGCGGCGGCGCTGTAGTACTGGGCTCGGACGGGCGCGTGCCAAAAGTGGGGCGCAGCGGCATGCTTACGATAATCGGTCGATGACGTATGCTGGATCTTGCACTAGGGCTGCCGCCAACAGTGTTTGCAGAATGATTGCAGTTCATGCCGCAGCGAATATGAAACGCGACAAGGGAGTTCTATGATCCGTTTCCTGATTACCGGGGGCCAAGGCATGCTTGGCCGTGAATTTGCACGCATGGCAGGCGCTTGGCCGCAGGCAGAGGTGTGGGCACCAGGCCGTGACGAGCTGGACGTGCGCGATTGCGCGGCCATGTTGGCAGCTGCACCCCATGCAGAAGGCGGTTGGGTTGTCCACTGCGCTGCCCGCGTCGATGTGGAAGGCTGCGCCAAAGATCCCGATGGCGCGCGCGAAACCATTGTCGAAGGCACACGCAACGCAATCAAGCTGGCACGTGAAAGCGGCGCAAGGCTGTTTTATCCCCAATCGTTTCTGGTATATGATGGGGCGACCAACCCGATCCCGGAAGACGATACGCCGCGCCCACTTTCGCTTTACGGTCGGTTGAAATACGAAGCCGAGCAAATCATCAATGCCGAAATGGACGATGCGCTGATAGTGCGTATGGCGGGCTTCTTCGGCGGCGAAGAGGCTGACAAGAACTTCGTCGGGCGTATCATCCCGGCCATGTTTGCGGCACTTCAGCGCGGCGAGGAAAGCTTCGGCATTGGCGACCGCGTCTGGCAGCCCACGTGGACCCGCGATCTGGCCGAAAATGCACTGCAACTGATGCTGGCCGGGAAGTCCGGCACTTTCCAGATGGCGTGCCACGGGCAGGCAACATTCGCCGAACTGGCACATGAAATCGTCGTCGCGCTGGGCTGGAGCGACCGCTTCCGTATCGATACGGTCGATGCCTCCACCGTATCGCAAAGCGAACTGGGAAAGCGACCCGATATTGCCGTGCTGGAATGTGCGCGCCTTCGTGACGAACGTCTGGATTTGCAGCGCGATTGGCGTTCAACTCTGCACGCCTATTTGCGTCACCCCTTCTTCGATCAATACCGCCTGAAAGGAATCTAATGTCCAGCCTGTTCGAACCGCTGAACAAGCCCGGCTTTATCGGCTTGCGCAACCGCACCGTCATGGCCGCGATGAGCCGCAGCTTTGCAGACGGCAATCACTGCGCGACAGATGACATGGCCAGCTATTACGCCCGCCGTGCCGAGGGTGGTGCTGGCCTGATCCTGACCGAAGGTACGATCATTGATCGCAGCGGCGACGGTTGGGTCGGTGCGCCCTACATCGCCAATGCTCAGCAGGCCGAAGCCTGGCGCAAAGTTGTTGATGGCGTCCATGCAGTTGGCGGCAAGATCGCCTGCCAGCTTTGGCATATGGGCCGAATTTCGCATTCCGACTTTACCGGAGACGCACCGGTCAGTTCCACAAATGTGGCCGCTGCGGGGATGAACCGCCAGAACAACAAGCCATTTGGCGAACCACGGGCGCTTGAAGCATCTGAAATGCCCGGAATTTACCAGCTATATGTCGATGCCGCTGTGCGTGCGCTCGATGCTGGCTTTGATGCGGTGGAACTCCACACTGGCCACGGCTATCTGCCCGACCAGTTTCTCGACAGCCAGGTGAATGACCGCACCGATGCATACGGCGGTTCGGTCGAAAACCGCTGCCGTTTCATGCTGGAATTGGTTGAAGCGGTGCTGGCCAAGGTGCCGGCAGACCGTGTCATTGCCCGCATTTCCCCGTCGCGGATGATGGGTGGGCTTTATGAATGGCCTGATCTGGACGCGATGATTGCATACCTGATCCCTGCGCTGGACAAGCTAGGCTTGCGCGCGCTGGACGTCAGTTGCGCCAATTCGCCCTATTCCGAAACGGCGGGCCGCATGGTGCGCAAGATCCGGCCGCTGTTTTCGGGGGTGATCATCGCGGGCGCATCGCTTAGCCAGGCTGAAGCCGAAGCCGAGCTGGCCGAAGGCGTTGTCGATTGCATCACATGGGGCCGCGCGTTCATCGCCAATCCCGATCTGGCAACCAGGCTCAGCACCGGCGGCGAACTGGTTGCTTTCGATGATACGATGCGCGCCACGTTGGTGTAATCGCGGCGTCGGCCTGTGGCTGACGCCGCCAATATCGATAGCATTGGCGCGACAGGGCAAGGGGTAGGCGGGTGAAGAGCGAACTAAAATCGCAGCAGCACGGGCGGCTGCCTGCGTCAGGCCTCTCCCGCCTCGCGCCTTGGATCCTGCCTACCGTATTGGGCGGCATATTGGTACTGGCGCTAGGCTTGCGGCTATACGGCGTAAGTTTTGGCTTGCCTGCCCTGAACGATCCGGACGAACTGATGTTCGAGATGGGTGCGGTGCGCTTGATAAGCAAACCGACGCTAAACCCCGGATGGTTCGGGCACCCGGCCACCACCACAATCTATTTGCTGGCGCTGATCAATATTGGTGTGATGGCCTTTGGTTGGCTGGTTGGCTGGTTCTCGGGGCCAAAGGCGTTTGCCGAAGCAATCTATGCCGACCCAAGCTGGGTGATCCTGCCCGGCCGTGTGGCGATGGTGTGCTTCGGCGTTCTGTGCATTTGGCTAACCTATCGACTGGGACGCGAGTTGTTCGGCCGCCGGGTCGGGGTGACCGCTGCGCTCCTGATGGCAATCAACCCATTGCACATCGCTTTTTCGCAGATCATCCGCTCCGATATAATGGCAACCTGCTTCATGCTCCTGTGCCTTTTGGCAGCATTGCGAGCGGGACGGGCTGCGGACAAGGCCGGCAAAAAACGCGCCATGCGCTTTGCCGCGCTGTGGCTGGCGCTGGCAATCATAACAAAGTGGCCGGTCGCGCTGTCCGGGTTGGCAGTCGCGGGCTGCATCTTTTTCGGCGTGCACAATGGGCGTGAAACCATGGCCAGCTCCCTGCGTCGACTGGCTGTATTCGGCCTGCTCACGATTGCGCTTGTTGTGCTGTTATCACCTTATCTCGTGCTGGATTATCCGGTGCTGATCCGCAACCTTCAAGGAGAAGCCCAGCCGCACCATTTGGGCGCAACCGGCGGTACGGTACTGCAAAACTTGTGGTGGTATGCCAGCGGGCCGCTGTGGCGCAGTTTCGGCCCTGCTGGATGTGCGCTGCTGGCTGCCGGTGCAGTGCTCATCCGACGTCAATACGAAGCGTTGGCGCTGATGCTTCCGCTGGTGCTGGCATTTACGGCAGTCACAGTAATGCAGGCGCTGGTTTGGGAACGCTGGATGCTGCCGCTTTTGCCACTATTTGCTGTGGTTGCCGCCTATGGCGCTGTTGAATTGCTGGGCAGGGTTAACAGAACACCGGGGTTGGCAAGGACCACTGCCACCGCATTAGCGGCCGTAGCAGTGCTAGTACCTCCGCTGCACCGGGACGTCTTGCAGGCGCAAGAACGCATCCACGACACTCGCCAATTGGCCTCGTACTGGGTGAAGGAGCATGTTCCCGCGCACGATACCGTAATGGTCGAACATTTCGCGTTCGATCTTCTTTCCGGTTCATGGCCGTTTAAGTTCCCGATGGGTGACGTTGGCTGCACGGATGTCCGGGCCATGCTTTCTGGCCGCATTTCCTATGCTACCATCCAATCAGGCCGGGGTCAGCGTTCCAACGTCGATTATGGAACGACAAGCCCGGCAGCACGAGAGAACTGCCGCAGCGATTACGCGCTGCTCACCCAGTTTGACCGCTACGCCGCAGAGCGCGGGAGGTTTCCAAATGAATACGAAGCATATCGCGCGCTTGTGTCAAATGGTCAGATCGTTGCAACATTCCGCCCGGCGCCGGGCCGCGTGGGCGGGCCCATTGTCCGTGTAGTGCGCTTTACGCGATAAGCGACCAAGCTGAGCCCATCGCCGTCTCTTGAACCTTAAGGTCAGGACTTATTAATCCCGCCTTCGAGGTTTGAAACAATATAGCGCAGTGCGAGGAAGGAAGCCGCCGGGATATGTCGAAATCTCAAGGCTTCCCGGCGCACCTATCCACCCGATCTGTTCGCCATTCCGACGCCTCGAAGGTGGGATTAATAGGTCCTGACCCCAAATCAATGCAAAAGGCTTTAGAGCCAGATGACATCAGGTTGCATCGCCGTGACGGAGCCGATTTTGGCCCAGCATGAGGAAAGAGGAGGGAGCAATGCTCACGCATAGTGACCGACGATTGACGCTGCGATGGGCCAAAATCGGCCCACCGCTTGCGGTTGCGTCAGGAAGCCTCTCGGACTGCGTCACGTTGCTTGTCCGGGCAAACAAGCCCGGTCTGCGCAACGTTCCCTGCTGAGAAGCTTCCTGACGCAATCCCGGCGGTGCAACCTGATGTCATCTGGCTCTAAGAACTACCGAGTAGGACTAACCCAGCTAATCTTTCTTTTTGGCGGGTTCGCAATTGCGGATCAACATGCAAACTTCGGAATTCTGAAAGTCCAGATTTTGGGCAGAATTCGCGAAACCGCACGACCCCGGCAGAAAATCGACACCGTCTGACACAACTTTGCCCTTGAAAGGCAACACCAGAACTGATTGATCATAAGCAGCAATAAGGTCTGACGATGGCACGCCATTGATCCTGTCAGCGGAAAAGTAAGGTCCGTTGACCAACCGTAAGCTGCCCTTGGAAGGCAATTCCTGCCGCAATCCACGATCGTACGGCACCCCCTTTGCTACGGCCAAACCCTTATCCAAGTGCAGTTCCCTTGGCCTGCCGTAGTCATACAAGCGGTACGTAATGTCGCTGTTTTGCTGGACTTCGATCAGGCTGACACCCGCGCCGATGGCGTGGACCGTACCTGCCGGGATATAAAAGAAATCGCCCCGCGTAACGGGATGCCATTCCATCAAATCTTCGATTGAGCCATCGAGCGCCGCGCGCCGCATCGTCTCGACATCAACTGTTTCCTTGAAACCAATGCCCAACACCGCACCGGGTTCGGCACCGGTTACCAGCCAGCATTCTTCCTTGCCGCCATCGCCTTCTCCCATCGCAGACGCCTGTGCATCATTGGGATGGACCTGAACGGAAAGCTTCTCGCTGGTGAAAATATACTTTACCAGGATCGAGGGCATTTCAAGCGGCGGCTCAAACCAAACCTCGCCAATCCGCTTGCCCACAGGTGTAACAAACGGCGCCGGAAGCACGTCTTTACCCCATGGCTTTTCAACCATCCGTTGGGCCAGCAGGCTCACTGATTGGCAGCTCCGGTTAGTTTGCCCACAGATTGCGCTCCTTCAGCGGTGCATACCAACACCTCATCACCATCGACCACGATGATCAGGTTCGATGCACCAACGACCGAGACACGCGGGCCATCGCTCATCACCAATACGTTTGAACAATCAGCCAGTTCCGCCCGTCCAAATGTGGCGTTTCCGGCAATGTCCACTTCCTGCGCTTCGTATAAGGCTTGCCAGTTACCAATGTCTGACCATGCCATCGTTGCCGGCACCATGGCGGCACGATCGGTGTTTTCCATCACCGCATAGTCCACCGACTGGCTCGGCACTTGTGCAAAGGCATCGGCGTCAGGATAAAACCGCATGCCATCGGTGCGTCCCTTTTCTACAGAGACACGCACCGCATTCAGAATATCGGGCCGATAACGCCCCAATTCATCCAGAAATGTGCCGACCCGAAAGGCAAAAATCCCACCATTCCAGGCGTATTCGCCACTGGAGAGGAACTTGATCGCGCGCGCAAAATCGGGCTTTTCCACAAACCGTTCAACCTTGCGCCCCGCCGTTCCAGCAATCAACGCACCTTGTTTGAGGTAGCCAAAACCGGTTTCGGGCGAAGTTGGCGAAATGCCAAACGACACCAGCCAACCGTCGCTCGCCAATTTTGCCGCAGCGCGGGCCGCATTGCGAAACGCATCACAATCGCCAATATGGTGATCACTTGGGCATACCAGCATGACCGAATCTTCGGGCAACAACAGTGCAGCAAGCGCAATAGCCGCCGCCGTGTTGCGTCCCTGAGGTTCGACCAGTATCCGGGTTTTCTCGCGATTGGGAAGCTGTTCCTCCACATGATCAAGGTGCGCGTTGCCTGTCACGATCACGGGATCGGCAAATCCTTGCTGGCCATCACAACGTAAAACCGTGGCCGTAAACAATGTTGTATTGCCGACCAAAGGCAGAAACGGCTTGGGCTTTTGCTTGCGGGAACGCGGCCATAGGCGGGTGCCGCTACCACCACAAAGGATGACTGGAATGATATCGTTCATGTGACGCCTTGATCGAATTTGCACTATTCGCGTTCGCCGCTGACCTTAGGGCGATACCTGCATCATTGCCAGAAGATCGGAAACCGATGTCGAGGCAAATCCTACGGCGCTATCGGAAATGCCATAGGGTATAAGCAATTGCTCGCCGACCAGCAGAGCGCCACAAGTGTAGACCACATTGGGCACATAGCCGAAGCGGTCTGCATCAATCGCGGTGAGGATCGGCTTGGATGACCGCGCGATAACTTTTGATGGATCATCCCTGTCCAGCAGCGCGCAACCCAGCGCATATTTGCGCATCGCGCCCACCCCGTGGGTGAACAGCAGCCAACCGTGGTCGGTTAAAATCGGGCTGCCGCAATTGCCAATCTGAACGAATTCCCAAGGGAACTTCGGCTCCATCAGCAGCACGCCATCATCGTCCCAGCAATCCATGCGGTCAGACCGCAGCAGGAACAGATTCTTGCCATCCTGCCGACCGACCATGCAGTACTTTCCGTCAATCTGCTGCGGAAACAGTGCCATACCCTTGTTGCGCCCAGCCCGGCCTTCAATCGGCTCAAGCACAAATTGCCGGAAATCGCGCGTGCGCAGCAATTCGGAACGGATCGAAGCCCCGGAATAGGCGGTATACGTGCCCACCCATTCGTAATCACCGCCGCCATGATCAAATCGCACCATCCGCAAGTCTTCCAGACCGCCGCGCTGCTGCTCGGTTATCGGGAATATCACGCTGTTCGAAAGGCTGCTCTCGGCATGGCGATGGACGCCCACGGCACCATCTTCGCGGATCGCAGCAAGGCTGTCATCAGCCTGCATTGCGGTAGCAAAGTGGCTCTGCGGCCAAAGTTCGAACGTGCCGTCGGGCATGGCAATGCCTTCACGGAACACGATGGAACTGATGTGCCCTTCGCCCACTGCGCGCAAGCTCATCACAAAGCGCACTGCCCCATCGCTCATGCCTGACTGGTCGGGATGCGGCACGATGCTTGGATTCATCAATGCCGCTGCGGCATAAGTATACTCGTGGCAGAAATAGGCCCCGATCAACCGCTTGCGCAGCGCGGTATAGGCCGAGGGATCAAGGCCAAGCATCGTCTCTATCTCGGCGTAACGCTCAAGGAACAGTTGTTCTGTCTGCCAGTGGCGCTCTTCGAAATCGTGGAGAACCCGCGTATATTCTTCCTCTGCCTCACCCTCGCCAAGCGACGCAACGTCCGCGACGAGCTTTTCGGCACGCGCAGTTGTTCCGCCTGGACCCTGCCAGCCAAGATGAAACGGACGGAGCACGACCCGCGATGGATCGGCGTGAAGTCTTTGTTCAAGTACCCGCAAGCTGTTGCGTACCTTTGTAGTTGATCCGTTCTGTCCCGACATCTGCGGGCACGGTGCCTGCATGGGTCTTTCCAGTGCCTGAACGGTTCGCTAGCCGGCACATCGCATAATGCGCAAGTTGGAACGCCAGTATTGATTCTGCGCCACAATTCAGGTTCAAACCTTGCGGTGTCACCCCATCGCGGCATCGTCCTGTCACAATATCGGCCAGCACTTCGCCGCGATCATTTCCGCCCAGAAACCAGCGATATGCGGTTTCGGCATGGCGCAGCCAGCCTATCTCACCGGTCGCGCCATAGGCTGCCGCTGCTGCATCGATCGCGGCCCAAGCTTCCACCGGCTGCTGATCAAACGGCAGGCTTTCGTAATACTGGCCAAACGTCTCTGACCCCACCGGACGAAAGTGACCTTGTGCTGAAATTTGCTGACGCGCGATGAAACGCAGGCTGAGCAGGCCGCTTTCCAGCCAGTCGTCGCGGCCAAGCATGGCCCCTGCCTCGATCAAGGCCTGCGAAAGGCGCGGATTGTCATAGCCAAGCACGGCTTCAAACCACGCCCAATCCGGCCGGCGCGACACTGCAAGCAGACCCTCCAGCAATACCGCCCCTTGCGCCAGTGCGGTCCGTGCCGCGGCATGCCCCGGATTGACGCGCAAGGCTTCGGCACAGCCCAGCATCATGAACGCTACGGTCCGGGGCGATCCCATCGCTGCAACGGGTTCCAGCGCAATGTCAAACCACTGCCTTGCCCAGACGCGCAAACCTTCATCAGGCGCATGCCCCATCGCATGGCCCAGCGCCCAAAGCGTGCGGCCATTGCTGTCATCTGACCCCACGTCCTCGCACCACGTACGGTTAAAGCTCATGAAGTTGCGGAACGCCGCGCGATCCGGGTTCCAGCCGTGCTGGATGAACGAAGCATAGACCGTCGCCCACCGCTGCCGCTCTGCCAAAGGCACGCCATCAGCCACGCCCATCAGCATCAGCGCGCGAACATTGTCATCAATGCAATAGCCGTGGCGACGATCGGGGACCGTCAGGATCGAATGCTGGAAAATCCCCGTGCTGTCACTCATTGCCACAACGCCGGAAAAACCCGGTGTTGCCAGCAAAGGCGTTGCTCGAAGCGGTTGCACCACCACGCTTTCCACCAGCGCCCGCGCTGCCCCTGCAAAACACGGCCAGATCGTTTCACGCCCCTTTTCCCAAGCGCGGCGCTGCACGGCTTGAAGCTCTGCCGGATCGGCGAGCAGCGTGTTAACCGCTTGCGCAATCACTTCGGGCTGACGCGGCTCAACCAGCACGCCCACGCCATCAGCAAGCAATTCGCGGGCATGGACATAGGGCGTCGAGACCACCGCTTTGCCCAGCGCGACAGCATAGCTCAGCGTTCCCGACGTGGACTGCTGCATGTTGGGATAAGGCGTCAGATAGATGTCGCACGCTTCAAGCTGGTCAAGCAGCTCTTCGTTATCAAGAAAGCGGTTGTCCCATTGCACGTTGTTACCAACGCCCAGCCGGTCAGCCAGTTCCATCAATCTTTCGCGATACCCTTCGCCTTGGCTCGAAACATGGTTTGGGTGCGTCGCGCCAACAATGCGATAAATCACGTCGGGATGGCTTTTGACGATGGCGGGCAAAGCCTCGATCACCGTTTCAAGCCCCTTACCCGGACCCAGCAGGCCAAAGGTCATCATTACCCGCTTGCCTGTTAGCCCCATTTTGGCTTTGTGCTCGGCCTCGCGGCCAAACGGACGATCGGGCGCGCCATGCGCAATAACCGCAATTCGATCAGCATCAACATGATAGATGTCGCGCAACAGTTGCATCGAATGGGCCGACATCACCATCACGCGCGATGCGCGACGTAACAGATGCTCCAGCACCTGCCGCTGTTTTGCTGTTGGCTCCGCCAGAACGGTGTGCAACGTCACGATCAGCGGCGCGGCCAGCCGATCAACCAGATCGAGCACCATATCGCCCGCCTCGCCCCCGAATATCCCATATTCGTGCTGAAGCCACACCGCATCGACTGCGTCTTCGTTGATTCTCCGTGCGGCGTTACGGTAATCTTCAAGCTGGTTGGATCGAATTGTCCCGCGCACGCCGTCATAGGCCAAAGGCGCGCGGTGATCGTCAATCACGTGCAGGTCGACCAGCACATCTTCGTGATGCACGCCCAGCTGTTCGTAGATGTCCGTCGTAAAGGTCGCGATGCCGCACATTCTTGGGCGGAAGCCACCAATCAGCGCGATGCGATGGCGCGCAAGTGCCTGTGCTGGACGCAAAATTGACAACACCGAGCCGGGAGTTGCAACTGCGGCAGGTCCGTTTCGATTGCTGCTGAAGGTCATGACGACGCGGTCTTCCAATACTGCGGGGGGCGCGCGGGGGGTCGGCACCTCTACCGTCACTGAAAGAACGCACCGCAGGCCATCTGGTTGCACCGCAACGCAGCATTATGACAGCAATTCTTTTACCACTCGTCGCAAAAGCTACGCACTTCACCGACTTAAAGCGCAAATGCGCCCTTCTGGCAATTGTGCGACGCAGCAATCATGGGGCAAACCAACGCTGCTCCCAGCCATATGTCGAAGCAACCGCATTGCCTTGCGCATCCGTCGCTGGCCGGAACCGGAACCGTTCGGTTGCCAACTTGCACGTTACCGCATCCGCTTCGGGTACGCCGCTTGCGCGCCAAATCTGGCAGCCAGAAACCCTGCCATCGGCGCGTATGCTCAGCAAGATCACCACGCGCTTGCCAATCCGCTCTTGCTGGCTGCCACGCGGATAATCACGGGTAGAACGGATATCGCCAGCGATCTTTTCTGCCTTGCGTGCCAGCCCTCCGCCTGATCCATTGCCGCTGGCACCGCTACCCGTGCCCACGCCTTCGCCGCCCCCGCCGGTGCCCTGCCCTTGCGCTGCTGCACCTGATCGAACATCGTTTCCGGTAGAGGCAACTGGCGGAGCGGGCGTTTTCTTGGCGGGCACCCGCGCTTTGGCAGTCGTCGCCTTGGCCACCGCTTTGCGCCCTTCTTCAGCCGCAGCGCCCACAGGTTCTGGCGTTTTCGGCGTAGACGTTGGCTTGGGCGGTTCCAGCGGAACGTCAAATGCGCTGGTCGTGAACACGTCCTCCACCAGCGGAGTCAAGGCAGGCACACCGCCAAAACCGTGAATCACACCCCACAACACCGCCAGATGAAAGACGACCGCCAAACCCGTTGCCCAGCCGCGCTCGCGGTAACTGGTTGATGATTGGTCGCTATAGCGTGTCGGCTCAGGCGTATTGCTTGTTGCCATTACCTTGCCACCCTCCACCGCTTTGCTTAGCGCATGCCCTCAATTGCTGTATCGGCGTAATCGTGGCAAGGCGAAAAGCCACTTGGCAATTGGCGCGCTATTTGTGGCGATCTTGGCTCATAAAGGAACATCGATGCGTGTCCTGATAGTCGAGGATGAACCGCTACTTGCTATGCTACTGGAAGAGATCATCGCCGATCTTGGCCACGAAGCTATTGGCGCTGCGGCAAACGTTGCCCAAGCATTCGCCCTGCTGGATAACGTGGCGGTTGATTGCGCATTGATCGATTTCTCGCTCGGCGGAACGGACACATCGATCCCGGTGGCTGAACGCCTCCAGTTCGATGGCATCCCGTTCACCTATCTCAGCGGTCACAACTCGCTTGATGAAAATGCCGGTGCGCCCGATGGCCCCTTGTTGACCAAGCCGGCATCGATGGATGCGATTGAGCGCGCATTGGAAGCTATGGCTACGCTTGGTGTAAGGACCTAAGATTCCAGAAAGCTGTCCCGCCGCGCCAGACTCACCAGCCTGAGGCCATGTGCCTGCGCCTGATCGATCGCCAGCGTCGAAGCGGCTGAAATCGTCACTAGTAGCGACACTTGCGCAATCACTGCCTTTTGCACCAGTTCAAAGCTGCACCGCGCGGTCAGCAAAATGAAATGATCGGCAACGCGCAATTCAGCCCGCGCTGCCGCGCCCAGCAATTTGTCGAGCGCGTTGTGCCGCCCCACATCCTCGCGCACCAGCAGGATCGTCCCATCCGCAGCGCACAGCGCCGCTGCATGGGCCGCGCGCGTCGCTTTGCCCAGCACTTGGCTATCGTCCAGCGCCTGTGCTGCGCGAAAAATCGCAGCAGGCTCGACGTCGATGCTTGCGTCCACAGGCACCAGTGCACGCATCACTTGCTCAAGGCTCTCGATCCCGCACAGCCCGCAACTGCCCTCAGATAACCGTAGCCGGGCGCGTTCCAACAGCGGCCCCGCGCCAGAAGCCGCCAGTTGCACCCGCAACATCCAGCCGCCCGCATCAACCTCCACCGCATCGGCAGAAACATACTCATCCGCTGACGCAATCAATTGTTCGGAAAGGCAAAACCCCAGCGCGTAGTCTTCCAGATCTGCAGGGGTCGCCATCATCACGGCATAACCCACGCCGTTGATCTCAATCGCGACCGGCGCTTCTTCGATCAACAGGCGCTCAACTGAGCGCGCAGGCCCGCCGTCGGCAAAATGCTCAATCAATTCAGATGCGCGCGCGCCTTCAACCGGCATCGGAGCCGTGAACTTGCGGGTCCGTGGCCCGGTTCTGCGGGGCCGGAATGCGCCCTTCGACAATCCGCGTCATCGCATCTGCTGCAATCGGGTCAAGCGCGCTGCGCCCCTCGGCAATCAGCATATCGATCATCACCGGGGTCCAGAACGCCACGATATGATCGGCAACCGATGCCACCGGCGCATCATCCAGCGCCATATTCCGCGCAATCTGGTTGGCCATATAGGCCAGCTTTTCCGCCGTTTGCCCGCTCATTCGGCAGGCTCCACTGCGCTGCCTTGGATACGCCGCGAAAGCGTGGCTTGCGCCTCGTAATCCTCTTGCCAATCCGATGGCCCATTGGATGGCGTGATCTGCACCGCGGTCACTTTGTATTCGGGGCAATTGGTCGCCCAATCCGAATAGTCGGTCGTCACCACATTGGCCTGCGTCGCGGGGTGGTGGAACGTGGTGTAGACCACGCCCGGCGCAACCCGGTCGGTCACCTGTGTCCGCAATGTCGTCTCACCAGAACGGCTGGCAAGGCGCACCCAATCGCCGGTTTTGACGCCGCGATTTTCGGCATCGGTCGGGTGCATCTCCAGCACATCTTCGGGATGCCACACCGTATTGGCCGTGCGCCGCGTCTGCGCGCCGACATTGTATTGGCTCAGGATTCGACCCGTGGTCAGCAGCAGCGGGAACCGTGGACCAGTACGTTCATCGGTTGGCACATAATCGGTCACCACAAACTTGCCGCGTCCACGCACAAACCCATCCATGTGCATGATCGGGCTGCCGTCGGGCGCTGCCTCGTTCACCGGCCATTGCAACGAACCCTCAGCATCCAGCCGCTTGTAATTCACGCCTGCAAACGTTGGCGTCAGCCGTGCGATTTCGTCCATGATTTCCGATGGGTGGGCATAGTTCCAATCCAGACCGATGGCCCGCGCAAGTTTCTGCGTTACCTGCCAGTCCTCATAACCGTTCAACGGCTCCATTACCTTGCGCACCGGCTGAATGCGGCGTTCGGCATTGGTGAATGTGCCATTCTTCTCAAGGAACGTGGAGCCGGGCAAGAACACATGCGCGTAATTGGCGGTCTCGTTCAAAAACAGATCGTGAACGATCACACATTCCATCGCGGCAAGGCCTGCTGCCACATGTTTGGTATCGGGATCGGACTGAAGAATATCCTCACCCTGAATGTAGATCGCCTTGAACGTGCCATCAGTGGCGGCATCCAGCATATTGGGGATGCGCAGGCCAGGTTCGGGATCGATAGGCACGCCCCACTCTGCCTCAAACAGCGCGCGCGTCGCGGCATCCGACACGTGGCGATATCCGGAAAGCTCGTGCGGGAAGCTGCCCATATCGCAGGCGCCCTGCACATTGTTCTGCCCGCGCAAGGGATTCACGCCCACGCCCCTGCGGCCAATGTTGCCCGTCGCCATCGCCAGATTGGCAATCGCCATCACGGTGGACGAACCCTGACTGTGCTCGGTCACGCCAAGGCCATAGTAAATCGCGCCATTGCCGCCCGTGGCATAGAGCCGCGCTGCGCCGCGCACGGTCTCGGCATCAACACCGGTTACGGGTGCAAGAAATTCCGGGCTGTTGCGCTCTTGGCCGACAAACTCGGCCCAGTGCTGATATTCATCCCAATCGCAGCGTTCACGGATGAACGCCTCATCGGCCAAGCCCTCGGTCACGATCACATGCGCCAGCGCGGTCAGTATGGCCACATTGGTGCCGGGACGCAGTGGCAGGTGGAAGTCGGCCTCGATGTGCGGTGAACGCACCAGATCGGTGCGGCGCGGATCGATCACGATCAGCTTTGCGCCTTGACGCAACCTGCGCTTCATCCGGCTTGCAAACACCGGGTGCCCATCGGTCGGGTTCGCGCCGATCACCAGCATGACGTCGCTATCCTCGACGCTGTCAAAATCCTGCGTACCTGCAGAGGTGCCGAACGTCGTTTTCAGGCCATAACCGGTCGGCGAATGGCACACACGTGCGCAAGTATCGACATTGTTGGTGCCAAACCCTGCCCGGATCAACTTCTGCACCAGAAACGTCTCTTCGTTGGTGCAGCGACTCGATGTAATCCCGCCCAGCGCATTGCGCCCGTATGTCTCGCGGATGCGGTTGATTTCGCTGGCAGTATACGTCAGCGCCTCTTCCCAACTCACTTCGCGCCAAGGCTGGTCGATGCTCTGGCGGATCATCGGCGACAGGACACGCTCCTGATGCTGGGCATAGCCCCAGGCAAAGCGGCCTTTCACGCACGAATGCCCGCGATTGGCCTTGCCATCCTTCCACGGCACCATGCGCACCACTTGTTCGCCGCGCATCTCTGCGCGGAACGTGCAGCCAACGCCGCAATAGGCGCAAGTCGTGATGACCGAGCGTTCGGGCTTGCCGATGTCCTTGACCGCCTTTTCCTGCAAAGTCGCCGTCGGGCAGGCCTGCACACAAGCGCCGCACGATACGCATTCGGACGAAAGGAAGCTGTCAGAGGTCAACCCCGCCGAAACCTTCGAGCCGAACCCGCGCCCATCAATGGTTAGCGCAAACGTCCCCTGGACTTCATCACAAGCCCGCACACAGCGCGAACAGACGATGCATTTTGAAGGGTCGAAGTCGAAGTAAGGATTGGACGTGTCGGTCGCTGCCCCAAGATGGTTCTCGCCTTCATAGCCAAACCGCACATCGCGCAGGCCGACGGCAGCGGCCTGATCCTGCAATTCACAATCGTTATTGGCGCTGCAGGTCAGGCAATCGAGCGGATGGTCGGAAATATACAGTTCCATCACACCCTTGCGCAGCTTCTGCAGGCGCGGGGTCTGGGTGTGGACTTTCATCCCCGATGCAACCGGCGTGGTACAGGACGCAGGCGTGCCGCGCATCCCGTCAATCTCAACCAGACACAGACGGCAAGAACCGAACTGCTTGAGGTTATCGGTCGCGCAAAGCTTGGGGATCGATCCGCCGGTCAGCGCGGCAGCGCGCATCACCGTGGTTCCCGCCGGAACCGTAACCTCACGCCCATCGATGAAGCAGGTCACCTCCGTGTCCGAATGGACCTCTGGAGTGCCGAAATCAGCCTGACGTTCATAGCCCATGGGATCGCTCCTCGGCAGCACTCAAGTCTGCCGGTGTATTGATATTAGCAGGTTTTTGTTCAAAGCGCACGGCCCGCGCACCAATGATTTCCGCAAAGCGAAGCATCGAATGGCGGCCTTCGCCTTGCAGTATGGCATCGACGGTCTCCGATGCGCTGACCGGCCACAACCCGATCACCGGCTGATCTGCGCAATAGGCAGGGCCTGCGCCCAACTGCCCCAGAAAATCATCGCCCAGCCCGACACTATCGACGGCACACGTCAGCACCTCGGCATAACCGGCATCGCGCGCATGGTGCAGCGCCGCCGCAATGCCGCCCAACGGACCCATCCCGGCACGCGGCCAATCGGGCAAAGTGGGTGCAGGCGCAGTGTCTCGCCCAACCACGATAACCGAGTCACACACGCCTTCCAGTGCCTCGACCGCGCGCGCCAGCAACGTGCGTCCGCCAAGTTCGGCCAGTGCCTTGTCGCTACCAAAGCGAGTGGACAAACCCCCGGCAAGAACAGCGCCGAGGATCATTGCGCGCCAAAGTCCTCAGGCCAATGGCGCAATGCCGAAAGCACCGGATAGGGCGTGAACCCGCCCAAAGCGCAGAGCGAGCCGAACTTCATCGTCTCGCACAAGTCCTCAAGCAGCGTGATCTCATCGCCCAAAGTCCGCTCAGCTTTGCGCGCATTGTGCATTTGCGGCAGCGCCTCAACCTTGTCCGCCGCCCGGCCAGAGCGCGCGCGAATGCGATCGATCAGTTCCACCCCGCGCGTCGATCCGATCCGGCATGGCGTGCATTTTCCGCACGATTCCACGGCGCAAAAGTTCATCGCAAACCGCGCCTGCGCGCTCATGTCCGCGCTATCGTCGAACACGGTCAGCCCGGCATGGCCGATCAACCCATCGTTGGCGGCAAAGGCTTCGTAGTCGAATGGCAGATGGAATTCGGCAGGCGGATGATAGGCCCCCAACGGCCCGCCCACTTGCACCGCGCGCACCGGACGGCCCGAAGCCGTTCCGCCGCCCACTGTCATCACCAATTCGCCCAGCGTTACACCAAAGCCGACCTCGAATAACCCACCGAATTTCACATTGCCCGCAAGCTGGATCGGCATTGTGCCCTTGGACCGTCCGAACCCGACTTGCGCATAAGCCGCCGCGCCATTCGCCATGATCCACGGCACCGCTGCCAATGTCAGCACATTATTGACGACCGTCGGCTTGCCAAACAGCCCTTCCAGCGCGGGCAGTGGCGGCTTGGCACGGACTTCGCCACGCTTGCCCTCAAGCGAATTGAGCAGCGAGGTTTCCTCACCGCACACATAAGCGCCCGCGCCCACGCGCACTTCGGCCACAAACGGCGCTACGATATGGGCCGATGCCCGCACCGCCGCTTCCATCTTGGCAATCGCGTGAGGATATTCGCTGCGGATATAGACATAGCCATGGTGTGCCCCCACCGCAAGCGCGGCAATCGCCATGCCCTCGATCAACATGAAGGGATCACCCTCCATTACCATGCGGTCGGCAAAGGTGGCGCTATCGCCTTCATCGGCATTGCAGACGATATACTTCTGGTCCGCCGCCGCATTAGCGACCGTCGTCCACTTGATCCCCGCCGGGAACCCTGCCCCGCCGCGCCCGCGCAGACCTGACTCGGTCACTTGCGCAATGGTTGCAGCGCCGCCGATTTCGCGCGCCCTCGCCAGCCCCTGCCAGCCACCGTGTGCGGCATAGTCCTCAAGACTCAAAGGCCGCGTCTTGCCCGCGCGCGCAAAGGTAAAACGCTGCTGCTTGGCAATGAACGGATGATCCTCGATCCGGCCAATCGCTTTGGCCGATGCGCCTGCAAGCACTGCTGTCACATCATTCCGATCAAGCGGCCCGAACCCCTGCCCGCCGATCTCGACCAGTGGTTCCAGCCAGTGCATCCCCCACGAGGACACGCGCTCAACCGTGCAACCTGCCGCTTCAAAAGCAGAAGCCACATCATCGGCACCGCAAGCCAACGCCAGCGCATCGTCAGAAATCCGTACAACGGTCATGCCAGTGCCTCCACCAGCGCGCCAAGCTTGGCCGCATCCAGCCGCGCATGAACTTTGCCACCCACCATCGCATTTGGCCCCACGCTGCACAGGCCAAGGCAATAAACTGCCTCCACCTTCACGCGCGGATTATCGCGCAAACCCGCAACCAAAGCCTCAACGCCCCGCGCCTGACATGCCTCGGCCCGGCAAAGCTTCAGTACCGCGCGCGCCTCAGCCGCTTCGTGGAAATCGTGATAGAAACTGACCACCCCATGCACATCGGCGCGGCTCAGGTTCAGCGCACCCGCAATCGTGCGGATCGCCTCTTCCGAAACGTGGCCATATTCTGCCTGCACGTCATGCAGAATGGGCAACAGCGGCCCTTCCCGCCCGGCGTGGGACGCGATGATCTGATTTAACCTCTCCATGCCCAGCAGAATACCCTTATGTTATTTTGTAAGCAACACATACAATCGTGCAGCGAATTTTCGCGCCAGAAGCGCGCACTCCATTCTACTGCCGCAAATTCCGCCCGCAAACCACACATGATCCTGCAACATTGCATTCCAGACGATGCATCTTCCGGCAAAGTTTCACTACAGACCGGTCATGCAATTCATGGAAGCGTTGTGCTATGTTTTCAGATATGGGCCGCCAAATCGAATTCAGTCAAAAGGACGTCAACGTGCAGGAAACCGTGCTTCTTGAGCGAGAATCGCCCGCCGCGAATGGCCCCAACACCACCGGCTTTGTACGCAGCGATTGGACGCGCGAAGAAATCGCCGCGTTGTTTGATCTGCCTTTCACCGAACTGGTGTTCCGCGCAGCCGAGGTTCACCGCGCCCATCATCGCGCGGGCGAAATCCAGCTATGCACGCTGCTCTCGATCAAGACCGGCGGCTGCCCCGAAGATTGTGGATATTGCTCGCAATCGGTCAAGGCCGATAGCGGCGTTGAGGCCACCAAGCTGATGGAAGTGCAGGCCGTGCTGCAATCCGCCGCGCAGGCCCGTGATTCCGGTTCGAAGCGGTTCTGCATGGGTGCCGCTTGGCGGAACCCCAAAGAGCGTGACATGCCCGCGGTCATCGCGATGATCAAAGGCGTGCGCGAAATGGGCCTTGAAACCTGCATGACGCTGGGAATGCTCACGCCTTCACAGGCGGGCCAACTCGCCGAGGCTGGTCTTGATTATTACAACCACAACATCGATACCTCGCCCGAACGCTACGAAGAAGTGATCACCACGCGCACGTTCGCAGATCGCCTGCAAACGCTCGACAATGTGCGCAACGCCGGGATCAACGTCTGTTCAGGCGGCATCGTCGGCATGGGTGAAACCCGCGCTGATCGCGTTGGCTTCGTCCACGCGCTGGCCTCGATGGAACAGCATCCTGAAAGCGTGCCGGTCAACGCGCTGGTCCCGGTCAAGGGCACCGTGCTGGGCAATATGCTGGCCGATACGCCGCTGGCCAAGATCGACGATATCGAATTTGTCCGGACCGTGGCCGTCGCGCGCATCACCATGCCGCTATCGATGGTGCGCCTTTCGGCAGGTCGTGAATCGATGAGCGAGGCGACGCAATCACTGTGCTTTATGGCCGGTGCGAACTCGATCTTCACCGGTGACAAGCTGCTGACCGCCGCCAACGCGGGCGACGATGCTGACGCCGCCATGTTCGCGCGCCTCGGTCTCAAGCCGATGGAAGGCGACGAACCCCTGCGCGCGATGAAAGCCGCAGTCGGAGGCTGTTCGGGAGGCTGCGCAGCCTGATGGCAGACGCATCCATTCGCACGGGTAATATCTGGTCAGCGCACACCGCCGATCTTGCGGCGCTGGGTGAAAAAGCGCGGCTGCGCTCGCTCACCCCGCGCCGAGGCATCGATTTTGCCTCGAACGATTACCTTGCAATGTCGTCTTCGCCGCGCTTGGCGAAAGCGGTGCAGGATGCCATCGCGCGCGGTGTGCCGCTGGGATCAGGCGGATCAAGGCTGCTTCGGGGCAACGATCCCGAACACGAATTGCTGGAAAAGGAAGCCGCGCGCTTTTTCAGCAGCGAATCGGCGCTGTTTTTCTCGTCGGGTTATGCCGCCAATGTTGCGCTGCTTTCCACCCTGCCCCAGCGCGGCGATCTGATCGTCTATGACGAACTGGTCCATGCATCGATGCACGAAGGCCTGCGCCTGACCCGCGCCACGGCCATAAGCGCCGCCCACAACAACGCCCAAAGCTTTGACGATGTGGCAAAAGGATGGCGCGCTGCGGGCAACACCGGGCGCATTTGGCTGGCGTTCGAAACGCTCTATTCGATGGACGGCGATATGGCCCCGGTGGCCGATATGGTCGCCATTGCGCAGCGCCACGATGCGGTCATGCTGATCGATGAAGCCCATGCAACCGGGGTGTTCGGACCTGACGGGCGCGGTCTTGCCGCCGATCTTGATGGACGGCCCGACACTATCGTCCTGCGCACTTGCGGCAAGGCGCTCGGTTGCGAAGGCGCGCTGGTGCTTGGCCCGCGCGTTGTGCGCGATTTCCTCGTCAACCGTGGCCGCCCGTTCATCTTCTCCACCGCCCCGTCACCCTTGGTCGCCGCTGCTGTGCGCGAGGCGCTCCGCATGCTGGCCGATGAACCCAGCCGCCGCGATGCCTTGCACAATCTGGTCGCCCACGCCGAACGTGTGCTGGGCCGTCACGGCGCGCTCGCCACCGGATCGCAACTCCTGCCGCTTATCCTGCATGATGATGCCCGCACGATGGATGTTGCCGCAAAGCTGCAAAGGGCCGGGTTCGATGTGCGCGGCATTCGCCCGCCCACCGTGCCCCAAGGCACCAGCCGCTTGCGCATTTCGCTAACGCTGAACGCGCGCGCCGAAGATATCGACTCCCTTGCCGTGGCTCTGGCTGAAGCCCTGCAATGAGCGCGTTTATCGTCACCGGCACCGATACCGGCATCGGCAAGACGATCTTTTCCGCCGCGCTGACTGGTGCGCTACAGGCGCATTATTGGAAGCCTGTTCAGGCAGGGCTTGATGATGGCGCAGACCGCGATCACGTCGCGCAATTGTCTGGCGTGCCCGCCGGGCATATCTTGCCCGAAGCCTACCGTCTTGCCACGCCCTGCTCGCCACACCGCTCGGCAGAACTAGACGGCGTGGTCATCGACCTCGCCCAGTTGACCCTGCCCGCTGTCAGACCGCTGGTGGTCGAAGGCGCTGGTGGCGCGCTTGTCCCTGTTACGCGCAACACCACATATGCTGATGTTTTCGCATGGTGGAACCTGCCGGTGATCATTGTTGCGCGCACCGCCCTTGGCACGATCAACCACTCGCTCCTCACGATCGAAGCCCTGCGCTCACGCGGAGTCCCGATCCATGGCGTTGCTTTCGTGGGCGAAGGCAATGCAGACAGCGAAGCAACCATTTGCGCGATGGGTTCCGTCACGCGGCTTGGCCGATTGCCGATGATCGAGCGACTGAGCGCGCAAAGTCTGGCGATTGGATTTGCGCAAGCGTTTCGGATTGAGGATTTCGGGTAAACTCCCGTTATCCTGAAAAATCCTTGATCGATTCCATCACCACGAACGTCGACGTGTTGGAAACATGCGGCAGGGTTGATATCTTCTCGCCCAGAACGAGCCGAAACCGGCGGATGTCCGCTGTCCGTATTTTCAGCAAGTAGTCGAAATTGCCCGCAATCATGTGGCATTCCTCAATTTCCGGAATGGCCATGACGCCTTGGTTGAAATCAGCCAAGGCCTGTTCGCGCGTGTCGGACAGCTTCACTTCGGTATAGGCAATGTGATCAAGCCCCAGCCGCGCCATGTCCAGTACCGCACGAAACCCCTTGATTACCCCATCATCGATCAGCCGTTTTAGCCGAATCTGACACGGCGTTTTGGACAAGCCCACTTGCGCGGCCAGATCCGTGACCGACATACGCCCATCGCGCGACAAAAGATCAATGATCTTGCGGTCGAATTGGTCAAATTGCCTATCAGATTTGATCATAGTAAATTTATACACCTAAAATATCACATATTAAAGTCGGATATCCTGCTGACGCCACAGGGTTAAGACACATTGCCGCCGCCGCCTATGGTAATATGCGCGATGCCCAACTCTGTTCCCTTCGCCCAATTCGCGCCCGTTCTTGCCCAGCCGACGCGGTTGCGCCGTGCCATCACCCAAGCAACCCGGCGGTCCGAACACGATTGTGTGACATCGCTGCTGCCTGAATCCACGCTTCACCCCAAACTTAGCGCATCAGCCCAAAATCTGGCGCGCAAACTGGTCGAGGCCTTGCGCGCCAAACCCCAAGGTAGCGGTGTCGAACAACTGGTGCAGGAATATGCGCTGTCCACGCAGGAAGGCATCGCGCTGATGTGCCTTGCCGAAGCCTTGCTGCGCATCCCGGACAACGCCACGCGCGACGCCTTGATCCGCGACAAGATTGCTGGTGGCGATTGGCTGGCGCATATCGGCAGTGATCGCTCACTGTTCGTCAACGCCGCCACGTGGGGGCTTGTCGTGACCGGCAAGCTGACAGCAAGCGTCGATGACGGCGGACTTGGTTCCGCCCTCACGCGCCTGCTCGGCCGCGCTGGCGAACCGATCATCCGGCGCGGCGTTGATCTGGCCATGCGTCTGATGGGCGAACAATTCGTGCGCGGTGAAACAATCTCCGACGCGCTTAAACGCGCACGTACGCTCGAAGCGCGCGGCTTTAGCTATAGTTACGATATGCTGGGCGAAGCAGCGATGACAGCGCAAGATGCCGACCGTTACTTCGCTGACTACGAAGCCGCACTCCACGCCATCGGCCAGGCATCGGCAGGACGCGGCGTCTATGCAGGCCCCGGAATTTCTATCAAACTCTCGGCCCTGCATCCACGCTATGTGCGTTCCCAACAGGGCCGCGTAATGGCTGAACTGCTGCCCCGCGTAAAAACGCTGGCGCTGCTCGCGATGCGTTACGACATCGGTCTGAACATTGATGCCGAAGAATCCGACCGCCTCGAATTGTCACTCGATCTGTTCGAAGCCTTGGCGACCGATCCTGAACTTGCTGGCTGGCATGGCCTCGGCTTTGTCGTGCAGGCCTATGGCAAACGCTGCCCGATGGTGATCGATTGGATCATCGATCTTGCCCAGCGTTCCGGCCGTCGGATCATGGTGCGGCTCGTCAAAGGGGCCTATTGGGACGCCGAGATCAAACGCGCGCAAGTGGATGGGCAAAGCGATTTTCCGGTCTATACCCGCAAGGTACACACCGATGTTGCCTATATCGCCTGCGCCCGCCGCCTGCTGTCTGCGCCGCACGCCATATTTCCGCAATTCGCTACGCATAACGCCCAAACGCTGGCGACGATCTATCGTCTGGCCGGGCCAGACTTTTCGCTCGGCACGTATGAATTCCAATGCCTTCACGGCATGGGCGAGGCGCTTTACGACGAGGTTGTCGGCCCGGATAAGCTGAACCGCCCGTGCCGCATTTATGCGCCTGTCGGCACGCATGAAACGCTTCTCGCCTACCTTGTCCGCCGCTTGCTGGAAAATGGCGCGAACTCCTCATTCGTCAACCGCATCGCCAATCCCGATATTCCGGTGGACGACATCATCGCCGATCCGGTCGCACAAGTCGCCACGTCGGCAAATCCGGGATCGCCTCATCCGTCCATCGCCTTGCCACATGCGATAATCCCCGATCGCCGCAACAGCGTTGGTTTTGATCTGGCAAATGAACAGACTCTTGCCGATCTGGTCACACGCTTCCGCGCTGTCTCAAGCTTAATGCGCCATGCGGCACCCACCGCTGAACTGCCTGCCGAGCCACCTCGCCCCGTGCGCAATCCCGCCAATCATGGCGATGTCGTCGGCATGGTCTGCGAAGCACTTCCGCTCGCTGCGGCGCAAGCCCCACGCCTTGCTGCGGCATCACGTTGGGGCCAGACACCCGCTGCCGCGCGCGCGCGCATTCTTGATCGTGCTGCCGATGCCATGCAGGCAGCCATGCCGGAACTGATCGCGCTTACCATGCGCGAAGCGGGAAAGTCTGCCGCCAATTCCATCGCCGAAGTGCGCGAGGCTATCGATTTTCTGCGCTACTATGCCGCGCAAGCGCCAATTCTCGTTGATTCCCAGCCGCGTGGCGTTGCCCTGTGCATCAGCCCGTGGAACTTCCCGCTGGCGATCTTCACCGGCCAAGTCGCCGCCGCGCTGATGGCCGGTAACGCCGTGCTCGCAAAACCTGCCGAAGAAACCCCGCTCATCGCCGCTGAAGCCGTGCGGATCCTCCACGAAGCCGGCGTGCCCGATGATGCGCTGATCTTCTTGCCCGGCAATGGCGCTATTGGTGCGGCGCTGGTTGTGGCGCCGGAAGTCGCCGCCGTGCTGTTCACTGGATCAACCGACGTGGGCCGTCTTATCCAGCGGCAGCTTGCCACACGCCTCACCGCCGATGGCCGCCCCATACCGCTGGTTGCCGAAACAGGCGGCCAGAACGCCATGATCGTAGATAGTTCGGCACTCGCCGAACAATTCGTGGCCGATGTCATTGCATCTGCTTTTGATAGCGCAGGCCAACGCTGCTCTGCCTTGCGCGTGCTCTGCTTGCAGGACGACGTGGCCGATCACATCCTGACCATGCTCAAGGGCGCTCTGGCACAGCTTAACGTCGCCCCCACCGATTGCCTCAGCGCCGATATCGGACCAGTCATTACCGCGCAGGCCCGCGACATCATCGAAGCCCATATCGCAGACCTTCAATCCAAAGGCTGCCCGGTTCATCGCCTGCCGCTTGGCAAACAAACCGTCAACGGCACTTTCGTTGCCCCCACGATAATTGAACTGGAAAACGCCGCTCTGCTCACCCGTGAAGTGTTCGGACCCGTCCTGCATGTGATCCGCTATGCCCGGACCGAACTTGATGCGATGGTCGATCGGATCAACGCTTGGGGTTATGGCCTGACATTCGGCCTGCACACGCGGCTGGATGAAACTATTGCAAAGGTCACCGCGAATATCTCGGCGGGCAACATCTATGTGAACCGCAACGTGATCGGCGCTGTTGTCGGCGTGCAGCCGTTCGGCGGCCACGGATTGTCTGGCACCGGCCCCAAGGCTGGCGGACCGCTCTATCTAAGGCGCTTGGTCTGCACGGCCCCCGCCGCACCAGCCACCGAACTGGGGTCGCATGAACTGGCCGGACCTGTGGGCGAACGCAACATTCACGCCTGCCGTCCCATCGGACGAGTGCTGATCGCGGCACAACATCAAGACAACCTTAACGCGCTGGAAAAGCGGGTCGAAATGCTGGGCGGAACACCAGTAACTGCTGATCCCGGCTGGCAAATTCAAGGCCCGTTTGCCCGCGCGCTGGTTGATGGCGATGCGTCATTCACGCTGGCGATTGCCCAAGCCGTGGCTATGGTTGATGGCCCGATCATACCGGTACTGTGCCCTGCCGATGACGATTCCATGCTGGTCAAGGAAGTTTCGCTGTCGATCAACACGACCGCTGCGGGCGGCAACGCCAGCTTAATGGCAATGGCATAGGAAAAAAGCGGGGGCATCGGCCGCTGTTGCCAACACCCCCGCCACGCAACATGCGCATCCTCGTGCCGATACAACGCTGCAAAGCCTGCGTAGTTTCCCAAGCCTGACAAAATGTGTGAGAGCGCGGAAATTCAACCGCTAAACGGCAACAGTGTGGAATTGAGGCCTACCGATTGCCCTGAACCTGAGGCACCATTGCCGATCAGGATGGGGAGATGGTGCGGTCGAGAAGACTCGAACTTCCACGGGCTTTCGCCCACAACGACCTCAACGTTGCGCGTCTACCAATTCCGCCACGACCGCATAATCATACAGAGTGCCGGACCGAAGAAAGGCTCCCTGTGGGGGGTAGGAGCGCGCCACTAGCAAACAGGTTTGAACGGCGCAACAACCATCGGAACTTTTTTATGCCGCGCCCGGCAAAACTTCCAATTAATCAGGCTTCCAGCCGATCTCGGCAACCTTTGCGGTTTTGGGAACATCGGTGACCGCAGCGTTAATCGTAACGCTTTCCCCCGGCGCAAGTTCTTCTTGCGGCGCTGGCACTTCCCAAGTTTTCACAACTTTGTCACGCGAATCGCGCAGAACGATCAGGATGGCGGGGATTGCGCGCACATCTTTGCCAACATTGCTGACTGTGCCGCTTGCGCCGAAATATTCCGTGCCGTTGGGCAACTGGCGGCGGTCCTGCTTTTCGGGCGGGAACGACAATTCCAGATCTGGCCGATCCGCACCGAATGTCTGACCGGCACCCGGCAGCCATTGCGGCACGCCGAAATGCCACACGGCAGCGCCAAGCCCGGCAATGGACACTGCAAACGCCACGGCGGCGATTGTCCACAACTTTGCCGGATTGCGCCGAGGGCGAAACGGCGGTTCGTGTTCGAACGGCGAAGGGCCGTCTTCAGGTTCAACATCAACACTGCGGCGGATGGAACGCGGCAAGGGCGGCGGCGTCGGCGGCTCTTCCGCGTCAGACCGATAGGGCAGGTCCGGTTCAGCCACAGGTTGCGGCGCAGCAGGCGTCACAACTGGCGGTTGCGCGTCGAAAGACTGGGCCGCAACCGCTACGTCAGCAATGCCCGCGTCTGCCGTAACAACCGGTCGTTCGGCAAGCTCAGGGCCGTTCTGGAACCACGAATGACGGCACTTGGCGCACCGCACCGTGCGCCCATCCACACCGATTGCGGTATCAGGGACGACATAGCGCGTTGAACAGGCGGGGCACGCAATAATCATTTCGATGGTAAAGCATGCCCTTGCCTGTCGAAACAATAGCCAGAACCCCTAAGAAACGCTTTCATAGCCTTTTTTCCACATCGATTGCCGCGTATAGCCGTTTCAGCGTAACCAAATGCCCGCAACAACCGGATATAGTCTTCTGCACATGAACCAGCCCGATGATGCAGAGATTGTCCATTTCGACAATGTAGGCTTGCGCTATGGCACAGGCAAAGAGGTGCTGACCGATGTCAGTTTCACCTTGTTTTCCGGGCGATTTTATTTTCTGACCGGCGCATCGGGCGCAGGCAAGACCAGCTTGCTCAAGTTGCTGTACCTTTCGCAACGGCCATCGCGCGGGTTGATCCGCATGTTCGGCACCGATGCCATCACCCTGCCGCGTGACCGTCTGCCCGGCTTTCGCCGCCGCCTTGGCGTGGTGTTTCAGGACTTCCGCTTGGTCCAGCACCTCTCGGCGTTCGATAACGTGGCCCTACCCTTGCGCGTGGCAGGCGTCCCTGAAAAAGACATCGTCCGCCCGGTGACCGATATGCTCGAATGGGTAGGCCTTGGTGATCGCAGCCATGCCCGGCCCGCCACGCTTTCGGGCGGAGAGCAGCAGCGCGTCGCCATCGCCCGCGCCGTTATTGGTCGCCCCGATATGCTCATCGCCGACGAGCCGACCGGAAACGTCGATCCGGACATGGCGGTGAAACTACTGCGCCTGTTCGAAGCCCTTAACCGCTTGGGCACCACCGTCGTTGTCGCCACCCACGACATCCATCTCATTCAAAAGATGCCCGATTCGCTGATCATGCGGCTGGATAAAGGCCGCTTGTCGGATCCTACGGGCGCGTTACGTTATCCACCCCGCAACGGCTCAGCCCCCTCTCGACCCGAATTGCCCGGCCTATGAGCATGTTGCCCGCCGCAATCGAGGCGTTCCAAGGCGAATGGCGCGAACGTATTAGTGCTGAAAGTCGCCTGCTGCCGCAAGGCAAGCTGTCAGGCCCTATGCCGTGGGTCATCGCGATCATGATCGGCCTGACGGTTGTCGCCACCGCCAGCGGCCTTGCCTTGCGCAATACGGCCAGCGTCGCCAGCGTCGATGTGGCAGGCGGAGTCACCGTCCAGATCGTCCACGGCGCCCCGCGCGAGCGGGACCGCCAGGCACAAGCCGCGCTGGCAAGTGTGCAAAGCGCGCCCGGAGTGATCTCTGCGCGGCTCGTGCCTCAGGCTGAACTCGATGCATTGGTTGAACCGTGGCTTGGGACAAGCGCCGGTGACGATATCAACGCCTTGCCCGTACCCGCGCTGATCGACGTGCGGCTTGCCGACGCTGCCAGTGAAGCGCAGCTGGGCGCCTTGCGCGCACGCCTCAAATCCCCCGCGCCGGCCGCCCGGATTGATGCGCAGGCCACTTGGCTGGCCCCGGTGTTCGAAGCGATTGGCGGGTTGCAATGGCTGGCAGGCGGCTTGATCGCACTTCTGGCCTTTGCCACGGTCGCCACCGTTTTGCTGGCATCCCGCAATGCGCTGGGCAATCATCGCAGCACGATCGAAATCGTCCATATGCTCGGCGGTACCGATAGCCAGATCGCGCGTATCTTTCAGCGTTCCATGGCAGTGGATGCGGCTGCGGGTGGCATCGGCGGCTTGCTTTTGGGGTTGGTCGCCATTGCCATGCTTGGCCATCAATTCGCCGCCCTCGGTTCAGGCATGATGACGTCGGTTGGCCTTGGCATGTCGGATTGGCTGGTGATCTGCTGCATTCCGCTGGCAGGTGTTTTGCTTGCCGTCGTCACCGCGCGACTGACGGTGCTCAACGCGCTGCGGGGCATGCTATGACGCAGCGCGGCATCTTCCGGCGGTTGTTTTCGCTGCTTTTGCTGGCTTGGGCTTTGGGGTTCATCTGGTTTGCGATGGCCCTGCCGCGCCCTGCGACAGAGCCGGTCAGCACCGATGGCATCGTCGCACTAACTGGCGGAGGCGGCCGCATCCCCCACGCCTTGCGCCTGCTTGAACGCCGCGCCGCCAAGCGCCTGCTCGTCTCAGGCGTAGACCGCGAAGTGCGCCCGCGCGAATTTGCGGCCGAATACAAAGTCCCGCCAAAGCTGATGACCTGCTGCATCACGCTAGGCTACGATGCTGTCGACACCCGCTCGAACGCCATTGAAACCGCGCGCTGGATTAAGCAGAACAAGCTCACGTCGATCCGCGTGGTGACCACCGACTGGCACATGCGCCGCGCCATTTTCGATCTGGCAGATGAAGCGCCCAAAGGCACGATCATTATTCAGGACGCGGTCGTTTCGCGTCCCAGTTTTCGCATTCTCTTCCTTGAATACAACAAGTTGGTAGCTCGGCTGCTAGCGTGGGCAATAGGCTGGTAATGATCCGCAAACTGGTGTCCGTGCTGCGTAGCCTTGTGTTCTACGCCATGTTCTACGCAGGTTCGGTGCCTTATGTATTGGGCGCACTGGTGCTTATGAACGTGTCACTGCCCAAATTCCGTTGGGTTGTGCGGGAATGGAGCCACTGGCACCGCCTGTGCTGCCATTTCATCCTTGGCATCAAGGTGGAACTGGAAAGCCCCGCCTTCCGCTCTGGCGTACTTTATGCGGTCAAACACGAAGCCTTTTTCGAAGCCATCGATATGCCGTGGCTGTTCCTTAATCCCGTCGTTTTCGCCAAGGCAGAACTGCTGCGCATTCCCGGTTGGGGGGCAGTGGGCGCGCGCTTTGGCCTGATCGGCGTCGACCGCGATGGCGGCGCACGCGCCTTGCGCGCAATGCTCACCGAGGCCCGACTGCGCATTGGCGAAGGCCGCCCGCTGGTGATATTTCCCGAGGGCACGCGCATCCCGCACGGCCAGCATCGCGAACTGCAATCCGGGTTTGCCGGGATTTACAAGTTGCTCGGCCTGCCGGTCATCCCGGTCGCGGTCGATAGCGGCCCGCTCTATCACACCCGATGGAAGCAAAGCGGAACGGTGCGTTACCGCTTTGGCGAAGAGATTCCCCCCGGCCTGCCCCGTGCTGAAATCGAAGCCCGCGTCGAAGCCGCAATCAACGCGCTGAACGCCTGATCATGACCAGCATCATGCCGGACGAAACCAACGAACCCCGCGCGCTGCTTGAAGTCCTGGGCCCCGGCCTTGTCACCGGAGCGGCCGACGATGATCCGTCAGGTATTGGCACCTACAGTCAAGTAGGCGCGCAATTCGGCTATGGCATGGCATGGACAATGCTGTTCGGCTTTCCGTTGCTCGCCTCTATTCAGGCTATCTGTGCACGCATCGGCGCATCCACCGGACGCGGCATCGCGCACAATTTGCGCCGCCATTATCATCCGGCGCTGCTGCGCATGATGGTGGCTCTACTGCTGGTCGCCAATGTCATCAATCTTGGCGCAGACCTTGGCGCGATGGGCGCTGCCTTGGGCCTGTTGATCCCCGGCCCCGTGCTCGGCTTCACCGTGGCGTTTGGCGTTGTCAGCATTCTGGCCGAAGTGTTCATCAGCTACACCCGCTATTCCCGCATCCTCAAATGGACCACGCTCTCGCTGTTCTCCTATGTCGCTGTCGTGTTCGTCGCTGGCGTAGACTGGGGCGCAGCCTTGCGCGGCATCGTCATCCCTTCGTTCACCTTTGACCGCGAACATACGATGGCGCTGGTAGCGGTGTTCGGCACCACGATCAGCCCGTACCTGTTCTTCTGGCAAGCCGGGCAAGAGGTTGAGGAGCAGCACCGCCGCCACACCAAACCATTGTGCATTGCGCCGCGCTCCGCTGGGCCGGAACTCAAGCGCATTCGCACCGATACGCTGGTCGGCATGGGCTTTTCGCACCTCACCGCCTTGTTCATTATCGTCGCCACCGCTGCCACGCTCAATGCCCACGGCGTGACCGATGTTGCTTCGGCAGCCCAAGCAGCAGACGCCCTGCGCCCGATTGCGGGCAACCTTGCCTTTGCACTGTTCGCCATCGGCATCATCGGCACCGGCATGCTGGCAGTGCCAGTTCTTGCCGGCTCTGCTGCTTATGCGGTCAGCGAAACCTTCCGCTGGACCGAGGGCCTTGATCGCAAACCGCGCGAAGCCAAGGCGTTCTACGCCGTGATCGCTCTGGCAACGCTCGGCGGCGTCGCCCTCAATTTCACCGGCATTGATCCGATGCGCGCGCTCTATTGGGCCGCTGTGGTCAACGGCTTGCTCGCCCCGCCGCTGATGGTCATCACCATGATGATCGCATGCAACCCGCGCATCATGGGACGCCTCACCATCCCGCGCGGCCTAGCCTTCGGCGGCTGGCTTGCCACCGCCGTGATGTGGGTGATTGCGCTGCTGTTTTTGGTTCTCTAGGCTGACGCTCAGCTTTTGCCGTTATGGTCCGAGCGACCAAAGTCTGGCCGGGCGTCATCCTGGCCCATTTCAATGATGCCGCGGCGGATCGCGCGGGTGCGGGTGAATTGGTCGAAAAGGGCGTCGCCATCGCCCTTGCGGATGGCTTTCTGCAATTCCGTCAGGTCTTCGGTGAAGCACTGGAGCATTTCCAGCACCGCCTCGCGGTTTGACAGGAACACGTCGCGCCACATCGTCGGGTCGGATGCAGCGATGCGGGTGAAATCGCGGAAACCACCGGCGGAGTATTTGATCACTTCGCTCTGCGTCACCGCCTCAAGATCGGACGCGGTGCCAACGATGGTATAGGCGATCAGATGCGGCAAGTGGCTGGTGACGGCCAGAACCTTGTCGTGGTGATCGGCTTCCATCGTCTCAACCCGCGCGCCCAGCGCCTCCCAGAACGCCACCAAGCGCGCCACAAGTGCGGGGTCTGCGTCTTCGGGCGGGGTAATGATGCACCAGCGGTTGGCGAACAACGTGGCAAAGCCTGCGTCCGGCCCGCTGCGTTCCGTCCCTGCCACGGGATGGGCGGGAATGATGTGATGGCCGGGCAGAGCTTCAGCCAATGCCCGCGCAACTGTGCCTTTTGAGGAGCCGACATCGCTGATCACTACGTCGGCCGACAAACCCTCAGCCAAGGCCGCCGCCGCCGCGCCCATCGCACCCACTGGCACGCACAGGATCACAAGGTCTGCCCCTTGCGCCGCTTCAATCGGCGTTTCGGCGATGCTGTGCGCAAGACCCAATTCGCGTGCCCTCGCGCGCACATCAGCATCGGCATCGTAGCCAACCACGCGCACGCCCGGCATGTCGGCCTGCACCGCAAGCCCCACTGATCCGCCAAGCAGGCCCAGCCCGACAATGGTGACTTGGGCAAAGGGTGCGGCGCTCACTTGGCGGCCTCACACATGGCACGGATCGCTGCTGCAATTTCATCCATCTGTTCAGGCGTGCCGATGGTGATGCGCAAGCCTTGCGGCAAGCCCTGCCCCGGCAACCAGCGCGTGATGTAACCGTGGTCCATCAAGCCCAGATAGACCTGCTCCGCGCTCAGCTTGCCCTCGAACAGGATCAGCACGAAATTCGCCTGACTTGGCAGCGGACGCACCCCGTGATTGCCCAGCGCCTCCAGTTTTTCCACGAAACGCGCGCGTTGCAGCGCATTATGGCGGCGCGATGCCTCGACGAATTCCTGATCGCGCACGGCGGCCAAGCCCGTCGCCTGTCCGCTTAACGAGATATTGAACGGTCCGCGAATGCGGTTGATCATATCGACCACGTCGGCATGGCCGGTGCCCCATCCGATGCGTTCACCGGCAAGGCCATAAATTTTGGAGAATGTGCGCGTAACCAGCACGTTTGATGCGCTCGCCGCCAGTTCCAGCGCGCCATCGTCATGTTCGGGGTCGAGATATTCGGCATAAGCGCCATCCAGCACCAGCAGAATGTCCGGACGCAAGCCTGCGTGCAGCCGCACGATTTCCGCGCGCGGCAGCCAGCTTCCGGTGGGATTGTTCGGATTGGCGAGGAACACGACTTGCGTGCGTTCCGTCACGCAGGCCAGCAGCGCATCAACATCGGTGCCGTAATCGGCATCGGGCGCAATCACCGGCACCGCACCGCAACGGCGCGCTGCAATGTCGTACACCGAAAAGCCATAGCGCACGTAGAGTACTTCATCACCCGGTCCGGCAAAAGCTTGGGCGGCAAGGTTCAGCAATTCGTCCGAACCTGTGCCCATCACGATTCGTGCAGGATCAATGCCGTGAACCTCACCAATGGCTTTGCGCAGCGCAACGCTATCGGGATCAGGATAGCGCGCCGGATCGCCCAGATGCAGCCGCGCGTCCAAGGCCTTGGCGCTGCTGCCCAACGGATTTTCATTGGCGGAAAGCTTGGTCAGCACTTTGCCATCGGCCCCGGTGGATTTGCCGGGAACATAAGCGTGAATGCCAAGGATCCAGTCCTTGGGCTGAGGAGCGTTTGCCATAATGCTTGGCGCTTTAGTATTTGCAGGCCTTTGCGGCAAGCGGGCCACCTGGCCTCCGCCAAAAAAGACAACTGCACCGTGAACCGACAATCACAAACCTTCGTGATCACGGCACAGGCAAGCATCCACTACGCTGCCGCATCGCGGAACGCCGCGTGCACGCGAGAGGCACTAGGCCCCTGGCCCCCAACCGGGGTGACGGATATTTGGCGTCACTCACGCCTGCGCCCTGCTTGCAGCGCGAGGGAATGGTGGCGGTCTTTAAATCTCGCTATCAGCCAGTACGGCGGCGCGCAGTTCTTCGATGCCCATTTTCTTTTCCGACGACGTGACCAGCACTTCGGGATAGGCGGCGGTACGTTTGCGCGCGGCGGCGAGGGTTTCGGTGTAGACCTGATCGAGTTCGCTGGCCTTGATTTTGTCAGCCTTGGTCAGCACGACCCGGTAGCCGACGGCAGCTTCGTCGAGCATCTTCATCATTTCGGTATCGACTTCCTTGATGCCATGGCGGGCATCGATCAGCAGCAGCGCGCGCTTGAGCACGACACGGCCACGCAGGAAATCGCGCACCAGCTTGCGCCATTGCTCCACCACTTTGGGCGGGGCCTTGGCAAAGCCATAGCCGGGCATATCAACCAGTCGCAGCAAGGTGGGATCACCCACTTCAAAGAAGTTCAGTTCCTGCGTGCGGCCCGGCGTAACCGAGGTACGCGCGATGGATTTGCGGCCCGTCAGCGCATTGAGCAGCGACGATTTTCCGACGTTTGAGCGGCCCGCAAAGGCGACTTCAGGCACATCCGGATCAGGCAGAAAATGCAGCGCAGGCGCAGATTTGAGGAATTCGATGCGGCCTGCAAACAGCAGGCGCGCGCGTTCAATCAATTCGGCCTTAACGGCAGCATCGACAGCTTCTGCTCGGATGTCTTCTGGGTTCAAGGTGCTTTCGGCTTCCGTGTGGAAGCAGCCTTCTGTTCGCGGGTGACGACGCGGTTTACGTCAGTCTGGTCCTTGTCAGCTTGCGCCTTCAATTGCGGGTGCTTGCTGTAGAGATACTTTTGCTGGGCGATGGTCAGCACGTTCGAGGTGATCCAGTAGATCAGCAGCCCTGCCGCAAACGGTGCCATCACGAACATCATGATCCACGGCATGATTGAGAAGATCTGCTGTTGCGCCGGGTCCATTGCGGCCGGTTGCAGCTTGAACTGGAGCCACATGGTAAAGCCAAGCAAGACCGCCAGAATACCAATCGCCAGGAAGCTGGGCGGATCGAACGGCAGCAAGCCAAACAGATTAAGAATGTGCGCAGGGTCGGGCGCGGACAGATCCTTGATCCACAGCACGAAAGGCTGATGGCGCATTTCGATGGTCAGAGTCAGCACCTTATAAAGCGCGAAGAACACCGGAATCTGCAGGAAGATCGGCAGGCAGCCCGCAAGCGGATTGACCTTCTCTTCCTTGTACAGCGCCATGATTTCCTGCTGCTGCTTCTGCTTGTCGTCCTTGTAGCGTTCCTGCAGCACCTTCATCTTGGGCTGCAATGCACGCATCGCCGCCATTGAGGCGAACTGGCGCTGCGCAATCGGGAACATCACGCCGCGCACAACAAGCGTCAGCAAGATGATGGCAAGTCCGAAGTTGCCGACCTTGTTGAAGATCGAATCGAGCAGCCAGAAGATTGGCTTTTCAAACCAGGAGAACCAGCCCCAGTCGATCGAGAAGCTGAAATTGGAAACGCCTGCCGCCTCGTACTTTTCAAGGACCGCGTTTTCCTTGGCTCCCGCAAACAGGCGCACAGTTTGCGATTCAACTTTGCCCGGCGCAACCGAAAGCGCAGGGTAAATCAGATCAGCGCGATAGATGCCTTTGCCCAGCGCACGGAAAGCGGATTCCGCCTTGGCGCCCGCATCGGGGATCAGTGCCGAAAGCCAAAAGATGTCGGTAAAGCCGATCCAGTTCGACGTGCCTTTAAGTGAGACGGTGCTGCCCGGTGCTTCGGTCACGGTCGAATAGTTGTTTTCGAAATTCACTGAGCCATCGAAGGCGCCGATTGGCCCCGAATGCAGCTGCCACGTGTCGACGCTTGACGTTTTTTCAGTGCGATTGACCAGCGCGAAGGGTCGCACGACCACTGGCGCAACGCCCGTGTTAGCGACGCTTTGCGTTGCGGTGATCATATAGTCCGCATCGATAGCGTAGCGGATCGTGTAGGTTTGGCCGGTGGTATTGCTCCAGCGCAGCGTAACCGGCGTTTGCGGGGACAGCTTTGCAACGTCTGCCGTCCACATCGTGTTGGCATCCGGCGCTACTACGCCTTCACCCACCCAGCCGATCTGGGCAAAGTGTTGCGCAGGCGTTCCGGCGGGCGAGAACAGCCGTACAGGCGCGCTGGCCTTGTCCACCGTCTCCCGATGGCGGACAAGCGACACGTCATCGACGAGCGCGCCCTTGAGATTGATCGAACCCTTAAGACCGGGCGCATCAATGACGACGCGATGACCAGCAGCAAGTTCTGCGGCCAGGTCTTTCTTTTCCAGCGCGACATCGACGGGATTCAGCAACCCACCTTCACGGCTTGGCTTAGCCGGCGTTCCGGGCACAGCAGGGGCCGTCGTTTCGGCTACAGGACGCTTTGCAGGCGCAGGATAGAACCAGCGCATGGCCGATTCCCAGCCGAGCAGCAGCAGGCCGGTAAGCACCACGGCCAGAATGATGTTGCGCTGATTCTGCACCGTGTTCGCGTCCTGTCAGTCAAATGCCGCGCAAGCGCAGCCAGTAATTTTCTTCGCGGGACAGGCCTGCAACCCAGTTTCAAGGAACCGGATCATAGCCGTGCCCACCCCACGGATGGCAGCGCAATAGCCGCTTCGTTGCCAGCCAGCCACCCTTAATCGCGCCGTGTTTTTCGACCGCCTCAATCGCGTATTGCGAACACGACGGGCTATAGCGGCACGATGGCGGGAGCACACGCGAGGGCCCAAGTTGCCAACCGCGCGCAATCAGGATGATGAAGCGTTTCATTTGCGCGGCTTGTGCGAAGAGGGCCGTTTGCGCGGAGGGTCGCCCTTGCCCTGCGCGGCGCGAGACAGCGCGACGGCCAATTCGTCGCGCAAAGCGGCAAAATCCCGCTCAACCCCACCTTCGCGGCCGATCAGCACATGGTCTGCGCCGTGAATACCTGCATCCGGCAACGCATCGCGCAAAAGCGCACGCAGGCGGCGTTTCATGCGGTTGCGGACAACCGCGTTGCCAATCTTCTTGGTGACAGTCACCCCGAAGCGCACATCGGCTTCTTCGGCTGGGACCGTGTCGCGGTTCACCAACAGCACGAATCCGGGCCTTGCGACCCGGATTCCGCGGTTGGCGGCAACAAAGTCCGCCCGGTTCCGAATAGTGGCGATTCGGGTCATGCCCGCGACCGCACTGTCCGGAAGGTTATCGGCTGCGTTCAGGCCGACAGTTTCTTGCGGCCACGCGAACGGCGGGCTGCAAGAATCTTACGACCGCCCGGAGTAGCAGAACGGGTGCGGAAGCCGTGACGGCGTGCACGCACAAGGTTGCTCGGCTGGAAAGTGCGCTTCATTGGTTTGCTCTTCTCGTTAAAATCGGTGAACAGGCAGTTATCGCCGCAGTTGCGACGTGCCGGAATCAGGCTGTGGCCGATAGGCGAAGCCCCGCAGTGCGTCAACCCTGTGGCGATTGCGGCAATCAGTTCAATGCGTTGCGACTATGCCCCGGAAGGGTTACGGACCTTTCCATGAACAATCGGAGCGAATCTGGGAGGCTGCGCTGGTGGCAGCGCGCGCCGCGAATCCCTACTCTGGCGCTGTTCACGGTTGTTGCCATGGCGTTGTTAGGCACATTTGCGCTGATTATCAGCACCGTTCAGGCAGAGCAGACTCAGCGCCAACAGGCGACACGAACCAGCACCATCCTGGCCTCGCTCGATGAAATTCTGCGCGCGACGATGAGCGGCGAGACGGGGCAGCGCGGCTACTTTATCACCAGCGACTCACGCTATCTTGCGCCCTACCGTGAAGGCGAAGTTCGTTATGCCGCCGCCTTGGCGCGCCTGCGACAGCGGATGGGGAGTGATCTACCGTCAGATCAAGCGCGGCTGCTGGCCAGTATTGGGCGGCTGGGTGATGCCAAGTGGGCCGAGATGTCTGGCGTGGTTGCGCTGGTTGAACAGCGGCGCATCCCTGATGCACATGCGCGCCTGCTTTCGGACGAAGGCCAGTTGGCCATGCAGGGCCTGCGCAGTGCGATTGCGCAACTGAAACAAATTGAACAAGTAAAACTGGATCTCGCCGTCTTCGAGGCTGCCACTGCCGAAGCGCGAATCCTGCCATCGCTGGCTGCGTTGTTTGTCGTGATCGTGTGCGCGTTGGCGCTGGGCTTGTGGCAAGCGATTCGCAAAGCGGAGGCAGAGTCAGTCGCGGAAGGGGCCGCCGCAATTGCCGAGGCACGCGACCGGGCCGATTTGCTGGCCAAGGAATTGAACCACCGCGTCAAAAATCTGTTCGCGGTAATTCTGGCGATTGTGAAAATGTCGGCACGCGGGGATGCTGCCGCTGCCCCTGCTGTCGACCGGATCGCCAAGCGCATTCACGCCTTGGTGACCGCACATGAAGTGACGCAAGGCACCGGACAAGACCAGACCGTTGATTTCGCTGACCTGATCGCGAAAGTCCTCGCGCCTTACCGCTCCAGCAGTGAGCGGTGCCAATTGTCGGGCGGAGAGTTGGTGCTGCCGGGGCGCCATGCTGTGCCGTTGGGACTGGTTTTGCACGAACTGGTAACCAACGCAGTCAAATATGGCGCATGGTCGCAGCCTGACGGATTGCTTCAGGTGACGTGGAACTGCACCGATGGCCGCGCGCGCGTCCTGTGGGAAGAGTTTTGCACACGCGCTGGCGGCGTGATGACCGAGCCAGGACGCGAGGGCTTCGGCTCGGCACTGATCCGATCATCGGAGCGCCAGTTGAATGGCACGATCACCCGCAGCTTTGGTGAACGCGGCATTGTGGTCGAGATGGCATTTCCGCTGGCAAGTGAGGGGGATAGGAATTTATAAGTTCTCTTTGCTAATCCGGACACATGCGAAAGTTCGGATCGACTCACACAGCCCTTTCCCAAAGCGGGCTTCAAGGCGTTCTTGCCAAGGTCTTGCTTCCATTTGCTGTCCCGATCCTTTTGACTTTCGCCTTGGTGCTGGTGATCGGGGACCAATGGCCGCGCGATATAGCGCCGGGTTCAGGGTTGAAACTCGCGGGCCTAGGCGCGACCGCTCTCACTGCTTTGGTGGTTTGGCGCAATGCCATCACGGGCGCACAACACGATAATATTCGCAAACTTGCCGCTCTGCTGTGCGTTGTCACCGGCCTGATGGGGTGGCCGGTGTGGTCTGTGGGTGTGCTTCCCAGTATCAACGGAGCCATGCTGCACAGCCAAAGCACCATTCGGATGACGCTGGAGCGGACCGAAGTGACGCACAAGAGCAAGAGCCGCGACTTGTACTATTGGGCATGGCTAAAGGTTGCGCACGGCGATCCAGTCATAGAGTCTGGACGCTATTTCATACCCAAGGATTTTTACGAACGGCTGACGATGGAATCGCCGGCCACAGTCGATGTGTCGGTTGCCCAAGGGCTACTTGGTGCGCAAGTCATTATCAAATTTGAATAAAATGCCTTAACGGTAAACGCAGGAATCCAGTGCTTCGTTCTTTACCACCGCCACCCGGCGCGCGATGGAATTGCCGTGCCGACGGGTAAAGCCGCCTGCGCCGTTCACTTCGCGCTTTTTGGGCTGCGGTAACACCGCGGCAATTCGGGCCGCTTCTACTGGGCTGAGCTTGCGCGCGCTTTTGCCGTAATACCGTTGCGCCCCCGCTTCAACGCCATAGGTGCCGATGCCGGTTTCGGCGACGTTGAGATAGACCTCCATGATCCGGCGCTTTCCCCAGATCGTCTCGATCAGCACAGTATACCATGCCTCCAGCCCTTTGCGCAGATAACCGCCATTTTGCCACAAGAACACGTTCTTGGCGGTTTGCTGGCTTATGGTGGAGCCGCCACGGATGCGCTTGCCTTGGGCGTTGCGCTTGAATGCCTGCATGATTGCCGCTTGATCAAAGCCGCTGTGCAGGCAGAACTTGCCATCCTCGCCCGAGATAACTGCAGCCACCATATCGCGGTCAATATCGTCCAGCCCGGTCCAGTCCTTGGTTAGCGGGTGGTCGTCCATCAGCATCGTCAGCGTGATCGGCACGGGCACGAACTTGTAAATCACCACTTGTGCCACCGAGATGACCAGAAACGCCGCCACCAGCCTCGCAACCAGCCATCCAACGCGGCCAAGCACCCCGAACCGGCGATCAACAGGTGTGCGCGGCATATTCAGATCGTTGTTCATATCCCGCGAAGGTATTCGCTCATGGGCGGGTCTGGCAATCCATTCTACACCTGCCGCCCCAACCTTTTATCAGGCCGCCAATTGTCAAGCTGCTTGCGAATAGCGTTTTATCCGCTCAGCCAGTCTCGTCATCGAAGGGATGACGATCCGCCGCCCCTCTTTGACCACCAACCGCTCGCGCACCAGCAAGGAGAATTCGCGGGTGACGGTTTCGCGATTCGTACCAATGCGGGCGGCCAATTCAGATTGGGTTGGAATGCGTCCAATGCTCGCCCCGCCTTTTTGATCCGGCCCATCTGCCAGCCGCAGCAATTCGGCCTGAAGCCGCGTGCCGACCGCCATTGTCGAAAGTTCATAGATGCGGTTGGTGAGATAGCGCACCTGATGCGCCAGATAACGCGACAACCACAAGCCTAACACTGGTTGATGTTCGATCAGGCTGTTGAAGGTCTTTCCCGGTATGACCATCAGACTGCTATTCTGTGATGCAACGACATCGGCCGAGCGCGGTTCCCCATCAATCGCTGCCAATTCGCCGAAGATTTCGCCCGGTCCGATTGATCGCAGCACCGTTTCGCGCCCCTGCGCAGAAACCAGCGATACGCATAACAAGCCTTCGGTGACCAAGTAGACATCACTTGCGGGAAGACCCACGGCGAGCAAAACGTGTCCTTTTCGGACCCGCATAACTCGGCCGTTATCGCTGAGAATCTTCCGCACATCGTCAGGTACCGTCAAGTTTGACTTCGGATCTGTCTCGCTAGCCACAAATATTCCCCCCGGATTGGTCCATTATAGACGCGAATTCGGATGTGTCGAGAATCACATTTTCATTGTGTGCCGATTTACGCCGGAAACCTCAAAGTTTTGATACTCTGAGTCCACCCGCAATGACCGCAGAGCCAAAACAACGCAAGTAAGTCTGGAGATCCGGGCGAGGCGCGCTCGACCCATGCCTTAACGGTGCGATACTTTTTTTTGATGGCATCAAACCAGCAGCGGTGGAACTGATTAGTCCGCAAATTACACGATGGACTGCACGCGCGCGCCTGCGGCAATTCCCGCAACGATCCACGAATTGTTCAGGATTGCGCCCAGCCATGCCTTTATCGCTCTTTCTTAAGAGATTACCGCAGATCGTGCCATTTTGAAAGATTAACACGAAATCCGTTGCGATAATGGTTGCAACCTGTGAATTTGCTTTCTGCAGGCTGATTGGCGGATGTTTCAACCGGTCTGACACGAGGTACAAAGTCTTAACGTGCGATTTGGGGGGCACGGCAAAATTGGACAATCGCCGGAAACGGCCAAGTCTGACGGGATTTTGCCGATCAGTATGCCAAAAGGAATGGTAGATGGCTTGCTAGGATTGGCTGGCGAACTTGATTCGATTCGATTCGCCACCATCCTGTTTGCTGACATCGTTGGCTCAACCCAGCTTATCCGCGCCCTTGAACCTGAAGACGCAAGCGACCTGATCGACGCCTCCATCGCGCTCATCCTTTCTGCGATTCATGAATTTGATGGCCTCGTGGTCCGCGTTCAGGGTGATGGTGTCATGGCCGTTTTCGGCGTGCATCCGGCAGCACAGGACCATGCCCTGCGCGCCGCTCTTGCGGCACAGCGGATCATCGATCTGATGAAAAATGATGCGGTCGGCATTCTGCCGTCGCCACAAGTGCGGATCGGCATCCATGCCGGGCCAATCCTGCTGCGCCGTCAGGAACACGATTTTGGCAGCATCGTTGATGTGGTCGGCCATGCCGCGCATGTGGCAAGCCAGATTGAAAAACTTGCTCGCCCCGGCAGCATTGCCATCACCGCGTCCACCGCATCGCTCATCGCCGAAAATTGTGACTTGCGCCCGACGGGCAGCGTTCCTGCCGAAAGCGATGATTCAAGCGAAGCCGTGTTCGAACTAGCCGCAATCGCCTTTGTCGGTGGCGATTCCATACCGGTCAAAGGCAATACAACTTATCCAGTTATCGGGCGCGATCACGTTCTCGACAAAGTCCGGACGATGATTGCGGCATTGGCCGATGGCCAGCCAGCCGCGCTGGGCATCATCGGTGATGCCGGGATGGGCAAAAGCCGCTTGCTGCTTGAGGCGAGCCGTCTTGCTGCGGGTTATGGCGTGACGTTCATGGTTATTCGCGGCAACGCGCTGATGGCCGCAGTACCGTTTGGCTGCCTTATGCAGGCCGTCCGCCATTTGGCCGCACTTTTAAGCCCATTCTGCGCCGACCCTGCGCGGGCAGCCGCACTTTCGGCAGAACAGACCGAATGCTTCAACGGTTTTATGGAAAGCAGCGGTGCATGGCTTTCGGGCCTTACGCCGGGTGATCGCAGCCGCATCGCCACGCAAACCATTGTCAGCCTGATGCAATTGGCAGTCGCCCATTTACCTCTGCTGATCCTGATTGACGACATGCACTATATCGACAGGGAAACGCGATTGGTGCTGGCGGGGCTGCGCCATGGCGCGCCGCTCGGCATCATCGCCGCTGGCCGACCTAAGGCCGTGCTGCGCATTACCAGGCTTTGCGGCAAACCGGTTCATCTCAACGCCCTGTCGCCCGATGCGGCACGCACGCTCATTTCGCTGATCAACCACGCAACGCCGCTGGAAGATGCGACAATCACCAAAATCCTGTCGCGGGCCGATGGTCTTCCGTTGGCGCTGCAGGAATTTGCCGTCACCGCACAAACTGGACAAGGCTCAAACCGGCTCCCCGCTCGGCTAGAAAATCTATTGGCCGAACGCCTTGCCGCGCTGGACGAAGATGCAACGCGATTATGCCAATTGTGTGCCGCGCTTGGCCCTTCGTTTCCCACCAGCCAACTTGCCAAAGCTGCCGCACTGGTTTGCCGCAACCCTGCTTTGGCCACGGCGCGACTGGTTGAAAGCCGGGTGATCGAAACGGCCCAAGCCAATGTTGTGCGCTTTACGCACCAATTGGTCCAAGAGGCCGCTTATGCCACGATGGTCCGGCGGCGGCGCATGGCAATGCATGCGCGGGCGCTGGAATTGCTTGAAGGCGAGGCCGCTACTCAAGCCGAACTTGCCACCCACGCTGAAAAGGCAGGTTTGCCGAAGCGCGCGCTCGATCATTTGTGGAAAGCCTGTGAAGAGGCGATCAGACTTGCTGCCATCAGCTCGGTTTTGACGCTCTATCGCCATGCCCGCGATGTCGCGGCGCAACTTGATCCGGCAGACACGCCGTTGCAACGCGCCCGCTTTGCTTTGCTGGCGCTTGATACGCTGCAACAGCTTTCGCTTGAACAAGAAGCGCGCGAAGATATCCAAGCTGTTGCCAGCGGGCAAATCGATTTGGGGCCAGGCATTCGCACCGTCGCGCAGATCAATATGGCGCTGCTCGACTGGATCAATGGTGCCCCGCAGTTTGCCTCTGAATGGTTGGCAAAGGCAGAGGCCGAACTGGATCTGCACGACAGTTTGCCGCGCCGCACATTTGCCGATGTCGTCGGCGCTTACATCGCTTTTTCACGCGCCAAACCCAAAGAAGCCATTGCGCGTATGGAACGTCTCGGCGCGAGGCTGGAAGACGGCTTGCACGGCGCAACATTCGGCTCGGTGGTGGTCATTCCGCACATCCTCGCGCGCGCATTTGGGGCGTGGTATCTGGTTGATCTGGACAATGTGCCGCGCGCCCGAAAGTGGATTGCTGAAGCCACCCGCCTTTCTCGTCGTTATCGCCACGGCTATTCGCACCTCCTGGCTGATCTGGCCCACGGCTACTTGCACTATCGCGGTGGGCGCATCGAAAAAGCCCTTGGCATCTTGCGCCGCGCCCATGCCGATTGCTTGCATCACCGGTTTTTCGGCTTTGATCCGGTGAGCGCGGGCTGGCTGGCGCTGTGCCTGATCGAACAGGGCCTGCTGGACGAGGCGGACGTAATCCTCGGCGAAGCGTTGCAGCGTGGACACTATCGCAAAGTCCGCACTGCGGGGACATACTACTTGCTCGAAGCGCAGGTGCGGCTGGCCATGGCACGAGGCAATGCGGTACAGGCCACCGCTTTGGCCACAGCGGCGCTGGCCCATTGCCGCGATTGCGGTGAAACGATGCATGAATTGCACGCCTTGGTGCTTTGTGCTGAAGTGCGTGCGGCGTTTGGCGAACCCACGGCCCAGCTTGACGAGTTGCGCGGGCAAGTGGCTGAACTTGGCATTGCGCCGTTGCTCAGGCGATTGGATGGGTTGGCGGAAGGGGTAAGGCTTTGAATTCAAATGACGATGACAATTCAGTCAGCAGCGTGAACGTATGGAATTTTTCAAGTTATTCCGTTCCATTTGTTAGCCAATCTCTGACCATACATGTCGTAAGCGATTGCGAAGCAGATCGTGCGGCACGCGCCAAATCGTTTTTCTCAATGGGATATCATGTTGAAATTTATGCAAATTCTGACGAACTTTTAACACACCGCCCGTCTAATGGGATAATCTTTATAAGAGATGATAACATTGACCTAACTATTGATTTAATCAATAAAATGAAAATATCTGGACACTATTTACCAATCATTGGTTACTGTACACATTTTGACGTAGATAAATTGATTCAAAGCATCAAAGTAGGGGCGATTGACTTTGTAACTGATTCAACCCCTCCTCAAATTCTTAGAGAAAAGATTGAGCATGGCATTTTACAATCAAAGTCAATAAAGGCTGATTTTGACAAGCGCCGTGAAGCGTCCCTACTCATGTCAACACTCACTAAAAGGGAATTTAATGTGCTAGCACTTTTAGCAGATGGTCATACCAGCAAAGAAATAGCTAGGGAGCTAGAAATAAGCCCACGCACAGTCGAGATTCATCGACGACATATACTTAGAAAATTTTCAGTGAAAACAACAATTCATGCTGTGTATATAAAGTACATATTAGGAAATATGGCATATTAGCTGAATTTCTTCAAGGATTTTCATTTTTCACAATCCCTAATGCAATCAAAGATATTTCCGAGAACATTTTCAATAATAAAAACGCCCTTGTTGGTCAGGTGTAGCCAATTTCGTCTTTTATCACTTAAATCTGGCTTTCTAAATATAAGCTTGGCATTTTCTAAAATGTTGGTATATCTTAGAGAAGTAGTAAGAGCAATATTTGAAACTAAAGCTGCATCAGTAATTGAGATTCTCGTATTTTTACTCTCTGCAATGTATATTTCAATTAATATTCTCCACATTGGGCCAGGAGCCAGTATTTCAGGGATTATTTTTTCTCTGAAAACTATATTTCTTTTTACCATTAAGGCAATTTTTAAAAGATTTTTGTTATCTTGAGCTTTTGAACGATCAACAGATACGCTCATTTCTTTTAAATAGCGCTCCATTGCTGAAATCGCTTCTTTTAACGTTTCTTCCAGAGCTTCACTCATATGAAGACTTACCATAATATATTGATTTCATTCTGAAGTATTCCCGAAGTGACAGAAGATGTTTCACTGCGCGACCGCCAACTAAAATCAAAACTGCGCCTGGCAAAATGAAACGACATTCATATTTACCGTGTTAATATTTAACGCACCATTTTCAACTTGTCCACATCCATATTGGGTGAGAATGAACTTTGTAATTTTAGGGAGTGCGCGGAGCCGAAGAGTGGATCTATCGAGTGATCGCATCTACTATGGTAACGCAAAGCGGCCCGACTTTCGCCGGGCCGCTTATATTGTTCCGATACGGATATTTAGCTTGGGCGGATCACGCCGGGATCAGATGTTTTTCCGTCGCAATTCGTTGAATTGCCTTTTGCAATTTTTCGAACGCACGCACTTCGATCTGCCGGACCCGCTCGCGGCTGACATTATACACCTGACTCAGCTCTTCCAAAGTCTTGGGTTCATCCACCAAACGGCGGTCGGTCAGGATATGACGTTCACGCTCGTTCAGGCTGTCCATCGCTTCGACCAGCATTTCGTGGCGGTAATGCGCTTCTTCGGCATCGGCCACGGTTTCGTCCTGCAAAGGTCGGTCGTCGGTCAGCCAGTCCTGCCAGCTGCCCTCGCCGTCTTCGCGCATGGAGACGTTGAGCGAGGCATCGCCGCCCATCATCATCCGGCGGTTCATGTTGATCACTTCCTGTTCGGGCACGCCCAAATCGGTTGCGATCTTGCGAACATCGTCGGGATGAAGATCGGTGTCTTCAAACGCTTCAAGGTTCTTTTTCATGCGGCGCAAATTGAAGAACAGCTTCTTCTGCGCGGCAGTCGTGCCCATCTTGACCAGCGACCAGCTACGCAGGATGAATTCCTGCATCGAGGCCTTGATCCACCACATCGCATATGTCGCCAAGCGGAACCCGCGATCGGGTTCGAACTTTTTGACGCCTTGCATCAGGCCGATGTTTCCTTCGGAAATCAGCTCGCTAACGGGCAGGCCATAGCCGCGATAGCCCATGGCGATCTTCGCCACGAGCCGCAGATGGCTGGTCACCAGTTGCGCAGCCGCTTCGGAATCCTGATGCTCCTGAAAGCGTTTGGCGAGCATGTATTCCTGCTCCGGCTTAAGGATCGGAAATTTGCGGATTTCCGACAAATAGCGATTGAGGCTGGCTTCGCCGCCCAATGAAGGGACGGTCAGCGCGTTTCGTTCCTTGCTCACGTGATCGTTTCCTTTCCTCGCGTCGATTCCCAAAAGTCGGCCCCCTGATGGGCGACCGGCGGCGGGACCACGCATTGCGGAGCGTTTTTACAAACGACTCCAAAACACCTGTTCACTCTATGGTCGTTACACCATCGCCAGTACTCTTGTATCCTGCCCTTCAGCGCAGAGTTCGACGATAAGTTCCCGTATATCGACGGGCGTCGGGCTGGTGAAGTGCAAGTTTGCGCCGCTGACAGGGTGCACGAAGCCCAATTCCGCAGCGTGAAGCGCCTGGCGGTGAAAGTTGAGCCTCGAAAGTATCGGCCTGAGCCGTGAAGGTGCGCGTCCATAGACAGGATCACCCAATAGCGAGTGACCTATTGACGCAAGGTGAACGCGCACTTGGTGCGTTCTGCCTGTTTCCAACCGGCACTCCACCAGCGCGGCATGATCCAGCACTGCCAGCGTTTTGTAATGCGTGACGGCGTGCTTTCCGCGCCCTTCCTCAACCAGTGCCATTTTCTTGCGGTCATGGTTTGAGCGCCCAATCGCGCCGCGCACCGTGCCTGCAGGCGGCATTGGCGCGCCAGCCGTCAGGCACTTGTAAGCGCGGACAATCGAATGATCGGCAAATTGCTTGGCCAGCCCTTCGTGCGCCACGTCGGTCTTGGCAACGACCAGCAGCCCCGATGTGTCCTTGTCGATCCGATGAACGATACCGGGCCGCGCCACGCCGCCAATCCCCGAAAGCTGGCCCCGGCAATGATGCAGCAGCGCATTCACCAGCGTTCCGTCCAGATTGCCCACCGCCGGATGAACAACCAGACCCGCCGGCTTGTCGATCACGATCAGCGCATCATCTTCATAAATAACGGAAAGCGGGATATCTTGCGCCACCGCATGCGCAGGCGTGGCTTCGGGGATGGTGATGGTGAACGCAACACCCTCAGGCAGTTTGGCCGACGCATTGGCCGCGCGCACCCCGCCAATGGCAATGCGCCCCTCACCCAGCAAAGCCTTGACCCGCTCACGCGAAAGCCCGCTGGCTTCGGCAAGCGCCTTGTCCAGCCGCAAACCGCCCGGTGGAATTGTGCCGGAAATGATACTGTCAGATGCCCCCATCGGTGGGGATATGGGATGGCCGCGCGGTGGCGGCAAGGGGGAAGGGCGCGGTTTCCGGCACTCGCGCAAACTCACCCATCCTCGTCACCCCGGCGCAGGCCGGGGCCTATTCGCCATCCCCGCGCGCCACCGTTGCCGTGGCACTATTTGGCATGCGTCATGGGCCCCGGCCGATGCCGGGGTGACGCGAGTCGGGAAGGTGGGTGGATAGGCTTGCCAGCATTGCCCCAACCCGCCACATCGGCAACATGCCTCTAGAAATCAACCAAACCGCGCTGACTGTCATGATCGCAGGCGCGGCTGCGGCAGCTCCGTCTGAGGCTTGCGGACTATTGCTCGGCACTGGCTCCAACATAGAAAGCGCCGTGCCCACTGCCAATGTCGCGGCTGATCCCGCCCGACATTTCGAGATTGATCCTGCCGCGCTGATCGCTGCGCACCGCGCCGCCCGCGAAGGCTTGGGCCAGTCCGTGATTGGCTATTTTCACTCGCACCCTAACGGCCTTGCCGGACCTTCTGCCACCGACGCGCAAAGCGCCGCGCGCGATGGTCGCGTGTGGGTGATCGTCGCAAAAGATGCAATTACGTGTTGGACCGATGGGCCGAACGGCTTCGAACCGCTTTCCTACGCCGTCACACAAGGCTAAGGCTGCTCCTCGAACGATGCGACAGACACCACCTTCTCCGCGCCAAGACACCTCTCCTTCGGGAATGAGGTTTCTGTGGGAACCGGGCCGGGTTCTGTCTTTTGAACACTGTAAACTGTGTAAACCTGTTAAGGCAGAGGGATAGATTCCTGAACATGACCGCCTCCCCCATCGATCTTGCCAGCCTCTTGTGTTCGCGCCTTTGCCACGATTTGCTCAGCCCCGTCGGCGCTTTGTCGAACGGGCTTGAACTCCTCGCCGAGGAAAAAGACCCCGAAATGCGCAAGCGCTGCTTCGAATTGCTCGAACAAAGCGCCAAGGCATCGGCAGACAAGCTCAAATTCTTCCGCCTCGCCTTTGGTGCAGCAGGCGGCTTTGGCGATCACGTTTCCGTCAACGAAGCGCGCGCACTGGTCGATGCATTGGTTGGCGCCAATGCCCGCGTTTCGGCCAACTGGATGTTCGGCGTTGATTCGCTGTCCAAGCCTGCGGTCAAGACGCTGCTCAACCTCGCGTTGATCGGGCTAGATGCGCTGGTGCGCGGCGGCACGCTCGATATCGGTGCCGAAGTGCGTGACGGTAACACCGAAATCGTCGTGCGCGCAGCCGGGCAACGTATTGCGTTTGATGCCACCATCGGCCAGGCCTTGGAAGGCACGTTGCCAGCCCAAGAACTCGCCAGCCGCACTGCACCAGCGGCCATGATCCAGCAACTGGCCGCGTCCATCGGCGGGCACATTCAGGTCCATGTCACGGCCGAGAGCCTTGTCCTGGGCGCGGTTCTCCCCGCAGCTTGAGCGGGCACGCCTAGCCTCATGCGCCGCTGGCTCGTACATCGTGAAGTGCCCTCGCCCAACTGGAACGAGCGCAAGCTTCCGGTGACGATGGTGGTGATTCACTATACCGGCATGGAAACCGGGCAGGCCGCGCTTGATCGGCTGTGCGATCCAGAGGCAGAAGTTTCTGCGCATTACATGATCGACGAGGACGGCACCGTCACCGGCCTCGTCGATGAAAACAAACGGGCGTGGCATGCAGGGCGTGGGTCATGGCGCGGGATAACCGACGTCAATTCCGCCTCCATCGGCATCGAACTGGTCAATCCGGGCCACGAGTTCGGCTATCGCCCCTTTACTGACGAACAGATCGAAGCCCTGCTGCCGCTGCTGGCGGACATCGTGAAGCGCCACAATATCCCGCGCGCCAATGTTGTGGGCCATTCCGACATTGCACCGGCCCGCAAGGACGATCCGGGCGAGTTGTTCCCATGGGAGACCCTCGCCCGCCACCGTCTGTGCCTACCCACTCCCAAGCTCAAGATCCGGCTGATCTTTGACAACGACGGTGCGTTCTTCCTTGCGCTCGAACGCTTCGGCTATGACATCACTGATCAGAAAGCCGCCGTGCGCGCTTTCCAGCGGCGGTGGCGGCCGCACCGGATCGATGGCGAAGTGGACGGACAGATCGGGGCATTGCTTTTCGAACTTCTGTTGGAACGGGACTTGGGTCATGCTAGGTGACGCCTCGTGTCAGGGGGCCGGGCAGCCGCGTTGTTGAAAAACACCGAGGAAAGTCCGGGCTCCACGAAACAAGGGTGGCGGGTAACGCCCGCCGGGCTGGGGATTAACGTCCCCGGTCAAGGGAAAGTGCCACAGAGAGCAGACCGCTAATCCCGGATTTCGGTACGGGACAGTAAGGGTGAAAGGGTGCGGTAAGAGCGCACCGCGCAACCGGCAACGGAAGCGGCATGGCAAACCCCACTCGGAGCAAGATCGAATAGGGACTGCGCGTTCGCAAGAACAGGCTTGTTTCGGGCCAGCAGTCCGGGTTGATTGCTTGAGCGTTCCGGCAACGGTCCGCCTAGAGGAATGGCTGCCAGCGCCGATACGGTCCACCTGTGGGATACCGTCGGCGCTACAAAACCCGGCTTACAGGCCCCCTGGCACTTCAAAGACGTTTCCTACCTGCCCCCAAGTGGTTAGAGGGAAGCGCATGTCTGCAGGCCATCATCACGATCACACCCATGATCATGCCCACGGGCATGGCCATGGACATTCGCATGCCCCAGCCAGTTTTGGACGCGCCTTTGCGGTGGGGATAACGCTCAACCTTGCCTTCGTTATCGTCGAGGCGGTCTATGGCGTGTTATCGGGTTCGATGGCGTTGGTGGCGGATGCCGGACACAATCTGTCCGACGTTCTGGGCCTCGTCATCGCATGGGCCGCCAGCATTCTGGCCGCACGCCCACCATCGGCGCGCTATACTTACGGCTTCAAATCAAGCTCGATCCTCGCCGCGCTGGGCAATGCCGCGTTCTTGCTGGTGGCGCTGGGCGCAATTCTGGTTGAAACGATCCGCCGTCTGTTCGATCCTGAGCCCGTAGCAGGCGGGCCGGTTATGATCGTGGCGGCCATCGGCATCGTGATCAACACCATCACCGCGCTGATGTTCATGCGCGGACGTGATCATGACATCAACATTCGCGGTGCCTATCTGCACATGGCCGCAGACGCCGCGGTTTCGGCAGGGGTGGTGATTGCAGGCCTCTTCATTACGTTGACCGGTGCGCAATGGATTGATCCAGTCACCAGTCTGGCAATTGTCGGCATTATCGCAGTGGGGACATGGGGCTTGCTCAAAGATTCTCTGAAGATGAGTCTGAACGCCGTGCCGCCGCGTATCGATGAACAGAAAGTGCGCCACTTCCTCACCAGCCTTGGCGGAGTCGAAGCCGTCCACGATCTCCACATCTGGCCAATGAGCACTACCGAGACCGCGCTTACCGCGCACCTCGTCATGCCCGGTGGACATCCCGGCGATGGCTTTCTGCACCATCTGGCGCACGTATTGGAACACGATTTCGGCATCGGCCATGCCACGGTGCAAATTGAAACGCTGGCCGGGCACGAATGCACCCTTATGGACGACGACACCGTCTGACCTGACCATGTGGGCATTGACCCAAAGGACATGGTGCGCTGCGCAGTACTGCGGTCCAACTAACCTCCTGAGGAAAAGCTAGCCGGGCGCTTTACCCCATCGCCCCGGTTCCTCCGCATGACTTTCCAGCACACCCGTTCCCTTCGGCTGGAAGTCCACCCCTGTCGGCGCGCTGCCCCCCTGCAGCGCGCCGAATTTTTTGGCTTTCCGCGTTCGAAGCAAGACCCTGACCTAACGGTCATGTCGCAATCGCAAGAGCAGGCACCATCTTGGCAAGTGGACGGGGCGGTTCGGCACCCTTTTGCATGCGCCGAAAAACCATTCTTCGAACGAGGAGTTCTCCATGACCCGCAAGTTCCTTATCGCAGCCCTGATCGCCACAGCCGCTACGGCGCTGCCTGCTTTCATCACACCCGCCATGGCATCGCATCACAACGAAAAAGTCATGGTCGGCGGCGCTGAAATGTTGCCAAGTCGCACCATTGTTGAAAACGCCGTCAATTCAGCAGACCACACCACGCTGGTTGCAGCCGTCACGGCGGCAAGCCTTGTCGATACGCTCAACAGTGCTGGTCCCTTCACCGTGTTTGCGCCCACCAACGCAGCCTTTGCCAAGCTTCCAGCCGGCACTGTCGACACGCTGTTGAAGCCTGAAAACAAGGCAACGCTGGCCAAAATCCTGACCTATCATGTTGTCGCGGGCAAAGTGACTGCCGCTGACGTTCTGGGCCTGATCAAAGCGGGCAATGGTTCTGCCAAGATCACCACGGTATCGGGCGGCACGCTGACGGCATCGCTGATGGGCAAAACAGTTATGCTGACTGACGAAAAGGGCGGCATGGCCCACGTAACCCAAGCCGATGTGATGCAGAAGAACGGCGTGATCCACGTGACTGACGCGGTTTCGTTGCCGAACTAATCTCTGCGTCCCTTCGGGTCGCACCGACGGCGCAAAGCAAATGGGCGGGTGCATCGCTGCACCCGCCCATTATGCGTTTTTAACCGTCAGAAGCGAAATTAAGCCGCTTCTTCCTCTTTGCCTTTGAGCACGCGGATCGGGTCCTTGCGGCCCTCCACGACGTCCTTGTCGACGACAATCTCGGCAATGTCGGTTTCGGTCGGCACATCGAACATCGTGTCGAGCAGCAAGCCTTCGACGATCGAACGAAGCCCGCGTGCGCCGGTCTTGCGGGCGATGGCCTTCTTGGCAATGGCTTCAAGCGCATCGTCAGTAAAAGTCAGCGCCACGTCTTCAAGTTCGAACAGCTTGGCATACTGTTTGATCAGCGCGTTCTTCGGTTCCTTGAGGATCTTGACCAAGGCCTCGATGTCGAGGTCTTCAAGGGTTGCGATTACCGGCAGACGGCCAACAAATTCAGGGATCAGGCCGAACTTGAGGAGATCCTCAGGCTCTGCCTTTTGCAGCAATTCGCCGATCTTGCGCTTTTCCGGATCGGCAACATGCGCGCCAAAGCCAATCGAACGCTTCTGCAAGCGGTCCGAAATGATCTTGTCGAGGCCTGCAAACGCACCGCCGCAGATGAACAGAATGTTCGTGGTATCCACCTGCAGGAATTCCTGCTGCGGATGCTTGCGGCCGCCCTGCGGCGGGACAGAGGCTGTGGTGCCTTCCATCAGCTTGAGCAAGGCCTGCTGCACACCTTCGCCCGAAACGTCGCGCGTGATCGACGGGTTTTCGGCCTTGCGGCTGATCTTGTCGATTTCGTCGATATAGACGATACCAGCCTGTGCCTTTTCGACGTTGTAATCCGACGCCTGAAGCAGCTTGAGAATAATGTTCTCAACGTCTTCACCCACGTAACCGGCTTCGGTTAGTGTGGTGGCATCGGCCATTGTGAACGGCACGTCAAATGTCTTGGCCAGCGTCTGCGCAAGCAAGGTCTTGCCCGAACCGGTGGGCCCTACGAGCAGGATGTTCGATTTCGACAGCTCAACTTCGCCGCCCTTGCCGCTGTGCTTCAACCGCTTGTAATGGTTGTGCACGGCAACCGAGAGCACGCGCTTGGCGCGATCCTGTCCGATCACATAATCGTTCAGAGTCTCGAAGATGTCGCGCGGCGTTGGTACGCCGCCATCCTTCTTGCCAGCGATACCGGCTTTGGTCTCTTCGCGGATGATGTCGTTGCACAATTCAACGCATTCATCGCAGATGAACACGGTTGGCCCGGCAATGAGCTTGCGCACTTCATGCTGCGACTTCCCACAGAAGCTGCAGTACAGGGTGCTCTTGGTATCCGATCCAGAAAGCTTGGTCATTCGTCCATCCCAGGCGCCCCTCCACGAGAGGCGGGTCCGCGTATCCTACTACCACAAGGGCATTAATCAACCGGACTCAAAAACAAGTGAAAGTTCTTACCCCGCCGCGCCTTTCGCGTTGCTTAAGATGCGACGGGGAAAAAGCCGTTAATTCACGAAGGTGCGCCGCCCGATCCTTCGCCATCGCTCGGCGAATCAGTCGCCGGACGGGTTTCGAAGACCTTGTCCACGATACCGAACTTCATCGCCTCTTCGGCTTCAAGGAAGGTATCGCGGTCCATCGCCTTTTCGATTTCTTCAAGGCTCCGGCCGGTAAACTTTACATAGAGATCGTTCATCCGAGCGCGGATACGCAGGATTTCACGTGCCTGAATCTCGATATCCGAGGCCATGCCGCGCGCGCCACCCGACGGCTGGTGCACCATGATTCGCGCGTTGGGCAGTGCGATACGCATACCGGGTTCACCGGCAGCAAGCAGGAACGAACCCATCGAGGCGGCCTGGCCGATGCACACAGTCGACACGCGGGGGCGGATGTACTGCATCGTGTCATAGATCGCGAGGCCCGCCGTGACGACGCCGCCCGGCGAGTTGATGTACATCGAAATGTCCTTCGACGGGTTTTCCGATTCGAGGAACAGAAGCTGGGCGATGATCACCGAGGCCATGTGGTCCTCGACTTCACCGGTGACGAAAATGATCCGTTCGCGCAGCAGGCGCGAATAGATGTCGAAGCTGCGTTCGCCGCGGCTCGATTGCTCGACCACGACCGGGATCAGGGCACCGGTGACGGGATCGTGGGTGAACTTGCCCTGGGCTCCGTAAACACTGGCGCTCGAAGCGCCGAACAAGTCGAGCATGGGAATCCTCATTTGGTTAGAACTGCTATGTCGCGTGCCACGGCGCGATGTTCAAGTGCGTTAACTGGAAATCCGCGCAAACCCGTGGATTGCCTTAAACTTGTTTCGTGTACGAAAGTGCATGATGATACACAATCCGCGTCCGTTCAAAGCTTTTGCCCACATTGTGGATTGAATGAAGGGACTAAACCGATGGTCGAAGGCGCCGTCGTGGCAGCATATATATCGCTGGCGCTCAACATTGCCGTATTGCTGCCGGTGTGCGGTTCGCTCCTCGTGAAAGCCCGTTGGTGCGATGACGCATATGGCCCGCCAACCCCAGCACGCGGCATCTTGCTATCGATTTATCTCACCATTCTAATGGCTTCCGCGCTGCTTCTGGTCCTATCATGGCCCGACGCAATCATTGCTCTTCTGGCCATTCAGATCCTTTACAAGCTGATTGCTCCGCTGACGGTTGGATCGCTTCGCAATCCCGTTGTTGCAAGCAATCTGGCCATTGCTGCGGTGCATACTGTGACGGTTTTCCTGCTTTTGCGGACCACAGGTTAATCACTACAACAAGGCGCTTGCCGGAAATCCCAAACCTGAGCAACTCTGCCGACTTTGCCGGAGAAGATGCATGCGCTTGTCACGCTTCACCCTGCTTGCGGTAGCAAGCCTTGCCAACCTGCCAGCGTCTGCACAATCGGTGGCCGAATATGTCGCGCGGATCGAACAAGTTGACGATGCCGGGCCGATGCTCAATGCCGTATTGGCAATAAACCCCGCCGCCGCAGCAGAGGAAGCCGCAGCCCGAAAAATGTCAGGGCCGTTGGCGGGTAAGGCATTGCTGATCAAAGACAACATTGAGGTGACTGGCCCCTTGGCAACCACCGCGGGAAGCCTTGCATTGAAAAGCAACGTGACGAACCGCGATGCCCCGCTGGTGGCGCGGTTGCGCAAAGCGGGCGTGGTGATTCTGGGCAAAACCAATCTTTCGGAATGGGCCAACATCCGTTCGTCCACCTCATCCAGCGGGTGGAGTGCGGTGGGCGGGCAGACCAAGAACCCCCATGCAACCGACCGAACCCCTTGCGGATCGTCTTCGGGCAGCGGCGCTGCGGTTGCGGCAGGGCTTGCGTGGGCAGCGATTGGCACTGAGACGGATGGTTCGATTACTTGCCCCGCCTCGGTCAATGGCATCGTCGGATTCAAGCCGACCGTTGGCATGGTCAGCCGCACTCATGTTGTGCCGATCAGCCATAGTCAGGACACCGCCGGACCGATGACTCACAGCGTTACCGACGCCGCCCTGTTGATGAACGCGCTGACAGGCAGCGACCCTGCCGATTCGGCGACGGTTGAGGCGGATAAACGCAAGACAGATTTCACCGCCGGGTTGGCTGCATCGAGTCTCAAAGGCGTGCGGCTGGGCGTTTTGCGCAAGGCTGCAGGCTCTCATCCGGCATTGCTGAGTCTGTTCGACAAGGCACTGGCCGATTTGAAGGCGGCAGGCGCAGAACTGGTCGAGATCAATTACACCGCACCGCCGGAGATGGGCCGCGATGAGTTCACCGTGCTGCTTTATGAACTGCGCGAGGATATGGGTGCGTACTTGCGGTCAGTGCCGGGATCGGCGCAGCCCAGATCGCTGGCCGATCTGATCGCGTTCAACAAGGCCGCGCCTGCAGAAATGCGCTGGTTCGGACAGGACGTGTTTGAACAGGCCCAAGCAGCCACCGACAAACCTGCCTATGAGGCAGCGCGGGCAAATTCGCTGAAGCTGGCTGGTGCTGAGGGCATCGACCGGCTGCTCAAAGACAATCGCGTGGCTTTCCTTATTGCGCCCACTGAAGGCCCGGCATGGCCAATTGATCTGGTGCTGGGCGATCACTTTGTGGGGGTTGGCGCAGGCAACCTTGCCGCCATCGCCGGATATCCGCACCTCACCGTGCCGATGGGCGCGGTGGAAGGCCTGCCCATTGGCCTATCGTTCATGGGCACCAAGTGGGCCGATGCACAAGTGCTTGCCGCAGGCGCTGCCTATGAGCGTGCGCGAACCGTTGCGGTGCCTGTGCCCAGCCTGAAACGATGGGGCGTATAGACGCGCGCTCAATCGGCCTTTGCGACTTGGCGCAAAGCTTCCAGCGCATCGAATTGCGATTGTAGAGCGTGATGACGGGCGCGGGCGCGGACTTTGCGCGCGCGCTCCTCGTCTTTTCGGCCACGCTTGTTCCAACGGCCAAGCCAGCTTCCGGCATCGCGCAGCCAATGACCGATGATGTCGAACAGCCCAAAACCGCGCGCCGGTGCCAAGGCTTTTGAACGAGGGATCGGACTGGTAGTGGGTGTTGCCGAGCGCGCGAGAGTAGCAGAGGTAGAGGGCAGGATCAGCACATCCTCTGCCGACAGAGGCTTTATGGCGAGCGCGCGGTCCAGCAGGTTTTCGGTCATCATCGCAGCGGCCGCATCCTGTGCAGGGGGCTGCCCGACGGTGACCGGAGGTTTGGCGACAGCGCGCGGCTTGCGTTTAGCGGAGGCCGGTGGAGCGGCAGCGTTGGGGGCGGCGGTGCGAGGTTTGCGAACCTTAGGGGGTGCGGCTTTGCGCCTTGTATTGGGTTTGGTGGTGGCACGCGCTTTTGGCGCGGCAATCTCTGGCCAAGGCACCGCCGTAATCATCGCGCCGCGCGGAGGCGGTACGATGAGGCCAACCGGGAAGGCGGGTGCATTGCCCGACTTCAGCATGAATGCTGGCTCTTGCTTCTTGCGAGTGCCGCGCGGTTGCATCTTGCCCTTCGAGCGCGGTTTGGAAGCAACGCGATTGCGGACCGTGTGCATTGGCAGTTCCCCAAAAGGAGAGGGTTCTTGCCGTTGGACTCTGACACAAGTCGACTCGGGCGCGAATCGCCAACCTGTTCGGGTTTGGACGAAGCGGGTGATTCTTCAGCAAATTACGAATTCATACGGCGCGCGATTGCGTAGTTTTGGCCTCAAAACGGCAACGACCCGGCATGCAAAAGCACGCCGGGTCGTCCGATATCCCGCCCCGTCAGGCAGGATCAATCCGAAATCGATCAGTCGTCAGCCTTCTTTTTAGGCGCGGCTTTTTTCTTTGGAGCAGGCGCTTCTTCAGCACTTACTTCAGCAGCAGGAGCGTCTTCTGCGGCAGCCTTCTTCTTTGGAGCGGCCTTCTTGGGCTTTTCCTCAGCAGCGGCTTCAGCGGCCGGAGCGTCTTCTGCAGCGGCCTTCTTCTTGGGCGCAGCCTTTTTGGCGGGCTTGGCTTGCGCGGAAGCAGCGCCGTCTTCGGCTTCGATCGCGGCCTGCAGTTCGTCCTTGGTCACTTCACGTTCGGTGACTTCGGCCTTGTCGAACAGGAAGTCGACGACCTTGTCTTCGTACAGTGGCGCGCGCAGTTGAGCGGCGGCGAGTGGTTCCGAACGAACGTATTCGGCAAAACGCTGGCGGTCTTCTTCGCGGTACTGCTGCTGCGCCTGACGGATCAGCATTTCCATTTCCTGCGCAGAAACCTGAACGCCATTGGCTTGGCCGATTTCCGACAGGAGCAGGCCCAAACGCACGCGGCGCTCAGCGATTTTGCGGTAATCGTCCTTCTCGGCTTCGATTTCCTTCAGCGCGTCTTCAGGATTTTCTTCGCCCTGAGCTTCTTGCTGAAGCTGCTGCCAGATCTGTTCGAATTCTGCTTCGACCATCGATGGCGGCACAGCGAAATCATGACCAGCCGCAAGCTGATCAAGCAGTGCGCGCTTCATCTGGGTGCGGGTAAGACCGGCAGTTTCCTGCTCAAGCTGGCCGCGCAGCAGGCCGCGCAGCTGTTCGATGCTCTCCAGACCGAGCATCTTGGCGAATTCATCGTTGGCTTCGAATTCGCCAGCAACCTTCACCGCTTTCACGGTGATGTCGAAAGTGGCGTCCTTGCCCTTGAGGTTTTCAGCCGGATAATCTTCGGGGAAGGTTACGGTGATGGTCTTTTCATCGCCCACCTTAACGCCGGTCAACTGCTCTTCAAAGCCCGGGATAAAGCGGCCAGCGCCCAGTTCCAGCGGGGTATCTTCAGCAGCGCCGCCTTCGAAGGCCACGCCATCAACCTTGCCGAGGAAATCGATGATGAGCTGGTCACCATCCTTGGCCACTGCGCCGTCTTCAGCGTCTGTGAACGACTTCTGGCCTTGCGCGATACGGCCAATGGCTTCGTCAACCTGATCATCCGTTACAGGAACGGTCAGCTTTTCAAGCTTCAAACCTTCGAGCGAAGGCGTTTCGACCACGGGCAGAACTTCGAGTTCAACCGTCAGTTCGGCGTCCTTGCCGACGTCATAGCCATCGCCCAGCGCAACGTTAGGCTGCATGGCAGGGCGCAGTTTGTGATCGGCAACCAGTTTATCCATCGCATCGCGGATGCTGGTCTGCAGGGCTTCCTGGTGAAGCTGCGCGCCGTGCATCTTGCGCACGAGGTTGGCAGGAACCTTGCCGGGGCGGAAGCCGGGCATCTTGATCTGCGGCGCGATCTTCTTGACCTCACCTTCAACCCGCGCGGCGATATCGCCCGCAGGGATGGTGACTGTGTAGGCGCGCTTCAGGCCTTCGTTGGTTGTTTCGACGATCTGCATCCTGATCCAACTTTCATCTATATCACGCGCGCCCGAAGGCGCACCAAAAGCCGTTACGGACACCGGCGCGCGAATTGGTGCGGGCGAAGGGACTCGAACCCCCACATCTTGCGATGGCAGGACCTAAACCTGCTGCGTCTACCAATTCCGCCACGCCCGCATCCGGCAAAAGAGAGCGGTGCCCCTATCCTAGCCATTCGCAAAGGGCAAGCGCCTTGGATTTAGGTTGTGGAACCTCGCGCCATCCGGGGGCGTTTAGGCACAAATAAACCTGATTTGAGGACGCACGCCATGGCCACAAACCCAGAAATCCCCCAGCCCGACCGAATCGAACCGCAATCTCCCCCAGAATCACCCCCCGTAACCCAACCCGACGAAGTGCCGCCCGCGATTCAGCCTGACGAAACGCCGGAGATGCAGCCGGATTGGGTTGAGCCGGTCAGTCCGCCGGAGATTGTGCCGCCTGCGCCCGATTGATTCGGGTAACGCCCCAACACCGCTCCACCAACTCCGCCGTCGCCCCGGACTTGATCCGGGGTTCCGCTTGTTTCCGTTATTTCGCGCAGAGACCGCAAAGGGCGCAGAGAAGAATTGATCACGCAAAGACGCGAAGGCGCGAAGATGCTGCATGAGTTGCTATACGGCTTTCAATTCTGCCAATTGTTCGAACTTCCAGCACGGTCATAAAGGCCAGCGTCAAACGCTCATTCTTCGCAACTTTGCGTCTTCGCGTGAGACCCTCTTTTTCTCTGCGCTCTTTGCGATCTCTGCGCGAAAAATAGCCAACAGAAGCCTCACCCCGCCCCAAGGCCGGGGAGGCGTTAGATTTGACGTTGATTGAAAATGCCAGGGATTCGCCCGGAACACCTGCATCAAAGGTTTTGGCAGGAGTTCGATGGGACGGTACGCTCCATTTCAAGGAGTACACATGATGAATTTGAGGACCACCGCCGCAAGTCTGGCGTTCTCGCTGCTCGTATGCGGCACCCCTGCTCTTGCTGAAGCGGCGACAGAACCTGTGCCCGCAATGGTGCCGAAAGCGCCGTGGATCGACGCCGATTTCACCGTGCCGGTGTTGATTAAAACGCCCGGCTTCAAAGTGGTGCCGCTCAGCCCCTCGCTCGCCAAGGTGGATTTCGACGCTTACATGTCGTCTATCGAACACTTGCAAAAGACGTTCACGCGCAGCACCGCATGGCCGCACGCAGGCATTTCCGCTGCCGATGCCATGCTTGATATGGAGACCGAACAAGCCCGCTTCAGCAAACGCGAATCCTTTGCCTATGCGGTGCTCACGCCCGATGGCATGCGCGAACGCGGCTGCATCTACGTCTATCCCAGCCCGGTCAAAGGCTACGACGCCATGGTCCGCATCTGGGTGACCAAAGCCGAACACGACGCAGGCTTCGACGCCGAACTTTATGCATGGGCCACCAACTGGCTGAAAACGGACTGGCCATTCGCGAAGGTGGCCTATCCGGGCCGGGCGATTGAATGGGCTGAGTGGGATGCCACGGTTGGGGCCAGTGCGTCGCAGTAGCTTGAGTCGAGCCTGATATGGCGGTCCCTTCCGTCTGCTGAACTGGTTTCAGCATCCATCTATCGCCACACAGGGTCGTCCGTGTGGATAGATCGACCATGGAACAAGTTCAGGGTGACGGCTATTGAGGGTTTGGCTCTATCGTCAAAGTCCGCAAAAAATGCATCACCAACGTTGCTTGATGATTCTGCTGAAAAGCCAGATTCCAGATAAACCAGCCACGAGCAGAATTGCGGGAATGATACCGCCAAACAAAATCGCTGCTGGCATTGCCATTTTTTCATCCGGCACCGATGCCGTGATATAGGCGTACAGCCAGTAGCTTTCCCATACGGCTAAACATCCAAGCATCGCCCAGAAGCCGGACAACTTCTTCAGCCACATCTTGACTACCCCCTACCCAAACAACCGCCCAAGCATCTGCATCACGCCAAGTTTCTCACCCGCCCCACGCGGCGCGACCGCGCGATCATCGCCCATGCACTCTAGACAATACGCTCGCATTCCGCCGCCGCTGATCAGACGGCTTACGTCGGATTCAATCCGCATCAGCAGTCCCTGTTGACGTGCGGCCAAGACACCGGCGAGGTCTTGTGCGCCAGATTGCCGCGCCTTGCCCGATTCCATCTGTTGCAGGAATTGCGCGAAGGGGCTGCCTTCGCTTTCGATATAAGCGGCGTGCCATTCTTTGGCGCCCGCCTTCTTCGCTGCCCAAGCCACGGCATCGTTCACGCCGCCGAATTCATCGACGAGGCCCAATTGGCGGGCGGTGCCGCCGTCCCAGATGCGGCCTTGACCGATCTTGTCGATGTCTGCGGTGGTTTTGCCGCGCGATTTGGCGACGAAGCCGAGGAAGCGGGCATAGGTCTGTTCGACCTGATTTTGCATCACAGCGGCCACTTGCGGGCTGATACCGCCCAGCAGATCAGGCTGACCTGATAGGGGGGTGGTGCCGACGTGTTCAGTGGTCACGCCATATTCGGGAAGCGTGGCCTCGAAGCTGGGGAACACCGCAAACACGCCGATGGAACCGGTGATCGTGCTGGGTTCGGCAAAGATGCGCTGGGCAGGCGTTGATACCCAATAGCCCCCGCTGGCCGCAACTCCGCCCATCGAGACCGCAACCGGCAAGCCCTTGGCCTTCACCCGCTCCACCGCCGCCCGGATGCGTTCAGAGGCCATGACCGAACCGCCGGGAGAATCGACCCGCAGGACAAGGGCGGCGTAATCATCGCTTTTAACTACGCCATCGATCAAATCGGCAATGCGATCACCGCCTGCGGTGCCCGGCCCGGCATCACCATCGACGATTTCGCCCGCAACCGTGACAACCGCAACGGCCTTGCCCGCTTTGGATGCGGGCTTGTCGGCCAGATAAGTGTCCAGTTCAGTCGATTTGAACGAACCCAACGGCCCGCCATCATCGGTGCCGACCAGTTCGGCCACGCGCTGACCAAAGGCGATGCGATCACCCACGCGGTCAATCATGCCGGATTTGACGGCAGCTTGCGCGGCATCGCCGCCTGCTTCGGCCAGCCATTTGGCGGGATCGGTGATGGCCTGCGTGTAATTGGCCTTGGGCCGCGCGCGCTTCACATCGTCCTGCCAGCTCTGCCAGACCGATTGCAACACCGCGTTCAAGGCTTCACGCGATTCGGGCGAGGAATCGCTGCGAATGTAGGGTTCAACCGCGCTTTTATACACGCCCACCTTGAACACATTGACCGTAACTTTGAGCTTATCGATCAAGCCTTTGTAAAACAGCATCGAGCCACCCGGCCCGCTGATTGCCACGCCGCCCAGCGGATCGACCCACGCCTCGGTAGAATGCGCAGCCAGTTGGATCGCATCGTCAGTGTAGATCAGCGAGCGCACCAGAACCGGCTTCTTGGCGGCGCGCACTTTGTCCAGCGCGGCACCGATATTGGCGATTTGCACGCCCGATCCGCCAGCGAATTGTTCAAGATCAAGCGCAACGGCCTTGATCCGCTTGTCGGTTGCCGCCTGTTCGATGGCGCGGACCAGATCACGCTCGACATATTCAGGCTGCGGCGCTTCTCCGGACAGCAACAGGCTTGATGGCGAAACTTGCGAGGCTTCTTCAACAATCGCGCCATCCAGCGCAAGGTACAGCGCGCCTTCGCGAACCATGCCGGGGCTGGGGCGCGATGATAAGGCGGCGTAAATCGCTGCAAAGAACAGCAGCAAAAACAACAGGACCAAGCCATCTTTGATGGCGACGAGGATCTTCCAGACCGAACGGGCAAAGCTCATGCGCGCAACTCTATTGTGGACGAGTGCGCATTGCCAGCGGGAAACCGCTTGAGCGCGGGCCACCTGCGCTCTAGGGACCTTGGTTTAATGCAAAGCGCCAACCCCTTGCAGGCAGGCCGCTACCCAGCGGGCGGTCTTGCCTTCCCGCACCGTGACCTGACCGGCATCGGCCAGCTTGCCCGGCATGAGATCCTCTATCTGCTGGATGAAGCAGAGCAATGGGTCGATCTGAACCGGCAGAGCCAGAAGAAGACCGATCTTCTCAATGGCCTGACAATCATCAATGCCTTCTTCGAAAACTCCACGCGCACGTTGCTGTCGTTCGAGATTGCGGGCAAGCGGTTGGGCGCGGACGTGGTCAACATGCATGCGGCCACCAGCAGTGTGAAAAAAGGCGAAACGCTGATTGACACGGCGATGACGCTGAATGCGATGCGCGCCGACGCCATCGTGATCCGCCATGCCAGTTCGGGCGCGGTGCGGCTGATCGCGGAAAAGGTCGATTGCCCTGTTCTGAACGCAGGCGATGGGCAGCACGAACACCCGACGCAGGCGCTGCTGGATGCGCTGACCATGCGTCATGCGTTGCAATTGCCGGTGGGGTCTGACCTCAACGGGTTGAAAGTGACGATTTGCGGCGACATCCTGCACAGCCGCGTTGCGCGTTCGAACATCTTGTGCCTGACCGCGCTGGGCGCCGACGTGCGCGTATGCGCGCCGCCCGCCCTTATGCCCGCAGAAGTCGAAATGATGGGCGTCACCCCGTTTTATGACTTTGACGCGGCGCTCAAGGGCGCGGACGTGGTGATGATGCTGCGCTTGCAGCAAGAACGCATGAGCGGGCAATTCATCCCCTCCCCGCGCGAGTATCGCCACTTATATGGCCTGACGCCCGAACGGCTGGCCAAGGCAGGGCCTGATGCGTTTATCATGCACCCCGGCCCGATGAACCGGGGCGTCGAAATTGATTCAACCGTCGCCGATCACCCCACCCGCAGCCTGATCACAGCCCAAGTGGAAATGGGCGTGGCCATCCGCATGGCCTGCCTCGAAGTGCTCACCCGCCGCACACGCCAAGTGCCCGGCTGGGATGCAGCAGGAGCAGCGGCATGATCGCACAGCCTTTGACCATCACCGGCGGCAGGCTGGTACTCCCCACGGGTGAGCCAAAGACGGGCGCTATCCGCTGCGAAAATGGCCGGATCGTCGCATTGGGCGATGTTTCACCCCGCGATGGCGATGCCGTGTTTGACGCCAAGGGTGCGCTGGTAGCGCCCGGCCTTGTCGATCTGGGCGTCTTCGCGATTGATAAGCCCGCGTTTCACTTTGGCGGAATCACCCGCGCCGCGCTGATGCCAGACGTCGGCCCGCCGCTCGATCATCCAGCGCGCGTGCGATTTGCCGCACAATCGGGCAAGCCGGACTTGTGGGTCCACCCGCTGGCCGCCGCCACGCGCGGCCTTGAAGGCAACGAACTGGCCGAACTGGCGCTAATGCGTGATGCGGGCGCCAAAGCGGTCGCCACTGGCCGCGCGTGGATTAGCGATTCGGGTGTGATGCTGCGTCTGCTGCGCTATTGCGCGATGCTCGGACTGGTAGTGGTGACCCACGCCGAGGATGCCGCGATTACCGGAAAAGCTGTCGCCACCGCAGGCGAAGTGGCCACGCGATTGGGCTTGCCTTCTGCCCCTGCCGAAGCCGAAGCTTTGGCCGTGGCGCGTGATATTGCGCTGGCCGAGCTATCGGGCGCGCATGTTCACTTCCGTCAAGTAACAACCGCCCGCGCGCTTGATCTAGTGCGCGCGGCCAAAGCACGCGGCATTCGCATCACGGCAGGCGTTACGCCAGCGCACTTTATCCTGTCAGATCTTGAACTTGTGGGCTTCCGCACATTCTGCCGGATGTCACCACCGCTACGCCGCGATTCAGACCGCAAGGCGGTGATCGCCGCGATCGCTGATGGCACGATTGACGTTATTGCATCCGGCCATGATCCGCGTGGTCCCGAAGACAAGCGCCTGCCATTTGCCGACGCCGAACCCGGCATGGCGGGCGCAGAAACGCTGTTGCCGCTCACGCTCACGCTTGTCCGCGATGGCGCAATAACGATGGCGCGTGCATTCGAACTGCTGGCCGCCAATCCCGCTAAGCTGTTGGGCGTGGCTGCGGGCAAGCTTGAAGTGGGTGCCGAGGCAGACTTCGCCATCATCGACCCGGTCCGTCCGTGGATCGTCGATTCAGACAAAATGGCCGCTGCGGCTGGCAACACGCCGTTTGACCGCCGCCCGGTCGAAGGCCGCGTCACTGCGCTGTTCAAGGGCGGCAATCAGATCGATTGATACAGATCGGGCGCAGGCTCCTTGTTGGAACCCGCGCCCTTTCCCTCTCGAACTGAATTAAATTATCGTTTGGCCATGCGCGAATTGACGGCGGACTGGCCCGGTATGGTCGTGCTGCCGTAATCGCGCAGGACGAGACATGGCCCACCATGTGCCTTGACCGATCCGCAAAGCGACGTTGCCGCAGCAAGTCCGGAGAAGCCTGCTGCCCGCACCCGCCACAGCGTCTTGCCGTTGACAGTGACTTTGGTGGTTACGTTGCGATAGCTGGCCAGCGCCGGATTGCGCGCGGCGAAATGACGCCATGCGCGGCGCGCACCTTCGGCACTCGAAAATGCGCCAAGCTGGACGCCATGCGGGCTATTGCCGACCGAGGCATTCACCACAGGTTTGACGGCGGGCGTTGCTGCCCGTGCAGGCTTCAGCGCAATCTTGGCAGGGTAGGTATGAGCGGGAGCTTTGTAGGCAGGCGCTTTATAAACTGGTGCTGGCGTTGAGGCAGGCAAATCAATCATCGCCAATTGCCCCTGCATCGGCTGCGACGATGCGTCGGCCAAGGATGGTGCAACTGCAATTGGTTCGTCCAACGGAGCAAGTTCAGTCACTGCGGCCTGCGCCAATGGCTCGGCGCGGGTCGCGGCTTCTGCAGAAAGCTGCATCGTTGACGGGAAGTTGGCGAGCGCGAGTGCGGTGGGCTGGCCCGTATCGCTGCGCAGTGGCACCGACAGCAATTCTGCCACACGTTCCCGCGTCAGTTCGCGCTGGCCCATCATCGCCCATGTTTCCATGCGCGCGCCCACTTCTGAAGCGGGCAGATCTTGCGCTGCCATTGCGCGGGCTTCGCGCCACTGGCCCGAAAGCGCATAGGCCAAAGCCAGATTCTGACGAATCTTCACAGTGTTTTCACCGCCGCGAATGGCATCGGACAGCACCGCAACACCCTGTCCCGGCTGCCCTGCCAGCGCCACGGCCAAACCATAGTCGGCGGGCGCAAGGCTATCGCGGTAGGAATTGAGCGTATCGATCGCTTCGGGATAGCGGCCCAGCGCCACATCGGCGAGCGCAAGGCTGAGCGCGGTACGGCTGCCGTCCTCGCCCAGTTCCATCGCCTCGTCATAGGCCTGACGCGCCGATTCAAAACGGCCTGCCTTGAGGTAGGCATTGCCCAGCAGCACCCGGTATGAAGCATTGCGGGGATCGGCAAGCACGGCCTTTTCGGTGTTCTCGATCGCAAGCTTGGTATTGCCTTTGGCCATCGCACCTTGGGCCGATGCGACAAACTTGCCCGGCTTGATCGCGCCAGTGGCACAGCCCGTCAGCACACCAGCGGCAAGCACCGTGGACAGGATCAACCGCGATTTACGGCGGGGGGCGAAGTGTGCGAAAAGGCTGCTCATGCTTTGGGTTCCTTCAGGCAATCAGTTGCGCGTAGCGCGCCGGGCAATCGTTTCGATCCCGGGTTGATCTGCGAGAAATCGGTCAAGCGCCTCGATCAGAACTGACTGGGCGCTGCGCGATTGCAATGTGCAGGCCAGACGGAGGCGCAAATGGCGATATTGGTCGAGCCGCAGCGTGAAAGCAGCCTTGCGCCCCTCTGCCAGTGCGGAGCGGACGACTTTGCCCGCTTTGGTGCGGGGGCGCGGATTGACCAGCGGCATGTCGGTAACGGCGGCGGCCAGTGCTTCGAGTTGCTGCACAATCACAGGAGCTTGGGCGACCGGCGCTTCGACAGGTTTAAAATCAACGCCAGCGGACACCGCGACGGGAGCATCTTCGCCCATATCGTTCCAGCCCAGATCGTCTGGTTCTGGTACGGCCTCACCCATGCTGATCAACACGCGCCGTTGTTCATCGACGCTTAGCGCCAATTGCGGACGCATGGCAGGGCGCGCCGCTCCTTTGCGGGCCAAAAGCCCTGAGGACAGAGACGCAGGAGGCTTGGCCGCACTCATCACACAGCCTCCCTCAAGAACCAGCTATACGGCGACCGAAGCCACCGTTGGGCCGATGCCCTCCGCCAGCCATCGGCATTGTGTTGGCTTGCTGCGGCACGGCAAACACCGTGCGGCGGAAATTCTTTTCCAATCGCTCGGATACGTAAGTCCACAGCGCAGCAACTTCGGCGGCAGACTTGCTGCCGGGATCACATTCCATGACCGTACGGCCATCAATCATCGAGGCTGCAAAATCCGTGCGCTGGTGCAAAGTTACCGGAGCGACGGTGCCGTGCTGTGACAAGGCAACGGCGGCTTCTGAGGTAATTCGCGCTTTGGGGGTGGCCGCGTTGACCACGAAGATCAGCGGTTTTCCAGCGCGATCGCACAAATCAACCGTTGCACCGACAGCGCGCAAATCGTGCGGGCTTGGCCGTGTGGGCACGACAATCAATTCAGCCACCGCAATAACGGACTGAATAGCCATGGTAATCGCAGGCGGTGTATCAATCACTGCCAGTTTGAAGCCCTGCTGACGCAAAATTGCCAAATCACTGGCAAGCCGCGCAACGGTGGTTTGGGCAAAGGCGGGGAATTCAGCTTCACGCTCATTCCACCAGTCTGACAGGGAACCTTGCGGATCGATATCGATCAACACGACAGGCCCAGCGCCCGCCCGCTGGGCTTGGACAGCGAGGTGCCCGGACAAGGTTGTCTTGCCCGACCCACCCTTTTGCGATGCCAATGCCAGTACCCGCAAAATCTAAACCCCTGCTACAAATGCAATTCTGTGGGTAAGGATTCGCAGATTGGGCTAAAATTTTAGTTAAGATTTTGGCACAATCGTATCAAAGGCAATGAGCGGTCAGCCAAAATCACTTTATGAACCACGTTTTGGCTGCGCACAGGGCACCCGTTTGACTATTCAGCCGACCTTGAAGGTTAAAGATTTGCCGCTAATACTTTGCTAACGCATCGTTGACTATACACCAGCTTGTATGAACCGGGAAATGATCTGCAAACTATCGGCCGCAAGATCAACCGACTTTGACGCACGTATTTAGGGACGGACTTTCAAATCATGGCACGCTTGAACTTGAAGGTCGCGCGCATGGCAACAGGCATGGCAGCGGGACTGATATTGGCAGCCACGCCTGCGCTGGCAGATGTGAAGACCGGCGTCGATGCCTGGTCGCGCGGAGACCACGCGGCTGCGGTCAAGGAATGGATGGGACCAGCCGCCAATGGCGATCCCGATGCCCAGTTCAACCTTGGCCAAGCCAACAAGCTGGGCCGGGGCGTGCCACAAGATATCAAGCGCGCCGAAGCATGGTATCGCAAAGCTGCGGAAAATGGCCACATCAAGGCCGCTGACACGCTGGGCCTGCTGCTGTTTCAGGACGGCCGCAAGGAAGAAGCTGTGCCATTTCTGCAAGCATCGGCAGAGCGGGGCGATCCGCGCGCGCAATACATTATTGGCATTGCACATTTCAACGGAGATATGGTCGGTAAAGATTGGGTCCGTGCTTATGCCTTGATGAGCAGGGCATCTGCTGCCGGACTTGAACAAGCCACGCGCGGGCTGGCAACGATGGACGGCATGATCCCCCTTGATCAGCGCCAAATGGGCATTTCGCTTGCTGGCGAGCTTGAGCAACGCGCAAAAGCTGCGCAGGCACAGCAGTTTGCCGCCGCTGATCTTGGTGTCAATGCCCTGCCCACCGCGCCATTGCGAACTTCTCCAGCCGCAGCGGCCATTGAAAGCGCGGACTTGCCGCCTTCAACCATGCCTGTGCCGGTTCCAGCACCGGGCCCGGTTACTGCCGGTGCAGATTTTGCCAATCCTGTTGTGTTGCAATCGCCCAAGCGGATTGCCGTTCCAACCGCAGCAACGCCAAAACTTGTTGCTGTTGCCAAACCAACGCCGGTTGCAGCGCCCACCGCCAGAACTGTCGTTGCCGCCAAAGGCAACTGGCGCCTTCAGCTTGGCGCGTTTGGCGTGAAGAGCAATGCGGACGGTCTTTGGGCCAAAGTGCGCAATCGCCCTGAAATTGCAGGGCATAGCCGGATCGATTTGCCATCGGGCAGTGTGACGCGGCTTCTGGCTGGCGGCTATGCTTCGCAGGCCGATGCCAACAAAGCCTGTACTGCGCTCAAGTCTGGCGGGTTTACTTGTCTGGTGATACAGCCTTGATGGCTTGAATAGTTCTGCGTCCCCAACCCGCATAGAAGCGATTGATTTCCTGCGCGGCGTTGCTGTGCTGGGCATCCTTGCGATTAACATCACGGGTTTTTGGGGGCCATCGCTTGCCACCTTCTCGCCCGCAATTCCGCAATTGGAACCGGGCGGTGCGGCTTGGTTCAGCGTGGCATTCGTGGTGTTCGAAGGCAAAATGCGCGCACTGTTCAGCCTGCTGTTCGGGGCCAGCATGGTGCTGTTTGCTGATGCTGCGCAGCGGGCGGGGGCTGATCCTGATACCGCGCAAGTGCGCCGCTTGATGTGGTTGGCGCTGTTTGGCTATCTGCACTTTGCGCTCCTGTGGTGGGGCGATATTCTGTTCACCTATGCGCTATGCGGGCTGGCTGCACTGGCGCTGCGACGGCTAGCGCCGCTTAACCTGCTGGTCATTGCGCTCCCTTTCTACTTTGTGACGCAGATGATGTCGGCGTTTGTTGCCTTGCCGGGGATTTTTGCCGAACAAGCCGTGCTGGCTGGCATCGCATCACCCGGCGATGTGGCTGAACAAGCAGGCATGATGGCCCGCATCAGCCAATCCGTCAGCGACGATATCACCATTCTACGGGCGGACTTTGCCGAAGCGATCAGGCTGAAACTGGATCAATCGGCGATGCAACCGCTGAACGCCGCCCTATCGACTTTCACCGAAACCGTGCCGCTGATGCTGATGGGTATGGCGGCCTTGCGTGGTGGCTTTGTCACCACATGGTCACAGCGTGCACTGGCATGGTTGGCGTTAAGCGGGGTGCTGTTGGGCGCGCTGCCGACTGTGCTGGCGATTCAATGGCTGGCCGCACACAACTGGCCGCCGCGCGCAATGTTTGCAGCCATTGAACATGGCATGGCCCTGCCTCACCTGCTGATGGCAGCAGGTTATGCCGCTGGCTTGGTGCTGTTATTTCCGCACGTACAAAACAGTGTGATTGGCCGAGCTTTGGTAGCAGCCGGGCGTTGCGCGTTCACCAATTACCTTGGCACCAGTGTGCTGATGGGCGCGATCTTTTGCGGATGGGGCTTGGGATTGGGCGCGCAAGTTCCACGCGCATGGCTGCCAGGCTTTGTGCTGCTTGGTTGGAGCGCGATGCTGGTCTGGCCGCAATGGTGGTTGGCGCGCTTCCGGCATGGTCCGCTTGAAGGCTTGTGGCGCAGGCTTGCCCTGCCAAAGCGCGCTCAGGATTAGGACTTGTCCATAGCCCTAAGCTGCCCCCACGCCATGGCGCGTACGGGACCATGGTTGAGCCGCGCAAGCGTTCGGTCTGCCAGTTCCAGCATCGCCTTGGCCCGCCATTGCCGCCATGCTGGAATACGCATGGCGCTGGCCGCAAACGAACTTGCGCGTGCTGGACCCAGCAGCCGCGCTTCGAAATCGGCAATCAACCGGGCATTGCGCACCACGGCAACAATATCGCTGCTGGTCCGGTGCGAGGCAAAATTGAAGTTACTCGATCCCAAAACCAGTGCTTCGCCATCGATGACGATGGCTTTGACGTGGGTCATTTCAGGTAAAAGGCGCAGCGCAATGCCAGCTGGTTGCGCGACACCTGCCAAGTAATCGCGGACCATGGGCTTGTTGTTGGGTGCGGGGCTGTAAATGGTAACGGCCGCCCCGCTGCGTGCCGCTTTCGCCATGGCAGCAACAAACGGCATGGTCGGATAAGCACTGACCATTTCGACCGAGCGTTTGGCATTTGCCACCAAATCTATCAGCGGCTGCATCAGCCGGTCATTGGTATCGCCATCAAGGCAGATCAGTTCCAGATCGCCAAAGGTTGCGGATACCCCTGTGGGTTGCCCCGCCCAATCGTTGTCAAAATCGGCGATGAGAAAATTGGCGATAGCCTCGTCGTCGATGCGCAGCATCAGATCGTGCCATGCAAAGTTGTGATCTGAAAAGTTGATGCCGCCGATATGCGCAACATTGTCCATCACCAGCAGCTTTTTGTGATTGCGCAAAGGATAACGCAAAGGATGGCCAAGCACCGGATTAGTCACCCGCACCGGCACGCCTGATGCGTCAATGTGATCAAACATCGCCAGCGTCGCACGCGCTTCTGCCAGCACATCCTTGGGTCGAAAGGGCAAAGGCAGCATCGTGTCGTTGATCACGTTGCGGCTGTAATCATCGACCAAAACGCGGCGATGCGTCGCAGGTGCCGTCAAAATTGCATTAGTAACGGACCGGCCTGCAGCATCGGCCTCAAACGTCATCGCCTGAACCGCAACGCGGCACTTTGCCGTCGCCAGATCGAGACTTGCCTGTTCCCAAAATTCACCGGATCCAACCAATAGGCGGTAGCGGCCTTCGACTTCTCGCATTCATGGCTCCAGCCGGCTTATTCACACATACAACTTTAGCTTTGGAAACGGCATGCCCCGTTAACGGTTATAAACTATGTTTGGAAAGGTTCATGCGTGCCCTCGTCTCTGTGCGGGACGCGCGCGTTAGCAGACTCGCAACGCCGTGCACGAGCGTCTAATTGGTAATGTCAAAGGAGTGATGACGAAATGACTACGCCGCAAAGCCTCTGGAGCAACCGCTGGGTGCGCCTGCCACTGGGCTTTGCCGCAACGTCAATCGCTTCACTGCTGGCGTTTTACGCCGGTCACGATATCGCGGAAATGGCAATTGGCAGCGGCAGCGCAGAAACTTCTGCGATTGCGGCTGATGGGCCACTGCAGATTGTGGCCGCACAAAATCCTGCGAACCCTGCACTGGGGGCAAAGCCTGCTGCCGCGCCAGTTGCTGCTCCTGTTGATAGCCCATTCGTGGTCAAATCGATCTTGCCGATCAATGAACCGATCAAATTCGGCAAATTCTATTGGGATGAAACCCGCGCTCCAGCCACTGGACCGCTGGTGGTCACGGTAGACCTCACCGCCCGCGTGATCAGCGTGTTCCGCGATGGGCATGAAATCGGAGCTGCTGCCATCCTCAAGGGATATGGCGAAAAGCCGACGCCCACCGGGGTTTTCCCGATTACCGAGAAAGACGCCGACCACATATCGAACATTTATGATGCGCCGATGCCGCACATGATGCGTCTGACCAACGATGGCGTTTCGATCCACGGCAGCAAAGTTGAAAAAGGGTATGCCACTAACGGTTGCGTGGGCGTGCCCGACGAATTCGCCAAGAACCTGTTCAAGCTGGCCAAACTTGGCGACAAAGTGATCATCACCGACGGCAAAAAGATGTCTGTCGGCGACCCGATCCTTGCCGGTGAACATGCTCTCTAATTCAACGACATAAATGCCCATGCAAGCGTAGTCGCCGGAGCACCCGCCCCGTTGCGACCAACTTCGCTGACCGCTCAGTAGCTCCCGCGGCCCTTCCTTGAACGAAAGGCTGCGAGTGGCTTTGCTTCGGCCCGTTTTGCAAAAGACGCAACCGCCTGGTCAAAACACTTCATATCCATCGCCCAGCGCCTCTTTCAGCTTTTCCAGCGCCTGCGCCTTTAACTGGTGCACGCGCGGAATGCTGACGCCCAGCACTTCGGCGATTTCGGCAAGGTTCAACTCCTCGACGAAATAAAGCTGGATAATCATCTGCAAGCGTTCGGGCAAATCGGTGATCGCCGAGGTTACTGCACCGCGCATTTCCTGATCGGCCAACATGGCAAAACTGTCGGGCCGATCATCGGCAAAGGCGGAATTGCTGTCAGAATAGGCATCGTCGATGTGTTCAAACCGCAAGGGTTCATCAGCAGCGCGCTGATCGGCCAATTGGTTTTCAGTCATGCCGAATGCGGCGGCCAGTTCCGCTTCGTTTGGCGGGCGGCCCAGTTCTGTCGAAAGCGCCGCCGTCTTTTCGCGCAAGGCCCGCCGTCGCTCAGTGGCCGAGCGGGACAGCGGCGTAAATCGTCGCACCAGATCGACCATCGCCCCACGCACCCGCAGCTTGGCATAAGCGGCAAAGCCATCCTCAGTGGGGCCAGAATGGCGCTGGGAACATTCGGTCAGCGCGACCAGCCCTGCCTGAATCAAGTCCTCCATCTCTATCCCGGCGCGGCCTGAACCGTGGACATGCCACGCCAGCCGTTTGACCATTGGCAGGAACCGCCTGATGCGGTCGGACACCTCATCCTTTTTATAGGCCTGGGCGGCGGCAAATCCGCGTGGATCATGTTTCATGCGGCAATTCCCTCAGGGATCGGCATCGCTGCGCTCTCTTGTTGGGGCGCTTCGCCGCCGATGACCGAGATGACCTCGATCGGCTGCGAAGGCGGAAGTTCGGATATGGAAAGGACCAGACATTGCGGCGCGCGCAGGCGCAGCAGTGCGGCCAGCGGACGGCGCGCGCGTGGCTGAACAATCAGCGCGATTGGCGGCGCACCGGGGCCACGGTCGGAAATCAGGGCGGAGATACGCTCGCCAATACCGCGGGCCAGATCGGGTTCGATCACCGGCTGGCCGGTGGCGGGGTCGTGCATCCCCGATACGATCATCTGTTCAAGCCCGGCATCCAGCGTGACAACTGGCAGACGTTCATCGGCGCCACAGATGCGTCCGATCACCATCTCGCCCAGCGCCGCGCGGAGCAGATCGACCAAGCGATCATGGTCGGTGGTCTGCTGCAACGCCTGGCTCAACGCCGAGAGGATCGGCAGCGGATGGGCGATGGACAAGCCATCTTCGAGAAGGGCGTGGAACAGGCGGGTGATGGCACCCAAAGACATCGGCTGCGGATGGATCGTTTCAACCAACCCCGCCGCGCGTTCTTTTACACCTTCGAGGATCGCCTTGACCTCATCAGGCCCCAGCAGAGCCGAAGGACGATCACCCAAAACTTGATTGAGATGCGTGGCGATGACCGTGCTGGCATCAACCGTAAGGAAACCTTCGGCAATCGCCAGATCGCGCTGCGCTGCATCAATCCAGATCGCCGGGCAGCCAAAACTGGGATCGCGGGTCTTTTCGCCGCGCAGGCCATGATCGGTATTGGCCTCACCCGCATCAATGGCGAGAACTTTGTCGGGCCGCATTTCTGCCACACCCACCGGCACACCACCCAGCAGGATGCGATAGGCGTTGGGGCCAAGCTCCAAGGAATCGCGCACGCGGAACTGCGGCACGATAAAGCCGAAGGTCTGGCTGAGCTGCTTGCGGACCCCGGTAATCCGCGCGACCAGCGGCGAGCCGCGGCGTTCATCCACCAAATGGATCAGGCCATAGCCCATTTCGATGGTAACCAGCGTATGGTCGCTAACATCTTCCAACGTGATCCGGCCCGGATCGACGACGACTGGCTCAGGAATCACCACCGGCGCGGGCCGATTGGCACGCTTGCGCAGCGACCACCACAGCCAACCCGAAAGCCCGGCAGCGGGAAGAAAGATCGTCTGCGGCATGGCCGGGATCAAGCCGATAGCCGACATCACCACGGTAACCGGCAGCCAGATTGCCGGGTTGGCAAATTGGCCACCAATCTGACCAGCCAAGTCGCGGCTGTCGGAAACCCGCGTGACGATCACAGCAGCGGCGATAGACAGCAACAGCGATGGCACTTGCGCAACAAGCGCATCGCCTACTGCCAGCGTGACATAGAATTCTGCGGCCTGAGTGGCAGTCAGTCCGTGCGAAATCATCCCAAGGCAGAAACCGGCGATGATGTTGACGCCAAGGATCAGCAATGCGGCAACCGCATCGCCCTTTACGAACTTGGACGAACCATCCATTGAGCCGTAGAAATCGGCTTCGGTTGCCACCTCGCGGCGACGTGCCTTGGCTTCGTCGGCGGTCATGATCCCGGCGGCAAGATCGGCGTCGATCGCCATCTGTTTGCCAGGCAAGGCATCAAGGGTAAAGCGTGCGGAAACTTCCGAAACGCGGCCTGCGCCCTTGGTAACCACGATCATGTTGATGATCATCAGGATCATGAACACGAACAGGCCAACCGCAAAGTTGCCGCCGATCAGGAATGCGCCGAACGCCTCGATCACATGACCAGCCGCCGCGCCACCTTCGTGACCGTTGACCAGCACGATGCGCGTGGAGGCCACGTTCAGCGCGAGGCGCAGCAACGTTGCAAACAGCAGAACCGATGGGAACGAGGAGAAATCGAGCGGCTTTTCCGCGTTCATCGCCGCCATCAGGATTGCGACCGAAAGCGCGATGTTCAGCACGAAGAACACGTCGAGCATCACCGCCGGGATCGGGACGACCATCAAGACGATGAGCGTCAGAACACCGGATGGCAAAGCAAATGCAGCAGGAGAACCAAAGCGTTTGAACACCGGTTACAGCCCCAGTGCCGAGAGACGGCCATAGGCCTGACGCACGTGCGCCGGGGCTGATCCGCCTTCGTTCAACGAGAATGTTTGCCGCAGTGTATCGGCCATGGACGTGGCAGGCAGTGGAAGCGAATTGCCGACGCTTGCCGCCGCGCCCTGAAATTCGCGTGCGATTGGCCCACCGGCAAACTGTGCTTGCGCCGTGGCTGGGGTAATGCCCATTGACGCTGCCCATTGCAGCGCCTCATCGCCGCCGCCTGTACTTTGCGATGCGCCCGCCATGCGCGTGCGGATCACGCCCATCACTTCGCTGACCGAACGGGCAACGCCGCCTGCGCCATAGAAGGTGGAACGGTTGGCAGCTGCTGCTGCGGGCAGAATGTTGGCGGCGCTTTGCGAGGGATCGCTGTTCAGCGCATTCAGGAATTTGGATGCGCCCTCTGCGCCAAAAAAGTGCGCCAGATACAGTTCGGAATGATCAGGCTGGCGGCCTAGTGTGGCTGAGAGATATTCGCTGTTATCGTTGGCAAGTTCCCCTGCCATCAACGATGCCACTTGCGGATCAAAGCGCATCGCCAGCAATTGCGCTTTGGCCGCAGGATCGCTGACGGACCCGCCCTGAATCAGATCACTTGCCCAGCCAAGGCCATGATTGGCCCCGTGCTTGTCGAGCGTGCGCAACCACGTTTCACCGGTAAACTGGTAAAGCCCGCTCGCACTGGATGTACGGGCGCGGGCGGTGGGATCAAGGCTGGATTCAAGCTTGGCCTGAGCCATCAGATAACCGAAGTCGACGCCGGTCGCCTGCGCTGCGCCGGCAATAGCCGAACGCACTGTTGCCCCGGAACCACCAAGGGTGGCCGGGGCATTTGGCAATCCGGCGCTTGGGCCAGTTAAGTCGTATGAACTCACGCTTTGTCCCTTCCGGCCACCTGACGGCGGCATCACGGAAGGTATTCAGCAAAGGCCGTGCCAAATGGCGCAGCCTGCTAATTCATGCAGTCCGCAGACGGTGAACTTGTGCGCCTGCGCGGTACAATGGTGTGCTGCCCGTCAGCGCATCAAGACGCGCTGTGACATTGGCGGAAATCAGGTTGCGGACGCGGCGGTTGGCCTCGTTCAGGCGGCGCGCAGCATCCAGCAAGCCGCGGCATTCCTCGTCAACCAGCGCATCGCTGACGTCGGCCAGCGTGCCGCAAAGCTCGGACTTGTTCGACGCGCAGCCCATGATCAGATCAAGGTCCAGTCCGGCAAGTGCGTGCCGTTCTTCCTGCAGCACGGCAAGCATCTGCCGAAGCGTATCGCGCAAAGGCGACGTGACTTCTGCCGTTGTACCGGTGACAGGACGAGCTGGGGTGTTTGTGGTCATCAGGAGGCAGTCCTCAGCAGCATTCCGGCAGCAATCATGGCGTCGGCGATACGCGCCGGCACCAGCGGATAATTGCCCTTTTCGATGGCCTGACGGATGGTCTTCACCCGTTCAACATCGACAGGGGCAGAACTTCCGGCATCAAGCGCAGACGATCGCTGAACATTGGCAGCAGGTCCGCCGTCGATAACCGAAGAGCTTTGCAACTCGGCAGCGGCCTGCGAGGCAGCTGCGGGAGCCGCTTTGGCGTTGGTGGCAGTTTTGACCTGCACTGGCCCAACCGGGCGTGGTGCACCGATTTCAATAGATGACATGGCGACGCTCCTAGCGTTTCATGCATCACAGAACGGCAGTCTAAAGGAAGCTTTAAGGGGATATGCGGAAAAATTTTGCCGGTTTGTAAAAAAGATCCGGCAAGCGCCCTATTCCACTGGCACGACGACCAGACCGGGCCGGGCAATTTGCGCGCGGATGGGCGTAGCTTTGGCACTGGTGCGCACGCGGATCCACGCCCCCACCGCCCCTGCTTCCATCGCTTCACCCGATTGGGACACCGAAAAGCCCTCGCCTGAAACCGCGATCGTGATCGCCTCGCCGCGCGCGACGGCAGGTGGTGCTATAGGGCCAGCGCCTTGCCGGGAATTGCCGGAAACGGCAACAAACAGCCGCCAGCCGCCGGTATCGGGGCACTGGACCAGCACGTTGTCCTGCCGGTTGCCAAACCATGACAGCGCCAGTGGTGAATAGCAGGGAGCCAGACGCATCCGCCGGTCTACCGGCAAGTTTGCGCCACCTGGAACACCAATGGTTGCCCCCGTAAAGGCCGCAACAGCGGCGTCTATTGCCACCAGATCGTGAAAACCTCTGGCCTGAGCCGACGCTGCCGGAGCCATGGTCATGGCGGCCAGCACAGTGGCGGCGCAGGTGGCAATGGTGAGGGAAATTTTCATGGGGGATGTCCGGCAATGGCTTCAAGATTCAGCCATCTTCGCAATCATCGTGCCAAAGCCGCGACCGCCACACCTGGCGCGACGGCGGGTGCGGGCGGCGTAAACCCTTCGCTGGCATATGTGAGCGATACGCTGGCACCCGAACGCGCGCCCGGTTCGACCAGAATACGCGCGGTGCTGGCCCTTGGGCCACCCTGCGCGGCAAGCTGCACCGCCTGGGCCACTGCCGCATCGCGCTTTTTATCGGAAAAGCGCACGATGATCTGCACCTCCAGCCGGGGGTCAGCCGCTACTTGCGCCAGCCATTCCGCCAAGGGGGGCGCACCTTCCCCCGCGCTCCAAACGGCCACAGGTTCAGTCGTGAACGCAGCGGCAATCGGCGCGGGCGGTGGCGCGGGCGGTGGCGGTTTGGGCGCGCTGGTGGCTTGGGCGAGAGCCGAGGCGGTCACCAAGAACAGGATCAGCGATAGATCGGCCAGCGCATATTGCCAGCCGGTGCCCGCGCGCACGATCATACGTGCATTCTCTCACGCGGCACGGCATGCGGGCGCAGCGGCTGGACGCGATGCGGCATGGCGGCTTCAAGCTGCGTGGTCAGCCAGTCGATCACTTCCTGGCGCGCATGTTCCTCGGCCTGCGCATGACGTTCAACCATGCGTGAAAGCGGCGCGAGCACCAGATTGGCCAGCAAAAGTCCGTAAAGCGTGGTCATCACCGCCATGGAAATTGCACCGTTCAGTGCGCTGCCATCGAGGCCACCGGTCGGCAATTGGCTGAGCGAAACCAGCGTGCCGACCATGCCGAACACTGGCCCAAGTTCTGCCGCCTGCGCCAGCGTGCGGACAGCCGTATTGGCCGTGGCCATGCGTTGCCGGCGAAAGGCGTGATGGCGTTGGATCAGCGGATCGAGTGAGCGTTCGCGGATCAGCGCATCCGTTCCTTCGTCAAATTCGCGGTCGCCGGTAGAACGCGGGGTCGCGCGCAGCACGCCGTCTCGCACAATAGCGGTGACTTGCGGTGCCAGATCGGCCTTGGCCTGTTCGGCGGTAAAGCGCGGCTGCCACAGACCGCCCAGCGCCTGACCGGTTACCGCCAATTCATGCCAGCCTGCGCGCAGGACGGTGGCAAGCGCGGTCCCGCCCAGCACAATAGTGGCCGAGATGCCGTCAATCAGCGGGGGCATTTCCATGGACCGGGGGTCTCCTCAAGGCAAAGAACGGCAGGCGGCAGGCAAATTTCAGCCTCTGCCTGCAATTTGCCGCCATCCGGCAAGCACTTGCCGTTTGTGCCCCCCCTCCCTTCGAAAACCCCAACGTTTGCACATTTGGCACAGGCCTTGCTGAAACACCGGCAGTAACTCCTTTGCCAGCACTCCCACTGGTAAACCGAAGGCAACTGACGATGGCTGAGTCCCTGTTCGGCATTCATGGCAAGGCACTGGAACTGCGCTCGCAGCGCATGGGCCTGCTCACGTCCAACATCGCGAACGCGGCAACGCCGGGTTACAAGGCCAAGGATATTGATTTCGCTACCGCGCTGAAGGCCCGCACCAATGGCGCCAGCACCGATCAGGCGATTACCAATGCCACGCGCTACCGCGTGCCGGTGATGCCGAGCCTCGATGGCAACACCGTCGAAATGGCGACCGAACAGACCGCCTTTGCCGAAAACGCGGTCGGCTATTCGGCCACCCTCAATTTCCTGCGCGGCCGGGTCGAAACGATCACCCGCGCGATCAAGGGCGAATAAGCCATGCCAAACAACGCCCCGCTCAATCTGTTTCAGGTCACTGGCCGCGCAATGTCGGCGCAGCTTGTCCGCATGAACGCGGCGGCATCGAACCTTGCCAATGCCGGGACGGTCACCTCGTCACAAGAAGAGGCCTATCGCCCATTGCGCGCGGTCTTTGCCGAGCAGCTTGATCAGGCCAACGGCTTGTCCACGGTGCGCGTTGCCGGTGTGCAGCGGTCAGACGCCACCCCCATTCGCCAGCATGATCCCGGCCATCCGCTGGCCGATGCAAATGGCGATGTCTGGACTGCCCCGGTCGATGAAAACGCCGAGATGGTCGAGATGCTCGAAAGTTCGCGCCAGTACCAGAACGTGGTCGAGGCGATGCAAACCGCAAAGCAGCTCATGCTCGAAACGATGAGGATGAAATAATGTCAGTAGCTTCTGTAACCGCAACCACCGGCGTCAATGGCGCAACCACTTCTGCCAAAGCCGGTCAAGGCTGGGGCGGCATGGGTGCCGAAGATTTCATCAAACTGCTGACCACGCAGTTGAACAATCAGGACCCGACCGAGCCAGTCGACAATAGCCAGATGCTCGCGCAGCTCGCGCAGTTCTCCAGCCTGTCAACCCAGAACGATATGAAGGACTCGCTCGGCACCATCGCGTCGCAAGGCGATACCCTCGCGCAGATCTCGGCCAAGCTCGACACGCTGAACACCTCGGTCGCCAAGCTGAACGCCACCTCTGCCGCTTCGGCCTGACCCCTTCCTAGCAGGAGACCAACATGTCCTTTTACACTTCGCTGAATGGCCTCAAGAACGCCCAGACCGACCTTGGCGTGATCAGCCACAACATCGCCAACGCCGAAACGACAGGCTTCAAAAAGAGCCGCACCGAATTTGCCGACATCGTGGTGGGCAGCGCCTTTACCAATCCCAAGCTGGTCGTCGGCATCGGCGCATCGATGGAATCGATCAGCCAGAACTTCGCGCTCGGCCCGATTGAACAGACCGGATCGGCACTGGATCTGGCGATCAACGGCGATGGCTTCTTCACCACCAAGAACGTGGTGACGCAAGAAACGCTTTATACCCGCAACGGCAGCCTGACTGTCGATGGCGGCGGCTTCATCAGCGATGGATCGAACAACCGCTTGCAGGTGTTCCCGACTGATACCGCCGGTGTGATCACATCCCAAACACCGGTAGACGCCCAAATCCCGGCCAGCAACGGCACGGACATTAACGGCAATCCGATTGAATTCGCCGGTATTACTGTGGCCGATGATGGCGGCGTGGTGGCATCTTACGCAGATGGATCGAATATGATCATCGGCAAGGTTGCGCTGGCCAGCTTCATCGCGCCACAGGGCCTGAAGCAGGTTGGTTCATCGAACTGGGTGGCCAGCGGAATTTCAGGCGCGGCGACGTATGGTCAGCCAAGCACCGGCCAATACGGATCGCTGCTCTCAGGTGCGCTGGAACGCTCCAACGTGGATATCGCCGAAGAACTGGTCAGCCTGATCACTGCGCAGCGCAATTTCCAGGCGAACGCCAAGGCGATCGATACCGCCACGCAAATCTCGCAGACCGTGATCCAGCTCCGGACCTAAGTCTAAGCCATTTCAATCCTTTAACCTGAAAGCCGCCCCATGGATCGCTTGATCTACACCGCCTACTCCGGGATGACCAGTTCAACCGTGCGCGAGCGCGTGATCGCCAGCAACATGGCCAACGCCCAGACCATCGGCTTTCGCGCCGAAATGCTGACGACCACGCCAATGACGCTGAAAGGCCCCAGCCTTGAAGCGCGCGCCATGACCAATGGCGAAGTGCGCGGGGCGTCGATGGCACAAGGTTCGCTGATCGAAACCGGCAAGCCGATGGACGTGGCGCTTTCGGGCGAGACCATGCTTTCGGTACAGGCCGAGGACGGCAGCGAAGTCTATACCCGGCGCGGCGATCTTTCGATCAGCGCAGGTGGCGTGTTGCAGAACGGCGATAACCACCCAGTAATAGGCGAAGGCGGGCCAATCACGGTGCCGCTGGGGTCAAAGGTCACGATTTCGCCCGATGGCGGGGTGAATGTGGCCAACCCCGAAGCGCCGGACCAGCCGCCACAAGTGGTCGGACGGATCAAGATCGCTTCCACCACCGGCAGCCGTATCGACAAAGGCCTCGACGGGCTTTTCCGCGTGGTTGGCCAAAATGGTCAAGAGGGCGGCGTGCTGCCGCAGGACGAAGAGGCCAAGCTGATGGTCGGGAATCTGGAGCAATCCAACGTCGATCCCACGCGCATTCTGGTCGAAATGGTTGAGGCGCAACGCTTGTTCGAAATCCGCACCAAAGTTGTCAGTCAAGCGCGCGACGTGGATGAATCCAGTTCCGCGCTGATGCGCATTTCCTGATTTTAGGAAGGTAACACCCCATGCCAAGTTCAGCCCTTCACGTCGCCCGCACCGGGCTTGAAGCGCAAGACACGCGGATGCGCGTGATCGCCAATAACCTTGCCAATATCGGCACGACCGGCTTCAAGCGCGACCGCGCGAACTTTGCCACGCTGGCCTATCAGGATGCCCGCGTTGCCGGTCAGCAGTCATCGAATGAAACCGCTTATGCCACTGGCCTGAACCTTGGCACCGGCGTGGCGCTGCAGGCGACCACGCGGATCGATACGCAAGGTACGTTGCAAACAACCGGCAATGCGCTGGATATGGCGCTGGATGGCGATGGCTTTTTCCAGGTGACCATGCCGGGCGGCCAGCTTGGTTATACCCGCGCAGGCAACTTCAGCCGTTCAGCCGAAGGTACGCTGGTGACGGCGCAAGGCTATGCCTTGAACCCGGCGATTACCATTCCTGAAGGCGCGAGCGCGATCACGGTTGCGCAAGACGGCACCGTTTCTGCCACCGTCGCAGGATCGGCTGAGCCGACTGCCCTTGGCCAGATCACCATCGCCAGCTTTGCCAATTCGGGCGGCCTTCGGTCGATGGGCGACAACTTCTTGCAAGAAACCGCAGCTTCAGGCGCGGCGCAAGTCGGCGTCGCAGGCGAACAGGGCCGTGGCCATATCCAGCAAGGCTTTCTTGAAGCATCGAACGTCAACGTCGTCGAAGAACTGGTCGACATGATCGAGGCGCAGCGCGCCTATGAGATCAATTCCAAGATGATCTCGGCGGTCGACGAAATGCTCCAAAACGCCAACCAGACGCTGTGAATGTCATGATCACCCCCTTCGAACAATACTTTTCGGGCGCAACCCCAATCCCCGCCCGCCGCCGCAAAAGCGCGCTGCGGGCCATGGTGGCAGGCACGCTGGCAACTGCTGCAGTCATGTTCCTTATCGATCCGGCCAGTGCTGCCAAGCCCAAGGTCGGTTTCGAACCAACGCTGCCGCAAAACCCCGCAACGGTTCAAACCGCGCCGCCCACCGCAGGTTCGATTTTCAACGCGAGCGCGGGTTTCACCGGCTTTGTCGAGGGCCGACGCGCCCACCGGGTGGGGGATTTGGTCACGGTCGTGCTGATTGAAAACTTCACGTCCGCCAAGACTGCCGGGGCCAAGACTCAGAAGTCTGGCCAGTTCTCGATTACCCCTCCTACCGCAGGGCCTTTGTCGTTCTTGAACCCCAATGCCCTTAATGCATCGGGCGGTTCGTCGTTCAATGGTCAGGGTAATGCCTCGCAGACGAGCACGCTCGCCGGTGAAGTCGGAGTTACCATCGCAGAAGTGCGGGGCAACGGCACGGCGCTTGTCCGAGGGGAAAAGCGCATGATGCTAAGCCAAGGTCAGGAATGGGTACAGTTTTCGGGGATCGTGCGCCTTGGCGATATCGATCAGGAAAACCGCATTCTTTCCACTCAAATTGCGGATGCGCACGTCGAATATACCGGGAATGGCTCGGTTGGACGTGCAAGCCGCGAGGGCTGGTTGAGCAAATTCTTCAATGCGATTTCGCCCTTCTAAGGCTTGTGACAATGTTGGTTCGGTTCTTCCTTTCCCTGATCCTTGGCATGGCCGCCCTCCTGCCTGCGCCAGCAATGGCTGAACGTGTGCGCGATCTGGGCGAGTTCCAAGGCGTGCGCGCCAACCAATTGACCGGCTACGGCATCGTCGTTGGTCTTCCCGGCACGGGTGATGACAACCTTGAATATCTGACTCAGGCCATGAAAGGCACAGCAGGACGCCTTGGTGTACAGCTGCCCGCAGGCGTATCGCCAGGCCTGAAGAACGCAGCCGCTGTGGTCATCACGGCTGATCTGCCCGCCTTTGCCAAACCCGGCCAACGCATCGACATTACCGTATCGACTTTGGGCAAAGCCAAGTCCTTGCGCGGCGGCGCGCTGATCATGGCACCACTTTACGGCGCTGATGGACAAATCTACGCGATGGCGCAGGGCAACCTTGCCGTGGGCGGCCTTGGCATCACCGCGCGCGATGGTTCGCAACTTACGGTCAACGTACCCACAGTGGGTCGCATTGCCGAAGGCGCCAGCGTGGAACGCGCGGTATCGACGGGCTTCGACAGCAGCGAAGTGCTGCGCTGGAACTTGTTCGAAGCTGATTTCCTGACCGCCCAGCGCGTGCGCGATGCCATCAACACCCGCTTCCCCCAAGCGGCCACCATTGAAGACGGCATCACGCTTGCCTTGCGCCTGCCTGCGGGCGCAGATTCGCGTGCGACGGCAATGGCATCGATCGAGATGCTCGACATTACGCCTGCCGAAACCGCAGCGCGGGTCATCATCAACAGCCGCACCGGCACGGTCGTGATCAACAATGCGGTGCGCTTGTCGCCCGCAGCGATTAGCCACGGCAGGTTGGTGGTTAAAATCGACGAGAAAAGCCAGGTTTCGCAGCCCAATGCATTTGGCCGCGGGCAGACTGCGGTGACACCTGCCAGCCAGATCGATGTGCAGGAAAAGGAAGCGAAAGTCGCGCTGTTCAAGCCAGGTGCTTCGCTGTCGTCGCTGGTCGATGCGCTGAACAAGCTGGGCACCAGCCCTTCGGACCTTGTCGCGATCCTTGAAGCCTTGAAACAGGCTGGCGCGCTTAAAGCAGAAATGGTGGTGATCTGATGGGCGTTTCTGCAACCCCGGCCACCACTGGCCTGACACTTGGCCCCAAAGTAGCGACCGACCGCGAAAAGCTGGCCGGTGCCGCCAAGCAATTTGAGGCAATCTTCCTCCGGCAGATGCTGTCCAGCGCGCGCGCGGCGAGTTTGGACAGCGATGGCCTGTTTGGCCAAATGGATCAGACGTTTGTGCAAATGCGCGACGAACGCTTTGCCGAGATTGCATCGAACAACGGCGCGCTCGGCCTGGCCAAACAGATCGAAAATCACCTTGCGGCGCTGCTTCCACCTGAAGCCGCCGCAAAAGCTGCAACACCGGAAGGGGCCAGATAAGCCATGGCCTCTGACTTGCTCTCGATTGCCCGCAGTGGCGCTCAGGCGGCCCGCATCGGGCTTGATGTTACAGCGCAAAACATCGCCAACGCATCAAGCGAGGGCTATATCCGACGCTCTGCCAAGATGCAGGAAGTCGCCTCGACCGGCGGTGCTTACCGCATTGGTGATCTTTCGCTATCGGGCGTGCGTCTGGATTCCATCACCCGCAATGCTGATGCTTTCCGTCAGGCTGAAGTGCGGCGCACCGGATCGGACGTGGCGCGGGGCACAGCAGAAGCTGCGGGTCTTTCCAATATCGAATCCGCCATCGAGCAATCGGGCGTTTATGATGCGATTGTCGGGTTTGAATCCTCGCTCCAGCAGTTGACGCAGGATCCGGTCGATACGTCGTTGCGCGCCTCGGTGATCGAGAAAGCGCGCACGATGGTTGGCACGTTCCAGATTGCAGCGCAGGAAATGAATGCGGCAGGCGAAGGTCTGCAATTCCTGGCCAGCGACGGCGTGACGCAAGTCAACCGCATCGCCAGTGAACTGGCGCGCACCAACACCCGCCTTTCGCGCGCATCGGATGCCAGCAGCGATAAGACGGCGCTATTGGACCAGCGCGACAAGCTGCTTCAGCAGTTGAGTGAGTTCGGCAATATCGGCGCAACCTTTGCGGTTGATGGCACAGTTGCGGTCAAATTGGGCGGGACAACCGGGCTTGATCTGGTCACAGGCGGCACGGCCGTAGCAGTGGGCATGACCACGGCCGCCAACGGCACGCTAAGCTTCGACGTTGGCGGTTCGGCCGTTACGCTTTCGGGCGGATCACTGGCGGGCCAACAACTGGCGCTGGGCAAGCTGGCGCAGTTGAAGGTCGATGTTGATGGCCTTGCCGAAGACATCGTTGATGTCTTCAACGCCGCGCAATTGACTGGCGACGATCTTGACGGAAATCCGGGTGCCAACATCTTTTCAGGCACCACTGCCGCCACCATGACGCTGGCGGTATCCGATGTCCGCAAGCTGGCTACGGCGCCGCTGAATGATGCCATAGGCAGCCGCGACGCCAGCAATCTGACTGCGATCCGCAACGCCATTTCCACGCTTAACCCCGCCGATGGCATGGACCAGATCCTGTTCGACGTGTCGGGCACGCTGGCCGGGCGCAATGTCACTCTGGGGGCATTGCAGACCATCGCTGGCACCGCGCAAGTCGCGCTTTCGGCGCAGTCTGGCGTCGATCTCGATGCCGAAGCGGTCAATCTGATACGCTACCAGCAGGCATTTCAGGCCTCAGGCAAAGTCATGCAGGTGGCCTCGACAATTTTCGACACCCTCTTGGGAATTGGGTAAACCGTCATGAGCACGATCTACGGCACATCGACCAGCGCCTTTTACGAACGCTCGCTGATGGATCTCACCGCTTTGCGCAAGCAGGCCGAAGAAACGCAGGCCGAAATGTCGAGCGGGCAGCGTTTGCAGCGTTCGTCCGACGATCCGGTTGCGGCATCACGGTTGCGCCAATTGGCGCGCGCGCAAACTGTCGATCAGATCGATGGTGCCGCAGCAGACCGCGCCACATCCGATCTGACGCTGACCGATGGCGCGCTGACCCAGTTCGCAAACTTCGTCACGCGGTTGCAGGAACTGGCAACACAAGCGGCGTCCTCAACGATCAGCGATAGCCAGCGCAAAGGCATCGGGCAGGAAGTAACGCAGATCCGCGAAAATCTGGTGGCGCTGGCCAATACCCGCGACGGCGCGGGACGCGCGCTGTTTGGCGGCGAAGGATCAGGCGCGGCCTATTCGTTGAACGGTGCAGGCGTTGCGCAATATGACGGTACACTGCTGCCCGGAACGGTATCGCTGGGCGATGGGCAAACCGTTGCGCGCGGTGTTACCGGGCCGGAATTCCTCGAATTCACATCGGGCGGATTGCCGCGCGACCTTCTGGCCGTAGCAAAAGACCTCGCCGACGCTTTGCAATCGGGCACCGGCGGTGCCAGCGCAGCGAACGCGGCGTTGAACGTTTTGAAGGATGGACTTGAATCCATCACAACGGCCCAGACCGTAGTCGGCTCACGCCTCAACTGGATCGATCTTAACACTGAGCGGCGCATATCGCTTTCTGAACTGCGCACATCGGAACAAGCCGAAGTGGGCGGGAACGACCTGACAGAATCCATCGCGCGGCTGCAGAACACGATGCTCGTGCTTGAAGCCAGCCAGGCAAGCTTTTCGAAGCTCGCCAACCTTTCGCTGTTCGACCAGATCCGCTGATCAATACGTCGCCAGACCGGGATAATTTAGCATGTTCGTAGTCATCGGCCTCGTCATCCTCCTTGCCATGGTGTTCGGCGGCTTCGCCATTACCGGCGGTGATCTTGGCCCTGTGCTGCACGCGCTGCCGCACGAAATGCTGATCATCGGCGGTGCGGCAGTCGGCGCGCTTGTCACGGGCAATTCGATGCACGAACTGAAGGGGCTGGGCGGGGGATTTGCCAAGACTTTCAAAGGCCCCAAGCACAACAAGCAGGACCACGTCGATGCGATTGTGCTGTGCACAAAGCTGATGAAGATCCTGCGCAGCGATGGCCCTGTGGCGCTCGAAAGCCATGTGACCGATCCCAAGAACTCGCCGATCTTTGCCGAATACCCCCGGTTGCTGGGCAACAAGCCGCTGGTCGCGCTGATCTGCGACACGCTGACGCTGATCGTGGTGTCATCGGGAACGCTTGAAGTTCACGCCGTGGAAGACGTGATGGATCATGCGATGAAAACGCATTTCCACGAAGCAACCGAAGCGCAGCACGCCATTCAGGGGCTGGCCGACGCATTGCCGGCTCTGGGCATCGTTGCCGCCGTGCTTGGCGTGGTCAAGACGATGGGTTCCATCGACAAACCGCCAGCAATCCTTGGCGGCATGATCGGTTCGGCGCTGGTCGGTACGTTCCTTGGTATTCTTCTGGCCTATGGCATCGTTGCGCCTATCGCTGGACGGCTCCAGCAAGTTCTCGATCAGGACGAGATGATTTTTCAGGCGGTGAAGCAGGTGATCATCGCCAGCTTGCACGGTTGGCCGCAGCCGCTGGTCGTGGAAAGCGCGCGCTCTGGTCTTGGCCATGCGTTCCGCCCCGGATTGTCGGAACTGCTCGACGCGCTGCGTGGCCGTTAAGGGAACCTGAGCAATGGCCAAGGCCCCCTCCAAAGGCAAGAACGAGCCACCGCGCCCGATCATCGTCAAGAAGATCACGGTAGTCGCCGCTGGTCATCACGGCGGCGCGTGGAAAGTGGCCTATGCCGACTTTGTGACCGCAATGATGGCGTTCTTCCTGCTGATGTGGCTGCTGGGCGCGACGACCGAAAAGCAGCGCAAAGGCATTGCCGACTACTTTACGCCGACACTGGTAAAAGTGCGCCAAGGCAGTGCGGGCGGCTATGGCTTGCTGGGCGGTTCATCGCTGACCGACGTTGACGATTATCCCCACAGCGCAGGCCAGACTGGCACGAAAACGCTGACAATTCCGCGCGATGCCACAGGCGGCCCCAAAGAGGGCGGCAGCAAGGTCAAACGTACCGCAGTGATGAAAGAAAAGCTGGCGCAAAAGCTGGCGGCTTCGGAAAAGCTGCGCAAACTGGCGCGACAAGTGCGGATGATGGAAACCAGCGAGGGTATCCGCATCGATCTGGTCGATGATGCCGAATTCTCGATGTTTAGGCTGGGCACAACGGTTTTGACGCCGGACGCAGCAGAACTGCTGCGCGCGGTTGGCCAAGTCGTCGCACCCGGCGGCAGCCAGTTTACCGTGCGCGGGCATACTGACTCCCTGCCGTGGAAATCGGGCGTGGCCAACAATTGGTCGCTCTCGGCGGGCCGCGCTGAATCCACCCGCCAGGCGCTGATGCGCCAAGGCATCGCCGAAAGCCGCTTCCGCCGCATCGAAGGCGTGGCCGACCGCGAGCCGCTGATCCAGAAAGACCCCGCAGACCCCCGCAACCGGCGCATGTCGATTTTGATGACGGGATAAGGGTCCATCGACCCGGTGATTGAAGCGAAATCGACACGAACGGGATCTGTTTTGAATCGGTTTAAAGTCATCACAATCCAAGATGTTGCGCAGCCGCAAAACGCCGTCACGGCTTTGCGCGAAAAATCACTGCACCTCCGCGCCTCTGTGCGAACAAAGTTCCGCAATGCACACCGCAAAGAACAGCCTGACACCGGAATTCGCCATCAAATCGCAAACCGCCGCCCGGTTTGTGGGTTAGGTATAGTGTCATCGTAACACTGATGACGCGGTGAGGGTTTGCCGACCAATCATGGCCATCGAAATTGGTCGGCAAACATTCGAAACACTAAGCGTGTCATCATGTTCACACT
>CAMTWP010000004.1:0-149609 GCA_947085475.1 uncultured Novosphingobium sp. | reverse complement strand
TCCCCTGCACATCTATACGTATGGTTACATAAAGACATGCAAGCTTCGACTATTTTAATCTACTCACCCGAGCCCCAAAGCCCCGGAAGCAGACGCCGTCGCCCACATGTCCCTTCATCTATTCTAACAATGTCAAAGAACCACCGAAACCACCACCGGAGTGACAGGATTAGGCGGACAACCAGTGCTCCCCGATTTTACCGGGGGACTGGATGTCCGTCTATTATGGCGACCGGGGCGTTTGCGAGGCGTTGAAGCGTCGTTCCCGTCCGGTGAACAGGCCTCTAGGTCCGCCGACGATTCGCGTCAACCGACTTTTTTCTTTTTTCTGTCATCGACTGAAACCGCGACCATGACCGCAGACCCTGCCTGCACCCACCCGATCGATTGTCCGTAACTGGCGATTAACGAGCTTGCCTATATACGGTGCACCACATGACCAATCTTTCCCCCATCGCCGTGTCTGTCGCGGACCCACATTCCGCAGTGATCCGCGCAGAGGATACGGCAGCCAAGTCTTCTGCATCGCTTGCAGGCGATGTACGCCGCGCAATCATCTGGCGCTCTGGCAGCCAAATTGCTGCGCAAATCATCAGTTGGTCCTCAACGCTTATCGTGATGCGCTTGCTGCTGCCCGCTGACTATGGCTTGTTTGCGATGTCGCTCGTCATGTTGAGCTTTCTCAACTTTCTGAACGGCTATGGCTTTGCCAGCGCACTGGTGCAGGAACGCGAACTTGCTCCGCACCGGATCCGCCAGGCCTTTGGGCTGCTGCTCGTGGCAAATGTCGTCATCGCCTCGGCGCAATGGATCGCGGCACCCTATGTCGCAGATTACTATGGCCAACCTGTCGTTGCCGACATGTTGCGCGTACAGACCCTGATCTACCTTTCGACACCGTTTATCGCGATCCCGGAAGTCCTGATGGGCCGAAGCCTCGATTTCCGCAGTCAGGCTGTTGTAAACATGGTCTCTGCGCTAACTGGCGCAATCCTGTCACTTGTACTCGCCTTGGCTGACTTTGGCGTCTGGACGCTTGTTTACGCGCCCATCGCGATGTTCTGGGTTCGTGCTATCGGCCTGAGTTGGATGGCACGCGTGCTCGTTTGGCCCAGCTTCGACTTTCGCGGCTGTGGTGGAATATTCCGCTTTGGCCTGGCCATTCTGCTCACGCAGCTCTTCTGGCTCGTACAGACCCAAAGCGATATTTTCGTGATCGGTCGTCACTTCAGTCCCCACGACGTCGGCGTCTATTCGCAAGCCGTTTTTCTGGCGACGATCTTCTACGCGCGCTTCGTGCCCCCGCTTAATGAGGTCGCGTTTCCCGCATATACAAAAATGCAGGATGATTTGCCGGGTCTGCGTAGAGCATTCCTTCGGTCTGCCCGATTGATCCTGCTGATTGCCGCTCCGCTTTATGTCGGGATGGCCATTTCTGCAAAACCCTTGGTCGCCACGTTGTTTGGCCCGACATGGAACGAGTTGCCGCCACTGGTCGAAGTCATGGCGCTTGCGATGCCATTCATGACGATTCAAATACTGTTTGCCCCCGCACTCAACGCGATGGGAAAGCCTAGCATCCCGATGCGAGCGGGTATCGCCGGAGCCATCATCTTTGGGATAGCCTTCTTTGTGGCCCCCAATTTCGGGCTGATGGGCATAGCGGTAGCCTGGTGTGTCGCCTCGCCTCTATTGCTGTTCGTCACCTTGTCGCTCGCAAAGCCTTATCTGGGAATCGGCGTGTTCGACATGGTCTCAGCACTGCGGTTCCCGGTGGAGTGCAGTCTGTTGATGGGCGCCGCTGTCTGGGCCACCAACCACTGGATTGCAGCACCTCTGCTGGGCGAGTGGGCGGCACTACAGCTTGTGGCGCTCGTCGTCGCAGGTGTGATAAGCTATGGCGGTATCATCCATTTGCGGGATCGCAATGCCATGATCGAAGTATGGCATCTGATCCGCCGCCAACCCGGTCCCGCGGCTGCCGTCTAACGCGCCTCGGCGTGGTCCAACTCGCCCAAAATATTCGGCGATGATGAGATCCTGAAAATCGCAACCAGCGTCATTGATCAAGTACCAATCCACGATAGCCAACTCTTCGCATAGCAATCCGGCAGCCTCGGCCATGAAGTCTGCATTAAGCATATCGAAAACAATCCGGTTCCAACTGCGTAGATCACCGCCACCGGAGCCTTTGCTTGGCTCACATCATGCACATTCACAAATCGCCCAAGCCAAAGCCAACAAATGCTCGTCGGTGGGCAACTTGCCCCGCCAATCTGAAACCCCGGCCGCAAGTGTCGGGCAGCATTGCCAAGACGTTGCCCCCCACCCCGCTGGTGCTTTTGCTGCCGAAAGCTTATAAGTGGCGGCAGGGAGACTGCAAATGTCGAGGCTTCTGGCACAGACACTTTCCATCCTGATCGCACTGTTTGTGTTGGGCAACACCACGCGCGTTCATGCTCAACCTTCTACCTCAGACGAAGTTCTGAAAGTCGAACGTGATCTGTATAATCGGATGACCGTTCCTGTGCGGATCGGCAGCAGCGGCCCGTTTGATTTCCTGATCGATACCGGGTCAGAACGCACGGTTTTGTCCCGCGAAGTCGCCAGTGTGCTTGGCTTGGCTATTTCCGGCAAAGGCACCGTTGTCGGCGTTGCCGGATCTGTGCCCGTCGATCTCGTCGACGTTGATGAAATCAGCCTTGGCAAGCGTACATATTATACCCTCACCGCGCCGTTGCTGGATGAACAGTTCATCGGAGCCGATGGCATCGTCGGCATCGACAGCTTGCAGGACCAGCGTGTGCTAATCGATTTTGCGGCCAATCACATGGTTGTCGGCGATGCGGTAAAGCTCGGCGGCTCGCGCGGGTTTGACATCGTGGTCAAGGCAAAACGCCGCTCCGGCCAGTTGATCATGGCCAACGCCATTATCGATGGGGTAAAAACCGACATCGTTATCGATACCGGGTCCGATACCTCCATCGGCAATATCGCGCTCCGTAATGCGCTGACACGACGTCGCAAAATGCAATCGACCGTTCTGTTCTCGGTCACGGGTCAATCCATTGGTGCCGAAATGGGCATGGCCTCCACCATCGATGTTGAAGGCCTTAAGCTGCACAACGTCACCATGTCCTTTGCCGATTCACCCGCCTTCCACCGTCTCAGTCTGGTAAGGCGACCCGCCTTGCTGATGGGGATGAGCCAGTTGCGCTTGTTCAAGCGGGTGGCGATTGACTTTTCATTACGCCGTATCTTGTTTGACCTGCCAGCAGGCGTCACCGGTCTCAACACTTTCTGAGCCAATCAAATTGCATATGGCTCTAAACACTAGCGCCGCGCGCCAAGCGCCCTATGTGAGAGCAATGCCGCCAGACACAGCCACAAACTCCGCCAACGTCCGCCATGATGGATGGCAAACGCTCAAGCGTTTCCTTCCCTACTTGTGGCCTGCCGACAATGCCGCTCTGCGTCGACGGGTCATTGGCGCGCTGATCATGGTGTTGCTGGGCAAGGCAACCACCCTCGCCCTGCCCTTCGCGTATAAGAAGGCTGTCGATGCGATGACGCTCGATAGCGGAAAATCGCAAGCGGCGCTCACCGTCGCCATGGCGTTTGTGCTCGCTTATGCACTGGGCCGCTTTGCCGGCGTTGCATTCGACAACGTGCGCAACATCGTGTTCGAACGGGTTGGGCAGGACGCCACGCGCCACTTGGCCGAAAACGTCTTCGCCCGGCTGCACCGCCTCAGCTTGCGCTTCCACCTTGCCCGCCGCACGGGCGAGGTGACCAAGGTGATCGAACGCGGCACCAAAAGCATCGATACGATGCTCTATTTCCTGCTGTTCAACATCGCGCCGACAGTTATCGAACTAACTGCCGTGATCGTGATATTCTGGCTGAACTTCGGGCTGGGCCTTGTCGGCGCGACCGTCATTGCCGTTATCGCCTATGTCTACGTCACGCGCACGATCACCGAATGGCGTTCGGCGCTGCGCGAAAAGATGAACCGGCTGGATGGGCAGGCGCTGTCGCGCGCGGTGGATTCGCTGCTGAACTATGAGACGGTGAAATACTTCGGCGCTGAATCGCGCGAAGAAGCACGCTATGCCTCTGCCGCGCGCGCCTATGCCGACGCCGCCGTAAAAAGCGAAAACAGTCTCGGCCTGCTTAACATTGCCCAAGCGATCATCGTCAACTTGCTGATGGCAGGCGCGATGGCCTGGACGGTGTGGGGCTGGTCCCAAGGACGTCTGACCGTGGGTGACCTCGTTTTCGTCAACACCTACCTCACCCAGCTTTTCCGCCCGCTCGACATGCTGGGCATGGTCTATCGCACGATCCGGCAAGGCCTGATCGACATGGCCGAAATGTTCCGCCTGATCGACACCGAAGTCGAAGTTGCCGATGCGCCGGGCGCCCCTGCCCTTTTGATCAAGCGCCCCAGCGTCAAATTCGACAATGTCGTATTCGGGTATGACCATGATCGCGAAATCCTGCACGGCTTGTCGTTCGAAGTTCCGGCGGGCAGCCGCGTTGCCATCGTCGGTCCCTCAGGCGCAGGCAAATCCACGATCGCACGCCTGCTGTTCCGCTTCTATGATCCGTGGTCTGGCCGCATCCTGATTGATGGACAGGACATATCGCATGTAACGCAGGCCAGCTTGCGCGCCGCGCTCGGCATCGTCCCGCAAGACTCGGTGCTGTTCAACGATACCATCGGCTACAACATCGCCTATGGCCGCGATGGCGCAGGCCAAGCAGAAGTCGATGCCGCCGCACGCGGTGCCTCCATCGCCGAATTCATCGCGCGCTTGCCCAAAGGCTATGACACCGAAGTGGGCGAGCGCGGACTGAAGCTATCCGGCGGCGAAAAGCAGCGCGTCGCCATCGCCCGCACGCTGGTCAAAAATCCGCCGATCCTGCTGTTCGATGAAGCCACCAGCGCGCTCGACACCCGCACGGAACAAGACATTCTCTCCACAATGCGCGCCGTAGCAACCGACCGCACCACCCTCTCGATCGCGCACCGCCTTTCGACAATCGCGGATTCAGACACGATCCTCGTGCTCGATCAAGGGCGTTTGGCTGAACAGGGCAGCCACAGCGACCTGCTGCGCCGCGACGGACTCTACGCCGAGATGTGGGCACGGCAGGCGCAGGAAAGCGCCGAGGTCAGCGAAGCGGCGGAGTAGGTTTCCGCACGCTCTGGATTGCTTCGTCGCTGCACTCCTCACAAAGACGAGTGCGGCCAGTTTGATGCGAACTCACTTCACCACATCCGCCTCATGCCACACCACGGCCTGCGCCACTTTGATGCAGTCCATGCCGCCGTCATAGGTCATCGATGGCGAACCATAGAGCCGCCAGCCTTGCGCCAAGGCTTCAGACACCCGCTCACAAAAGGCGCGGTCATCCTTGCCGGTGAGCAGGCGATAAATCGGGCGGTCATCGGGCGTCTGATGCATGATAGTCCTCAACACTCTGCCCGCCAGCAAAACACCTCCCCATCCTCGTCGTCAAGGCGCTGACCTGTCTGAACGAAGCCGTTGTTCGCAAGCACCCGCTGCGAGGCGATGTTGTCTATGCCTGTCTCCGCATAGATCGCCCGGACCCGCGCATCACCTTTGGCCCATACCACCAACGCGCCAATGGCCGCATTGGCGCAGCCCCGGCCTTGAGAACACGGCGCGATGCCATAACCGATCTGGATCACGCCCCCTTCCATCAGCCCCGTGATCGAAAGCAGACCCACCAACTCTGTCCCGCTTATGATCCACCAAGCTGACGGTGTGAAAATTGCGCCTATCTCTGCCGCCAGTGCAGCAAGCATTGCCAGCACATCACCGTCTGCGATGGGAGTTTCTGACAAGGTGATGCCGGCAGCGGGTTGCCGACCGCTAAGCAAACGCTCGAATTGATCACAGTCTGCCGCCAACAGGCGCACCATCAATCCTGCCCCGGAAAGCGCGCAAATTCTGGCAGTTCATGCTGCCCAGCCATCCAGCCAATCCGCTCCGCCGTCTGGATATGGACCTGCGCAGGCAACAAATCGGGATCATCAAGCGTTGCCGATTGCACGTCGATTATGCCGGGCAGGTTTTCTTCATTGGTGAAGAACACACCTGTGCCACACTTCGGGCAGAAGTTGCGCATCGAAGCGCCCGAGGAGTTGAAGGTCGTCACTTCACCCTGCGTCAGCGCAAACTGATCGGCGGCAAACATCGCCCACGCCACCATCGGCGCGCCCGAACTTTTGCGACAATCGGTGCAGTGGCAAATCGCCACATGCATGGGATCACCAGAAACCAAGTACCGCACAGACCCGCACTGACAACCGCCTGTATGCTCCACAGCAGACCTCCCGAATCGCGCTTTAACCTAGGAACATTGCAGGAACACCATGGCTGTTACAAGATATACTTCGAAAGGTCTGCATTCCCGGCAAGGTTGGCCAGTTTGGCGGCGACGTAATCTTCATCGACCGTCACCGTCTGTCCTGCGCGGTCTTCCGCTTCGAAGCTCACTTCCTCCAGCAGCTTTTCCATTACCGTCTGCAAACGCCGCGCGCCGATATTTTCGATGCTTTCGTTCACTTGCGCCGCAGTCCGGGCAATCGCACGGACCGCGCCGGATGTCACATCAAGCGTCACCTGCTCAGTCGCGAGCAAAGCGCAATACTGCTGCACAAGGTTCGCGCGCGTTTCCGAAAGGATGCGCACGAAGTCGTCCTCGGTCAGCGCCTGCAATTCCACGCGGATCGGCAAGCGGCCCTGCAGTTCGGGCAGCATGTCCGAAGGCTTGGCGACATGGAATGCGCCCGATGCAATGAACAGCACATGGTCGGTTTTCATCGGTCCATATTTGGTGGCCACGGTCGTGCCTTCGATCAGCGGCAATAGGTCCCGCTGAACACCCTCGCGCGACACCGAACCACCGCGCACATCGGAAACCGCGATCTTGTCGATCTCATCCAGAAACACAATGCCGTTCGTCTCGGCATTGCGGATCGCCTCGCGCGCAACGTCGTCCTGATCCATGCGCTTTTCGGCTTCTTCATCGACCAGTTTGTCCCAAGCATCGGCCACGCGCATTTTGCGACGCTTGAGGTTTTGTTTGCCGAACGCCTTGCCCATCATGTCCGACAGGTTGATCATGCCCATGCCGCCGGCCATTCCCGGAATCTCCATCGGCATCGAAGGCGCATCTTCCACCTCAATCTCGACTTCGACCTCGTTCATTGAACCATCGGCCAGACGCGCCTTGAAGCTCTCGCGCGTTGCCTCGCTGGCGCCATCGCCGACAAGCGCCTTCAGCAGACGGTCCATCGCCGCCTTGCTCGCGGCTTCGCGCACCGCATCGCGGCGGCGGTCCTTTTCCAGCCGGATCGCTTCTTCCACCAGATCGCGGGCAATCTGTTCAACGTCGCGGCCGACATAGCCGACCTCGGTGAACTTGGTCGCTTCAACCTTGACGAAGGGCGCATCGGCCAGTTTGGCCAAGCGGCGGCTGATCTCGGTTTTGCCGCATCCCGTCGGGCCGATCATGAGGATGTTCTTAGGCGTCACTTCATCGCGCAATTCAGGCGATAAGCGTTGACGCCGCCACCGATTGCGCAACGCCACAGCGACAGCCTTCTTGGCGTCTTGTTGCCCCACGATGTGTTCGTCCAATGCGCGAACAATGGCCTTGGGAGTTAGAGAATCGATCATCAAATTTCTTCCAGCGTCACGCGGTCGTTGGTGAAGACGCAGACTTCTGCGGCAACCTGCATCGCGCGGCGCGCAATCTTTTCTGGGTCGTCTTCGTAATCGTCCAGCGCCTTGGCGGCGGCCAGCGCATAATTGCCGCCCGAACCAATGGCAGCGATACCGCCTTCGGGTTCAAGCACATCGCCGTTGCCTGTCAGGATCAGCAGCGTTTCGGCATCGGCGACGATCATCAGGGCTTCAAGATTGCGCAGATACTTGTCGGTGCGCCAGTCCTTGGCAAGTTCAACAGCCGCGCGCATCAATTGCCCGCGATGCTGCTCCAGCTTGCGCTCCAGCCGTTCGAACAGGGTGAAGGCATCGGCGGTGGCGCCGGCAAACCCGGCAATGACTTTGCCCTTGCCGCTTTCATCCAGCGCGCCGATCCGGCGCACCTTGCGAGCGTTGGGCTTCATCACCGTGTTGCCCATGGATACCTGACCATCGCCGGCAATAACCGTGCGACCGCTTTTCTTCACCCCAATGATGGTGGTGCCGTGCCACTGGATCAGGCCGTGGCTTGCCCTGCTATCGTCCATGAACAGGGATATGGGTTGCCCCGCTCCCCATTCAAGCGACCGGCGCGTTTAACTGCCGTTCGGGCCAGTTCCGCCGGGTGCACCAGCTTGGCCGCCGCCAGGGACTGCGCCCACAGCACCGATGTTGCCGAACAAATCCTGGAAGAACGAACGGTCACGGCCCAGTGTTTCGGTCTTGTCGCCTTCAGGCGAAAGCCGCACGACCTTATCCATGCCATCGCGGGTCATTGAAGCAACATTGCCGCGCCCGTCGAAATCAACAACGAGAACGGTTTGCGTTGCGGTCTTGGGCCGGGTGAACGGCTTTTGTGCCGTGTTCATCGCCACATAGTACCACGTCTGCTTACCGTATTGGCTGACGAAAGTGGGGCGACCCAGTGTGCGTTCAACCGAAAGCTTGTTGTCCACGCCCGGCTGCACCGACGCGACCAGCGCCTCATCAATGATATAGCCGCGATGATCCTTGATGCTGGCGCACCCGGTTGCCAATACGCCCAGAGCGAGCACCGCTGCACTGCGCACCATCAGCCGACTGTTCCGCATTCGAATACTCCGCTTCAATCTCTGGAATTCCGTCAAGGCTGCACTCATGCCCGTTTGCATCAGGAATGGACAGCCTATATCGGCGGACCCTTAAGGTCCAATCAGCATAACCGCAATGCCGCCGGAAAACTCGTGATCCATGCGCATTGCAGCAACCTGCTGGACGGCTAAGATTTAATAGCCCCTGAACAACGGGCACCATGTTCTAAGGAAACGCGCGATGTCATTTCTGTCCAAGCTGTTCGGACACAAACAGGATGATCGCGCCGTCGCGCGTCCGCTGTGGCACCGCACCGTCGAAATCGCGCGCGAGAAGGAATGGTATCGCGATTGCGGCGTGGCCGATACGATCGCGGGCCGCTTTGATATGATCACGCTGATCCTGTCGATCGTTATGATCCGCATGGAGCGCGATACAGAACTGACCGAACCCTCCGTGCGCCTGACGGAACTGTTCGTTGAGGATATGGACGGCCAATTGCGCGAAAGCGGGGTTGGCGATGTCGTGGTTGGCAAGCGCATCGGCCAATTGATGAGCGTTCTGGGCGGGCGGCTTGGCGCCTATCGCGAAGGCCTGACCAGCAGCGATGAAGCCGTGATGGCCGATGCGGTTGGCCGCAATGTGACCTTGCATGAAGGCACAGATCCGCTGATCGTGGCTCGCCGTGCACGCGCTTTTGCTGCCGGGCTGGACCTTGTGCCTGCCTTTCGCGTTCTTGACGCAGAGATTGGAAAATGAGCGTGCCGGAATATTCACACTTGATCGACTTGCGACAGATCAACGACCTGCCGTTGGTGCTTGAACCGAGCGACGACGAACGCAGGCGGCTTGCGGGCCGCTTCAGCATCAGCGCGATCAACACCATGCGTGCCGAGCTACGTATGACCGTCGATGGCGCAAAAGTGGAGGCCAAAGGCCACCTTTCCGCCAAGATCATCCAGATGTGCGCCATTTCGGGCGAGGACTTCCCGGTCACCATCAGCGAACCAGTCGCCTTGCGGTTCGTGCCGCCCGCCAAAGACTATCAGCCGGACGAAGAGATCGAGATCAGCGCCGATGATTGCGACGAAATCGAATACGAAGGCACGGCATTTGATTTGGGCGAAGCGGTAGCACAAACGCTCGCGCTTGCGATTGATCCGTTTGCCGAAGGTCCTAATGCCGACAAGGCCCGTGCCGAACACAAGCTGGGCGGCGATGTCGCAACCGGCGCTTTTGCCGCCCTATCCGCCCTAAAAACCAAGGACTGATTGTTTGGCTGCCCCCCGCAACCGCGATTTGATTAGCGGACCGATCCTCAAAACGCTGGTGCTGTTTTCAGCGCCGACGTTGGCATCGAATATCCTCCAATCGCTGAACGGATCGATCAATTCGATCTGGGTGGGGCGTTTGCTGGGCGAAGGGGCGCTGGCCGCAACGGCCAATGCCAACGTCATCATGTTTCTCGTCTTCTCGGCCGCATTCGGCTTCGGCATGGCTGCCACGGTCAAGATCGGTCAAGCGTTTGGCGCAAAGGACGTATTGGCCGCGCGGCGTACATTTGGGTCGGCCATTGGCTTTTGCGTGATCATTTCGCTGATTGTCGGCACGCTGGGTTGGGTCTTCGCGCCCGAATTGCTGACAGCAATGGCGGCTCCGGGGGAGACATATGTTTACGCCCTTACGTATCTGCGCGTGATTTTCATCGCGATGCCTGCCTCGATGATTACCGTCATCCTCAGCATGGGGCTGCGCGGTGGCGGTGATGCGGCAACGCCGCTGAAGTTCATGGTCCTGTCCTCGGTGCTAGATATTGGGCTGAACCCGCTGCTGATCAACGGCTTCGGGCCAATTCCTCCACTGGGCATTGCGGGATCGGCCTTGGCTACGACGATTGCCGCTGTTGCCTCGATGGCCGGCATCGTCGCGTATGTTTATGCCAAAGACCTGCCGTTGCGCCTCAGAGGGGCTGAACTGAAATGGCTATGGCCGCGCCGCGATGAGCTTGGCTATATTCTCACCAAGGGCCTGCCCATGGGCGCGCAAATGCTGGTTATTTCCGCTGCCGGGATCATCGTCATTGGTCTGGTCAACCGCGAGGGGATTCTTGTCAGCGCAGCCTACGGCGCGGCGCTTCAGCTTTGGACATACCTGCAAATGCCCGCGATGGCGATTTCGGCAGCGGTCAGCGCGATGGCAGCGCAAGCCATTGGCGCAGGGCTGAATGATCGCCTTGGCAAGATTTCGCGGTGGGGAGTGGTGTTGAACCTCAGCGTTACCGGCACGCTGTGCGCGATGATCCTGCTGTTCGATCGGCCCGCGCTGGAACTGTTCCTTGGCGCAACCAGCCCCGCTGTCAACGAGGCGCGGCACATCCAGTTCCTGGCCAGTTGGAGCTATGTTATCTTTGGCATCACGATGGTGCTGTTCGGCACGATGCGCGCAGGCGGCGTCGTGTGGACGCCGCTGATCATTCTTTCGCTCGCGCTCTATCCGGTGCGGCTCGGCTTCTACTATGTGTTCTATCCGGTCTTGGGTGTCGATGCCTTATGGCTGGCCTTTCCCGTCAGTTCAGCCTTCGCTGTGGTACTATCGATCTATGCCTATCGCAAACCGGGTTGGCGCGAACAAGCTCGCGCTGTGCCGGATGAAGAGTGTGAAGAGGAAACGCACGTCGACGCTGAAACCGCCGGACGCATGGCACCCACTATGTAAACAGCAGTCTAGCGACTTTGCGCACGCCAGCGTTGCACAGTCCGCTCAACCGCAAGATCTCCACCACCGCCTTGGCTCCACAATTCGTAGAACGATGGATCGTTTGATGCCGGGCGCTTGATAATTTCAAGGTCATCGAACGACACGCGCATCGGGATGGAAACACCCTCGCCCGAAATGATGCATTCGCGATTGCGCAGTGCGGGAATTGTATCGATGAAGCCGCGCGCGCCTTCAGGCATCGCCGCCTTCACAAACGCCTGATCGCGTTCATTGTTCAATCGCATGGCAATGATCGTGCCGCATTGCGACAGAACGCTTTCTGCAAGATCGGACGGTCGCTGCGTGATCAGGCCAAGACTGACGCCGTATTTGCGCCCTTCCTTGGCAATGCGTGACAGAATACGCCCCACCGACGAACCGTCAGAATTCTTCTCGTTTGGCACATAGCGGTGGGCTTCTTCGCACACGAGCAAGACCGGACGGGTTTCTTCATCACGCGACCATATCGCGTAATCGAACACCAGACGGCTCAACACGGCCACAACCGTCGCAGTGATTTCCGACGGCACACCCGAAACATCGATGATCGAGATCGGCTTGCCATTGGATGGCATGCGGAAAACCTTCGATATGAACTCTGCCATCGTGTCGCCAACCAGCATGCCCGAAAACATGAACTGATAGCGCGGGTCGCTGCGAATTTCTTCGATCTTGGTCTTGATCCGCATATAAGGGATGGAGTTGGTCCCCTTGTCCAGACGCCCCATTTCGTTCTGCAAAATCACCAGCAAATCCGAAAGCAGATAGGGGATCGGCGAATCTACCGTGATCTTGCCAATCTGTTCAACCAATCGGTTCCTTTGCCGCGCCGCCAACAGACACTTGGCCAGAATATCCATGTCCAACTGGCGATCGTGCCCTTGCGAAGTGATAAACACTTCGCAATGCTCTTCAAAATTCATCAGCCAGTAGGGCATGTTCAGGTTCGAAACGTCCAGCAACTGGCCAATCGTCTTGAACGCGCTGGCATATTCGCCATGCGGATCGATCATCACAATATGGCCCAAGGGCGCCATCTCACAAATGCGATGGAGAATTAGTGCAGCAGCCGTAGATTTGCCGGTGCCGGTCGATCCCAGCAATGCAAAGTGTTTGCCCAAGAACGCATCGACATAAATCCCCGCACAGATATCGCGGGTTGGGTAAACCGTTCCCACAGCAATATGCGTGCGGCCATCGCTGGCATAGATCTGGCGCAAATCGGCATTGGTTGTAGGATAAACCAAGGCGCCAGGCACTGGATAGCGGGTAACGCCGCGGCGGAAGCCATGCATCCTGCCGGTCGCACGATCTTCCTCTCCCTCACCCACAAAGTCGATGTGAGCAACCACGCCACCTTCGATGGTGGAATCATGGCGTTGTGTGCGGACACTGGCCAAAAGCCAAGAATTACCAACACGAATTTTGATCTGGCCGCCGACTTTGCCTGAAAGCGCAATCGAAGGATCGCGGTCTAGTGCGCACTCTTCCATTCGCCCCAAATCTAACGCAATCGCTGAACTGGATCCTGCAATTTCAAGAACAAAACCAATAGGCTTACGGGCATTTTCCGGGATGGGTACAACGTCAGGCATTGCGAACGGCGCGCGCTTGGCAAGGTCCTCGGGCGTTGCGGGCGCACTCGCCTCAAACCCTTGCGTACCCATGTTTGACATCAAAAAATCCCCAAGCCTTTGACACGGCTCGATGATAACTAAGGTATCTAGGTTAATATCGCCTAAATTCAGAATTATGCCGCATCTGCGTCAGACCAGCGCAAACAAGCGGCCTGCGATCCATCCCATTCCGACCGAAATGAACACTGCAAACAAGCCGTAAAGAAGCCCGCGCTCTTCTGCGGCTACCGCCACAAAACGCTCAAAACCTTGTTTAGTCACTTCAACACGGGTGATTGCTGACGCGACCACCTTGCCGTTGCGGATCGCGAATGTCTCTGCGGTATATGTGCCTATCTGAACGCTGGACGGCAGGCTCATCCGCGCTTGATACAGCACTTGCCCGCTGATCTTCACCGCCCCTTGGTCTTCCCGGTAAAAGCCCTGACGCCGCATCAGATCGACCAAGCCTGCGGAAAAACGCCGCTGTTCCTTGGGATCGATCACGCCGATCGGCGAGAGTTGCAACCATTTGAGGCCTAATTCGTAAATTGCCGCCGTCTTGTCATCGACAATCTTTTCAATCGGTCGCGACGATGCAACCGCAAAGTAACTTGGAGCAGAGCGAAACTCCATAGAGTCAGCATTGATCCACATTCCCGCCATTTTCTGCTTTTCACGCAGAACGATGGATTGCACCGGCCCTTCCAGCACCACGACAATATCGTAATCTTGTGCCGCCCGGCTGCCTTCCGGGCTAAGGATGGCTCCGAACAGCAGCAAATCCGCCCCGGTAAATCCTTGACGTACCTGCACTTCGTGTTGCGAAATCTCAGGCACCAAAATCGGGTCACGCGCGCCCAGCAGCAGCATGCAGGCAGCAAGAGCAAACACCCGTTTCACAGCGCCAGCACCGTATAAATCTCGTCAGGCCGATACCCCAGACCCAGCGCCATTCGCATGGCCACCAGCAAAACAACCGCAGCAAGGATGAGGCGTAAAGTTTCAGGCTTGGCTTTTTGCGCAAATTGAGCGCCGACTTGCGCGCCTGAGACCGAACCGATCAGCAGCAGCACCGCCAATACGATATCCACCGCGCGCGTGGTCAAGGCATGCATCATCGTGGTCGTCATCGTCACGAACAGGATCTGGAACAGCGATGTTCCCACCACCACGTTCACCCCCATGCCAAGGATGTAAAGCATGGCCGGGACCAAAATGAACCCACCACCAATGCCCATCAGCATCGTCATGATCCCTGTAAGCACGCCCAGCAGCAGCGGTGCCAACGGTGAGATATAGAGGCCCGAACGATAGAACCGCCAGCGCAAGGGCAGGCTTGCCACCAACGGATGATGGCGTCTTTTGCGCGCAGGCACCGGCACGCCCGCGCGTTTTGCCCGAATCGTGGTCAAGCTCTCATGTGCCATCAGCCCGCCAATGCCGCCCAGCATCAGGACATACAGGATGTTGATGACCGTATCGATCTGCCCCAGCGATTGCAGCAAGCGGAACAGCAAGGCACCAACGCCCGTGCCCAAAATTCCGCCTGCCACCAGCACGGCACCCATGTGGTAATCAATCCCGCCGCGCCGCGCATGATGAAACGCACCCGAAACGCTGGCGCCGGTGACTTGGCTGGCAGCAGAAGCTGCGGCGACCGTGGGGGGGATGCCATAGAAAATGAGTAAGGGCGTGGTGAGAAACCCGCCGCCCACGCCAAACATGCCTGAAAGCAGGCCAGTCAACGCGCCAAGGCTGACGATCAAAAGACCGTTCACCGAAAGGTTCGCGATGGGGAGATAAACGTCCATTGCCCTGCCGACGCTAGGCCCCCCACCCGCTGCCAGCAACCCCACATCGCGGCAACTTGGGCAAAAAGCTGTGTGGTTAAAACGACGAGGCAATTGTCAGGGTGGGGCCTGATGCAGGTCTCGCATTGCCCGTCACGCGCATGCGCCAATCCAAAGCAATTCTGCTGGGTACGCCATCGCCCAGATTGACCGGCATTGACACGCGCGGCCCCATATCCAGCCGGACCGCGCCTTTTTGGCCGCCAGCCCACACACCTGTACCAACGCGAACATCGCGCCGCACCCCGATTGCTTTGGCAATCGAATGATCAACCACCATCTGCGCATCAAAAAACGCAGTTGAATCCACCCCGCCCGCAAAGCCCGCCTGACCATAAGTTTCGACGCGAATGCCTCCGCCAAGGTTTTGCCATGGCAATTCTGTAACGACTGTCACCACCGGGCGCACTCGCACCGGACTTCCTTTCGAATCATAAAGGCGCGCCTCGGCCAGCACCCGCAATGGCAACTGCCGCACTGGACGTATCCCGAACCCCAGCGCCAGTTCCTTGTCCTTGCCCGGTGCATTGATCGCCAGCGAAGTGCGCAAATAGCCATAACTGTCAGCCTGTTGCCCCTTGCCAAGCCGGAACCGCGCAACGGCTCCGGCTTGGCTTGCGCCATAGGACGCAGCACCCAAAACTTGCGCTGCATCACCACTGCCAGCGCGCAACAGCAACCACCGGTCAAAACTCCACCGCTGATCCCGCATCCGCGTTGCCTTCTTGGCCGGCGAAGAACTTGCGTTCAACACGTTTGGCGGATGAGTGGCCGCATGGGCGTTTGCGCGCGGAACGAGCACAAATGACGATGCCTCTACGCCGCTCGACACTTGACGTTCACGACGATGCATTATTGGCGATTTGGCTCTGGCCATCTTCCGAGACGCCGCGGTTGGTCTAATCATTGCGCTTGGCCCAAGGCCCTCGCTCATGCTCGAAACGCCAGCCGCACTGGCAATTCGATGCGAATTAACCGCTGACCGCGGGTCTGTACCTGCGAATATCGGGTTCCACATCGCAGCACGGGCGACAGTCCAGACCAACAAGATCACCACAAGCGCCAAGATCGGCTCTCCGCGCCGCGCAGACGCAGGCCGCCTGATCATTGTCGCGCCAATGTCGCCGTGCACTTGCTCGCATCAGGTTGGATCAGATGCACAGGATGCACCAGATGCACCGTGTGTTCCCACTGAACTTTTCCGCCCAACAGCACGCGCAAGTAAGCCATAAGCGCGCGGCGGCCTGCCATAATGGAAATTATGTTGCCAACCGGGAACCGGATGATTGCCCTGACCCCTTCAACATAACCATATTCATGCGCAGTAAAACAGAACCGCAAGGCCAGCCGCCAAATCAGGCTGCAGAAGTTAAACAGTAGCAGCACTTTGACTGCAGGGTCTGGAACAAGCGGCGTGATGGCACCCGTCGCCTCACCCAGCCGAACAAAGGGCGATAAGATAACCAGCAGATACGCAGCGGTCAGCACCAGCGCGACCAAGGTTCCACGCCGATCCCGCACGCGCATCCACAAATCACATCCGCGACCGCTCCACCCCAGCCGTTCCCATCCTTGAAAGGCGATCCCGTGCAGCCAGCGGGTTTTTTGCCGCACAGATGTGGTCAACGTTCCGGGGAAGAATTCCCGCGTGGCAACGATGCGGCCTTGCCGGTCACGCACCCGCAGGAAAGAGGATTTTCCTCCGGTCTCACTCACCAACAGGCCCGCCTCATAATCCTCGGTCAGGCACTCGGCGGCGAAAGGCTCTTTGCCTCCGCGCCGTTCAACAATTCGATCAATCGCGACACGGGAAAAGGCGCAACCCACACCCGACGACGGCAAACCAGCATGCAAGCCATTGCGCACAACCATATCTCTGGCGTGCGCTTCGGCAAATTCATCGCAGTAATGGCCTGCAATCCAGCGAGAGCTTGCTTGCGGTTCAGGCCTGACAGGCAGCTGTACAAAATCGGCATGGTCAAGCGCGCTGTCCATCAAACCCAGCGCAGCAGGGTGCACCATGTCCTCGGCATCGTGGAGAATCAGCGATCGCACCCTTTGCCCAGAACGCCGCTCATCCGCGCAAAGCGCGCGGTATAGCCGGTTGAGGCAATCTGCCTTGGTTGTCGGCCCATCACGGTCATGCGGCATTATGTAGCAAACGCACCAAGGCTTCGGCATATGTCATCGCAGGTGATGACGGGTGTAACGCTACGTGGTGCCTCTCTTAGAGAGGGGGCGCGATCATGATAATTCAGATTCTGCTATTCAGCATAGTTTGCGAAATTCTCTCGCTGCCTGATCCGCACCGAGGCGGGATTAGTGAAATCAACCACTGTCTCGAAAGTTGTAATGTTTGCGAAATCGAAAATCCGGCAGGTATGGTGGAAACGGCCAAAATTGGCGGGGGAAGTGTATCGGGCCACTACCACGAGGCACGCTTTATCGTGAACGCCCATGATGTTTTTCGCTTCAACCACCATGGCGCGTTTCCAATTTTGACCGTGAAAAATTGTGGCTTCCTGCCACTCATCAGCAGGCACTTCAAAAAAAGTCGGCATAACGTTCAATATTCTGGGCGATGGCCAGTGGCCCTCCAGTATAAAAGCGCAAACCGAAAGCCTGTTTGCTGGGGACTGCCCCAGATTTTCGCAATCAACGTGGACCCGTACACTAATGTCAGTGTCCGTAAATCGCAGAGCAGTTGTCGAAACGCCGACCTGAATCCAGGGCCTAACTTGGTATTCAAAAGCGGTCTGAGCAATCTGGTTAGCCTTCTTGGTGGCGTTGAAGGTAGTCCAAACCAAGGCCACACCAACGGCACTCAAACCCATTCCTACGACCGCAGCAGCGCCCATAATGAAAGCCCACAAGGCGGATTGCTTCTGCGCAACAAGGTCTTGCTCATCACGCTCATATGCGCGGTGTTCGTCGGCCTTCTCTGTCGCGCATTTATCCGGCTTTCGGAGGGCGATGACGCCGCAGGTTTTCCTTATCTCCTGCTTGGTGTTTTCGGCGTGATGGCGAGTTTCATCATAGGCCCTGCGCTGATATTCGGCGGATTTTGATTGCCCCCAAACAATCACGGATGCCGTGATAACTATAGTCGCCAGAATAGCGGCGATCAGTCCAATCTTAGGTTTGTTGCGCCGATAGCTTCCAAGCATTGGATCAAGAACACCGCTGTGAATTTTCCACGGCTGAGCTTGTTCCTGATATTCGGCTCAGAGTCCATAACGCCGATCTCTGCTAACTTTCCGACCAGTTGCGCGTATGTGACACCCTTGCGCGCCAACTCACCTTTCAGCAGCAGTTTGACCTTACTCTCCCATTCCTTCTCTTGAACCGGCATTCCATGCTCCTATGATGCTTTATGTCATCATAAGAGATACATTTGCCATTGACAAGAGTATGTAACGTCATCATATGAAGTGCATAAGCACTGGAAACGATGACATGCAACACTTTCTCCTCTCCGCCGCCGCCCGCACTCTGAGCCTCAAGAAGGTTTTTCGGATGGGTGAAGACGTTGCCTATCGGACCTTCTGCGAACTGCGTTGGCCTGAAACCGATGGTGAGGCGAGCTGCCCAAAGTGCGGCTGCACCGAAACCTACAACATCAAGACCCGTCGCAAGTTCAAGTGCGTTGCCTGTCATCACCAGTTTTCGGTGACGAGCGGCACAATCTTTTCGTCACGCAAAATGAGCTTTACCGACCTTCTCGCCGCAATCGTCATTTTCGTGAACGGCGCTAAAGGCGTGTCCGCTCTGCAAATGAGCCGCGATCTGGATTGCCAATACAAGACGGCATTCGTGCTGGCTCACAAGCTGCGCGAAGCGATGGCGCTTGAAGATGCTGCGCAGACGCTTTCCGGCGAAGTGGAAGTAGATGGCGCGTATTTTGGCGGCTATGTGAAGCCTGCCAACGCCAAGGAAAACCGCCGTGACCGCCGCAAGGCAGTTAACCAGTCGGGCAAGCGTCAGGTCGTTGTCGTCGGTCGTGAGCGTGACGGCGCTTCGCTGGCCACTGTTGCCAAATCAGAAGCCAAGGGCGGCGAAGTGATTGCAGCCCGCATTCACCACATGTCCACTGTCCACGCTGACGAGGCTTCGCACTGGGATGATCTGCACGGCAAGTTCGATACGCGCCGTATCAATCACAGCCTGACGTACTCGGACGGCTACGCCTGCACCAATCAGGCCGAATCGTTCTTCTCTCGCTTGCGTCGTATGGAAGTCGGTACGCACCACCACATCGCAGGCCCATACCTTCACCAGTACGCCGCAGAGGCTTCATGGCGTGAAGATAACCGTCGCATGGACAATGGTTCGCAGGCGATGACCGTCGGCGCGGCTGCGCTGGCTTCGCGCCCAAGCCGTACTTGGGGCGGGTACTGGCAGCGCGCAGCGTAAGCCACACAAAGAAAAGGGCGGTCAATTGACCGCCCTGAGTGTTGAGAGGACTTCGGCACCCGAAGGCCGAAGCTATGGCGAGGCAGTAGCTACCCTATCAGCGCGAGCGCCAATGCGAGCACACATGCTCTACATTGCCGAAGCGGACGCGGGTGTACTGGCGTACATGTACCATTTCCGTTTTTCCTTGCGGTTAGCGCAAGGACGTGCGATTCTCAGTTTGCACACGGAGAGATCGCAGCGCCTTGCGCTCGATTGAACCAAGGGCCGGGCCGAAAGGTTCGGCCCTTTTTCGTTTCGGCTATCGTTACCGGAACCGTTCACACATCCAACGTCTTGCATACCTCCTTTCCGCTGCCCCAGTCAGGGTTCGACAACTACTGCTGTGTCATACGACCAGCCCCGGAGTCAAACCGTTTCTTCTGAGATTAGAAGTTTTAGTATATTTTTTCCACAATTCCGCGTAGGAAGGTGGAATTCGGATAAGGAAAACCAGTATGGCACGGATGCGGAGCCCCAACTACCCTAGCCTATCAATCAGGCAAGCCATTGATATGGTGTCGAAAATTTACCGAACAGAGCGTACAAATGAGATCACCCGCGAAGATGCTGCAAAAGCCATGGGCTATTCAGGACTAACTGGAAGGTCCATGACGGTTCTCGGTGCGCTCATTCATTTTGACTTGTTGGCCAAGACTTCGAAAGGTTCAGTCAAGGTCACTCCGACCGCTGAGGCCATCCTACACGGCATCACGGATGGAGAGCGAGATCAAGCAACATTGAAGGCAGCATTCGCGCCTCAGTTGTTTCAGTCAATCCATAGTCGTTTCCCTGATGGCATTCCGAGTGTCGGAACAATCAGTTCGTTCCTTGTTCGGGAGGGATTTTCAGATGTAGCTGTAGGCCCAGCAATAAACGCATTCTTGGAAACGTACCGGGAAGTGGAGAATATCCGAGAAAGCGAAAGTTATGGAGAAAAGCCGAACGACGCACCACAACCTGACGAGCGGGATCACGGTACTGGCGAACAATCGCCACCGTCGCCCCCACCACTGCCCCCATCGGGCAACATTGTAGGATACAGGGTCATGGAAGGCGAACGTGTTGTCTTTAGCGAAGAAACTGGAGGGGATCGCTATCTTAAGCTGGTGGCTGTGGGGGAAATGGACGACAGCCTTCTCGAAGCGCTAGAGGACTATATCAAGCGGCAGCGTAAACGGATGGGTATCCGGCCCAACTGATGATCAGCTCGGCTGTGCCGGGCTTTTCATTGTTACCCACTCCCATTCCGCCAACCACCCTCAAGCTGCGCGTCAGGCTTGGTAATCCGCCACGACAGCAGCGCGCTTTTCCCCATACGCCGCGATTCCGTCACCCCCTTGCGCTCAAGCCGCTTTAAAGCGTGACCGACGCGCTTGCGGGTGAGAACGCGCAAAGCCTTGTCCGCATCGTTCATGCGCCTTTGCACCATCACCTTGACGGCTAGTTCGTCTGTGGTTTGCCAACGCTGCACACCCCGTAGCATCTCCAAGAGCGACCGCTGAAACTCACCCCTGAACGCCGCGTTGGGCGGGGGAAGCATCTTCACCGGCATATCGTCAAAATCAATCTCAGGATCAAACAGGCGCAAGGTCTGGTCTATGTAATCCAGTGCGGCGACAAGCCTTGCCGCTTCCTCGTGCAGTGCGTGAATGCGACCGGATATTTCCGCCCGCTTCTTGATAAGCCCGCGTGTGGTTAGGTTTGCCATATGATGACATTAAACCACTTGGCCGGTGACAGCCATCATGGTATTGGTGCGTTTGCTACATAATGCCGCGGTCATGCAGAACCACCCGCAAACGTGAGTCATTAGTAAGCGCCGCCAGCGTTGCCTGATCGTTGCGATAAACGCCCACGTAAATGCGCAAATCCCGCTGCGGCCAACATTGCAGGCAATGACTCACCATCGCGCCAATCACCGCGTCCTCATGCCATGCTGGAACAAGTACGGCGGCTATGCCTTTTAGCTCTTGATCCATGTCGTCAGTAAGCCGTGCAGCTTTTGCTGCCCCCCTGCTACGAAGCCAGAGCCACACACCATCGATCAGAAATTCATCGATTGCCCCGATGGCAAACCAGATTGCGGCAAACAACAGAAGTTCATGCTCGACAAGCGCAAGCCATTGGAATGCCGAATAAGACGGCGATATCGGCAATTCCTGCCCCCGTTTGACGTGTCCGGATGATGCGGCCACATGCAATAGCTATGCCCGCTTGTGCGGGTTCGTGAACTAGGGACTGATTCGAAAATGGCGGTATCGCGGGGACTTAAAACAGCTTGGCACAAGCTATCGCGCAACGAAGCCGCGCCCGGCCTTGTCCTGATGGCCTGTGCGGCCGTGGCACTGATCCTCGCCAATTCGCCACTGGCGCAGGCATGGCACAACCTGTTCAACGATCCGCTTGGCTGGACACCCGTTCCAAGATTGTACTCGGCCCATCTGTGGATCAACGATGGCCTGATGGCGGTGTTCTTCTTCGTCGTCGGTCTTGAAATCAAACGTGAAATTCTCGACGGCGCATTGTCAGACGCGCGCCGCCGAAGGTTGCCGGTTATCGCCGCCGTGGCCGGGATGGCCGTGCCTGCGCTGATCTATCTGGCGATCACGAATGGCGATCCTGCTCTTCACGCCGGATGGGCAATCCCTTCGGCAACTGACATCGCCTTTGCCATTGGCGTGCTGGCCTTGGCTGGAAAAGGCCTGCCACCATCGCTGCGCTTGTTTTTGCTGACCGTGGCAATTGTCGATGATCTGGGCGCCGTTATGGTCATCGCATTGTTCTACACCACCGGATTGAAGCTGGCATGGCTGGGGCTGAGTGCGGTGATTCTCATCGCGCTGATCATCATCAACCGCTTGAAGGTCCGCGCGCTCACGCCCTACGTCCTTGGGGCAATCGCGCTTTGGTACGCCGTGCTTCATTCAGGCGTTCATGCCACCATTGCAGGCGTTCTGGCGGCACTTACCGTACCGCTGGCGCTTAATCGGCAGCATGACAGCCCGTTGCTGCGGCTTGAACATGCACTGGTGGCGCCCAACGGTTTTCTGGTCGTGCCGCTGTTTGGCCTCGCCAATGCAGGCGTATACCTCGGCTTGCCTGAAGGTGGCTCGCTCGCCCTTCCGCTCGGCATCGGGCTTAGCCTGTTGCTTGGCAAACAAGCGGGCATTCTGGGCAGTATCGTGCTGGCTGAGCGTTTCGAGTTTGCGCACCGCCCCGAAGGATCGACGATGCGGCAGTTGTGGGGCATCTCGCTACTTTGCGGCATTGGCTTCACGATGAGCCTGTTCATCGCAGGCCTTGCCTTCCCCACCAGCCCGATCCTGATCGAACAGGCCAAATTGGGCATTCTGGGCGGTTCCGTGATCGCAGCGATTGCGGGCATCATCTTGCTAAAGGGCAGCAAGGCCAATCACAAATAATCGACTCAGTCGATCACAAATGCGATATCTATGCATGAAACCTTTTAGGCCAAGGCGCGTATAGTAAGTGGATCAATTGGATTGACGAAGGAAACAACCATGCCGGGCGACAACGCAAAGAAAGCTTTGATCGATAGCTTGAACGGTCTGCTGGCCGATTATTTCACGCTCTATCTCAAGACCAAGAATTACCATTGGCATGTGGCTGGGCCACAGTTCCGCGAATTGCATTTGCTGTTTGATGAACACGCCGCTGAAGTGTTCGCGCTGACCGACATCATCGCCGAGCGTGTCCGCAAGAACGGTGGAAACACGCTGACATCCATCGCCAGCATCGCAGGCAAAGCTTCGATCAAGGACGATGACCGCACAAAGGTTGACGCCATGGCTATGGTCAAGGCTCTGCGGGATGATAACGCAGCACTGGTCAAAACCATTCGCGCGGTCAAGGACGCTGCGACAGAGGCAGGCGACAACGCAACCGAAGGCCTTGCCGATGATTGGACTGATCAGGCCGAACAGCGCGTCTGGTTCCTCACCCAGACGATGGCGTAAACGTCAGAACTGTCCGCTCGTCCCGATGCCAATGCCGCCGGGACGGGCGGTAAATCCGCCTTGAATCAGTGGGCCACTGACTTCTGGCGGCAAGCCTGTCAGTACCAGATCGGCTTGCCAACGACCGCTCCCGGCGATGCGCATGGTCAATCGTTCCATTCCGCCCGGCCCCTGCATCGGCACAACGACTGATCCATCCTCGCAACGCGCTTGGCCTGAAAGCGCAATCGCATCGGGCAGTAACGGCCCCGGCGATGCGAGCGCCAGCCCCAACGTACCTTTGGCCTCAGTGCATTTGCCATTGGCCATATTGACCGACAAATCGCCGAATGTCAGTGAAGTGACAGGCAATCCGCCAAGCCCATCGGGCAATGCAACCACACCGTTCACGCCCGACAGCCGCACATCGCCCCCACGCGCTGAAGCACTTGCTGAAAACGGCGAAGCCCCTTCGCGTTCAAGCACAAATTCTGCCCGGCCAAGCAGCAAAGGCAGCGCCTTTAATCGCGCGTCCAGCGTCCCCAGCGGCAAAGGTCCGAACCGCAATTCGCCGATCCGTCCGCCCCAGACCGGACCCTCAATACTGCGCGCGGTCACATTCTCAGGCGCGGCCATGCCAATGGCCAAGCGCAAAGGCAGTAATGCCAGCAAACCGAATGCCGTAAGCGCGGCCAGAATTACCCACCCACGCCGGGTCAGAGCGCGTTCGCGCACGAATATCCAACGTCCGATCACGATCCGACCCGCCGCAAAGTTACATTGACCGACACCGTGCCATCGGGTGCGGGGGTCATTGTCAATTGTTCTACCGCCAGCCCTTGTGCCGAAAGTCCGTCAATCCAGGCCAGCGCCGCCGATGGCCTCGCTGTTGGGATCACGATCACAGCAGAATCCGCACCGCGCCGCTGGTTAGACTGGACGATGAACCCTGCCTCCTGCGCGCTTGCCCCCACCACTTGTTCCACAGGCCCTGTCAATGCAGCAGCGCCCGCGCGGGGGGCGGATTTCAGAGCAGCGATCTGCCCGGCAATACGTCCAGCCCGCTCTGTCACAAGGCGGTGACGCACAGCGGCGTCGTCCAGCGCATGTCCCGTCGGCAGGATAATGCCATAAATCAGCACGACCAACGCCACCAAAGCGCCGGCGACGCCAACCAACGTCCGCTCCCGCCCGGTCAGACCGATAAACCATGTGCTCAACTGGCTCATCACGGTGCCCTCAGCGTTATCGCGGCGACCGTTGCGCCTGTGGGATCAGGGGCAAGTGCGGGCGGGACGGTGACTTTCCACCCTTGATTTTGCAATGTAATCAGCACCGCATTCACATCTTCGGGGCGCGGGGCGGCCACGGTAAAACGAAGGGTTCCATCGCCGCTATACCCAAGATCGCGCAGGCGCACCGCCGTGATAGGCCGCATCGTTTCAAGCAAGGCTGCAGCAGGCGCTGCAAAACTCGCGCCGCCCTGCCCGCGCTTGGCAAGTTCAGCGTTGAGCAGGCGTTCGGCGCCATCAAGATCCGTCGCGGCCGGAAACCGGGCTTGCGCAAGTTCCAGAGCCTGTTGTTCCTGCGCAGAACTATCAAGGTTCCACTTCACCGCCCACACCAGCATCAACACCAGCGCCAGCAGCGCCGCAACTGCGGCCATGCGCAGCAGAGCCAGCCAATTGGCGACCAGAAACACCGATACGCGGCGCAGGCCATACACACCCTGCCGCAAATTCAACGGCGGATTGGCATGAACCGCAGCCAGTCGCGCCTTCAAGTCATCCTTGCTCAGCGCGGTTTGGGAAAGACCGTCAGCCAGCGCCTCGACCAGTGCCGCCTCGCCTGCGAAAGCGGCCTCACCAGTCCGCGCCAGCAATTGCCCGCCAAGGTCGGCCAGAACCAGCGCATCATCGGCGCGGGGCAAGACAAGGCTTGTAGGCACCAGCGCCACAGGATCAATCGCATGCTCCGCCAGCGCCGCCATCCAGCGGTCCATGTGCGCAGACGAAACGCTGCACGACAGCAGTCGCCCACCGTCGGCATTAACCGCGAGATGCCGACCAACTGATTGCAACCCGCCTTGCGCCAAGCCCATCCGCTCAGCCGCAAGAGCCTGCACCACCGGCATATCGGGCATAGGCCCATCACGCACCGGCGCGTCGCTGGGCGGAACCAGCACGGTTACCGCGCCAACATCACCCCAAGGCGCAACTTCACCAGCGGCATCGAAGACTTGTATATCACCGACGACGCCGTCCGCCACCCGCCACCAATGCCAGGCGTGGCCCGGTTCGGCAGGCAGCAGGACGATCAAACCGTCCGGGGAAGGCATTGGTTGCACCATCTTGACGGCGTCAATTCTGTCCGGAGTAGATATCGGCGTTCAATTCATCCCCGCCCGGTTGACCATCGGCACCCAGCGAGAACACTTCGAACGCACGGCCATCGCGGCCCGGCACCTGATATTGATAAGGACGGCCCCAAGGATCGCTTGGCACATCCTTCACATAGCCACCCGAACGGTAATTCTGCGGCATCGCAAGATTGGCGGGCGGTGTGCGCAAAGCGGTCAGCCCTTCGGCTTGTCCGGGGTAACTCGCCATATCAAGGCGGTACATTTCCATGCCCTGTTCGAGCGTGGCGATATCCGACCGCGCCTTGACCACCATCGCCTTGTCCTGGCTTGGCAGCACATTGATCAGCACCACCGTGGCAAGCAGGCCGATGATGAAGATCACCACCATCAGTTCGACAAGGCTGAAGCCGTTGCGGCGGCGCTTCGCCTTTGCGTCCGAGGCTTCTGTTGGCTCAATTTCAGTCATATCACAGGCCCGTCAGGTTCTGGAGTTGCAGGATCGGCAGCAGGATAGCCAGAATTATCAGCGCCACCGCCGTGCCCATTACGACGATAATCGCCGGCTCAAGCAGTGCCATGGCCGCCGCCGTAAATGCTTCGAATTCGCGCTCAAGATAATCGGCGGCGCGTTCGAGCATCACGCCCAATTGCCCCGCCGCCTCCCCACTCGCAGCAAGATAGACCAGTAGTGGGGGGAACGTCCCAGCCTCGCGCAGGGCTGTGGAAAGCGATCCGCCCGCGCGCACTTTTTCGCTGATCCCGGCCAGGGATTGCGCCTGCACCGCGTTCGAAACCGTCCGCGTGGCCAATCGCAGGCCATCCACCAGCGGCAACCGCGCTTCGATCATCGTCGACAAGGTGCGCGCCAAAGATGCTGCATGAACATCGCGGATCAGCTTGCCGATGAACGGAATCCGCAGCAGCGCGGAATCGAAGCGCAACTTGAATGCCGGATTGCGCAAGGACCGGATGAATCCGACGACCGCCAGCGCAATCAGCACCAGCAGGGCCCACCACCAAGAGCTAAGAAATTGCGAAATCCCGATCACCACCCGCGTCAGCATCGGCAATTGGCGGCTGGCGTTATCGAACTGTTCGACCACGCGCGGCACAACCGAAATCATCAGTCCGGTCACCACACCAATTGCCACCAGCGACAGCACAATCGGATAGGCCAGCGCCGCGATGATCTTGCCGCGCACTTGCGCCTGCTTTTCCAGCATATCGGCCAGCCGGTCAGCAATCGCGGGCAAACTGCCGGAATTTTCGCCCGCAGCCACCATCGCGCGGAAAATCGGCGGAAAGCTTGGCTCCTCGCGCCGCATCGCCTCGGCCAAAGGCAGGCCTTCGACAACACCCGCATGGACGTTGATCAGAATTGCCTGCGCCTTGGGTTTTTCGGTCTGGCGCGAAATCGTGCGCAGCGTTTCTTCCAGCGGGCTGACCACCATCAGCGATGAAAGTTGGCGTGTGAACAGCGCCAATTGCTTGGACGAAAGCTTATTCGCAAACAGCGCGATGCCGCTGGTCGATACCGCGGCACGGCGCGCCGAAGCCGCAGCATCGGGCGCAAGGCTGACCACAAACCACTGACGCGCCACCAGCTTTTCGCGCGCCGCCGTTTCGCCCGGTGCTTCAATTGCACCGCGTCGTTCGATACCCTTGGGGTCAATCGCGTGATAGGCAAAGCGCGCCATCAGGCTCCGTCCCGCCTCATGATCCGCGCGGCTTCCTCAGGGCTAGTCACGCCATCTTTGACCAACCGCCGTACGGCTTTGGTTAGTGTGGGCGAATCCGCAAAGGCATGGCGCGCGATAGCCGCTTCATCGGCGTTATCGTGAATCATCTGGCGGATCACGTCATCCACCCGTACGGCTTCAAACACACCGACGCGGCCCGCATATCCGGTCTGCCCGCATTCGGCGCAACCCTTGGCGGTGTGGACCACACGCCCGGTTTTCATGCCCAGCAATTCTGCCATGCCGGCATCGAGTACGCGCTCCTCGCGGCAATGCGGGCAAAGCTTCCGCACCAGTCGCTGGGCAATAACGGCACGCAAAGTGGACGCGAGCAGGAATGGTTCCACGCCCATATCGCGCATCCGCGTGATTGCGCCTGCCGCGTCGTTGGTGTGAACCGTCGACAGCACCAGATGCCCAGTGAGCGAGGCTTGCACCGCGATATCGGCCGTTTCACGGTCACGAATTTCGCCGATCATCACCACGTCGGGATCCTGGCGCAGGATAGCGCGCAAGCCTGCGGCAAATGTCAGCCCGACCTTGGAGTTGACCTGCGTCTGGCCCACACCATCCACAGCATATTCCACAGGGTCTTCCACCGTCAGAATATTGCGCGCGCCATCGTTCAGCCCGCGCAGCGCGGCATAGAGCGTGGTCGTTTTGCCCGAACCCGTGGGTCCAGTGACCAGCACGATCCCGTTAGGTTCAGCCAAGGCCCGGCGCAGCGTGTCCTCAGCTTTTGCGTCAAGGCCCAACTGGACCAAATCGATCCCTGCATTGTCCTTATCCAGCAAGCGCATGACCACACGCTCGCCCGCACGATTGGGCAGAGTCGACACGCGCACATCGACCAGCTTGCCGCCAAGGCTGAGCGAAATGCGCCCGTCCTGCGGCATCCGGCGCTCGGCAATATCCAGCCGCGCCATAACCTTGATACGGCTGACCAGCACGGGCGCGACATGCGGCGGCATCCGCAACTTCTCGGTCAACACACCATCAACCCGCATCCGCACGACCAGCGCGGTTTCGTATGGCTCGATGTGAATGTCCGACACGCCTTGGCGCAGGCTTTCGGCAATCAAGCCATTGATCAGGCGGATGGCCGGTGCATCGTCGGCGCTGTCAAGCAAGTCTTCCGCCGTCGGCAGGCCCAGTGCGAGCGGATCAAGCCCGTCTCCTGAAATGCCCATGTCGCCCACAACTTGCGCCGCACCATCTTGCGCATAAATTTGCGCCAGCAGCTTTTCAAACTCTGCCGCTGGAACTTTGCGCGTGATCAGCGGCTTGCCCAGTACGCGGCGCAGTTCCAACAGCCCCAGCGCGTCTGCGCCTTCACGCATGACCAGCGCCACCGCACCGTCGACATCGTCTTCAACCATGAAACCATGATCGCGCGCATAGACATAAGGCACGCTGAAACTTTGCGCGACGTTCGCATCTGCGGGCAGCACAACGGTCATCGCACCCGCCAACTGGGTTTCGTCGTTGCCATCAATGTCTTGGGCGGCGTCCATCGGATCAGTTCTGCGCGCTGCTCGGCGGAAGCTCGGTCTGCTCCAGCGGTGTGGCCGCGGCGCGAGGCCGGATCAGCGTATCGCCTGCGCTCAACACAGCCACTTCGGCTTGCGGCGCGGCAGGGGGAACGGCACCCATGTAATCCACGATCAGATCGTCAATGCTCGGTTCGCGCTTGGGGTCAAAGTCCGTCTGCGCGCCGCGCACGATGCCATAGCGCCGTGCGGTCAACGCCGCGCGATCCGCAGCATTGCGCAGGATCGTCGGGCGAATGAACACCATCAGGTTGGTCTTGACCTTGCTGCGCCCGCGCGATTTGAACAATTCGCCGATCACCGGAATATCGCCCAGGAACGGCACTTTTTCGAGCGTCCGGCTCTCGTTATCGTCGAGCAGACCGCCCAGCGCCACGATCTCGCGGTCCCCTACCGTCACCGTCGTCTTGATCTCACGCTTGTTGATGATCAATTCGTCAGATTTGCTGGAGACTGTGCCCGCGATCGAGCTGACTTCCTGCCGCAGATCGAGCCGCACCATGTTGCCCGCGTTGATCTGCGGTGTTACGTCGAGTTCGATGCCAACGTTCTGGCGCTGGATCGTACGGAACGTATCGCTGAAGTTCCCGCTTGAAAGCGCCTCGCCGGTAGAGACAGGAATTTCCTGACCGAACAGGATCGAAGCGGGCACGTTGTTGTTGGTGGTGATGTGCGGGGTTGAAAGTATGTTGGAATCCCGGTCCGTTTGCACCGCATTGATCAGCGCCCCCAGATAGGTGTTGTTGCCAAGTTCCGTCAGGAAGCCGCTATACCCCCCACGCGCTGAAAGAACCTTGCTGGCAGCGTTCTGTTTGAGCAAGTCACCGGAAACGCTGTTGGTCGTGGTGGTTACCGTGGCACCGTTCACCACCGTCGTCGTCTGGTTCAGGCTATCGGCCAAAAGCCCGCCTGCGATGTCGATTATGTTGGGCGATGTGTTGGAATAATTAGTCACGGCAAAGGGTTTGTCCTTGCCGCCGAACAGGATCTGCACGCCCAGATCGCGCGCCACGCTGTTTGAAATCTCGACGATGATCGCCTCAACCAGCACTTGTTCCTGAGGGATATCAAGCTGGCGGATCACTTCGCTCAACCGGCGCTGTTCATCGGCCGGCGCGGCGATAATGATTGCATTAGCCCCCGGATAGCGGGTGATCGTGGCATTGCCACGCCCATTGGCAAGCTTGATCGGCCCCGTGCCAAGGCCGCCCGATGTCGCGCCAATCGGGCTGGTTGCGGTGCCGCCCGTTCCCGCAGATGGGCCGGTACTGCCTTGTGTGCCCGCGGTAGAATTCGCGTTGCCGCCAACGCCGCCCAGCGAAACCGGTGCAGCACTGGCCGAGGCGACCTCGCCCCCGCCCTGCCCGCCAACCAGCCGTTCCAGCACTGGCACCAGCGCGGCAGAATCGGCATAATCAAGCCACACGACCTTGATTTCGCCCCCCAGCGCCGCCTTGGCATCCAGTTGTCGCGCCATCGCTGCCATCTTGGCAAGCGTGCTGGCATCACCGCGCATCAGCACGGCATTGGCGCTGTCCACGGCTACAACAGTCGCCAACGAACGTCCGCCTTCGCCACTGGCAGGCACAAGCTGCGTCAGTGCGGTGGCAATTTCGCGTGCGCCTGCATGGTCCAGCATCACCGTCTGGCTGGTGGTGCTGTCACGATCAATCGTGGCCACCAGCGCGCGGATGCGGCGCAAGTTGTCGGCATAATCGACCACCACCAGCGAGTTGCCTGCCTTGTTGGCTGTCAGCGCGCCTTCGCGGCTGATCAGCGGGCGCAGTGTTTCCACGGCCTGCGCCGCATCGATGGTTTTGAGGCGGATAACCTCGGTTACCATCTGGCTTTGCGCAGCGCCCTTGCTGCCCATCCGCGTGGGGTTGGTTGCTGCGCCTTCAGCTGGCTGAATACGGAACGCGCCGTTGCCCGTTGGCACCGCGACAAGACCATTGGCCCGCAACGTGGACAGAAAGACCTCGAAATATTCCGAGCGGCTGAGCGGCCGGTCAGACACCACGCTGATCTTTGCTTGCGCCCGCCCATCGACGATGAACGTGCGGCCGGTAACCTCTGCTGCATCGGCCACAAAGGCCCGCACATCGGCATCGCGCACGTTGAGGGTGTATTGCGCCCACGCCACTTGCGGGGTCGCAAGCGCCAAGACGGCAGCTCCGAGGAGCATCTTCGAACAGGAGAACATGCGCAGTTTCATGGAGCCAATGTTATAGCAAGAGGAAGCTGGCGATCACCACGTTTGACGGTGACCGATATCGAAGCGCCGGGACGCAGCGCGCCCGACAGTGTGGCAGCATCGCCGGGGCCACTTATCGGCTTGCCGTCAACAGCCGTAATGACATCGCCCGATTGGAACCCGGCGGCACTGAACACTGCGCCATCGCCCGACGAAAGCACTTCAAGGCCGACGATTTTGCCGCCTTCTGCCTTGGGTCCAAAGTTCACGCCGCTGCGCAAGGCCGCGACACTGACCGCGCCTGATGCTGCCGCTGGTCCGGGAGGTGCGGCAACAGGATTGGCGGCAACCACGCCTGCCGCATCGGGCGCCGGGGCCGATTGATCAAGGTAAAGCAATTCGCGCGCGCCGTTGCGGGACAATTCGACGTGATCGAAGGCGACGCCTGCCAAAGTAACGCCGGGCTGCACTTCGGCGCCGGTGCGGTAGACATTCTGCACGCCATCGGCGCCAGCGATAATCGCGCTACCACCACCACCTGGCGTTGCGCGTGTGGCAAACAGGGTAAGGGCAAGTCCGGTAACCGCACTTTGCGGCGCTGCTTCAGCAACAGGTGGCGTGCGATTGAATGGATCGATGCTGGCAAAAAGCGCCGCGCGGGCCGATGGCGTCATTTCGCGGATCCCGGCAGGCCGCCAGTTGCCGAGTGGCGAGACCGGCGTAATCACTGCCCAGAACAGTGCCGCGCCAAGCAAGGCAATAAGCGTAGCCAATGCCCACCACAGCACATCGTGCAATGGCGGCAAAGCCGGGCGTATACCCGATAGTGCCAGCCTCTTACCCCCGAATCCCACCTGCGATTTCCCTTCAAGCCCGAAGGCATAGCCTGCCATTGCTGATTCACAAACGTCGAGAGCGCGACCCGACCATTATCTCGCTCAAGCAGTGATTTACTACGGTAGTGTGACAGCATGTTTGCGACCGAGCAGTGACGATAGAAGCGGTGGATGACAAGTTGTCACGCTACGTACATGATAAGGTTATGCTTCTTTTCTTACCCCGACCTTTGCACCGCTTGGCTCTGCGCGTTGCCCACGCAGTGCGATTGCGCTGGTGGCGGCTCACCGGCAAGACTGTGCGCGGCTGCAATGTTATTGCCGTCAATGACTTAGGGCAGGTTCTGCTGGTGCGGCATAGCTATCATCTGGAAAGGCTGTGGATGCTGCCGGGTGGCGGCTTGGACAAACGGGAAAGCTTGCTGGATGCCGCCTGCCGCGAACTGGCAGAGGAAGTGGGTTGCACGCTGGCTTCTCCCCGGCACATCGATACGCTGACGCTTGATTGGGCAAGTTGGACCAATGTCGTCGAAATCGTTGCAGGCACCACGTTCGATCTGCCTCGCCCCGACGGGCGCGAAATTGCCGCAGCCAAATTCTTTGATCCCCATGCCTTGCCCGACCTCACCAGCAAACCGGCGCAGCAGATGATCGCACGGTGGCTCACGCTTCAAAACGGCAACTCGGTCTGACTGCAACTTGGGGCAGCGTATGCGGGAAAAGGCTCAGGCTCTTCGCCTTCCAGCGCGGAGAGTGTTAACCCCATCAGCCGAACCGGTTTTGCCAGCGGCAACTGCGAATCGAGAAGGGCGCGGGCAAGGTCTGCAAACTCGGCCTTGTCAGCCACCACACGCGGCAAGGACCGTGCGCGGGTAAGCGGGGTGAAATCGTTGAACTTGAGCTTGAGCGTCACTGTCCGACCACTCGACCCGCTGCGTTCGATGCGCTCCCAGACGATCTCAATGATCCGCTCCAGCGTTTCGCGCAGGGTGCTGCCAGACGAAATGTCGCGTTCAAACGTGCGCTCGCCGCCGACCGATTTGCGGGGCCGGTCAGCTTTCACCTGACGCAAATCAATCCCGCGTGCGGCCCGATACAGATAATCAGCCAGCGCGCCGAAATTTTCGCGCAGGAAGGGCAAGCTTTTGTCCCGCAAATCGCCGCCGGTTTCGATCCCCAGCGCCGCCATCTTGTCGGCCCCACGCGGACCGATGCCGTGAAAGCGGCGGACGGGCAGGCTGGCGACAAATTGCGCGCCCTCTCCCGGACGAATGACGCACAGGCCATCGGGCTTGTTCTGATCGCTGGCGATCTTGGCGAGGAATTTGTTGTACGAAACCCCGGCGCTGGCAGTGAGGCCAGTATCAGCGCGGATGCGCTTGCGAATCAATTCGGCAATGCGCGTGGCTGAACCGATCCCGCGCACGTCATCAGTCACATCAAGATAAGCCTCGTCGAGTGACAAAGGTTCGACGTGCGGGGTATAATCAAGAAAGATTGCGCGGATTTGCTGGGATACGGCTTTATACACCTCAAACCGGGGCCATCGGAAAATCAGGTCGGGGCACAGCTTTGCCGCCCGGACTGATGGCATGGCAGAACGCACGCCGAACACCCGCGCTTCGTAGCTTGCCGCTGCCACAACGCCGCGATCAGATGATCCGCCCACAGCAACCGGCTTGCCGCGCAACGCAGGTTCATCGCGCTGCTCCACGCTGGCAAAGAATGCGTCCATATCAACGTGGATCACCTTGCGCAGCCCGATGGCGCTGCGATCAGAATCGCTGTCGCGGGAAAAGGCGTTTGCAGCGGAAACCATTTTTGCATCTTAGCGCGTATCGCAGCGCAACATAAAGGGTGGGAATCCAGATCGATCTGGTCCAAATGGCGTCATGGCCTCAGACACTACAGAAGTTCCCACCCGCGTGCGCACGATGGGTGTGCGTGAAACCATTGCGATGATGGCGCTGGTCATGGCGTTGCAGGCCTTGGCCGTCGATGCGATGCTGCCCGCGTTGGGTGATATTGCAGCAGACCTTGCTGTCCCAGACCCCAACCAGCGGCAATTGGTGGTGGGCGCGTTCCTGCTTGCCTCAGGCTTTGCTTCGCTGATCCCCGGCGCTCTGGCAGATCGTTATGGGCGGCGGCCGATTTTGCTCGGTTGTATCGGCCTTTACATCCTGTTCTCGCTGGCTTGCGGCATGGTCAACAGCTTTGAAATGCTTCTGGGTATGCGGGTCATGCAGGCGCTTGGCTGTGGCGGGCTTGCCGTGCTGCCCGCCGCGATCATCCGTGACCGCTTTTCCGGCGATCAAATGGCCAAGCAGCTTTCGATCATATCGGTGGTGTTCATGGTCGTCCCTATGCTTGCCCCCAGCATCGGACAAGTCGTGCTGACCTTTGCCGGGTGGCGCTGGATCTTCGTGTTTCTGGCCGTGATGGGCGGCGTGATGGCCGCTTGGGTGGCGATCCGCCTGCCTGAGACGCTGCACCCCGAATATCGCCAGCCCCTGCGACTGGGTTCGATCATCGTAAACATGGTTCACGCTGCGACCAATCGCCCTTCCATCGGCTATGTCCTTGGTGGTGCTCTCACTTTTGGCGCGCTGATCGGATTTGTAAATTGCTCGCAACAACTGGTCGGCGAACACTTTGGTGCCGGGACAACCTTCCCTTTGCTGTTTGGTTTGTCGGCGTTGATGATGGCAATCGCCAACCTTTCCAACGCGCGGATTGTTGAACGGTTTGGCGCACGGCGCGTTTCGCATGTGGCAACCATTGCCTTTATCCTGATCGGCGCGGTGCAAACGTGGGTATCAAGCTGGCCGCATCAAACCTTGTGGCAATTCATGCCTCTAATAATCACCAACATGATCCTGATCGGCTTTATCGCCGCCAATTTCGGCTCCATCGCACTGCAACCGTTCGAGCGCACCGCAGGGTCTGCAAGTTCGGTGCAAGCGTTCTTGCGCGTGGTGATAGGATCGGTGGTCGGTATATTCATCGGGCAAGCCTATGACGGCACCGCTCACCCGCTTGCGCTGGGACTGCTGCTCACTGGCATCTTCAGTCTTTTGTTGGTGCTCTTCAGTGAAAAGGGAAAGCTGTTCCGGCGGGTCCACCCAACCGGCACGCCCCGCCCCGTCGTGTTTGATCACTAAGCTTGATTTACGCCGCACTGGCGAGGCTTTGTATTACGCCGCGCTGGCGAGGCTGGCCATGGCTTGCACTGCGGCTGCAGGATGGCCGAAGTGATAGCCCTGCATTAGCTTGATGCCGAGATTGCGTGCCATTTCAGCCTGGGCTTCATCCTCAACCCCCTCAATCGTGCATTCGATGCCCAATTGCCAAGTTAGCGAAACGATGCTGCTAACCAGCGCACGCGCGCCCGGATCAGTTGCCAGCGCACGCGACAGCGCCTGATCGATCTTGATCATATCCAGCGGCAAGCTGTGCACTTGGTTAAGGCTTGACCAGCCTGCGCCGAAATCATCGAGTGCGATCCGGAATCCGCGTTCCCGAAACGCCTTTAATTGCGCCTCGGCCCGTTTGGGATCGTCGAGCAGCGCGCGCTCAGTCACTTCGAGGATGATCGATTGTGGCGGGGCGCCTGCTTCTTGCGCCAGCAGCGCAAGCACATCGGGCGTTCCGGCGCGCATCACATCGCGGGGCGCAAGATTGATCGAAAGCGAGCGACCCAGTTCCCATGTTCGGCATTCTGCCAAAGCACGCGACATGACCATACGGGTCAATTCCCCGGTGCGCCCGGTTGCGACGGCGATCGACATGAACTCCGCCGGCGAGAACCAGCTAACGCCATCCGGACTCCACCGCGCGAACGCCTCAAATCCGGTGATTTTGCCAGCACCTAAATCAACGATCGGCTGATAGACCAGCTTAACCCTTTGTTCGAGATCAGAATCGTTGAATTGGCGAGTGATGGTTGCTCGTTGCAGCAGCTCGGTTTCGTCATCGGGGCTGAACACTATCACAGCACCGTCGGATTGCTCTTTGGCTTTGTAAAGCGCGGCATCTGCCCGTTCCAGACAATCGCTGGAACTGCGGCCGGCAACACGGTGTACGCCGATCGACCCCGACAGCCGAAGAACGGCACTGCCATGCTGTATCGGCGCGCGCAAAGCATCCGACAGATCATTGGCAAGGGCGCGCACAGCGGCTTCATCCAAAGCCGCATCAAGGATTACGGCAAATTCATCGCCGCCAAGACGCCCATAACTAGACACGCGATCCACCATCGCCAGCCGCGATGCGACGGCGGCCAGCACGGCATCGCCTGCTGCGTGGCCATATGTGTCATTGATATGCTTGAACCCATCAAGATCGATCAGGGCAAGCCATGCAGCCGAAGTGTCGGTGCGTCCGCTGGCCAGTTCCGCTTCCAACCGAGCCAGAATTGCACGACGATTGAGCGCGCCAGTCAGCGGGTCGACCGTTGCTTGCAGCATATTATCCTGTGCCAGCAGCGCCGTATGCCGTTGACGCCGGATGAGTTTTTGGCGTGATAGTTCCAAGAGAACGAAATCGCGGTGATTCCCGTTGGTGACCAACAGCAAAATCCCGGTCACCACCGTTTGCACCAGCACCACCGGCAAAGCATTTGGATGGCCGCTAAGCAAGATCTGGATCGTTGTTGGGATAATCACGGCACATGCGATCCGCAGGGCTGTCAATGGAGCATGACCAAGCCCAAGCACGCCAGAAAACAGCGTAACGGCAGTGATGTAGTGAATAAACGATTGTCCCGCTTCGCCGCCATATTTGCTGAGCATGATGGCCCAGACCGCGAAGAGTAATGATAAGCACGCGCCCATTACGCTCATTACACGCAGGTCTTTGGCCAAAACCTTCAATGCGCGCGCCTCTACCCGGTGCGGCATCCAGTACATTGCGCGCCATAGCGCAAAAGTCCCAAGGATCAGCGGACCGACCAACGACATCCAAAGCGGTGCCAATGCGTGAAACCGCAAGGACACAAGAACGCAATCGAACACGACCACGAGGTAGAGCAACGGCAAGCGATGCGAGAGGCTCTTGGCATATGCTTTGGTGAAATTATCACCTTTTCGCACGGCCCAGCGACCTTTGACGCCGCAGCGCACTGCTGCAATCAGCCGTTTAGCCTCGGTGAAGGCATTAGCAAACTGGTGGCGCTTCCCCATTGGAAGACCAATAAATGCGGTAGGTTAACATGGAGTAATAGCGCCGCCGCTCTAGGAGCAAATTAACGCCATCATGGACCAATTCAGGAGGATAGGGCCCCGACCAGCGCCTTGACTTTCTTTTGTCGCCATTGCGGCAGAGGCGCAACCAACCAATATCCGCGCCGCGATCGCTCAGGCTCACTTTTCGCAACAATACGTCCCGAAGCCAGTGGCGCTTCGGCCAGTTGATAGGGAACATTAGCGCGTCCAAGCCCTGCACGCGCTGCGCTGATCGCTGTGCCTGCATCGCCCACCGAAAAGCCGACGTCACCGCCGCCCGGAGATGGATCACCCGGCCAGCCGATCCACGGGCAATCATCGGGCGCATCAGGAGCGGCAACGGTAATCGTCAGTGGTGAGCCAAGCTCAATGCCTTCAAGCTCACCCGGACCTTCGGCCCAGCGAACCGCAAGGTCAAGATTGGCTTCGGCAAAATCGATGTCAACATCGCCGCCCACCAGCGCAAAGCGCATTTGCGGGTTGCCCGCACGAAATGCCGCGAGCCGTGGCGAAAGCCATGCGGCGAAGAAATCGCGCGGACAGGCGATGGTATAGACATGACTGGACTGCCCAGCCTGCATCGACTGCACGCCTTCTTCAAAACGCAAAAACCCTTCACGGATTGAATCAAGGCCAGACAATGCCTCGTCCGTCAGCTCCAACCCCTTGGACGTGCGACGGAAAAGAATCACGCCTAGCAAGTCTTCCAGTGCTCGGATTTGTTGCCCGACAGCAGCAGGCGTTACCGCCAATTCGTCAGCTGCGCGGGTGAACGACAAATGGCGCGCTGCGGCATCAAGCACACGCAAGCCGTTCAAAGGGAGGTGCGTTCTTTTCATGGATGGCGTTTCATAGTCGCCCTGCGTTAGTTTGCAGGAGCCGGGGCCGCCAGAGGAAAGAATGGTATGGCCACATCAAACAGTCCGCCATCGGCGCGCTGCATGGTGTAGTGCCCCTCCATACTGCCATGATGCGTGCCCAATGGGCAGCCCGATACGTAATCGTGCGATTGGCCGGGTTTGAGCACCGGTTGTTCACCGACCACGCCATCTCCATCGACGAAATTGATCAGCCCGCGCCCATCCGTAATCCGCCAATGGCGCGAAATGAGCTGGATTGGCTGGTCCGATTCGTTTTCGATGCGGATATGGTAGACCCAAAACCATTTGCCGGATTCAACACGTGATTGTTCAGGCAAGAAATTCACGGCGACGCGAACCGTCACCCCGTCCGTGATTGCGGCATGCTGGAAGAGCTGCTTCATGTTCTTCAAACTAACGCACAATGCGGTGTGTTCCAATGAACTTATGCAATTTAATACGATATTGCCCGGATGGACATAAACGCGCACAGACTTAATCCCAGAAATGTTGATCCGCACCCCCGCCATCCTTTGCGCTTCACGCCCCCACGGCGAACATGGTGCCATCGTGCGCCTGCTGACCGCCGAGCATGGCCTTGCCGCCGCTTATGTGGCCGGAGCGCGCGGGCGCGAATTGCGGCCTCTGCTGATTCCGGGCAATCTTCTGGAGGTGGAAGTGCGCGCGCGCACCGCCTCGCAATTGCCTTCGGCGCGGCTTGAGCTTGTGGCAAGCCGGGGGCCGTGGCTTTCCGAACCCCTGCCCAGTGCAGGGATCGGCTGGGCCTGTGCACTGACCGCGGTAAGCTTGCCCGAAGGCCATTCCTATCCGCCGCTTTATCAGGGGCTTGGCGCTTTGCTGGACGCCATTTGCCATGCTCCTTCAGCGCGCGGTTGGGCGCGGGTACTGGCAGGATATGAAGTGCTGCTACTGCGCGAGGTAGGCTATGGCGCGACCCCTGCCCCACCTCCGCAAGAGGAATGGCCCGATCTGTTGTTGCGGCTGGAGCGGCAGGGCAAGGCGATTGGCAACCGGCTGCTTGCCGAACGGGCGGGCGATGTTATGGGGGCGCGCGCGATTCTGCTGGATCGACTGCGGCGCATTAGCGAGACGAGTTAGGGATTTTCCATGAAGATTGCGGTTCTGCCGGGCGACGGCATCGGTCCTGAAGTAACGCATGAAGCCGTGCGCGTGATCGAGGCGCTGGGCATTACGGGCATCGAAATGACGCATGCCTTGGTCGGCGGCGTTGCCTACAAAGCCCACGGCCACCCGCTTCCTTCCGAAACGCTGGAAATCGCACGCGCCGCTGATGGCATTCTGTTTGGCGCTGTGGGCGATCCCGATTGTGATTCGCTGGAGCGCCACTTGCGCCCCGAACAGGCAATTCTGGGCCTGCGCAAGGAATTGACGCTGTTTGCCAACTTGCGCCCCGCCAAAGTCTTTTCCGGGCTAGAGGGGCACTCGGCCCTTCGCCCTGAAGTGGCCGGTGCCATCGATATGGTGATCGTGCGCGAACTGAACGGCGATGTGTACTTTGGCGAAAAAGGCTTCCGCACCGCCGCCAATGGTGATCGCGAAGGCTATGACGTGATGTCGTACAATGAAAGCGAAGTGCGCCGCATCGCTCACGTCGGTTTCCGCACCGCGATGGGCCGCAACAAGCGCCTGTGCTCAGTCGATAAAGCCAATGTGCTGGAAACCAGCCAGTTGTGGCGCGATGTGGTCATCGAAGTGGCAAAAGAGTACCCCGAAGTGGCGCTTGAGCACATGTATGTGGATAATGCAGCCATGCAGTTGGTGCGTGCGCCCGGCAAGTTCGACGTGGTGCTGACCGGCAACCTGTTCGGCGATATTCTGTCAGACCAAGCCTCAATGTGCGTCGGCTCTATCGGCCTGCTCGCCTCTGCATCGCTGGGTGAACGTGAGACGGCATATGGCACGTTTGGCCTATACGAACCGATCCACGGCTCCGCGCCTGACATCGCCGGACAAGGCCTTGCCAACCCGATGGCGACGATCCTTTCGGCAGCTATGCTATTGCGCCATTCGCTGGGTCTTTCGCCGCAGGCTGAGCGGATTGAGGCCGCTGTTGCCAAGACTTTGGCCGATGGCGTGCTGGGCCGCGACCTTGGCGGGACGGCGGGAACGACAGAAGTTGGTGACGCGGTGCTTGCAAGGCTCTAAGGGCCGCAACCTATATGCTTCAACTAGCCGTAATTCTTCCGACCTATCGCGAACGGGCCAATATTGCGCCCATGGTCGCGCGTCTCGACGCAGCGTTGCAAGGCGTTGCTTGGGAAGCGATCTTCGTCGACGATAACAGCCCCGATGGCACTGCCGACGAGGCGCGCCGCATCTCGCTTGAAGATCCGCGCATTCGCGTGATCGAACGCATCGGACGGCGCGGGCTTGCCTCTGCAGCCATCGAAGGCATGTGCGCTACAGCTGCGCCCATCGTTGCCGTCATGGATGCCGATCAACAGCATGATCCGGCGTTGTTGCCGCAGATGCTGGCAGCGGTTGAGGGCGGCGAATACGATCTCGCCTATGCCTCGCGCTTTGCCGAAGGGGCCAGCACCGAAGCATGGGGACGGCCTGACCGGGTAAAGGCATCAGGCCTTGCCAACCGCATCGCCAACAAGGTGACCGGCGTCGAATTGTCTGATCCGATGAGCGGCTATTTCATGATCAGCGCCGATACCTTGCGCGCCGATGCGCACCGCCTTTCAGGTGTGGGCTTCAAGATTCTTCTGGATATTCTGGCGACGGTGGACCGTCCGCTGAAGGTCAAGGAATTCCCCCTCAACTTCGCCGCGCGTGCCGAGGGCGAAAGCAAACTGGACCAGACTGTCGTGTTCGAATTCCTTGTGGGCCTGTACGACAAGTGGCTTGGCCGCATCATCCCAACGCGGTTCGCGTTGTTCGGTACGGTCGGCGCGATGGGCGTTGCGGTCCAGTTAAGCGCGCTGTGGGTTCTGCTGAAACTGATCGCGGGCGAACGCTTCGTTTATGGAAACTGGTCGGAAAGCACGACGTTCAACACCGCCAACACGCTGGCCGCAATCATCGCGATGACGTTCAACTTCGTGCTGAACAACGAACTGACCTATTCCGACAAGCGCCTGCGCGGCTTTGGCCCGGTGATGCGCGGATGGGCGCAATTCGGCCTCACCTGCTCGCTCGGCCTGCTCACCAACATCGGTTCTGCTGCCGTACTCAAGACCATCGGCTTCCACGCCGTGGTTGCGGTGATTGTCGGCATCGTGCTGGGTTCGGTCTGGAACTTCGCGCTTTCGTCACGCTTTGTCTGGGGCAAGTACTAAGCTATTTCCAGCTATCGAGCCACGTGTAGTCCAAAAACGAGTTCTTCCTTGGCAGTTCGGCGGCCGATAGGATCGGGTAGAAGCCGATGGCTATGCCGAAGGCCAAGACTAGCGTGACTTTGGCGGGCCAGCGCAGGCCCAGGTCCCACCAATCGGCCAGTACCAGCGCCAGTGCGGCGATGAGGAAGCAACTGGCCAGCATGTAGTGGTAGTAGAACTGCACGGGCTTGCCGTTGATCGCCCAGAAGCCGACCAGCAGGATGTAGGACGCCGCTACCAGCAAGCGCAGGCGGTTGCCTTTAACGCCGTCCCACAGGCACAGCGCCAGCGCCGGAAGCCCCGCCAGCATCGTGAACGGATTGCCCAGCATCAGCACACCGCGCTGCGCGCCGTCGGTGCTTTCATAGAGGAACCAGATCGGGCGGATGTTGGCCACCCATTGCCACCATTGGCTCATGTAATTGTGCGGCTTTTTCACGCTGTCCTGAAGCTGGAGCATGTACTCTTGCCAATGGATAAGCCTGCCCACGGTCAGCGGATCGACCTTGTAATAGAATGCAGGCAAGAACGTGGCGAAGTACGCCAGCAGAGGCAACAGCCCTAGCCAAACCGCCGCTTCGACCAACGATACGCCCGCAACTGGTCCTGCCCCCGCTGAGGCCCAAAGCAACCCGGCGCGGCGGCCCTTCAGCGCCTGCCACCGGTTCAACGCGAACAGCAATCCCGGCAGCGGCACCAGCAGCGCGCCATTCCACTTTCCGCCCAGCGAGATGCCCAAGAACAGCCCGGTGAGCAGGAGATGGAGCCGCGCGGTAGCTGTTTTGCCCGAAGGCTTGCGCCATGCCAGCGCCCATTGCCACATCGCCAGCGCCATGAAGCCCGCCATCGCCATATCCAGCAGCGCGATGCGCGACATCATGAACCAGATGAAGTCGGTCGCCAACAGCAGCCCGAACAGGACCGTGGCGCTGCGCGAAAGGCTGCCCCACCAGATCGCCCGCATCATCGCCCACAGCCCAATGCTGCCGAGCAGGGCTGAGGGAAAGCGCCAGCCAATCGGATTATCACCAAGCACTTGCATCGACCATGCAATCAGCTGCTTACCGACCAAGGGATGTTCGGGATTGAGCCGTGACGAAAAGTCGATCAACCGTCGCGCTGCCGGCAGATAGTGGACTTCATCGAACATTGGCCGAGACGGAATGCCAAGCCTGTGCATGACGAGCAGGAAGAATGCCGCAGCGATAATCGCGCACCATTTGGCTGGGTCACGCTGATCACGGCGATAAAGGTCCATACGGGGACGGTCGATGCGGGGGAGCTTGAAGGCGGTCATGCCTGCGCACGAATAGGCGGCAGGCTCAATCTGCGCAATCCCGCCGCTTGCGTGTCAACCTTCAGGAAACTAAGGCGGCAGACATGAAACGCACAACCGGCCAGGACCGCTCGATCACCCGCAATTGGCGCCCCGCAACGCAAGCTATCCGTGGCGGCACGTGGCGTTCCGAAATGGGCGAGACGTCCGAGGCGCTTTTTCTGACGTCGGGCTATGCTTACGACAACGCTGCAACCGTCGCTGCGCGCTTTGCTGGCGAGGCCGAGGGCATGACCTACTCGCGCCTGCAAAACCCAACCGTGCAAATGCTGGAAGAACGCATCGCCCTGATGGAAGGGGCCGAGGCGTGCCGCACGCAGGCCACCGGCATGGCAGCGATGACCACCGCCCTGCTTTGCCAGCTATCCGCAGGCGATCACATCGTAGCGGCCAAAGCAGCGTTCGGATCGTGCCGCTGGCTGATCGATAACCTGCTGCCGCGCTTTGGCATCGAAGGCACGACCATCGATGCGTCAGACAATGCGGCATGGGAGGCGGCAATCCGCCCCAATACCAAGGTGTTTTTCTTCGAAAGCCCAGCCAACCCGACGATGGATGTGGTCGATCTGGAATTCGTCTGCGCACTGGCAAAAAGCCGCGGCATCACCACCGTCGTGGACAATGCCTTTGCCACCGCAGCCTTGCAGCGCCCGATGGATTTCGGTGCGGATGTTGTCGCTTATTCAGCCACCAAGATGATGGATGGGCAAGGCCGCGTGATGGCAGGGGCCGTCTGCGGATCGGCGGACTTCATCAACAACGTGCTTCTGCCGTTTCAGCGCAACACCGGTCCGAACATCGCCGCGTTCAATGCATGGGTGGTGCTCAAAGGACTGGAGACGCTCGACTTGCGCATCCACCGGCAAAGCGAAAATGCACTGAAGGTGGCAAGCTTCATCGAACCGCGCGTGCCGCGCCTGCTCTATCCTTGGCTACCCAGCCACCCGCAATATGATCTGGCCAAAAAGCAGATGAAGGCGGGCGGCACGATCTTGTCATTCCATCTCGATGGCGGGCTTGAACAGGCGCACGCCCTGCTCGACGCGCTTGAACTGGTCGACATCTCGAACAACATCGGCGATTCGCGCAGCCTGATGTGCCATCCGGCATCGACGACGCATTACGGCGTTGGCGCAGAAACCCGCGCCGACATGGGCGTGGGCGAAGGAATGTTGCGCCTGAATGTGGGCCTTGAAGATCCCGATGACGTGATCGAGGACTTGGATCAGGCACTGCGCAAGGCCGGGCTTTGACCTAGCCTTGCGCAACCTGCTTGCATCGGGCGGCGCTTGGCTTAAACATTTGATCGGGGCGGGTCGTAACGGAGCAAGTAACTTTGCTGGCCGAAGCGCATCTATCTGCAATTATTCAGTCTTCTGACGATGCAATCATCAGCAAGGACTTGAACGGCACCGTGCTCAGTTGGAACCCGGCAGCCACACGCATTTTCGGGTTCACCGAAGCCGAGATGATCGGGCACTCGATCCGGCAACTGATCCCAGATGAACTACAAGCCGAAGAAGATGATATTCTGGCGCGGATCACGCGCGGCGAACGGGTGCTTAGTTTTGACACCGTGCGCCGCAACAAGGGCGGCGAAAATGTCCCTGTATCGCTTACCATTTCACCGATTGCCGATGCCAATGGCAGGGTGATTGGGGTAAGCAAGATCGCACGCGACATTACCCAGCGTGTGCAATCACAGCAGGCGATTGGCGAAAGTGACAGGCGCTTTCGCATGCTGGCCGACAACATCTCGCAACTGGCGTGGATTGCGGATCGCAGCGGTTCGATCGACTGGTACAACAAGCGTTGGTACGATTATACAGGTGTCGAACTGGGTTCGACCGATGGCTGGGGATGGGACAAGGTGCATCATCCCGACCATCTCGAACGGGTTAATGCCCATTTCGCCGCGTCGATTAACTCCGGACAAGCATGGGACGACACTTTCCCCTTGCGTGGCCACGATGGGCAATGGCGTTGGTTCTTGTCGAGTGCCAAGCCAATCCGCGATGACAATGGCGAAATACTTTACTGGTTTGGCACCAACACCGACGTTACCGAAATGCTGGAGAAGGAAGAGCAAATTCGGGTGTTGCTGATGGAGGTCAATCACCGCTCGAAGAACATGCTATCGGTGGTGCAGGCATTGGCGCGGCGGTCAGGCAGTGGTGATGCGGACTTTCTCCATCGCTTTGAAAGCCGCCTGTCAAGTTTATCGGCCAATCAGGATCTGTTGATCCGGCGGGGTTGGTCAAAGATCATGATGGACGAATTGGTCAATGCGCAACTGGCCATCCTTGGGCGCGAAAGCCGCGAACACGTTCTGACACAAGGCATTGCCATATCGCTAAGCCCGCGTAGCGCAGAGATCATCGGGATGGCGCTGCACGAGTTGACGACCAACGCGCTCAAGTATGGTGCGCTGAGCGCGCCCGGCGGCAAGGTGTCGCTATCGTGGGTCGAGACGGCCGAGGACAGGTTCCAGATTGACTGGCAAGAGAGCGGCGGTCCGGCGGTGGAAGAACCTGAACGCAGCGGCTTTGGCACAACCCTGATCCGCCTCATCCCGGCGCGCAGCCTGCAAGCCGAAGTCGTGCTTGAATATATGACCACCGGATTACACTGGCGACTGACCTGCTCAACCCAGACAGCGCGAGCATTGGCGACCTAGCCGCTTTCGGCGGCGCGTTTGTCGTCGGCGATCAGGCTGTTTTCGGGGCGGCCCATCGTCCAGTTTTTGCCCAGCCGCACCTTCTGGTTGGGCGCGCACCATATCTCGCCCGATTCATCAAGCGCGGTGACCCAGATCAGATTATGTTCCTGCCCATAATCGATCATGCCAATGGCATAGCCATCGCCCTTGCCGAGGACGTGGAGCGGGATCGTAGGGTTGAGTTGCGTAAACACCGTTTGCTCCCTGACGGCGCTGCGTAGCGCCCTTTCGTCAGGTTCAATCCGCCAAAGGCCGGGGCGGTTCCCAGCAAACAATTATTCAGATTTTGCAGCTGCTTCAATTGCGGCGATGCGGGCTTTAAGGTTTTCGACTTCTTCGCGGGCCGACGACGCAAGGTCTTTCACCGCATCGAATTCTTCGCGGCTGACGAAGTCCAGCCCGCCAAACACTTCCTTGGCCTTCTCGCGCGCGGTTTCACTCGCTTCACGGCCCATGCCTGCAATCGTTCCCGCCGCGCTGTTCAGCAGTTTGACGAAGTCGGCGATTACTGGATTTTCGCTTTGCATGGCACGTTCCTGCGTGAAGTGGTTTCAACCACTATGTGGGCAGCCAATGGCTTTGCCGCAAGGGTCAAATCTCTACGCGCACTGCGCTGGAGGAACCAAATGCGCCATCAGCATCGGGGTTAAGACGCCCGATTTCAAATGTCAGCGCGCTGGCAAAGCACACCCACAATAGGTAGGGCAGCAGCAGCATCCCCGCGACTGGGCGGATTTTCCAGAACAACACCGTCGTAATCAAAACCGTCACGGCCATGGCCACGGCGATCCAGAGCGCCCCTGTGATTTGGTGCATTGCAAAAAACACCGGCGACCACGACAAGTTCAACGCCAGTTGCACTACGAACAGGGCCACAGCCAGCCCTCTGCCACTGGCACCCCGCGCTGACAGGATCATCGCCAGCGCAATGCCCATCATCACATAAAGGATGGACCATACGATCGGGAATGCTATCGGCGGCGGATAGATCCCCGGCTTTACCAGATTGTCAAACCATGGGTTGCCGGGGCCGCTGCCAGCAGCCTGTCCTGAAAAGAAACCGAGCACGAGCAAGAGCGGCACTGTGAACAGCGACCAGCGCAATAGGCTGGCCCGAAGCTGGCCGGAAGAAGCAAGGTATTTCATGTCACCCGTACACAATGCGCCCCAGCGCGATTCGAGGGGGATATTGACGGTGTGCAGGGCACTGCGCAATGCACACTTGAACCTTATGCAATGCCGTAATGGTACGGAATCTGGGGAAAACTCAACTCCGCAGCGCCGAGATGAGAAATTCGACGTTGCCTTCGGGTCCAGTGATAGGGCTTGGGACCACGCCCTGGACGTCCCAGCCCTCGCTTTCCAGCCACTCGCGCACGTCGTTGCACACCCGTTCGTGCAAGGTAGGATCGCGCACTACCCCGCCCTTGCCCACTTCACCGCGGCCCACTTCAAACTGCGGCTTAATCAGCGCAACCAGCCGGGTTGGGCGGGTGGCGAGTGCCAGTGGCACATCCAGAACCTTGCGCAAGGCAATGAAGCTGGCATCGCACACCACCCATGTTGCGGGCCGATCAATGTGGCCAGCTGTCAGTACGCGGGCGCTAGTCTGTTCATAGACCGTGACCCGATCATCCTGCCGCAGTTTCCACGCCAACTGGTTCGTGCCTGAATCAACCGCGAATACATGAACTGCGCCATTTTGGAGCAGAACATCGGTAAATCCGCCGGTCGAGCTGCCAATATCCATCGCGATCACACCCGAAGGATCAAGCCCGAAGACTTCAATCGCGTGCGCCAGCTTGATCCCGCCGCGCGAAACCCACGGGTGGTCGCGTCCGCGCACCTCCAGCCGCGCCTCAAGCAGGAGCGTCTGTCCAGCCTTGGCGATCTTGGTTTCGCCTGAAAAAACAAGCCCTGCCAAGATCAATGCCTGCGCACGCGCGCGGCTTTCGGCAAGGCCGCGTTCGACCAGCAATTGATCGACGCGCAATTTCGATTTGGGGCTATGGGTTGAGGTCACGCGCTGTTCCTTCCATAACCTGCCCATGAAAATCAATTGCGCATCCCCCATTACCAAAGCTTTTTCCTGTGCAGCGTTTGTGCTGGTCGCTGCTTGTTCAGCCCCGCAGGTGGTGCCGCCACCTCCCGCGCCGCCCCAAACCCGGCCCGCAAGACCGCTTCCCCCGCCCCCGCCCGCTGCCGTTACCAAGGATTGGCGCGATGCCCCACAAACGCCGGGAGACTGGCGTTTTGAGCCGCGCGGCCAAGGCGGCGTGGCCCGCTATGGCTCCAACACGGGCACATTGTTCATGATCGCTTGTAATCGCTCTGCTGGCACCGTGTCCTTGATCCGCAGTGGCGCCTCCAATGTTTCGCTGCCGATGTCGATTGCCACGACCAGCGAGATTCGCGCGTTGTCAGCCGAACCCGCACCGGGAGGCCAGCCGCAATTGGCCGCAACCGTGCGGGTCAGCGACTCGCTGCTGGATGCCATGGCGTTCAGCCGGGCGCGATTTGCAGTGGAAGTGAACGGGCTGCCCACGCTGTTTTTGCCCGCGTGGGCAGAAGTTGGCCGGGTGATCGAGGATTGTCGCAGCCGTTGAGCGCCGCTTACTGTGCAGTTGCGAAGGCGGCATACTGACGCAAAAAAAAATCAATTCAAGTCTTGTTGTTCGCCCCCGAATGAATCACATTGGTGTCAAGGCGGAAGGGATTTCAACCTTAAGCCCAGTCACTCGGAAGGGTGGCGCATTATGGCTCAACAGCGCGAAAGGAGGTGATCCGATGTCTCATGGTTCAGCACAGAGGTCGGTACAGTCCCGCGCGAGGCATTATCGCTGAGTTTCGATTAAGCGATAGAGGCTTCGTGGGCGGCACTTCCGGCCGCTGACCATGCGAAGGGCCGCCCGGATCGACCGGTGCGGCCCTTCACATTTATTACATAACGCTTGCCTTCTGCGCAACAATAGTTCAACGGCGCTTTCTTACTTTTTAGCGCAAGGACCGATTTCCCATGGCGACCACCGCCGATTCCAGCCTGACTTTCGCTCGCACGCCTCATCCAGCCCCGATGGCTGTCGATGTGCGGGATGCAGTGCTGGCTGATCCGGGGTTTGGCCGGGTATTCACCGATCATATGGTCGAGATCGACTATACCGAGGGCATGGGCTGGCATGATGCGCGCGTCGTGCCCTATGGCCCGATCCCGCTCGATCCTGCTGCCGCGGTTTTGCATTACGCGCAGGAAATTTTTGAAGGGCTCAAGGCCTATCGCCTCGCCGACGGCGGCATCTCGCTGTTCCGGCCCGAGGCCAATGCTGAACGCTTCAATGCGTCGGCCCGCCGCCTTGCCATGCCTGAACTGCCCGAAGACCTGTTCGTTGAAGCCGTGCGCCAGCAGGTCATGGCCGACAAGGACTGGTTCCCCAGCGTTGAGGGCGGTTCACTGTACTTGCGTCCGTTTATGTTCGCCAGCGAGGCGTTCCTTGGCGTGCGCCCGGCCAAGCAATACAAGTTCCTCGTCATCGCCAGCCCTGCCGGAAACTATTTCAAATCCGGCGCGCCTGCCGTTTCAATATGGGTCAGCGAATATACCCGCGCGGCTCCCGGTGGCACGGGCGCGGCCAAGTGCGGCGGCAATTATGCGGCCAGCCTTGTCCCCACTGCGGAAGCCTTTGCGCGCGGCCATGATCAGGTGCTGTTCCTCGATGCTGCTGAACACAAATGGGTTGAAGAACTCGGCGGCATGAACTTGTTCTTCGTGTTCGACGATGGCTCGATCCTCACGCCGGAACTGACCGGCACGATCCTGCCCGGCATCACCCGTTCAAGCCTGCTGACATTGGCACGGGAAGAAGGCCTGACCGTGCGCGAAGGCCGCTTTAGCCTTGACCAGTGGGAGGCCGATGCCGCTTCTGGCAGGTTACTCGAAGCATTTGCTTGCGGCACCGCAGCAGTGGTTACGTCCGTCGGTAAAGTTGCCAGCCAGACAGGCGAATTCACCATCGGTTCGGGCGGCCCCGGCCAATTGACGCAAAAGTTGCGCCAGAAACTGGTCGGCATTCAGCGCGGCGAGATTGCTGACACGCACGGCTGGGTCAAGCACATCGCCTGATCTGGGCCATGACCTGCTGCCTTGCGCATCCGCGCATGGAGTCGCACAATCCGCCTTAAGCGTCCGCTTAGGGCGCCGCATGGAGTGTGTGGCATGAGCATTTCCTTTGAGGGCCGCGTGGCTATCGTGACCGGCGCTGGCGGCGGGCTTGGCCGCGCCTATGCGCTGGAACTCGCGCGGCGCGGGGCCAAAGTTGTGGTCAACGACCTTGGCGGCGCACGTGATGGCAGCGGCCATTCGGATGCGGCGCTCAAAGTGGTCGAGGAAATCGCGGCTGCGGGAGGAGAGGCCATGGCCAATGGCGGCTCGGTTTCTGAATTTGAGCAGATGGCCGAAATGGTCGCCCGCGCCAAGGAACGCTGGGGCGGCGTCCATGTGCTGATCAACAACGCGGGCATCTTGCGCGACAAAAGCTTTACCAAGATGGACCCGGCAGATTTTGAACTGGTGGTAAAAATCCACCTGATCGGTTCAGCCTTTGCCACCAAGGCCTGCTGGGACACGATGCGCGACCAGAACTATGGTCGCGTCCTGATGACCGCGTCCTCGTCTGGCCTGTTCGGCAATTTCGGGCAGGCGAATTATGGCGCGGCCAAGCTGGGCCTGGCAGGGCTGGCCAAGACGCTCCACCTTGAAGGCGCAAGGAACAATATCAAGGTCAACACACTGGCCCCCGTCGCCGCCACGCGCATGACCGAAGACATCCTGCCCGAAGAAGCCTTCAAGCTGTTCGGGCCGGAAAACGTCGTCCCCGCCGCGCTGTTCCTCGTTTCAGAAGCCGCGCCGACCAACGCCATCGTCGGCGCAGGCGCAGGCGCTTATCATTCGGCGTGGGTAACGATGAACAAGGGCGTCCTGCTCGGCCCGGACAACCGCACCGTCGAAGGCTTCGCCGCCCAATGGGACAAGATCAGCGACCGCGCAGGCGACTTCGTCCCCCAATCCGGCGCTGAGCAAAGCCACGTGATCATCGCGCAGTTGCAGGCGGCAATGAAGGGGTGAGCCCAACCCGTGCCGTTCGTGTCGAGCGAAGAGGTTTAGCTTGCTCTCATGTTACGAACCTTCTCGACAAGATTCGCTCAGCTTACCCCAGCCGCAGCACCACCACGATTCCACCTTCAGGCTCCGCAGCCCCCAACGGCACCCGCAGCGCGTCGGCGCGGGCGCGGGAAAGGATGGCGGGGGCAATGGTGGGGTCGTAGATGACGGCGTCGGCTTGGCCAAGCAGACGCGCAGTGCGCAAAGTCAGATCTTCGGGGTCGTTGGAGGTGAGGCGTATTTCGAAGCGCCCGAATTGGCCTTCTGCGGAACCGGCCAGCCATTCGCATACTTTGGCGTCGCTCCCCGCGCGGAACAGGTCAAGCTCCCCGCCCTCATCCAGCGCCGCATCCAGCGCCCGCCGCCGGTCCGCTACACTCGACCAACGCGCCCGCATACCATCACGCGCGTCTTCCAGCGCGCGGGCCAACGCACCCAGCCCCTGCGGCAGCAGGCGCTCAAGCCGCAAGCGCAGGATCTTGGCAAGGCCTGCCGATGCGCCGCCTGTGCCCACCGCGATCAACACCGGGTCACGGTCAAGGATCGAAGGCGTGGTGAAATCGCACAGTTCGGGCCGGTCAACCACGTTGACCAGCAGCCCTGCACAGCGCAGCCGGATGGCGTCGCCTTGCGCCATATCGGGGTTGTCGTGTGCGATAAACGCGAGCCGCGCGCCGGCATCGATGCCCTCGGCGATATCGCGCACGATTTTGCCGCCAGCCCGTTCGATCAGGCGCTGCTTGGCCTGCGCCGCGTCCCCCTCGCCCAGCAGAATCACCGGCTGGCCCGCGATGCGGTGAAAGAGGGGGAGCGACTGCATTTTATTTGAGAAAGTTTGCGACGCGCTCTGCCGCCAGAATCGTGGCGGGGTCGATCCGGTCGGCCACCACGGCCCATTGCGCGCCATCGACCATCACTTCGGGCACCAAGGGCCGCGAATTGTAGGTGTTGGCCATCGTTGCGCCATAGGCACCGGCGGTACGGAATACGGCCAGATCGCCGCGATCAACCGTATCAATGGTGCGCGCCATGGCGAAAGTGTCCGAGCTTTCGCAGATTGGGCCGACGATGTTGGCTACGAAGGTTTCGCCCTTGGGTTCAACCGCTACGAAATCATGCCAGGCGTCATACAAAGCAGGGCGCGCCAGATCGTTCATCGCGGCATCGACGACGACCCACGGAGCGCCAGCGCCTTCCTTCACGCGGATCACTTGCGTGACCAGCACGCCAGTGTTGCCGGTGATCACGCGGCCCGGTTCGAACATCAGCGTCACGCCCCAATCGGCGGTGACCTTGGCCACCATCGCTGCATATTCGGCAGGCTGCGGGAAAACTTCGCCAGCCTTGTAGGGCACGCCCACACCGCCGCCGAGGTCCATATGCGTGACCGAGTGGCCACCCGCACGGATCGCCTGCATCAGCCCGCCAACTTTGGTGAAGGCGGCTTCAAGCGGATCGAGCGAGGACAACTGGCTACCGATGTGCAGCGCAAGGCCGCGCACGTTCAGGCCTGGCGTTTCGGCCAGCCGCGCATAGATGGCGCCTGCCCGGTCAAACGGAACGCCGAACTTGTTTTCCGCCTTCCCGGTGGAAATCTTGCCGTGCGTTCCTGCATCGACATCAGGGTTTACGCGGAGCGCGGCAGCAACAACCTTACCCATCGATGCAGCGATGGCGGCAAGTTCCAGCCCTTCTTCTTCGCTTTCGAGATTGAATTGGCCGATCCCGGCTTCGATCCCACGCCGCATTTCGGCTTCGGTCTTGCCAACGCCTGAGAACACGATGTTATCGGGCACCATGCCTGCAGCCAGCGCGCGTTCCATTTCGCCGCCGGACACCACATCCGCGCCATAACCCTCAGCCGCCAGCACTTTGAGTACTGACAAGTTGGGGTTGGATTTGACCGCGAATGCGATCTTCACGGCGGGCAGGATGCCCAGCGCATCGCGGAAAACGCGCGCGTGGCGCGTCAGCGTGGCGCGGGAATAGACATAGACGGGCGTGCCGACTGCGGCCGCAATCGCTGGCAATGGCACGTCTTCGGCATGCAGTACGCCGTTGTTCAGATCAAAATGGTCCATCGGGAAATCTCAGTTTTCAGGTGGCAGGTCGAAAGGATCGTCTTCGCGATCCTGCGAGCGGCGACGCGGCTCGACATTGCGCGCAGGGGCAGCCTGCGCGGGAGGTTTGAGCAAATCATCCGCGCCGGGCTGCACTTCACGGCCATAAGGGATCGGCGGTGAGGTTTGATCGGGCGCAAGCTTCAACTCGGCACGATTGCCGCAGCCCGCCAGCGCAAGCGCGGCAAGTCCGGTGAGCAATAATGAGCGCCTTACGTTCAAGCCGATTCCTCCAGCCCCAGCGCCACGCGCGCCTCGGCCACGCGCTTCCTTACCTCGTTCGGCGCGGTTCCGCCATGGCTGGCGCGCGAGGCAACGCTGGCATCAACCGAAAGCGCGGCATAAACGCGATCATCGATGCGCGCGTCGATGGCCTTGAGATCAGCCAGCGGCAATTGATCGAGCGCGACGCCCCGGCTTTCGGCCAGCTTCACCGCGCTGCCGGTGATGTGGTGGGCTTCGCGGAACGGGATGTTGGCCTGCCGCACCAACCAATCGGCAAGATCGGTGGCGGTGGCATAACCAAGCTCGGCCGCCGCGCGCATGCGTTCGGTGCGGAACTTGGCTTCGGCCACCATGCCCGTCATCGCTGCGATAGATAGCGCGAGCAGCGAAGCGGCTTCGAACACCGGCGGCTTGTCGTCCTGCATATCCTTGGAATAGGCCAGCGGCAGGCCTTTCATCGTGATCATCAGGCTGGTCAGGCAGCCAACAATGCGCCCCGAATGGCCGCGCACCAGTTCGGCGGCATCGGGGTTCTTCTTTTGCGGCATGATTGAGCTGCCGGTCGAAAGGCTGTCAGGCAGCGTGACGAAGCCGAAGGGCTGGCTGGCCCAGATGATGAATTCCTCGGCCAAGCGCGACAAGTGCAGCGAAACTTGGGCAGCGCCCATCAGATAATCCAGCGCGAAATCGCGGTCGGATACCGAATCGAGGCTGTTGTCGGTGGGGCCATCGAAGCCCAGCGCCTTTGCGGTCCGGAAGCGGTCGATAGGAAAGCCGGTGCCTGCCAGCGCCGCTGCGCCCAATGGACTGCGGTTCATGCGAACACGCGCATCGGCAAAGCGCGAACGGTCACGTCCGGCCATTTCGTAATAGGCCATCAAGTGATGACCAAGCGTGACCGGCTGCGCGGTTTGCAGGTGAGTAAAGCCGGGCATGATCGAATCGGCATGTTCACCCGCGCGAGTGACCAGCGCCATCTGCAACTGCTTGAGGCCCAATTCGGCCTGATCCATCGCCTCGCGCACCCACAGGCGGAAATCGGTTGCGACCTGATCATTGCGGCTGCGCGCGGTGTGGAGACGCCCTGCGACCGGGCCGATCAGCTCGGCCAAGCGGCTTTCGGTGGTCATGTGAATGTCTTCAAGGTCCCAGTTTTCGGGGACTCCGTGCGTTTCATATTCCGACGCCACGCTATCAAGACCACCTGCAATCAGCGCCGCATCTTCGGGCGTAACGATGCCTTGCGCGGCCAGCATGTCCACATGGGCCTTTGACGCGGCGATATCTTGCCGCCACAGCGCCTTGTCGAAGGGAATCGAGGCGTTAATTTCGCGCATGATGGCCGAAGGGCCGCTTGCGAAACGTCCGCCCCACATTTGGTTGGAGCCTGAATTGCCGCTCATATCCGTCCGTTCGCCCAAATTACTGCTGCTGATCCCGGCGCTAGCCGCTGCGGGGTGCGATAGGCAAGCCGCGCCCGACTCGCAACCGCAGAGCAGTGCCACCGCGACGGAAAGTTCTGCGCAGGGTGAATTCAACGGCACTTTGGACATCGCATCACGCGGCAAAGAGATGCCCGATTTTATCGTAGCCGACCCATCGGGCAAGTCGCTCAAGCTGCGTGACCTCAAAGGCACGCCCGTCCTCGTGAACCTCTGGGCAACGTGGTGCGGGCCATGCGTGCTGGAAATGCCGATGCTCGACAAGATGGGCGTTACCTATGAAGGCAAGCTGCGCGTCCTCACCGTTTCCCAAGACATGGGCGGAAACGACAAGGTCGCCCAGTTCTTTGGCGAGAATAAGTTTGCCAAGCTGGAGCCATGGCTGGACCCCGACAACAACCTCGGCTTCTTCTATGAAACCGGGATGCTGCCCACGACCGTGCTTTATGATGCGCAAGGCAAGGAAGTGTGGCGCATGATCGGCGCGCATGACTGGTCCAGCGCCCGCACGGCGGCGATGCTGGCCGAGACGGTGGGGAAGTAAACAAGGCCCCACCCCCGCCCCCTCCCGCACGCGGTAGGGGGGAAGAAGTAGCGGAAAACTGCTACGAAACCACTCCCGCTTACGGGAGGGGAGCGAGACTTAGGTCACGAAGTGGCCTTAGTCGCAGCGGGGTGGGCACAACGCAACGCCACCCCACCCCAAAGCACAGCCCCATCCCGATTGACAAACCCCGCCACCTCTCTAGAGGGGCCAGCGGGCCACGCGGTCCCAACGCCGCGCGTGCTCTCTGTAAGGAGAGACTACATGACTGTTGGTTACCCGGCACGCAAACCTGCGCGCCCGTTCTATTCGTCCGGACCCTGCGCCAAGCCGCCGGGTTATTCCCCTGAAAAGCTAGCTACCGAATCGCTCGGCCGGTCACACCGCGCCAAGATCGGTAAGACGCGCCTGCAGTACAGCATCGATTTGATGCGCGAAGTGTTGCAATTGCCCGATACCCACCGCATCGGCATCGTCCCCGGTTCAGATACCGGTGCGTTCGAAATGGCGATGTGGACGATGCTGGGCGCGCGCGCCGTCACCACTCTGGCATGGGAATCGTTTGGCGAAGGTTGGGTTACCGACGCGGTCAAGCAGCTCAAGATCGATCCCACCATCATGCGCGCCGATTACGGCCAGATCCCTGATCTGAACGCGATTGATTGGTCGAACGATGTGCTGTTCACATGGAACGGCACCACATCGGGCGTGCGCGTTCCGAACGCCGATTTCATCCCTGCGGATCGCGAAGGCCTGTCCTTTGCAGACGCCACTTCGGCGGTATTCGCTTACGATATCGACTGGTCGAAGATCGACGTTGCGACCTTCTCTTGGCAGAAGGTTCTGGGCGGCGAAGGCGGCCACGGCGTGCTGATCCTTGGCCCCCGCGCGGTTGAACGGCTTGAAACCTACACGCCCGCATGGCCATTGCCCAAGGTGTTCCGCCTTGTTTCCAAGGGCAAGCTTACCGAAGGCGTGTTCAAGGGCGAGACGATCAACACGCCATCGATGCTGGCCGTCGAAGACGCGATCTTTGCGCTCGAATGGGCCAAGGGTCTTGGCGGGCTGAAGGGCTTGCAGGCCCGTAGCGACGCCAATGCGGCTGCGCTTGGCAAGATCGTGGACGAGCGTCCGTGGCTCTCGCACTTGTGCGCCGATGAAGCGACCCGGTCGAAGACTTCGGTTTGCCTGTCTGTCGAAGGCGCGGATGCAGACTTCATCAAAAAGTTTGCTGCCCTGCTCGAAAAAGCAGACGCTGCTTATGACATCGCCGGATACCGCGATGCCCCGGCTGGCCTGCGCATCTGGTGCGGCGCGACAGTAAACGCCGAGGACATTGCTGACCTCGGCCCGTGGCTTGATTGGGCTTATGCCTCGGTCAAGGCCGAATTGGCAGCAGCTTAAACCAACATCACTTGGCGTCACCCCGGATCTGATCCGGGGTCCCGCTTCCTTTCTGCTCCCGCGCCAACATGCGGAATCCCGGCTCCAAGTCCGGGATGACGAAGGATATTCAGACATGACCAAGCCCCGCGTACTTATTTCCGACAAGATGGACCCCAACGCCGCCCGCATTTTCACCGAAATGGGCTGCGATGTTGACGTGATCACTGGCGAAACGCCCGAACAACTGATCGCGCGCATTGGCGAATATGATGGCCTTGCCATTCGTTCGTCCACCAAAGTAACCAAGGAAATCCTTGCCGCTGCGACGAACCTCAAGGTGATCGGTCGCGCCGGTATTGGTGTGGACAACGTCGATATTCCCGCCGCGTCGGCACAGGGCGTGGTGGTGATGAACACCCCATTCGGCAATTCGATCACCACCGCCGAACACGCTATCGCGCTGATGTTTGCGCTGGCGCGTCAAATTCCCGAAGCCAACGCCCAGACGCAGGCGGGCACGTGGCCCAAGAACGGCTTCATGGGCATTGAAGTCACCGGCAAGACACTCGGCCTGATCGGCGCGGGCAACATCGGTTCCATCGTTGCCAGCCGCGCGCTGGGTTTGCGCATGAAGGTCGTCGCGTTCGATCCGTTCCTGACGCCTGAACGTGCCATCGAAATGGGTGTGGAAAAGGCCGATCTCGATACGCTGTTGGCCAAGGCTGATTTCATCACGCTGCACACGCCGCTGACCGACCAGACGCGCAACATCCTTTCAGCCGAAAACCTTGCCAAGACCAAGAAGGGCGTACGCATCATCAACTGCGCGCGCGGCGGTTTGATCGATGAAGTCGCGTTGAAGGCCGCGCTGGATTCGGGCCAAGTGGCAGGAGCCGCGCTCGACGTGTTCGAAGTGGAGCCTGCCAAGGCATCGCCGCTGTTTGGCACGCCAAACTTCATCTGCACCCCGCACTTGGGTGCCAGCACCAACGAAGCGCAAGTCAACGTGGCGCTGCAAGTGGCTGAACAAATGGCCGATTTCCTCGTGACGGGCGGCGTCACCAACGCGCTCAACATGCCATCGCTTTCGGCAGAAGAAGCGCCAAAGCTGAAGCCTTACATGGCACTGGCCGAGAAGCTGGGCAGCCTTGTTGGCCAATTGGCGCATGACAACCTCACCAAGATCTCGATCGAGGTTGAAGGTGCCGCCGCACAGCTTAACCAGAAGCCGATCACTGCAGCGGTTCTGGCGGGCCTGATGCAGCAATATTCGCAGACCGTGAATATGGTCAACGCGCCATTCCTTGCCAAAGAACGCGGGCTGGACGTGCGCGAAGTGCGCCATGATCGCGAAGGCGAATACCGCACGCTGGTGCGCGTCACCGTTGGCACCAGCCAGGGCGAACGCTCGGTTGCAGGCACGCTGTTCGGCAACGGCCAGCCGCGTCTGGTAGAAATCTTTGGCATCGGCATCGAAGCCGATCTTGATGGCGACATGCTCTACATCGTCAATTCCGATGCACCGGGCTTCATCGGCTCCATCGGCACCCTGCTGGGCCAAGCCGAAATCAACATCGGCACCTTCCACCTTGGCCGCCGCGATGCCGGTGGCGAAGCCGTGCTACTGCTCTCGGTCGATAGCCCCGTCAGCAGCGACGTCTTGAAGAAGGCTTGTGAGTTGCCGGGCGTCCGCGTGGTCAAGGCGCTGAAGTTCTCCTGATCTTGATAGGTTGAGTGCCCACCCCCAACCCCTCCCGCTTGCGGGAGGGGAGCGAGACTTAGTGAGCCGCAGGCGAACTTGGTCCCAGCGGGGTGGGCACTCCAACCTCACAAACACAACACACCCATTCATCGACACACCGCCAATTCCCCGCTAAGGGCGCGCGTCATGGATACCAGCGACCCCGATTTGCTGCCGGAAGGCCTCGAAGACCGTTTGCCGCGCGATGCGGCCACTGCCACGCGCGTGATGCGCGCCATTCATGGCACGATGCACGGCCACGGCTATGACCGCGTAATGCCCCCTTCGATTGAATTCGAACGCAGTTTTGCCGCGCGCATGGCGGGCATTCAAACGCGCCGCATGTTCCGCTTTGTCGATCCGCTCTCGCTGCGGATGATGGCGCTGCGCAGTGATTACACCCCGCAGATCGGACGCCTCGCCGAAACCCGCCTTGCCGAAGCCCCGCGCCCCTTGCGCTTGTGCTATGCGGGCCAAGTTGTCACCATCAAGCCCGATGGCCTGAACCCCGCGCGCGAAAAGCTGCAATGTGGTGCCGAACTCGTCGGCGCAGACAATGTCGCCGCCGCCGCTGAAATCGTCGCCCTCGCCATCGAGGCATTGCAAGCCGCAGGCGCGAGCGGCGTCAGCGTCGATTTCACCCTGCCCGATCTGGTCGATACACTGACCGATAAGGCCCTGCCGCTGCAGCCTTCGCAAATCGAAGCCGTCCGCCGCGAACTCGATACCAAGGACGCAGGCGGCCTGCGCGATGCCGGCGGCGAGGCTTACGTGCCGCTGCTATACGCCACCGGCGAATTCGACAGCGCCATCGAAAAGCTGGCCGCCATTGATGCAGGCGGCGCCCTCGCCAGCCGCATCAAGGCCTTGCGCGAAATCGCCGCCAGCCTGAACGGCATGGCCCGTCTGACGCTCGACCCCAGCGAGCGCCACGGCTTTGAATACCAGACATGGTTTGGCTTCACCCTCTACGCCCAAGGCGTACGCGGCCCCGTTGGACGCGGCGGCACGTACCGCATCGCAGGCACCGGAGCAGGCGAAGCCGCCACCGGCTTCTCGCTCTACCCCGACGCCCTGATCGACCTTCTGGCCGCCAACGAACCCGCAGAGGACCGCGTGTTCCTGCCGCTGGGGCATGATCGCGATGAAGCCGCACGGTTGCGCTCGATTGGGTGGCGGACGGTTGCGGCGTTATCGGACACGGATACCGCCGGGGCGCTGGATTGCACGCATGTGTTGGGGGTTAGCGGGCCGGAGCGGGTTTGATTGTTGGCTGAAGTCCATCCAGCTCAATGCTTTACTAGACTTCGAGAAATGAAGTGCGCTGTCACCGTAATTTGTCTCCGGCTTCAATAATCAAGGTGCCAGCGCGGCAAGACGAATTCCTTATCCTAGTGTTTGTTGTGTATTTGCTAGCTATTCAAAATTGAGATATGGAAGTGTTGTAATGTAAAGGTTCTAGTGAGCAGGTGAGGCCATATGAAATTTCAAAAAGTATTAGCCGCCTTGGGAGCATTTTGCATATCAACTCAGGCATCGGCTGCATGCCGTTGGACGTTCGTTGACGGCAGGCAGCAACAGCTCTGCGATAGCGCGATGGACTTGCCAGCCATACGCCCTCCAGCGATCGCCCCTATCGTGCCACCTTCAGTTCGACCTATCCAGCAACCAGTCATCCCTCCCGTTGGCACCACATCCTGCCGCCAAGCTCAAGTCTGGAATGGCAACGCCTATGTCTGGCGCACGGTCTGCAACTGACGAAGAGAAGTTGTGATTACGGTGACAGGTGCGAAAACCCCCAAATAGCCAGTATTCTTCAGCATAGAAGATGGCGACTCGCTCCTCAATCTACGCCGTTCAACCAATCCGACAACGGTCCCAAAAATCACCGCCCTTACTATCGTCGCCCCGGACTTGATCCGGGGTTAGGCTTTTCTTTGCGCCATGCAGTGATGAAGTTGGTTCTCGCAGAGATCGCAGAGGACGCAGTGTTTTTTCGCGCCTTCGCGCAAGCTACTCCTCTTTGCGCTCTTTGCGGTCTCTGCGCGAAATCAAAGAAGAAAGCGGGACCCCGGATCAGGTCCGGGGCGACGATGCAGGAGGGCTCAGTTTTCGAGGTGCCGCTGTGCAAAATTGGTCAACTGAACCCAGCCTACCCCCCGAACACCCCCTTCAACCACCGGTCCACCACCGCCGTCGCCGGATAGTCCGGCTCGCCCAGCTTGCGGTTGATCTCGGCGTGGCCCTTCAAACCATCGCCCGGAAAACCCGCAACCTCAACGCCCGTCCCCGCCTTGCGCAAGGCAGCGGCCAAGCCCTCAGCCTGCATCACCCCGTCCGAACGCTGAACATGCAACAGCAGGAACTCCGGCGCATTAGGCGCAGCGGCTTGCGACGTCGGCGATAGCGCGCGTTGCCGCACCGGATCGGTGCTGAACGCCTGAACATAGGTGTCCTGCATAAACCGCCCGCCGTCCTGCATTTGCGCGGGCACATCATAGGCAGCGCCGTCATTGGGGATCACGCCATCGACATCGGCGAAGGACAGCCCCGCCCCCCGCAAGTACCGCTCATCCGTGCCCACCAGCGCCACCAGATGCGCACCCGCGCTGTGGCCCATCAGCACGACCCGTGTGCGATCAATCCCCAGCGCATCGGCCTTAGCCAGCACGGCTGCAAGCGCCGAGGCGACATCGGCGGCCTGCTGTTCCACTGTGGCTGCGGGCACCAGCCGGTAATTGATCGAGGCAAAGGCATAGCCTTGCTCAGGATAGTGCACCGGCTTGGACCGGCCCGTCGCGCTGTCCTTGCTGCCGCGCTTCCACCCCCCGCCGTGGACATAAAGCACCAGCGGCGCTTTGCCGCTGCGCACCTTGGGCAGCCAGAGGTCCAGCACTTGCAAAGGGTCTTTGCCATAAGCGATGGATTGTGCGCCGGGAAGCCGCCCCTGCACCGCCTTTTGCTCCATCCGCTGTGCACGGCGTTCACGAAAGCGTTCGCCCATCTGCGCTTCGGCCATGCTCGCCGACATAACCGCCATGCCCAGCACACCCGCAATCCAGAACTTCCGCATGATCGATTCCCTAACCATCCCTGACTTTGCGGAAAGTGCGTTCAGGCATGTTTACTCCTGATGAATTGCGCCTTGCGGTGTCACACCCTTGACTTGGGGAGGCTTTCGCCCCTAACGCGCGCTCCGAAATAAGGGTGCCTGCCGCCCGACTGATCCATCCGTTTCGCCGAGTCCTGTCGAAGGGCGCTACCGGATCCACCTTGGCAGGGTGGAGGAGTATAAACATGGCCAATGTAACCGTAATCGGCGCCCAGTGGGGCGATGAAGGCAAAGGCAAGATTGTCGACTGGCTTGCCAGCCGCGCCGATGCCGTCGTGCGTTTCCAGGGCGGCCACAACGCCGGCCACACGCTGGTGGTGGGCGAACAGGTCTACAAGCTTTCGCTGCTACCATCAGGTATCGTCACCGGCACGCTGTCGATCATCGGCAATGGTGTGGTGCTTGATCCATGGGCGCTGAAGGCCGAGATCGAGAAGCTGACAGGCCAAGGCGTGGAAATCAACGCCGATAACTTCGCCATTGCCGACAATTGCCCGCTGATCCTGCCGCTTCACCGCGATCTGGATGGTTTGCGTGAAACCGCAGCAGGTTCGGGCAAGATCGGCACGACGGGTCGTGGCATTGGCCCTGCCTATGAAGACAAGGTCGGCCGCCGCGCAATCCGCGTGTGCGATCTGGCGCACCTTGATAAAATGGACGCGCAGTTGGACCGCCTGTGCGCGCATCATGACGCATTGCGCGCAGGCTTTGGCCAACCGCCGGTTGATCGCGAAGCACTGATCGCCGAACTGCGCGAGATTGCCCCTTACGTGCTGCAATTCGCCCAGCCGGTGTGGAAGCGCCTGAACCAAGTGCGCAAGGCAGGCGCGCGCATTCTGTTTGAAGGCGCGCAGGGTGTGCTGCTCGATGTCGATCATGGCACGTACCCATTCGTCACATCGTCAAACACGGTTTCCGGCACCGCTGCGTCGGGTTCGGGCCTTGGCCCTAATGCGACCGGCTTCGTGCTGGGTATCGTCAAGGCCTACACCACCCGCGTCGGCTCCGGCCCCTTCCCCACCGAGTTGGAAGACGCTGTCGGCCAGCGCCTTGGTGAGCGCGGCCATGAGTTTGGCACTGTTACGGGCCGCAAGCGCCGCTGCGGCTGGTTCGATGCCGTACTGGTGCGCCAGTCCTGCGCCATTTCGGGCGTCACCGGCATCGCGCTGACCAAAGTCGATGTGCTCGATGGCTTTGAAAAGGTGAAGATTTGCACCGGCTATCGGTTGCGCGGCAAAGTGCTGGATTACTTCCCCAGCCACGCTGCCGATCAGGCCGAAGTCGAGCCGATTTACGAAGAAATGGACGGCTGGGAAGGCACCACCGCGGGCGCGCGGTCTTGGGCTGACCTGCCTGCTCAGGCGATCAAATATATCCAGCGTGTGCAGGAGTTGATCGAAACCCCGGTTGCACTGGTTTCGACCAGCCCGGAACGCGAAGACACGATCCTCGTCCGCGATCCGTTCGTAGACTAAGATGATCCCGCGCCGCCGCCTGCTTCTGATATTGGGAGGCGGCGCGGCGCTGTTGCTTGCCGCTGGGTTGATGCCGACAGGATCGGATCCCGCACGGGCCAGCGATGTGCGCGCCGAAGATGTCGCCAGCGTTCGCGTCGAAAAGGCCGCGCGCCGCCTGTTGTTGTTGGGGCAAGGCGGCGAAGTGTTACGCGCTTATGATGGCATCCAGTTGGGCGATGCGCCACTGGGACATAAGCAATTCGAAGGCGATGAGCGCACGCCCGAAGGCCGCTATGTGATTGACCACGGCAACCCTGCCAGCGCCTATCACCTATCGCTGCACATTTCTTATCCCGATGCCCGCGATCGCGCTTTTGCCGAATCGCAAGGGCGATCACCGGGCGGCGATATCTTCGTCCACGGTCAGCCCAATTCGCTGCTAGTTGGGCGCATGCCGGGTGATTGGACCGACGGATGCATTGCTGTGTCGAATGAAGAAATTGAAGAACTGTGGTCACTTGTCGGCAGTGGAACGCCCATAGAGATCGTCAATTAAACCAAAATAGCAGAAAATGATCTTGACCTGATCCGCGTTTGTTCCACACATGTTCAAGTAAGTAGCAATACTGAGGAACACGGCGATGGGACAAGCGGATATGCAGTTCGAATATCTGGCTGACGATGTAGCCTTGCTGCATCCGGCCTCGCCTCTTGCTGTCGCGATCTTTTCAGACCGCGCCTATTTGCGAACAGAAATGGCCGAAGACGCCGCAGCGGCGGGACTGCGCGTTACCCGCACGTCTGAATTGCAAGCCCTGCTGGGCGAGACTGAACAACCTCTTGGCGATCTTGTACTAGTCGATTGTCCCGTGATCGAAGGCGCAGAACTTGCCGCCTTATCCCAATTGGACATGCGCGCTGCGCGATCAGGCACGCAGCTTGTCGTTTCCACCAGCATGGGTTCACTGGACGATGTGTTTGGCTGCCTCGATCAGTCCGCCGCCCAGATCCTCGTCAGCCCCAGCCGGGCTGACCGGGTGATCGCACTGGGACGTCTGCTCACCGCCGAAGGTTCGCGGGTGCGCGAATTGTCCGATCATGATCGCCTGTCCTTGCTGCGGTTGACTGAACAAGTCACGCAAATCGCGCAACAACTTGAATCACTGTCTGGCCCGCTAGATGATGAAACAGTCGTCAAAGCATCGGCCTTTAGCTTCGATGGTGAAGGGCTGCGCGATCCCGCCAGGCAAAAGCAGACGCGCAAGACCCGCCCGGCGCTTCCAGATCCCCGGTTGGTGCGCAAGATCATCCGCCAGCGCCAAATGCGTGGGCGCTTTTTTCAAAGCGAACTCTTTGCCGATCCGGCATGGGACATGCTGCTCGATCTCACAGCGGCAAGGGTTGAACACAAGCGAGTTTCGGTCACATCGCTGTGCCTCGCGTCTGGCGTTCCTCCAACCACTGCGCTGCGCTGGATCAGCCAAATGACCGAGCTTGGCCTGTTCTCCCGCGCCGAGGATGACACAGACCGCCGCCGAGCTTTCATCACCATTTCCGACAAAGCCTGTGATGCCATGGCGCACTTCTTTGCCGAGATCGGTGCAACGACCGGAATGATCTAATGTAATCTGGCATTTGGCATCTTGAGGACTTTGCTTGCCCTTAAAGCCATGCCCCGTAAGGCTTATTCTGTGGCGCTTATGTCGTTTGCAAACACGATCGCTGAGGATACCCTTCCCGCTGCGACTAATTTCGCCTTTGGCTCGATAAGTCTCGCTCCCCTCCCTTAAGGGATGGGCCGGGGGTGGGTTTACGGCTGTGCGTTTGCAGACGCCATAAGCGCCGATTATTTGGGACGAACCAGCGTATAGTCCCACGATACCGTGCCATTGGCGGGGATCGTCACCGCCCAGATCGTGCGGCCATCTTTGCGCAGCACTTTGCCTCCGGCGCGGGCAGGCTTTGCGCCTTTGAGCTGTGTGCCCGCATCGCTGGCGATGCGCGCTTCGAATTGCACCGGCACAGCGCGGGCGTTGCTTGCCGTCAGCCGCACGGATTGCGCGCGTTCGGTATTGTTGGTGACTTCGGCTTCCAACGTCACTTGGGTTGCATTGGCCAGCATGATCTCCACGTCTTCGCCCACGGCGCGATCGACCAAGCCGCCCTCGCCCGATAGCAGCACCGCATCGCCCTGCGGTTCGAATACGGTCACCGGACCGCCGGGGAGGGGCAGGCCTAAGCCCTCTTCCTTGCGGTTGCGGGTGCGCAGCATCTGGCGGACGGCATCGGCGCTGCTTTCCCACACCTCAGCGCGATAAAGCGCCTCGAACTTCACACCCTGCTTTTGCGCCAGCGCCACTTGCTTCTGCGCATTGGCAGCGACGGTGACCGGCACCGGCACTCGGTAGAGTTTGAGATCACCCAGCCCTTCCTGCTGTACGGTAACCGGCGCGCTCATCGCCGCCTTTCGCATGGCATTTCCACTGACCACAATGTCGGCCATTGATTCCATCATCACCGGGGAGGGAGCCGGCATAGACATTGGCAAAGCAATTGTCGGCAACTGCACAGGCGACGACAGCTTGCACCGCAACACCAGTTCGCCACCCGAAGGCGCAGCACTGCGATTTGTATCCTCACGGTTCACTTCCCCCGCAATCACCGCCGTCTCAGCATCGGCAAAGCTGGTGGAGTCGCTGCTCGCCAGCGTCACCCATGCCGATAGATCAGCCGTGCGGCCATCGGGGTTCATGGTGATCACATAGTTGGTCTGCCAATCAAAACCCCACGCAAGGTATGACAGCGATACCGTGGCCTTGTGCGCCTGCGCCGCCTCTGTCTCGATGGACAGCGTGGGCCGCGCGGACAAGTCCTTGGGCGCGTCTGGATAGATCAGTTCGTCGCCAAGGCCGCCGCACGTGGCCACTTCAAACCCCGCCGACGTCTGCACAATCGCCGCGCCATCAGGGGCGGAGCGGATGACCGCGCGCTCCTCTCGCACGCTGCCTGTCCCTGGCACAGTGCGGCGCAAGATGACTGGACGGCCAAACATGCGCGCATAGAGACTGCGCGGGGATAGCAGGTCGGCGTCGAGGTTTTTCTCACGCACACCCGATGGCAGGCCGGTGACGATGGCGCTTTCGGGGAACAGGCCTGCCGCCACGCCTTCAAACCGGATCGTGGTTTTTCCCGCCGGAATCTCGACCGTCCGCTGTTCGGTGACGAGCGCGTAGCCCTCCAACCAATCCAAGTTCATCGCGGTATCGCTGTCCCGATCAGGCGCGCGATAGACGCTGACCGCGACGCTATCAGGCGCAGCCGAGGTCACGAAAGTTTGCGCCAAAGCAGGCTCGCTTGCCAGCAACGGCAGGATCAACAAGCGGCGCATGGCCAAGCGCCTCAATATCGCGAATCGAACTGGACGGTCAGCGTCGTCTCGCCATTGGCCGGGACCGGTACGGCCCATATGCGTTCATCGGCAGAGCGTTGTTCGCCCTTGATGGTTTCGGATGGCACCCGTGTATCGTGCCACCAATTGTCCAGCCCGCCCTGCACCACATCGACCGTAACCGGCGTGGCTTTCGCATTGGTCAACTTGTAGGTCATCGTCGTGCGCCAGAACACTTTTTCGCTATCGACCGTCACTTCCGTTGGCGCTTTGCCCGGTGTGGTCACGCGATATCGTGCAGTGCGTTCCCATTCGCCGCTGTCGATGCGGTCGCGCCTTTCCAGCACAGGCTGCACCTTCACATCAAACGCCTCACCGGTCTTCAATGCAAGGCTGGACCCCATCGGGGTGTGGCCGATGGAGTTTTCGCCAATGAACTGCGGCTGTCCGCGTGCATCGCGCATATAGACGCGCACGGTGCCAGCAGGCAGCGCATCGCCAAGGCCCGCCTCTTTCGATGAGGAGAAGCGCAGCACGGTATCGGCGCTTTGCGGCTCAGCCTGGGTGGAAAGCCAGCTGTTGCGGAAATGATAGGCCTTTGACGCAGGCGCGCCGCCCACATCGAGAAAGCTCACTTGCTTTTGCTGGGCATTGGCAACCGTTGTGCGGCCCGCAATGGGATAGAGGTAGAAATCGCCAAGGCTTTCGCGGTTGGCGCTTTGCGTGCCCATGCGGTTGCCCGGCATGACTTGGCGTCTGCTGCGATAATCTTGCGCGCCTTCGCCAACCGAACCTGCCACCAGCATCACTTTGGCCTTGTCGAACGTGGTGCCGCTGTTGTTGGTCAGCGTAATCCAGCCCTGCACATCGATCTTGCCCGCAGCTTCATCAAACAGTGCAACGTAATCGGCCTTCCAGCCGAACCCGCGCGACAGGTAATTGAGCGATACCGGGCGCGCGCCGGGCGTGGTCGTATCAAGCGTGACCGACAGCGTAGGGCGTGCGCGCAGACCCGCGGGCAGGCTGGGGAAGACAACGCGCGCGGCATAAGTGTTCAGCACTTCGATCCGGTCACCAATGCGCACCACAGTGCCGCCATTATTGGCAAGGATCGTGGCACTTTCGCGCGTTTCGGCACCGGTTGCCGGATTAGTGCGCACCAGCGTGACGGTTTGCCCCACCGCCTTGTCCATCAGCTTTTCAGGCGTCAGCAGATCATAATCAAAGTTCTGTTCGACAATGCCCGTTCCACCTGCGTTCAACGTCACTGTTTCGGGACGAATCGCAGCGGACACATCGGGGAATTCCTGCCGGGTGCGGCCCAGTGGCAGTGACATCTGGCGCACATCCTGCACCAGCGCGAGATCGTTGTTATAAATCGTCAGCGATACATCGCCTTGTGACGAAGACGGCGCAGTTTGCGCAAACGCCACAACCGGCATCGCAACTGCCGCAAGATACCCAAACCCGCGCATAGACCACTCCCCGTTTCCCATAGGCTAGTGTTTCTGACTCCGTAGATCAACGCAAGCTGAACAACCCTACCCCTCATCTGAGGATTTGCGAGGATGGTGGATGCGGCTAAGCAGAGGGCATGGCCAATCACGCATCCTTACTCCACGATGGATTCCTTCTGCTCGGCTTTGCGCTGGTATTTGTGCTGCTGTTCCGGCGATTTGGGCTTGGTGCAACGCTGGGTTATCTCGTGGCGGGCGCAGTTGTTGGCCCGCAAGTGCTGGGGCTGGTTGGCGGGGCTGAACAGAAACTGGTCACCGCAGAGCTGGGGATCACACTGCTGCTGTTCCTTGTCGGGCTTGAGCTGAATCCGTCGCGGCTTTGGCGGATGAAGCGTGACATCCTCGGCCTTGGCCTGTTGCAAGTGACCGCCTGCGGGCTTGCCGTGGCGGCAATGGTTTGGCTGACGACCGAGTTCAGCGGTGCAGCGGCCTTGGCGTTGGGATTGCCGCTGGCGCTATCGTCCACCGCACAGGTTTTGCCGATGCTGCAATCATCGGGCCGGTTGCGCACGCCGTTTGGCGAGCGCGCCTTTGCGATCCTGCTGTTCCAGGACTTGTCGATCATCCCGCTGATCACGATCATCGCCGCGATGAGCCGCAATCCGGCAGATGCAGGAGGGCCACCGGGCTGGCTGTTGGCGCTTTACACGGTGGGCGCGCTTGTCGGACTGATCGCGGCAGGGCGCTTTGTCATCCGCCCGCTATTCCGCCTGATCGGCAATTGGGGTGAGCGCGAGATGTTTGTCGTCGCCGCGCTGTTCACGGTCATGGCCTCGGCAGCGGTGATGGAAGTGCTGGGGCTATCCACCGCACTGGGCGCGTTCGTGGCAGGCGTGATGCTGGCGGACAGCCCTTACCGGCACGAATTGGAAGCCGATGTTGAGCCGTTCCGTTCAATCCTGCTTGGCCTGTTCTTTTTGGCCGTGGGCATGATGCTGAATTTGCAGGCAATTGCTGAACGGCCGCTGTTTGTGCTGTCGATGGCGATTGGTCTGATCACGATCAAGGCGGGGATCATCTTTCTGATCGCGCTGGCATTCCGCATGCCGTGGCGCGGCGCCTTGGCACTGGGTCTGCTGCTCAGCCAAGGCGGCGAATTTGGCTTCGTGCTGTTTGCGCAGGCGCAACAGGCGCTGTTGATCGCGCCCGATGCCGCAAGCCTGTTTGGTGCGGTGGTCACTCTGTCGATGGCGACCACGCCGTTCCTGATGATGGCCACAAGCCGCTTCCGCCGCGAGGCTGAGGTTGCCAAGGGCGAGCGCGCCGAACCGCAAGCCGATGGCGCCAATGCGATTATCGTGGGCTTTGGCCGTTTCGGGCAAGGCGTCAGCCAGATGCTGCTGGCCAGCAATATCCCGGTAACGATGGTCGATACCGACATAGAAATGATTGATATTGCTGCGGGGTTTGGCGCAAAAGTCTATTTCGGAGACGGCACGCGGATCGATTTATTGCGGCAAGCGGGCGCAAACGATGCCGAGATGATCTTTTTCTGCATCGACGGCGACCAGATCTCGCCCGAATTCGTCGAGGCCGTGCATGAGGCTTTTCCGCGCGCCGCGATTTATGTCCGCGCTTTTGATCGCCGCGCCTTAATCCGGCTAAAAACGACACCGGCCAGCGCAGTGGTCCGCGAAGTTCTCGAATCAGCAGTACGGATGGCGCGCATTGCGCTGGATGACGCGGGCATTTCAGAAGAAGCGATCAATCGCGCAGAACACATGTTCCGCGCCAGTGACCGCGAGCGTTTAAAACTCCAGATCGAGGCAGGCGACGTGCGCGTGGCGCGCGACCGCATTATTACCGAACCACAAAGCCCTTAGAAAGCCAGCTTGCCCCTTGAATTCGGTCAATAAGCTGATCATTGGGATTTTTAAGCGCCAAGACATTTTGGCACATCCCCATGAATTAAAATACTTTCCCTGATATTATGGTGATATTTATTCAAATATCGGACATTGCATGGACGAGTATTTTACATCTTTTTACATGAAAAAGCACTAATATTTCGCGTTATGACAATCTTAGCGTCAGGATGCAGAATTAGCGCCTTACTTTGCCGACTGCCCTGCCGATCATACTCCGCCTATCAAAACCAATGAAATTTGCCGTTCAAGATGTAAAGCCTTGTAACGCAGGCATAACTGACGCCATTCCTTGCTGGAACAAAACCCTATCACCGTTCATGAGGACAGCAAGTCGCAAAATGGTGAAGCGTAATGCAACCAGTGTTACCGCTGTTCGACAGGGCAGAGGAAGTGTCCGAACCGGTTGATGCCGTCGCGCTTGCGCGCTGCTCGACAGACACGCCTCCGGGGATCGCATATTTCCATCTGGCCGCACTTGAAGGCTTGCTGCCGCAATGGTTCCTTGAAGGGGTCGATTGCGACGAGCGGATTGTCATTCCGGGTGAAGCGCGATGGTAGTTTATGCCAGCCGATCGGGTGTAAGCGCCCGTGAAATGCTCTGGAGCAATGCCTCGACCCGGACGACGTCCCCGTGGCAAGCGGCTTGGCATCATGAGATTTTGCCGCGTCTTGGCAAATTCATTGCCGAGCAACGCGCGGTGGTGATCGTAAGCCGCATCGGCCTGAGATGTGACGCATCGGCGTCCGCTTCGGCAGCTTGGGTAACAGCAGCGCAATCCCAGCCGATTTATCTGGCAGGTCTTTGGCGGGCAACCGCGCATGGTCCCCAGTTCACACTGCTTCAACAACGCGCGTCAGGCGCGATAAAAATGGCAGGGCCGCACATGCCGGTGGTTATTGACGATGCGAACGTATGGGAGTGGCTAAACGGCCGTCGCCCTCTTGTCCCATTCACCTCATGGCGCAAGCGCAACCAATGCTCGGTAAGCTTTGCCGCACGCTGATGACAAGGGTTGAACAATTGAACGACTCGATGGAATCTTCGCAGGAGCATCGTCAAGGCTCCAGCAATGAGCCTAGCCAGTCCGATGAAAGTCGGATGCAACAGTTGACCGAATTGGTCAGCCAGATCGCGCAGAAGCTTGACCAGTTTACCGGGAGCAGACAAATGCAAACGCATACCATTGGCAGCATAGACAGCGCCATTTCGTCCGCAGATCAAAGACGGGCCAGCCGTAATGCGAAGCTCGGCGAAGTGGGCGACACCGGCAACCGGGTGGTCCGCTCTCCCCGGCCGCCGCAACCTGATCCCCGCCTATTGCGCCGGATCATTCGCCAACGCCAACTGCGCGCACGCTTTTTCGACAGCAAGCTTTTCGCCGATCCCGCATGGGACATGTTGCTCGAACTCACTGCTGCGCGGGCAGAGAACGCGCTTATTTCAGTGACATCGCTTTGCATCGCCTCTGGCGTGCCATCAACCACCGCACTGCGCTGGATCGACCAAATGACCAAAGAAGGACTGTTTGAACGGCGTGATGACGCGAATGATCGTCGGCGTTCTTACATCTCCATGACCGACAAGGCCGCCAATGCCATGGCACGTTTTTTTGCCGAACTCGACACTTCGGCTGCTCGACTTGTCTAGGGTCAGGAGCATCTGGAAACAGGGCTGACAGACCGTGTGGCAGAAAGCTCGCCAAATTGAGGGGCTCATAGTAACCTGTTCAAACACGCCAGCGAAACTCGCAAAGCGTCATGATTCGACGAATTGAGAGAACATTGAATTCACTATTCTCACGCTTTTGCCCTTCGATCTTGGCACTATCCATCGCGGGCTGCGCAGGGCAGATCACGACGGATACTGGCGTGCAAGGTTTGGCAATTGCGGCCAATGCACCTGTCACGGTTGTTGCATCGCCAGATGCCAAGGAAGCCTCCAGCAGCTTGGCCCAAGCCGCTGTCGCGCAGGCACTTGTCAAACATGGTCATCCCATTTCAACCGAGGCCCGCGTTCATGTTGAAGTGGCCCTTGCCGAACGTAGCGCACAGATCGCTGTCGCCAACGTGGCGGGTGACCAAATTTCGCCGTCGCGCAAACGGGGATTCATGCAATCGTGCGCTTACCGCATTCAGCGCCTCACTATCGCTGTCTACGATGACGAACAGCCCGGCGTGACACGGGCCTGGGCTGAAGAACGACATTGCAAGGCTGGGTTGAAGGAAAGCATCTCGGCGCTGGCCGAGCGCGCGGTTGCGCTGCTCGATGAACCGGCATTGGCTGGAAAAACGCAACGGACAGGCAAGAATTGAGACGCAAGATTGAGGCCAAGACCTATTGATCTTCCAGCAAAGCGGCCGGAAGCCTGATCTGAAACTCTGCGCCATAGCCTTCATGGTAGATGTAGATGGCTTGGCCATAATGGCGCATGGCAGTTGTCTGGACAAAGGATAGACCCAGTCCGATGCTGCTCTGGCTGTCAGCCGCACGGCCCTCTGCATAAACGGAAAATGGATCATCTTGTCTGCCGGCAGGCATCGCCGGACCAGGCCCAACCACCGTGCAAACGACCTCGTTGCCCTGCTGCTTGACCGCATATTGGACTACGGCATTTTCGGGTGCGAACTTGATGGCATTTTCCAGCAAGTTGATCGCAGCGCGCAAGAGCATGCCCTGATCACCCATGACCCAAAGTTCGCCTGCATCGCTTTCATTGTGCAATTGCGTCCCGCGCGCACGGGCATGCGCGGCCACCATATCTGCAGCTTCGCGCGCGACATCGCATAGATCGACCGGTTCCCGGACGAGTGGGCGGCGGCGCGCGCGCACAAGTTGCACGAAATTGTCGGCAAGGCGCAAACCATGGCGGGCATTTGATCTTATCTGATCACGCAACGATTGCGCCAAGGATGCATGCTTTTGAATTCCCGCTTCCATTTCCTCGGCTTCCAGCAGCCAGACAATCGCCGCGTTCGGCGCACGAAGATCGTGGGACAGGAATTGCAGCAGATCTTCGCGTTCCTCAACCGAACGCTGCAGCTCGGTAATATCGGTAAAGGATACAATGCGGCGTGCGTCATCAACCGATGTTTTGGCCATCAAAAGCGAGCGACCGGAGTAACTTCGGAACGGTACGCCAACCGCTGCAGACTCAGGAGAAAAAGCGTCGATTACTTCGTTGATGGGCCGATTGGCAGCGGTATCGCCGGCCAAATCTTTTGCCGCCTTATTACTCATCACCACCCGATCTTGAGCATCGACAACGAATACCGCATCGGGAAATCGCTCGATCACGCGCTCGATGAAACTGCGCAACCGCCGAACTTGCCCAATGATCGCATCAAGGCGCGAGGCCTCCGCTGCAATCACATCACCAAACATGCTGTTTCTGTCGAAAGGGGCCAGTACGCCGGGCTCACTCTCCAATGCTCGCGCCTGTGATCTTAGAAACTGGTTTACAGCGGTCAGGCGGCGCCAGCCCCACAACCCGTGAACCAGAACCAAGCCCACGATGGTGGCAGAAGGTGGCAACCAGAGGCGCGCTGCAGGAAGCATCACGACTGCCAGCACACTGGTTCCGATTACCAAGCCGATCGCCAATACAAGATTGCGGCCCGGAGAAAACCGCAGAAAGGCAACGAGCAGGATCACCAACGGGATCAGAGCGATCGCCGCCATCGTTTTGGGATTGGGTGTTGCTATGGCCGTGTCGGTCAGGAGTGTATTCAGCACATTAGCTTGCAACTCGACACCAGACATCCGCGAACCTGCCGCGACCGGCACGGCATGGAAATCCCCCATCCCCGCAGCAGAAGCACCCACCAGTACCAGCTTGCCCGTGACCAGAGCTGCGGGGACTTCGCCATTGGCAAGGCTGGCAAAGGATGCTCTGCGAATGGCATGATTGCGGTTATAGGCAATCAGGAAGCGATCATTCGGACCGACATCTCTTGCGTTACTGGTCTGCACTCCATGGGTCAGAAACGTGGGCAATTGGTCAATTTGCTTCCCTGCAATTGTCAGGCTGCGCTCTGCCCGCCGGACAATTCCGTCGTTATCAGGCAGGAGAAGTGCAATCCCCACTTTGGTTGCGCCTGCCGCCAGCAGATCAGGCAGAACCGCAACCCGGTCCGCCCCATCCTCCAGGATTGCAGGCAAAAAGATTGGGCGCGCCAGACTCAGCGCGTCGTGAAGCGCACGGTCATCCGCAGAACTTTCAAGAAACAAGACATCGTAGGCAATAGCGGCAGGTTTGTAGGCGGCGAGCCTGCGAAGTGCCCGTACATGCACGTCCCGCGTCCAAGGCCAACGCCCCATTTCCCGCAAACTGGCTTCGTCGATTTCGACCAGCAAGATGCGATCATCCACCGGCGGAGCGGCAAGTCCTGAAGAGAGATCGTAGATCCGATTATCGACGGCAACAAACCAAGCCTGCAAACTTGCAAAGCCGACAAACAGGCAGGCAAGAATCGCAACGAGAACCCATTCCGCATACAGGCGGCGGCGCAGCACGCTTTAACGCTCCGGTGCGGAGATTATGATCTTTTCGAATGGCAGCCAGTTCTCGGTCACGTCTCCATCGGCAAATTGCCGCACGCCCACCCGCCAGAAATAGGTCCCCGGATCAAGTGCACGCAGCGCAATGCCATCGCTTTCGAGGCCCGGCTCATCCGCAATTGGTACACCACTGGTCGAATCGCGCAGTAACTGAAAGCGGTACAGGCGGCGGCCATCCCCTGAACCACCCCACTTGAAGGTCAAACGATCCGCATCGACAGCTGCCGATCCACCTAGAGCGGTCAATGCTCGGCGCATCGAATAAGTCTGAGTCATTCCTTCCAGACCTGACGCGGCGATTGCGCTTCCCCGAACGAACAATCCGCCATTGGGAATATCGGCCAATTCAAAGTTCGGAGACTCGCCCCGCGCTTCGGCAAGGACATCATTGAAACTTGCATCCGCTGCGATCTGCAACCGGTAACCCGACGCGCCAAGGACAGGCTCAAAGCCAAGACGCACCAAAGGATCAACCTGAACCTTCCCCGGAGCGACTAGCGATGGTGCTGAAAGAAGTGCTTCAGTGGTTACGCCGCCATTGGCGATAACCGCCCCGAAACCTAAAGCAATCGGGACAGATGCCAGTTCGGACAGGCCTGCGGCAACGGTGCCCTCAAGAACCTCGACAAGCGATGTTTCATCAATGGCCCCAACACGAAACTCTGTGCCGCGAACAGCCGCGACCGCACGCGGCGTCCGGATACGGAACAACCCACCACCTGACCCAAATGGAGCAGCCTTCGTATTCGCTTTGCCCGCCTCAACCAGAAAATCGTAATCGACGCTTTGCGTGAGCAAAAAGCGTCGCAAATGAACGATGGAAAGGCGGCTTCGTGTCGGCAAACTGGTGCGAGAGCCATTGGGCAGGGCAAGGCTGATGAACCCATCCTCTCCTGTCTCGATCACGGTTCCTTGTGGCAACTGCGCGTCAGGTTTTGCATCAATGGAACGTGCCCCTTGCTGAACCCGAACAGTTCCGCGCATCGAAACGATACGGGCCGTCAAAGGCTCGGAACGCAGGATCGACAATGGAATGCGCAACCGCTTGCCGGTCGCAATCTTGCGAGGATCTGCTATCCCGTTGAGCTTTTGGACCACGCTGGCTGAGCCGATGCGATCAAGGTATCTCTCGGCCAGCGTGAAGAGGTTTTCCCCGCGCTTGATCTCATAGATGACGCTTTCGGCGGCTTGGGGGGAAGCAACCGCCGTCTGTGCTGCGACAGGCCATGCGAGCACGGGTGCAACAGCTGCAAAACTTGCCATTAGCCAAATTGCGGCGCTTTTGGTTTTCAGCATGTTTCAAGCCTGTAGCCGAAACCGAACACCGTTTCGAGGCGGTAGCCATTATCCGGGCATAGCCGCAGTTTCGAACGAATGCGCGAGACGTGCATATCAAGCGTGCGTGTCGAGATGCCTGCCATCGTCTTCCAGACCTTCTCCATGATGTAACGCCTCGACAAAGGCTTTTGCGGGTTGCTGAAAAACAGGAGCGACAATGCGAATTCCTTGCTCGTTAGCATTACGTCCATGTCATGCAGCGTTGCACGTTCGTACTGGCGGTCAAATTCGTATGGGCCGAACCGGTCACGTCCCGCTGTGGGCGGTGTGGCGTGGGTGCGGCGCAATACTGCATCAACCCGCGCAGCGATCACAATTGCTGATTCCGGCTTGATGATAAAGTCGTCTGCGCCGGCATTGAGGGCTGCTGCAATGTCTTCTTTGTCTGACCGACTGGTTAGCATGATAATCGGAGGGCACGGCGCGATATTCGAATGTGCCCAGTTAACCAGATCCAGGCCGTTCAGTTCTGGCATGTTCCAGTCAAACAGCAGCAGATCAAACGTGTCATCCCGAAGTGCTGGAATTACATCACTGCTGCGACGAAACGGAACGCACGTATGCCCACCATTGGCGAGCACCTGCGACAGGAAAGCAACTGTGGCTTCGTCGTCATCAACGACCCCGATCCGCATTTTCATAAGCCCCAATTATTCGAGCCTTCAAATAGCGCGCAACGATAGCACATCACCATCCCTGCATTCGCATTTTACATCCATTTACATGCTGGAGAGCGCAGCCTCGCCTATGTATCGATTCGGGGCGGGTCGAATGCGGTCCTTTTGGAGCACCATGACGCAAATTCCGGGGGGATTTTGCACATGTCGTTGTTGGTTCATTCTGCAATTTGCTGTGGCGGGCACGGCAATTGCAGGTCTGAATGTGGTCTCAGGCGCAGCTTGTGCCTGCAGTTCGAAGCGAAGCAAATTGCGAACCTATGAGCGCCAGGACACCACGTGGATGTGTAATTGCCATTCCGATCTCCGCCGCGCTTTGGCTTGTAATTTTTGCCTTGTTTGAGATTTTCGGATGACGTGCTGAACGCACGAAAGAACGCCCAAAAGGGTCGCATTGCAGGGGCGCTGGCGGTTACCGTCAGCGCCCCTCTTTCTGTCGGACGGCCAAGATCGCCATGCCACAACATTCCGTTCAAGGGGCATTGACGCGCGCGAAAAATCCAGCAATAGCGCCATTTCCGCGAGAGCGGGCGCTTAGCTCAGTTGGTAGAGCATCTCGTTTACACCGAGAGGGTCGGCGGTTCGAGCCCGTCAGCGCCCACCACCGGAAAATCCGGCAATTTGCGCACGGTCAATGAACTTCTAATGTGATCGACTATTGTTTCGTCTCTCGAAATGAAAAGGTCCCATCATGTTTACGAAAAATGTCGGCAGTATTGACCGCATCGCCCGTATCGTACTTGGCATTGTGCTGATTGCACTGGTTTTTGTAGGACCGCAAACGCCGTGGGGCTGGATTGGCGTGGTGCCGTTGCTCACCGGATTTATGCGCACGTGCCCACTCTATTCGCTGATCGGTGTGAATACCTGTCCGCGGAAATGACATCAGCGTAATCGCCCTGCTTGCCTAGCGCGGATCAAGGCGGCATAGCCCGCGCATGCATGATATCCGCCTGATCCGCGAAAACCCTGAAACCTTTGACGCTGCCCTCGCCTTACGCGGGGTGGAGCCGGTTGCCCAGTCCATCCTCGCGCTTGATACCCAGCGCCGCGACATTGCGACGCGGATGCAAGAGGTGCAAGCCCGCCGCAACGAAGCCTCCAAGGCTATCGGCGCGGCGATGGGCAAAGGCGACAAGGACACCGCCGAGGCGCTGAAAGCTGAAGTGGCGACGCTCAAGACCGAACTGCCGACACTGGAAGATGACGAGCGCCGCCTGACAGCTGAACTGACCGCAACCCTGGCGGCTTGGCCAAACTTGCCCGCTAACGGTGTGCCGCAGGGCGCAGATGAAGGCGACAACGTCGAGGTCAGCCGCTGGGGCACCCTGCGGGAATTTGCTTTCACGCCCAAGGAGCACGCCGATCTTGGCCCGGTACTTGGTCTTGATTTCGAAACGGGCGCGCTGATTGCAGGCGCGCGCTTTACGTTTCTCAAAGGTGGCATGGCCCGCCTGCACCGTGCGCTGGCGCAATTCATGCTTGACCGCCAGACGGGTGAAAACGGCTACCTTGAATGTATACCGCCGCTGTTGGTCAAGGATGAAGCCGTGTTTGGCACCGGGCAATTGCCCAAATTTGCCGAAGACTTGTTCAAGACCACCGATAGCCGCTGGCTGATCCCCACTGCCGAAGTCAGCCTGACCAACGCGGTGCAGGGCCAGATCCTCGCCGATACTGCCCTGCCCTTGCGCATGACCGCGCTGACCCCGTGCTTCCGGTCTGAAGCAGGGTCTGCGGGTCGTGATACGCGCGGGTTCATCCGCCAGCATCAATTTGAAAAGGTCGAGCTTGTCTCGATCGTCCGGCCCGAAGATTCCGAGGCTGAGCATGAGCGCATGACGCAATGCGCCGAAGGCATATTGCAGGCGCTGAACTTACCCTATCGCAAGGTGCTGTTGTGCACCGGTGACATGGGCTTCACCGCGCGCAAGACCTATGATCTGGAAGTGTGGCTGCCGGGCCAGGCCGCCTATCGCGAGATTTCATCGTGCTCCAACTGCGGCGATTTTCAGGCGCGGCGGATGAACACGCGCTATCGCCCAGATGGCGCTAAAAGCACCGAATTCGTCCATACTCTTAACGGTTCAGGCCTTGCCGTGGGCCGCACACTGGTGGCAGTTCTGGAAAACTACCAGCAAGAGGATGGAACGGTCGACGTGCCTGCAATTTTGCATCCGTATATGGGTGGCCTAACCCGTCTGGTGCCGCTGCCTTGATAGGGCGGCTCGCCGCAGCGTTGTTGCTCGTGTTAGCTGCGCCGCTGGCCGCGCAACAAAACGTGCGCGGACCGATTGTGGCGTGGAGTTATACGGTTGAACCCGGCGATAATTTCGCCTCTATTGCGCAGCGTTGGGGCGTTGACATGGCCGCATTGGGGGCGGCGAACGGTATTCCCAGCCCTTATGTGATCCGCGTTGGCCAAGTGTTGCGGCGTCCTGAACCCAAAGTGCAGCCCAGTGCACCAGTGGCCAAGCCCGCGCCGCGCCCCGCGCCATTGCCCCGCCCGGCCCCACCGCCACGCGCGCCATTGGCACCGCGCGAATCCGACGCGCCGCGTATGCAGTGGCCAACCGAGGGGGCAATTGTTTCACGCTTTGGCGATTTGCGCGGCGGCATTCCGTCCAACGGCATCGACCTTGCCGCGCTATACGGCACCAAAGTTCGCGCAGCGGCGGCTGGTACGGTGATTTATGCTGGCAAGGAACCCGAACGCTTCGGCCAATTGATCCTGATCGATCATGGCGGCGGCTTTATCACCGCATATGCCTATCTTGGCACGATGACAGTCAAGGAAGGCCAAGTGGTGACCGCGCGGGAACGTATCGCGCTTGTTGGCAAAAGTGGTGAGGCAAAGCGCCCAACCGTCCACTTCGAACTGCGCCGCAACAACGTGCCGCGCAATCCCGAACTCTATTTGCCAACGCGATTGTAATGCGGTTGGATTTGCACGGACTGCGGCGCACGGGTGCGAGCGGGCGCAGTCCTGCAAATCTGCTGCGGCGGGCGCTGAAGGTCCCGGTCTGGGCCGACCTCAGCCTAAGATTGGGCGGGGCATTTGCACTGATCATGTTTGTGGTGATGGTCCACTGGTTTGATCGCGATGGCTTAAAAGACACGCACGATGGCACAATCAGCTTTCTCGATGTTGTCTATTTCACGATGATTTCGATCACCACGACCGGGTTCGGTGATATCGCGCCGGTTAGCGACCGGTCGCGCTTGATCGAAGCCGTCATCGTCACGCCGATCCGCATTGCCGTTCTCTTCATCTTTGTCGGCACAGCGTATAATTTCATTATCAAGCGAAGCTGGGAAAGGTGGCGCATGGCGCAGATCCAGAAAAACCTGACCAACCACATCGTTGTGCTGGGCTTTGGCGTATCCGGTTCAGAGGCCGTGGCAGAATTGATCGCCCGCGGCACAGAGCCGGGGCGAATCGTGGTGCTCGATCCGAACGAGGGCCGCCTTGCCATCGCCGCCGGATTGGGCTGCAATGTTATGGCAGCCGATGCTACCCGCGACGCGACGCTGCTGGATGTGCACATCAGCAACGCTTGTGCAGTGCTGATCTCTGCTGGTCGCGATGATACTTCTATCCTGATTACGCTAACCGCGCGCCATCTTGCGCCCGGCGTGCCGATAAGCACCGTGGTTCGCGCGGTGGACAACGAAGCACTGGCGCGGCAGGCGGGCGCTAGCACTGTTATCAACCCGGTTCGCTTTACCGGGCTGTTGATGGCAGGATCGGCACATGGCACGCATGTGGCCGATTACTTGACCGACCTAGCCTCCATCGAAGGCCGCGTACAACTGGTTGAGCGTGATGTACTGCCTGACGAGATCGGTGGATCGCTCTCCGCGCTAAGCACCGGTGGGCGCGGTTTGCGCATTTACCGCAAAGGCAATGCCATCGGCTTTTGGGATGATGCGGCCCAAGTATTGCAGGCAGGCGACACCATTGTCGAGATTGTGCCGACTCAGCTTTAACCCAGTACCAAGAACGCAAAACCCATCGCGAGATAAGCGATGAGCCAATAGCCGCCATCAATCAGCGCCAACCGCGTGCTGATGCGTTGTTGGGTATAACTGATCCACAAGGACGGTATGACAAAGGCAATGGCAAGGCCGCCCGACATCATAAAATAAAGCCACCACTTCACGGCCAGCGTATCTGTGCCAACGCGCGCAAACATATGGCCCATCATCGTGGCCGATACGAATAGCAGTGCAGCAGTAATCCCTGCTGTACGCGCAGGTGAGCGCCTTATGCCAAGGTTGCCCGGCCCCACTTCTTCCAGCCGAGCACGGCCAAATATCGGGCCGTACCACGCCGCCGAAACGACAAGTGCAGCAATGACAGCAACCAAGACAGCAAGCCAGTTGACCGGACCCATAGTGTTCTTTCTTCCGCGCCCCGCAGGCCAACGTGCTACGCGCGTGGAAGCCGCTTGGCAATGCAGGTGACGGGGGGGCAGTTTTGGCTTATGGGCCGCACCATTATGGCAACGCAAACTCCCCCGCGCGAAATCCCGGAAGCTCCCAAAGTCGGCATGGTCAGCCTTGGCTGCCCCAAAGCCCTCGTTGATTCGGAACGGATTCTTACCCGCCTTCGCGCCGATGGCTATGCCATGAGCGCGGATTACGCAGGTGCCGATGTGGTGCTGGTGAACACCTGCGGGTTCCTTGATTCTGCCAAAGAAGAAAGCCTTGCTGCAATTGGGGAAGCCATCGCCGAAAATGGCCGGGTAATCGTGACCGGGTGCATGGGCAACGAGGCAGACGCCATCCGCGCACGCTTTCCGCAAGTGCTGGCAGTCACCGGCGCTCACCAATATGAAGCCGTGGTCGAGGCCGTTCACGAAGCTGCACCGCCAAGCATGGGGCCGTACATCGATCTGATCCCGCAGGCGGAACCCGGCGACGTCAAGTTGACGCCGCGCCATTACAGCTACCTCAAGATTTCCGAAGGCTGCAATCACGCCTGTGCCTTCTGCATCATCCCCAGCCTGCGCGGCAAACTGGCTAGCCGCCGGATTGATGCAGTATTGCGAGAGGCGGAAAAGCTGGTCGCCGCTGGCACCCGCGAATTGCTGGTGATCAGCCAGGATACGTCGGCCTATGGCGTGGATGTGCGCCATGAAGAGCGCATGTGGAAGGGCAACCCTGTCCGCACACACATGACCGATCTGGCGCGCGAACTTGGCAAACTGCGCACGCCGGAAGGCGAAACGCCGTGGGTGCGGCTGCACTATGTCTACCCCTACCCCCACGTTGACGCGGTGATTCCGTTGATGGCGCAAGGGTTGGTCACGCCCTACCTCGATATTCCGTTCCAGCACGCCAGCCCCAACGTGCTGCGCGCCATGAAGCGCCCGGCGAACGAGGCCAAAGTGCTCGACCGGATCAAATCGTGGCGCGAAATCTGCCCCGATATCGCCATCCGCTCCAGCTTTGTCGTTGGCTTCCCCGGTGAAACGCAGGCCGATTTTGAATATCTGCTGGAATGGCTGGAAGAAGCGCAACTCGACCGCGTTGGCGCGTTCCGGTTCGAACCTGTTGCAGGCGCTGCGGCCAATGATCTGCCCGATCAAGTGCCCGAAGCAATCAAGGAAGAACGCTACGCCCGCCTGATGGAAAAGACCGAGGCGATCAGCGCGGCCAAACTGGCAGCAAAAGTGGGGCGCACCATTAAGGTCATCATCGACGAAGTGGGGGAGCCTGATGAGGAGGGCGACATTGGCGCAACCGCGCGCTCTCAAGCCGATGCGCCCGAAATCGACGGCGCGGTTTATCTACGCGATGTGCCCGCCGACCTTAAGGCTGGCGATTTTGTGCAAATCCTGATCGAAGATGCCGACGCGCATGATCTGTACGGCGTGATCGCGCCGTAGCCTCAGGCCCCTTCGCGACAAGCCGAAGCAAACAGCGATTCGCGCAGCTTTTCCAGTTCTGCCTGATCGAAACCGGACATTTCGGCAACGCCTTCAATCGCGTCTTCACCAAAGCATTGCGCCAGCATGATGGTTTTGCCTTTCAGGCGCTTGTTCAATTCAACCGACCAGAAGGTGCGCACCGTCGGCGATGCAGGATCGGATGGATCTTCATCGACCACCATCGCCAAACGGTTTGATCGCAGTTTCACGAATGCGCCCACCGGATAAACGCCAATGGTTTCAACCAGCTTTTCGAGAAGCGTCGCATCGAACTTTTCGGGTTGGGCACGCAAGACGCGGATGGCCTCTGCCGGATCAAGTGGTTGGCGTGCGCCAGACGATGACGCGAGTGTATCGTAAGCGTCGCAGATTGCGGCCATGCGGCTAAGGTAGTCGATGGCCTGCCCCGACAGGCCTTGGGGATAGCCGCTGCCATCCAGCCGTTCGTGGTGCTGCAACACGGCGTTGATGACGGGTCCGGGAATGTCCCCGGCAGCCTTCAGAAAGGAACAACCCAGCAAGACGTGCTGATCCTGAAGGTCTGGCGACAGTTGTGCATAATCTGATCCGACAGCCGACAGATCGACCGGCAATTGCCCAACGCCGATGTCCATCAATAGCCCAGTCATGCCAGCATCGCGGATATCCAGCGGGGCGAATTTCATATGTCGCGCCATCGCGATCATCAGCGCGCTGACGGCCAGCGAATGGCGATAGATGAATTCACTACCGTTCTGACAGCGTAGCAAACCATTGAACGCATAGAGATTGCGCTGCACAGATGCGTAAATCGCATCGATCACCGGCTCTACGTCCTGTACATTGACGGTCTTGCCCAGTCGCGCTTCGATAAATGTCTTGCTGACCACGCGCAGGGCATCGCCCATGGTCCGCTTCGCACGGCCAAATTCGCGCGCAATGGGCATTGTAGCAGGCGGGCGCACAAACGTTGGGCGGGCTATGGCCGCTGGCTGCACGGCCACCGGCGCGCTCGCCACTCTGGCAAGCGTGCGCTGCTGGCGCTCGACCACATCATTGCCGCGCGACACATCAATGATCACGCCGTCCACATCACTTTCGCGCAGCGTCGCCAGCATTTCAGGGTCTTCGAGCAAAAACTTGCTCTTCCAGAAGGGGTGACTGAACCAACTGCCCTCCAGTTTATGGATAAACATGCCGAGTTCGATGTCGCTGGTTGTTACGCGCTTGAGCATGGCCTGCCTGTAAAATTGTGCAGCCACTGCCTTAAGTTAATGATGGTATCACTTGTTAAGCAAGGCCCATCCGTAAAATTGCTTAAGGGGGCGGCCCCACCCAAGGCGGCATTCATCTGCGGATCGTGAAGTTATAGCCATCCGATACTGCGGAACCGTAACCACAGCCCGCCGCAGATGGAAACAATCGCGGCCCACACCGCAAAATAACCGTAATGCCAACGCAGTTCGGGCAGATATTCAAAATTCATCCCGTATATTCCGGCGATGGCTGTTGGCACCGCAAGAATCGCCGCCCAGGCTGCCAGCGACCGCGTCATCTCACCCTGCCGGTGCTGTTCCAGCAAGCTGGCGGTTTCCACGATCGCGGCCAGCGTCTCTTTCAAACTGCGCATCCGCGACATCGCGCGGCGTACGTGGTCCAGCACATCGCGAAACCAGATGCGTGCGCCCGGATCGATGCACGGCAGATCGGCATAGACCAACCGGTCCACCATTTCCTCCATCGGGCCGATCACGCGCTCAAATCGGCGCAATTGGCGACGCAGACGGAAAATGCGGCGGATTACCGACTGTTCGGGGAACTCATCAATCGCCGCCTCTTCCATTTCCTGCGCAACATTATCCAAGGCATCGAGCAGTGGCAGATAGCCATCGACGATGAAATCCAGCACGGCATGCAGGATGTAATCCGGGCCTTCTGCCATGCGTTCTGGATGCGATTCCAGATCATGACGCAAGGTGGTGTGAGCGCGCGGACTGCCAGAGCGGACACTGATCAAATAGCCCGGCCCCACAAACAACGCGGTCTGGCCGTAAACAAGTTCCTCACCCTTCTGAAGATCCGCAGTGCGCGCAATCAGGAACAGGGTTTGGCCGTAAACCTCGACTTTGGGCAACTGGCGCGGATGCATCGCGTCTTCAACTGAAAGCGGATGAAGCCCGTATTGCCTGCGAACAAGGTCCATCTCGTCGTGCGTCGGATCGCACAGGCCGATCCAGTCGAAGCTTTGCGGCGGCAGTTGCGATACCGGCGTGCCATCAATGACAAGCACATCGCTTTCAGGTGTCCCATGGTGGTAGCGGCGCGCGGCGATAACGGTCATAGGACACTAGTGGCAAAGACCACCCGGACTCGCAATCACGTAAAGACGTGCTAACACATGTGTGAATATTGAACTGGAGAGAACTCTTGGGTGCAGAACAGTCCTCAACTGCCAAGCCGGATGTTGATGTCCTGATTGTCGGCGCCGGTATATCCGGGATCGGAATGGCCGCGCATATGAAGATGCTCTGCCCCAACCACAGCTTTGCGATAATAGAACGCCGCGCACAAATTGGCGGCACATGGGACTTGTTCCGCTACCCCGGTGTGCGTTCGGATTCGGATATGTACACGCTCGGCTTCGATTTCGAACCTTGGAAGCACGAGAACTCCATCGCACAAGGCTCTGCGATTTTAGAATACCTGAACCGTATCACTGATCAACGCGACATCCGCCGCCACATCCATTTTAACAGCAAAGTGCTGAGTGCCGATTTCGATAGCGCCTCCGGCATGTGGAACGCCGCGCTGGAAAGTGCAGACGGCCAACGTTCGCGCATAACCGCGCGCTGGCTCTATCTCGGTTCGGGCTATTACGATTACGACAAGCCCTTCAATGCCAAATTTGCCGGGCGCGAAGACTTCACTGGCGAAATCATTCATCCCCAGTTCTGGCCCGAAGCCTTTGATTATACCGGCAAGCGCGTAGTCGTGATCGGATCGGGCGCAACGGCGGTGACGATTGTGCCATCAATGGCCGACAAAGCAGCGCATGTAACGATGCTGCAACGCACGCCCTCGTGGTACGGCATCCTTCCCGCCAAAGATGGCGTTGCCAACTTCCTGCGCAAAATCCTGCCTGCAAAACTGGCCTACAAGATTGCCCGTTTCAAGAACGTGCGCATGCAGAACTTTGTGTTCAAAAGCGCCCAGTCGACGCCCGATAAGGTCAAACACTACCTGACCAAACGCATCAAACAAGAGCTTGGCGACAACTACGATGCCAAGACTTTCACCCCGCCTTATAATCCGTGGGACCAGCGTTTGTGTCTGGTGCCCGATGGCGATCTGTTCAAAGCGATCAACGCGGGCAAAGCAAGCATCGTCACCGATCACATCGACCGTTTCGATGCGACCGGTATTCAATTGAAATCCGGCAAACACCTTGACGCCGACGTGATCATCACCGCCACCGGCCTAAAGATGGTGATGGCCGGCAAGATTGCTTTAAGCGCCGACGGCACGCCGCTCGATTTTGCAGACCACTATTATTACAAAGGCGCGATGTTCTCGAACGTGCCCAATCTGGCCGCCGTGTTCGGCTATCTCAATGCCTCGTGGACGCTACGTGCCGACATCACCGCGCGGTTCGTGTGCAATGTTCTCAACAAGATGCAGGCCGATGGTACGCACATTGCCGTGCCCAAGCTCGCGCCAAATCATCATCTTGATGAAGATAACATTTTCACCTTCTCATCAGGCTATATCCAACGCGCTCGGCCATTCATGCCCAAGAGCGCAACCGATATGCGCTGGCGGCTGAATCAGGACTATATCCGCGATAAAGCATGGATGCGTGCCGACCCGCTCGATGATGGCGTGCTGCAATTTGGGCAACCACGAGCAGACCTTCGCCCGAAGGAGCAGATGGCAACAGCGCAATAGCACTTTTGCCGGGGCCGCCCTTGCTCTAAGCTGCACCTATGACAACTGAAAACCGCATCTGGACCGCCGCTTTGATCGTGGTGGGTGACGAAATCCTGTCTGGCCGCACGCAGGACAAAAACATCGCGCAAGTCGCCTCGTGGCTTGGCATACAAGGCATCCGCTTGCGCGAAGTGCGCGTCGTGCCCGATGTGATGGACGCCATCGTCGAAGCGGTTAACACGCTGCGCGCCCGCAATGATTATCTGTTCACCACCGGCGGCATTGGCCCCACCCATGATGATATCACTGTCGATGCTGTGGCACAGGCGCTTGGCGTAGACGTGGTGATCCACCCCAAGGCGCGGGCGATCCTTGAAAGCTATTACGAAACACGCGGCGGCCTCAACGATGCTCGCCTGCGCATGGCCCGCGTTCCCGCAGGCGCAGACCTGATCGAGAACAGCGTGTCGGGCGCCCCCGGCATTAGGGCGGGCAACGTCTATCTGATGGCTGGCGTCCCCGGCATCACCGCCCAGATGCTCGACACCTTGACCGGCAAATTGGAAGGCGGCTTGCCGTTGCTGTCCACCACCGTAGGTTGCTGGGTCGCCGAAAGCGAAATCGCCGACCTGTTGCGCGAAACCGAAAAGGCGTTCGAGGAATGCCAGATCGGCAGCTACCCGTTCTTCCGCGAAGGCAAAACCGGCGCGAACTTCGTCATCCGCTCGGTCAGCGATGATCAACTCAAAGCCTGCGCCAGAGTATTGGAAGAAGGGCTCACCGCGATTGGTCGCTTGCCCGTGACTGGCGGGATTTAACCCCATGTTCAAGCGCCGACTGGTTCTCCTTGCGCCGCTAGCCATCCTGCTGATCGCCGCTGCTCCGGTGAAGAAGCGCGCTGCGCCGCCACGCGCCGCCTTGCCTGCTTATGCCAAGCCATCTACGGTGCCGCTGCCCGACAAAGTGCGGATTGCGCTGACGACCGAGTTGGGTCCGATTGTCGTTGAGGTCGACGTGAAGCGCGCCCCCGCCAGCGCCACGAACTTCGTGCGCTATGCCGAGACGAAGCGGTTTGATGGCACGGTGTTTTATCGCGCGATGCACCTCAAATGGGGTGAGCAGCCCAATGGCCTGATCCAGGCGGGCACGCGCAATGATCCCAAGCGCAACCTGCCGCCGGTTGCGCACGAGCCGACCAACCTCACCGGCATCCTCCACAAGGCCGGAACGCTCTCGATGGCGCGCTATGCCCCCGGCACGGCAACGGGCGATTTTTCGATCATGGTGTCGGACCAGCCCGGCCTTGATGCACAGCCTGATTCTGCCGATCCTGAAGCCAAAGCGGGCTATGCCGCATTTGGCCAAGTGATCGAAGGCATGGACCTTGTAAAAGCGATTTACGCAGCCCCCATTTCCGAGACTGAAGGCGAAGGCTTCATGCGCGGACAAATGCTAGCTAAGCCGGTGAAGATCATCACCGCCCGCCGCCTGCCAGATGCTGCGCCGATTCCTGCTCCCTAAGATGCGCAGGATCGCGCTGGCGGCGCTGCTTGCCCTATCGGGCTGCACCAACGCCGATTTGCCACGTTTCGAGACTGTGCTTGCCGCCAATGACAGCGCCACCGCTGCGCTTGGCCAGTGGTGCGAAGATCGGAACATTGCGCAGCCGCCCGTGATCCGCGCGCTGGCAGACCGAGGCGCGTCAAGCGCGCCCTCACCCGCAGTTCTCGCCACCTTGGGTGTGTCCAGCCATACACAAGTGGCCTATCGCCATGTCCGGCTGGCTTGCGGCAATACGGTGCTGTCGGTTGCGCACAATTGGTACGTTCCCGCGCGGCTGACGTCGGAAATGAATCAAACGCTGCAAAGCACCGAAACGCCGTTCGGCAAAGTGGTCGCTCCGCTGGGCTTTCGGCGTGAGCGTTTAACATCACAGCGCGGGCGAGCAGCGGAATGCCCGGCAGGAACTGTGCTGTCCCATCGCGCCGTCCTGCGCGTGGCCGGTGGCAACGCGATCAGCCTTGTCGTTGAATGTTATACGAAGGCCAACCTCAAGGCCGCTGGCTGACCGTCCAGTCCATCGCGGCTTCGGCATAGTGCTCCAGCTCGCGCCAGTGGCGGTCCCAGCCGGGGCCGCGCTTTTCGGGGGGGATCACCGCTTCCACTTGCAGGCGAGCGATGGTTACCGGGTTCTGGGGCGCTTCGTTTTCGGTCATCGTCAATCCTCAGTTGGCGCAGAATTACCCACCCCCAGCCCCTCCCGCCTGCGGAAGGGGGGGAAACTGGACCGTCCCTCCCGCCTGCGGGAGGGGAGCGAGACTTACGCTGCCGTAGGCGGCGTTAGTCGCAGCGGGGTGGGCATGTCCACGCCGCGCACGAAAAAACTCCGACACAAAAAAAGAGGCCGGGAAGGTTTCCCTTCCCGGCCCACTTTTCAAATCACAGGTGGCTGGCTCAGCCGCCCGAAACTTTTAAGCAACGGTGGCTTAACCACCGTGAACTTGCGAAACGTCAACCTTCAAGCCAGGGCCCATCGATGACGAAAGACCGATCTTGCGCAGGTACTTGCCCTTGGCGCCAGCTGGCTTTGCCTTGACGATGGCATCGACGAATGCGTCGAAGTTGGCACGCAGAGCATCGTCCGAGAACGAAAGCTTGCCAATGCCGCCATGAATGATGCCGGCCTTTTCAACGCGGAATTCGATCTGGCCGCTCTTGGCTGCCTTGACCGCATCAGCGACGTTCGGAGTAACCGTGCCAAGCTTCGGGTTTGGCATCAGGCCCTTAGGACCCAGAACCTTACCGAGACGGCCAACGATGGCCATCATGTCTGGCGTTGCGATCACGCGGCCATAGTCGAGGTTGCCGTTCTGCATGTCTTCCAGCAGATCTTCAGCACCGACCTTGTCAGCGCCAGCAGCCAAAGCTGCTTCAGCCTTGTCGCCACGTGCGAACACGGCAACCTTGACGTCCTTGCCCGTGCCCGAAGGCAGGGTGACCATGCCGCGAACCATCTGGTCAGCGTGACGTGGATCAACACCAAGGTTCAGCGAAACTTCAAGGCTCTCGTCGAACTTTGCGCTCTTGAGGTCTTTCAGCAGCTTGATCGCGTCATCAACCGCGTAAAGCTTCATGTTGTCGCCCAGCTTTTCGGTCAGCGACTTCTGCTTTTTGCTCAGGGTCATGTGATCAGCCCTCCACCACGGTGAGGCCCATCGCGCGAGCGGAGCCTTCAATGATCTTCGTTGCGGCGTCGATGTCGTTCGCGTTCAGGTCCTTCATTTTGGCCTGAGCGATATCCGACAATTGCGCGCGCGTGATCGTGCCAGCCGAAGCCTTGCCCGGCGTCTTCGAACCCGACTGGATGCCGACGGCCTTCTTGATGAAGAACGTGGCTGGCGGGGTCTTGGTGACGAACGTGAACGAACGGTCGGCATAAACGGTGATCACGGTTGGAAGCGGCGTGCCCTTCTCAACTTCCTGCGTTGCAGCGTTGAACTGCTTGCAGAATTCCATGATGTTTACGCCGCGCTGACCCAGTGCCGGACCGATTGGCGGTGCAGGCTTGGCTTCACCAGCCTTCACCTGAAGCTTGATATAGCCTTCAATTTTCTTGGCCACGAGAGGCCTCCTTTCTTCCTGTTAGCGCAGGTTCGCACCGCGCTTCAGAGTGAGCGGTCAACGCCTTGGGTCAAAACCCAAGGCTCCCGCACGGTTTCCATGGACGAGAATCGCCATAGAAGAGGCGCGCCGATAACCGTATCGGCGCGCAAATGCAACTGATCTGCTTAGCGAACCAGTTCGACTTCTTCGAAGCCCAGTTCCACCGGCGTGGCGCGACCGAAGATCGAAACCGAGACTTTCACGCGGCTCTTGTCGAAGTCCAGTTCCTCGACAATGCCGTTGAACGAAGCGAATGGCCCCGCGTTGACCTTGACCGAATCGCCGATTTCGTAATCGACCACAACGCTCTTGCGCGGCTCGGCAGCGGCTTGATCGCGTGCACCAAAGTAGCGTGCGGCTTCTTTGTCGGAAATCGGCTGCGGCTTGCTGTTGGTGCCGAGGAAGCCCGTGACCTTGGGCGTGTTCTTGACGAGGTGATAGATGTCGTCATTCATCGCCAGCTTCGCCAGCACATAGCCCGGCATGAACTTGCGTTCGACCTGAACCTTCTTGCCACGCTTCACTTCGGTGATCGTTTCGGTGGGAACTTCCACCGCTTCGACCAATTGCGAAAGGCCAATGCGTTCAGCTTCGGACAGGATCGCGTCGCGAACCTTGTTTTCGAAACCGGAATAAGCGTGAATGATATACCAGCGGGCCATATGTCTCTCTTTGGTCCTGGGAATTTTTGAAAGCTGCGATCAGTCCCGAAGGACGATCAAGCCAGCGACAGCAGAAACTGCACGGTCATGCCGAAAAGCGAATCGATGCCCAGAAAAAACACCGCCAGGATCAGCATCATGATGCCAACAAAGATTGCGGTGGTCGTGGTTTCCTGACGGGTGGGCCAGACGACCTTGCGCGCTTCTGCCTTCACCTGATTGAAGAACTCGCCGGGGCTGGTCTTGGCCATTGCTAAAACGCCTTACAAACTGCGGCAAATGCCGGAAGTGAAACTCGCTTGTTCCGGCTAGGGGTCATCGCCGCCCCGGACAAGTCCGGGAGGGGCTGGCGATTTTCCGATGTCGGAGTAACTTCCATTTAGTCGCGCAGCGCCAACTTGGCAAGAGTGGCTTACATCCGGCGTTTCGCGGACGTTTTCCGAACCCAAAATGCCAGTGGTATAAACCCGATGCTCAGGCTAGCTGGGGCGTGATCTCAAGCGGACCACACGTAACAGACGCGAATCGGGGTGGGCGCATTTGCAGGCCGCCCCATTTTTCACGACTGACCTGAAACTTTTCTGACGCCACACTCGCCATAGTGGCGAGTGGCAGGAGCGGAGGGACTCGAACCCACGGCCCTCGGTTTTGGAGACCGATGCTCTACCAACTGAGCTACGCTCCTGTGCTCGCGACGGCCCTTAGAGGGTTGACGCGGGGGATGCAACCAGCCGAAACACAAAGTTATAGATTATGTCGCGCAATGACCCCCTCACTATCCCGCCTGAGTTGCTGCTCAAGGCATACCGTGCAGGGATTTTCCCGATGGCGGACAGTCGTGACGATCCCGATGTCTTTTGGGTTGAACCCAAAATGCGGGCGATTCTGCCACTTGATGGCTTCCACGTGTCCAAATCCTTGGCCCGCACATTGCGGCGGGGGCGCTTCACCGTAACCTGCAACGCCGCGTTTGAAGCGGTAATTGATGCCTGTGCAGCCCCCCGCCCCGGTGCCGAAGATAGCTGGATCAGCATGCGTATCCGCGAAAGCTATATTGCCTTGCACGAACACGGCCACGCCCATTCCATCGAATGCTGGGCCGATGGGCGGCTGGTTGGTGGGCTTTACGGCGTTGGCTTTGCCCGTGTTTTTTGCGGCGAATCGATGTTCAGCCGCGAAACAGATGCGTCGAAGGTCGCCTTGGCGTGGCTGGTCGCGTCGTTGCGGCAAGTAGGGGCAGAACTGCTTGATTGCCAGTTTACCACCAGTCACCTGTCGTCACTGGGGGCTGTGGAAATCCCGCAAAGTCAGTACTTGAAGTTGCTGTCGCATGCGCAGCGGGGCTATTCGGCCGAAGAAGCCGCTGGGGCGCGCGTGCTGGCTGATGCGCTGGGCGAAGGCGCGGGCGCTGGCGACGCGGCTGCTGCACCGCTTGGGCTGCCAACCGGCTTTGCGGCACTGCGCTCAACCGATTTTGGCGCATCTTCACCGGGGAACGTCATTGCGCAGTCTTTGACCCACACGTCATAGATTGGGTGCTCCACCACGTTGAGCGAAGGCGCATTTCGGAACAGCCAGCCTGAAAATGCCTTGCGCCAAGTCAGTTGCTCATCGGTCGAACTGCGTTCCTGCACAAACAATTGTACGAATGCGCCGATCTCTTGCGGATCTTCCCACGGTGCCGTCTTCTCACACGTGGCAAGCTTGACAATGGCGTTGCCGATCTGGCGTGATTCGCCGCTTTTCAGCACGACATCTTGCGTGATGTTATTGCGCTTGTTCAGCAAGCCAATCGTGGCCACGCGATCCTTCACCGGTGTGCCAAATTCGCTTTCCACCACAGCACCTGATGCTGTCGCAACAACCGCACCGGTTTGCGTGGCTTCTGGCGGCGGCGGCGCGGCTTCTTTCTCGCCACATCCCGCAACACTACCAGCCAATAGCAGTGCGCCCGCCAAGGCGAGCGTACGGCCTGCCAACGGTGCAGCGAAAAACATCAGGCTTCCGGCGACCAAGCTTCGTAATCGCCCGTAGCTGCGGCACGTTTGCCACCACGTTCGAGCGAGCCCATCGGACGGTATGCTGCAGAAGTACCGGTAGCGTTGGGCGTATAATCGACTTCCCAAATGCGCGCAGGGGGCAGATTGCTTTCGGGCACGCCCCCATCGGGGCCATCGGCAAAGCTGCCGTGCAGCCAGCCATGCCATTCAACAGGCACGCGGCTGGCGTCATTCGCGCCATTGTAAATCACCCAGCGGCGTTCACGTCCGGCGAACGGATGGCCCTTGGGATAGGGCTTCTTGGCGCGGTGGTACGTATTGCCCTGTGCGTCGGTGCCGACTTGTTCGCCCCGAAGCGCGCTGTCGAGCAAAGTGGTCACGGTCGCACCGTTCCACCAGGTGAAGATCTTGCCGAGGATGCTCATGGCCTCGCGCTTAGCCTTTTGCAGGGGGTGCAGGCAAGCGTGTAGATAGGCTTTGCCCCATCACTTTTCCCATTACCAATCCACCCGATCGCCCGGCTTGATGCCAAGCTTGGCGGCAAGCCCGCCGTTAATCTCGAAAACCGCCAGCGTCATCCCTGCGGCGGGCAGCGGTGTTTCATCATAAGGCACCGCGTTTTCCGCGATATTCATGATCTTATGGTCAAGCCCGATAAACACGATGTCGAGTGGGATCACTGTGTTGCGCATCCAGAACGCCGCGCGATCTGGCGGATCGCGCAAAAAGATCATCGCCTCATCATCGCCCAATGCGGTGCGAAACATCAGCCCTTTGGCCTGCTCCGCCGCAGTCCGCGCAACTTCGGTACGGAACACCTGTTTCTTTGTGCCGTTGGTGATCGTGACCGGGACGACTGGCAAACTGGACACCGGATGTACGGCCGATGTCGTGGTTTCTTTCCCCGTCCGTGCGCCAGCATCTGCCGCGCCGGGCGAACAGCCCGCAATCAGCGCGAGGGCCGCAAAGCTTGCGAATCTAGTCAGTTGCTTCATCGACCCATTCTTCCAGTGCCTGTTCGGAAACCGCATTCACCACCTCACGCACGTGATCAAGGGGGTGGCCTGCCCGCAACATGGCCGCAACCTGCTTTTCGCGCAACGCCCGGTCAGACCGATCCCCCAACCCGAACGGGCCGAACCGTCGCTTGCGCGCCATGATCAGAGCCGCGCGGCGGCGCTCGGCCTCATTCCCGCGCGATTCATCACGCAAGGATTCGGCAATTCCCGCAGCGCCGAGCGCCTGATCGATTCGCCGCGCCCCATATCCACGCCGCAGCAATCCTTGCGCTTTGGTGCGGGCAAATGTGGCATCATCGACATAGCCAATTTGCACAAACCGTTCGACCAACCCGGCGATATCAGGGGCATCCTCCCCTTCCCAGCTGCGCTCACGCAATTTGCGTTTCAAATAGTCGGCCAATTTTCCCGCGCTAGTGGCAAAGCGCGCAACATAAGCCAGCGCCATTTCCTCCATGCGCGCGCGATCAAGCGGCTTGGGGACGCGCGGTTCACGGCGCTTTGCCGGATCATAAGGCGGTTTGCGAGCCATCCGCCACATTCGTGCCACAGTCATCGCTAAATGAGAACGTCCGTCCCGTGACGATTGTTGTTTTGTTGTCGCGGACTCGTCATGGACCGTTCACCTGCAAGCACAAATAATAGCGCAGCAGGACGATTGAAGCATAAATCGGGGTATCGCATGACTGTTTTGGACGCTGTCGCTGAGCAAGCGACGCTCGTGGCCACACCTAATATCGACGTGCAGCCACGTCGGTACGCAGATTTCGATACCTTCTGCGATGCGCTCGACTATGCCGCAAAAGGCGTGTTGGGCTTCAACTTCCACGATCCACGCGGCACCCTTGCCCAGCCCTACCCCTATGCGCAATTGCGCGCCGATGCGCTGGTCGCCGCGCGCAAATTGATCGCACTGGGCGTTGGCCCGGCTGATCGCGTTGCGCTGGTGGCAGAAACCGGACCTGATTTTGCAGCGCTGTTTTGTGGCGCAATGTATGCAGGCGCGTGGCCTGTCCCGCTGCCTTTGCCAACCAGCTTTGGCGGCAAAGAAAACTACATCGATCAGCTAACCGTGCAACTCGGCAGTTCTGATCCCAAGATGTTGATCTACCCTGACGAAATTGCAGAAATGGCTAGCGCCGCTGCAACTCGGCAAGGATGTGCGGGCATCTCTTGGAGCGAATTTCACGCAGGTGCTGCGTCAGACGCTACCCTGCCCACGCCCGATCCCGACGCGATCAGCTATTTGCAATATTCCAGCGGATCGACGCGCTTCCCGCATGGCGTCGCCGTCACGCACCGCGCGCTGATGGCAAACCTTGCCGGTCATTCGCATGGCATGTCCATCGCCGATCCCGATCGCGCCGTCTCGTGGCTGCCGTGGTATCACGACATGGGCCTGGTCGGCTGCTTCCTCTCGCCCATCGCAAACGGTGTGTCGGTTGATTACATCAAGACCGAAGATTTCGCGCGCCGCCCCTTGGCGTGGCTGGATATGATCAGCCGCAACAAGGGCACGACGCTGTCGTACTCACCCACCTTTGGCTATGACATCTGCGCGCGCCGCATTTCCAGCCAGACCAACGTGGCGGAACGGTTCGATCTTTCGCGCTGGCGCGTAGCTGGCAACGGCGCGGATATGATCCGCCCCGATGTGATGCAGAACTTCGTCAATGCCTTTGCCGAAGCCGGTTTCCGCGCTGATGCGTTTCTGCCAAGTTACGGGCTTGCCGAAGCTACTCTTGGCGTCACCATCATGCCACCGGGCGAAGGCATCCGCGTCGAACTGGTTGAAGAAGAGCGTCTTTCCGGCACCCCGCGCGATCTTTCGCGTCCTGCCCGCTACCGTGCGATGGTCAATTGCGGCGTGCCGATCAAGGGCATGGAATTGGCGATACGTGGTGAGAAGGGCAACGCACTGGCGCACCACCACATCGGCAAAGTGTGGTGCCGTGGCTCCTCGATCATGCACTCGTACTTCCGCGACCCTGAATCGACCGCTGAATGCATGGTCGATGGCTGGCTTGATACTGGTGACATGGGCTATGTTGATGAACAGGGCTATTTGTTCATCGTGGGCCGCGCCAAAGACATGATCATCATCAATGGCAAGAACCACTGGCCGCAAGATATCGAATGGGCGGTCGAACAGCTTCCCGGCTTCCACCAAGGCGATATCGCCGCCTTCTCGGTCGAAACCGAAAACGGCGAAGAAGCCCCCGCCGTGCTGGTCCACTGCCGCGTGTCAGACCCGGTTGAGCGCGTAAAGCTGCGCGACCAGATCCGCGACAAGGTGCGCTCAATCACTGGCATGAACTGCGTCGTCGAACTCGTACCTCCGCGCACCTTGCCGCGTACGAGTTCCGGCAAACTCAGCCGCGCCAAAGCCAAGAAACAGTACCTCAGCGGCGAAATCGCGCCCTACGCACTGGCTGCTTGAGTCTGATTGAACGCAGCAGAGCACGCTCCGCAAGCCTTCTCGCGGTGTGCGACCCCATCCACCAATCGGTTATTGCTTCCCGTGCGCGCCATTGAGCGTCCAGCGGTGACATGCAAGGAGGTGGAACACCACGGTCATCGGGAAACCTTGGACGCGACATACTTCGCCGCTGGTTTCGTAACAGAGTCGAGATGTCTATTTGCAATTCGCATGATCGATTGGACCACCCCTGCCACCGAAAATGTCTGAGGATTTTTCACGGTAGCTAACTTTAAGAAAATCCAACTCTGGATTGGGATCGCTGCTGCATATAATAGCGTCGGCCCCCATTTGTCCTCAGCAGGTGGACCAAAGGGCTGCAAGTAAAGCAGGACATTCCCAAAACAAAAAGTGAACAACGAGACAGTTCCAATAAAGCGAATTTTATTCGCGAATGTAAAACCGACAATATCAAACAAGACAATGCATATTAGAAGGAAAGTAGTGGTCGCAAATAGGCCAAGTGCATAATAAAATGGGTGATTTTCGTTCCGTATTTTTAGCGTAACAATTTTTTGCAGAACATCTGTTGTTTCAGCCCAGAAAAAGATCGAAACGACCAGCGATACTGCCCATATAGCAGCAAACCAAGTCCAACCCGCCCTCCGTTTTTGTGATTCTGCTGAAAATATCGCGTTTGTCGCAACCCCTAACACGATGCCAATGCAGACCAACGCAATTCCATGAATAAGCGATGGTGCCCCCACGTCGGCATTACTACCGCCATAGAGAAACCCGATAATTGGACCAATATAATCCTTTTTTCCTTCGACTGATGTATATCGAACAATTTCGAGTAATGGATGGGCCATTTGAATCATTATAAATGCAAGTACAAGGGGCCATAGGCCCCATTTTAAACGAATAGATATAAGCACTGGCGCAATAATAATTGCCAGCGCATAAAATTTCAATATGTCTGTGAACGGCGTAATTCCGATCATAAGGATCGTTCTTAAACTATACCCGACCGAATACCGTCCAGCAATAAATAACGCAATTACAGTTATCGCGTAAAGAACATAGCATTGTGCGGCTCGTACATACATACGGCAGACCGCGTTTTCGACATTCCCCTCACGAAATTTGCGCGCGTAAGATATTTCAAGCATAGCCCCGAAGAGGCAAATAAAGGCAACCGGAGCCATCTGCATGGCAAAACGAACCCATGCGTAACTAGGGCCTACCCAATGAGCGCCAAAGGTCACAAGAACGTGACTCCACATAGCGAGAAGAATGGCAACAGAGCGACATATGTCGACGCCCATTATGCGGCGAACCATTACTTCATTGTTCATCGCCTAGTCTTTCACGGTTCAGGCAAATGCCCCTTGCACGTCTTGAAACTGCGCTCAAATTTCAGCATTTGACTATGACTGATGATGCAAAATACCGCTGGACACCCGATTCTCGCCCAGCATCGAGCATTCTGTCCACTCCATTCAATGGGTGGTCAGCACGCTGCTTGAGCTATTTCGTCATAGCCAAATCACATTACTGGAATAAGATTTGAGTTACAAATTCAAGGCAGTGGCTTGCGCATATAGGCGATCAGCGCCGCGCGGTCGGCCGGGGTGGGAACGCCTGCAAAGGCCATCGATGTTCCGGGAACCACCGCCGAAGGCTTGGTCAGCCATTTATCAAGCGTGGCATCATCCCACTTGAGGTTGGCCTTCTTCATGGCGGCGGAATATTTGAATCCTGGTGCTGCGCCTGCCTTGCGGCCAACTACGCCGGCAAGGTTTGGTCCCATCTTTACGCCTGCACCGGGCGTCACTGCATGACATGCCACGCAGCGCATAAACACTTTTTTGCCGAGAACCGGATCGCCCTTTGGCGGTGCAGCCATTGCCGCCCCTGCCAGAGCCGAAACCGCAAGGCCCAACACAACCATTGCACTTGTAAACTTTGCCATCGACCAACCCTGCCTGTTCTGAACTGCCCTGTTCGGCCTGTGCCGACGCAGCGCTACTTTCTGACCAAGGCGCTTTATCGCGGCTGAACAGCAATATGCCATAGCAGAAATGCGCCCGACCCAAAAAAGGGTGGCGATAACCGTAGGCTAGGCAGGGCTGACGGAATTCCTAACGGCTAAATCCGCCAGCCAACCTCGCGCAAACCTCACTCCATTTCGAGAATGATGGCATCCACCGCAAGGCTATCACCCGCCTTGGCGTTGACTGACTTCACCCTGCCCGACTTTTCAGCGCGCAGGATGTTTTCCATCTTCATGGCTTCCACCACCGCCAGCGGCTGCCCGGCTTCAACCGTATCGCCCTCGCCCACGTTGAGCGTAACGAGCAGGCCGGGCATCGGGCAGATCAGGAACTTGGAAAGATCAGGCGGGATCTTTTCGATCATGTGCTGGGTATAAGGTGCCATGTGCGCGGGCAGGACCTGCACTTTGTGAATCGCGCCGCGCGTGGTCAGCTTGAAGCCTGCGCGGGTGGGTTCCACCTTCACTGACAACGGCGTGTCGTCGATCTCGCAATGCACCAAGCGGTCGCCCGGCGTGTATTCCAGCGCAAGGTCAACAGCCTTGCCGTTTACCGTCACTTCGTCTTCGTCCAGGGTGACCGCAAAAGTGCTGTCGCCGATCTTTACTGACCATTCGTATGGCGGATCAAGTTCATCACCCAGTTGCTGATCAACGCGGCGGGCGCGATCAGAGCGCGCCGTGGCGAGGAAGCCAGCAAGCGCCGCCAGCGTCTGCTTCAATTCATCGCCCGTTGCCGCGCCGTGGAAACCATCCGGATATTCCTCAGCGATAAAGCCGGTGGTCAGTTCGCCCGAACGGAAGCGCGGGTGCTGCATGATCGCGCTGACGAAATCGATATTGTGGCCAAGGCCTTCGATTTCAAACGCATCCAAGGCTTCGATCTGCTTGTCCGCCGCGGCATCGCGCGTTGGACCCCATGTGATCAACTTGGCGATCATCGGGTCATAAAACATCGAGACTTCGCCGCCTTCATAAACGCCATCGTCCACGCGCACGCCATCCACACCACGACGACCGTTCTCAGCGCCGTCATCTTCCCAACCGGCAACCGGCGGGTTGTAGCGCACCAAACGGCCCGTCGAGGGCAGGAAGCCACGATAAGGGTCTTCAGCATAGACGCGGTTTTCAATCGCCCAGCCGTCAATCTTGATGTCGTCCTGCGTCATGGCCAGCTTTTCGCCATAAGCAACGCGGATCATCTGTTCGACCAGATCGATGCCGGTGATCGCCTCGGTGACAGGGTGCTCCACCTGCAGACGGGTGTTCATTTCGAGGAAGAAGAATTCCTGCCGTTCGGAATCGTAGAGGAATTCTACCGTCCCGGCAGACCGGTAATAGGCCGCCTGACCCAACCGAATTGCGGCTGCGATGAGGTCTGCACGCACGGCGGCTGGCAGCAGCGGCGCGGGGGCCTCTTCAACAACCTTTTGATTGCGCCGTTGCAGTGAACAATCGCGTTCGCCCAGTGCCACGACTTTGCCGCAACCGTCACCGAATATCTGCACTTCGATATGGCGCGCACTGCGGATATAGCGTTCAAGGAAAACCCCGGCATCGCCAAAGTTGCCAAGGCCTTGGCGCGCGACAGTAGCAAAGCCTTCGCGCACCGAGGCTTCGTCTTCGCATACCCGCATGCCGATCCCCCCGCCGCCAGCGGTGGCTTTGAGCATGATCGGAAAGCCGATTTGCTGCGCAGCATTTGCAGCTTCGTTTTCATCGGTGAGCAAGTTGGTACCCGGCGCCAGAGGCACACCGTGCGCTGCTGCCAATTCGCGCGCGCTGTGCTTCAACCCGAACGTACGCATGTTCTCAGGCGTTGGACCGATGAACACGATGCCAGCATCCGCACAAGCTTCTGCAAATTCAGCGTTTTCGGCGAGGAAACCATAACCGGGATGAATCGCGCCCGCGCCTGTCTTGCGTGCAGCATCTAGGATGGCCGCGACGTTGAGGTAGCTTTCTGACGCGCGCGCACCACCGATGCATACGGCTTCATCAGCTTGCGAGACATGGAGTGAGTCCGCGTCGGCTTCGGAATAGACCGCGACCGAACGCAGGCCCATGGCCTTCAAGGTGCGAATAATCCGCGTGGCGATGGCGCCACGGTTCGCAATCAGGACAGTATCAAAGCTCATGCGGTGACAATCATCCGAACGGGGGTGGGATTGAAGCCGTTGCAGGGGTTGTTGATCTGCGGGCAATTGGAAACGACGACGGTCACGTCGATCTCTGCGTGCAAGTCCACGGTAAGACCCGGTGCGGAAATCCCGTCAACGATGCCGAGCGAACCATCGGGTTCGACCGGTACGTTCATGAAAAAGTTGATGTTCGACACGATGTCGCGCTTGCCCCGGCCTTCCAGCAGGTTGGCTTCGAGAAAGTTTTCAACGCAGGCATGTTCGGCCTTGGTGTGGTGGCCATAGCGCAAGGTATTGGATTCACACGAACATGCACCGCCGATAGTATCGTGATAATCGACCGAAGTTGCAGCGATGGTCATCATCGCGCGGCCTTCGTTTGATCGCAGGACCGTGCCTTTGCGCAAGAACAAGTTGCCTTGTGCCGCCACCGTATCTTGCGCGCTGTACCGCTCGGCATCGTCTGCCGTGGCATAGAGCAGGAAATCGACGGCCTGATTGCCTTCAAGATCAACGATGCGCAGCGTTTGGCCGGCTGCAACATGGTGCAGCCAAGGCGCACGGGCAGGCACTATCACATCGTGGACGATTGTTCCGGAAAGTCCGGCGAGATGGGGGTCGACGCTCATGGGAAGGTTTCCTTGTTAGCGGCGGAAATAGTCTTCGACGTTGAGGAAAGCGCGCTGGCCTTCGGGCGTCGCGTTACGGATGGCATCGTCTTCAGGAGTAACTGGCCCACGCCAAGCCGTTGCGCGCAGCGGCGTCACGCTCCATTGATCGCGCGGATCGAGCACATGCGGGCAATTGGCGATGACGACAATCACGTCCATTTCAGCGCGCAGCACAACGCCGCGACCGGGCGTATAGGGGCCAATTTGGGGCACGATGGTGCCATCTGCTGCGATTGTCGCGCTTTTGAACAGGTTCACGCAAGGATGAACGTCGCGTCGTTGCATGCCGTGCTTTGCCGCGCCCAGCAGGAAGCGATCACGCCCGTTGGGATAAGGGCCGCTGTTGCTGCCATCGCCATACTTTGCAGCATTTGTTGCAGCATTTGAGGTGCCGCAGAAGGCATCATGGGTGCCCGCGCTGTCCTCGACAATGCTTATCATCACGCGGCCCATATCGGACAGCAGAAGCTTGCCTTCGCCAAGATAGGCGTTCCACTGAACCTTCACCGTATCGGCCACATTCAGCCGCTCGGTCGGCATTTCGGCGTTGAACACGAGAAGCGAAGCGCAAGCATCGCCCGCAAGATCAATCAGCCGTAACCGCGCTCCACGTGAGAGCCTGCGCGTTGCGTAACCGCCTGCTGCAATGGTCTCTTCCCACACCAAATCGCTGGGCGATACGCCATCGGGCAAATCGCCCGCGACGGGTGGCAGCACCGGCATGGCTTCAACCACCGTGCCCGCCATGCTGCGTGCATGGTCGCGCGCTGCGAGAGGATCGGCTAGGACTGCGCTCATGCGGCGGCTCCTTCGGCTAGTTCGCCCGCGTCCGGTTCGTACAACGGTGGCAGCAGGGCAGTGGTGGTAACAAGCTGGAGTTGATGTACGCCGCGTACCCGGCGCAAAGCGTCGCACAATTCCTTCAGGCGCACGGCAGGGCCTTGCACCAGCAAGACTTCCAGCGACTGGTCATCTTCCAGAAACACGTGCTGCGAGGAGATGACCTCTTTGAGATATTCGGCCTGCGTTTGGGCAAGCTGATGGCGCACGCGGCCGCGATCGCCGCGGTACACAATCGTGACTGTCCCCGCCAACATCTCTTCCGGACGTGTATAAGCTTCATGTTCAGCCAAGGCGTGGCGGATCAGTTCGGCGATGAGCTGCGAGCGCGACGGCAAGCCGCGCTCTTCAACCATCACGTCAAGTTGGCGGAACAATTCGCCAGGGAGGCTCATGGAGAGCCGGGCAAGGCTCGCGGTTTCAGTACTCACGTCAGGCCCTCTCTTAGCTATTTGCGGCTTGGTTGAGCGGTGCGGGCAAGGCGTTGGCCTTTTCGGGTGCCGCATTTTTGCTCAGGGTAAGATCATAGACCGCTGTTGCGCCAAAGCGGTGCGGTGCGTGCGGATCATGGCGGCGCTTATCCAGCGCCAGAACACGCGTGCCGAGCGTAAATGCCTCGCGGATATCATGGGTGACCATGATGATTGTCAGGGCATAATCGCGCCACAACTGCTTGATCAGCAGATGCATGTCGGCGCGAATGCCGGGGTCAAGCGCGCCAAAGGGTTCATCAAGCAGAAGGATGCGTGGGCGCTTGATGAGGGCTTGGGCGATGGCCAGCCGCTGCTGCATTCCGCCGGAAAGCTGGGCCGGATATTGATGCATGGAATCGCCAAGGCCAACGGCTTTGAGCATCTCTGCCGCTTCTGCCGTCGCGGCGCGGCGCGCTGAGCCAAACAGTCGCGCTGAAAGCGGCGCTTGTTCACACTCCAGCCCGAACACCGTGTTGCCCAGCGCCGACAAGTGCGGAAACACCGAATAACGCTGAAACACGACGCCGCGGTCTGGTCCACATTCAGGAGCAAGCGGCTCGCCATCTAGCAGAATGCTGCCGCGCGTCGGGCGTTCCTGACCAAGGATGATGCGCAAGAGGCTGCTTTTGCCCGCACCAGATGGTCCGATGATTGAGACGAAGGAACCTGCCTCGATGTCGAGATCGACTTTTTCGAGGACGATCTTGTCGCCATATTCGACCCAGACGTTTTGCAGGCTGAGTATGGGGCGGGATGGCGCGCTCAATGGTTTGCTCCATGTGCCCAAGGAAATGCCCGCTTGCTGATTTGGGTAAGCGCCACATCCATGAGGATAGCCAGCAGCGCGATCCAAGCGACGTAGGGGATGATCACGTCCATCGAGAGGTAGCGCCGCACGAGGAATATCCTGTAACCAAGCCCGATGTCGGACGCGATGGCCTCTGCCGAGATCAGGAACACCCATGCCGGACCCAGGGCCAAACGCACGGTCTGAATCAGGCGCGGCATGGCCTGTGGCAAAGCCACCCGGATCATGATCTGCCATGAACTTGCGCCAAGTGTCTGCGCCTTGACGAGTTGTTCGGCGGGCAAGGCGGCGACGTGGGCGGCGATATCGCGAACCATGACCGGCGCGATACCAATGACGATCAGCGCGACTTTGGCCGTCTCGCCCAGCCCCAGGGCGATGAACAGGATCGGCAGCAAAGCGATGGGTGGGATGACGGCGATGCCGGTCACCAACGGACCAAATGTGGCGCGCACGGGGGGGAGCACGCCCAGCACCAACCCCACGATCAGGGCCGTTAGCGTGGCGATGCCAAGGCCCAAGCCAAGGCGCTGAAGGCTGGCCAGCGTATCGGCCCAGAATACGAATTGGCCGCTGAGTTGATCGGCCTGGAACATCAGCGCAGACATGCTCTGCACCATGCTGGTTGGCAGGGGCAGGATCTTGTCCATGGGATTGGCTGCGTGGCGTTGCGCCGCCATGAATAGGTAAAGCAAGACAAGGATCAGGATCGGCAGCGCCCCTAGAAGGATGCTGTTGCTCCGGCGCACATGACGGTTAACCCAACGCATGATCGTTTTCGTACCTTAGCTAAGCCCGAAGGTTGCGCTGATCACAGCTTTCCATCGGCGGCGAGCTGCATGAAGCTGTCGTCAAAACGCAGAGTTACGCGCTGCGGATCGCCCAATATTTTTCCACCGGGGAAGGCAATGCCCACTGCAGCGGCAGATGTAGCCCCCATGAACAGTCCCTTGGAGAAGCTGAAATCGCGCACCATAGTCATCTTGGTGATGAGTTCGGGTGCTGTTGTTGCGGCAACTGCGGCTTTGGGATCGGCGTAAAGAAAGGTCGTGGCCAACTGACTTTCAAACATTTCAGGCGTTGCGCCGGAAAGTTTTGCCATGGCGGCACGCGCTTCTTTGCCCTTGGCGTCTTGCTGCTGCATCAACGCTACGGTCTCGTACCAGATACCTGCAAGGGCTTTGCCAAGGTTCGGATTGGCCTTGAGCGTGGCCGTATCGACGACCATGAGATCGAGAATCTCACCTGGAATATCGGCAGAGCTGAAGACCTGACTAACGCCCGCCTGGCCCTTCATCACCGACAACTGCGGGTTCCAGGCAACGGCGGCATTGACATCAGCGGCACCAAAGGCGGCCACGATGTCTGCATCCGATGTGTTGACGGTGGGAACGTCAGTGGATTTAAGCCCGACCGATTCAAGCCCGCGCGCCAATAAGTAATGCGAGACGGACAGTTCAACCAGATACGTTTGGCGGCCTTTGATCGCACTGAGCGACGTTGCGCCTTTCAGCAGGATGCCATCGTTGCCGTTGGAATAGTCGCCAACGATGATGGCGCTGGTATCTTTGCCGCCCGCAGCGGGGATCGTCAGGGCGTCCATATTGGTGACGGTCACGCCATCAAATTTGCCAGCGGTGTATTGGTTCACTGATTCAACGTAATCATTCACCTGCACCAGATTGATCTTGATGCCGTATTTGTCGGACCACTTTTTGACGATGCCGGCTTGTTGCGCATAGGGCCAAGGCATCCAACCGGCGTAGATTGACCAGCCAATGTTGAATTCCGTTTTTGGCGCGGCCTGAGGATTTGGCGACTGTGAACAGCCTGCCAGCATGAGTGCTCCAGCAATCAGCACTGCGGTGCCGAACTTGCCAACCAGCTTGATCATGATTCGATCCCCTTTCGCAGTGCAACATCACCATCATCGCCATCCTTGTCCACCAGAATTATTACCCAAGCCAAAAAGGGTAATACCGCAGGAAATACGCAGAGCCATGGTGCGTGGCGAGAAGTGTTTAATGGGAAAGGCGCCATCAGGCCCGCTAGATGAGGTCAAATCCGCCAATTCGGCACCTGCACTGCCAGAGCGATTCGGCGAAGACGGCGTGCTTGTCCAGCGAAGTGATTCGCAACTTCGCCGCACTGCGTTGCGCGATCCGGCGTGAAACGAAGCATTTTGCAAAGTCACAAAGAGTCATCAATTCGCCGCAAATCCGCCATTTTGTGCAGCGCAACAAGGCTCGTATTTCATACTGAGCAAGTGCGGAATTATTACGCTTGACCAATTGCGTAATATCCATACCGTAATGGGCATCGCCACCAATGCGGCGAATGAGGTCTTAAAGCAGATTGAAGAGTGAGGGTTCGTGGATCGAAAGCTGGCCTGCACAGTCAATTCAACAACCAAAGCGCAGCCAAAAATCGGCAGCGTTTTTGCGGCAGCCAGCACACGTCCACCAGCCGACTTTTACGCAATTCACACCGAAGGCGTTGCCGAACACTGACAAGATGCCAGCCCGGCTGAAAAGCCATGGGTTAGAGCGTCACGGGGAAGGATGTCACTTAACGACAGGCTCACCATTTTAGGGGGTCGGAGTGACTATGAAACTGTTTCGAAACACGCTGCTGAGCGCCACCATGCTAATGGGCGTGAGCGCCACCCCATCATTCGCACAAGACACCGCTCCACAAGCGGCGGATAGCGGCAACGCCGGTGAGATCGTCGTGACGGCAACCCGCCGCGCGACTTCGCTGCAAGACGTGCCGATCAACATCAGTGCGGTCGGTTCCGAGCAGCTCAACCGCCAGCGGCTCGACGACGTGCGCGACATTGCTGATTTCACCCCCGGCCTGACCATCTCAGACACTGGGCCTGGGTCTACCGGCGCCATCGTGCTTCGTGGGTTGAACGCATCCGACACAAGCGCGTCCGGCGATAACTATGACAGTGCATTGGGCGTTTATCTGGGCGAAGTGCCGCTCTATTACGATTTCAAGCTGCTCGACATTGCACGCGTTGAAGTGCTGCTCGGCCCCCAAGGCACACTGTACGGACTTGGCACGCTGGCAGGCGCGATCCGCAACATTCCCAATCGCCCGAACCTCGATACGGTCGAGATCGCAGCGCATGGCCGCGTTTATGGCAAAAGCAAAAGCGGCGATGTCGGCATTCAAGCAGACGGGGTCATTTCCATCCCGATCATCAAGGATCACGTCGCATTCCGCACGGCCACAGGATATTTCTTCGATCCGGGCTTTATCGATTACAACCTGCTCTTGCAGGAACCAGGCGTTTCCCTGCCGCAGCCCAGTGGCCCCAATGGCGTAACTGCTGCGGATTATGCGGCCAACCTGACCGGGCGGGCAGACCTCAACTTCGAAAAGACCATCAGCACGCGCAACCAGTTGTTGGTCCAGTTCAGCGAAGATCTGAAAGTAAACTTCACATACGCCTATCAGGAAACGACGACCGATGGTGGCCAGTACAACAGCAATGGTGTGCTCGGCACTGGCAGGTATGAAAGCGCCGCACGTTATAGCGAGCCGGTAAAGCGCCGCGCGCACCTTGGCAGCATGGAAATCAACGCAAACCTTGGCGGCATCGCTGATCTGGTTGCCACAACCGCTTACACCAACGTCAAAAACAAATCGCAATCGGATAATACCGACCTGCTGCTTGATCTTGATTATGACTACGAAACATTCCCGGCGTTTTCGAGCTACAACGAAAGCCAATCCACCCAGCGCCAGTTCAATCAGGAAGTGCGCTTCGTTTCGCGCCACGGGGGTCCGTTAAACTGGGTATTGGGCGGTTTTTACAACCAGTTGAAAGACCAGCGCGATTACCGCGAAATCCTTCCGGGCCATCCTTTCGTCGATATCACCACCAACCCGGACCAAGTTGAATATGCGTCATTCAACCGCTCGAAGGTAACCGAAAAAGCCGTCTTCGGCGAAGGTACGTTCCGCGTGGTGCCGGAATGGCAAGTGACCGCAGGCGCGCGCTATTTCGGGTACACCTCGGAAGTTGCCGGCCGCGCGGTGGTGCCATTATTGGGTGATCCGATCAGCCCTTATGATTTGGATGCTGCCGGCGGAACTTCAAAGAAAAGCGGTTGGGTGTGGAAGTTCAACACCTCCTATAACTTCACCCCTGATCTCATGGCCTATGCAACATACAGCAAGGGTTATCGCATCGGCGGCCCGAACACCGTTGCACCTTGCGTCTTGCCATTGAAGCCACCGCCGTTCCAGAATGTCTGCGCTTTGCCAAATGAAATGCAATTCAGCCCAGATACCACGAAGAATATGGAAGTCGGCATCCGCGCCCAGCTTTTTGATCGCAAACTGACGTTTAACGTGAACGCATTCTCGATCGATTGGGACGGCATCCAATTGGCTTCTGCAACAATCAACGGCATCGTTGGCATCACCGTGAATGGCGGCAAGGCCAAGTCAGAAGGTATCGAAACCTCTTTCCAGATTCGTCCAATTGATGGTTTGTCGATCCAAGGCACGTATGCCTATACCAACGCACGGTTGACCGCCGACGTGCCCGCTATCATCGCGGTCAACAGTCCGGCAGGCACTTACCCCAGCAGCCCGATCCAGTTGGACGCGCTGAAAGGTGACCGACTTCCCGGCTCGACCAAGAACAGCGGCAGCCTTGGCGCGACATACAGCACACCCGTCGGGGCTGGAAACATCGTCACGGATTGGACCGCAACATATCGCGGTGACGTTGTGACGCGGCTTGGCTGGGATCGTGCCTTTGGTGACAAGCTGCCAAGCTATGTCCTGCATCGCGCATCGATTGCTTATGAAACGGACAAATATTCCGTCTCGTTGTTTGCAAACAATATCTTCGATAAATTCGCGGTTTCGTCGGTGTCCAATGACCGGTCGCGCGTGGGTCTGAACGATGGCGTGTTGCTGCGGTACTATCGCCGGTCAGTCATCAATCCGCGCACGGTCGGCATCGAAGCGCGCATCAAATACTAAGCGAATGGAGGGGCCGAGGCGCTATTCTGCAAAGGGTAGCGCCTCAATCCATTTGCGGGATCTTATGAGGGCAGAACGTCATGGCATCGCATGCTAAGCTGACCGTGCTTTGGAGTTTGGCCCTGCTGCTTGCGGCAAGCTCCGCAGATGCCGCCACGCCCAAGCTGTTTGCGGAACGGTGGATTGATGGCAGCAATGGCGTTGAGCCTGCAACGCAAGTGCAAGCATTGGATGCAGACACTTTCGTCATTCGGCAATCGGTGACAACCAACTTTGAAGCGCCGTTTGTGTATCTGATTTTCGGGCGTGACAAGGCCCTGCTGATCGATACCGGAGCGCAAGACGGGCAAATCCGCCAAGCTGTCGATGTGGTGATCAGCAATTGGCTGGCCAGAACCAAGCGTTCCGACATTCCGCTGATCGTTGCGCATAGCCATAGTCATGGCGATCATATCGCGGGCGATAGCGCATTTCGTGATCGTGCCAATACGACCGTTGTTGGCCTGAAACCAACCGACGTTGCGGGTTTTTTCGGTATCGCCCGGTGGCCTGACCAAATCGGCCAATTGGATCTGGGCGGACGCCGCTTGAGCATTCTGCCGACTCCAGGACATCAAGCAGCGGCGATCATGGTCTATGACCCCAAGCTCAAGCTATTGTTTTCAGGCGATACGCTTTACCCCGGCCGCCTTTATGTGCCGGTCAATTTTGTGGCGGACAACCGCGCCAGTGTTGATCGCCTTGCGGTATTTGCGACCAAAAATCCCATTCGCGCCGTTCTGGGCGCGCATATAGAGATGACGCGCACGCCGCAGCGCGATTATGCGCACGAAGCAGCAAACCATCCCGATGAGCACCCGCTTGAACTCCCGGCCAGCGCGATTGCCGAATTGAAGGTGGGAATGTGGGCCAAACACGATCTGCCCGACCAACCGCAGGTCCATGATCACTTCATTATTGTGCCGGTCCCGGCGCGCCCCGAATGACGGCATAGATGCCATCTATGGGAACTATACCATATTGCCATCTGGCATGATGGGGCAATTTTAACGACGATAGAACCTACAATTTCAACATCCTAAGCCCTTTGCGCATCGGAAAAACTTCCTGCCGAGAGCTTAAACCGCGAGAACAGGCGTATGGACGGAGTTCGCGTTGGCAACAGGTTGATCGGCACTCAGGCGCCGGTCACCATTGGTTGGGAAAACATCCCAAGGGTTCAAGGCGGGCCGATCAAGCAGTTCGTCTTCACCTATTTTCAGCCCGCCGCTTTGTTTGCGATGGTAACGTTCTGGTATTACGCCCCTAATTCCATCGCCAAAGCCTCAACCGCCATATGGATCGGCATCGGCTTCAAATTGCTTTTGCTGGCTCTGGAATGGGTGAACCCACGCCATGAAAGCTGGCGATTGACCTGGAAAGAGCTAGTCACCGACCTGTTCTATGTTGGCCTTGGCTACACATTCCTTGACCAGATCGAAAACTTCATCGGCAGCGGCGCGGTGATCGAAGCAGTGCGCAACAGCTACGACTGGGACAAACTGTCGTGGTTTACCGGTCTTCCACTGCTGGTGCAGGCATTCGCCATATCGTTCATGTTCGATTTTGGCCAGTATTGGATGCATCGCGGGATGCACAATTGGTATCCGCTATGGCTACCCCATTCGGTGCACCACTACATCACCCAGTTGAACATCAACAAGGGCGCCGTCGGCAACCCGATCGAGCTTTTCCTGATTGGTCTTGGCATCGGCGGCTTCTTCGATTTCCTGCCACGCGCCGCCATGCTTGCAGGCGCAATGGGTATGACGATCGGAATTTATCAGCACATCAATGTGCGCTTCAACAGCCCTCGTTGGTGGCGCTTCCTGTTCAACACCACCGAACATCACAGCCTGCACCATTCGCAGGACTTTGAAGCGACGCGAAGCAATTACGCCGGAAGCTACATTTTCATCGACCGAATTTTCGGCACATGCATCGATGGCGAGGCCGAACTGCTGGGCATGGAAGGCGGGCGCCGGATGACCGTTCGTGAACAGATGCTCTTCCCCTTCACCGAAGGCTGGAAATCGCTCAAGGCCAAGTATGGCAAAAGGCAGCAAGCGGATAACGACTTTGATCAGTCTGGTGCGGTGGCAGCAGAATGATCGAACAGGGCAACACGGCAAACTTTGCCGACTTTGAGCAACCGCGCCCAACCCTATCGGACGGACCACGTGTGAATCTTCGCTTCATCGATTGGATCTGGAATGTCAGAGGCAGCGTGCCGCTTGCGCCGCAGCAATCGAGCGATGATGCCTTCAACAAACTAGACCCCTTGTTCCGCGAATATGGCACGACGCACGAACGAAGTGGCGACACGCTGACCTTCAGCAAGAAGGATCAGCCCGCACAGGACAAGATGTCGGTATTCGATGCGGGAGTGCTGAAGATCGAACAAGGCGTAGCCGGAGCGGTTTTGCAATACCGTTTGTCGAGCCGGGCATTGCTTTTCTGCTTTTGCCTACCGCTGCTGTTCTTGTTTTTCGCGCAAGCAACGATCGCCATTGGCGAATACCGGAAGGCGTCAACCGAAGCTGCTGAGAAGGCAAAGAAGGCGGAGAAGAAAGAGCCAACGGTGCGCGAATTACACCCGATTGATAAATTTCTTGGCGCTCCGGCCCCTGAAAAGCCCAAGAAGGACGGCGCGGAAAAGCGCGAGGACAAAAAGCATTCGCCAACGTCAGCTTATGTCTTTGCCTCACTCTTTGCCGCACTTTATGTCATCGGCCGCATCTTAGAACAATGGCTGGTGAAGTCGCTATTCAGGAGGACGTTGAAAGGCGGCTGAAGCGAATTTGTGAGATGCCACAGCCCGCTGGTAAGCAATCGCCGTTCAAGTCAGCAGGGACGGAAGTTACTCACAGACGCTGAAAGCATGTGGGGAATTGGCAGGCGGAAACGCACGGAAGCGGCTGAGGTAAATGTGGCAAGATCAGAGTGCTGATAACGCGCGCTGCGACAATCCCGGAATGAATGTCATGCGCATTGAATGGCTTCATCACCACAATGGCATTTGGCGCCTGTTCAAAGATATCGCGCCTATCATCTGCTAAAAACACATGCGGCATCGGGCCGCGTTCCAGAATCCGGTGCATTGCAGCAAAACCACTGCCTTGCGCCAAGCTACAATCGACGATCATCATATCGGGATTGCAGCGCGCTGCCGCATCCACCGCGTCAGCCTCTGTGGAAATCAACGCACAAACATGATGCCCTAATTCACCCAGCAATTCAGCCAAGTCCATGCCAATGAGTGCGCTGCCCTCGGCCACAACGATTTTAAGTCCATCGACCATCAGCGCCCCCTTGCGCCATTGCCGGCACGTCACCTGCAATATTCGTTGCAAGCAGTGCAGCCAGACCAGCGCGATATAATAATGCCACCCAATTGGGTAAAAAGAGAGGTTCGGAAAATACTCACACAATTCGTTTCCGAATGATTTTGACACAGTCTTCAACTATTTACGCGCGATTGAAGTGAGAGGGTGCTACTCTCGCGTTCATGGCAGCAACAAACGATACGTCGGCAGGCAAACAGCCTTTTGGTTCGCCGCCACATGGGGAATTGCCGACTGCAACATCGGCAGCGCCGATCATGGCGCGCGGCCCACCAGAGGCTATGCCGATTGTTGCCATCGGGGCATCTGCCGGCGGTCTTGAGGCTACATCGAAACTGCTGGATGGTTTATCGCCAGTTTCGGGCGCGGCCTTCATCATCGTCCAGCACCTTGATCCCACGCACAAAAGCATGATGGTCGATTTGCTGGCAACGCATACAGCGATGAAAGTTATCGAAGCATCCGATGGCTGTGAACTTGCCCCGGATCAAATCTTCGTCATTCCGCCGGGCCGCTATCTCTCCGTTCGCGCGGCCACTTTGCACCTTTCTCCTCAGCAAGCGGTGCACGGCGCACGCCTGCCCTTTGACCACTTGCTGGGTTCACTTGCCAAAGCACACGGCCCGCAAACAATCGCGATTGTGCTTTCTGGAACGGGGGCTGACGGCAGTGGTGCCCTGATCGCGCTGAAGGCGGCGGGCGGCAAGATCATTGCGCAATCGCCCGAAGAAGCCGAATATGACGGCATGCCGCGTAGCGCGATTGCCACTAGATGTGTAGATCAGGTGCTGTCCTTGGCTGAAATTCCGCCAGCTTTACGCAAATTGCACATTTCGCACGGCGATTGGCCTGGGGTGAACAGCGATGATCAAGTGCAACACGAACAAGGGCTGCATGCGATTATCGCGCTGCTCAAAGAACAGACCGCCCATGATTTTACGCAGTACAAGCCGGGCACAATGGAGCGACGCATTGAGCGGCGGATGGGGCTGCTTGGGCTAAAACGCGGCAACCTTGCTGCATATCTGGAACTGTTGAACGAAAAACCGGCGGAACGCGAATTGCTCGCCAAAGACCTGCTGATTAACGTTACCAGCTTTTTCCGCGATCCGACCGTTTTTGATGTGCTGGAAGCAACCACCATTCCCCAATTGATTGAACAGCTGCCCCAACACGAAGCCCTGCGGGTTTGGGTAGCAGGATGTAGCACGGGCGAAGAAGCCTACTCCATCGCCATGACGTGCCGCGATGCAATCAAGGCATCGGGCAAAGAGATCAAGTTACAGGTATTCGCGTCTGATGTTGATGCCGATGCCATCGCCACTGCCCGTGAGGGACTTTATTCGTTTGAAATTGCCGGTGCCGTGTCCGCCGAACATCTGGCGCGAAATTTCGTTAAAGATGATGCCGGCTACCGGGTAGCGACAAGCTTGCGCGGCGATGTAGTGTTTACGGTGCAGGATGTCTTAAACGATCCGCCGTTTTCAAAAATTGATCTGATCACATGCCGCAACTTACTGATCTACTTGAATGCAGAGGCGCAATCACAAGTCATATCGCTTTTCCACTTTGCCCTGCGCGAAAATGGCGTGCTCGTGTTAGGATCGTCTGAGACCATCGGCAGCGGAGAAGACCGGTTCGAGCTTGTCGCGAAATCCGAACGTATTTTCCGGCACAATGCGCGCAGCAAAGGCGGGGAAACGCGCTACCCCTTGCGGTTTGGCGAGACCTTGCGCGGTATCGCGATTGATGACCGGGTCACACCCTTGACGCGCCAAACCACCTTGGCTGACATCTGCCGCGCCGCGGTCCTTGCCACACATGCGCCCGCAGCAATCCTGATCAATCACAGCCGCCATTGCGTCTATTCCATGGGACCTGTGGAACGCTATCTGCGCATTTCACCGGGATATGCCACACTTGATCTTCTCGCCATGGCAACGCCTGCTTTGCGCACAAAGCTGCGGTTGGCGATTGACGCGATTGGTCCTCACAAATTGCACGTTGATGGTGGCAGAACACGCCTGACCCATGACGGGAAAACCATTTGGTTCAGGATCGACGTTCAGGCTTTGACGGGCGATCATGAGAGTCTCATCCTTGTATGCTTTATCGAAGAACACACCGAACCATCGGGCAAGGCATCTCCAGTTGCCCGCAACAACGCACCGCGTGTCGTAGAGCTTGAATTGGAACTTGAGGCGACCCGCGCCGAATTGCAGGCCGCAATCCAGCGTCAGGAAGTTTCGAGCCAAGAACAAAAAGCGATCAACGAAGAGGCCCTCTCGGTCAACGAAGAGTTCCAATCAACCAATGAGGAGTTGCTAACCTCAAAGGAAGAACTGCAATCACTGAACGAAGAACTGACGGCGCTGAACAGCCAGTTGCAGGAAACGCTGGAACGCCAGCGCCTCACCTCGGATGATCTTCAGAATGTCTTGTTCAGCACGAATGTGGGCACGCTGTTTCTCGACCTGGATTTGAAAATCCGGTTCTACACCCCTGCCATAAAATCGCTGTTCAGCATCATCACCGGCGATATTGGCCGACCTATTTCCGATCTGAAACCGATCGCCACCGATCCAGAGTTGCTCGGAGATGCAAGGCGCGTATTGGCCGAGGAAGCCTTGATCGAACGTGAGATTCAAGCTCCTGAAGATACGTACTTCTTGCGCCGGATATTCCCCTATCGCGCGCACAATGGCCGGGTTGAGGGTGTGGTCATCACGTTTGCCGATGTCACCGAGCGCAAGATCATTACCAAAGCCCTGGAAGCGGCAAAGCTTGAAGCTGAACGCGCCAATATGGCAAAATCACGCTTTCTCTCGGCGGCCAGCCATGACTTGCGTCAACCATTGCAATCGCTGACTTTGCTTCAGGAATTGCTGACACGAACCGTTCAAGATGAAAAGCCAAAGCGCTTAATCGTCCGTTTGGAGCAGACGGTTGCCGCAATGTCAGGCATGTTGAATGCATTACTCGACATCAATCAGATTGAAGCGGGCATAGTCGAAGCAAGGCCCGTTCTGTTTCCCATTTCCAACGTGCTCGATAGCTTGCGCGAAGAGTTCACCTCTTTGGCCCAATCGCGCGGTCTTACGCTGCATATTCTGGCCTCTACCGCTGTTATCAGCAGCGATCCGGCGCTGCTTTCGCAGATGATCCGCAACTTATTGGGTAACGCGATAAAATACACCAAACATGGGAAAATCCTGCTGGGGTGCAGGCGCCGGGGCGATAGCCTGCGCATCGAGGTGTGGGACACCGGCATCGGGATTGCCACCGATCAGCTTTCGGCAATCTTTGATGAATTTCATCAAGTGGACAATGTTGCGCGAGAACGCAGTTTGGGCCTTGGCCTTGGCCTGTCCATTGTCCAGCGCCTTGGCCGATTGCTGGGGCATGACGTGAACGTCCGATCAAAGCCGGACCAAGGTTCAGTTTTCACCGTGACAATTGCTCCTCCGATGACAGACACTCCACTGCCTGCACCTCGCGGCGTTATTGCCGATGTTGTTGGTGTACCACGCAAGCATAGATGCAAAATTGCGGTTGTTGATGACGATCCTGACATCCTCGAACTGCTTGAACAACTGCTCAATGGCGAAGGGCATTTCGTTGTCAGTGCAACAAGCGCAGCCGAAGCCCTCAAGCTTATCATTGGCGGCGCAACGGTGCCGGAAATTCTGCTCACAGATTATAGCTTGCCCGGCGGAACCACCGGCCTTGAACTCGTGCAACAACTGCGCACGCGCTTGTCTGTCCCCCTGCCTGCAATCATCATAAGCGGAGACGTTTCTAGTGAAACGCTTGGCAAAGTTGCTGCGCAGGGCTGCTTGCAGCTTAGCAAACCGGTAAAGCCCAGCGAACTTCTCGATGCGATTGAACGATTGTGCTCAGGTTGCCCTCCACTGGCATCAAGCGATACGCAAAGCGTCATCCAAAAACCGGTGGCGGTGACCTATGTTGTTGATGACGAACCAGAAGTTCGTGCGACAATCAGGGATGTGCTGGAGGGCGATGGGCAAGTAGTCGAGACTTATGATAGTGCCGAAAGCTTTTTGAAGGCCTATGTGGCAGGAGGCGAGGGTTGCCTGTTGGTCGACGTGAACTTGACCGGGATGAGCGGAATGTCCTTACTTCAGGACTTGCGCGGGCGAGGTGATAACCTGCCGGTCATTATGATCACCGGACAAGCGGGCATTAATGATGCTGTGCAGTCCATGCGCAACGGTGCGTGCGATTTTATCGAAAAGCCTGTCGGCCGCGCCGAATTGATCGCAAGCATTGCCCGCGCCGTCGATCAGTCACACGAAATTCGTATTATTGAGGCTGCGCGGGATGCTGCTGCCGCTCTCGTCGCAGACCTGACATCATGGCAGCGCCAAGTAATGGAGATGGTATTGCAAGGCGAACCGAGCAAGAACATTGCCGCCGATCTTGGCATCAGCCAACGTACCGTGGAAAACCATCGGGCTGCGATCATGGTAAAAATGGGGGTGAAATCGCTGCCCGAACTGGCGCGCATGGCTCAAGTCGCAGAGATGCCATAAGCTAAGCACGGGCTGACCAATACCACGCCCGCGTAAGACATACGCAAAGAAAAGATGATTGTATCCTTTGCAAACACCACCTCGTCTTTGCGAAGGATACAATCGCCACAAAAAAAGGGCCCAGTTCTTGCGAACCGAGCCCCTTTTTCGTTTTAGGCGTTGTCTCAGTCGTCAGACTTGAGGAACGCTGGCATGTGATCCGGAGCCGGACCGTCTTCGCTGTCGCGACGTGGACGGTCACCGCCAGAGCGTGGACCACGATCACCGCCGCCTTCGCGACGTGGACCACGGTCATTTCCGCGTGGGCCACGACGATCACCGCCACCGCGATCAGGACGATCGCCGCGTGGTTCGCGTGGTTCACGTGCTGGACGGGTATCTTCCAGTTCCGCACCGGTTTCCTGATCGACAACGCGCATGGACAGGCGAACCTTGCCACGCGGATCGATTTCGAGAACCTTGACCTTCACGGCCTGGCCTTCCTTGACGACATCCTGCGGCTTTTCAACGCGCTCGTTCTTCATTTCGGACACGTGAACGAGACCGTCCTTGCCGCCCATGAAGTTCACGAATGCGCCGAAATCGACGATGTTGACGACCTTACCGTCGTAGACCTTGCCGACTTCAGCTTCTTCCACGATGCCCAGGATCCAAGCCTTGGCGGCTTCGATCTGCGACGTATCGGAAGACGAAATCTTGATCAGGCCTTCATCATCGATGTCGACCTTGGCGCCGGTGGTAGCGACGATCTCACGGATCACCTTGCCGCCGGTGCCGATGATGTCACGGATCTTCGACTTGTCGATCTGGATCGATTCAATGCGCGGTGCGTGTGCCGAAAGCTCGGTACGTGCTTCGCCCAATGCCTTGGTCATCTCGGCCAGGATGTGCGCACGGCCTTCCTTGGCCTGCTGCAGTGCCTTTTCCATGATCTCGCGCGTGATGCCCGCGATCTTGATGTCCATCTGCATCGTGGTGATGCCGTTGGCTGACCCTGCAACCTTGAAGTCCATGTCGCCGAGGTGATCCTCGTCGCCAAGAATGTCCGAGAGAACGGCGAACTTATCGCCTTCAAGGATCAGGCCCATCGCGATGCCCGAAACCGGACGATCGATTGGCACACCAGCGTCCATCATAGACAAACAGCCACCGCACACGGTTGCCATTGACGACGAGCCGTTAGATTCGGTGATGTCTGACAGAACGCGGATCGTGTAAGGGAACTCGTCCTTGGTAGGCAGCACAGGGTGCAGCGCACGCCATGCCAGCTTACCATGGCCAACTTCACGACGGCCCGGAGCGCCAAAGCGACCCACTTCACCAACCGAATAGGGTGGGAAGTTGTAGTGCAGCATGAAGCGTTGATACGACAGGCCATCAAGGCCGTCGATCATCTGCTCTGCGTCCTTTGTGCCCAGCGTGGTGGTGCAGATCGCCTGCGTTTCACCGCGAGTGAACAGCGACGAACCATGCGTGCGCGGCAGGAAGCCGACCATGGCTTCGATGGGGCGGACCTGTGTGGTGGTACGACCATCAATGCGAGTGCCGTCCTTGAGGATGGCGCCGCGAACGATGTCCGCTTCAACCTTCTTCATGGTTTTCATGGCGACCATCTGCGTCTGCGGAGTTTCGTCCGAGAATGCAGCCTTCGCCTTTGCACGGGCATCGTTGAGTGCGTTCGAGCGGGCCGACTTGTCGGTCAACTTGTAAGCCGCTGCAACGTCCTTGCCGACGATGTCCTTAAGCTTCTTCTTGATGTCAGCCGTGTTGTCCGACAGATCAACGTCCCAAGGTTCCTTGGCAGCCTTTTCAGCCAATTGGATGATCGCGCCGATAACCTTGCGGATTTCGTCATGCGCAAACATCACGCCGCCGAGCATTTCTTCCTCGGTCAGTTCCTTGGCTTCGGATTCCACCATCATCACGGCAGAGTCTGTAGCAGCAACGACGAGGTCGAGGCGGCCTTCAGCGACTTGGCTGAGCGATGGGTTGAGCTGGTATTCGCCTTCCTTGAAGCCAACGCGCGCAGCGGCGATTGGGCCCATGAAGGGAACGCCAGAAATGGTCAGCGCAGCAGAGGCAGCGATCATCGCAACAACGTCTGGCTCAGTCTCGCCATCATAGCTGAGAACTTGGCAGATCACGTTGATTTCGTTGTAGAAACCTTCGGGAAACAGCGGACGGACCGGACGATCAATCAGACGGGAAACCAGCGTTTCCTTTTCTGTCGCGCCGCGCTCACGCTTGAAGAAGCCGCCCGGAATACGGCCGGCTGCCGAAAACTTTTCCTGATAATGGACGGTCAGTGGGAAGAAATCCTGGCCTTCCTTGACTGACTTTGCAGCAGTGACCGCGCAAAGCACAACAGTTTCGCCATACGTGGCGAGCACTGCGCCGTTTGCCTGGCGGGCAACACGGCCGGTTTCCAGAGTGAGGGTTTTGCCGCCCCATTCCAGCGATACGGTTTTGACGTCGAACATTTAGCTTCCTTCAGCCCGCCGCCCTATTGCGCGCGGGTTTTTGCTGCCGGGGTTTCCCGTCCCGGTCCGGTGTGGGGCCGTTTATCGTGCCCCGAAGGCGTTCCACCGAATTGTGAAGCCGCCTAAACGCAAAAGCGGCCCGCTAGGGGCCGCTCCGCGTGTGTTACTTACGAAGACCAAGCTTCTGAATGAGCGCGTTATACCGCGCGACATCCTTCTTCTTCAGATAGTCGAGCAGCGAACGACGCTTGTTGACCATCATCAGCAGGCCGCGACGCGAGTGATTGTCCTTGTGGTTGGACTTGAAATGCTCGGTCAGGGTGTGAATACGGCTGGTCAAGATCGCTACCTGAACTTCCGGCGAACCGGTGTCGTTTTCAGCGCGAGCATGGCTGGCAATAACTTCTTGCTTCTTTTCAACGGAAATCGACATATCATTCACTCCGCGACATCTGCGATATTAAATCCTCTGACAACGCTCAGGCTACCGCCTGAAAGCTCAACCAGCGCAACCGGCAGAGTGCCAGATCGCGCCCAGTGAAGCCCGTCATCAAAGGGCAATCCCGTCAGAACGCGGCCCTGACGGACCGCCCTTGCCTGCTCGGGATCGAGGTTAAGAGCCGGGATGTCGACCAGCCCTGCCTCCAGCGGCAAGAGTACGTGTTCAAGGGCCGCGCCTTGGCCGACCGCGTTCAGTTTGTCCAGCGAAATCGCTTGATCCAAGGCGAACGGCCCCGCACGCAAGCGGCGCAGCATGGTAACATGGCCAACCGTGCCTAACGCACGCGCAATATCGCGCGCAAGGCTGCGGATATACGTGCCTTTCGAGACATGCGCGGTCAGCGTGACAGAGATCACAGCATCGCCCGCGCCTTCAGTAGCATCAAGGGTCAGCGTGTGAATAGTGACCGCGCGCGACTTGAGTTCGACCACCTGACCCGCCCGCGCAAGGTCATAGGCGCGCTCGCCGTCGATCATCAGCGCAGAGTATGCTGGCGGCACTTGTTCTATCGGGCCTCTAAACGCCGCCAAGGCCGCTTCCAAGTGCTCCAGCGTCGGCCGCACTGCGCTTTCCGCCACGATCTTGCCTTCAAGATCAAGCGTATCGGTTTCCGCGCCAAACCCGATGGTGAAGGCATAGACCTTGCTGGCATCCAACATCCGACCACACAGCTTGGTCGCCTCGCCAATGCCGATGGGCAGGACCCCGGTGGCCAACGGATCAAGCGTGCCGCCGTGGCCAACTTTGACTTTGCCAAAGCCCGCCTGTCGCAAATTGCGCTTTACCGCCGCTACGCCTTGGGTCGAGCCAAGCCCCAGCGGCTTGTCGAGAATGATCCAGCCATTGACCATTACCGTTACATCAATTCCGGCCCGGCAACCACCGAGGCCAGATATCCAAGATTATCGAGCATCCATTCGACAGGCGGCAGGACAACGCGCTCAACCAGACGAAGTTCGGGCATCAAGTACGGAAGGATCACCAGGATCGCGAAAACCACGATCAAGCCGTAAGGTTCGATCTTGCCGTAAATGCGCGCAAGTGGCGCGGGCAGAATCCCCATGACAATGCGCGAACCGTCAAATGGCGGGATCGGCAGCAAGTTGAACGTGCCCAGAAACAGGTTCACCATCAAGAAGTTGCGCAAGTTGGCCGCAAGAAACTGCACCGAGAGACTTGGCTCCACCGCACTGTCTGTTGCCCGAACCAAAAGGCCAAGACCGATGGCGGCGATTGCTGCGAGGATGAAATTGACACCCGGCCCCGCCGCTGCAACCGCAACCATACCCCAGCGCGGATTACGCAAGCGGCGGAAATCGACCGGCACCGGCTTTGCCCACCCGAATACCGGCGCACCGGTTAGACTGAGCAACCCCGGCAAGATGACCGTTCCGAATGGATCCACGTGGCGAATTGGGTTGAGGCTTAGGCGCCTGGCCTCTGCCGCGGTCGGGTCGCCCAGTGCACGCGCCATCCAGCCATGCGCGACTTCGTGAAGGACAATGGCGAATATCATCGGTATCGCGACCGTGGCGATAGACCAGACTATGCCTTCGGGGTTCATATCAGTAGCCCAGTCTTTCGCGGTCACGCTCGACAATAGAGAAAACCGCACTGTCGCGCAGATACCCTGTCCATGTGATCATATGGTTTCGCAAAACGCCTTCAAGCGTTGCGCCGATCTTCAGGCAAGCCGCCTGCGAACGTTTGTTCCGGGTATCAACACAAAGCTGAAGCCGCTTGAGGCCGCATGCAAAACCATGCGCGATGAGCAAACGCTTCATCCGGCCATTGATGTGGCCACCACGTGCAGCCGGGATTAAATATGTTGTGCCGATTTCCGCACTCAGCCAGCGTGGGTTCGCATCAATCCACGCAGTCATGCCGCAGACTTGATCATTCACCATGACGGCAAACGGCAAGCGTGCCGGACTTTCCAGCAATTGATCGAATGAAGCATCGAAGTGATCCGGGCCGTAGCTAACGCCATACATCGCCCAGATTTCGAGATCCTGCTCGCAAGCCGCTTTCAGCGTTGCGCGGTGGTGTTCGCGCAAAGGCTCTAGGCGCAAATCGCCGTCTGTCAGGTCGGCCTGCAGCCCCAGTGGGTCAGCTTTGATCATCATCGAGCCCCATCCATCGCTTCGCTGAAATGCTTGCGACACAGCGCGACATAGCGATCATTTCCGCCAATTTCAGTTTGCGCGCCTGAGCGAACCGCCGCCCCGCTTTCATCTACACGCAAGTTCATCGTCGCCTTGCGCCCGCAGTGGCAGACCGCTTTGAGTTCGACCAGCGAGTCAGCAATGCCGAGCAATGCGCCTGCGCCTTCGAACAATTCGCCCTGAAAATCGGTGCGCAGGCCATAACACAGCACCGGAATTCCTGCAGCGTCAGCGATCCGTGCGAGTTGCCAGACCTGCTCTTTGGACAGGAATTGCGCTTCATCGATCAGCACGCAGGACAATGGTTCCACCGCGTGGGCAGCCGCCACCCTTGTCCACAAGTCCGTTGAGCCATCAAAACGATGTGCTTGCGCGTGCAGGCCAATGCGGCTTTCAATCGCGCGGTCCCCGCCGCGATTATCGATAGATGCCGTCCACAACATCGTCGCCATGCCCCGCTCGCGGTAATTGAATTCCGCCTGGAGCAGGTTGGTCGATTTGCCCGCATTCATGCTGGCATAGTAAAAGTAGAGCTTGGCCATTCAGCCCGGCCAATCAGCTTTCGCTGTCAGCAGGCCCAAGGTCACGGCTGACCTTGGGATCGGCAAGGATCGATTCAATGCGGCTTGCCGTATCGAAGCTTTCGTCGGGCAGGAATTTGACCTTGGGCGCAAACTTCAGCCGCAGCCGCTGTGCCACTTCGCGCTGGAAAAACGCGGTGTGTGTACGCATGGCTTTAAGCACAATAGCCTCGTCGTCACCCAGCAAGGCTTTCACGAATACCGAGGCATGCTGCAAATCGGGCGACATCCGCACTTCCGTAACTGAAACGGTGTGCGCGCTCAGCACTTCATCATGCACCACCTGCCGCAATAGCAATTCAGACAGGATGTGACGCACCTGCTCACCCACCTTGAGCAGGCGGACGGAGCGGGTTTCAGGTGTGGTTTGCTTGGCCAAGTTTAACTCATTTTCGCTAAAATACGGGCGATTGAGCGCACATTGCGCGCAGTGCCCCGCGTGCCAAGACGGCGTTCAATAAAGGCATTAGTCAGCTTGCTTTCAGCAACGCCATTTGCAAAATCGATATAGATGCAGCGATCACCAAGTGCCAGTTTTTCCATGCCGCGCATCGCCTGATCTGCTGCCAGTTTCTCGAATGCTGCTTGATCGGGCTGCGCTCCAAGGAACATGGTGTGGACCAGATTATCCTCGCCAATGCCGGTGAACGGATTGCCTTCGATAGCCTCGGCCATAGCCTCACGATTGCGGACGGCAACGAAGCTATCGAAATCGAAGCGGTCCTGCATAACATGCGCGAACATGTCTTCAAGGCCATCCAACGGGCGGTCATCGTATTCGAACAGCAGGTTCCCGCTGGCGACGACGGTTTCAAGCCCCATCAGCCCTTCCCGCTCAAACGCATGGCGCAAGTCCGCCATCGTCAAGCGATTGCCGCCGACATTGATGGAACCGAACAGGGCGACGTAGCGGGTCAAACCAATACTCCATCCGACCGGCATGCCAGAAAGGATGCCTTTGGACTCCCCTCCCGCCTGCGGGAGGGGTCGGGGGAGGACATGTTGGAGAAGGCTTGGAAAACGGGCCCTCTCCTAACCCCTCCCGCAGGCGGGAGGGGGACGTTACCGCCTTACAGCGTGCGGTCGCGCATTTCGACTTCGAAGACTTCAAGCTGGTCGCCCGCCTTGATGTCGTTCGTGTCGGTCAGCAGAACACCGCATTCCAGACCGCCGCGCACTTCGGCAACGTCGTCCTTGAAACGACGCAGCGACGAGATGGTGGTGCGGCTGACGATGACGTCGTTGCGCGTGAGACGCGCATGGAGCCCCTTGCGGATAACGCCTTCGACCACGAGCAAGCCCGCTGCCTTGTCCTTCTTGCCCGCTGGAAACACTTCCTTGACCTCGGCACGGCCAACGACCGTTTCGATAGCTTCCGGACCCAGTTCGCCAGCCATTTCCGAGCGGATATCGTCGGTGAGCTGGTAGATCACGTCAAAGTACTTCATCCGTACCTTGTTGCGTTCAATCAGTTCGCGCGCCTTGGCGTTTGGACGGACGTTGAAGCCAACAATCGGCGCGCCACTGGCTTGCGCCAGATTAACGTCGCTTTCCGTGATTGCGCCAACGCCTGATGACAAGATGCGCACCTTGATCTCGTCAGTCGAGATCTTGTTCAGCGCATTGACGATCGCTTCGACCGACCCTTGCACGTCACCGCGCACAACCAGCGCATATTCGATAACTGCGTTCTTCGTGGCAAGCGCGGAGAACATGTTTTCAAGATTGACCGGAGCCTGCACAGTGCGCTTTGCGGTGGCCAGTTCCTGACGATAAGCCGCCACTTCGCGGGCACGCGCTTCGCTCTCGACGACGGTCAGCGAATCTCCGGCCATCGGCACACCGCCAAGGCCAAGCACTTCGACCGGCAGTGATGGTCCGGCTTCCTTCACCTGACGACCCTTGTCATCAAGCATCGCGCGAACGCGGCCCGATTGCGTGCCAACTACGAGAATATCGCCGACCTTGAGCGTACCACGGTTGATCAGGACGGTGGCCAATGGCCCCTTGCCCTTATCAAGCTTGGCCTCGATCACCGTTGCATCTGCGGCACGATCAGGGTTTGCGCGCAGTTCAAGCAATTCAGCCTGAAGCAGGATCTTCTCGATCAGTTCATCAAGCCCTGCACCGGTTTTAGCCGATACTTCAACATCCTGCACTTCACCCGACATGGCTTCCACAAGGATTTCATGTTCAAGCAGGCGTTCGCGGATCTTCTGCGGGTTGAATTCTGGCTTGTCCGACTTGGTGATCGCCACGATCATAGGCACGCCAGCGGCCTTGGTGTGGTTGATCGCCTCAATCGTCTGCGGCATCAAACCGTCATCGCCTGCGACAACAAGGATCACAATGTCGGTGACATTGGCACCGCGCATACGCATTTCGGTGAAAGCTTCGTGGCCCGGCGTATCGAGGAAGGTGATCTTGTCACCGCCCTTGGTCTTGATCTGATAGGCGCCGATATGCTGCGTGATCCCGCCAGCTTCGCCGCGCACCACATCAGTGCCACGCAGGGCATCGAGCAGCGAGGTCTTGCCGTGATCAACGTGGCCCATGATCGCAACGACTGGAGGCCGGGTTTCGAGCGTTTCGTCGGCATCGACATCGAATGTCGTGTCGATGTCGGCGTCACTTTCGCTGACACGTTCAATGTTATGACCGAATTCGGTGACCAGCAGTTCAGCAGTGTCCTGGTCGATGGTCTGGTTGATGGTGACCATCATGCCCATCTTGAACAACGCCTTGATCAAGTCCGCGGCCTTTTCAGCCATACGGTTTGCCAGTTCCTGCACGGTGATCGCATCAGGCACGATCACATCACGCACTTGCTTTTCACGCGGCTGCGATTGACCAGCAAAGTGCGCGCGCTTTTCCTTTTCACGCGCACGCTTCAGCGCCGCCAGACTGCGGGCACGTGCGCCCTCATCGTCGTTCAAAGCGCGCGTAACGGTCAGCTTGCCGCCACGACGGTCTTCAACCTTGCGATCACGCGGCGCACCTGCGGGCTTCTTGGCAGCCGCTTCAGGGCGCTTGGCAGGAGCAGTAGAAGCAACCGGCGTGAACCGGCGTGCTGCTGGTATAGCTACAGGCTCAGCGGCTTTGGGTGCTTCTGCAGTCTTCGGCGCAGCTTCAGGTGCCTCGGCGACTACCGGTTCTGCCACGGGCGTTGGGGCAGGAACTGGAGCAGCAACTTCGACGGCCACAACTTCAGGAGCAGGTTCTGGCGCAAGAACCGGCTCTGGCGCAGCAACTACTACTTCGACAGGGCGAGCAGCTTCTTCAGCACGGCGGCGCTCGTCTTCGATGGCACGCAAGCGTGCTTCCTGCTCACGGCGATTGTTGGCCTCAGCCGATGCAAGGCGCGCCTCTTCCGCTTCGCGCAGCAGCCGCGTTTGCATTTCCTGCCGGGTTTCACGGCTTGCCGCAGGCGGCGGCGGGGGTGGCGGCGGAGGCGGCGGTGGAGCCGCTACAGCAACGGGTGCAGGCTCAGCGACAACAGGCGCAGCAACAGGTGCCGCTTCGCCCGGCCGGCCAACCAGCTTGCGCCGCTTCACTTCGACCACCACTTTGTTGGTACGGCCGTGGCTAAAGGTCTGCTTGACCTCGCCTGCCTCTACCGCGGTCTTCAGGCCCAGTGGCCTGCGGCCCAAAGTAGGCTTTTTGTCGCTATCGCTCATTGAACTCATTCGCCCTTCGTATCAATATCGTCGTCTGCTGCCATGCCGTCATCCGGCTCGGCAACATCATCGGTCTCTTGCCCGATAAAGTGCATCAATCGCTGCAGCGGCCCTGCGACTCGCTCGGTCGCAATTGGGTCAGTCAGCGCCAAGTGAACGACGTTGTCGCGGCCCAATGCCACAGACAGCGCCGCTCGGTCCAGCGGCAAGATTACGCCTTTGAGACCAGAGCCTTCAGCCCCTTCGCCCACGCGCCATGCTTGCGCCAATTTGTTCGGTCCGTCAGTCCCTGCGTCGGACGCATGGCCAAGGAACGTGACCGCGCCCGAACGCGCGCCTTGGGCGATCCGTTCCGTGCCCAACAAGATGTTGCCCGCGCGCAGTTCAATGCCCAGCCGGTCGGTCAATGTACGGCGCAGCGCCAGTTCAGTGCGTTCGCCAAGATCAGCGGCGATGCTAAGCTTCGAGCCTTTGAACGCGCGTGCCAAAGCCCCTTTAAGTTTGCCATTCGCAACGGCAATTTCAAGGTCTTCACGAGAAACACCAATCCAGGCGCCGCGCCCAGGGGCACGCGCCAGTACATCGGGCAAGACGTCACCGTCGGGAGAGATCGCGAGGCGGATCAAGTCCCCCCGCGCATCATGACGCCCGGTCAGCACGCACTTGCGCTCCGGCGGGGTCTTACCCGCCGGGATGCGATCAGCAATGTCGGAGCTTAGCGGCTCATTGTGAGGGTTCCGCATGGGCGGCCTCCTCAGCTTGTGGTTCGTCTTCGAACCAGTGGGCGCGGGCAGCCATAATGATTTCGTTGCCCTGTTCTTCGCTCAGGCCATATTCGCCCAAGACGCCGCCCTTGTCCTCAGTGCGCTCAGAACGCTCGGTCCGCTCACGCGGGGCCTTGTCGTTGCGGCGACGTTGCTCAACGCGTTTCTTGGCGATGAGTTCGTCGGTCGCAAGATCAGCCAGATCGTCGAGCGTCTTGACGCCCGCCTTGCCGAGCGTGACCAGCATCGCTTCGGTAAGGTGCGGCAATTCCGACAGTGCATCTTCAACGCCAAGGCCACGGCGCTGCGTGCGCAAGGCTTCTTCGCGGCGTTCGATGGCTTCGGTCGCGCGGCTTTGCAGTTCCTGGCCCAGCTCTTCGTCGAAGCCTTCGATGGCGGCGAGTTCTGCGATATCAATGTATGCCACTTCGTCCAGTTCGCTGAAGCCTTCGGCCACCAGCAACTGCGACAAGGTTTCATCGACATCGAGCTCTTCCTCGAACATCTTCGAACGCTCAGCGAATTCCTTCTGGCGCTTTTCTGACGCTTCCGCCTCGGTCATGATGTCAATCGCCGAACCCGTCAGCGAGGAAGCCAGACGCACGTTCTGGCCGCGACGACCGATGGCGAGCGAAAGCTGATCATCAGGCACGACGACTTCAATGCGGCTTTCTTCCTCATCGATCACCACGCGACTGACGGTGGCAGGCTGAAGCGCGTTGACCACGAACGTCGCCGTGTCTTCGCTCCACGGGATGATGTCGATCTTTTCGCCCTGCAATTCCTGCACGACGGCCTGAACGCGGCTACCCTTCATGCCGACGCATGCGCCGACTGGATCGATGCTGCTATCGCGGCTGATCACGCCAATCTTGGCGCGGCTGCCCGGATCGCGCGCGGCAGCCATGATAGTGATGATACCATCATAGATTTCGGGCACTTCTTGCGCGAACAGCTTCTTCATGAATTCGGGGTGCGCGCGGCTCAGGAAAATCTGCGGGCCACGGTTCTGGCGTTCGACCTTCATGATCAACGCGCGGACACGCTCACCAACACGCGGAACTTCGCGCGGAATCTGCTGATCACGGCGGATCACGCCTTCAGCGCGGCCAAGGTTGACAATCACATGGCCGAATTCGACCGACTTGATCACGCCGGTGATCACTTCGCCCGCACGATCCTTGAATTCGTCAAACTGGCGATCACGCTCTGCATCGCGGACCTTCTGGAAGATCACTTGCTTTGCCGATTGCGCATCGATACGGCCAAGATCAACCGGCGGCAGCGGATCGACAATGAAGTCACCCACGGTTGCGCCCGGCTGAAGCTTTTCACCCTGCTTGAGATCGACCTGCTTGAAGTAGTCCTCGACCACTTCGACCACTTCGACCACGCGCCACAAGCGCAGATCGCCGGTGCGCGGATCAAGCTTTGCGCGGATGTCGTTTTCAGCGCCGTAACGGTTGCGCGCAGACTTTTGAATTGCCTCTTCCATCGCCTCGATGACGATCGACTTGTCGATCATCTTCTCGGTGGCAACCGCGTTGGCGATTGCAAGCAGTTCTGCACGATTGGCGGAAATCGCACTGGCCATGGGTCAGTCTTCCTGTTCTTCGGGGATTTCGCTCAGGTCATCGTCCGAGCTGACAATTTCTTCATCAATACCACTGACATCCAGTGGGCGGGAAGAGGCGATAAGCTTATCCGTCAGGACAAGCTTGGCATATTGCACATCGGCCAGCGGAAAGGTCACGCGGCCAGATTTGCGTTCGTCCAGCGTGATCACATCGTCTTCAAGCCCGACCAGATCGCCGGTCAAAGACTTGCGGTTGCCGTCGATCGGATTGAACAGCGTGATGCGCACTTCGTGCCCTGCCCAAGCGAGATAGTCCTTCACGCGCGTTAGCGGGCGATCAATACCGGGCGATGACACTTCAAGACGATACGCCTCGACAATCAGGTTTTCGCCTGCATCTTCGAGTTCGTCAAAACGGTCTGAAACGCGGCGCGACAGCGCGGCACAATCTTCGATCACCAATTGCCCGGTTTCGGGGCGTTCGGCCATGATCTGGAGCGTATGCTCTTCATCGCCGATCTCGCCGCCTTTGAACATGCGCACGCGCACGAGATCAAAGCCGAGGGCCTTGACCTCTGGCTCGATAACCTCAGTAATTCGCGCAATATCCGCCATGCAATCTCCGGTGGCCGATCAAAGGCAAAAGCGGTGCCGAGCCGGGACCGTCTGGCTCCAGCCTGACCTTGCTTTCACAATGTCGGGATGAGCGGCAGGTACGCGTGATTTCGATATTTTGCAAGCCGCAATCGACGGCGCTGCAAACGGAAAAATTCATTCGCCCAAATGTTGGCGAATTTCACCATAAATCGGTGAACGCTTGATGCCAGATGTGGCGCACTTTGAAAGAAAATGGCTAATTCCCGCCATTCCTACAGTTTGGCACGGCCCATGCAGTGTCTTGGGCAGCAGCCAAACGGCTTCAAACAAGACCTATTGCGACCCAAACAGGAGGACCTTTTCAATGAGCATAATCGCCCAACGCTTCGCCGCCGCCGCCACAGCCTTCGCCCTCAGCCTCGCGCTGATTGCGGGAACGGTACACACACCCGCCCAAACCGGCACCCCCACCGCTATGCAGGAGATGATCTGATGAACCAACTTCGCTTTGATGATTCGGCAGTCCGCCCCGTGGAAAAAAGCGGTGGCTTCCGCCTTGATAAGGCTCGCGGCAAAATCATGGGCGTATGCGCCGGTATCGCCAATTACTTTGGTGTGGATACAACGCTGGTCCGCGTTGCTTTCGGCCTCGCCACCATCCTTGGTTTTGGTTCGGCGATCATCGTTTATCTGCTGATCGGCTTCATCGCAGATTGATTACTCGCACAACACCAAAGCCTGCCCCGCCCGAATAAGGCGGGGTTTTGGCCGTGCAGCTTACCCCGCCTTGGCAAAGGGTGAAAAGTCAGTACCGGTATCAAACACTTCTGTGCCCTCACGCTTTTTAAGCCAGCCGACCACGGCGTAAGTGAGCGGCGTCAGCGCAGCTTCCCATAGCACTTTCATCAGCCAGTTCGTGGCCATCACGGTCAAAACCTGATCGGTCGTCCAGATGCCTAAAAATGCGATGGGGTAGAATAGCAGGCTATCAATTGCCTGCCCGAACACGGTTGAACCAATGGTTCGTGACCACAAATGTTTGCCTGCGGTCAGTATCTTCATTTTGGCAAGAACGAACGAATTAACAAATTCCCCCGCCCAAAACGCGGTCACCGAAGCCAGCACGATCCGCCAGGTCGATCCGAAAACGCTTTCATAAGCGGCCTGCCCGTCCCAGCCCGGCGAAGGTGGCATGGCGACCACGACAAAGCTCATGAACGCCATAAAGATCAGCGCGAAAAAGCCCATCCACACACAGCGGCGCGCATTGGAGTAGCCATAAACTTCGGTCAGCACATCGCCGATCACGTAAGACACGGGGAAAAACAGGATGCCGGCCCCGAACGTGAACCCGCCAACTTGCGCCAGTTTGGCCGCGCCAATCAGGTTCGAAAGCAGCAGGATCGCCACAAATGCAGCCATCACATAATCGAAATAGCGGAAATGGCGGCGGGCGCTGTCGACTCCGGCTAGGCGCGAAATGTGGTGATTGCTCATATCACTCTTGCTAACCCGGTTTTCACGCCGCGAAAAGCGTGCTTAAGGGAAATCGGCGCGCGCCCTTAGCTCATCTGGATAGAGCGCGAGACTTCTAATCTTGAGGTAACAGGTTCGAGTCCTGTAGGGCGCGCCACTTCATAGCAATAAATCACGTCTGTCGGCTGCAGTGTGGATCACTTCGCAGCGAGTGCTTAGCGATCCACAACAATCCATGGGAATATCGTTGCAGCATCAATTCAGATAAAGCGTCCGCAACCGCGCAATGTCGGGATTGGTGACCCCAAGCTCTTTGGCAAGGTAAGCATCGACACTGCCGAAATCACGGTCAATCACTTCGAACAACTGAGCCAAATGCGATACACCTTTTGGGCTAAAAAGCGGTTCGGCTTTGGGGCCGCCCGGCTTTTTCAGCGATGCCACATAATAAGGAACAATCGGATTACCGGGCCAGTCGGCTGGATCAAGGGCTGGCATTTCAAACTGCGGACGGCGCAGTTCGGTGGACAGATGATAGTCTTCCAGAATGGTCTTGCGATCAACGCCCAGCGCGCTCAGCACCAGCGCCGTGGCAATACCGGTACGATCCTGTCCGGCAGAGCAATTGTACAGCACAGGCCCCTCACCCTTGATCAGCGAGCGGAAAATCGCCTTGAGTTGCGGATAGAGCATCGGCCCCATGCCGGCGTACATGTATTCTCCGCCGTTCTTGCCCGCGCCAGCCATCATTGGCTTGAGCGAATAATCGTTGCTGATGAACGTCGCATCGGTACGATCATCCAGCATGGTTGGCGCAATCATGCGCTCATCCACTGATCGCAGATCGACAATCGTGGCGATCTTAAGGTTGGTCAGCGTCGCGTAATCCGCCTCAGTTAACAATGGCATGGCGCCTGAACGGAATATCCGCCCCCACACCACTTGTTTGCCGTCAGCACCGATATATCCGCCCACATCACGGAAGTTCGATCCCTGCTCCAACGGCAGAACCCGTTCTGCCACGCGCCGAACCGAACCATCACCGCCATCGCGCAAAGTGTAGTAGCGCCGCTGTGCGGCTGTAGCCGCCACAACTATCCGGCCAGAGCGATCCGCCTTGGCAATCACTTCCGCCGAAGCTTCTGCGCCAACAGGATCGATTGAGGCCAGGACCGTTACTGGATCAGCATCGCTCCATTCTATGGCAATGTGCCCGGCATCAATGCGCGTAACCGCCGCCCGATCAATCGCTGCTGCCGGAGTGGCAGCAGCGATGACGAGGAGCGATGCAGTGGCGGCGATTAACTTGCGCATGATGGTGTCCTCTTGGTTTGTTGATCAGAAGTTGAAGCGCATACCGAACAGATAGCGCGAACCAATGCGCTCGACTTCGGTAGGCTGCTCAAGCGTGTCCTGATAGGCAATGTAGGTTTCGTTGGTGAGGTTGGCAGCATCAGCAAACAGCGTGAAGTTGTCGTTCACCTGATAACGCAGCGACACATCGAGGTTGCCATAGGACTTGCGCGATTCCCCGCTGCCAAATCCGCCAAGGCTGTCCAGCCAATCAGACCGCCACTGATAGCTGGCGCGTGCCGAAAATCCGTACTTTTCGTAATAGAGCGATGCATTCCAGATCGTCCCTGACAGGCCTTGGAAAGCAATGTCCTTTTGCTGCAAACCGTTCACCACTTGCGTGTCGAACTTACCGTCCAGCAGTGTCAGGTTTCCTTGGAAGCCAAACCCGTCAAGCGGTGAAGGCAAGAAGCTGAACTGCTGTTGGTACGACATTTCAACGCCATAGAGCGTGCCGTTCTGACCGTTGAACGTAGATGTCAGCAAGTAACCTGAGCGATCCACCCCCCCAGAATTGAACACGTCGCTGCCAACGACCTGAGCGTTTTGGTAGAACACATTGTCAACCCAACGATGAAACCCTGCGATTGAGATCAGGCCATTGCCTGGCAGGTAGTATTCAACGCTGCCGTCAAGCCCCCAGGTATATTCAGCCTCAAGCCCCGGATTGCCGCCCGTGATCGTGCCCGGCGATGCCGTATCGTTAATCGATGCCCCGACGCGGATTGCGCCATAGGCAGGGCGCGAAACGCCGCGCTGCCCCGAAAGCCGCATCACGAAATCATCGCCGAACGAAAAACGTGCGTTGATGCTGGGGAACAGATCAGTGTGCGACTGCGAGACTGACAGCGGCGTATTCACTGCACCAACCAACGCGGTGCCGCTGTTGGTCAGGCGATAATGCTCCAGACGCAAACCACCTGTCAGCAAAATGTTGTCCAGATCGGCCGAGGCCATGACATAACCGGCTAAGGTCTTTTCCAACTGGCGATAACGGTCGGTGACCGGAATATCGTTTGCTGGATTGTAAAGACCTGCTGCTGCCAGCTTAGGCAACAAGGTATCCAGCGCATCGCGCATCGCCCGGTTATCAATATAGTTCAACGTGAAGCCGAGCGGAAAATCCGTCGTCCATGGCCGGTTTGTGACAAAGCTGTTCACGTCAAACGGCTGCCCAACGCGGGTGCCCAACGCGCCAACGGCAGCGAAGTTGGCAAACGAGAAGTTGTTGCCCGCAATCGTGCGGTCAGCGTACAATCCGCCAGCCGAAAGCGTCAACCGGTCCATCTTCTTGCTGAGGTCGAGCTTGAGCGTGTAGCTATCAGACACCGTGGCTTGGCGGGCCGCAATTGCAATGGCACCAGCATTGTTCAGCGAAGCTTGATTGAACGCGGTCAGGGCGGTGGTCCCGCGTGCTGGCGTTGTTCCATTCAACACCGTGTTGAACAGCGACACGACCGGGAAGCGCGAATCTGACCGGTCATAGGTCAGCGATGGTGAATTCAGCCCCGACGTGCTGGCCTGCACCAGCGGCAAATACGATGTATTTTCCGTGCGCGCATAATTCAGGCGGACGTTGGCGCTAAAGCCATTGTCAGTGGCGTAATCCCCACCAATCGCACCAATGATGTTGCGGTTGCGGTATTCGCCATAATTGAACGAACCACGCATCGGCACACTCACCAAGGCGCCTTTATCAAGATTGCGGGTGCCGCTGGCAGCACGATCAAGCCGCAATTCGTATTGATTGCGCTGTTCGTCATCATTGAATTCGGTGAATATCCCCTTGGCCCAGATCTTCTGGCCTGCAACGGGTTCGTATTCGACCCCACCAAACAAGCCATTGCTCCAACGCTCAATCTCGTACTGGCGAATGTCAAATTCAGTAGGACCGAACGTGGTGTCAGTGTCGCTTGAAGGCGCATCATAGGCACCGACTTCGCGGTTGTCTGTGATCTGCTTGCGGCGGTAGTGCGATCCGCCCAACACGATGCCGACAACATCATTCGCCCAGCTAACGCGCAGTGAGGCCTGCCGCTGTTCACCTTTGCCAAGGTTCATGTAACCATAGCCAAGATCGCCCACCACATGCAGGCCCTTGCGCTCAAGCGGCGACCATGTGCGCAGATCAACATTGGCAACAATGGCATCGGCCGGAAGTTCAGGTGTCAGTGATTTGTTGATCACCATCGAAGACAGGATCACAGCAGGCACCGCGTCAAAACGGAATGCGCGGGTGTCGCCGCCTTCATCAACGCCGATCATCGGCACGCCATCAATCATAACGGACGTCCAACGATTAGGCGCGCCGCGAATCTGGATATAGCGTTCCTGACCCTGATCGCGCTGTACCGCAACGGCAGGGAGGCGCGAAAGGGCAGCGGCGCTATTCTGGTCGGGAAAGCGGCCAACCGCATCTGCAGCCGCGACATCGACGAGATTTACCGCAACGCGCTTTTCACGGATCGATGCCGCCTGCGATTCAGCAATTGCGCCGGTGACAACGATAGGCTCGTTCGCCTCACCAGCATCAGGTTCAGCGACAGCGTCGGCGGTCGGTGCAACTTGTGCGAATGCAGGCACTGCACTAAATGTAGCGATTGCGATTGCCGCCATAGCGCAACCAGTAGAGAAACGTTGAATCATGCAGACCCCCTGTCAGTAGCCATTTCGGCCATGCAGCGGGCGCTAGGGCAACAGAGTTTCAGTAGCTGGACAGTTCAGCGACTCAGAAATTACAATGCTTCAACTATGTGGCAAAGCGCAAAAAAGCGTGTCGTGACGGCGCTTCATCGGCACGGTGCTTCCCTGCGATATCTGCAGCCCCGATTGCATTACGTGCATGGATGCGTTCCATCGCCGCCACTTACGTCAACACCCAATCGGCGATTATCACGAACAAGGAATGCGCCCTCTTTCTTCAAGGTGCGATCGCTCAAAAACATATCGCCAAACAAGCCATTGTAGGCATAGTAGACTTCAACAAACATCACGGCGCTATTGGCATTTGCAGTGATCTTAGTTGGGCCACTGCCCAAGCCCGGAATTACCGGACCAATCAGGCCATTGCGATCCGTCGCGTTACCATAACTGGACTGGCGTGAAAGGTTCCCATAGCACCGCTGCCAACGGATCATCTGCTTGCCAGTTGCCGTATCGCGCTCAAGGCTCGTCAGGATGACCTTGCCTTGGGCCTCAAAGTTAGACCCCGCAGACTGCTCCTCCACACCGCGCATCACTTCTCTGATGTCGGTTTCATTCACCGTTGGCGTCAAGTTCACATTGTCGGTCTGGCCAATGCGCGAGGCGTTGTCGGCAAGCGACAGCGCAACTTCGCTCATCTTCATGTCCACCGACGTGAAATAAGCCAATTCTATGCCATAGCATGCAACCGACAGGATCAGAGGCGTTGCCAGTGCAAACTCGACAAAGGCGACACCGGAGTTATCCTTCAACAGGCGGCGTAGTGCGCGCGCAGGTGCCATGATGTGCAGGCGCGTCAGCATGTCTTGGGCCGTTCCGAATAATTGCCGCTTTGTCGCCCGAACGGCTGATTTCGTTTCACGGCTGTTGCGCTGATGTCCCGTGTAGACCAATCCAATGGGACCAGCGGCAAGGCAAACGCAGGTTCGTAGCTGACGTTCACGGTATAGACGATCACGTCATTTGCACCGCCATTCCCATCGGCACCCAAACTCTTGTCCCAGTGGTCGTTATTGTTGAGGTCGGTGTAAGCCTCGTTGGGCGAACATTCTCCATCACCATTAACATCGTCAAGCTCTTCGCCGCGATTGGCATTGGTAAAGTCGAAGTAGTTTTTGCGCGTGACGGATACTCTTGAACCCGGAAGAACCTGACTGATCGCTTGCCTTACAACGCCATCGGCAAGGGTTGTATCGCCTGTCTCCAAAGCGGAATCGCGTGAAGCTTTTTCAACGACGCCATCAAGCACAGCCTTGGCATACACCATTTGGGCCAGATCAAGACTGCCGACCAGCACCATCAGAAATACCGGCAAGACCAATGCAAATTCGACGACGGTTACGCCTGCTGCATCACACAGCAAACCTGGCCGCAGCGAGACGCGCTTTGCCATTTTACAGCCAGCAAGTGGGTTTGGTTGCAGGTGCATCACTGATAGACCCGAAGCTCACCAACACTCTTGGCAATATCCTGAAATGCGCCGTTCAATTGCGTGGCGTTGGTTGCGAAAAATGAACTGTTGCTCGATGCGCAATAGGTTAGGTCGCTGGTAAATGAGGATGCAAAGGCGATCACCCAAACGCGGAAACCTTTGGCCTTGGCAACGTCGCACAGGGCGCGGAAACGGGCGGTATGGCGCGCTGCCTGATTGCTGTAACCATCGTCTGTGATCCGCCGATCATGCCATTCCACGCCGTAAGTCGATTGAATGGCGTAGTTCGGTTCCATCATGCCGTCAGTCATGAAGATGATATGCCGCGCAACTTTTGCGCCGTTGTTCGGCACCGTATTGACCAGGTCTTGCCACGGACCTTCCGGCGAATTGAGCCGCAGGCCCCAGATCATTCCAAGATCATGATACGTCGATCCCGCTGCGACCAGTGAATCCGCATAACTATAGAAATTTGACTGCTCCATTTCCTGTAGCAACTGTGCACGCTGCGGGCAGTACGACTGCGCTTTGGAGCCGCGCGTTGTTTCAGAAATGTTGGTCAGATTGTTGGATGAGTTCAGGCGATAATACGCCAGTTCTGGCCACATCGGACCCCACTTGGTCGCATCATCGCCATCTTGCGGAAGCTTGTCGATGTTCAAATCTTGTGCGTCGGATGGCGACATCCCAAGCAAGCCGGAATAGCCCACGCTGCCCGTTGCAACAGTGTCGCGCTCTTCGATACAGCCATTCCAGGTATAGCTGACAGGCGCGCCGTTGGTCCCGTTGTTTACCGTGGCCGGCACGAAACGCTTGTAATCGACCGTGCTGAAATTGACCTGCTTATAGGCCCAGTTACTGAACTCCTGGCGGGTGCGGGTTTCATAAATCGCGTCGGAGGTTGCATACTGATAGGTCAAGTAGTTGCGCGTAACGTAGTAGGAAAAAACACGCCAGGGCCGCCCGTTGCTGCTCAACCTTTGACACGTAAATCGTGTGCGGATTTGTGGCTGCGTCGTCGTCGTTGTTACAACTTGCTGCCCTGAATTGCTCGTCGTGCTGCTGGCATCGTACGGAGAACCATTATTGGACCAGTCCGTATCCGACGGACGAGCGGCATTGCAGTTGTTTTGCGATGTATAGTTATCGGAACTGTACTGTGACGACGCGCCGGATGTTTCCGCGCTGTAGTTTTCCGAGCTTGAATAGACAGGCTCATTCCAGCCCGTAAACACTTGCTCGTTGATTGTCCGAAACACGGGTTCACGCGATTGGATCGGCCACTGGTCCGCCAGAAAATCGGGATCGCGATCATGGATCAGGCGCCCCACATTAACCGACGAGCTATAGGGCACGAACGAATAGCGAATCCGCGCGTTTGAGCCGGTCGTTTCCATCGCAAGCGTATCGTAGAAATTCTTCATGGCCGCGCGCAAAGCCTGAATGCGCGTTTGCGAGGTTCCTGAAAGCGTGCTGCCCATCGAACCTGTGGTGTCGAGCACCATCGTGATGTCGCTGTTACCGACGCCCAAGGTCGACTGACAGTTTACGGAGATGTCAAAGGTCTCCAAGCCGATTACGCCCATCACGACGGTTTTTACAGATGTCGCTGCTACACCAACAACGAAGTTGCCTTGGTCGGGAGAACTGGTGCTAAACGTCGTGCCCGTTGCACCCGCATCGCTTTCGACAAAGTTCGTGTTGAAATAGGCGCTAGCGACCGCCATCTGGTCGGTGTCATAGCCTTCGTTGGTTACTGCGCGCCGCCCGGCAAGGGTTCCGGCATCACAGGCGGTCTGCAAACGGTTCCGCGCTTTATAAACGCGGCTCATATCCAAGCCACTCCCAACCATCATCAGGATCACCGGCAATACAACGGCGGCAAGCGGTAAAACGCTGCCTTCCGAACTGCGATGTAGGCGAGAGAGCCGACCGGTCACTTTTTACCTAACTTTCGTTTCTGGACACTTCTCCAAAAGCAACAGAAAGGATTTCTAAAATACTAAGGTGATTGGTAAAATCTGCATTTACCAAACATATTTAAGGCTATGAATTTTAGTTAAAATCTACTCAGAATCCGTTCACGATGAAGGTTCGGCACCAACCAACCTTTGATCTGCAAACCAAGGCGTGATCCGCCGCACCGCTTCTTCAATCAGAGGCGTGGACACTGCAAAACTAAAGCGGATGAACTGGTGGCCGTTTACCGGATCGAAATCGATTCCTGGCGCAATACATACCCCTGTTTCACGCAGTAATTGCGTACAGAACGCCAGACTATCCTTGGTAAAATCGCTGGCATCAGCATAGATATAAAACGCTCCATCAGGTGGAGCGATATGACCAAGGCCCAAATTCGGCAATACTTCCAGCAAGATCGCGCGATTTCTGGCATATGTTTCAACATGCCCTTCCAACTCATCGCGGCAATCAAACGCAACCAGTCCGGCTTTTTGCGCAAGCACTGGCGGGGTCAGGAACAAATTTCCCATCCTTGCCCGCGCTGCCTCGATCAGGTCTGGCGGCACCACCAACCAACCCAAACGCCAACCTGCCATACTGAAGTATTTGGAAAATGAATTGACGATCACGGCCTGCGGCAAAAATTCCAGCATCGAAGCTGCTCGCGCGCCATAGCTCAGGCCGTGATAGATCTCATCAGACACCACCCGAATGCCCTTCGTGCGGCAAACGTCGGCAATGGCAGCTAGTTCTTCGGGGTCAATAATCGTGCCGGTGGGATTTGCGGGACTGGCAACAATCAATCCGTCCGGCACAGGATCGAGCGCATCAATCGCTGCAGCGGTCACTTGGAACCGCTCATCCACACCGCAATCCATTTCTACAGGCTCAAGATACATCGCCTTCAAGGTGTTGCGGTACGCCACATACCCCGGCCGCGCCAACGCTATGCGAGCGCCGGGACGGAACAGGCATGACAGCGCCATCACGAATGCGGGAGAGGCACCGCAGGTCAGTATCACCTGTTCAGGATCGACTTGCACACCATAAGCCTGCCCGTAATGGTGCGCGATACCTGCTTTCAGCGGCACGCTTTCCCAATATCCCATGGCCTCGTTATCAAGCACATCGTGCGCCACTGCGATGGCGCGGGCGGGCGCACCGGTGGAGGGCTGGCCGAACTCCATATGAATGATGCTATGCCCTGCGGCCTCCATATCGTGGGCAAGGCGGCTTACGGCGATGGCGTGAAATGGTTCAACTTGAGCGATCATTTCAAGGTGCTAGTTGTCAGGGAAACAAGTTGCAAGACCGCGCCGCTCCCGTCAAACGAGGCTATGGCACAACGGCTGAAACTCAAGATCCAGCTTTACTGCGGCGATGAAATAGCGATGGGTCCGGGCAAGGCTGATTTGCTTGCCGCCATTACGCAGCATGGGTCAATTTCCGCCGCCGCACGCGCCATGAACATGAGTTATCGCCGGGCGTGGCTGTTGACGGATGCGATGAACCGCTGCTGGTCTGAACCCTTAGTGGAAACCAGCCCCGGCAGTGCCAAGGGCGGCGGTGCAAAAGTCACCGCGTTCGGTGCTGCGGTGTTGGCTCATTATCGAAAGTTGCAAGATCGCCTGCACGACACTTCGGATTGCGAAGATTATGCAGCTTTGGCTGTGGCCCTATTGTCCAAACCCAAAAGCCAACAAAAAGACTAGGACTTCTTGCGACCGATCGCAATCAATCGATGATGCCGACAACGTACAAAATGCCTGCCCATAACGCTATAGAAAGAGTCACTGGCAATGCCATCCGCACCCAGGCGGGCGCTTTTGCTACATTGTAAGCGTAAGCGGTTTCCCCCTCGCCTTTCGGCTCGTCCATGCGCTGCAACTTGTCCTGCAACATGTGCACAGGCGATGCGATGGGTGAATCGACGTGATTAGCCACACGTGGGCCAATTGCCGATCGATCGACAAAGATTGGCGGCGTAGCTACTGGAAGATTTAGTTCGGCGGGCAAAGCGTGCGGTTGGGACATGATGACACCTCGAATTAACCTTACACACCAAATCCTTAACTCAAAGTCAACACCCACTGGGTCAAACTCCTAGCCGCGCAGTGCCGTCTCGATCGGTTCGCCCAGAACGGGATAGCCAAGACCATCTGGGATCATCAACCAAGGCTCTCCATTCTGTAATTCAACAAAAGGACTAATTACGTCAATCGGAAATACTTCCACATGCTGGCGCACTTCATCATATGTGTTGAACAGCGCCAATCTCTCTAGATTTCGTCGCGTCGGAAAAATTATCTTGATCTTTCCTTGTTCTGCAAGATCAAGGGCTTTTGCTGCGCTTGCCCAGAATAAGTGCCGATTTTCAGTAGCATCGACTTCAATTTCGACGGCTCCCGTCCCCAAGTCCGCGACAAAAAAACGTGTGTCAAAAACTCTTTCGGGACGGCCTTTGGGCCACCACCGCGCAAATGGCACCAGCCGATGGGGTGCGAGGGCCCAGCCAAAGGCATCGAGAATCGGCGCAAGTTCCCCTAATTCCAAAAGCATGCGCCGCGCCTCTGCGGCTATTACGCCACTAACTGGGCCGTCAATGCCAACGACGAGCCCTGTTTCTTCAAGCGTTTCACGCACCGCAGCTATGCGGGCGGCAGCAAGATCCGGGTCCCCACCCAATTTTGCGGCTAACTCCCGGTCGGCTTGATCGATCTTACCCCCTGGGAAAACCGTGGCTCCGCCTGCAAAAGCAAGGCTGGCATTACGCTCAACCAAGAGCAATTGTGCCGGTCCACCGGCAGAATTCCGCCGAAAGATGACAACGGTTGCCGCAGGCACAGTTTTGGTATGTGAATTGTCGGTTTGAAGATCAGGTGCTTCCATCGGGCCTATCATGTCCCCAAAGCAGGCGGTTGCCAAGGCGGCGCAGTGTGTCGGAGAACTTTACAATTGCAGTTGTACGGCGCGATTCCCAAAGCTCGCGATGCCCAGTTTCAAAGACTTTCGCAGATTTGGCACAAGTCCTGCTTAGTGCATGTTGTCCCGAAGAGTTAGATCTTCTTGAGGCGGAGCCAGTCCCCCCGGTATAACTGGCTCCGCCTCTCCCGGGCCCCTCCCAAACAGGCTGAAACAAAAAAGCGCGACCGACAGCTTGCCGACCGCGCTTTTGCGTTATGCTGTCCGGGATCAGGTCAGGCAGGCTTTACGCCGGAATCTTCCATCACTTGCTGAAGTTCACCGGCTTGGAACATCTCCATCATGATGTCCGATCCGCCGACAAATTCACCTTTGACGTAAAGCTGCGGAATCGTTGGCCAGTCCGAAAATGCCTTGATCCCGCCGCGGATTTCCATGTCTTGCAACACATCGACGCTGGTATATTCAACGCCGAGATGTTCGAGGATCGCAATGGCTTTGCTGGAAAAGCCGCATTGCGGAAACAACGGCGAGCCTTTCATGAACAGGACAACATCGTTGCCGTTTACGATTTCGGCGATACGTTCTTCGGTGGTGCTGGACATTGGGATACTTGTTCCTTTCGCGCCGTTCTCAATTGGGAACGGCGGTGGTCAGTTGCAAGGCATGAAGCACGCCGCCCATGCGGCCACCCAGCGCATCATAGACCAACTTGTGCTGTTTCACGCGCGGCAGCCCGGCAAAACTGGCTGATACAACGCGCGCGGCGTAATGGTCACCGTCGCCGGCAAGGTCGGTTATCTCAACGTCCGCGTCCGGTAAAGCCGCGCGGATCATGCTGGCGATCTCGTCAGCAGCCATCGCCATCAGGATTCGCCCATCAGCTGCCGACGAGCATCAACCGATTTCGCGTCCAACGCCGCACGGATTTCTGCCTCATCAATGTCAACGCCAGCAGAGGTCAAATCGCCGAGCAGCTTGCGCACAACGTCTTCGTCGCCTGCCTCCTCGAAATCCGCCTGAACAACGGATTTTGCGTAAGCCTCCGTTTCAGCCGCATCGAGACCCATACGTTCAGCCGCCCACACACCCAAAAGGCGATTGCGGCGCGCATGGACGCGGAACATCATTTCTTCGTCACGGACGAATTTGGCTTCAAAAGCCTTCTCGCGGTCGTCGAACGTAGTCATGGGCCAGTGAATCCTTCAAAAGAAGCGCTTCCATTGCCGATAGTCAGCCCGCGCCCGGCCTGCAAGGGACCTAAGAAAGAATTGCCGGTCTCTTGCATGTAAAAAATCAACGCTGGCCGCGTCTCAGGTCAAGCAAGACCCCGCCTTGGCCGGACACTTCGCACGAGAAGCTGTCGCCGTTGCGCAAAGTTCCAGACACTCGATAGCCGCCACCATTACGTGAGGCGTCAAACACTTCCTCAACCTCGCCATTGCGAGATGCTTCTGTGATACAACGGTCCACAGCATCGTTGATGTTGCGCGTGGCCTGTGGGGCAAACGCACCTTGCCCGCCATTCTGACGCCAGTCATCGCCGCGATAGTGTTCGCTTTGCGCAGGTCCATCACGATACCGTGTGTCTTAATCGCGATAGGCCTGGTCACGATAGTTTTGATCGCGATTGGCATTGCGCTCGTTCGATTTACTGGCGGCGCTGGCAATGGCGGCGATCCCGCCAAGAATCAGCAATCCCGCCAGAACATCACCGCCATCGATACCACGATCACCGCGCCAATGACGTCCGCCGCCCCAACCGGGGCGCGCTTGTGCTTCTGTTGCCAAAGGCAACAACGCGGTTGCCATTCCCGCGCCTGCGATTGCCGCTTTTGCAAACTTGCCAATCATATCAGTCACCCCTGCCCAATTCCGTGACAGAGCTAGGCGGTTCAGGCTTTCGCATAACTGAACCGCCCGCCCCGCTGGTATTCACAACCATTAGAGCCCGCGAATACCGCTATAATCGATATCTACCACACGGCCACGCTCAACCCGGCATTTGAACGATCCGGCATCATAGCCACGCAAGGAGTTATCCCAGCCACGATAATCGCCATTCCAGCCACGGCCGTAGTCACGATCACCCCGGCGCCAGTCGCGACCATTCGCGTTCACGGCAATCCGGCCGCGCACTTCATAACCCCAACGTGTCTCGCGGATGTCGCGCACGTCGGTTACATCGGCACTGCCATAGCTGAAGCGCGAAGCTGTCCGTTCAGCGTTGCGCACGCACTGTTCAATCGCGCCGCGCACATTGCCTTGTCCGTATGAGTAATTTCGGCCGCGCCAACCATTATGATCGCCGTAGCGGCCATCGTCGTAACGGTCATAGCGGTTATTGTTGTTGCCCGCAGATGCAGCAATCGCGGCAATGCCGCCGATCACCAATGCGCCTGCAATAATGTCGCCACCGTCAATGCCGCCGCGATGATCGCGCGCCATGGCGGGTGTTGCAGAAGACACCGCAACCGCTGCGGCGGCAGCGGTTCCGACGAGGGCTTTGGTAAACGTCTTCATGGTTGCCATCCTTCACTTTGGGCGGGCTATTCCCGCCTCGAATGAAGGTTTGCCTGATTCGCCTTGATAGGACGCTGAACCGGGATGACAGCGAATGTTCATAAAAATGCCAACTTACATGAACAGACTAAGGTTGGCCTTGTTCGTTGCGCAACCCGGTCCAATAGGCAAAAAAAGACAGCACATCGGCGCCCGTGTTGATGACTTTATCGACAGGTTTGCCCGCACCGTGGCCGGCACGCGATTCCACTCGGAGCAAATGGGGGCGGTCGCCAATCTGCGCAGCTTGCAGCGCCGCGACATATTTGAAGCTATGCGCCGGTACGACACGATCATCATTGTCAGCCGTCGTCACCAGAATGGCCGGGTAGGACTTGCCGCTGGATATGTTGTGATAGGGCGAATAGGCCCGCAGCGTGCGCCAATCGGCTTCGCGGTCAGGCCGCCCGTAATCATCGACCCAGAACCTGCCTGATGTGAACCGATCAAACCGGAGCATGTCCATTACGCCGACGTCAGGATTTGCCGCTGCGAACAGATCCGGCCGCTGATTAACAACCGCCCCGACCAGCAGCCCGCCGTTCGAAGCGCCCTGAATAGCCAGCGCCCCCTTGGCCGCGATACCTTCAGTGATCAGGTATTCACCCGCCGCGATGAAATCATCAAAGCTGTTCTGTTTGCGCTCGCGGCTGCCCGCCTCGTGCCAATTGCGACCGAATTCGCCCCCGCCCCGGATATTGGCAAGCGCGAACGCACCTCCAGCCTCAAGCCAGGCCATGCGCACCGGCGAGTAGGCAGGCGTCAACGATATATCGAACCCGCCATAGCCATAAAGTAGTGTTGGCAGTGCCGTTCCAGCCTTGGCTGCTGAACGCTTGCGAACCACGTACATCGGCACTTGCGTGCCATCTTTCGAGGTAAAGCGGCGCTGCTCCACTTCAAAATCGTCTGGATCAAACGCCATCTTGGGCACCGCAAAGGGTGTCACTGCGCCGCTGCGCAGATCCATCCGGTAAATTGCGGGTGGCGTGGCAAAACTGCTGAACTGGTAGAACGTCTCAGACTCGCCCGGACGTCCGCCAAAACCTGTTGCGGTGCCAATACCATTCAAAGTTATCGCTGTGCCCGGTCGGCCCTGACGGTCGGCCATCACGGCCACGCTCTGTCCATCTTGCAAGTACGATAGCAGGAAGCGATCACCCACCATGCGCGCGCCCTCAAGCTTGTTGGCACGCTGGGGCACCACCACACGCCAACCAGATTTGGCGCGCGCCAGATCAATGCTGACAAGGTGAAATTCGGGCGCACCGCGGTCAGTCAGAAACCAAAGCTTATCCCCGATCCCGGCCACCATCCGCCAGTGATGGGCAATTTCGGGCACCAGTGGCACCGCTTTCCATGCCCCAGCCTGCCGACCCTCTAGCTGGATCACATGCACCGCGTTGCGCTTGTCTGTGCTGACTTCGCTGATAATCACCGCCCAGCGTCCGTCGCTGGTCACTTGCGCCTTGTGACTCCATTCCGGATGGTCAGGCGTTGCAAAGACCTGTTGATCTTCGGCCTGCCCGGTGCCGACCCGGTGATACCACACCGCTTTATTAAAGCGCGGTGCGCGCGGATCTTCGCCCGCTTTGGGTTCAGGGAAACGCGAATAGAGGAAACCTTCGTCGCCAATCCAGGCGATTTCGGTATCGTTGGCCCAGGCAAGCCGGTCGTCCTGCACTTTGCCTGTTGCCACATCGGCCACACGCAAGGTGCGCCAATCACTGCCCGCCTCTTGTTCAGCAAAGGCGAGGAATCGGCCTGTTGGCGACGGCTCCCACTGCGCCAGCGCCAGCGATCCGTCTGCGCTCCAGGTGTTGGGGTCCACCAGCAAGCGTTGCGCGCCACCCACCCCTTTGCGCACCCACAGCGCAGATTGATTTTGCAGGCCTGAATTGCGTGAATAGAAGTATCGGTTTCCGGCTTTGCGCGGCAGTCCGTACCGCTCATAGTCAAATAGTTCGCGGATCCGCGATGCGAAGTGATCGCGGCCCGGCAGGTTCCCAAGGTAATCTGCAGACAGCGTGTTCTGGCGCGTGATCCACTTGGCAACATCAGCGTCTTTGCCCGGATCGGCTTCGAGCCAGCGAAACGGATCGGCCACGCGCTCTCCGAACGGCTGCTCAATCAAGCCATCGCTGCGGGTGACAGGATAGGCACTGCGCGGCAAAATCATGCGCGATGTCGGTGCCGCAGCTGAACTTCCGCTCGACACAGGCGCGCGGATACTCTCCGCTGCATTTTCGGCGCGCAGCGACGTGGCTGCCAACAATAGCGACAGCGCCGCAATCGCGCCAATGGCGCGTTGCCTGTTCAGATCCTGCTCCCACATCATTATTCTCGTTAGCGTAGCACTTTAGGACGGTGCTCGCGAGATGTATTGAAGGTCAGTCCTTCGGCTTCAAACCCGTCCAATGCGCAAGAAACGCATAAACGTCCGCCGCTTCCTCGATCATCTTGGATACCGGCGTGCCTGCGCCGTGCCCTGCCCGCGTCGCAATGCGGATCAGGTGCGGCTTCGGCCCGATGTCAGCGGCTTGCAACGCTGCAGCATATTTGAAGCTGTGACCGGGCACAACGCGATCATCGGTGTCCGCCGTCGTTGTCAAAATCGCGGGGTAGGCCTTGCCCGAAGTCACGTTGTGATACGGCGAATAGGACCGCAGCAAGCGCCAGTCCGCTTCCTTTTCAGGAAAGCCATAGTCGAACACCCATTCGCGCCCGGCGGTGAACTTGTCAAAGCGCAGCATGTCCATCACGCCGACGGCGGGGTGCGCCGCTGCAAACAGGTCGGGCCGCTGGTTGACCACCGCGCCGACCAGCAGGCCCCCGTTTGACCCGCCCTCAACCGCGAGGCCTTCCTGCGACGTTACGCCATTGGCTTTGAGCCATTCGCCGCCTGCGATGAAATCGTCAAACACGTTCTGTTTGGTTGCGCCCTTTCCGCCCAGGTGCCACGCCTCACCATATTCGCCGCCACCGCGAATGTTGGCCACGGCATAAGCTCCGCCTGCCTCCAACCACGCCATCCGCACTGCCGAAAAGCCGGGCAAAACCGAGATGTTGAAGCCGCCATAGCCATAAAGGATCGTCGGCAGCGGGCCTGACAAGTCCTTGCGGCGCACCACGAACATCGGGATTTTGGTGCCATCCTTGGATGGATAGAACACTTGGCGTGTTTCAAACCGCGCGGGGTCGAACGTCAGTTTTGGTGCGGCCCAGACGCTGATCGAGGCCGGGTTGCTTGCTTCGAAACTGTAAACAGTGGCGGCTTGCGTAAATCCGCTGAAAATAAAGTGCCTTTGCGCGTCTCCCGGCTCACCCTGCACCCCGCCAACACTACCAATGCCGGGCAGAGCCAGCGTTCCTGCGGGTTTGCCGTCAAGTTTGGCGAGGCGCAGTTCGGCCTTCACGTCGCGCAAATAGTTCAGCACCAACTTGTCGCCGACGATACTCGCACCATCAAGCACGGCATCGTCCTCAGGCACAACGATCATAATCGCCGGTTCCGCACCCGAAAGGTCAACCATAACGATCTGTTTGCGCGGCGCATCTTTGCTGGTCACGAACCACAAGTGATCGCCAATGCCGTCAATCAGGCTCCATTCGTCTTTCAACAGGGTGACCAATGGGCGCACTTTCCAATCACCCTTGCCGATTGGCGCAACGCCAACTGCATTACCCTTTTCGCTGCCCGTGCTGGTGGAAACGACCATCCACTGCTGATCATGCGTAACGGCGGCAGAATGGTAGAGACGCGGATTGTCGGGTGTGGCGTGGATCATCTTGTCAGCAGACTGATCCGTGCCGATCTGATGATACCACACCGATTGGTTAGAACTGACCGCCTGAAATGCTTCCCCCGCTTTTGGTGCGGGGAATCGCGAATAGAGCACGCCGCCGTTGCCCGCCCATGCCAGTGCAGAAAACTTCACGTTTTCGAGTGTTTCTGGCAACACTGTACCGGTGGCGACGTCGAGGAACTTGACCGTACGCCAGTCTGATCCGCCGTCCTGAACGGTGTAGGCGAGCCGCAAGCCGTCATCTGATGGCTGCCAATCATCAAGAGCGGTCGCACCATCCTTGGCCCATGTGTTCGGATCAATCAGCACGCGCCGCTCTCCGCTGCCATCGGCGTTGCGGACGTAGAGCACCGACTGGTTTTGCAAGCCGGAATTGTGGCGGAAGAACAATTGGCTTCCCGCCTTCACCGGCATGCTGATCCGCTCAAAATCAAACAGAGTTGTAAGTCGCTTTTCGAATGCCGGACGTTCTGGCAACTTGGCAAGATAATCGGCGGTAAAGCGGCTTTGCGCATCGACCCACCCGGCCACCTTCTTGTCTTCGCGCACATCGGCTTCAAGCCAGCGATAAGGGTCGGCAACCTTCTGACCGAAGGCCGTCTCGACCACGTTGCCGCGTTCGGTGGCAGGATAAGTCATGACCACATCCCCACTTTGCGCGAACGCCGGAACGGCAAGAAGCGAGGCTGCGGACATTGCGAGGATGGTGCGAATTGGTTGCATGGGCGCGCTTTCAGTCTGATCATTCTGGTTGCGCCGGAAACTAGCTGACATCCATGTTCATGCAAGCGAACCTGAACAGGTTTACACAGTTTACACTGTTCAGAGAAACTCCGTGCGGCCCCGGCATTGGTGCGGGAAGTTGCGTTGACTGAGGCGCTTAGAGGGCGGTTTTGCAGCGTCATAGCAGGGGTTTAACCGCTAGCCGTATTGTAGGACAGCTGGATTATGTGTTCACAGGGCGAGTGCTCTGTAAAGCGAATGGACCCCGGCCTTCGCCGGGGTGACGGGGCCAATTAGGGCAGATTCTTTGTCGTCGATCCCGGCGAAGGCCGGACTCCATACGGTCGGCTGTCCCACGCAACACCTGCCAACAACGAAAAACGGGCGGTGGCATTTCTGCCCCGCCCGTTGTTCTGATCGGTGCGAACCAAAGCTGCGATTAAGCGGCTTCGTATTCGTCCTCGTCAGCGGTGTAAACTGGACCTGAATCCTGACCCTTGGCCGAAACGTCGCGGTCCACCAGTTCGATCACGGCGATTGGCGCTGCGTCCGAAGCGCGGTAACCAGCCTTGATGATACGGGTATAGCCGCCTTCACGGTCAGCGTAACGATCAGCCAGAACCGAGAACAGCTTGGTCAACTGCGTGTCATCACCCAGACGGGTGTGCGCGAGACGACGGTTCGAAAGGCCGCCCTTCTTGCCCAGCGTGATCAGCTTTTCGAGGTAAGGACGCAGTTCGCGTGCCTTTGGCGTGGTGGTGGTGATCTGCTCATGCTTGATCAAAGCGGCCGCCATGTTGCGGAGCATCGCGAGACGGTGAGCGGATTTACGGCCTAGCTTACGCTGGCCCATTTTATGACGCATGGGTTATCCTTCAGTTCGTAGGGGGGCCGTGCAAGGTACCCCGATCCAGGCAGCTGTTAGGGGTCGCCGCCAAATCACCCAAAACCGGGGCGTTCCGAAGAACGCCCCGTATGTTTTTTAACCCAGCAGCTCTTGCTCGAGCTTCTTGGCCATTTCTTCGATGTTTTCTGGCGGCCAGCCAGGGATGTCCATGCCGAGGCGCAGACCCATCGAGGAGAGAACTTCTTTGATCTCGTTGAGCGACTTGCGGCCGAAGTTCGGCGTGCGCAGCATCTCGGCTTCGGTCTTTTGAACCAGATCGCCGATATAGATGATGTTGTCGTTCTTGAGGCAGTTGGCCGAGCGGACCGACAGCTCCAATTCATCGACCTTCTTGAGAAGGTAACGGTTGAGCTGGTTGGCATCGCTTTCTTCTGGAGCATGCGTAGCAACGCCTGCAACCGAAGGAACATGACCAACAGGAACCTGATCGTCGAAGTGCACGAACAGCGAAAGCTGGTCCTGCAGGATGCGCGCGGCATAAGCCACTGCATCTTCAGGCGTCACAGTGCCGTCGGTTTCGACCGTCAGGTTGAGCTTGTCATAGTCAAGCTCTTGTCCGATGCGCGCGTTGTCGACCTTGTAGGAAACCTGACGAACCGGCGAATAGAGCGAATCGACCGGAATAAGGCCGATGGGTGCGTCTACCGGGCGGTTGGCAACAGCAGGGACATAGCCCTTGCCGGTATCAACCGTCAGTTCCATGTTGAAGGTTGCGCCTTCATCAAGGTTGCAAATCACGAGGTCTTTGTTGAGGACTTCGATATCGCCAGTAACGGCAATGTCGCCAGCCTTGACTTCGCCCGGACCGGTTGCCGAAAGCTGGAGACGCTTGGGGCCTTCGCCCTGCATCTTCAATGCGATCTGCTTCACGTTCAGAACGATGTCAGTCACGTCTTCGCGCACGCCGGCAAGCGAGGAGAATTCGTGAAGTACGTTCTCGATCTTGATCGAGGTAACGGCTGCGCCCTGCAGCGATGACAACAGCACGCGACGAAGCGCGTTGCCGAGGGTGAGACCAAAGCCACGCTCAAGCGGTTCGGCGACAAAAGTCACGCGACGCTTGGGATCGTTGCCCGGTTTGATCTCAAGATTGTTGGGCTTCTTCAGTTCCTGCCAGTTCTTGATGTTGACAGTCATGGAATTCCCCTGGGGTTTGTGCGGGCTTTGCCGGACATCGGACGAATTATCCGTATCCGGTCGAGGTATTGGGTGGATGAAAGCGCCAGTAACGGCGCCGCCATCCACCAAAGGCAAATTAGACGCGACGACGCTTCGAAGGACGAACGCCGTTGTGCGGGATTGCCGTCACATCACGGATTGCCGTGATGGTGAAGCCAACCGCTTGAAGTGCACGCAGCGCGCTTTCACGACCCGAACCGGGGCCTTTGACCTCGACTTCGAGGGTGCGAACGCCGTGTTCAGCAGCCTTCTTGCCGGCATCGTCAGCAGCGACCTGCGCTGCATACGGTGTCGACTTGCGGCTGCCCTTGAAGCCCATCATGCCGGCCGAGGACCACGAAATCGCGTTGCCCTGTGCGTCGGTGATGGTCACCATGGTGTTGTTGAAGCTGGCGTTTACGTGCGCAACGCCGCTTGTGATGTTCTTACGCTCGCGGCGCTTAATGCGCTGAGGTTCGCGTGCCATTGGTTTCTATCCTCGATAATCTGGGACGGAAGAAAGCCCTTGCGGGTCTTACTTCTTCTTGCCGGCGATCGGCTTGGC
>CAMTWP010000003.1:0-140288 GCA_947085475.1 uncultured Novosphingobium sp. | reverse complement strand
TGGTAGCGGAGGAGGGACTCGAACCCCCGACACGCGGATTATGATTCCGCTGCTCTAACCAGCTGAGCTACTCCGCCCCATGGTGCAGATTGGTCAATCTCTGCAAGACGAGGCGCGCTCCTAACCGCGACCGGTGGTGTGGTCAACTGGGTTTGCAGGAATTTTTGCCACAACACCTGATCCAATCATTTTTGTTGCAATCATCGGTGACAAGCGCGCCCGCAACCGCTAACGGCGCGCCAGCATGGACGCTGTTCGCCAATTTCTGCTGTTTCGGCACCGAATGGTCATTGTGGTGATCGCGCTTGCGCTCGCCATGAAGGCGCTCGTGCCCGCAGGGTACATGGTCGAAACGCGCAATCATGTGCTGACCATTGCAATTTGCGCCGATGCCAGTAGCGGCCACGTCTTGTCCAAACAAGTCGTGATCCCCGGTAAACCAGCGCAAGGGCAACCGGCCCAAGCAAAAAGTGGTGAGGCTTGCGCGTTCTCGTCGCTCGCCATGGCAGGCCTTTCGGGAGCAAGTCCTGCGCTGTTGGCGCTTGCACTGGCGTTCATCCTGCTGCTCGGCTTTGCGGCAGTCGCCACCCCGCGTGTCACGGTAACACGCCGGATCCGTCCGCCTTTGCGCGCACCACCGGTTCTCGTCTGACAGCCCCCAACCGGCCCATAGCGGGCCATTGCTGACAGATCCGCCAGCGCGATTGCGCGGTGGAAATACCGGAATACCCATATCATGAAGACTTCGCTTTTTGCACTCGCCACAGCCCTGACTGTGGCCGCTCCAGCCTTTGCTGAAGACATTGAAAGCACCGAAGCACCCGCATCAATCCTTGTCGTTGGCCAGCGCGATGCACCCATCGAAATCGAACCGCGCGGCCTTGCGGTAAGCCTTGGCGAAGAACAATTCGCGGGCATTAATGCGTTCAACACCGAAGACCTGATGAAGTATGCGCCCAACTTCTTCGTGCGCAAACGCTATTCGGGCGATAGCAATGGTGTCCCCGGTTTTCGCGGCACGCACTCGACGCAAAGCGCCCGCACGCTGGTGATGGTCGATGGCTTTGCCGTGTCCAACTTCCTTGGCAACAGCTTCGCCTTCAGCCCTAAGTGGGGCATCGTTGGTCCGGGTGAAGTTGAACAGTTCGACATTGTCTATGGCCCCTATAGCTCGCGCTATATCGGCAATTCGATGGGCGGCATCATCAACATCACCACGCGCGACCCCAAGGAAACCGAGGCATTTGCCACGGTGCAGGGCATGGTCCAGCCTTACGATCAGTTCTCGACGCACGACAGTTACTGGGGCGGATCAGCCGAAGTTGGTTTGGGTCTGAAACAGAAGGACGGCCCGTGGTCAGTCCGCCTGACCGGGCGGTTTTTCCGCAACACGGGTCACCCGATGACATTCCTCGGCCTGACGCCGGTCACTGGCACCGGCGGCACCGTGGTCACAGGCGCGGTGACAGATCCCGAACACGTCCGGGCGACCGCTGCTGGCACCGGCATTCCGGGCGCTCCGGGCAATGCCACCAACCCCTATTTCGCTGCACAATCTCCCGCCAAGATCACACAGGAGCAGGCCAAGCTGAAGGTTGGCTACGATAATGGCAGCCTCACGGGCCAATTCCTGTTCGCCTTCTGGCATAACGAAGACAGCCAGACTGCACCCGATTGCTATTTGCGCGATGCCGCTGGAAACGTCGTGTGTGACGGGCGCGTGCGGATCGGTACGCAAAGCTACACCGCTTCGGGTGCGAACTTCTCCAAAACGTTGCGCGATGAATTCCTCACCGGCTTGAAATTGGCCGCACCGCTCGCCGATAACACCACCGCCCGCTTGGCAGTTTCAACCTACCAAGTGCTGCGCTCCGATGGTTTCACGTCGAACACTTATGTCACCGGCCAAACCGGCGGCGCGGGCGTCTTGGCAGAGCAGGGGCCAACCGGCTGGTGGACCGCCGACCTTACCGTCGAAAACAAGACCGATACGCGCGAACTCGCATTCGGCCTCACCGCCAATGCTTATCGCACTGACCAAACGCGCTACAACCTCACCAATTGGGCCAGCGCGGCGGGCAAGGCATTCACCACGCAGACTTTCGGCAAAACCCGCCAATTGTCGGCATGGGCAGAGGGACGGTTGTTCCTCAATGATCTGACGGTGACCGCTGGCGCGCGTTACGATAACTGGCGCGCTTACAATGGCGGGCTTACCCGTCTGGGCACCGGCGCACTGGCCGGACAGCAGCTTTCGAACAACTACGCCTCACGCACCGATGACTCCGTCGATCCCAGCCTCTCGTTCGAATACCGGCTGGCCGATAACACCTCGCTGCAACTCAGCCTGGCGATGGCAACGCGCTACCCAACGGTGGGTGAATTGTTCCAAGGCAGCCTCAACGGCGATGGCACGTTTAACGTCAACAGCTTCGATCCCGACCTGAAGCCGGAAAAGAGCAAGGACGCCAACTTCCTGATCGGACACGATTTCGGCTGGTTGAAATTGACTGGATCGGCGTTCTATCAGCGGGTGCGTAACACCGTCTTTTCCTTTTCAGGCTTTAACCAGAACGGAATATTGACGAGCAACTTCAAGAACATCGATCTTACGCGGCAATATGGCCTCGAACTGATTGCCGAAACGCGCGATTGGCCAGTTAACGGCATGGACATTGATCTCAACGGGGCGCTGATCGATTCCAAGACGCTGCGCAATCCGTCCAATACACTGGCCGAGGGGGTGCAATTCCCGCGCATCCCGCGCTGGCGGATCAACGGCAATGTGCGTTATGCACTGACCGATACAGTGCAGGCCTCGCTCGGTATGCGCTATGCCAGCCGCCCCAACACCGACCTGTTCGGCCTTCAGCGCGGCGATACGTTCGGCTACACCTCCGAATTGTTCGCGCTGGATGCCAAGATCAACTGGAGCGTCACCGATCAATTCCGCGTCTCAGCAGGCGTTGATAACATCACCAATGATCGCGCATGGGTGTTCCACCCTTATCCGCAGCGCACGTTCCTCGTTGAAGCTGGATGGAAACTATGAGCGCAACGCCTTCCCATCGCGCAGCACGCTATCGCACGATCTGGCGCTGGCATTTCTATGCCGCGCTGTTCGTGATGCCGATGATCGTGATCCTTTCGATCACCGGCGCGATCTATTTGTTCAAGCCGCAAGTTGAAGCTTGGGAGGAAAGGTCGTTTGCCGCTTTGCCCACGGGCAGCGCGGTATCTCCTGATGATCAGGTAGCAGCGGCACTGGGGAAATTCCCCGGTGCCAGCTTCCATTCCTATCGTGTGCCCCGCGCTGATGGCGATGCGGCGATGATTCATGTCGGATTGTCCGAAAACAAAGGCATGCGCGATGTCTTTGTCTCGCCGCAGGGAGAGGTTGTCGGCGTGCTCGATCCCGAATGGCGGATCATGCAGGTGGTACACGACATCCACGGCCAGTTGCTGCTCGGCTCGCGCGGCAGTTGGATCGTGGAACTCTCGGCAAGTTGGGCCATCGTGATGATCCTTAGCGGCCTGTATATGTGGTGGCCGCGGGGCAGGGGAGCCGCTGGCGTGGTCTACCCGCGCCTGCATCTAGGTTCCCGCGCAGCATGGCGCGATGCTCACGCGGTTACCGGCTTTTGGGTATCCGGCCTCGCGCTGGTCCTGCTGGTCAGCGGGCTGCCATGGGCCGATGTTTGGGGCAGCGCGTTCAAGGCCGTCCGCGCCGAGATGGGCTGGCAGAAGGGTGCGCAGGATTGGACCATCGGCGGCAAAGCTCCGGTCGAGGACGAACACGCCGAACACAATCATGCGGCGATGATGGGGGCAGGCAAGTCTGGCGGTCATGATATGTCGGCCCATTCCGGGCATGGCCCTTCAGGCGTGTTCCTCACCGAAGTCGTCGCCAAGGCCAAGGGAGAGCATCTTGCATTCCCTGTCATTGTCACTCCTCCCGGCGCGCCGGGACGTTTTGGCAAAAAGGCGGTGCCTGCATGGACCGTCCGCTCAGACGCGCAGAACCGGCCCTTGCGGGTAACCCTGACTTACGATGCGCGCACGGGCCGCGAAACTTCGCGTGAAACATTTGCCGACAAGCACCCGATTGATCAGGTCGTCGGCTATGGCGTGGCGTGGCACGAAGGTCAGCTTTTCGGCCTCGTCAATCAATTGATCGGCGTCCTGACCGCGCTCATGCTTGTGGCGATGAGCGTCACCGGCTTTGTCATGTGGCGGCGGCGCAGACCAGCGGACAAACTGGGTGCACCCGCAGCGATGCGCACAGGCGAAGCGGGCAAGGGCATCTGGATCGCCCTCATACTGCTCGCCGCGTTCCTGCCATTGCTGGCGCTGTCGCTTGTCGCCATGCTCTTGCTCGAATGGCTGGTGTTGCGGCGCATAGCCGGAGTGCGCACTTGGTTGGGGATTTGAAGCGATACGGGCGCGCGTTTACTCTGCTCCCGTTTTCGCGTCATAAGATGACACGCGCGGCCTAAACTGCCAGAGCCTTGCCATGCGCACCACGTCTGAAGAAACCACCGTCCGGCTGTACTATCTCGGCGATGGCCCCGATGGCGGCTCGGCTGAAACGCTGTGCTACGCCACGCTATCGCAAGCCCTCGAAATGGCAGCCGCTCAGCCAGAAGAGGTTCAGGCCGGGCTGTTCATCGCAACGGATAACGATGTCGTTGCATATCTAGACCTCATGGAGGGCTAAAATGTAATCACAACAACACACCGTTCGTGTCGAGCGAAGTCGAGACACCACGCGCAAGTGTCTCGACTTCGCTCGACACGAACGGATGGTTGGGTCAACTCACTCCCATTTAGCTCTAAACCGCTTCGCCTGCCGCACGCCCACTGGCCCAGGCCCATTGGAAGTTATAGCCGCCCAGCCACCCGGTAACATCTACCGCCTCGCCGATCGCAAAGAGGCCCGGCACTTTGCTCGCTTCCATCGTCTTTTGCGAAATGGCGCGCGTAGAGATTCCGCCCGCCATCACTTCGGCCTTGGCGTAACCTTCGGTGCCATTCGGCTCAAACGCCCAGCGCGCCAATCGCTCTTGCGCGGCCTTCAATCCGGCATCGCGGCAATTGCCCAACTCGCCCTCCACCGCCAACCGTTCAGCTAGAGTCTCGGCCAATCGTTCGGGCAAACGGCGTGCAAGTGTTGATCGCAAGGTTGCCTTGGGCCGCGCGCGCTTTTCTTCCAGCAGCCAGTCGCCACTTGCATCGGGCAGGAAATCGACATGGATCGCGCTGCGGTGCTCCCAATAGGATGACACTTGCAGCATCGCCGGACCCGAAAGCCCCCGATGGGTAAACAGCGCGGCTTCGCGAAACGCTGCCTTGCCCGCCCGCGCGATGACATCGGCGGAAACACCCGAAAGCGAACGGAACAGCGCCTCGTCCTCACCCAGCGTAAACGGGACAAGCGCCGGGCGCGTCTGCACGACAGGCAAGCCAAACTTTCGCGCCAATTCCAGAGCAAACCCGGTCGCGCCCATTTTTGGGATGGAGAGCCCTCCCGTCGCCAACACCAGCGACGGCGTGCGATGTTCCACCCCGTCCACCGTTACCCGGTAAACCCCATCGCTCAGGTCCACGTCTGACACCGGCTTGCCGAACTCAAAGGTCACACCGCCATCGCGGCATTCGAACATCAGCATGTCGACAATCGCGCGCGCCGATCCATCGCAGAACAATTGCCCCAGCGTCTTTTCGTGCCAGGCAATGCCGTGTTTCCCGACCAGCGCGATAAATTCAGCAGGCGTGTATCGTGCCAAGGCAGAACGCGCGAAGTGCGCGTTTTCAGAGATGTAGCGATCAGCGACGGTGTGGATGTTGGTGAAATTGCACCGACCGCCGCCCGAAATCAGGATTTTCTTTCCCGGCTCGTCAGCATGGTCGATCAACAACACCCGCAGTCCGCGCTGTCCCGCTGTCAGCGCAGCCATCAGCCCCGCTGCGCCTGCGCCCAGAACGATTGCGTCGAACTTGGACCCGCTCACGCCAGCATCTTCAACGCCAGCGCCTCGGCCACTTTGATCCCGTCAACCGCTGCCGAAAGAATGCCGCCCGCATAACCTGCACCTTCACCTGCCGGATAAAGCCCTTGCGTGTTGAGGCTTTGGCAATCGCCCCCGCGCGTGATCTTTACCGGCGACGATGTGCGCGTCTCTACACCGGTCATCACGACATCGGGATGATCATAACCCGGCACCATCCGGCCAAACACCGGCAGCGCCTCGCGGATCGCTTCGATCACATAATCGGGCAGGCACTTGTTCAACTCTGTCAGATGCACACCCGGTTGATAGCTGGGTGTCACCGCACCAAATTCGGTCGAGGGACGGTCCGCAAGAAAATCGCCCAGCTTCTGCCCCGGTGCGTTGTAATTGCGGCCACCCGCTTCAAATGCCAGGCTTTCCCAATGCCGCTGGAACGCCATGCCAGCCATGGGGCCGCCGGGGTAATCGCGGTTGGGATCGATATCGACCACCAGCCCCGAATTGGCGTTGAATTCCGCGCGCGAATATTGGCTCATGCCGTTGGTAACAACGCGGCCTTCCTCGCTGGTCGCCGCCACCACGCGCCCGCCCGGACACATGCAGAACGAATAAACCGTGCGCCCGTTCTTGCACTTGTGCGATATCGAATAGGCTGCCGGACCCAAAATCTTGTTGCCCGCATTCGGCCCATAACGTGCGGTGTCGATCCACCCTTGTGGATGCTCGATCCGCACGCCGATGGCAAAAGGCTTGGCCTCAATATGCACGCCGCGGTCAAACAACACTTGAAAGGTATCGCGCGCGGAATGCCCCACGGCCATGATCACATGGCGCGCCGGCAGGAATGATCCGTCCGACAAGTGCAGCCCCGCCATCCGTCGCGATCCATCCGCCGCCGTCTCAATCTCAAAATCGTCAACGCGGGTACCAAAGCGGTATTCGCCGCCCAACTTTTCAATCGTCTCACGCATAGAGATCACCATCGTGACCAGCCGGAACGTGCCAATGTGTGGATGGGCCTCGGTCAGGATGTCGTCAGGCGCGCCCGCTTTGACGAACTCCACCAGCACCTTGCGCCCCAGATGGCGAGGGTCCTTGATCCGGCTGTAGAGCTTGCCGTCAGAGAACGTGCCCGCGCCGCCTTCGCCAAATTGCACGTTCGATTCAGGCTGCAACACCGATTTGCGCCACAGGCCCCACGTATCCTTGGTCCGCTCGCGCACGGCTTTGCCGCGCTCGATAATGATGGGCTTCAGACCCATCTGCGCCAAAATCAACGCTGCCAGCAGCCCGCAAGGCCCCGCACCGATGACCACCGGCCGCTCGCCGCTCCAGCCATCGGGAGCCATGATCGGGAACTTGTACGATGTATCAGGCGTTGCGCGCACGTTCTGGTCATCGGTAAAGCGCGACAGCAGTGCCGCCTCATCATCCACCACGCAATCGACCACATACGTCAGCAGGATCGCGTGCTTCTTGCGCGCATCATTGCCACGCCTGAATATCTGGAAGCGTTTCAGGGCGGGGGGCTCAATCCCCAGACGTGCGCAAATCGCCGTGGGCAAATCCTCGGCGGCGTGATTTAGCGGCAGTTTCAGTTCATTGATGCGAAGCATGACGCCGCCCTAGCGAAAACGCGCGGGCGGCGCCACTCATCACTTATGCCTTAAATGGACCGGCAAACATGATTTCGCTCACCGGCTTTCGGCTGCTTGGTGCTTCACGTTCACGCAAGGCATCGGACAACTGGGCCGGATCGCCCTTGCGCCCGATTACGAATGCCATTTCCACGCGGAACCCTTCGGGCAAATTCAGAATTTCAGGCACCTTCTCAAATTCCAAACCGGTCATGCCGTGAGTATGATAGCCCATGGCCAGCGCCTGCAAAGACGCATTGGCCCACGCTGCGCCCGTATCAAAGCTGTGGCTGTGATTGGGGGAACCGCGCATGGATTCGTCTGATACCGCATAGACCAGCACAGCGGCTTCCTTTGCCCAAGCCTGATTGAACGGGATCAGCCCAGACACGAATCTATCGAAGTTGGCATCGCCGTTATGGGCATAGGCAAAGCGCCAAGGCTGGTAGTTGGATGCACTGGCGGCAAGTCCGGCAGCCTCGAAGATCACATCAAGATCTTCCTGCGGCACCGCCGAACCATCAAATGCGCGCGGACTCCACCGTTCAACGATGAGCGGAAGTACGCGGGGGGATGCAGTACGTGTCATGAAATACTCCTTGGGATCAAAAGTGTGTGTCAGGCTGCATCAACAAGGACAAGTTCGGAATCCTCAAGTGCAGTCACGACAATCTCGTTCACGCCAGTGATGGCCACGCCATCACGCGCATTGGCTTCAACATCACCAATCTGTACGCGGCCCTTTGCCGGTACAAGATAGGCATGACGATCCTCGGTCAGCGCATAGCGAACGGTTTCGCCCGCTTTCATCGTCGCCCCCAGAACGCGGGCATTGGCGTTGATCGTCAACACATCGTCATCGCCTGCAATCCCTGATGCCAGCGGCACAAATTGCCCTTCCCGGTTGTCTTTTGGGAAGGGGCGGGCGCCCCAGCTTGGCGCATGGCCACGGCGATCGGGAACGATCCATATCTGGAACAGCCGTGTTTCTTCGGCTTCAAGATTGAACTCAGAATGCTGGATGCCGGTGCCAGCAGACATCACCTGTACGTCGCCCGCTTCGGTGCGGCCCGCGTTGCCCAAGTTGTCCTTGTGGCTGATCGCGCCTTTGGTCACATAAGTCACGATCTCCATGTCCCGGTGGCCATGTGGCGGAAAACCGGCGTTGGCGGCGATCACGTCATCGTTCCACACGCGCAGCGCGCCCCAGTTGTCGCGCGCCGGATCGCGGTATTCCGAAAACGAAAAGTGATGGTGGGCATCAAGCCAGCCATGATTGGCGGCCCCAAGCGAGGCAAAAGGGCGCAGTTCGATATGGGCTTGGGTGGCAGTCATCTGAGACATGATAAATTCTCCGATCCGGACAGGCGCGCTGTCCTCTTGCTCCGTTGATAGGCCTTGCAGATTAATCGGAATATCCCGATAAAATGCATCAGAATGTTCGAAATTGTTGAAAGGAAATCGGCGTGACCGTCGGCCAGCCAACTCTCGACCAGTTACGATTGTTCCTCGCCGTGGTCGATGAAGGCAGCTTCAATGGCGCAGCGCGCAAGCTTGGGCGCGCCATTTCGGTCGTCAGCTACGGTATCACCGCGCTCGAAGCTCAGCTGGGCGTGGCATTGTTTGATCGCGAAGGCTCGCGCAAACCCGTTCTGACCGAAGCTGGCAAAGCCATGCTCGCGCAAGCTCGCGCCGTGGCGGATGATGTCGATACGCTCATGGCTGGTGTCCTTAGCTTCAATCAGGGTCTCGAAGCCGAACTCGGCCTTGCGGTAGACGTCATGTTTCCCACGCACCTCATGGCCGAGATTCTGCGCGAATTTCAGCAGGAGTTCCCCACTGTCCGCCTGCGGCTGCATGTCGAGGCATTGGGCGCCATCGCCGCGCTGGTCATTGATCGCGCCGCAGATCTTGGCATCGGCGGGCCTGATCTTGTGCCCCTGTCAGAACTTGAACGCATCGCCATCGGCAACGTGCAAATGATCCCCGTCGCCGCGCCAAGCCACCCCCTTTCGCGGATGAACCCGATCCCACCGGGCGAAGTTCGCAAACATCGCCAACTCGTCCTGACCGACCGATCAAGGCTCACCGAAGGCAAAGACTTCTCGGTGTTTTCGGCCAATACGTGGCGCTTGGGTGATCTCGGCGCGCGTCATGCGCTGCTGCGCGAAGGGATCGGTTGGGGTTCTATGCCTGCGCATGCCGTCGCGGCCGATATTGCCGAAGACCGCCTTGTGCGGCTTGCGCTGCCCGAGGCTCCGGGCATGGCCTACACCTTCCACGCGCTGTGGCGGCGCGATTGCCCGGCTGGGCCTGCGCGCACCTGGTTGCTCGATGTGTTCAAGGCGCGCTTGGCGCAATGACCTGCACGATCGATGCGGATGCAAACCCCTCGTACATTCAAGAACGCTTATGTCGCAGGCACTTTACGCACCAAATAGCGATAAACACCCACGCAATTGATCAACAACAAGACGATATTCTGCACGCCGATGCCCGTTGCTTCAGGACTGATAAATCCCCAAGCGATCAAGGCCAATGACGACGTCACAAAAATCACGAAGGCCAACCCCGTCGGTCGGCGTCCCAAGTCCATCGATACCATTGCGGCGGCAATCACGCCCGCGCCTGCACCATACCACTGCAAAACCGCCAAGATTGTTTCCACTAACGCGCTCCGATCAGCTCCCGACCAATCAACATGCGGCGGATTTCATTTGTTCCCGCGCCAATGTCCAACAACTTGGAATCGCGTAGATACCGCTCCACCGGCCAGTCTTTGGTATAGCCTGCGCCGCCCAGTGCCTGCACCGATTCACCCGAAACGCGGAAGGCATTCTCACTCGCCAGCAGGATCGCGCCTGCCGCATCAAACCGCGTCGTCTGCCCCGCATCGCATGCCTTGGCCACGGCATAAACATAAGCTCGCGCCGATTGGATCGCGACATACATGTCGGCAACCTTGGCCTGCATCAATTGAAACGTGCCAATTGGCTGCCCGAATTGCTTGCGCTCACGAACGTAGGGGATCACGGTGTCGAGGCAGGCCTGCATTATCCCGATCTGCATGCCCGCCAGCACCACCCGCTCATAATCAAGCCCGCTCATCAAAACGCCAACGCCGCCGTTCAGCGGCCCCATCACGTTCTCGTCGGGAACAAAGCAATCGTCGAACACCAATTCGCACGTGGGGCTACCGCGCAGCCCCATCTTGTCGATTTTCTGGCCGATGGAAAATCCGACCATACCCTTTTCGATCAGAAATGCCGTGATGCCGCGGCTGCCATCGGGCGATGTGCGCGCATAGACCACAAGCGTGTCGGCATAAGTACCGTTGGTGATCCAGAATTTCGTGCCGTTCAGCCGGAACCCGCCGGGCACAGCCTCTGCGCGGAGCTTCATCGAAACCACGTCCGATCCTGCGCCAACTTCTGACATCGCCAAACTGCCAATATGCTCGCCGGAAATCAGCTTGGGCAGATACTTCGCCTTCTGCTCATCATTGCCCCAGCGCCTGATCTGGTTCACGCAAAGGTTAGAATGCGCGCCATACGAAAGCCCGACAGACCCCGAAGCACGCGAAACTTCTTCTACTGCAATCACATGGTCAAGGTAACCGAGGCCCAAGCCTCCCCATTCTTCTTCAACGGTGATGGCATGCAGGCCCAACGCGCCCATTGGTTCCCACAATTCACGGGGAAACCGGTCGTTGTGGTCGATCTCGGCGGATAAAGGCACGATCTGCTCATCGGCAAAGCGGCCCGCAGCCTCGCGGATCATCAGGGCACTTTCGGTCAGGCCGAAATCAAAATCGGGCGTTGCGCGCATCGGGGCATCCAGTGATTGTCTGTTGGACACAGAATACCATCGGATTTTATGCACTCAAAATTGATTTGAATCGCACTCTGCCATAGGTTTTGGCTATGGTATCCAGTGTCAGTTCATTCGTTGGTTATTTCGTCGCGAAAAGCAGCCGACCTTCGCCCAGTTTCTGAAGGACGCTACTGATGTCTCTGTTCGAAAACGCAAAACATCCTTGGCTGCGGCCTACACGGCCCTGATCACGCGCCATATCTTCATTCACATAATCTGCGGCGTGAATGACAATTCCGCGCTCCATCGCCGCACTGTTGGCATCTTCAAGGCCAATCAATCGCTGTGAACGGCCATGCTTGCCATAGTAATTTACGCCCGTCAGGAATGCGCCGGGGCTTGAAGCGTTCGACCCCATCTGGTTGGAAAAACGCTGCACCCATCCGCTATTGGCAGGGTCAGATCCGCTGCCATGAGAAACAAGGTGCGATGACAGCACTTTGCCGCCTTCAATATCGATCAGATGAAAGCGCGCTTCTCGCGAAGGTTGGGAAAAATCCACAAACCCAACCAGATCACGGTTGCGAACGTGCCGGCCATGCGCATCGAGCGCAGCGACAGCGCGTTGCACCATCAACGGCAATGTCGGCTTCACAAACGGAGAAACTGCAATTTCACGCGGCGGTGTCACCGCAATCGCGGGCTGTCCCGAAACCGCAAGGCTACCAACAGTGGCTGCAATGGCGCCCAAAAACTGGCGCCGGTCTGGAACCATTATGCGAAATCCCGGTTTGTGTTCATTGATCCCAAATTGTACGGCGCAGACAGCATCTGCAAGTCCGTACCCCAATCCTTGCGATGAGTTGTGCATCACCTGCTGTCTGACGAGCCAATGGCGCGACGGCTTGCGTCCGTTTTGAACAAATCAGCACAATTCAGCCCGGAAAAAGAAGCTTCAATTTTTAATGGGGCCAGCCATCGGTACGCTTCGATCAACAATGAATCCGTAGTGCGGGCCTGACCACTGAAAACCTTGCGTTCCGGGGTTCTCCCACGCACTTGGCGCCACATGATCGCCCTCTAACGTGCGCCAAAAGCCCCCTTCCGGGAATGTTGAAAAATACGAAATATTCGAATGACGCCAAGCTGATAAGTCGAATACATAGCTTTCCAGCGCCGTGTCGCGGTTTTCCCAGTCGACCCACGTAATTGCGTTGTCTTGGGCATAGGCATTGTTGTTTCCGCGCTGGCTTCGCCCAAATTCATCTCCCGCTGTGAGCAAGATTGTGCCCGTCGAAATGAACAACGTGCCCAGCATCGCGCGGGCATAGGCAGCGCGTGCAGCAAGCACATTAAGGATGTCAGTTTCCCCCTCTATCCCATTGTTCCAACTGAAATTCTCACCGTGTCCATCGCGGTTGTTTTCACCGTTGGCCCAGTTGTGCCGCTGTTCGTATGCCAGTCCATCGGCAAGGGTAAATCCGTCATGCGCGGCAAGGAAGTTGACTGAGCGGCAGTGTTTGCCGAACACGTCGGATGATCCAGCAATGCGCGTGGCGAGGACGTCAACCCCAACTTCCCCCTTCCAGAACCGTCGCACATCATCGCGAAATCTATCGTTCCATTCCAACCAATTGGGTGGGAAAGCTCCGAGTTGATATCCGCCAGGACCAATGTCCCAAGGCTCGGCAATCAGCACCCGACCCGCCAACCATGGATCATCCGCAATCTCGGCAAATATCGGCGCATCGCCGGCAAAGCCCGGACTGCGGGCAAGAATCGGCGCAAGATCAAAGCGAAAACCGTCTATCCCGCAATGCTTTACGAAGTGCCGCAGGGTATCGACCGCAAACGCGCGCACCGCCGCATTCCCAAAATCCAGCGTATTGCCGCAACCCGTATCGTTGATCAGCGCACCATCAGGTGCCTTGGCATAAGCCGCATCGTCCAGTCCGCGCAGGCACAGAACTGGTCCAAGTACGTCGGATTCCCCGCTATGATTCAACACGATATCAAGGATTACGCCGATCCCTTCGGCATGGAGCGCCGCTACAGTATCTCGCAGTTCAGCCACGCCGCCGGGGCACAACCGCGGGTCCAGCGCCATTGGCGCAACCGGATTGTACCCCCACGCATTGGTCAGGCCCAGCGGGGGCAAGTGACGCTCATCAATCCACGCGACGATGGGCATCAGTTCGATTGCCGACACGTGCAAGTTTTTGAGATGGTTGATGATTGATGGATGGGCCAGCGCAGCAACCGTTCCTCGCAGCGCCATGGGGATGTCTGGATGCAGCATCGTAAGCCCGCGCACGTTGGCTTCGTAGATCAACCCGCCGTGCTGAAAGTGTGGCGGTTCTTGCGCGACGGACTGCGGGCTGCCCACGATGCTTTTGGGAACTATGCCAGCAGAATCGACACCATACGTGGCCAATGCTGGAGAGTATTGGAAGGGTTGGCTCAGTTCCATGGCATAAGGATCGACCAGCAGTTTTGCCGGATCGAACCACAGGCCAGCACCGGGGTTCCATTCCCCCGATGCGCGATAGCCGTACCGCGCTCCAGTTAAGTCAGCTTCAAGTTCAACCGTCCAGATATAGCCAGAACAAGCCATGCTAACCCGTTGTTCTGTTTCGCCTTCAAACAGGCACAGCGTCACAGTATCGGCGCGAGGGGCGCGGACGGTGAAGCGCGTCTTCCCGTCCGCAACCACAACGCCCAGTGTCATGTCACAACATCAGGCGCGGTGCGACCCGTGTGGCGCGTGATCCCGGCAATGGCATCTGCCGCGCTAATAAGTTCGGCCAGCATATCCGGCGTTTCCCGATCAAGATCGCCACCAACGGGCTCATATCGTTCCAGATAGACTCGCAAAGTTGCGCCTTCGGTTCCGGTGCCAGACAGGCGGAACACCACGCGCGAACCGCCTTCAAACAGCACGCGTACGCCCTGATTAAAACTGGTCGAGCCATCGACAGGATCGAGGTAGGAGAAGTTATCTGCCGTCGCAACTGTCAATGATCCGAATGACTTACCCGGCAAAGTTGCAAGGCATTGGTTGAGTTCAGCCATTAACCCGTCGGCATTTTCGGTTGGCAGGGCCTCATAATCATGGCGGGCATAATAGTTGCGCCCAAACTTGGCCCAATGCTCGCGCGCCAATTGATCGACACTGATCTTGCGAACTGCGAGAATGTTGAGCCAGAGCAACACGGCCCACAGCCCATCCTTTTCGCGCACATGATCACTGCCGGTGCCCGCACTTTCTTCGCCGCAGATCGTCGCCATCCCGGCGTCGAGCAGATTTCCGAAGAATTTCCATCCCGTTGGCGTTTCAAAGCTGGGCAGGCCAAGGGCTTCAGCCACGCGATCAGCAGCCGCGCTGGTTGGCATGGAGCGCGCAATGCCCTTGAGGCCGCGCGCATAGCCCGGCGCAAGGTGCGCGTTGGCAGCCAGCATCGCAAGGCTATCGGATGGGGTGATGAAGCGGTGCTTGCCAACGATCAGATTGCGGTCACCGTCACCATCCGATGCCGCACCGAAATCGGGCGCATCAGCACCGAACATCGTTTCAAACAGTTCGTGCGCGTGGACCATGTTCGGGTCTGGGTGGTGCCCACCGAAGTCTTCAAGCGGCACACCATTGCGCACAGTGCCTTTGGCAAAGCCGAGGCGGCCTTCGAGAATGTCGGTGGCATAAGGGCCGGTAACGGCGCTCATCGCATCGAATGACATGCTGAAACCGGCCTGAACATTGGCGCGGATCGCATTGAAATCGAAAAGAGTTTCCATCAATGCGGCATAATCGTCCACGCAGTCGATGACTTCGACAATCGTCCCGCCAACCGTGCTGGAACCGATGGTGTCCAGATCGATATCCGGCGCATCCACCGTCAGCCAGCGATCAATCGTCAGTGTGCGGGCATAGATCGCGTCGGTCACGCCTTCAGGCGCAGGTCCGCCATTGGCGATGTTGTATTTGATGCCGAAATCTTCGTCAGGCCCGCCGGGGTTGTGGCTGGCCGAAAGGATCAGGCCGCCCGATGCCCCATATTTGCGGATTACATGGCTTGCAGCAGGGGTGGAAAGAATGCCGCCTTGGCCGACCAGTACCCGCGCATAGCCATTGGCAGCGGCAATGCGGATTGTTTGCTGGATGGCTTCGCGGTTGTGGTAGCGCCCGTCACCGCCAAGTACTAAGGTTGAGCCAACTGCCCGATCCACCACGTCAAACACGGATTGCACGAAGTTTTCGGTGTAACCGGTTTGTTGAAAGACTTTGACCTTCTTGCGCAAACCCGATGTGCCGGGCTTTTGGCCAGAATAAGGTGTGGTCTGAACAGTCCGGATCATCGTACCTCCGCAATCAGTTTGGCGTAGAGATCCGCGTAGGCCTTGCCCGAGCGGCTCCACGAAAAATCGGTTTTCATTCCTGCGCGTTGAATGCCACGCCAAGTATCGTGTTGCCAGTATAGTGTTACGGCACGGCTAACGGCATCGGCCAGACTGGCGTAGTTCACGCCGTTGAATTGTACGCCGGTTGCAACGCCGCCCATCACCGCAGCAAGGTTTGCATCGATCACCGTATCGGCAAGCCCGCCTGTGCGCGCCACAACCGGCACGCACCCATAGGCAAGGCCGTAAAGCTGGGTAAGGCCGCACGGTTCGAAGCGACTGGGCACAAGGATAGCGTCGCCGCCGCCCTGCATCCGATGCGACAGCGCCTCGTCATAACCGATACGTACGCCGATCTTGCCGGGATGGCGCATGGCAGCGGCGTGAAATGCGTTCTCCATTGCAGCATCGCCTGAACCCAGCAGCGCAAGCCGCCCACCCATGCCAACGAGGTGATCGATCACTTCGAGCAGGACATCCATGCCTTTTTGCCAAGTAAGTCGGGTGATGACTACGAACAGCGGACCTTCGCCACGTTCCAGTTCAAATTCGGCTTCAATCGCACGCTTGTTGGCTGCACGTTTGGCTAGCGTTTTAATGCTGAAGCGTGACGCCAGCGCAAGATCGGTTTCGGGGTTCCATTGCGCGGTGTCGATCCCGTTGACGATGCCCGAAACGTGCTGGCCTCGGCTAAGGATCAGGCCTTCGAGGCCCATGCCGAATTCCGCGGTGCGGATTTCATGCGCATAGGTGGGGCTGACAGTGGTGATCGCGCTGGCCGCTTCAAGGCCTGCCTTCAGGAAGCCTACGCCGCCGTGATATTCCACGCCATCAAGCGACCAAGCGCGAGTTGGCAGGCCGAGCGCGGGGAACTTGTCTGCGCCGTAAAACCCCTGAAACGCCATGTTGTGAATGGTCATCACCGAGGGCAGAGGCGTTGCGCCTTCAGCCGGGGCAAACCGCATATAAGCAGGCGCCATCGCGGTTTGCCAATCATGCGCATGGACAAGGTCGAACTTGCGGCCCTTTACCGCGCCACCCGCGATATCTGCCGCGGCCCGGCCAAGCGCGGCAAAGCGTCGCCAATTGTCGGCCCAGTCACGCCCGTCTGCATCGCTATACGGGCCTCCTTCGCGCTGGTAATAGGCGGGGGCATCGAGAACGAGCAGGGGGTGACCATCGATCTTGCCGCCCAACAGACGCGCTTTTTCGCCCAGCAGCGCGTCCCATGTGTGCACCGCGCGCGGACGGGACAACGCCTTCATCACCGCGGGATAGCCGGGCAAAAGCGTTGTCATTTCAACGCCATGCGGTGCGACAGCAGAAGGCAAAGCGCCTGCCACATCGGCCAGCCCGCCGGTCTTGATCAGCGGGACGGCTTCAGAGGCAACGGACAGGACTTTGATCGTCATGCGAGTTGGTCGATCATCCGTTTGGTGATCAGGCACACGCCGCTTTCCGTGCGCTGAAACCGCATCGCATCAAGTTCCGGATCTTCGCCGACAACGAGGCCTTCGGGGATGCGGACGCCGGAATCGAGGATCACCCGGTTCAGCCGCGCGCCGCGACCGATGTTGCAATAAGGCAGAATTACCGCCTCTTCGCATGACGAGAATGAGCCCATTTTTACGCCAGTGAATAGCAGGCTGCGGCGGGCGATGGCCCCTGAAACGATGCAATCCTGACTGATCAGCGAGGAGATCGCCATCCCGCGGCGGCCATCTTGATCGTGCACGAACTTGGCCGGTGCAGCGATGATCTGATCGGTCCAGATCGGCCAGTCCCGATCATACATGTCCAGCTTGGGGACAACATCGGTAAGGTCGAGGTTGGCTTCAAAGTAGGCATCAAGCGTGCCGACATCGCGCCAGTATTCCTCAATCTCCTCAGCCGCGCGGATGCAACTGGCGGTAAAACGATGGGCCACGGCTTTGCCATTTTTGACGATATAGGGGATGATGTCGTTGCCGAAATCACGGCTGGAATTGGGGTCGGCGGCGTCTTTGCGCAGGATATCGAACAGGAACTTCGTGTCGAACACATAAATGCCCATCGAGGCCAATGACATGGCTTCGTTGCCCGGAATGCCGGGGGGATTGGCAGGCTTTTCAACAAATTCGGTGATCGTATCAGCCGTGTCCACGGCCATGACGCCAAAGCCCGTCGCCTCAGCCCGTGGGACAACCAGACAGCCGACGGTCACGTCTGCACCGCTTTCAACGTGCTGACGCAGCATCAGCTCGTAATCCATCTTGTAGATGTGATCGCCTGCCAGAATCACCATGTATTTGGGCGCATTTGCCGCGATGATATCAATGTTCTGGTACACCGCGTCAGCCGTGCCTTCATACCACTGGTGTTCGGACACGCGCTGTGAAGCGGGCAGGATATCGAAGCTTTCGTTGCGTTCCGGGCGCATGAAGTTCCACGCGCGCTGCATGTGGCGGATCAGCGAATGCGCTTTGTATTGCGTGGCAACACCAATGCGCCGGATGCCCGAATTGATCGCATTGGACAGCGCGAAATCGATGATCCGCGATTTTCCGCCGAAATAGACCGCCGGTTTCGCGCGGTTATCTGTCAATTCCTTCAACCGGCTACCGCGCCCGCCTGCAAGGACATAGGCCATCGCATCGCGCGCGAGCGGCTGTGAATAAGTTTCGCGCATCCCCAGTTCTCCGTGTCTTATTCGTCGAATTCGAGCATTAATGTGGAAAGCGGCGGCAATACGACAAAGGCAGCGCCATCGCGCGCCATCACTTCGCCCAGATTGCCGATGCCGCTGCCGCCATAATCCTGCGCATCGCTGTTGAGCACTTCGCGCCAAGCGCCGTCATGCGGCAATGGCAAGCGATAGTGATCGTGGACTTGCGGGGTCATGTTGCAAATCACCGCGACGGGCTTGGCTCCCGGAGCCTTGCGCAGCCACGCGAATACCGAGGCTTGGGCATCGTCCACCACCAGCCACTCAAAGCCCTCAGGCTCGCAATCGCGGGCGTGCAGGGCAGGGCGGGCGGCGTAAATCCTGTTGAGATCACGCACCCAGCGGCGCACACCTTCGTGGGCCGGGGCGACGAGCAAGTCCCAATCGAGGCTGCGCGCCTCACTCCATTCGCGGCGCTGCGCAAACTCCTGGCCCATGAACAGCAACTTCTTGCCGGGGTAGCCCCACATCAAGCCGTAGTAAGCGCGCAAATTGGCGAACTTTTGCCAATCGTCGCCGCTCATCTTTGTCAGCAAGCTGCCCTTGCCGTGGACGACTTCATCATGGCTGATCGGCAGAACGAAGTTTTCCGAAAAAGCGTACGTCAGGCCGAACGTGATTTCGTTGTGGTGATAGCTGCGGTGGACGGCATCACGCGCCATATATTGCAGCGTATCGTGCATGAAGCCCATGTTCCACTTGAAGCCAAAGCCCAAATGTTCGCGCGGAGCCTCGTTAAAGGCGGGCTTGCTGACGCCGGGCCATGAGGTTGATTCCTCGGCGATGGTAAGGAAACCGGGGTGGCTGGCATAGACCGCGCGGTTCATCTTCTGGAGGAACGCGACGGCTTCCCAGTTTTCGCGCCCGCCTTCGTCATTGGCGATCCATTCGCCAGCTTTGCGTGAATAATCGCGGTAGAGCATCGAGGCCACGGCATCGACGCGCAACCCATCGACATGATAACGCTCGGCCCAGAACAGCGCGTTATTGACGAGGAAGCTGACCACTTCGTTGCGGCCGAAATTGTAGATCAGCGTGTTCCAATCGGGGTGGAAGCCGAGGCGCGGATCTTCGTGTTCATACAGCGCAGTGCCATCGAATCTAACAAGGCCGTGCTCGTCGGTGGGAAAGTGTGCGGGTACCCAATCAATCAGCACGCTCACGCCTGCGCGATGCGCGCCATCGACGAACCGGGCAAAACCCTCTGGCGGCCCAAAGCGGGCTGACGGGGCATAGAGACCGGTAGTTTGATACCCCCAACTAGGATCATACGGGTGTTCCGAAACCGGCAGGAATTCGATGTGGGTAAAGCCCATCTCGGTCACGTAAGGGATCAGCCGCTCAGCCAGTTCGTCCCACGTGTAGAATCCTTCGTCATGTGGCTTTTGCCATGATCCAGGATGGACTTCGTAAATAGACATTGGTTGGCGGCGCGCATCAACGCTGGCCCAATGCGCGCGGTGCCCTTCGTCGCCCCAATCAAGCTTGACCGGATGCGCGGTAATCGACGCTGTGCTCGGGCGAAATTCCGAGGCTTGCGCAAAGGGATCGGCTTTGAGCGGCATGACGATGCCATCAGCGGCAGTGATGCGGTACTTGTACGCCCGGTGTTCGCCAATTTCAGGGATGAACACTTCCCACACGCCGATATCGGCCCGGCGGCGCATGGGGTGGCGGCGGTGGTCCCAATCGTTGAAATCGCCGACGACGCTGACAAGGCTGGCGTTGGGCGCCCATACCGCGAAGTGGACGCCGCTCACGCCTTCGTGTTCAATCAGATGCGCGCCCATCTTGTCGAACAGGCGCAAGTGCGTACCTTCGGCAATCAGGAAATCATCCATCGGGCCGAGCACCGGGCCAAAGGTGTATGGATCAGTGACCAGCCATTCGTGATCGCCAGCGGTGCAGGCATAGCGGACGGGCTGGCGCGGGCCGGTGATCTTGCCTTCAAACAAACCACGCCCATCGACGCGGGTCAGTTCACCTAGGTTTACGCCCGATAACGACCACGCAACCGCCGTGTCAGCACCGGGCAAAGCGGCACGTGCAAATGCGCCTTCGGGGCCTTCGTGGATGCCAAGCAGAGAGAAAGGATCGGCGTGCGTCCCGTCTAATAGAGCTGCGATGGCGCTCGCCGATGGTTTCATTCTGGCTTTCAGACCCCCCAGATGTCGCGGGCATATTCGCTGATCGTACGATCGGACGAAAACCAGCCTACGTTGGCAATGTTGCGGATTGCCGAAGCGCGCCAGCCTGCCTGATTTTCCCAACGTTTGTCGATGTTGCGCTGAGCGGTGTGATAGCTATCGAAATCGGCAGCAACCATGAACCAGTCGTGGTCATAAATGCCGCCCATCAAATCCTTGTACCGGTCTGGATCGTCTGGTGAAAACACGCCAGTGGCGATGGCAGCGATAGCCTGCTGCAATTCACGCGAATTTTCAATCACTTCACGCGGGTCATAGCCATTGGCACGCTGCGCCTCAACTTCATCGGCGGTAAGGCCAAATATCTCGATATGATCGTCGCCAACATGATCCTTGATCTCAATGTTCGCGCCATCAAGCGTGCCGATGGTTAGCGCACCATTCAGCGCAAACTTCATGTTGCCTGTGCCCGAAGCTTCCATGCCTGCGGTCGAAATTTGTTCGGACAAATCAGCCGCCGGGATGATCCGTTCGGCCAAGCTGACGTTGTAATTTGGCACGAACACAACTTTGAGCAACCCGCCAACCGACGGATCGGAGTTAACGCGGCGGGCGATGTCATTCGACAATTTGATGATCAGTTTAGCGTTGTGGTAGCTTGACGCAGCCTTGCCGCCGAAGATTTTGACCCGTGGCACCCAATCGCGTTCGGGATGGCTGCGGATTTGATCGTACAGCGCGACGGTCTCAATCAGGTTGAGCAACTGGCGCTTGTATTCGTGGATGCGCTTGATCTGCACATCGAACAGCGCATCAGGATCAATGCGCACGCCCGTGAGATCCTTGAGGTGCTTGGCCAGCGCGACCTTGTTTGAGCGTTTGACCTCGGCAATGCGTTCCCCCAGCGCAGCGTCATTTGCCAGCGCATTCAGGTCGGCCAGCTTGGTCGTGTCATCCAGGAAGGCATCGCCAATCGCATCCTTCAGCACCGATGTCAGGCCGGGATTGCACTGCTGCAACCAGCGGCGCGGGGTGACGCCGTTGGTCTTGTTGTTGATGCGGGTCGGGTAAAGCTTGTGCAGGTCTGAAAAGACGGTGCTTTTCATCAGATCGGTGTGGAGTGCGGCCACGCCATTGACGCTGTGCGCGCCGGTGAAGGCCAAGTTGGCCATACGCACGCGGCGTTCGCCGCCTTCGTCGATCAGGCTGATGGCCGAAATCGCGGCATCGTCCAATCCCGCCTTGCGCGCTTCACGCAAAACGCGGCTGTTGATGGCGTAAACGATCTGCATGTGGCGCGGCAGCAGGCGCTCAAACAAAGGCAGCGGCCATGATTCCAAGGCTTCGGGCAGAAGCGTATGGTTGGTGTAACCCACTGTCGCCTTTGTGACTTCCCACGCCTCGCTGAATTCGAGACCATAGACATCGACCATCAGGCGCATCAACTCAGCAACAGCGACCGCAGGGTGCGTATCGTTAAGCTGGATCGCGGCCTTGTCCGGCAAAGTGCGGATATCACCATGGAACTGCACATGGCGGCGCACCAGGTCTTGAATAGAGGCCGAGGTGAAGAAATACTCCTGCCGCAGGCGCAACTCTTGGCCCGCCGGAGTGGAGTCCGCTGGGTAAAGTACGCGGACAAGGCTATCGGCGCGCATTTGATCGGAAAGGGCGCCCAGGTGGTCGCCCGCATTAAACGCATCAAGCTTGAGAGGGTCGAACGCATGGGCGGTCCACAAGCGTAGGGTGTTCACGCGCTTGCCGCGCCAGCCGACAACCGGAGTATCAACCGCGCTAGCCTCAACCTTTTCGGCCGGACGCCATTCCACGCCATCGCCATTGTCCACCACTTCGCCGCCAAAGCCGATGATGTATGCGCTTTCGCGGCGATCAAATTCCCAAGGGTTGCCGTGCGACAGCCACGTTTCGGGAAGTTCGACCTGCCAGCCATCGTCAATGCGCTGGCGGAACATGCCGTTCACATAGCGGATGCCATAGCCGTATGCGGGGATATCGAGGCTGGCGAGGCTTTCCATGAAGCAAGCGGCCAGACGGCCAAGGCCGCCGTTGCCCAGCGCAGCATCAGGCTCAAGATCCTCCAGCGCAGACAAATCAAATCCATGCTCGCGCAGGGCTTTTTCCATGTCGCGCGTCAGGCCCATGTTGGACAAGGCATCGCGCAACAGGCGACCGATCAGGAATTCAAGGCTGAGGTAGTAGACCCGCTTGCCGCCATCGGCATAAGTTTTGCGGGTGGACTCCATCCAACGGTCGATGATCGCATCGCGCAAGGTGAGCACGGTTGCGGTGTACCAGTCATGCGGCTTTGCAGCGCGTTCATCCTTGCCCACGCGATGGCGCAGAACATCAATGATCTGCGCGTCGATTTCCGCCGCTTTTGAATTGATTTCGAGGCTCATGGTACACATCCCACCTTGTTGCTTCCGGCGCGACGGATGGCGATGCCATCTGCGTACCGGACCCCTTTGCACCGGCCTTTCATGACCGCCTGCTCGCGCTTATGTGGAAATGGCACATGGCCGTTCCCTGCGATGCTGGACGGCGTTTCATCGAAATCCCATGCCGTTTGGTATGACACTGCGCGCGCCGACGGCAAGCGGCGAATTCGGCGCGAAGGATAATTTTGGATGAGGAAAGCCGTAATGCGTGCAGCATTACAACGCCCATCCGCGGCATTGGCTGGTCGAACCGCCTGATTACGGATAATTTTTGCCAAATGCTGCACGCCTGTCTGAATAGGCGCAGCTTGCGATCATGTCGGCAAGAATACGTCTGCGTATCAACGGATCTCCACACGGATGCCCGCCCAGAACGTGCTCGGGGTGCCAATATCCATCGAACCGTCCTGCAACCGCGTCACAATCGTCTCACCGCCCAGGTTCTCACCGCGCAGCACAAGGCTGACCGGGCCGCGCAAGGGCAGTTGGGCATAGGCATCAACGGTTGTGGCGGGAGGCAGCAAGTCCGTCTCAAGGTCGTCCTCAAACTGGCTGCCGATGTGCCGCAAGGTTACGCCAAGTGCCCAGCGCGCTGCCGGACGATACGCGAACGTTGCCGTCCCGGCCCAGCGCGGGGTCTGCGCCGGCCGTTTGCCATCAAGCAAAGCAGATGTGCCCGACGTTTCCATCTGCGCATCGGTATAGGCAAGCGATCCGTCGAACGAGACTTTGCCCGCACGCAGCTTTGCGCCCAATTCGATCCCGCGCGCATGGACGGCGTCCACGTTTTGACGCTGGCGGGTGACGGTGTTTCCGCTGACGCCCAGTGTGACGTTGGCGATTGCGTGCTTGATGCGGTTGTCGAATGCGGTTGCGCTCAGCGACACGCCGGGCAGGGGGGTGAGATCAAGGCCTGCTTCAAAGCCTTCAAGTTTCTCGATACGCAAGGCGTCATTGCGCTGGGTCGAGGTAATCGTGACACCCCCGCCACTGCGCGGCGCAACGACATTGAAGGAACGATAGAGTTCGTTGAGTGTGGGCAAGCGCAGGCCGGTGTAGGCTGCACCGCGTAGCGAAAGCGCACTGCTGGCCGTTACAACCGCACCACCGCGAAAACTGCTCTGCCAGCCATTTCGGTGCATAAATGAAAGATCAGTCGTTGGCCTGCCCGATGGCGTAGTCTCGACAAAATACCCTTCGCTGATTGACCAGCGATCCGCCCGCGCACCAGCCGTCAGCACCACCGGTCCCAGCGTCCAGTCATCTTCGACGAAAAGTCCCAGATCACCCGTACTGCCACCCGCCCGGCGGCGCGCGGTGACAAGGCCGGTGACCGCGGAATAGGCATCCTCAGCCATATCGCCATTGTTCAGCCGCAAGTCGGCACCAAGGCGTAGCAGGTGATTGCCGCCAACTGGCGGCCGCAGTTCAGCCTTGCCGCCAATGCCCGTGGAGGGCGTGGCGCGTTGATCCAGAGTCTTGCGGAAGCTGGTCGAACTGATCACGATATTGGTGAAATCGCGCGCCTGCACATAGGCCAGCACATCAAACGCCCAAGCGCCTTTGCCAACCAGTCGCAGCGAGGCATCCTGTCCGGTGGACGACGTATCAGCACCGATGAAGCGCAAGGTACGGCGGTCCTCGAACACCAGACCGCGCATTTGCAATTCAATGTTCGGCGCGAGGGGGGCAACGGCGCGAATGCCTGCCGACCACGAATCAAATGCCGCGCGGGCACTGGCGGGCACACGTTGGTTGGCAGGCGTGGTCCAAAAACCCTTGCCCCGATCCCAGCGGCCAGAGACGACCGCGAACCCTTCTCCAAGGCGCGGCGCAAGCGTGCCCGACAGCTCAGTTTCACCGCGATCGTTGCCAGTCAGGCTTGCCTGAACAAGGCCGAGTTGATCGACATTGGCGCTATCAAGTTCAACCGTTCCCGCAACAGCGCCTGCGCCAAACGCGCCCGCGCCGCCGCCTCGCGTAATGCGCGCTGATGCCAGACGTTCGGGCGCAATTGCGCTGAACGGGATATAGCCGAAAAACGGATCGGCCATCGGCACGCCATCAAGCAGAACCAGTGTACGGCTAGTCGCGTTTCCGCCCAGTGCCCGCAGCGTCACTCCTTGTGCCGAAGGGTTGGACGACCGGCTGTCAGATCGGCGGAACTGCTGAAACCCTGCCGCAGACGACAAAGCATCTTCAAGTCGGCCCGATGCTGTTTCCAACAGGCGGTCGCGTTCAATTGTCTGAACATTATAAGCTGGCGCAGCTGGTGGAGCTTCCAATCCCGTTCCCACTACCACGATTTCTTGCGCACGTGGTGAAGGTGAAACCGCAAGATAAGTCAGGGGCAAGGTAAACGTTGCAACAGTGGCGATTCGCCGCATCAGAAAACTCCATTGGGCCGCCAAGTGGCAGTGCAGCGCGTCCATAGTCCGACTGCGCCGATTCGCCATTCCTGAAATTCTGTCAGCAAGCGCGTGTTTCCGCCGGAAAGCATGCCGCGCCGAGTCAAGCGACGGAAATTATGACATCTGTCCGGGAATGACATGCGGCAAATGGCGTATCCCATGTGCTGCATTGCAAAATAGACTGGAGGCATAATTCGAGCTTGTGAGGGAATATGACAATTCAGCGCCTTACCCAGGTTGAGCCGACAGTGGTTAACAAGATGGCATCGGTCCTGCAAAGCCAAAAGCCAGAGGTTATTCAGACCCACTTTGGAATCGGCCTCAACACTTGGGTCAAGCTTCGCGAAGGCAAGGCTATCCGCCATTCTGTTGCGGTGCGTCTGTTGCAACGTTTGCAACGCGACAGGGTCATTTAGCCCGGCTTTGCGGCGTTGCTGCTTTGACAAGTTTACCCGTTCGTACAGGGGTTGAGTTACATTCGTTTGCAGTGCACAATCGGGATGCGCACCAATAACAACAATGGGCGCACGGGGTTTAAAAGATGGTCACTTGCGCAAAGGACCAGTCAGGGTTGGTCAATCGAAATGATGGGGGCAAAGTGTGAACTTTGGTCGCATCGTTCGCGCGCCATTTGCTGACGCTGCTACCAATGCGGACCGTGCGGCAAACATCACGCGCTTTTTGCGATTTGGGCTGCCAATCATCGCGATTGGAACACTTGCGCTCATTATATTGGACGCAGTCTTTGCAGGCGAAAGCTGGAGCTTGCACCTTGCTACGATCATTGGTCTCGGTATGCTCGTTTCAGGTGGTGGAATCGTACTTCGCCGCCGCTTGGTTGATCCGCAAATTGCCGATCAAATGGAGCGTGATCTTGAAGCGGCGCAATCCGCCAGTGCCGCCAAAAGCCGCTATCTTGCCAATGTAAGCCACGAAATCCGCTCGCCGCTCAATGCCATTTACGGCTATGCGCAATTGATCGAGCAGGAAGCATTGGCAGATCCCAAAGCTGCCGCGCGCGTCATTCGCCGCAGCGCCGAGCATTTGACCAATCTGGTCGAAGGGCTCCTCGATATCGCATCAGTAGAACAAGGCGTTGTGCGGATAGACAGTGCTGTTGTTCGGCTGGTTCCGCTGGTTGAACAAGTCGCGGAAATGTTCCGGCCTCAGGCAGAGCAAAAAGGCATCGCATTCCGCTGCGAACTGCCAGACCGCCTGCCTGAATTCGTGCGCATGGATTCACGCAGGGTGCGGCAAGTGCTGATTAACCTGGTTTCCAACGCGGTCAAATTCACCGATTCAGGCGAAGTTGTGCTGTCGCTTAACTGGTCGGGCCAAACCGCAACATTTGAAGTGCGCGATACTGGCCCTGGCATTGGCGAGGCGCAGCATGAGCAGGTTTTTGCACCATTCGAACGGAGCGGAACCGCGCCGCATAACGGGAACACCGGCGCGGGTCTTGGCCTTGCAATCTCGCGTGCGATTGTGCAGATGCTCGGCGGCGATTTGCAGGTGCAAAGCGTTGCTGGTCAAGGATCTAGCTTCAAGCTGCGCCTGCTGATGCCGCAAGTATCCGGGTTCGTTGAAAGCAAATCGGGGATTGTCCTGCGGCCAACGGGCTATACCGGCAACCGCCGCTCGCTGTTGCTGGTTGACGATAACCCGGATCATCTTTCGTTGCTGCGCTGTGCGTTGGGAGAGCTTGGTTTTGATATTGCACATGCAAGCGATGGGCATACCGCACTCGCCATGGCTGAATGCGGGCGGTTTGATGCCGTGATTCTTGATGTCAGCATGCCCGGTATATCAGGGTGGGAAACGGCAAGCCATTTGCGTGCTGTTCATGGCCGCAGCATTGCCATTTTGATGCTTTCGGCCAACGCCGATGAACGCCATGGGCTGGGCGGGCAAGCGGCAGATCATGATCATTTCCTGCTCAAACCAATTGATTTGTCAGTGCTCATCGATGTTTTGGGGCGCTTGCTCTTGCTCAACTGGACTTGGCCAAAGCCTGCACTTTCCTCACAAATCGGCGAAGTGAAGGCCGGTGCTGCGCTATCCGATGCGGCCCGCGTCCATACCGAAAAATTGAAATCACTTGTGCGGATTGGGCATGTGCGCGCAATGGAAGAAGAAATTCGCAACCTTGAGCGTGCAGACCCGTTGGCTGCCCCGCTTGTTGCGAAGCTTTACGACTGCCTTGACCGGTTCGATCTGACCGCGATCGGGCGGACGCTGGAGGATTTGTAGGATGAGTGGCGGCAGCGCACGGCGCGACACGGTCCTCGTTGTTGACGATAAACCGGAATCCCTACACTTTCTAACCGACACGCTGGAAGGGGCGGGGATTACGGTGCTTGTTGCCACGTCGGGCAATTCTGCGCTCGATCTGCTGGAACACGTCGTGCCAGATTTGATCCTGATGGATGCAGTCATGCCCGGCTTCGACGGATTTGAAACGACGGTACGGATAAAGGCACGGCCAAATCTGGTGCATGTGCCCGTCATGTTCATGACCGGCTTGACCGAGAATGAGCATGTGATCGAGGGCTTCGAAGTCGGCGGCGTCGATTATCTGCGCAAGCCGGTAAACGTCCACGAACTGTTGGCGCGGGTGCGCGTTCATATCGGCCACGCCCGAGCCATGCAGGCAGGGGCGGCAGGGCTTGATGCGACCGGGCGCTTGATGATGGCAACCGACAATCGCGGGCTATTGCTGTGGTGCACGCCAATGGCTGAGCAGGCGATCAGCAGGGTTAGTCCGGATTGGAACCGCGAAAAAGGCACCTTGCCCAGCATCCTGCGCGCCCCGCTCGAACGATTGCTGGGCAGAAGCACAACGCCGCAAGGTGCATCGGCAAAAGTCGATCAGGGCGAAAATACGCTGGAACTGGTGATTATTGCGCAATACCGCGAGAACGAAATCCTGATCCGGCTCAACGAGTTGAATCCCAAGGCGGACGTGGCGAAATTGCAGCAGAGGCTGTCTTTAACAGACCGCGAAGCTGAAGTTTTGCTGTGGATCAGCTATGGCAAATCCAACGGGATGATCTCGGAAGTCCTCTTGATAAGTCCGCGCACAGTGCAAAAACATCTCGAACGCATTTATGAGAAACTCGGCGTGGAAACGCGGGCTGCTGCGGCTGCGATGGCGATCAAAGTGTTGGGCGGTTGACGAGTCGCTTCAAGCTTGATTCCGGAAGATTAGCCGCGCGCGAATTGTCGCTGCACTTTGATCCGCGAATAAAACTTCACGCGATATCCATGCCAAAAAAAGGGGCCGCACCGTTGCCGGGCGGCCCTTGAAAGTTTGGGAGAGGATGCCTGAAAGGCACGTCCTGATTGGGTCGTATCGCGGTTTTGTGCAAGTGCGAAATACAGCGCGCAGATTGCTTTAAATGCAACTGCAGTCAGACGACGTCCGCTGATTGTCTTCCAGATACATTCAACATTCCGAAGTTGCACCCCGACCGGAGGATTGCTATAGCACATAACATAAAGGGAGAGACGGCATGTTGTTTGAACGCATCAACCCGATGACCGGTACGGTTGCTTCACAAGCTGAAGCGATGACAGCGGCTGATATTCCAGCAATCACAGCCCGCGCAGCGGCAGCTTTTCCAGCTTGGGCCGCAATGGGGCCAAATGCACGCCGCGCCGTCCTCATGAAAGCAGCAACGGCCCTCGAAGCGCGCGCCGATGCTTTCGTCGAAGCAATGATGGGCGAAATCGGAGCGACCAAGGGCTGGGCGCTATTCAACCTCGGCCTTGCCGCCTCCATGGTGCGCGAAGCGGCGGCATTGACCACACAGATTGCGGGAGAAGTCATCCCGTCAGACAAGCCGGGCTGTGTCGCCATGGCCTTGCGTGAACCTGTCGGCGTAATCCTTGGCATCGCGCCTTGGAATGCGCCGATTATTCTTGGCGTCCGCGCGATTGCGGTGCCGCTCGCTTGCGGAAACGCGGTAATTCTCAAGGCATCGGAACAGTGCCCTCGCACGCACTCGCTGATCATTGAGGCATTTGCGGACGCAGGCTTCCCCGAAGGCGTCGTAAATGTTGTCACAAATGCACCGGCAGATGCGCCGGACGTTGTCGGCGCACTGATCGATGCGCGACCGGTAAAGCGCATCAACTTCACCGGCTCTACGGCTGTCGGCAGGATCATCGCCAAGCGCGCCGCCGAACATCTCAAGCCCTGCCTGCTGGAACTGGGCGGCAAAGCACCACTGATCGTTCTCGACGATGCCGATCTGGACGAAGCGGTAAAGGCCGCTGCCTTTGGCGCTTTCATGAACCAAGGCCAGATCTGCATGTCGACCGAGCGGATCATTGTTGTCGATGCCATTGCAGATGATTTCGCCGCGCGTTTCAAAGCCAAAGTGGCTACCATGTCGGTGGGCGATCCACGCGAGGGCAAGACACCGCTTGGCGCGGTGGTCGATGCAAAAACGGTGGCGCATTGCCAAAGCCTGATCGACGACGCCGTAGCGCATGGCGCGCAACTGCTCACAGGCGGACCAACCACGCACAACGTGTTGATGCCCGCCCATGTCGTTGATGGCGTTACGCAAGACATGAAGCTGTTCCGCGATGAAAGCTTTGGCCCCGTCGTCGGGATCATTCACGCGCGCGATGAAGCACACGCCATCGAACTGGCTAATGACACCGAATACGGTCTGTCTGCTGCCGTGTTCACGCGCGACACGGCCCGTGGGCTTCGCGTCGCTCGGCAAATTCATTCGGGCATTTGCCACGTCAATGGCCCCACCGTGCATGATGAAGCGCAGATGCCTTTCGGCGGCACCGGCGCGTCTGGCTATGGCCGTTTTGGCGGCAAGGCCGGGATCGACAGCTTCACCGAATTGCGCTGGATCACCATGGAAACCCAGCCCGGCCATTTTCCTATTTAATAGAGTTTTGAGAGGACAGACCATGACCGAACAGAAGAAAATTGAACGTGCGGAAGAAGATACCGTCGCCTTCACCGTCGAAAACGGCATCGCGTGGGTAAAGTTCAATCGCCCGGAAAAGCGTAATTGCATGAGCCCCAAGCTCAACCGCCAAATGGGCAAAGTGATCACCGACCTTGAATTCCGCGATGACGTGAAAGTCCTCGTGCTGTCGGGCGAAGGCGAAGCTTGGTCGGCAGGCATGGATCTCAAAGAATATTTCCGCGAAACCGAAGCCCAAGGGCTTGGTGCCATCCGCAAGGCACAGCGCGAAGCCTATTCGTGGTGGGAGCGTCTGCGCTGGTACGAAAAGCCAACCATCGCGATGATCAACGGCTGGTGTTTTGGCGGCGGCTATGGTCCGCTGTTCGCTTGCGATATCGCCATTGCTGCCGAAGACGCACAGTTTGGCCTTTCCGAAATCAACTGGGGCATTCTTCCCGGCGGCGGCGCGTCAAAGGTTGTTGCTGATCTGATGCCGCTGCGCAAAGCGGTCTATCACGCGATGATGGGTGAAAACCTCACCGGCAAGCAGGCCGAAGCACAAGGCCTTGTCACCGAAGCCGTGCCGGCAGACAAACTGCATGCGCGCGTTCTTGAAATCGCCGATGCTCTGACCAAGAAGGATGGCAACGCCTTGCGCGCCACCAAGTGGGCCGTGCGCCGTATGACCGAAATGACTTATGACAATGCGCAGGATTATCTGATCCGCACGCAAGAAGCCTTGCACAGCTTTGGTGGCACCGAAGCCCGCTTGGAAGCAACCCGTCAGTTCCTTGACGAAAAGAGCTTCAAGCCCGGCCTCGGCACCTTCGATACCAGCAAGATCAAGCGTTAAGCCCTCGGCCTGAACGTTGGTTTGCAAAGCCCCGGTCGCGCAAGCGGTCGGGGCTTTTTCTGTTGCACCACTGATGAAAGGCTGTTGCCAGCACGGCGCCATCAGGCCAACTTCCAGTAAATGGGGGCCTCCATAATGACCAATCGTTACGACGCACTGATCATCGGCGGCGGGCACAATGGCCTTGTGTGCGCATTCTATCTTGCCAAAGCTGGGATGAAAGTGCGCGTGTTGGAACGGCGCGATATCGTGGGCGGTGCGGCGGTGACCGAAGAGTTCCACCCCGGCTTTCGCAACTCCACCGCCAGCTACACCGTCAGCTTGCTGCGGCCCAAAGTCATCGTGGATATGCGGTTGCACGATTACGGCTACCGCGTGATCGAACGCACGATCAGCAACTTCTTCCCGTTCGAGGACACATACCTCAAGCTGGGCGGTGGTCCGGGTCGTACCGAGGCCGAATTCGTCCGGTTTTCCCCAAAGGACGCCGCTGCCTATCCACGCTATGACGCTGCGCTGGAAAAAGTCGCCAACGTGCTGCGTGACATTGCGCTAAAATGCCCGCCCAACATCGGCGGAGGGATGCACGCGATTTTCGCCGCAGCTCAGCAAGGCTGGCCGCTATCGCGGATGGAACTTTCTACCCAGCGCGATTTGCTCGACATCTTCACCAAATCTGCGCGCGACTTCCTCGATGGCTGGTTCGAAGACGATCACGTGAAATCAGCCTTCGGTTTTGACGCGGTCGTCGGCAATTACGCGGGCGTCTCAACCCCCGGCTCGGCCTATGTCCTGCTGCACCACGTGTTTGGCGAGGTGAACGGCAAGCTGGGCGCGTGGGGTCATGCTGTCGGCGGCATGGGCGCAATCACCCAAGCGATGGCCAAGGCCTGCCTTGATGCAGGCGTTGAAATCACCCTTGAAGCGCCCGTTGCCAAAGTGCTGGTCAACAATGGCAAGGCCGAAGGAGTGAAGCTGGAAGGCGGAGAGGAACTCTTCGCGCCGATCATCGCCGCCAACGTCGGACCCGCACTGCTCTATCGCCAATTGGTCGATTCCAGCGATTTGGATGAAGATTTCAACCGCCGGATCAAGGGCTACAAGACCGGTTCCGGCACCTTCCGCATGAATGTGGCGCTATCGGAGTTGCCCGATTTCAGGGTGTTGCCGGGTAAGGTGCTGGCCGAACACCACACCGCCGGGATCATCATCGCGCCGGGCATGGATTACATGGATCAGGCGTTCATCGATGCGCAGCAGCATGGCTGGTCGAAAACGCCGATTGTTGAAATTAAAATCCCCTCGACGGTCGATGACAGCCTCGCTCCTCCCGGCCAGCACGTTGCCAGCCTGTTCTGTCAGCAGTTCGCGCCGCAATTACCGAATGGCAAAAGCTGGGACGATGCGCGCGAGGAAGTGGCCGACCTGATCATCGACACCGTCACCGCTCACGCGCCCAACTTCAAAAGCAGCGTAATCGCCCGGCAAATCCACTCGCCCCTTGATCTCGAACGCAAATTCGGCCTGATCGGCGGCGATATCTTCCACGGCACCATGGGCATCGACCAACTCTGGGCCGCCCGCCCGGTCCTAGGCCACGGCGATTACCGCTCCCCGATCAAAGGCCTATACATGTGCGGATCAGGCACCCACCCCGGCGGTGGCGTAACGGGCGCACCGGGCCACAACGCGGCGGCAGAGATTATCCGCGACCGGTCGGTGGTTTGGCGGTTGCTGCACTGCACATGATAATGTGGTTAACGGCAAACACTATTGGGCCGGTACACATCGTTTCGGATCAATCTTATACGCTCAAAGGCTTGCGGCACTAGCTTTGGCAGATGTAACGGTCAGGTGTCTGATGTGTTGCGCTGCAACCAAAAGGTGCGGGATGCCCATTTTATGGTCAAATTAGATTTAGGTTCCCCTACGCCACAGATACCGTTGGCCAAGTCTAAGCGCATCAAAGGGTTTGACGGGATACGCACTCTTGCCGTTTTTCTCGTGATTCTGGCACACAACTTTTATCATAAATTCAATGTAGCGAGTGGAGGTAGCGGCGTTCGCCTATTTTTTGTTCTAAGCGGATTTCTAATTATATCAATCCTTGCCCGCCGCCGTATTGAGATAGAAAATGGTCGGACCACGATAAAGTCCGAAATCATCCACTTTTTTGAAAATCGTGTTTTTCGGATTTGGCCGATTTACTTCGCTACATTATTGGTCTCATGCCTTGCAGCGTCGAAATTGTACGATAAGCCTATTGATGCCCCAAGTTGGAGAGCAAATGCACTTTTCATCGGCAATATTATGGTGGGATACATCTGGCTTGAATGGCGCCAAGTTGGCATATTCTGGAGCGTCGGTGTCGAGGAGCAGTTCTACCTCTGGGCTGGTCTTGCACTTCTTCTAGCGTCTAGCCCTCGACATGTTGCGATATGCTGCGGGGCAATACTCTTCGCCGTAATTGCTGCAATGGCGACAACTTTTATAATTCCATCGCCGAAATTGGCGAAGTTTTCGATAGATCTCGGATCTTTTACAAACTTTGGGATGATTGCACTTGGTGGTGTGGCGGCTCTTGTGTCGCGAAAAAATAGATTCATCAATTATGTGACATTTCCATTTCTTCTTATTTATATTTTATTCTCTTTGATTGGTTGGCCTATTTGGATGACTGGTGCCTTGTTCCTTATACCAAGTGTAATTGTGGCGGTTGTGCTTTCGGGAATTTTCCATAATCAAGATACCAGTCTCGTTAAGATTCTCGAATGGCCACCAATTAGCTATCTTGGGAAAATTAGCTATGGAATCTATCTGTTTCACACTATAGTGCGGTTCGACTTGTTGATGATACCGACTTGGTTCGATAGCCATGCCACGGTAAAGGCACTGGTGGAAACTTTGCTGGCAATTGGGCTTGCAGCACTTTCATGGCAATACTTTGAAAAGCCGATCCTTAATTACAGGGACCAGCGGCGTAAGCGGCAATACGAAGCGAATTTAGAAAAATCAGTCTTTGTGAAAATGTAGATAAATATTCTGTAATATCAATTCGATATAATGCGGTTTATCGTCGTTCTGCTAAGTTCAGAGACGCAAGCGGTACTCGATAAAATTTTTTTGAATTCAATGTAAAACGTCAATCACCGGCGTGTAATCATAGCCCAGTTCGCGCGCGACGGCTTCGTATGTCACCTTGCCATCGTGGACGTTGAGGCCCGCAGCCAAGTTCTTGTCTGCGCGCAGGGCGGCTTTCCAACCCATGTTGGCGATGCGCAAGGCGTGGGGCAGGGTAACGTTGTTCAGCGCGTAAGTGCTGGTGCGCGCCACTGCGCCGGGCATGTTGGCCACGCAATAATGCACCACGCCATCAACGATATAGGTCGGGTCTGCGTGGGTGGTGGCGTGGCTGGTTTCAAAGCAACCGCCTTGATCGATGGCAACGTCCACCAGCACCGCGCCGGGCTTCATCGTCTTCAGCATATCGCGCGTGACCAGTTTGGGCGCCGCTGCTCCGGGGATCAGCACAGCACCGATGACAAGGTCCGCTTCCGCAATAAGGCTGGCGAGCGCGGCCTTGCCGGAAAACAACGTGCGCGCGCGCCCTTCGAAGTGATTGTCGAGCCGTTCGAGCACATCGGGATCGCGATCAAGGATGGTCACGTCTGCGCCAAGGCCGACCGCCATTTGCGCTGCGTTCACGCCCACCACGCCACCGCCAATCACCACAACTTTGCCCGGCAACACCCCCGGAACACCACCCAGTAGCACACCGCGTCCACCATGGGCCTTTTCCAGCGCGGTCGCACCCGCCTGTATCGCCATCCGCCCCGCCACCTGGCTCATTGGCTTGAGCAAGGGCAAGGCATTGCCCGCGCCGGTCACGGTTTCATAAGCAATCGCAGTAACGCCAGACTTGACCAGATCTGCGGTCTGTTCAGGATCAGGTGCGAGGTGGAGGTAGGTGTAAAGGATTTGACCCTTGCGCAGCATTGCGCGCTCAACCGCCTGAGGTTCCTTGACTTTCACAATCATCTCGCAACCATCGAACACGGTCTTGGCATCGGACTGGATCACCGCGCCTGCCACTTCATAATCGCCATCGCTCGCGCCAATGCCTGTGCCCGCGCCGGTTTCCACCCAGACGTCATGGCCATGGGCGACAAGTTCGCGCGCGCTTTCAGGCGTGAGGCCGACCCGATATTCGTGGTTCTTGATTTCACGGACGGTGCCTACACGCATGGCGATGCTCCTCGGGTTCACGGTCTAGGATATTAACGCCAGAATATCGCGTTGTTTCCGGAAAAAATTGCCTATTGTTGGCTTGGTTTTTGAAAATACTGATGATAATTTGCGTCATGTAAACGTGTTATGGGAAATTCAAGCATGGATCGTGCTGACTTCGCCCTGCTTGAAGTGCTGCAAGCCGACTCGGCGCGCTCTATTGCCGAATTAGCGGAAAAGGTCGCGCTCTCACCCTCTGCTTGTCATCGCCGGATCAAGGCGCTTGAACAGGCCGGAGCTGTCGCCGGTTATAGCGCGCGTCTCGATCCGCGCGCACTGGGCCTGACGGTTGAGGTCTTTGTTGAAATCACACTGACCAGCCAAAGCCGCGAGGCGATGGACCGGTTTGAACGCGCCGTCGGCGATTTTGACGATATCCTTGAATGCCACCTGATGTCTGGCACGGCGGATTATCTGCTGCGTGTGGCAGCAGCGGATCTTGGCCACTACGATGCCATCCACCGCGATTGCCTTGCCCGATTGCCGGGCGTTTCCGCCATGCGGTCGAGCTTTTCGCTGCGCCGGATCAAGCAGATGCGGGGTTACCCGGTGCGCGGTTTGCCTCTGGCTTAAACCATGTCCTGCGGGCGCACTAATTCGTCGAATATCTCGCCAGAGATCAGGTTCAACGCCAGTGCCGCTTCGCGCAGCGTCAGATCATGCTCATGCGCGTGCTTGGCGATCTTGGCCGCCGCATCATAACCGATCTGGGGCGCAAGAGCCGTCACCAGCATCAACGAACGCTCAACCAATTCGGCAATGCGTGCGCGGTTGGGTTCAATGCCTTCAACGCAGCGCGTGGCAAAACTGGTCATGCCGACCGACAGCAAATGGACCGAGCGCAACACTGCCGCCCCGATCATCGGCTTGAACACGTTCAATTCAAGATGCCCCTGCATCCCGCCAACCACCACAGCCTGATGATTGCCAATCACTTGCGCCGCCACCATCGTCAGCATTTCGGCCTGTGTGGGGTTCACTTTGCCCGGCATGATCGAACTGCCCGGCTCATTGGCGGGCAATTCCAGTTCGCCAAGCCCGGAACGTGGGCCAGAGCCGAGCAAACGAATGTCGTTGGCGATCTTGGTCAGCGCCACGGCCAGCGTCGCCATCGTCGCCGAGAACTGCACGAGAGCATCGTTGGAGCCCAAGGCTTCGAACTTGTTCGGAGCGGTGACATAGGCATGGCCGGTCAGCGCCGCGATTTCCGATGCGACATCTTGCGCAAAACCATCAGGCGCATTCAGGCCGGTACCGACCGCCGTGCCGCCCTGCGCCAAGCGCAGCAAGTGCACTTCAGCCTGCTTCAGTCGCTCGGTTGCATCGCTCAATTGCTGCGCATAGCCCGAGAATTCCTGCCCAAGCGTCAGCGGGGTTGCATCCTGCAAATGCGTGCGCCCGATTTTGACAATCCCGCCCCACGCCAATGCTGCACCGCTCAACGCGCCGCGCAACCGGCCAAGAGCTGGCAACAAATCGCGGTTCAAACCCTCGACGGAGGCAATATGCAGGGCAGTCGGGAAGGTGTCGTTCGACGATTGCCCTTGGTTGACATGGTCGTTGGGATGGACCGGAACTTTGCCGCCGCGTTTGCCGGTCAGCAATTCATTGGCGCGACCTGCGATCACCTCGTTGACGTTCATGTTGGTCTGTGTGCCACTGCCGGTTTGCCAGATCACCAGCGGAAACTGGTCGTCCAACTTGCCGTCCAACACTTCGCGCGCCGCTTGCTCGATGGCGTCAGCCAATCCGGCATCCAATCCATGTCGAGCGTTTACCCGTGCAGCAGCCAGCTTGATCAATGCCAAAGCGCGAATGATTCCGATTGGCATTGCCTCCATCCGGCCAAACGGAAAATTCTCGATGCTGCGCTGTGTTTGCGCGCCCCAATAGGCCTCTGCCGGCACCCGCACTTCACCCAAACTGTCGGTCTCGATCCGCTGCATGTGACGTCTTCCGGAAAATATCAGGGTTGGCCTACGAGGCTGCGCTATACAGTCTGCGACCGGAACTGCGGTAACACCCACCAAGCCCGGTCGTTCCGTGCAACATCAACTGCATTCTTGTCCAACTGATTGAATGCAAGGTCAATCGCCATGGTACTATGACTTCAAAGGGCTTGTCCGGAGGGAATTTTGGGAATTCCACTTGTGAATGCGTCATTTGACGTACGACGAGGGCTGGAGGGCGCGAGTACCGTTGGGACAACCACAGGAATAAGGCCGCAATTTTGCGCATTCGGGGTGATTTGACGTGTCGCATCAGTCAGTTTGTCGGGATTCATTTTTTGAACCTTGCGCCTTATCCGCTCAGTGCCGCACTTGTCCTGCTTGCAAGCGCAACCGGGAAAAAAGCTGCTGAATGACACTTTCTGTCCAACCTTCTTTGCGCGACTTGCTGGGCTGGGGCGATAGAGCGCGGGCACTGCACGAAGCCATGAAAACGCTGGCCGAAAATCCGCATGAACCCGAAGCTGCATTTGTGGCTGCGGTCATATGTGTTGAGTCTGGCAAGATCAGTGAGGCTCATTCGCACATCGCCGTGGCGGTCACCGCGCACCCCGACAATGCCGAATACCGCGCCCAGCAAGCACGCATCCTGATTACGGCGCGGCGAGAAGCCGAAGCGATGGCTGCGGCCCGTGCTGCCGTTGCGGCCGACAGCACCGATCCTTTCGTGCTTGATACAATCGGCTGCGTGTTTGCGCGGCTTGGCGCGCATGATGAGGCGCTGCCCTTGTTTGAGCGCGCCGTCGAAACAGCGCCCGATGTTGTCGAATACCGCTTCAATCTTGCCAGCACGCTTGGCTTTTTTGGCAGAGTCGAAGAGGCTGCTGGGCAATACGAAACCATTGTCGCGCGCGATCCAGCGCATGGCCGCGCGCACATCGGCCTTGCCGGATTGCGGCGCAAGGCGACCCCTGCGCTGGTTGACCAAATCGAAGCGGCTTTGACGACCGACCCTGATCCGTTGGACACCGTGCGCCTGCACTATGCGGCGGCATCCGCGCTTGAAGATCTTCAGCGTGACGCCGAAGCATTCACCCATCTTGCTAAAGGCAATGCAGCGCACCGTACGCGGCTTCAATATGACACAACTCAGGACGAGGCATTGTTTGACGCGCTGCGCCACACTTTTGCGCACGACTTGCCGCTGGTCAGCGACAGCAACCTTGGCGATGCGCCGCTGTTCGTCGTGGGATTGCCGCGCAGCGGGACGACACTGGTTGATCGGATTCTCTCGTCGCACCCGCAAGTAACCTCGGCAGGTGAATTGCAAGCCATGCCGCTGGCAGTGAAACAGCTGGCAAAAACGTCATCGCGTCTAGTGCTTGATGAGCCGACAATTGCAGGTCTATCGGGGCTTTCTGCGCAGACGCTGGGTGAGGCGTATCTGGCGCGTGCTCGTCAGAATGCCGGTGCACAATCCGCGCGTTTCGTGGACAAATTTCCGCTCAATTTTCTCTATATCGGCTGGATCGTCGAGGCCCTGCCCAATGCCAGCATCGTGTGTTTACGGCGCGGTGCAATGGATAGTGTGTGGAGCAATTACAAACACCTGTTCGCAACCGGGTCGCCTTATTACCGCTGGTCGTATGATCTGATGGATACGGCGCGCTATGTGCTGATGTTCTTGCGGATCATGGCGTTCTGGCGCCAGCGTTTTCCCGGACGCATTCATGAAGTCAGCTATGAACAACTGGTCGCCGATCAGGAGGTGCAGTCGCGGCGTATGCTGGCGCATTGCGGCCTTGCGTGGGATCCAGCTTGCTTGGAATTCCACCGCAACGAAGCCGCCGTGGCAACGCCCAGTGCGCAACAAGTGCGCCAACCGATCAACGCCCGCGCGATTGGCCGATGGCGCGCACATGAGGAGCAACTTGGCGAGGTGATGAAATTCTTCATCGCCAACGGCATCCCGCTCGATTAATCGACAACATCAATCAATGTTGCGGCACGTTCCAAATCCATCGCAGTATCAATGTCGAGCGCAAGGGCTGGGTTCAGGTCCATCGCAGGCACATTCCGCAACAGGGCACCCGCACCACGGTCGCCTGTTAGCTGTTTTAGGGCAGCAAAGTGCTTCGCCCCAAACACCGCAGGCACCATTGCAATTGTGCCCACACGCGATGCAATCACATCGCCGTCAAACGCAGCCAAGAGCGCCAGAAGGTGCGCTGATGGCACCAGCGGCATGTCGGCCAAGGCAATAAGCACCGACGTCTCGCCATCAAGCGCGGAAATCCCTGTCGCAATCGAACGCGACAACGGCCCATCTGCCGGTTCGAGCATCACGCGCTCAAACCCCGGCAGGACCGGTATTGTTTCTGAACAAACGGCGATAAGCCGGCTGAACGGCAAAGCGGCAAGACGATCTGCTGCGTGGCGGACAAGCGCCTTGCCAGCCAGCACGGCCTCCAGCTTTCCCCCACCGAACCGCGACCCGCGTCCTGCGCAGAGCAGGACCACCGCCGTCATGCGACTGACGGCGTGGCTAGCGACTGGCCCATCCAGTGGGACCATTGCGCCAATGCGTTATAATCGGCCACAATCTCAGCAAGGATCGACAGCGCAAGCGTTGCCGGATCGCGCGTGGCGGGGATCAGCCCGATATGGCCGCGGATGCTGGCGATTTTCTCGGGAAGAACGCTGGCCGTTTCCAGCATGGCAAGCCGCGCCGCATGGGTCCGCCTGCTGCCAATTGCGCCGACATAGAACGAGGGAAGTGCCAGCGATTGCGGCAGAAAGAACTCCTCCCAATCGCGCCCATGAAACAAAAACACGATTGCCGTCCACGGATCGCTCTGCATGATCGGCAGGGTATTGCGCGTGGCCAGAACGGTTGCTGCAATCCCTTCACTCGCAAGCAGTTCAACCGTGTTTTGATCGGGCGTAAGGGCGTGGATCATCGCGCCAAAGCTTCGCCCAAGCCGCGCAAACGCGGTGAGATCTTCGCCCTGACCGAGGGCATAAACACGCAATCTGGGCTGATAATTGTGATGCAGGCTCACCCCATCCCAAGCCCGTGGGGCTGGGTGTTGAAGCAGCTTCAGGCCATCACACTCCAAAGCAAGACCCACAGCTTCGCGTCGATCCAGCGCGTCCAATACCGCACGGATGACGGCGGGATCGGGATGAGGGGTGAACAGAAGATCAATCCCGCCGCCGCAGGGAAGCCGCACGTCGATATAAGGCGAACCTATGCCAAAGCGAACAACCCGGCCCCAGCCATCGCTCAAGGCTTCCAACGCTTCAGCGGCGACCGCATCTTCCACGCAGCCGCCCGAAAATGACCCGATGCGGCGGCCATCTGCGGCTACGGCCATCTGCGCACCGACCGCTCGCGACGATCCACTTTCGATCCCGACCAGTGTGACCAGAACTGTTTCAACAAATTCCGCGTGGCGGTCCACGATGAACCGCAGAATGTCAGTGGGCGTGGTTGCGATCATTGTTGCGGGCTATAACAGCTCCAACGGCAATCGGCGATGCCGTTTTCCGGTGACTGAATAAATCGCATTGGCCAATGCGGGAATAACTGGCGGCAGTCCCGGCTCGCCAAGGCCGGTGGGCGGGAAATCTGTCTTGACGAACTCCACCGCAATCTCGCGCGGCACGCCATCCATCCGCATCAGCGCAAAATCACCAAAGTTCTCGGCAGTCACTACGCCATTTTCTTGGACAATTTTCTGGCCAAGCATCGCCTGACCCAATCCTTCAATCACTGAACCTTGGACTTGATGCAAAGCGTTGATCGGATTGATCACTTGCGATCCGATGTCGCCTGCCACCCAAACCTTGTCCACCTTCACCACTCCATCAGCGATCGTGATGTCCACAACTTCGGCGAAATAGCCAAGGTGGCTGAAATAGAAACCGAAACCGCGCCCCTTCTGGCGGCCATTCCAGCCAGAAGCCTTGCACACGGCATCAATCACACCGCGTGCGCGGCCAGTGTGAAAAGGTGCGCGCCCGCCCGGAACTTCACGCGGTTCACCCAGCGTGCGGCGCATCATTTCCGGCAAATCCAGCCCTGCGGCCTCAGCCACTTCATCAAGGAAGCTTTGGAAGGCAAACCCCATCGCGTTGGATGTCGGCGCGCGCAACCAGCCCGTCGCCAGGTTGGTCGCCATATAACTTACGCTGAAATCGACGTTGGGCACGATTGGGCCGGGAAACTCCGTGGCCGCCATTTCCGCCGCGCGCACCGGCTTGCCGTCCTTGGCGAACGTGACGAAATGATCCTTGAACGCCACAATCGCGCCCTTGGCATCAATCCCGGCGCTGAACCGGTGCCAGCCGGCCGGCCGATAGAAATCGTGGCGGAAATCGTCGGTCCGGTCGTAAAGCACTTTGACCGGTTTGCCGGGCAGGGCTTTGGCCACTTGCCCCGCAATGGCCATGTAATCGTTCAGCAAGCGCCGCCCGAAGCCGCCGCCGATGCGCGTCAGATGGATCGTCATGTCCTCAGGCGCGATCCCGCAAACGCGCGCTGTCTCGGTCCGGCCGTTGCCGGGGGACTGGCTGGGTGCCCATAGCTCCAACTTGCCGTCCTTGAACAGCGCAGTGCAATTCTGCGGTTCCAGCGTTGCGTGGGCAAGGAAGGGATATTCGTAATCGGCTTTGACCACTTTGGCCGCCGATGTCAGCGCCGCCTCCGCATCGCCAGCCTTGAATAGGCTCACTTGCGGCGAATTGCCGACATGGCCTGCTGCCTCTTTTTCATATCCTTCGGTTGAAAATCCGGTGAGGGCACCATCATCCCAAGTCACCACCAACTTTGCGCGTGCCTTGTTGGCTTTCCACCAACTGTCGGCCACAATCAGCATGGTATCGTTTTTGCCCAACGGAACGAAGCCACTGTTGACCGCGATCACGGCGATCACGCCCGGAATGGCCTTGACTGCAGAGTCATCAATCGATGCGACCGTACCCCCGTGGGCCGGGCACTTTATAACCGCCGCATGAACAAGGCCGGGCAGGCGAGTGTCGATGCCAAACAGCGGCACACCTTTGACGATCTTGGGCACATCAACGCCCATTTTCGATTGGCCGATGATCGTGAAGGCCGCAGGGTCTTTCAGCGCAACTTTGGTCAGCTCAGGCGGTGTCTGTGTAGATGCGGCCTTTGCCAGCGAGGCATACGTCAGGCTTTTGCCGCTCGCCTTGTGCAGCACTGCGCCGCGCGCCGTGGACAGCGATCCAACATCAACGGCCCACTGCTTGGCCGCTGCTGCGACAAGCATAGCGCGCGCAGCCGCGCCCACTTGGCGCATCGGCAGCCAGTTGCGCGGCGTTGCCGTACTGCCGCCTGCAGTTTGAATGCCGTATATCTTCTCATCGGCGTCGGTCTGTTCGATTTTCACTTGCTCCCACGCAAGGTCGAGTTCTTCGGCGATCAGCATCGGGAGCATGACCTTCACGCCTTGGCCGATTTCGGGGTTCTTCGCGCCAATGGTCACGGTGTTGTCGGCATTGATCCGCACAAAGGCGTTCAGCACATCGGGTAGATTGCCTTTGGCAGTTGCGGCCAGAACGATTGTCGCATCGAGCGTCAACACTGCCCCGCCTGCAAGCGAGGCAGCCATGAACGAGCGGCGATTGAGGACGGCAGCCTTGCTCATGCTACTTGCTCCGCGCCTGAAATGCCCGCTGCCTGCCGGATTGCGGCCCGAATGCGCAGGTATGTGGAACAACGGCAGATATTCCCGCTCATCCAACCATCGATGTCATCCGTCGTCGGCTTTGGGTTCTGTTTGAGCAGTGCGGTGGCCGACATGATCTGGCCTGCTTGGCAATAGCCGCATTGCGGCACGTCTAGCGCCGCCCAAGCCTCAGTGACGCGCTTGCCGATTGCGTTGCTGGCGATACCCTCAATCGTTGTAATCGCCTTGTCCGCCGCATCGGAAATCGGTGTCTGGCACGAACGTACCGCTTCACCGTCAAGATGCACCGTGCAAGCCCCGCACAGCCCGGCGCCGCAGCCAAACTTGGTGCCCGGCATATCAAGGTCTTCGCGCAGCACCCACAGCAGCGGCTTGTCCGCTTCTGCATCAACCGTGCGCTTGCGGCCATTTACGGTGAGGGAAACGCTCATCAACGTATGTCCTTGAATGTCGAGAAGATGTTTAGCGTGGCAATCCGAAATCAGACGAGTTGAAGCCACAGTAATGCCTAAAATTGAACAGTGTGCTCGCCGAGGTCAAGCTCCTTGTTAGCCAACACGAAAAGCACATCGTAACTACTTGTCGTTTGATAATCATAGCGGTTGTCGCAGACCAAACTCTGGTGTTATGCGCAAATGATGGCCGTAGCCCGCCTTGAACATCGTGAAACCGAATTGCCCTCCGCCCCGCGTCCGGGCACGTATGTCCGTGGTGCCGAAACGGTCGATGCCATCATCAAGGCGGCGTTGCGCGTCTTGATCGATGAAGGGGCAGGGGCCTTTACGATCCGCCGCATCGCTTCAGAATGCGGCATGAAAGTCGGCAACGTCAGTTATCACTTCCCCAAAAAAGAACTGCTGATCCAGACCCTGCTCGATGACATTATCGGCAGTTATGACAAAGTGCTTGAACGGACGGTGCGCCAGCCCGGTCTTGATGCTGCTGAACGATTGCGCCTGATCATTGTGATCTGCCTTGACGACATTGGTGGAAAACGGACGACACGCTTGTTTACGGAGTTGTGGGCATTGGCAAATCACAACGAATTCGTGGCCGATCGTGTGCGCCTGTTTTATCATAGCGTTCACGATACCATTGCGGAATACGTCACGGAATTGAACCCGACGCTAAGCCCCAATGAAGTCCGCTCGGTCGCCATCTACATCAGTGCGTCGATGGAAGGGGCTACGCCGTTCCTTGGCTATGAAAAGCCTTGGGCGCACCACATGCGGGCCTTCACGGCTATTGCCGCTCATGCACTGGTTCAGGTCGCTTGCACGATTACTTCGAAAGAGATCGCAGGCCTTGCTGATCGTCCCTGACGCACGAAAGTTCTGATCGGGCAGGGTTAAAGCTTCGCAAGTGCGAAAAGGAACTTGACCGAATCTGGACGCGCGTCAAGACTTGACATCTTACAGAAGGGGACCATGATGACGCTGGTTAGCCGCAGGTTTGCGGGAATGCTTTTCGCAAGCGTGGTCACAGGATCGCTGGCCTTGCCTGCCTTTGCTGAAACTATTGTGACCGAGGCTGAGGAAGCCACGGTGAACACATTGGAACTTCCGAAAACTGGTTGGTTTTTTGTGAAGGGTGGCTGGAGCACGTCTGGTTCAAGCATCTTTGACGCCGCGACGGGCAAGATGATCGGTATGGTCGCCACGGGTCGCGATTCCGATATGGCAATCGATCCGGCTGGCAAAGTGTACTACGTCGCAGAGACCATGTGGACCAAGGGCAACCGCGGCACGCGGCAGGACTTGGTCGCGGTCTATGATTCCAAAACGCTGAAGCTGCTGACCGAAATTCCAACACCGGGGCGGCTGATCATCGGCGGATTGAAGACCAACTTCGTCCTCAGCGATGATGGCAAAACCGCTTACGATTACAACTTCGATCCGGCCTCGTCAGTCAACGTGATCGACCTTGTAAAGCGCAAGTTCGTCCGTGCGATTGAACTGCCCGGATGTGCCAACCTCATCCCCAATCCCGGCGTTGGTTTCTCGGCGCTCTGTGCTGATGGGACGTTGGCGACGGTCGCTGTCAAAGGCGCAACGCAAGATATCACCCGCACACAGCCGTTTTTCGATGCAGCGGCTGATCCGATTTATTCAAACTTCGCCTATGATCGTAAAAAGAAGCAGGCGGTGTTTCTCAGCTACACCGGCATGATCCGCACCGCGTCGATCAGCGCCACGCCTATCATCAGTGAACCCTTCTCGATCCAGCAAGCAGCAGGTCTTCGCGCTGCCGATACCAAGCCGCTCGATATTGCGTGGTATCCTGGCGGCTCGCAAGTCATGGCACTTCACCGCCCCAGTTCCACGCTTTACGTGCTTATGCACACCGGAGAATACTGGACACAGAAGGAAGGCGCTGAAGAGATTTGGGTCGTTGATTTGGCGTCCCAAAAGGTGACCAAACGCATCCCGATCAAGGAACCGGCGGGCAACATCGAAATTACGCAAGATGATGCTGCGATGATCATGGTCACCGACCGCAAGAACAACGCTACCGTGATTGATGCCAAAACCGGCGAGGTCAAACACACGATCGAGAATGCGGGCGGCGGCCACATCACTGTCGTGGAGCCGATGTGAGCCCGCTTGGCGTATCTGCTATCGCCATCACGGGCGGCGCGGCGGCATTAGGCGTTGGCGCAATCTTCATCACCGCTGGGCTGGCCAAGCTGCGCAGCCGCCGCATGTTTCCCGGTGTCGTCGCCAATTATCGGTTGTTGCCCGAAGCTCTCGTTGCGCCAGTTGCGCTCACGCTGCCATTTGCTGAGCTTGGCGTGGGGCTTGGCCTGATCGCCGGATTTGGCCTGTTTGCCGCGCCTGCAATTGCACTTCTGCTTGCGTTTGCCGCCGCCATGGTGATCAATATAGGACGCGGGCGAGCGCACATCGATTGCGGCTGCGGACGCTCGGAATTGCGCCAACCGCTCAGCCGGATGCTGGTTATTCGCAACCTCGCCTTGGCGCTCGTGCTTGTTCCCACACTTGTTGCAACGCCTGTTTTCGCATCGGCTGAATGGCTGATCGCGCTGGCGGGTGGCTTGGCGCTCTTTCTTTTGACGCATCTCGTCAACGCGCTCGCGGCGCTCGCCAATGGCCCACTCGCCACTATGGAAAGGAATTCGCGATGATGACTGCACTCATCGTCAGCCAAGTTATCGCGTGGCTGGTCATCCTTGGCTTGGGGCTGATGCTCCTCGCGCTCGCCCGCCAAGTTGGCGTCCTGCACATGCGTGTCGCCCCGGCGGGGGCATTGACCACAAGCGGTGGTTCAGCCGTTGTCGGCAGCAAGGCACCTGCCGTCCCTGCGCAAACACTCGATGGCAAAGACGTAATTGTCGGTGGCCCGAACAAGTCTGTGCCGCTGCGCTTACTGATGTTCGTCTCGGCGACATGTCCTTTGTGCAAGGGGCTTATCCCGGCTGCACGTTCATTCGCGCATGACGAACGCCTCGAATTGACGTTTGTGGGTGATGACGATGCCTCGGCCCAGCGCGCGATGATCGCGCAGCACGGCTTGGAAGATTATCGCTTTATCAATGGCCCGGAAGTTGGTCAGGCTTATGAAGTGGGCAAGCTGCCCTACGCTGTCCTTCTCGATAGCGAAGGGTCGATCCTGTCAAAGGGTCTCGTTAACAGCCGTGAACACCTCGAAAGCCTTGTGATCGCCCATGAAATGGGCATCGCAACGGTGCAAGACTACATCTCGCAGCTTAAGGTTCAGGCAGCCTGAGCGCCGGAATATCGTGAATAAGGGGCATTTGCATGAAGACTTTCAATCCCGACGCGATTGGCGAAAAGCTGCTGCGCCGCTTTGCTGGACGCACTTCGCGTCGAAGCATCATTTCACGTCTTGGAATTGCCATGGTGGCTGCGCCACTCTTCCCGGTCCTGCCGGTAAGCCGTGCCGAAGCGGCCAAGCCAGACCGCACACCTGAAGCCAAAACTGCCTTCGCCCGCAACGCCCAAACCAAAGACAATACCAAGTGCGATTATTGGCGCTATTGCGCTATCGACGGCTCGCTCTGCACATGCTGTGGCGGCGGCGTCCACACGTGTCCTGCTGGTTCTGAGCCTTCGCCCGTCTCGTGGGTCGGATCATGCATCAATCCCGAAGACGGCAAGGCTTACATGATTGCCTACCGCGATTGCTGCGGCAAGGCGGCTTGCGGCCAATGCGGGTGCGATAACACCGATCGCGAAACGCAAGTCTATCTGCCCCAACTCAACAACAACGTGATCTGGTGCTTCGGCACGAGCAGCATGGAATACCACTGCTCCACCGCGATCATGATTGGCGCGGCATAAGGCGAAGGCGATGCGGTGGATCGTTCTTGCAGGGGTAACGGCAGTGCTTTCCGCGCTGTCACCATCGCTTGCCGCCAAGAACGATCCACGCGCAACCACCGTGGCGCAAGGTTTGTCCGCGATAACGGATCCCGAATTGGCCAAGGCTGATTACGTCGAACATTGTGCCGGTTGCCACGGCGTGCAGGGGCTCTCCGCTCCCGCCAAATTGCCGGAACTGCGCGGGCGCGTCGGCTATATGATGTGCACGCCCGCCACCCGCGCCTACTTGTTGCGCTTGCCCAATATCGCCAAAAGCCGGTTGAGCGATAATCAGCAATTGGCCGATATGCTCAACTTCATGGTCTTCGGGATTGGCGGGCAAAGCGTGCTTGCTGGCACCAAGCCATTCACTGCCAAGGAAGTCGGCTACGAACGCCAGTTCGCGCTAACCTCTGCCTCGCTGGTCGCCGAACGCAAGCGCCACGTTGAAACATCGATCCGGGAATGCGGTGCCCCTGCAAGCTTCCGCGACTTCTACCAGACGCGCTAGCGCATTTGTCGCCTAACCTGCGCGTTGTGCCAGTTGGCATGAAACCCGATCCCCAGCACTGACCTTGACGCGCACCGCGCTGGGATGCGTGCGATACGGCTTTGTGCAGTAGCTTTGGCTATCTTTTGCAAGCTGTCCTGTGGCACTTGGTCCCAGCAATCAGACCGGATCGGCGCTACAGGAGAGACTGAATGACCGCTGGCATTGGCATGGACGCTGCACTGGAAATTGCTGACCGCGTTGAGCGTTTTGTTCGCGATGTTATCATCCCTTATGAAAGCGATCCCCGGCGCGACGATCACGGTGCCCCGCTTGATGAATTGATGCACGAAATGCGCGCGCTGGCGAGGGAAGCTGGCGTGCTGACACCGCATATTCTTGCCGATGGCCGCCACCTCAATCAGCGGGAAACTGCCGTCGTTTTGATCCGTTCGGGCCTATCGCCGCTGGGCATGCTGGCGTGCAACACCCAGGCGCCGGACGAAGGCAACATGTACCTGCTCGGCAAAGTCGGCAGCCCTGAACTCAAGGACCGCTTTCTCAAGCAGATCGTGTCGGGCGAATCGCGCTCGGCCTTTTTCATGACCGAACCTGCCAGCGAAGGCGGTGCCGGGTCGGATCCTTCGATGCTGCAAACTACGTGCAAGCGCGATGGCAATCACTGGGTCATCAACGGTCGCAAGGCGTTTATTACCGGGGCCAAGGGCGCCAAAGTCGGCATCATCATGGCCAAGGATGAGCAAGGCGGGGCATGTATGTTCCTCGTCGATCTGCCCAATCCTGCGATCCGTATCGAACGGGTGCCCAACACCATCGATAATTCAATGCCGGGCGGCCATGCCATCATCGCGTTGGAAAACCTGCGCTTGCCCGCTGACCAAATGTTGGGTGAGCCGGGCGAAGGCTTCAAATACGCCCAAGTCCGCCTAAGCCCCGCGCGCCTCTCGCATTGCATGCGCTGGCTCGGTGGCTGCATTCGCGCGCAGGAAATCGCAAGCGAATACGCCTGCAAGCGCATGGCCTTTGGCAAACAATTGATCGAACACGAAGGCGTCGGCTTCATGCTGGCCGAGAACATGATCGACCTGAAGCAGGCCGAACTGATGATCGATTGGTGCGCAGGCGTGCTCGACACCGGCTCGCTGGGTACAATCGAAAGTTCGATGGCCAAAGTCGCCGTGTCCGAAGCCTTGATGCGCGTGGCTGATAAGTGTGTCCAAGTCATGGGCGGCTCGGGCGTCACGTCTGATACCATTGTCGAACAGATGTTCCGTGAAGTCCGCGCGTTCCGCATTTACGATGGCCCCACCGAAGTCCACAAGTGGAGCCTCGCCAAGAAGATCCGCCGCAATTGGCGCGAAGCACAGGCAGCGACGGCATGAGCGCAGCCGCGCAAGACGCCAACTCTGGCACGACCACAGTCCGCGAAGGCTACAGCTTTGATGAGGCGGCGCTTGCTGCATGGATGACAGCGCACGTCGAAGGCTTTGCCGGGCCGCTCAGCGTGGAACAGTTCAAGGGCGGTCAGTCCAACCCGACCTATAAACTGGTAACGCCCGCGCGCAGCTATGTCCTGCGCCGCAAGCCGCCGGGGCCAGTGCTCAAAGGCGCGCACGCGGTTGAGCGGGAAGCGCAAGTCCTGACGGCGCTGGGTTCCGTCGGCTTTCCCGTCGCGCACGTCTATGGTCTGTGCACGGATGAGAGCGTGCTTGGCAGTTGGTTCTATATGATGGAAATGGTCGAGGGCCGCATCTTCTGGGACGCTACTTTCCCCGAAGTGTCCCGCGAAGAACGTCCGGCCTACTTTGATGCAATGAACGCTACGATCGCCCAATTGCATGCGATCGATCCCGATGCGGTCGGCCTTGGCGATTACGGCAAACCCGGCAACTATTTCGCCCGGCAGGTCGGCCGCTGGTCGCGCCAATATCTGGAAGATGAACTGGCCGGGCGTGATCCGAACATGGATGCGCTGGTCGAATGGCTGCCCACCGCCATTCCTGCAGGTGATGAAACCAGCGTTGTCCATGGCGATTTCCGCTGTGACAACATGATCTTCCACCCCACCGAACCGCGCGTGATCGCGGTTCTTGACTGGGAATTGTCCACGCTCGGCCATCCGCTGGCAGACTTTGCCTATCACGCGATGATGTACCACATGCCGCCAAGCATCGTTGCCGGGCTTGAAGGTGCAGATCTCGCTGCGCTCAACATTCCCTCTGAGGCCGACTATGTGGCAGCTTATTGTCGCCGTACAAACCGCGAGAACATCGCGTCGTGGGACTTCTATGTGGCGTTCAACTATTTCCGGCTGGCCGCCATTTTCCACGGCATCAAAGGGCGTTTCTTACGCGGTACGGCAGCCTCAGCCAGCGCAAAGGATCGCGCTGCGGCTTTCCCGGTGCTCGCCCGGCTCGCGCGTGAAGCGATGGATCGGTGCCGCTAAACGCAGTTTTCACACACCGCCGTGACCTGCCCTGCATTCACCGTGCCAAAGTTCTGGCACCGCACTGACCTGCCGTAGGGAACTGTTCGGGTTTGGAAGGTAAACGCGAATCGCGCCAGCGTTGGGTTCAATGCGCCGGATACAGGCCCTGTGTTTGATTGCAGTGACGCGGTTCGTACCTGTCCAAAACCGAATCATGGCGCGGAATGATTGCCGCCGAATCTGCGGAATTCTGCCCTAAGGGACCAATCCCAGCGCATTTTGGCGATCGGGTCAAAATGAACGAGTTTCTTGCAAAAGACTGAAAAAAGGCGCTGCCGCGTTAACAAATCCTTTACTTCTCTAACTGTCAGAACTGTAAGTATTTTGCACCGGGCCTTGTCGCAGATTTCAATCTCGGTCACAGAGTTTGATCATAAGCGGTGCATTCTTTGCTTTTGCTTGGCCATTGAATCGCTAGGACCGAGTAAGTCACCCACAACCCGATCTGCGCAAGGCCAATCGGTCGCGCAAATCCGTAGGATAAGGATAGAGGCTGTCGTTATGCAAACATCAGCAAGGTCGCTTGACCAGGTCTTCAACTCCATGTCTGTGGCGCTGGCCGATCTTGATAAACACGGCCAAGGTATGGCGGCGTTGCACCTGGCGATGGCGGTCGATTGCTTGCGAGCCATTATCGATAACCAACCGGACGAACTCGGCTGGGAACAAGCCAACCGTCCGCAGCTTCGGCTGGTAGCCTCGTCCTAAACCTTTTCCGCAAATCTCTACGCCAATCGAAAAACGGGAGCAGCAGTGCTCCCGTTTTTCGATTGGGGCCGTGGAGAAGCGTGTAGACTCAGTGATTACCACCAATAAAATCGCCCAATTCACCAAGGATTGAGCCTTCACCCCGGTTTTGGCCGCCACGCGAACCTGCTGCTGCCAGCATCCGGCCGGCAAGGCGCGAGAATGGCAGCGATTGGATCCACACTTTGCCCGGCCCGCGCAGCCGCGCAAAAAACAACCCTTCGCCGCCAAACAACACACTGCGCACACCGCCCGCAGTCACCAGATCAAAGTCCACCGATGGCGTATAAGCCGCAAGGCACCCGGTATCGACGTGCAGTTCTTCGCCCGCCTTCAGTTCGCGTTCCACCACGGTGCCGCCCATCTGCACGAACACCCAGCCATCGCCTTCCAGCTTTTGCATGATGAAGCCTTCACCGCCGAACAGCCCGGTCATGACCTTGCGCTGAAACGCCACGCCAATCGAAACACCACGAGCGGCGGCAAGGAAACTATCCTTCTGACAGATCAGCGTGCCACCCACATCCGATAGTTTCATCGGCAGTATTGCGCCCGGTGTAGGCGAGGCAAAGGCGACGCGCGCTTTGCCGTGGCCGTTGTGCGTGAATACCGTGGTGAACAAGCTCTCGCCTGTGACCAACCGCTTTCCTGCGCCCAGCAACTTACCCATAAAACCGCCGCCGCTGTCGCCGCTGCCATCGCCAAACACGGTTGTCATGCCGATTGAGGCGTCTTTCCAAACAAGCGCACCGGCTTCGGCTACGGCGCTTTCGCCCGGATCAAGTTCGATCTCAAGGAACTGCAATTCCTGCCCCTTGATTTCGAAGTCGATGTCGTCAGCAACACTTGTGTTGCGATGATGGGCCCAGGGACTGTTGGACATGCAAATCGGCTCCTTCAAAAACGACCCCTCATTATAATCGATGGCAGCAGTAAGGCGAGAGGCCGAACTCAAATTTGCGTTCATGCAGGGCAGTGGTTCTCCAGCAAATTACGCGCGCCAGGCAGAAAAATAGAACTCGGAATAACTGCGCGCCCAACGCTCGGTTTCGTCGCGATCAAATTTGCGGACACTACCCAAAAATCGCGCGTGACCAAGCAGGCCCTCAATCCAGAAACGTGCGGCAAGCGGCACATCCCGCACTACAAAGCCCTGCTTCGATGCAGTTTCTTTCAATTGGGATTCAATATGGAGCAGCGCGCCTTCATACATAGCGAGACGATAATTGGTATCGCCATCGCCAAATTCCTGTTCGCACCAATCGAGCAGCCGCTCCATCATCACGCCTTCGGGTGACAGCATGATTTCAACCACTGCCACCGCCCGGCTACAGAATCCCTCGATCAACGGCAGATCTGCGCCGACCGCAAGGATCGACATACGCCGTTCTTTCACCTTGAACTTCAGGAGGGCATCGAGAAATTCCGCTTTGCCGGCAAAGCGATTGTAGATCGTGACTTTGCCGATGTGCGCGTGGCGGGCGATGCGGTCGAAGGTGAAGCCTTCGAAACCGTGCTCTGCCAAAACTTCCCATCCGGCTTGCAAAATGCGCGATGGCAATCGTTGCGCTTCTTCAAGCGAAGGCCGTCCTCGCCGAATGCAAGGCTCCGTCGCAGGGACTACCCCGCCTTCATCAGTGGATTGTGGGGCCTTTGGATTGGTTGGAACTGGTTCGTCCATCGTCATGCTCGGCATCCGGACTGCCGTCGCGCGCGCATTGCTTCCCGTGATCCAAGCGTTGCACCGGGCACGACATTTCGAGCCCCTGGCAATATGCCTGCCACAACTTGCGGCTTGCTTGCGAAATCCAGCTCATCTTTCCCAACTCCTCGCCTTTTTGGCGTATCATGGGAATACAGTGCCTCAACCCGCAGCAGATTCAAAATACTATAAAATGGACGAAATCGGCTCATTTCTGGGGCTCGGCAGACTGCCAGCCGAGGCCCAGTGCCTTTTCCACGGCAACGAATGCCGTCGTCAAATCTGCTCGAGAACCGGCCACTGCCATCGACACCTGCAATGCTTGGCGTTCTGCATTGAGCGTGTCTGTTCGGGCTGTGGTTCCCGCAGAATGCCGTTGCTTTTGCAGCTCAAGGTTTTTCAGGCCGCGCTTTTCGGCGTCCAGCGTGCGCGCAAAGGCGATGCGTTGCGCGCCAAACCGGGCAAGGGAGCCTTCGGCATCTTGCAGGGCGGCAAGCACGGCCTGCTGATATTTCGCCTCTGCTTCGGCATAAACATCTTTGGCTCCTTGGACCTGACGTTCGGCGCGCCCACCATCAAAGATGGGCCAGCGTAATTGCGGCAGGGCCAATCCGACCAAGCTGCCCGGATCGAACACATCGCCAATGTTTTGACCGCCAACCCCAAGGAACCCCAAAAAGCTTATTTTGGGGAATTTGTCGGCAACCTTGACACCCACATCGGCATTAGCCGCGGCAAGCTGGCGTTCGGCTGCGCGAATGTCTGGCCTGCTGCGCAAAAGCAATGCGGGGTCGCCTACAGCAACCTGTTCGGGGGGCAATGGCACCGCCGCAGGGGCTGCCAGAATTGCATCAAGAGCGCCCGGCTCCTTGCCCGTCAGCACCGCAATCTGGTCCATTAGCACAGCAATCTCGGCACCGGTCTTGGCCAGATCCGCCTCGCTGACAAAAGTCTGCGCTTCCGCTGCATTTACCGGTTGTGCCGATGCGGTTCCAGCATTGCGCCGTTCGCGTGCAAGATCGGTCAATGCACGGTCGACAGCAACTTGGCGGATTTGCAGGCCCAGCATCGCCTGTCGTGCGCGCAGCCCAACATAGGCGCGCGCAATCTCGGCCGACAATGTTACGCGAGCATCTGCAAAATTGGCTTCCGACGCCTCGGCACGGGCGGTTGCCGCTTCCACTTTGCGGCGTTGGCCACCGAACAGGTCAATTTCCCAAGCGGCATCGAAACCAAGATTATAGGCATTGATTTCATCACGCCCGCCGCCATCGCCGACCAGATTTCCGGGTACGTTGATATAAGGCACAACAATCGCGGTATTGATCGACGGCAGTGCCGCGGTCTTGCTTGCGGCAAGTGAAGTGCGCGATTGGGCAACCCGTGCATTCGCAGCGGCCAGCACAGGCGATCCGGCCAGTGCATCATCGATCAACTGGTTCAAGACCGTATCGTTCAGGCTTTCCCACCACCGCGCAGTTGGCGCTTGGGTTACGGCATCGGCAGCGCGCAAGAAGGCTGGTCGCGTGTTAGCTTGCGGGGCTACATCGGGTGCGCCAGCATAGTTAGGACCGACAGTAGTACAGCCTGAAAGCAGGGTTGCAATTATTCCTGCCACAGCGGCAGCACGGTTTAGTCGGATAGCAGTCATCAGTGCGAAACCTTCGCTTGATAGTTCTCTGGAAGCGGGCGCAAGAACAGGACGAGCGGTGCAACCAGCAGGATTGCAACCGTCAAAGCCGTGAAATCATCACTGAAGGCCATGACTAGCGCATCGCGCGTGACCATTCCGTCAAGCATACGCATGGCAGATTCTGCGCCATCAGGGCCTCCACCAAATGCTGCGGTTTGTTGGCTCACCCAGTCCTGCATTGATCCTGCATTGGCGTTTAACGCGCTGTGAATTGTCCAGCGATGATATTCCGTCCGCCCGTCCTGGAGTGTGGCCAGCATCGCCAGGCCAACCGAACCGCCAAGATTGCGCCCTGCGTTAAACAGGCCAGCGCCATCGCCAGCATCTTCGACTGACACAGAACTGATTGCGGCCTGATTGAGGAACATCATGCAGAACACGGTGCCAAGGCCGCGAAGCAATTGTGAGACGACGAAATCGCCGCCGCGCGATTCAGCCGTCAGCTCGATGTCGATATAGCACGATGATGCCAGCAGGACCATGCCCGCGCCAACGATAATCCGAAGATCGACACGTTTCAAAAGAATGGGAAAAAACGGCATCATCATCATCGCCGGCACCCCGGTGAGGAAGACGATCAGGCCTGCTTGCATCGCGTTGTAATTGGCAACGCCTGCCAGAAACTGCGGGATGACATAGGACGTTCCGTACATCGAACCGCCAAGGATCGTTCCCAAGAGAAAGACCGAGGCGAATTCGCGGTTGCGCAACAAGGCAAGCTTTACCACGGGACGTCTGGCATAGATTTGCCCGACAGCGATCATCAGGAATCCCAGCAAGGTCAAGGCGGACAGGCGCCAGATGTAACCGGATTCAAACCATTGCTCGCGGTGGCCTTCTTCCAGCACGACGGTCAACCCGCCAAGGCCGAGGATCATGCCAAGCACCCCCAGCCAGTCGGCGTTGACCAGTTCGTCCAGCTGCATTTTGCCTTTCGGCAAGCCCAGCAGCAGCAATGCAAGAAGGATCGCGCCAATTGGCACGTTGATGAAAAAGGCATAGTGCCAGCTGAAGTTTTCGGTCAGCCATCCACCCACAAGAGGGCCGAGCACTGGTCCCATGATTGCGGTCAATCCGAAGATCGCGGTCCCAATCGGTTGTTGCGATTTGGGCAGGCGCGTGGCGATGATGGTTAGCGCAGTCGGGATCATGGCACCGCCCGTAATGCCTTGGCCCACACGCCCCACAATCATCATGGCCAGCGATGTTGATATCCCGCAAACAACGGAAAAGAATGTGAATAACGTTGCAGCCGCAATAAGAAACCGGCGCAGGCCAAACACCCGTGCAAGCCAGCCCGTCAGCGGAATGATGATGATTTCGGCAACGAGGTACGACGTGGCAAGCCACGTGCCTTCGCTCGCAGACGCGCCGATTTCGCCCTGAATCGTCGGCAATGAAGCATTGACGATCGAAATGTCGAGCGTCGCCATCAGCGATCCGATGGCACCTGCTGCAACACCCAGCCACGCTGCTACGTCAGCCTTTTCAGGCTGTGTCGGCGCAGGAGGCAGAACCTCTGCGTCAGCAGGCGCGGTTGGTGCGGCGCTCACTTGGCCACCTGATCCTGTTCCTTGCGGATCGCCTCGACCGCCGCTTTGGCCGAACGGGTATCGACCTCAACCGTCAACGACAGACCTGGCACCAGCACCTTGCGCGATTCCGGCCCCGCATTGATGCGGATGCGCACGGGAACGCGCTGGACGATCTTGGTAAAATTGCCAGTGGCGTTCTGCGGTGGGATCAACGAGAAATTGGCACCGGTGCCGGGCGTGATGCTTTCGACCGTGCCATGGAAATCCACGTCGGGCAGGGCGTCCACACTGATCGTCACGGATTGGCCCGGCCGCATCAACCCGATCTGCGTTTCCTTGAAATTGGCCTCGACATAAAGCGACTGCGTTGGAACGATGGTCATCAACCGCTGTCCAGACGCTACGTACTGCCCAACGCGGACTGTGGAATTGCCGATGCGGCCCGCAATCGGCGCGGCGATGCGGGTGGTGCCCAGATCATTGCCCGCCGCATCGCGCTGCGCCTGCGCGGCCTTGATTTGCGCTGCAGACTGCCCGGCTTGGGCGCGCGCGCTGACGACACGGTCGCTGGCGGCGGCAAGCATTGCCTGCTTGGCATTCACATCGGATGCCGCCTTGTCACGATTGGAGATCAGCTGATCGAGCATTTGGCGTGGCTCGGCACCACTGGCCACCAGCGGACGAAAGCGCGCTACTTCGCCGTTCAGATAGGCAAGCTCGCGTTGGCTCACCTGCAAAGCCGCCCGCGCTTGGCCAACGGCCGATTGCGCCTCGTTGATCGACGCCAGCGTTGTGGCCTCGGTCGCCCGCGCTACTTCTACTTGTGCACTGGCTTGCGCCAAGCGCGTCGAGAAATCGCTGGGGTCGATTTGCACCAGCAGCGCGCCTTTGCCAATGGATTGATTATCAGCAACCTCCACTGCACGAACATACCCTGCCAGCTTGGAACTGACCGTTACGCCATCGGCCTTCACATAGGCGTCATTTGTTTCCTGCATGAACCGGCCATCAGTCTGGTAATCGTACAGGGCGTAAGCACCGTATGCAGCGCCCAATGCCAGCACGCCCACTGCTATCCTGCCAGCGGTCTTTTTCCGACCCGTACCAGCGGTGGGCGTTTCAACACTAGCAGGCAGGGATTCGGTGGTGGCAGCCATGGATCATCCAGTCACGACGTAAATTGAACGAAATCGTTTCGTTGCATTTAGCCACTTGGTTTGTCTCCTGCCGTTTGACAAGTGCAGAAATTGTCAGCCCTTCTGCAAAAAATGCAATTTAGCGTTCAGAAGCAGCGATTTCCGGGAGTTGTTAGCCAATCCAAAGCAAGGCCTGCCCCATCGTGCAGGCGCGGGTATTTACGAGGAATTGGCCATATCCGCTTCATTGATCGACTATCTCAATCAATGAGGGCGGAATTGCTCGTTGGAAAAAACGACTCCAATGCACTACCTCAGCAATCACACCAGTTTCCATAACCGGCCAACCAAAAGGATTTGAACTTATGTCGATCGTCGGAACCAAGCTTCTTCCGTTCCAAGCCACTGCTTATCATCAGGGCGCGTTCGTCGATGTCAGCGATGCAGATGTTGTCGGCAAGTGGGGCGTGTTTTTCTTCTACCCCGCCGATTTCACGTTCGTGTGCCCAACTGAACTTGAAGACCTTGCCAACATCTATGGCGAACTTCAGGGCCTCGGCGTCGAAGTTTATTCGGTCTCGACCGATACGCATTTCAGCCACAAGGCATGGCACGATAGCTCGCCAGCCGTCGGCAAGATCAACTATTTCATGCTGGGCGATCAGAACCACACAATCTCGAACAACTTCGGCATCCTGCGCGAAGGCGTCGGCCTTGCTGACCGTGGCACATTCGTGACCGATCCTGATGGCACGATCCAGCTTGTTGAAATCACGCCAGAAGGCGTGGGCCGCAACGCAACCGAATTGCTGCGCAAGATCAAGGCTGCCAAATTCTGGCGCGAGAATCCAGGCCAGGTTTGCCCTGCCAAGTGGGAAGAAGGCGGCGAAACGCTGGCGCCTTCCTTCGATCTCGTCGGCAAGATCTGATGCAAATGGAAGGGGCGGGTCTCGTGGGACCAACCCCTTCCAATTTCCCCGGTAAAGGGCGGCGCCGATAACGGGCGGCCCACCGGTTCCACGACATTTATCACACGACAATCTATATCCCCGCGCGCCGACCAGACGGTGACGTGCGGCCCGGTATGCCCGAAAGGTTTGTTCCCATGTCTGTTCTCGACGCCGCCACAACTGCCCAACTCAAGGCTTACCTTGTCAATTTGCGCCGTCCGGTCGAACTGGTCGCAACCCTTGATGCATCGCCAAAATCGGCTGAAATGCGCTCGCTTGTCGAAGAAGTTGCCGCGCAGTCCGATAAGGTTACCGCCCGCTTCGACGGCAGTGACGACCGCACGCCCAGCTTTGCCATCCGCGCCGAAGAAGGCCGCGCACAAGCCGTGTTTGCTGGCCTGCCGATGGGCCATGAATTCACCTCGCTCGTCCTCGCGCTGCTTCATGTTGGCGGCCATCCGCCCAAAGAAGATGCCGATCTGCTCGATCAGGTGCGCGGCCTTGAAGGTCCGCTGCATTTCGAAACGTTCTTCTCGCTCACCTGCCAGAACTGTCCGGATGTGGTGCAGGCGCTGAACATCATGGCCGCGCTCAATCCCGCCATCACCCACGTCGCCATTGATGGCGCGCTGTTCAAGGATGAGGTTGAGCGCCGCCAGATCATGGCCGTGCCATCCGTGTTCCTCAACGGTCAGCCCTTCGGCTCAGGTCGGATGGACCTGACACAAATCGTCGCCAAACTTGATACCAACGCCGCCTCGCGCGCTGCCGAAAAGATCGCCGCCAAAGACCCGTTCGACGTCCTCGTTGTCGGTGGCGGACCCGCTGGTGCTGCTGCTGCCATTTATGCCGCGCGCAAAGGCATCCGCACGGGCGTGGTGGCTGAACGCTTCGGCGGACAAGTGCTTGATACGATGGGCATCGAAAACTTCATCTCGGTTCAGCACACCGAAGGCCCCAAGCTTGCCGCGCAATTGGAAAATCACGTCAAGGAATACGAAGTTGATGTGATGAATCTGCAAAAGGCGATCGAACTCGTCCCCGCAGGCGCTGATGGCTTGCACGAGATCCGCCTTGAAAACGGCGCAAGTGTGAAGTCCAAAACGGTCATCCTCTCCACTGGCGCACGCTGGCGGCAAATGAACGCGCCCGGCGAAGACGAGTACCGCAACAAGGGCGTCGCCTATTGCCCGCACTGCGATGGCCCGCTGTTCAAGGGCAAGCGCACGGCAGTAATCGGCGGCGGCAATTCGGGTGTCGAAGCCGCTATCGACCTTGCCGGTATCGTGGCGCATGTCACGCTGATCGAATTCGACAACCAGTTGCGCGCCGATGCCGTGCTGCAAACCAAGCTGCGTTCGCTGCCCAACGTCACCATCGTCACCTCGGCGCTCACCACGCAAGTGCTCGGCGACGGCGCAAAGGTGACGGGCCTTGTCTACAAGGACCGCGAAACCGAAGTGCTGCACACCGTCGAACTCGAAGGCATTTTCGTGCAGATCGGCCTCGTGCCCAACACCGAATGGTTAAAGGGCGTGATCGAACTTTCATCGCGCGGCGAAATCGAAGTTGATGCGCGCGGCGCCACTAGTCTGTCGGGCGTGTTCGCGGCAGGCGATGCAACGACAGTTCCGTACAAACAGATCATCATCGCGATGGGCGAAGGTTCAAAGGCCAGCCTCTCGGCTTTCGATCACCTGATCCGGAGCTAACGCTTTCCGAAAGGGGTGCTCCCCCAAGCCCTTTCGGGTCGCGGGACGGCGGCGTGGCATCACTTGGCCGCGTCGCCGTCTCATCGCAAAACACCAAAAGGTCGGGGAAATCGCGCCACCTTGGCCTTGCCCATTGATCCCTGCTCGGCCACAGACGCGAGCGTGAGCGCAACCATAGTCATCGGTGCCGACCGGTCCGGCGCCCCTGTCAGGATCGACGTCGAAGAGCTATTGGCCACCCGCCTGCTCGTGCAGGGCAACAGCGGGTCGGGCAAGTCACACTTGCTGCGCCGCTTGCTTGAACAAAGCGCCAGCATCGTTCAGCAAGTGGTGATTGATCCCGAAGGGGATTTCGTCTCGCTTGCCGATGCATTCGGACATGTCGTCGTCGATGGTTCGGCTTATGACCCTGCCGAAATCGTCAAACTCGCCGCTCGCATCCGCAAACACCGCGCCTCGGTCATCCTCACCCTTGATGGTCTGGAACTCGAAGCGCAAATGCGCTGCGCTGCCGTGTTCCTGAACACCTTGTTCGATGCCCCACGCGATGAATGGTATCCCGCGCTGGTCGTGGTCGATGAGGCGCAAATGTTCGCGCCTGCCGCCGCTGGTGATGTCTCGGACGAAGTGCGCCGCCTCAGCTTGTCCGCCATGACCAACCTGATGTGCCGTGGCCGAAAGCGCGGGCTTGCTGGGGTCATCGCCACACAGCGCCTCGCCAAACTCGCCAAGAACGTGGCAGCAGAAGCCTCGAACTTCCTGATGGGCCGCACCTTCCTCGATATCGATATGGCACGCGCGGCCGATCTGCTGGGCATGGAGCGCAAGCAGGCTGAACAGATCCGCGATCTTGAACGCGGCCATTTTCTCGGCCTTGGTCCCGCCATTGCCCGCCGCCCGGTCGGCGTGCGCATCGCCGATGTGCAAACCAGCGCGCGCAACGTCATTCATGGCCTGATGCCCATGCCCAACGCCGGCGGTGCGGCGATGGAATCGCTGCTGCTGTCCGAACCTTTGGCGATGGAGCCAGTCCCGCGTCCGCCCGAACCCGAAGACGTACCGGTGGAAAGCGAAGAACTGCTAGGCCAGATCGCTGACTTCGTGCCTGCGGGCGAGAAGGTCGATCCGCCAGTTGAACCCAGTCTGTTTGCAGCGGAAGAAACCGCGGCCAGCATCGCCGTCGTTCTGGCCGAAATGGCGCTGGAACCGGACTGCACGTTCCAGCCCGCCGCGCAGCTCTATCAAGACTTCACCCTACGCTGCCGCATGTTGCGTATTCTGCCGGGAATGGACCTCAACGCATTTCGCCGCCGCTTTGCGATGGCGGTTGCGGGCATCGCCGACGACACTCAGGCACAATGGGCCGATCTGCTGCGCATTGCCCGCGATGTCCCCGACGATTTGCTCGCCCCGTTCCTCGTCCTTGCCCGCGCGGCGGTTGAAGGCGCGCCGTGCCCGGATGATGAATCCCTTGCGACGATCTACGGCACGCGCTCATCGGGCCGCATCCGCCGCCTGCTGGAGCATCTCGAAAAGAGCAATCTGATCGTCGTGCGCACCGATTACGGCGGCAGGCGTTCGGTGGGCATCCCGGCGCTGGGCCTCACCACAGCGCCGGTTGAAGCCTGATCGCTTATTTGACCGTATAGAAGTCGATCACCACGTTATCCGGGTTGCGTATGCCTCGTGCCACAAACACTTTGCGCCGCATCCAGCCATAAGGCCCATCTTTCACCACAAAGCGCGGCGTCGTGCGGAAATAATAGTCCGATGGATCGACCGCCTCGCCTTTGGCCAGCTTTTCTATCACGTCGGGCGTTGCTGTGCGCACCCCCGGATTGATCACTTCGATCACGGTCCCATCGCTCGCCTTTATCAAGTAGCGTGCTTCGATGGTGGTAAGGCCGCCGGGCAGGATCACTTGCCAATCCCCGCCACCGGGCAAGACGACGCCGTTCAAGGCAGGGCCGGTCACCGTTCCGCCGCTCACTGGGATAAACCGGCGGCGGCCCGTGTCTACTTCGCCTTGCTCGACCACTGGATCAAGCGTCGCGCGGACAGAAAAAGCATATGTCAAAGTCGGGGCGGGGGCCGCCGGACCCTCCGCCGCGAGGGCCGGGAAGGCGAGAGGTGCCAGTGCAAGCAACATCGCTTTGGTACTTTTTTCGGACAAGCCAATTCTCCCTCACACAAACCTGTTTTGAAATCTTGTACGATAGGGTCGTGGCAAACCCGCCAGTTAAGTTCAACATCCCACATCGAATTGGCCACATTGCGCTGCACAAAACACTTTGCAGAAGAGCCTGTGCGTTACTAATGGCGTTTGATCGCATTTCGTTTAAAGGACCTTGCGTGGCCACGGCAGCAATTAACCGCCAAGCAGTTGTTACCGACCTCGACCTCGACGGTATCGATTCCGTGCTCGGTTTGCATATCGGCACAGTCAACACACTGTTCGTCACGCGCCTCGAAAAGCGGCTCGACCCGCTCAGGATCACGCCCAAACAGGTTGCCATGCTATGGTTGGTCAATGCCAATCCCGGCGTGAAGCAAACCGAACTGTCAAAATTTTTCCAGATTGAACGCCCCACGGTGCACCAGTTCGTGCGGCAGTTGATCAAGAATGGCTTTCTCGTCAACGAACCTTCCAAGCTGGATCGTCGGGCAGGGGGGCTATCGCTCACCGATGCAGGCCGCGAAGTTCTGGCCAAGGCGCAGTTGGAGATTGCCACCCACGAAGACCAGTTGACGGCTTGCCTTACCAGCCGCGAAAAGGCGGAACTGTTTCGCGTCATCATGAAGCTATATCTGGCAGCCCCTGCGAAGGACTAGAGGCAGATATTCAGCACAGCGAAAGCCGCCTTGCTCTAATGCAGCGGTCATGTTCAAAGGAAATGTCACCATGAAGCGTCTTGCCCTGATCCCCATTGCTGCCCTTGCATTTGCAGGCGTTGCCATGGCTCAGCCTGCCGGAGACCCTGTGCGTGGCAAAACTGTCTATGCGCGGTGCGCGGCTTGTCATGATCTCAACACCGGAGCAACGCGGCTTGGCCCCTCGCTTAAAGGTATTATCGGCCGCACTTCGGGCACGATGCCAAATTTCAATTATTCGCCTGCCATGAAAGGCAAAGCGGTTGCGTGGAATGCCGCAACGCTAGACGCCTATCTTACCGCGCCAGCGAAATATATACCCGGCAACCGCATGGCATTTCCGCCTATGGTCAATGCGCAGGATCGTGCAGACCTGATCGCATTCCTTAATCAATCGGCGCGCTAACCGCTATCGACAGCGGTTTTGTTCGAACTGGAGCGGGTGCGGTTGAATCGCGGATGACCAAACGGAAATCCAGTTCGTGGACCACGTTTTCCACATCGCCCCGCCGAAGCAGCAGCAGTGCGGCGGCGTGGGCCATTTCTTCGACGGGTTGATGAACCGTCGTTAGATAAGGCCAAACCGATTTGGCCACCCAGCTATCGTCGAAACCGCAGACCGATATGTCGTTGGGAACGCTTAAGCCATATTGCGAACACGCAACCATGACACCCGCCGCTGAATCGTCATTCAAGGCAAAAATCGCCGTTGGCCGCTGGTCGGCCGATAGCAGTTCCTTGCCTGCTTGAATTCCTGTCTCAAACCCGAAGTACCCTTCGGCTTCGACAACCGGTTCGCTCAGGCCCAGACTGTCGAGTTCTTCAAGGAAACCGCGTCGGCGATTTACTGCCGCGCTGTGCTTTGAATGACCGCGCACAATCCCGAAGCGGCGATGGCCAAGCTCCCACAAATGCCGTGCAACAGCGGCGGCCCCTGCGTCATCATCAATGAAGACGCCAGGCGAACGTCCTCGCTTCAGATCAGGCGCGATCCGCACAAAGCGCACACCTGCGCCCTCCAGCAAATCGAGCAAGTGCAAGTTGTCGCACAGCGGCGGTGTCAGCACAAAACCGTCACACCGACCGTTCCGCAGAATAGCCGAAACCTGCGCCTCAAATACGGCGCGGGGCGCGGTTGAATCAATGTTGTCGACGCGCAAGTGGTACTGATTGTCTTTGCACGCGGTATAGACACCCTTCTGAACATTCATGGTGTAATGCGGGCTGGGATTGTCGAACATCAACCCGATAACGAACGTCCGCGCCCCCGCCAACGAACGCGCAGCCGCGTCGGGGACATAGTTCAAAATGGCAATTGCAGCGTCCACCTTATTGCGCAATTTCGGTGAAACGTGCGGCTCTGCGTTGATCACGCGCGAAACGCTTTTCAGGGATACTCCAGCCAGTTTTGCAACATCAGTCATTGTGGCATTCAAAGCGGCTTTGCCGCCAATCGCGAAGTTCATTTTGCCCCTGCCAATTGATGCAATTATTAGCGATTTTGTCGACCTGAGAGACCACTATCGGCCATGAAATTACGCAAAGCAATTCCCTCTTTCGTTGGTTGGGATCAAAATTTCCGGGCTATATTCGCCTTATTTCGTGCCTTCAGATTGACTGCGCAGGACATTGGCGGAATTTCGAAGAGTTAATTCTACCTCCCCCGTTGACTTTTACGTGTGAGCGTTCATTTCTCCACCATGCTCTCGCAAAAAACGCGCTACACCATTCGGGCTTTGCAACACCTTGCCGGAACTTGGGGCCGGGGTGCAGTGCGGCTTGATGCCATTGCCGAAGCACAAAACATTCCGCGTAAATTTCTCACCGTCATTCTTTCGGAAATGGCGCGCGAAGGCATCGTCATTTCGCATCGTGGGCGCGATGGCGGCTATGAATTGGCGCTGCCTCCAGTCGATATCCGTTATGGCGATATCATCCGCCTCACCCGTGGCAGCGTTGCACTCGTCCCTTGCGCCAGCCGTAACGCACACGAGACATGCAACAATTGCCTTCCTGAAGCCGAATGTCGCCTGCGCGGTCTGATGTTGCTGCTGCGTGATGAAACGGCGGCAATTCTTGATCGGATAACACTGGCCGATCCGATTGCGATTGAGGCTCCGTTCGCCGAAGCCTAAGCCTGTCTTGCCAGTAAATCACGAAAGCTGTGGCAGGACCGTCAACTTCACTTGGCGTTCAGGAACCGGCTGGCTATAGGGTCACCATGACGTCTTCTGCTCAATCGCAATCCGGCCTTCGCCGCCCGCTGCGCTTCGCCATCCTTGCCGCTGCTACGGTCGCTATGGGACTGACTGCCGGCTGTGCCGGTGGGAAAGGCAAAAAGGATGTCGCCTATGTCGCGCGCGATGTCGATACGCTCTATGTTGCGGCCAAAACGCGGCTTGATCGTGGTGATTCCAAACAGGCTGCGGCCCTGTTCGATGAAGTTGAACGGCAGCATCCTTATTCGCCATGGGCGCGCCGCGCCCAGTTGATGAGCGCGTTCAGCTATTACGTATCGCGCGATTATTCCAAGTCGGTCCAATCCGCCCAGCGTTTCCTGTCGATCCATCCGGGTAACAAAGACGCGCCTTATGCGTACTATCTGATCGCGCTTTGCTATTACGAACAGATCAGCGACGTTACTCGCGACCAAAAGATCACGCAGCAGGCGCTTACCGCGATGAACGAACTGGTTCGCCGCTATCCCAACACCGATTACGCAGCCGATGCGCGCCTGAAAGTTGATCTGATCAACGATCACTTGGCGGGCAAGGAAATGGAAATTGGTCGTATGTATCAGCGCAGTGGCAAATGGCTGGCTGGCACGATGCGTTTTCGCACCGTCGCTGATAAGTTCCAGACCACCAGCCACGCTCCTGAAGCCCTTTACCGCCTCGTGGAAAGCTATCTTTCGCTTGGCCTTCCCGTCGAAGCACAAAAGGTCGCCGCCGTTCTGGGTGCCAATTACCCCGGCAGCAAATGGTACGAACGTTCGTTTGAATTGATGAACAAGCACGCGCCCGGCACGGTCGCCAGCTAAGGCGGCGCTACTGTACTCGATCAAAAAGGCGCTTCCGGAAGGCAGCGCCTTTTTCGTTTCCGGCATCGTCAGATCGGAACCGCCAAGCTTCCCTATCGTTATTGATCAAACCCATAGCCTCCGCTCACGCGGCGGCTTGCACGGAGAGATTCATGACACCCCCCGATCAAACGCCAACGCTGGATAACGCGCTTCACGATCATCAGCCGGGCCAGGGCGCGGCGGTTTACAAAACGACTGAAGGCGCGGGCGGCGAAACCCATCAAGATACCGCCCTTGATGCCAAGAACGCCCAAACCGTGCTGACCGACAACTTCGGCCACCAGATCGCGGATAATCAGAACAGCTTGAAAGCAGGCGCGCGCGGACCGACGCTGCTTGAAGATTTTGTCCTGCGTGAAAAAATCTTCCACTTCGATCATGAACGTATCCCGGAACGCATCGTCCACGCGCGTGGTTCGGGCGCACATGGCGTGTTTGAATGCACCAAGGCCATCCCCGGCATCACCAAGGCCGCCATCCTGCAAAAAACAGGGGACACTTGCCCGGTCTTTGTGCGCTTCTCCACCGTCGCGGGCGGCTCTGGCTCGGTTGATACCCCGCGCGATGTGCGTGGATTCGCCGTCAAGTTCTACACCGAAGCCGGCAATTGGGATCTGGTTGGCAACAATATCCCGGTGTTCTTCATTCAGGATGCGATCAAATTCCCGGATCTTATCCACTCGGTAAAGATGGAGGCGGATCGCGGCTATCCGCAAGCGGCCAGTGCGCACGATACGTTTTGGGATTTCATCAGCCTGATGCCGGAATCGATGCACATGATCATGTGGGCCATGTCGGACCGTGCAATCCCGCGCACGCTGCGCCACATTGAAGGCTTCGGCGTCCACACCTTCCGTTTCGTCAATGAAGCAGGCGAAGGCAAATTCGTCAAATTCCACTGGAAACCCGTTCTCGGTCTTGAATCGCTGGTTTGGGATGAAGCCGTCAAGATCGCGGGCGCAGATCAGGATTTCCACCGCCGTGATCTGTTTGAATCCATCGATAGCGGCAGCTTCCCGGCATGGGATCTGGGCGTTCAGGTGTTCGATGAAGATTGGGCCGCCCAGCAACCTTACGATGTGCTCGATGCCACCAAATTGATCCCGGAAGAAGTCATCCCTGTCGAAATCGTCGGGCGCATGACGCTCAACCGCAATGTCGATAACTTCTTTGCCGAAACCGAACAGGTGGCATTCCTGCCCACCAACGTCATTCCCGGCATTGATTTCAGTAACGATCCGCTGCTGCAGGGGCGCTTGTTTTCCTACCTCGATACGCAAAAGTCGCGTTTGGGCACCACCAACTTTCACCAGATTCCGATCAACGCGCCCAAGTGCCCGTTCCACAACATGCAGCGCGATGGCATGATGCAAACGCTCGTGCCCACAGGCCGCGCCAATTACGAACCCAACAGCCTTGATGAAGCGGGCGAGGATGCAGGCCCGCGTGCGGCCCCTGCAACGGGCTTTGTTACTTTTACCGAAAATGCCGAACGCAATGATCCCACCGAAAAGGTCCGCGTCCGCGCAGAACTCTTCGCCGATCATTACAGTCAGGCAACACTGTTTTACCTCTCGCAAACGGCCAGTGAACAAGCGCATATCGCCTCGGCAATTGTGTTCGAACTGTCAAAGGTCACGCTCGAACACGTCCGCCTGCGCGTGCTTTCACGTCTGCGCAATGTCGATGAAGACCTGGCGTCGCGCGTTGCCGCTGGCTTGGCGATGGACATGCCAAAAGCCGCGCCAGTCGCCCGCAAATCGGTAAAAATGCCGGTATCCGATGCCCTGTCGATTCAGAAGCAAGCGAAGAAGACGTTCGAAGGCCGTAAGGTCGGTATTCTCTTTGCCGAAGGGTCGGACAAGGCCACTATCGACAAACTCACCCAAGGCATCGAAGCTGCAGGCGGCAGCGTGTTCCTCGTGGCCCCCAAAGTCGGAGGCATTCCGGTCAAGGGCGGTACGCTCAAGGCCCACGGCAAGTTGGAAGGCTCGCCCTCGGTCCTGTTCGATGCCGTCGCTTCGGTGTTGATGCCTGATGCCGCAGAAAAGCTCGCGACACAGGGAGCCGCCGTGCAGTGGTTCATGGACGCATACGGCCATTGCAAGACCATCGCGCACTGCAAAGGCACGCAAGTGATCCTCGATAAGGCAGGGGTCAAACCAGACGCTGGCGTTGTTCCCAACGAACAACTCCTGTCCGTCGGACCCGTCCGCCACTGGGACCGCGAACCGAAGATCCGCGATCTGGCGTAACAAAAAAGCCCGGCAGGCTAAAAAACCTGCCGGGCATTATTTCGTTCAAGCGTTCTGCAATTGCCGCACCGGCAGCGCCACTTCGCTTACAGCTGCAATAAATTGATCCGTCGCGCGGTCCCAATTGAACGAAGCGCCATGCACAGCGGCTCCCAGCGTGTCGCAACGCATGGCCTTTTGGATGGCAACGCTCAAATCTTCGTCCAGCGCCCCGATTTGCATCGGTAGATCGCCGCCAGGACCATAGCCGCTAGTCCCCACCACATCGAGCGGACCCGGGACGGGGAAACCTGCCACCGGCAACCCGCAGGCCATCGCCTCGATCATCACCAACCCGAACGTGTCGGTGCGGCTTGGGAAAACGAACACATCTGCCGAGCAATAGGCCTGGGCTAAGGCTTCACCATGCAGCGCGCCCAAGAACCGCACACTGGGGTAGCGTGCCTTCAAGCGGCTGAGGTCAGGACCGTCACCCACAACAACTTTGGTGCCCGCAACCTCGGCATCAAGGAAAGCTGTCAGGTTTTTCTCGATCGCCACTCGTCCAACGCTTAACAACACTGGCCCGGCAATTCCCGTCAGTGCAGGCAAAGGGGCGTGGCCGGGCCGGAACAGAGTGCGATCAATCCCGCGCGTCCAAATCCGCGTCTGGCCAATGCCTTGCACGGCCAGTTCGCCTGCCAGCGTCGGTGTCGATACCAGAACGGCTCGGCTTGGCGCATGGAATCGGCGCATCAGCGGCCAGAACATGTCGGCGTTCAAACCCGTCCGCGCCGCTGCATATTCGGGAAAGCGTGTGTGGAATGCGCTGGTAAACGGCACACCATTGGCCTTGCACCAACTGCGCGCGCTCCAGCCAATCGGTCCCTCGGTCGATATATGCACCACATCAGGCGCAAAATCGGACAGCGTGCGGCGCGTGCCAAAGCGCGGCGCCATCGCCAGCCTGATCTCGCTATAGCCGGGCAGGGGCATTGTGCGGAACTGGCTGGGCGTTACCAGCTCAACCTCATGCCCGCGCGCTATCAGTCGCTCAACCGTGGCCGCCAGCGTCCGCACCACGCCGTTGATTTGCGGGTGCCAGGCATCGGTGCAAATTGCGATCCTCATGCCAGTTCCTCCTCAAGTGCTGGAATAGGCGCAAGCGCCGCTTTGACCGCAGCCGCTCGGCGTGTTTCTTCAGCCCAATCGATGATCGACATGGACCCGTCACGTTCCTCTACCAGCGCGGTACAGCTTTCCACCCAGTCGCCATCGTTGTAATAAGTAACGTCGCCGATCTGGCGGATCTCGGCACAGTGGATGTGCCCGCAAACCACCCCGTCCACGCCCAGATCGCGCGCTGCGTGCGCCACGGCCTCTTCAAAGTCGCACACGAATTCAACCGCGTTCTTCACCCGCTTCTTAAGGTAGGCCGAAAGCGACCAGTACGGCATCTTGAACTGCCGCCGCACCGCATTGAACCAGCCGTTCGCGTGAAGCAGCAGCGAATAGGCCTTGTCCCCTGCAAAGGCCAGCCAGCGGGCATAAAGCACCACGCCGTCAAACCCATCGCCATGCGTTACCAGCAAGCGCCGTCCATCGGCTGTCTCGTGAATGGCATCCAGCGCCAGTTCCACGCCACCAAACTCCATCCCGGCATAAGGCCGGAGCATCTCGTCGTGGTTGCCAGCGATCAGCACCACGCGCGTGCCCCGGTGCGCCATCTTCAGAATGCGGCGGATCACTTCGTTGTGCGCGTCGGGCCAGTACCAGCCCTTGCTCAACCGCCAGCCGTCGACGATGTCACCCACCAGATACAACGTGTCACATTCGATGGATGCCAGAAAATCCAGCAGCAGCGTGGTATTGCAACCGCGCGTGCCCAGATGAAGGTCGGAAATCCACACCGTGCGCAGCTTGCGCTTGGGCCGAAATCCGCGCGGCTCTGGCATATCCAGCCAAGCCGGAATCGATGAAAACAGATCTGCGGAGGATTTGAACGGAACCGATCCGTCCGATTTCGCGCGAGAAGCCATGAAGCGCACCTTTCATCAGTTTGAAACGCTATGGCGGATTCTCGTTGCGTCCATGTGGCAGGGTGTCACGTCGGTGAAACAAGACAAGAACGTTACATGACATGCGCAGGTGACGAACCGCTCACAAGCCGCTAGAGAATCAAACGCAATGCTCACCAGCCTATCGATCCGTAATGTCGTGCTCATCGAAGCGTTGGACTTGTCGTTCAGCGGCGGCCTTGGCGTGCTGACCGGGGAAACCGGCGCGGGCAAGTCGATCCTGCTCGATGCGCTGGGCCTCGTGTTGGGTGATCGCGCCGATAGCGGCCTTGTGCGCGGCGGCGAAGATCTCGCCAGCGTCACCGCCACATTCGAATTCGCGCGTCTGCCCGAACCCATCCGCGTCGTACTGTGCGATGCCGAAGTCGATCTTGAACCGGGCGAACCGCTGATCGTCAAACGCCGCCTCAAAGCCGACGGTGGTTCCAAAGCGTTCATCAACGATCAGCCAGTCGGCGTTGCTCTGTTGCGCGATATCGCTCGCAACCTCGTCGAACTCCACGGCCAGCATGATGATCGCGGCCTCGTCAACGCGCGCGGCCACCGCGCCTTGTTGGATCGCTATGCCGGGGGCGATGTCACCGCTGTCGAACAAGCGTGGAGCAAATGGCGCAAAGCCGAAGATGCGCTCGCCCAAGCCCGCGCCGTGATCAACAAAGCCGCCGAAGAGCAGGACTTGCTGCTCGCCCATCTAACCGAACTCACCGCGCTCGCCCCCGAACCGGGCGAAGAAGACGAACTCGCCGGCCAGCGCGCCGACATGCAAAAGGGTGAACGCCTATCAGGCGACCTCATCGAACTACAACGCCTGTGGGAAGGCTCGGACTCAGCTCTCGCTGGCCTGCGCAGTGCCGCCCGCCGCCTTGATCGCATCGCCAGTGAACACCCGATGCTCGCCGAAGCTCTCGAAGCACTCGACCGCGCGGTGATCGAAGCCGGTGAGGCGGAAGACAAACTCAGCCGCGCCGCTGAACTGCTCGCGCACGATCCCGCCCTGCTGGATCGCATCGAAACCCGGCTGTTCGAACTGCGCGCCGCTGCCCGCAAGCACAACTGCACCGTCGAAGAACTGCCGCGCAAGATGATCGAAATGCGCGAGGCGCTTGATGCCATCGAAGGCGGCGAAGCCCAGATCGGCACGCTTGAACGCACGGCCCGCGAAGCCGCGCTTGATTTTCAGGCCAAGGCCGAAACCCTTTCGGTCGTCCGCGCTGAAGCCGCTCGCCGTCTGGATATAGCGGTTGCTGCCGAACTCGCACCCTTGAAGCTGGACTCGGCCAAATTCCACACCGCCGTCCTGCGTCTGCCCGAAGATCGCTGGGGTTCAGGCGGATTGGACGCGGTCGAATTCCTCATCTCGACCAACCCCGGCGCGGATTTCGCGCCTTTGGGCAAGATCGCATCAGGCGGCGAACTCTCGCGCTTCATTCTCGCGCTCAAAGTCGCACTGGCCGAAGAAGGCGGGGCTGCTACGATCATCTTTGATGAAATCGATCGCGGCGTCGGCGGCGCTGTCGCCAGCGCCATTGGCGAACGTCTCGCGCGTCTTGCCTCCACGGGTCAACTCCTCGCCGTCACGCACAGCCCGCAAGTCGCCGCGCGCGGCGACCGGCATTACATGATCGCCAAATCTTCCCAGGGCACCGTCACGCGCACCTCGGTCGGCCTGCTTGATGCTGCCGACCGCAAGGAAGAAATCGCACGGATGCTCTCTGGCGCCGAAGTCACCGCCGAAGCCCGTGCGCAGGCCGATCGCCTGCTTGAACAAGCATGATCCTCAATAGACGCACCTTCATCGGCAGCTCCGCCGCCGCGCTCCTCTTCGCCGCAAAGGGCCATACGATGGAAGAAATCGATCCCGATCAAGTCTATGCCATTATCGGCCAAATGCTTTCCGCACCGGGCAAACGCGATGAACTGATCGGCTACCTGACCGAAGGCAGCGCCGAAATGGCGGGCAACTTGTCCTACGTGATCTGGCGCGACAAGGCCGACGAAAACTCCATCTGGATCACCGAAGTCTGGAAAGACGAAGCCTCGCACAAAGCCAGCCTCGGCCTGCCCCAAGTCCAGGAAGCCATCCGCAAAGCCCGCCCGGTCATCGCCGGTTTCGGCGCAAGGGCCGAGGTCGAGCGCGCAGGGGGCAAGCATTGACGCACCACCACCCCCCAACCCCCTCCTCTGAAGAGGAGGGGGAGCACAACGCAAAAGCCCCCTCCTCTTCAGAGGAGGGGGTTGGGGGTGGTGGTGCCCCACAAACCAACGTCCGCCTACCAAACCGCCAAACCATGCTCCAACGCGCCGCCAAAATGCGCCGCGAACCAACCGAGCCGGAGCGTCGCATGTGGATGGCGCTGCGCGACAGCCGTCTCGGTGGTCACAAGTTCCGGAGGCAAGCACCTATCGAAGGACGCATCGCTGACTTCTTCTGCCCCGCCAAAGGCCTAATCGTCGAGATTGACGGCGAAACGCACGACCGTGAGCGGGACGAATTCAACGACCGGAAATTGGCGTTGCGCAGCGGTTTTCAAACCATTCGCTTCACCAACCACGATATTATGACAAATCTGGAGGGCGTGAAAATTGCGCTTTTGCTTGCACTTGAAGCGCAAGCGGATCGCTGGGAGGGCAAGTGTCGCACCACCACCCCCCAACCCCCTCCTCTGAAGAGGAGGGGGAGTTGAACTCCGCGCCCGAAACTACCGAAGCCGAAGCTGCCAACGAATTGATGCGGCTTGCGCGGCAGATTGCCAAGCACAACCGGCTCTACCATGCCGAAGACGCGCCCGAAGTGTCGGACGCCGAATACGATGCGCTTGTCCGCCGCAATGCTGAACTTGAAGCCGCATTCCCGCACTTGATCCGGCCTGACAGCCCCAGTGCGCTCGTCGGCCACGACGTCGCCGCCTCGCCATTGCGCAAAGTCGCGCACGAAGTCCGGATGATGAGCCTCGACAATTCGTTTACGGACGAAGAAGTTGCCGAATTCGTTGCCCGCGTCCGCCGCTTCTTGGCGCTGGCTGACGATGCCGAAGTCGCCATGACCGCTGAGGACAAGATCGACGGTCTGTCGTGCTCGCTCCGCTATGAAAACGGCAAACTGGTCCGCGCCGCCACGCGCGGCGATGGGCAAGTGGGTGAAGACGTCACCGCCAACGTTGCGCACATCAACGATATTCCGCAGGAGTTGCACTGGGGCCATCACCACCCCCCAACCCCCTCCTCTAAAGAAGAGGGGGAGCAACTCGCGCTATTCAATGCCCCATCCTCTTTAGAGGAGGGGGTTGGGGGTGGTGGCGCAACAGAACAACCTCCAAAAATTCTGGAAATCCGCGGCGAAGTCTACATGGCCAAGGCCGATTTTCTGAGCCTGAACGCCGCGCAAGAAGCCAAAGGCGACAAGTTGTTCGCCAACCCGCGCAACGCCGCCGCCGGATCGCTGCGCCAGAAAGACGCCACCGTCACCGCCGCGCGTCCATTGCGCTTTCTCGCACATGGCTGGGGTGCCGCCAGCGATGTTCCCGCTGCCACGCAATTTGAAATGATGCAGAAAATCGCCAAGTGGGGTGTGCCCGTCTCGCCCTTGCTCGTGCGCTGCACATCGACGGAAGATTTGCTCGCGCACTATCGCAGCATCGGCCAGCAGCGCCCATCGCTGCCTTACGATATCGATGGTGTCGTCTATAAGGTGGACCGGCTCGATTGGCAGGAACGCTTGGGCTTTGTCGCCAAGGCCCCGCGCTGGGGCATGGCGCACAAATTTCCCGCCGAACGCGCTGAAACTACGCTCGAAGCCATCGACATCCAGGTCGGCCGAACTGGCAAACTTACTCCGGTCGGTCGGCTTAAGCCCGTGTTGGTCGGCGGCGTTACGGTTACGAACGTAACGCTTCACAACCGCGATGAAATTGGCCGCTTGGGGGTTCGCGTCGGTGACCGTATCGTGCTTCAGCGCGCAGGCGATGTTATCCCGCAAGTCGTCGAAAATCTGACGCGCGATGAACCGCGAGAACCATACCACTTCCCCGATCATTGCCCCGAATGCCAGTCCGAGGCCGTCGCCGAAGAAGGCGAGGTCGATGTGCGCTGCACTGCTGGCCTGATCTGCCCCGCCCAGCGCGTCGAACGCCTCAAACACTTCGTTGGACGCCCCGCGCTCGATATCGAAGGACTGGGCGAAAAGACCATTGTCGAGTTCTACCAACTGGGCTGGCTGACCAGGCCCGCCGACATTTTCCGCCTGCGCAAGCGCCGTTCCGACATTGTCGGGCGCGAAGGCTGGAAGGATAAGTCTGTGGACAACCTGTTGGCAGCCATCGAAACCAAACGCACCCCGGACGCCGCGCGCCTTCTGTTCGGCCTCGGCATCCGCCACGTCGGCGCTGTCACCGCGCGTGACCTGATGAAGCGTTTCGTCACGCTGCCAGCCCTGCGCGAAGTTGCGGAACGCGCGAACCAAACCGTGACCCCCGATCCGTTCGCGTCGAGCGAAGTCGAGACGCCAGACAATCGCACCGAAGCCATCGCCGAACTCCTCTCGATCGACGGCGTCGGCCCCGTCGTCGTCGAAGCTCTCGCCGATTTCTTCCACGAACCGCACAATGTCGAAGTCTGGGAAGACCTTCTCTCCGAAGTTTCACCGCCCGATTACATCGTGGAAACCAAAGCCAGCGCCGTCGCTGGCAAAATCGTCGTCTTCACCGGCAAACTAGAAACGATGAGCCGCGACGAAGCCAAAGCGCAAGCCGAGGCCCTTGGCGCGCGCGCTGCCGGTTCGGTGTCTGCCAAAACCGGTCTCGTCGTCGCAGGGCCGGGTGCAGGCTCGAAACTCAAGCAAGCCGCCGCACTCGGCATCGATGTCATCGACGAAGCGGCATGGGCCGAAATCGTCAAGAACGCAGGCTAATAATCATGGCATTTCACACTTGGTGGCTGTTCGTCGTCACCGTGTTCTTCATCTCCGGTTCGCCAGGGCCGAACATGCTTCACGTGATGACGCGAAGTGTCGAATTGGGCCTTGCCCGCTCAACTCTGGCGATGGCCGGGTGCTTCTTCGCCGTGTTGATCCTGCTCTCTGCCTCCGCGCTCGGCCTTGCTGCCTTGCTCGCGGCGCTGCCCGGTGCCTTCACCGTATTGCGTCTGCTGGGCGCTGCGTACCTGCTGTGGTTGGGATACAAATCATGGACGGCCAAAGATGATCCGGTCGATCTGGCTGATGGCAGGCGAGCGCCGAAAATTGCGAACTGGCGGATTTTCCGCACGGCTTTCACAGTCGGCATTTCCAACCCAAAAGCGCTGCTGTTCGCTGCCGCTTTCCTGCCGCAGTTCATTGATGCCTCAAAGCCCGAACTACCCCAATTCGCGGTCATGGTGCTGACTTTCGGCGTGACCGAGATTTCGTGGTTCTTCGTTTACGCTTTGGGCGGCCGCTCCATCGCCGCCGCGCTGACCAAGCCTGCGCTCAAGACGCTGTTCAACCGGATTACCGGCGGCGTGTTCGTCGCCTTCGGCATTGCAATGCTCGGTTCACGCACCTGAAATCTTTTTGGATTCGGAAAAGACTATGCTGGAAAAGCTTGCCATCATTGCTGCCCTAGCCGGGGACATGCTCAAGACGCGGGCTGAGAAAATCGCCGTGATCGATGGCGCAACCGGCGGCCTGATCTCGGCCAGCCTGCTCGCCATGCCCGGCGCGTCGGCTTTTTTCCTCGGCGGCAGTGTAATCTATTCGTTGAAAGGCCGCCGCATCGCGCTTGATCATGCGCCCGGCTCTTTGCGCGGCCTCACTTCGGCCACTGAAGTCTATGCCATCGCACAAGCCCGGCTGATCCGCGAACGCTTCGGTGCGGATTGGGGCATTGCTGAAACCGGCGCGGCGGGCGGGGGCAGTGCGCACCCGCTCGGCGTGGCATCGGGTACCAGCGCTTTTGCCGTCGTCGGCCCAAACGGCATCATCGCTTCGCACATGATCGAGACCGGCAGCAATGACCGTCTCGCCAATATGCAGGCGTTCACCGCAGGCGCGCTCACCCTGTTGCGCGATACTCTGGCGGCAAATCCCTGACGCTAGATTCTATTTTCCTACATGCGATGCGGCAGGCATGGTTGCGCTTATGGAACTTGCCCTATTCCTCAATGACTTGCGTCTCAATCTAGGGGCGAAGCGGGGGTCTGGCAGTTTCCACTATGGACACTGTAAACTGTGTAAACCTGTTCAGGCTTGCCACCGAGAACCTGAACAAAAATTAGCGCAGGCCGCGCCGCCGCAGCCACAGAATCGACCAGTCACCGCGCACCATCCGCGCCGCCAATCGGAACCCCGCCCGCCGATAAGCCGCACGAACTGTCGGCTCCTGTGTCTCCAGCAGTCCCGCCAGCAGCACACTGCCGCCTTGCTCCACTGCGCCGCCAAAGTCCGGCGCCAGTTCAACCAGCGGCCCAGCAAGGATATTGGCGATCAGCAAGTCATAAGGCCCGGCGGCCTCCAGCAGCGGATGGTCCATCCCCTCGGCAATCACCATCGCCAGTTGCCCGGCACCTTGGCCAAGGATTACACCGTTGTTATCGGCATTTTCAGCCACAACCGGCCCACAAACGCCGTCAATGTCGCTCGCCACCGCCCGCGCGCTTGGCCAAAAATGCAGCCCCGCAAACGCCAGCAGTCCGGTGCCGGTGCCAATGTCGGCCAAATTGCGCACCACCACGCCGCTGGCCTTCATATGGCTCAACATCGCCAAGCACCCAGCGGTCGTCGCGTGCTGGCCGGTACCAAACGCCTGACTGGCCGGGATCACGAAATCGCGGACACCCGCTTCATCCAGCGCAGGATAATCGGGCGTATGCACATAAAAAACGCCTTCGCGGATCGGCTCAACGCCCTGCTGGCTCAACGTTACCCAATCCATATCGGGCAATTGTTCCACCACCAGCGTCGGCGCTCCACCGGCGAACAAGGCGCTGATTGCGCCGCGTTCGGCCTTAGTCGGTTTGCGGTCGAGCCACGCTTCAAGCTGCCAGTCGTCAGGCTTGTCCTCGGCAATCTCGCTTCCCGCGATGACAACATCGGGGTCCCAATCCCATGCATCCTCATGCGCCACCAGTGCGGCCTGCACCACGTCGCGGGGGGCAAAAGCGGTCATTTTCCAGCTCATGGCAGCAGTACCGTATCAAGGCGCGCGCGCGCAGATTTGACGATCACGCGGCAGTCCTCGTCTTCGAGCAAAGGTTCAGTGCCCGACATCCGCTCTGCCATCGCGCTGACCGAGGGGTGGGGCGTGAGGACGATGCCGCAGTCCATTTTATCGATCATATCAAAGGTCTGGCGGAACATTGCCACGCGCTCAGGCTGGTCGGTGAAGCGATATGTGCCCAGCGGGAGCGCCGAAATGCTATCGAGGTACGTGAACTTCTGGCAGTCATTGCCTGCACAACTCTTCCACGTCCAGCTGGTTGAACCTTCCGTATGTCCGGGAGTCGCGAGCATCGTCAGGGCTAGCGGCCCGACGCGCAGTGTTTGCCCGGCCTTCAATACCTTGTCGGGCGCCACGGGATCAAAGCCGTGGATTTCCTGCACTTGTGGATCCGCAGGGCTGACTTTGCCACTGCGAAAAATCGCCGCAGCCTCGGCGCGGGCAACAACTTTGGCGCCCGTCGCATTCTTCAGAAACGCCAAACCGCCAACGTGGTCAAAGTGTTCGTGGCTCGACACGATCCACCGCACATCCTTTGGATCAAAGCCTGCAGCGCGGATGTTCGCCAAGATTTGCGGTGCCGCTTCCATGGTCGCGGAGTCGAGCAGCACGTGGCCCTTGGGGCTGGTCAGCAGCAGGACAGTGACGTTGCAAGTGCCGACGTACCAAACATTGCCGAAGATACGAACGGGTGGGGCAGGATCGTCGAAAGTCTCCTTGCCTTTACACTGTTCGGTAAAGCGCAGGCCCGCCGCCGGATCGGCAACTTGGGGTGCGGCAAGCGCCGAAGATGATGCGGAAAGGGCAAAGGCGAAAATCAGAGGTAGACGAATGGACATCGGCGTTGTCTAGGGGCCTGTGCAGGCCTGCGCAACGGTGTGACCTTATTTACATCTCCCGCGCGCTTGCACGGTCGATCATTTCGACTAATACGAATCGCATCCCGATCACGGCCCTTTCCGTGATCCATGTTGACTTCAAGGGGGTTTGTTCATGGCGCAGGCGCGCAAAGCACGGCCAATTTCGCCGCATCTCCAGATTTGGCGCTGGGGTCCGGCCATGCTGGTTTCGATCCTGCACCGCGTCACCGGCAACGGTTTGGCCTTTGCAGGCCTAGGTTTGCTGTTGTGGTGGATCGGTGCGCTGGCAAGCGGTCCGGAAAGCTATCAGACTTTCCTCGACTATACCTGGACCGGTGCAGGCGGCGGACTTGCTGCTGCTACCGCATTCCTTGGCAAAGTCGTTCTGGTTGGCCTGACATGGGCATTCTTCCAGCATGCCGGTTCGGGCATTCGTCACCTCATCCTCGATATCGGGGCAGGGTACGAACTTGAAACTAATGCGCGTTGGTCGGTTATCACCATGGCCTTTTCGGTGCTCGCCACCATCCTGTTCTGGGCCTTCCTGCTGCTGCGCTAAGCGCCGGCGGGATTTGGCAATATAAGAGAGGCATCACCTAATGGGTAACGGCACCTCAATCGGTCGCGTTCGGGGCCTCGGCTCCAGCCATCACGGCACGCACCACTGGCTCACCTCACGCCTGACGGCTGTGGGCAACCTTGTCCTGATCACGTTCCTGATCGTCAGCCTCGCGCTGCTGCCAGACTATGCTTACGCCACCGTGCGTGGCTGGGTCGCGCGGCCGCTGCCATCAATCGCGCTGATCCTGATCATGATCAACACCTTCACCCATGCACGCATGGGCGTTCAGGTCATGCTTGAGGATTACATCCACGGAGAAGGTGGCAAGATCGCCGCTTGGCTTCTGATCAACATCGTGCCGTTCGTTGGCGCCGCTTTCGGTGTCCTTTCGGTTCTTCGCATCGCCTTGGGAGGCGCATAAGTCATGGCTTCCAACTCCACTCAGCCTGCCTACAAGATCATCGACCACACTTACGACACCGTCGTCGTAGGCGCGGGCGGATCGGGCCTGCGCGCCACGATGGGTTCGGCCCAGGCTGGCCTGCGCACCGCGTGCATCACCAAAGTCTTCCCCACGCGCTCGCACACCGTTGCAGCGCAGGGCGGCATCGCAGCCTCGCTTGGCAACAACAGCCCGGACCACTGGACTTGGCACATGTACGACACCGTCAAGGGGTCTGACTGGTTGGGCGACCAGGACGCGATTGAATACATGGTGCGGGAAGCGCCTGCTGCGGTTTACGAACTTGAGCATGCAGGCGTTCCCTTCAGCCGCAACGCTGAAGGCACGATCTATCAGCGCCCGTTCGGCGGCCACATGCAGAACATGGGCGAAGGCCCACCGGTTCAGCGCACGTGCGCTGCGGCTGACCGTACCGGCCACGCCATGCTTCACGCGCTTTATCAGCAGAGCCTGAAGTACGATGCGGACTTCTTCATCGAATACTTCGCCATCGATCTGATCATGGAAAACGGCGTTTGCCGCGGTGTGATCGCGCTGTGCATGGATGACGGTTCGATCCATCGCTTCCGTGGCCATGCAGTTGTGCTGGCAACGGGCGGCTACGGTCGTTCGTACTTCACCGCAACGTCTGCGCATACGTGCACGGGCGACGGCGGCGGCATGGTGCTGCGCGCTGGCTTGCCGTTGCAGGACATGGAATTCGTTCAGTTCCACCCTACCGGCATTTACGGTGCGGGCGTGCTGATCACTGAGGGCGCTCGCGGCGAGGGTGGTTATCTTACCAACTCCGAAGGCGAACGGTTCATGGAACGTTACGCTCCATCGGCCAAGGATCTGGCTTCGCGCGACGTTGTGTCGCGTTCGATGGCGCTGGAAATCCGCGAAGGTCGCGGCGTTGGTCCGCACAAGGACCATATCTTCCTGCACCTTGACCACATTGACCAGAACGTTCTGGCCGAGCGCCTGCCGGGCATTACCGAAAGCGGCAAGATTTTTGCCGGTGTCGATCTGACCCGCCAGCCGCTGCCGGTGGTCCCGACTGTGCACTACAATATGGGCGGCATTCCGTGTAACTATCACGGCGAAGTTGTGACGATTGGTGCCGACGGCAACCCTGAAACGATCATTCCGGGCCTGTTCGCTGTTGGCGAAGCGGCTTGTGTTTCGGTCCACGGTGCAAACCGTCTGGGTTCGAATTCGTTGATCGACCTGGTCGTGTTTGGCCGCGCAACCGGCCTGCGTCTCAAGGAACTGATCAAGCCCGGCACGGCTCATGCTTCGCTGCCCAAGGACAGTGCGGACCTGTCGCTTGGCCGTCTGGATCACTTCCGTCACGCGAAGGGTGGTTCACCGACGGCTGAAGTGCGCACCGAAATGCAGCGCACAATGTCGGCGCATGCCGCGGTGTTCCGCACCGATGAACTGATGGCAGAAGGCAAGGTCAAACTGGCCGATACCTACAAGCGCATGGAAGACATCAACGTGTCTGACAGTTCGCTGATCTGGAATACGGATCTGATCGAAACACTCGAACTTGACAATCTAATCAGCCAGGCGTCGGTGACGATGCATTCGGCGTACAACCGCAAGGAAAGCCGTGGCGCGCACGCGCACGAAGATTTCCCTGATCGTAACGACGCTGAATGGATGAAGCACACCGCGACCTGGTTCAATGGCTGGGGCGGCAAGGGCGGCGAAATCAAGATCGATTATCGCCCGGTCCACGAATATACGCTGACCGACGACGTTGAGTACATCAAGCCCAAGAAGCGCGTGTACTAAGAATTACGTTTGGTCTTTTGCGGCCAACTGCAAAAAGCAAACGCCGGGGTCAATGACCCCGGCGTTTTGCTGTTTACAGGGCTGAGCTGCGATAGCTTGTCGCTATCGCTCAATTCGCGGATTGCACGACGGGCCGGGTCTCGAATTTCAACGGCGGCTTGCCTTTGGCGTCTTTCGCGGCCTCGGGCTTATCGTCCTTGGATTTGCGGTCGTCAGATTTGCTCCCTTTTTTCGAGGCCTCGGCAGCATCGCGTACCGCCCAAATCCGTGCAGAGTCTGCATTGCTGGCACTGCGCGCCGGGTATTTGCAGCCGCGTTGCTGGCCAATTCCCTTAAGAAATGCGCGCCGAGCTGAACCTGCGTAAATGGCTTCGTTCCACTTGCGCTCCTGACTGCCTGCACCGCTCAATTCGCGAATAAGCCCGCCAAACGGGATCAGCGAACGGACCAGAGACTGGGCTGCAGTGCCGACACTGATGTTTGATCCACCATCGTCGCGCGTCAAGTCGATATCATCGCCGAGGACTGCATCAAGCTGCGCAATTTCGGCGGAGATCGCAGTGCATCGCGTCATGCCGCCCAAGTTGTAAGGCTTCTCTCGCGCAGTGATGAGAACCGCTGGAATTTCATCTTTCTTGAGATTCAAATCGCTGAGCGGTGTTGTGGCGACATCACCAGCAGAGACCTGACCTTGTGAAACTGCCGTTTGCGCCAATACAGGTGTAGCGATGGCGCAAGTGCAAGCCAGCAGCGAACACCGAACAGCTTGGGTAATATTCATAGATGCCCCTTTTAAACAGAGAAGCATCGAAAAGCTCTTCGGTTCCGCATAATTCGCGGGGCCTTACTTGAAGGTATCGCACTGATCTTCATCGGCAGTTTCCAGCCCGGTCCGCAACCACTGCATGCGCTGCGCCGCACTGCCGTGCGTGAAGGCATCTTCAACTGGGCGACGGCCCGCGGCCTTCATCAACGTGTCATCACCGATCTGGTGTGCGGCACGCATGCCTTCTTCGATATCACCTGATTCGATGCGGTCCCGATTGCGGCCTGCCCAAACCCCGGCGTAGCAATCGGCTTGCAATTCAAGCGCGACGGACAAACGATTGGCTTCGCTGGGACTGCGCTGCTGCATCTGGCGCATTTGTGTGGAGGTGCCGAGCACGTTCTGGATATGGTGGCCATATTCGTGCGCCATCACATAGACGCGCGCGAAATCGCCGCCAGCGCCCATGCTCTTGTCCATTTCTGTGTAGAAATCGGTGTCGATATAGATGCCATTGTCTCCGGGGCAGTAGAACGGCCCCATCGCGCTTTGCGCAGCACCGCAGCCAGATTGCCCTGACTGAGAATAGAACACGAGTTTCGGAGGCTGAAATTCAATGTTGGCTTGCGCAAACAGCGGCATCCAAGTCTTGTTGAGCGAGGACAAAGCGTTACAGCCTTCGCGACTGAATTCGTTGACCGAACAACTTTCTTCCAACGTGGTTCCGCCTTGTTGCGCAACTGTTGCACTGCCTTGCCCTTGTTGCAGTGAGCCGAGCATTTGGGCTGGATCCACACCGAACACCAATGCCGCAATCAACGCGATCACGATTGAGCCGCAGCCCAGTTTGCCGCGACCGCCCATTGGCGCGCGTCCGCCGCGCTGGTCTTCGACATTGATGGAGTTATCGAAATCGTCGAGACGCATGCTTTGCCCCCTTCAAACATTTATGCGACTGGACAAAGGCGGCTTAGGCCGCGATGCCTGATTCATCCTCTTACCCAGAATATCCGGAGTACGCGAATGTTCCTGAACGGCAAATGTGCGCTTATTACTGGCTCAACCTCAGGGATTGGCCTTGCCTACGCGCGGGCCTTGGCCGCAGAGGGCGCTCATGTGGTGCTGAACGGCTTTGGCGATGCTGCTGAAATCGCCAAATTGTGCGAAGAACTGGCTGCCATCAGTGGGGGGCGTGCAATCTATGCGCCGGCTGACTTGACCACGCGCGCAGGCACCGAAGCGATGATGGCGGCAGCCTTGGCCGAATTTGGCGCAATTGATATCCTGATAAACAATGCCGGGATGCAACACGTTGCGCCGGTTGAGGAATTTCCGGTTGAGAAATGGGACGCGATCATTGCGTTGAATCTTACTTCAGCGTTCGACGCCTGCCGTCTGGCAATTCCGGGGATGAAGGCCAAGGGCTGGGGGCGGATCATTTTTACAGCCTCGGCCCATTCGCTCACTGCGTCACCGTTCAAAGCCGCTTATGTTTCGGCCAAGCATGGCATTGCAGGCCTTGCCAAGACGCTGGCGCTGGAATTGGCGACGCATGGCGTGACCGCCAATTGCGTTAGCCCTGGTTATGTGTGGACGCCGCTGGTCGAAAATCAGATTCCCGATACGATGAAAGCGCGGGGTATGACGCGCGAACAGGTGATCAACGATGTGATGCTGGTGCGCCAGCCGACCAAAGAATTTGTGCAGCCTGAAGATTTGGCCGCCTTGGCGCTGTTTTTGTGCCGCCATGAGGCGCGCAACATCACCGGCGCGAATTACAACATGGATGGCGGTTGGGTGGCCGAATAAGGGGCCGCCAGCGGATATTGTAAAGTTCTGTTCATGCGTGCGAGTTCATTGGGAACTTGCGCGTGGCTCCGGGTTTTGAGAACAAGGGATTACGGCGAAGCGTTTGGGGACAGCGATGAAGCGTGCAGGGGGCTGGCGGAATGCAGTGACAGGTGCGCTGGTTATCGGCGCCTTTCTGCTTGTCGCCGCCAAACCCGCACCAAAAAAGCCAGCGCCGCTGGAACTGGCGCTGAAAGTCCACGTCGAAACGCTTGCCAGCGACGATTTTCAAGGGCGAGAACCCGGCACCGAAGGCGAGACCAAGACTCTGCGCTATCTGGCGCGGCAGTGGTTCGACATTGGCATGGAGGCCGGGACGAACAATCCGGGCAGTGGCTGGTTCGCGCCGGTTGATCTGGTTGAGCGTGAACCCGTTACGTCTCGCGCCAGTTTTATGCGCGGCCGCAAGCACATGCCCTTGGCCAACGATAGCGTGTTTGTGGTGACATCGGGTTTGCGCAGTCTGGTGCAGGATGCGCCACTGCTGTTCGTGGGCCACGCCACTTTGCCGGTGATGCCGCGCGCGGAACTTGCCGGGCGGGTGGCGGTAATGCTGGATAGCCTGCCCGCAGGTGCCGATCCGCAAAGGTTTGGCGACAGGGCAGGCCTGTTGCTGGATGCCGGAGCTTTGGCCGTGGTGACCGTGCTTGATGGGGAGCGCGGGTTGGAAGACGTGATCGCGCGGCGTAACCGTGCAGGCTATGCCATTGCAGGCGAGAAGATCGGCGACGAGATCGAAGCGTTCATGTCTGCAGACACTGCGGACATGCTTTTGGCCGGATCGACTTTTGCCAATGTTGCCAGATTGCGTGCCGATGCCGCCGCAGTGCTGTTTGCGCCTTATGCACTGGGCATAAGCGGCACATTCGAGGCGACCAGCCGTGAAACCCGAATCAGGACGCACAACCTGATTGGCCGCATTCCCGGTCGTAGTCCTTATGCCGGTGCCGTACTGATGTTGGCGCATTGGGATCACTTTGGGCAGTGTGCACAAGCTCCTGCCGAAGACCTGATCTGCAACGGCGCGATCGATAACGCATCAGGCCTTGCCGTGGTGACCGAGGCTGCGCGGATTTTGACCAAAGGGCGTCCGATGGATCGTGACGTCTATATCGTAGCAACGACGGGCGAGGAACTTGGCCTGTTGGGGGCAGTGGCTTTTGCAGAGAACCCGCCAATACCGCTCGACCGGGTTGTGGCGGCGTTCAACGTAGACAGTACCGGGCTGGTGCCGCCTGGCGGCCCTGTGGGCATCGTGGGCAAAGGATTGACTCCGCTCGACCCGTTGATTGGCGATGTAGTGCGGCGGATGAACCGCAAGCTCGCGCCGGGCGATGGCCCCAACGCCTATATCAAGCGGCAGGATAGCTGGATCTTGATGAAGCACGATGTGCCCGCGGTGATGGTCAGCAGCAGTTATGGCGATATGGAGCGGGTAGAACGGTTCATGGAAGATACTTATCACCGTCCACTCGATCAGGCGGGGGCAGGCATCAACTATGCCGGGATGGCCGAAGATGTTGCTTTGCAAGTAGAACTTGTCCGTGCCTTTGCCGATACGAAGCGATATCCGGCGCGTGAATCCACCCGTCGCCAAACCCCCTAGCCGAACCGCCCTATCCTGTTTACATGGGCCGCCACGAATCCCCGGACACAAAGAAGTGGCACGCCTCATGGATATCCCTCTTGGCCTTACATTCGACGACGTTCTGCTGCGTCCTGCCGAGTCGGATCTGGTGCCTTCGCAAGCCGATACGCGCACCCGTCTGACCAAGACCATCGGGCTGAACATTCCGATCATCTCGTCCGCCATGGACACGGTAACCGAAGCTGACATGGCCATCGTCATGGCGCAGCTTGGCGGCATCGGCGTACTCCATCGCAACCTTACCATCGAAGAGCAATGTGCCGCTGTCCGCGCGGTGAAGCGGTTTGAAAGCGGGATGGTCGTCAATCCCATCACGATTTCGCCTGATGCCACGCTGGGCGAGGCCAACGCGATCATGCGCGCCAACAAGATCAGCGGCATTCCGGTGGTTGAAAATTCGGGCAAGCTGGTGGGCATCCTGACCAACCGCGACGTGCGCTTTGCCGACAATCCCATGCAGCCCGTGCGCGAACTGATGACGCACGAAAACCTGGCAACTCTGCCGCTTGGTGCGAGTGGTGATGACGCCAAACGGTTGCTGCACCAGCGCCGGATCGAGAAATTGCTTGTCGTGGATGATGCGTTTCATTGCATCGGTCTGATTACGGTCAAGGATATCGAAAAGGCAGTCACTTTCCCCAACGCTACCAAAGATGCGACGGGTCGTCTGCGCGTGGCTGCTGCCACGACGACAGGCGAAAAGGGGCTTGAGCGGACCCGTGCATTGATCGATGCAGAATGCGACGTGATCATCATCGATACCGCGCACGGCCACAACCGCGATGTTGCGCGCGCCGTTGAAGCAGCCAAAAAGCTGTCCAATTCGGTACAAGTAATTGCTGGCAACGTGGCAACCGGCGAAGCGACACGTTCGTTGATTGATGCCGGTGCAGACGGGATCAAGGTTGGCATTGGGCCGGGATCGATTTGCACTACACGTATCGTCGCAGGCGTCGGCGTGCCGCAATTAACAGCCGTGATGGAATGCGCCGAAGAAGCCGAAAAGTCTGGCGTTCCGGTGATCGCCGATGGCGGTCTGCGCACGTCGGGCGATGCTGCAAAGGCTTTGGCAGCAGGCGCAAGCACGGTGATGATCGGATCGATGCTGGCAGGCACCGAAGAAGCGCCCGGCGAGACGTTCTTGTATCAGGGGCGCGCTTACAAATCCTATCGCGGCATGGGTTCGGTTGGCGCGATGGCGCGCGGTAGTGCGGATCGCTATTTCCAGCAGGACATCAAGGACCAAATGAAACTGGTGCCCGAAGGCATCGAAGGTCAGGTGCCATTTAAGGGCCCGGCCAAAGATGTGGTTCACCAATTGGTGGGCGGAATAAAGGCGGCGATGGGCTATACCGGCAGCGCCACCATCGAAGCTTTGCGCAAGCGCGCAAAGTTTGTCCGCATCACCAATGCGGGCTTGCGCGAAAGTCATGTTCACGACGTGACGATCACCCGCGAAGCGCCAAACTACAAGGCCGGTTGAGTACGGCGGAATGACGCCCTCGGCGCGCGTTCAGGCGGCGATTGATATTCTCGACGCGGTGATTGTTGCCGCGCGGGGGCAGGGCGCTTCGGCAGATCGCATTGCGGCAGAGTGGTTTCGGGCGCGGCGTTTCGTCGGCTCAAAAGACCGCCGCGCGATCCGCGATCTGGCATGGAATGCAATCAGGGTTTGTGGTGACGTGCCGCTGAATGGCCGGGCGGCGATGCTGCGCTTGGCTCAGGACGACGCCGCATTGCCTGCGCTGTTCGATGGATCTAACTATGGACCTGCGCCGATTGCGCCAGATGAGCCGATAGCGGAAAGAGGCATCGCTCCAGCTTGGCTGGTCGATCAGATGGCAGCGTCCGGGCTGAATGCTGATGAACAAGCGGCGCTTCTGGGCCGCGCGCCGCTTGATGTGCGGGCAAACACGTTAAAGATCACGCGCGATGAATTGCGTTTGCGTCTTGCCGTCGAGGCAGAGCCAACCTGTGCGCCGAGCGCCCTGCGCCTGCCATCAGGCACGGCGGCTGAAAGCTGGCCAGAGTTTGCTGAGGGCCTGTTAGAAATACAAGACAGTGGCAGCCAGATCGCTTGCATGGCGCTGCATGTGCAGCCGGGCGAGGCGGTGGTTGATTTGTGCGCTGGCGCTGGCGGCAAAACGCTGGGGCTGGGTGCCGCAATGGCGAACACGGGCAAATTGCTGGCCTGTGACATTGATCGTGCGCGCCTTTCACGCCTTCCAGACCGCGCCGCCCGCGCCGGGGTGCTTGTCGAAACGCTGCTGCTCAATCCCGGCAAAGAGTTGGAAGGTTTGCGCGATTGGGCGGGCATAGCGGACGCGGTGATGATTGATGCGCTGTGTTCGGGCACAGGCACTTGGCGGCGCAATCCCGAAGCGCGCTGGCGGCTCGACACCAAGGCGCTGGGCCGTTATCACGCGATGCAGGCCCATGTTCTGGATATCGGCGCAAAGCTGGTGCGACCGGGCGGGCGCTTGACGTATGTTGTCTGTTCGCTGCTGGATGCCGAGGGTGCAAGCAGGATTGACGCTTTTTTGCGTGCAAACCCGGAATGGGATGTGGTCATGCCGCCGCTGCCGGCAGGACGCCCGCACGGTCAAGGGTGGCGGCTTACGCCCTTTCGGGATGGCACTGACGGGTTTTTCTTCGCAACACTCGTGCGCCGTGTTAATTGAACACTCATGCAGGCGGGTCCAATCAGCAATAGTCGCCGGCTCAAGGAGTGCTTGATGCGTTACGCCCCCGTTGCGGTTGCCCTGTCACTGGTTGTTGGCGTTACCGGCAGTATGGGGTCTGCCAAAAGTACCGTTGAAAACCCCCGCGTTGAAGCCTTGATTAAGGATGGCCGGGCCGCTTTGGCAAAAGGCGATGTCAGCACCGCGACTGACAGTTTTGAGGCTGCTTTGGCCATAAATCCTGCGAGCACTGCGCCGTTGATCGGCTTAGCCGACGCTGCGCGCCGCGATGGCTTGCAGGGCAAAGCCATTCACTTCTACCGCGAGGCGCTTGAGCGTGACCCCAACAGCGTCGTGGCCATATCAGGTGAAGGCGGGGCCATGGTCGAAAAGGGTGCGCTGGAAAAGGCGCGCCGCAATCTGACCCGGCTTGAAGGGTTGTGCGGCAAAGGTTGCCCTGAAACCACCGACCTTGCCGCCGCGATTGCGCGCGGCCCGGCACCGCGGGTGATCTCAGCCGAAGCGGTAAAGCCTGAGCCTAAAGTAGAGAGTAACTGAGGCTTCACCGCTCCCGAACTTGCAGTTAATGTCAGATCAGTTCGCGGAATTCTTCAACAACCTGACGATAAACGCGCTTTTTGAAGGGCACGATCAGATCGGGCAGTTGTTCCGGTTCAACCCAACGCCATTCGTTGAATTCAGGATGTTCGTAAGCATCGATGCGAATATCGGCATCTTCGCCCGCAAAGCGCAAAAGCAGCCATTTCTGGCGTTGGCCGCGATATTTTCCGCCCCACAACCGGCCGAGCAATTCGTCGGGAAGATCGTAGAAATGTTCCTCGCGGCTTTCGGCGATGATGGTCACAAGGTCTGCTGAAACGCCGGTTTCTTCGGCCAGTTCGCGCAGCGCCGCCGGGTGAAGATCCTCGCCATCGTCAATGCCGCCTTGGGGCATTTGCCAGGCATCACCTTCCTTGTTGTCGATCCGCTTGCCCACGAACACAAGGCCCGATGCATTGACCAGCATGATCCCGACGCAAGGACGATAGGGAAGTTCGGCGACGTGATCGTTCATTTTGACCTTTCCAGCAGCAGCCGCACGGCTGCGAAGATGGATTGCATGTCTGCCTGCGCGCTTGGGATAGCCTTGCGCACCTGCGTGAAACCGTGAATCGTGCCCTTCATTTCAAGGAACACGACATCTGTCCCGGCGCGGACAAGTTCAGCGCCGTAAATCCGACCGCTATCGCGAATCGGGTCCAGCCCCGCCGTCACGAGCACTGTTGGTGGAGTGGTCGAGTGCTCGCCGTAGATGGGGTAGGCGCGTTTGTCACCAGAGACTGCTTGATAGGCCGTTGCGAACCATCCGATTGTGCCTGCATCGAGAAGGTAACCCTTTGCAAAATGGAGAAAAGAGCGATGGTCGGGTTTTTCGTCGCTAAGCGGATAGATTGGCACCTGTAGCACAACTGGCACAGTCGCAGGATTTTCGACAAGGGCTTGGGTGATCACAATCGCAAGATTGCCCCCTGCAGAATCGCCCATCGGGATAAGGCTGGTTATTTCGCGGCCAAGTTCTGCTGAGTTAGCCGCAATCCATCGCGCTGCCGCCTCGCAATCATCGGGCGCGGCAGGGAAGGGATGTTCAGGCGCGAGGCGATAGTCGACAGCGATTACGGGCAAATCGAGTTCTGCGGCGATTTCGGTGCAAAGGCTATGGTGGCTTTCCAAATCACCAATCACAAAGCCTCCGCCATGGAAAAACACCACTGCCGGGCCAGGTGCGCGCGTGACGCGCGCATCATAAAGTCGCAGCGGTATGGGGCTTGCCGGGCCGGGGCATGAAAGATCACGGATCACAGCCAATTCACGCGGTGGAAGCTCGGCAATAGCGCCCATCGCGGTGTAGCCTGCGCGTGCCATTTCAAGGCTCATCTCGCTCATCGGCGGGGTTTTGGCGGCATTCAGGAAGTCGAGAAAGGCTTTCACGTCGGGGCGGACGAAATGTGTTGGGGCACCCATCATGCTCACTCCTCGTTGCTTCAACAGGATTCGCTGTCAACAACCGGGTAGGTCCGCAAATGCAACTTGACTAGCTGACTTGCAGGAAATCTACAGGGAGTGGTCTATTTTTCGCTCGCAAGAGTTTTTCTTCTTTGCGAATGGAACGCGAGAGGCATAGGCGCAGAACATAGAAACGCGCTTATGGGCAAGGGGAACACCCCCAGGCACGCAGCAGAGGACGATATGGCGACAGTAGTTGATGGACCTGACGCGCTGACCGGCGGCAAAGAAGATCTTAGCCCCGAAGCGGTGGTAGTACGTTTTGCTGGTGACTCTGGCGATGGGATGCAATTGACCGGCGGTCAATTTACGCTGTCAACCGCGCTTGCCGGCAATGACCTGGCGACATTCCCCGATTTTCCGGCGGAAATTCGCGCACCTCAGGGCACGCTATTCGGCGTCTCGGCGTTTCAGATCAATTTTGGTTCCGCTGCGATTGATACAGCAGGCGATCAGCCTGATGTGCTGGTGGCGATGAACCCGGCGGCGCTCAAGACCAATGTCGGCGCACTTAAGGCAGGCGGGTTGATCATTGCCGACGCTGGCGAGTTCAACAAGCGTAACCTTGAAAAAGCCAAGTACGATGTCAATCCTCTGGAAGACGGCAGCCTTGAAAACTGGCAATTGCTGGCGTTCGATATCTCGGCAATGACGCTGCAGGCGGTCAAGCCGTTCGGCCTTGGCAACAAGGAAGCGCTGCGGTGCAAGAACATGTGGACGCTGGGTCTTGCCCTGTGGATGTTCGATCGTGACCGGCAGCCGCTGATCGATTGGCTGAATGCCAAGTTCGCCAAAAGCCCGGTGCTGGCAGAAGCCAATATCGCGGCGCTGAATGCGGGCCACGCTTATGGCGAAACGGCTGAATTGTCTGGTCCGCTCAAGCAGTATCATATCGCTCCGGCAGAAAGCGAACCGGGCCTCTATCGCACAGTGACTGGCGCTGAGGCGATCAGCCTTGGCTTGGTCGCGGGCGCGCAATTGGCGGAATTGCCGATGTTTTTCGGCGGTTATCCGATCACGCCAGCTTCGGCGATCTTGCACAACCTGACTCGCTTGAAAGAGTTCGGCGTCACCACCTTTCAGGCAGAAGACGAGATTGCCGCGATTGCTTCAGCCATCGGCGCAAGCTTTGCCGGGCAACTGGGCGTGACGTCCTCGTCCGGCCCCGGCATTGCGCTCAAGGGTGAGGCCATGGGCCTTGCAATCATGACCGAACTGCCGCTGGTCATCATCAATTCGCAGCGTGGCGGGCCATCAACCGGCCTTCCTACCAAGACTGAACAGTCTGACCTTTACCAAGCGATCTATGGCCGCAACGGTGATGCGCCGATGCCGGTGATTGCTGCGCGCTCAGCGTCGGATTGCTTTGAAGTTGCGATTGAGGCGTGCCGTATCGCGGTGGAATACATGACCCCGGTCATGGTCCTGACCGATGGCTATATCGCCAATGCGGCTGAACCATGGAAGGTGCCTGACCCTGCCAGCTTCACACCATTCCCGGCCAAGTTCCTCACCGAGAAAAACGGGCCGAACGGTGAGTTGCTGCCGTTTACCCGCGATGAGAAGGGCGCGCGTCCGTGGATCAAGGCGGGCACACCCGGCCTGATGCACCGGATCGGCGGGATCGAGAAGAACCCTGGCACGGGCAACATCGATTATAGCCCTGCCAGCCACCAGAACATGACCGATGCGCGTCGCGCCAAGGTCGATGGTGTGGCAGCCAGCATTCCTGCGCAGGATGTCGAACTTGGCGAAACGTCTGGCAAACTGGCGGTTGTCGGTTGGGGCAGCACTTATGGCCCGATCCATCAGGCGGTGCGCCGTGCGCTGCGCAAGGGACAGGATGTGGCGCAAATCCATGTTCGTCACGTTTGGCCGATGCCGTCCAACCTTGGCGAATTGCTCAAGGGTTATGACAAGGTGCTGGTGCCTGAAATGAACACTGGCCAGTTCAAGACCGTGCTGCGCGACCAGTTTCTGGTTGATGCACAGCCGCTTAACAAGACCAGCGGCCAACCCTTCACGATTGCGGAAATCGAAGCCGCAATTGATGAAGCTCTGGCTTAAGGGGAATAGACATGAACGACATGACACCCATCGCCAAGGTCCAGACCACGCTCAAGGATTGGGAAACCGATCAAGAAGTGCGCTGGTGCCCTGGCTGCGGCGATTACGCGATCCTCAAGGCGGTGCAGCGCACGCTGCCCGAAATCGGAGCAGATCCATCAAACACGGTGTTTGTATCGGGCATCGGCTGCTCAAGCCGTTTCCCTTATTATATTGAAAGCTATGGCTTTCACACGATCCACGGTCGTGCACCGGCTTTTGCCACCGGCGTGAAGCTGGCCAATCCCGATCTCGACGTCTGGATTGTTACGGGTGACGGTGACGGCATGTCGATCGGCGGCAATCACACGATGCACATCCTGCGCCGCAATGTGAATGTGCAGATACTGCTGTTCAACAATGAGATTTACGGCCTGACCAAAGGCCAATTCTCGCCCACAAGCCGCGAAGGCACCAATAGCCCGACTTCACCACTGGGTTCGGTTGACCGCCCCGCCAGCCCTTGCGCATTCGCGCTGGGTTCAGGCGCTCGGTTCATCGCGCGCGCTTATGACGTTTCGAAGAATTTGAGCAGCGTGTTTAAGGCAGCGCACGGCCACAAGGGCGCAGCGTTCGTGGAAATCTTCCAGAACTGCATCGTCTACAACAAGGATCGCTTCGACGATTTTGTTGCCAAGGGCGCCGCTGATCAGAACCAGCTTTGGGTGGAAGATGGCCAGCCGATGCTGTTCGGCAGCGAAAAGTCCGGCGGGATCAAGGGCATCGCGCTTGATATTGAGACGCTCAGCCTCAAGGTTGTCGACGTTGCTGACGGTGATTGGCAGGGTGCGGGCGTAATCGTCCACAACGCCAAGAACCGCGCCATTGCGCACATGCTGGTAGAAATGCCGTTTGGCCCGTTTCCGATGGCGCTGGGCGTAATCTACGATGATCCGCGTCCGACTTACGAAGAAACGCTTCTTGGCCAAGACGCCAAGTCGCGCGTGGGCAAGGAAGCCAATCTCGCCAAGCTGCTCGCCAAGGGCCAGACCTGGACGGTGGGCGGCAACGCGGCTGACCCGATCTGAACTGATCAAATAACCTGACCGACGGGGATGGCGTCTGGATAACCTGACACACAGCCTCGTTGGTTGGGCTTTGGCCGAGACTGGCCTCAAGCACCGCACACGCAAGGGTTTGGCTGCCTGCATTTTGGCGGCTAATCTGCCCGACATTGATGTGGCTTTCGCATGGGCACCGTGGGCGCCGCTGGCGATGCATCGTGGATTTACGCACGGGCTGGTCGGTGGGGTGGTGCTTTTGCCCCCAATCTTGGCTCTGCTGTTGTGGTTGCTGGACCGCTGGCAAATAGCACAAGGCCGGATTGCCGCCGATGCGCCGCCAATGCGTTTTGGTTGGCTGCTTGCCCTGTGTTGGCTGGGTGCGATCACGCACCCCTTGCTCGATGTGCAAAACGTCTATGCCGTGCAATTGCTTTCGCCGATGAGCGAGCGCTGGTTCCATAGTGATGGGCTGTTTATCGTCTCGCCATGGCTGCTTGCGTTTCTGGGCCTAGGGATATGGCGCGCGCGCAAGCGAATGGCTGGAGCGCCTGCCATTGGGGCATTGGTCGCCACGGTGACCTTCATCCTTGCCAATATGGGCATCAGTGCGCTGGCATGGCGCGCACCATCTTTGGATGCGCCATACGTCAGCCCAGACCGAATCTTTGCCTCGCCCGAACCGCTACGCTTTTGGCGGCGTGATCTGGTGTGGCGGTCGGGCGGCGCGATCACGCAAGGGCGGTTTGATTCCTTGGTCAGTTTGACCCGCTTGGCGCAATTCGGCCAACCCGTTGCCGATAATATGAGCCTGCCGGTGGTGATCCGCGCAGCAGCAGCCACGCCTGAAGTCCGCGATTTTCTTGCATGGTCCCAAATGCCGATGGCAAGCATAGCACGCGAGGGTTGCCAAATTACCGTCACCTTTGGCGATGCGCGCTTTGCCGATCCGGCAATGGCGGGAGGCTTTCAGGAAACGGTGCGGCTTACGGAGTGTTAAGATGGCCATCGAGGCTTTGCTCAGCTGCCTTGGCCGGTCGTTGTAGGATAGCCGTAGCAAGAAACGCCCAACCTGCGCCGCCTAACCAGCCCGCCATGACATCGCTGGGAAAGTGAACGCCGAGCCAGACGCGGGTAAACGCGACCGTCATGCTCAGGGCGATTGCCAGACCGATCAAGGTCCATCTTATCGAACGGCTCGGACTCATTGCTGCGAAGGCCAAGGCGATTGCAATATAAACGACGGCGGAATTGAAGCTGTGTCCGCTTGGGAAGCTTTGTCCGCCCGCTTCGGTGAGGTGCGGGACGATAAGCGGGCGAGGGCGGCCGATCATCAACTTCACCAGTGAATTCAGGATCCACCCGCCGACAATGGTTGTCGCCAGCAGCACGGCTTCACGGCGCAAACGCAGGAACAGCAGTGCCGAAAGCGCGCCCAATGCAATAAGGTTGCGCAAGAGCACCCCGCCTAGCGCGGTCAGGTCGCGCACCCCTTCGAGCAGCCACAACGGTCCCACGGGTAGCAGCGTTTCTCCGCGCCGCCAGAACATCAGGCCTGCACTATCAATGCTTTCGCTGTGCCCAGACCACACCACTGCCGTCACCAAAGCAAACCCGATCCAGCAAAGTGCCGCAGCCAATAGGGCGTGGTCCGGCGAGATCCGCCAGTGATGCGTCCTTTGGGACAGGTGGTTATCGGAACAGGAGTTTATCATTCGGGTTCTGGAACGGGTGATGACGTGTGGATGTTCCCTGTCAATCGTGCAGAACGCAACAGGAAAACAGATTGTGACATCAATGGCCGTGGCTTCCCCGTCGATTGTATGGTTTCGGCGCGATTTGCGTGTGGCCGATCAGGCTGCATTGGTGGCCGCTGCGGCGGAAGGTCCGATCATCGCCGTCTATGTGCTGGATGATGAATTGGCCAAGCATCACCGTATGGGTGGTGCATCGCGTTGGTGGCTTCATCACAGCCTTTCCAGTCTTGATGCCTCTTTGCGACAACTCGGTTCACGGCTGATCCTTCGCCGGGGCAAATGCCACGAGGAGCTTGCCGCAATCCGGCGGGAGACCGGTGCACGAACGGTCCATGCGCTACATCATTACGAGCCGTGGTGGCGCAATGCCGAGCGCGCGGTGGCCAAAGCGTTCAGGCTGGTTTTGCACGATGGTAATTACTTGGCGCCAGCAGGTACTGTTCTGACCGGTGGTGGCGCGCCTTACAAGATTTACACCCCGTTCTGGAACGCGCTGCGGGAACGGATGCCACCTGCACCGCCATTGGCGCCGCCGCAGCGGCTAGACGCGCCCGAAATATGGCCAGCCAGCGATACGCTGGACGATTGGGGTTTGCTACCAACCAAACCGGATTGGGCAGGGGGCTTCCGCAATGAGTGGACACCGGGAGAAGCAGGCGCGCTTGTTCGGCTTGAGGACTTCGTTGATCGTGCGGCTCGATACGGTGAGTGCCGGAATTTGCCCTCAATTGAAGGGACATCGCGGCTGTCGCCCCATTTGCATTTTGGCGAAATTTCGCCCGCTACTATCTGGCCGCAGGTGGCCGATGCCGGTGGTTCGGTTGATGTGTTCCTCAGCGAAATTGGCTGGCGAGATTATGCACAAAACGTGATCGTGCAGTTTCCCGATTATGGAACGCGTAATGCGCGCGATGCCTATGACCGGCTGCAATGGCGCGACGACCCGCAAGGCCTGAAAGCGTGGCAGCGGGGCCAGACGGGCTATCCCATCGTCGATGCCGGAATGCGCGAATTGTGGCACACCGGATGGATGCATAACCGCGTGCGGATGATCGCGGCAAGCTTTCTGGTGAAGCACTTGCTGATTGACTGGCGCGAGGGAGAGCGGTGGTTTTGGGATACACTGGTCGATGCCGATTACGGATCAAATGCGGTGAACTGGCAGTGGACGGCAGGCACCGGAGTTGATTCAAACATGTTCGTCCGGATCATGGCACCGCTAACGCAAAGCCCCAAGTTTGCTGCTGCCGATTACATTCGCCGCTGGGTGCCTGAACTGGCACATTTGGCCGACGACAAGATCCACGATCCGACCATCCCGCCGCGCGGATATCCTGCAAAAATTATCGCCCATACCGAAGCGCGCGTGCGGGCCCTGGCGGCGCATGACCGGATGAAGCACACATGATCTTGCGCTAGGCTGCGGCGCAACGCATAGGCCAAGCATGAATGCTCAGACGCCACCACGGGGAATGCATCTGGTTGCTGGCGGACGGAACATCTCCGCCACTGGCCGATGGATTGCAAAGCTGTTTGCTGGTTCGTTCAACACAGCGGTTGAGCGGATTGATCGTGGGCTGGTGAGCGGCACGATCCACGCAAAGCTGCCTGATGGATCATCGCGCACGGTGGGTGGCCGAGGTGAAGGGCCTACCGCATATGTTCACCTGAAAAGCTGGCACGCGCTGGTGCGGTTGGCCACCGCAGGTTCGATCGGGTGGTACGAGGCGTGGGTGGCAGGTGAATGGGACAGTCCCGACCCTGTGTTGATCTTCGACTTGTTCATGCGCAACGCCAATACGCTGGGCGATACCGGCCGGGCGAAAGGTCCGTGGCGCTGGGCTGGACGTTTGCTGCACATCGCGCGCCGCAATTCAAAGGCGCAGGCGCGGCGCAACATTGCTGCGCATTACGACCTCGGCAATGATTTCTACCGCCTTTGGCTTGATGAAACGATGAGCTATTCCAGCGCCTTGTGGGAAGGCCTAGCCGACGATGCCGGACTGGCGCAGGCGCAAGCCAACAAGGTGGACCGACTAGGCGCTAGACTGGCACTTCAGCCGGGAAGCGAAGTACTTGAGATTGGTTGCGGTTGGGGCTTTCTTGCGCGACGCCTTGCTGAAACGTCTGGCGCGCGCGTGACCGGGATAAGCCTGTCGGACGAACAGTTGGATTGGGCTCGGCAGGAGCTGACGACATCGGGTCTTACCGGGATTACCTACCGCCATCAGGACTATCGCGATGTCGAGGGGCAGTTTGATGCCATCGCCAGTGTCGAGATGGTCGAGGCAGTGGGTCGTGAATACTGGCCGTCGTACTTCGATTGTTTGGCACGATGCCTGAAGCCCGGAGGCAGGGCAGCATTGCAATACATCACGATCCGCGACGAACTGTTCGATGTCTATGCGGCCAACGCTGATTTCATTCAGGCCTATGTCTTTCCCGGTGGCTTGTTGATCAGCGAACGCGAATTCCGCAGGCTTGCTGCGGAACGTGGGTTAAGCTGGGAGGATCGGCATGATTTCGGACTGGATTATGCGCGCACTTTGAAACTGTGGCGCGAGGCAGTTGAACACGCGGTGCAGACCAACGCGCTGCCCGCAGGCTTTGATCGCAAGTTTATCGATCTGTGGCGCTATTACCTGATGTATTGCGAAGGCGGCTTTCGGGGTGGCGGCATCAATGTGGCGCAAGTGACGCTTGTCAAATCTGTCTGAACACACCGTCTCCGCGGAAGCGGACCAAGATGTTATCGTGTACGATTGGGTTCAACAGTTTTTCGAATGCGCAGCCGACACGGCCGCTATCCCACCAGACGACTTGGGCCAGCAGGGATTCCATGCCGGGGAGGATGAGCCAACAGCGGTTGCCGGGGTGCATGCGCTGCACAGAATTGGCACAGAAACCTGCAAGGGCCAGATCAACCACAACTGTATTGAAACCACGGCCGCCGGAAGGGCGCAAGATGGAGGGGATATGCACGCGCTGTCGCGGGGCGCAGCGATCCTCGAACGCGGCCTGCGCATTGGTCCCGATATTCCATTCAGTGCTGGTGGTGTTCATTGAACAACGCCTTCAGATCCATCGCTTTTCCTACGAGAAGATACTCGCAGGATTGGCTTTAGAATCGCGCACCGGCATTAATTCTAAATTGTTAAGCGTGGTTAACCCGTTCGCGGTGCGGACTGGCAAACTGTTCACCAAGAAGTGCCACAATGCGCTGCGCGACAACTTCAGGTGGCTTAACGCTGTCCGGGTTTTCGCCGGGATAGGCCTTGGCACGCATTTTGGTGCGGGTGGCACCCGGATCCAGCACGACAACGCGGATGGCAGAAGTGTTGCGGACTTCCTGCCCGTAGCAATCGAGCAGCACATCAAATGCCGCTTTGGACGAGCCATAGGCGGCCCAATAGGCGCGCGGGGTTGCCCCAACGCTGCTGGTCACACCGATAACCCGCGCGTCCTTGCTCTTTCGTAGCATGCCGTCAAAGCCTGCGAGCAAGGCTTGTGTGGCCAGCACGTTGAGCGTCAGCGCATTGTTGAATTCGCGCGGATCAATCTGCCATACAGGCGTTAGCGTCGGGAATGCCGCGGCATTGATCACCATGATATCCAACGCATCCCACCGGCCAGAAATGGCAGTAGCAAGCCGTGCGATGCCATCAGCTTCTGCCAGATCAACCGGCGCGATGGTGGCGGTGCCACCAGCGTCAAAGATTTCCTGCTCAACCTTCTCAAGGTCTTTGCCAGCCCGCGCGACAAGAATTACGTGCGCGCCTGCGGCTGCCAATGCCCGCGCGGTTGCCGCGCCAATGCCACGGCTGGCGCCTGTAACCAACGCCAACTGGCCAGCGAACGGACCCGCGCTGCTCATTTATCCGACCTTTTCAACCGCAAACGACAATTGAGCGGGATTGTCGCGTTCGCCAAGGTCGGTCAGGCGGGTTGGATATTCACCGCTGAAGCAGGCATCGCAATACTGCGGGCAAGCGTTGTTGCGCTGCGCTTCACCAACGGCGCGATAAAGGCCGTCGATGGACACGAAGGCAAGGCTATCGGCGTGAATGAAATCGGCCATCGCCTGCACATCCATGCGTGCGGCCAAAAGCTTTGAGCGTTCAGGTGTATCAACACCGTAGAAACACGAATGTTCGGTTGGCGGGCTGGCGATACGCATGTGGACTTCGGCCGCGCCTGCATCCCGCATCATCTGCACGATCTTGAGGCTGGTGGTCCCGCGCACGATCGAATCATCAATCAACACGATCCGTTTGCCCGCTACGAGAGCGCGGTTGGCGTTGTGCTTGCGCTTCACGTCGGCGTTGCGCGCGCCATCCGATGGCTGGATGAATGTCCGGCCCACATAGTGCGACCGAATAATGCCTAGTTCAAATGGAATGCCTGATTGCTGCGCATAGCCCAGTGCCGCAGGCACGCCGCTGTCAGGAACCGGGATAACGATATCGGCGTTGGCGGGGCTTTCAATCGCCAATTGCGCGCCGATTTCCTTGCGCACTTGATAGACAGAGCGGCCACCCATGATCGAATCGGGGCGGCTGAAATAGACGTGTTCAAAGATGCAGGGGCGTGCTTCAGGCTTGCCGAACGGACGGTGGCTGCTGAGGTTGCCGTCAAGATCGACCTGGACGAGTTCGCCAGGTTCAATTTCGCGCACAAAATCTGCGCCCACGACGTCAAGCGCCACAGTTTCCGAAGCGAACACAATGGCGTCGCCCATTTTGCCCATGACGAGCGGGCGAATGCCCAGCGGATCGCGGCAGGCAATCATGCCTTCGGGCGTCATGCAGATCAGCGAATAAGCGCCTTCCACCAAGCGCAGCGCATCCACAAAGCGATCAAGCAGCGTGGGGTAGCGGCTCGTCGCAACGAGGTGAATGATCACCTCTGTGTCTGAGGTCGACTGGAAGATCGCGCCTTTGCGCACCAGATCGTGCTTGAGGAACATCGCGTTCGAGATGTTGCCGTTGTGCGCAATCGCAAATCCGCCTGCGGCCAGATCCGCAAACAATGGCTGCACATTGCGTAGTCCTGCGCCGCCCGTGGTAGAATAGCGAACGTGACCAGACGCCATAGTCCCAGGCAATTCTGCAATCGCCGATCCAGTAGAGAAATTAGCCGCAACATGGCCGATGCCCTTGCGCGAATAGAACTCCTGACCGTCAAAACTGGTAATGCCGACAGCTTCCTGCCCGCGATGCTGCAAGGCGTGAAGACCAAGGGCCGCTGTCGCCGCAGCGTCACGAACACCGAGTACACCGAAGATGCCGCACTCCTCGCGAAGCTTGTCATCATCGGAATCGATGTCCCAGGGGGCTTGGTCGCGGAATTCTTTAATTGAGGTCATGGGTCCTGTGGACTCGCGTGAGCGCAAGCGCGCCGGCCAACTTCTGGCGCCCAAATGGCGACCTTTGTTGCGGATAGCAAGGGCAAGCTGAGCTTGGTCGTGGGCAAAGTGGCACGATTGCACGCAGATGCAGCAAAATCCGCCCGATATGGCTGAACTTTGCAGATCACCTGAGAAGCCCAAGTGCCCCGATCTTCTGCGCTCGCCGACAGTGCCTGTGACAATACCTTATTGTGATTGATGGTGAAAATTAAGCTTCGCAGGGCAATCTATTCGTATGCGTCTGTCCCGTGTCCTTTCGAGTCCCGTTGGTGTCGCCATCGTCTTTTTTGCTTTGGCCGCGCTAACCGTAAGCTTTGCTCGCTTCACTGGCGGCGTTGCGATGGTGTGGATAGCGGGCGCGCAATTGGCAGGGCGGCTGACGGTCATGCCTGAAAAGCGCTGGGGGCCATGGCTCTTCGCTTGTGCCTTCGCCAGCATTTTGGCCACAGGCCTGTTTGGCATGGGCTGGGCTGCATCGCTGCCGCTTGCCGCAATCAATATTGCCGAGGCCGCTGCGGCCGCGATGGTCATGCGCCGAATTTCTATAGCGTTCTGGCCGAACGAGACGCTTGAATGGGTTGCTGGATACTACATTGGCATCGGCCTAATCATTCCGTTGGTCAGTGCATCCATGGCCACGGTTGTCGCCGGGCTTGCTACAGGAAGCCCCTTTGTGGAAGCATTCACGCAATGGATTATTGCCCATTCGCTGGGGCTTATCACTTGCTTGCCAATCTTCCGCTTTACCTATTCACGTTGGACACGCGGCCGCGATTGCTTGCCGAACGCCGAAAGCTGGCCGTTTACAGCGATGGTGCTGGGCGCATTTGTCTTGCTGACGACGGCCGTATTCCTTCTCGATATGCGAGCGTTGCTCGTGTTTCCGCTGCTGTTCCTCGTCGTTGGCTCGGCCATGCTGGAAGAAGCACTTATCGCCGCAATGCCTGCGATGCTTATCTTGATTGGTGGCGCGCTGACCATTTTGGAGATGGGACCGATCGCGTTGATGGATGTTGCATACGGCGATAGAGTCCAGTTTTTCCAACTCTATGTCGGTGTCACGGTGCTGGCAGGATTGCCCATCGCCTGTGAACGGTCCCGGCGTTTGGCGGAGTTGCGCCAGATGCGTGAGAGGCTTGCTAGACTCGAAGCCTCGGAACAGTCATACTACTGACGCATTCTGCGTCGAACCAACGGCGACTGGCGCAGGCCATTGCTGTTTGCCGCGCAGCGCCCTACATCCGGGTTCGCTTACGTCGATACCCGCTTCCAAAAGGGCTGCTGCTTGATCCTCTCTCCGTTCGAATGGACCATCGCCAAGCGGTATATGCTGCCGGGCAGGGGGGAAGCGTTTATCGCACTGGTTGCCGGAATCAGTCTGGTTGCGGTGATGCTGGGCGTTGCCGCGCTTGTCATCGTGATGAGTGTGATGAACGGCTTTCGCGCTGAACTGTTGGACAAGATCGTCGGGCTTAACGGTCATGCGATCATTCAGGCCTACGGCGGCCGGTTGGATAACTGGCAGGAAATCCTCAAAAAGGTTGAGCAGACCGAGGGCGTTACCCATGCATCGCCGCTCATCGAACAGCCGCTGCTGGCAAGTTTCAATGGCCGCGTCGAAGCGATCCTCGTTCGCGGAAACACCGCTGCTGACATCAAGGAGCTTGAGAGCAAGCGCGTTGATGGCATGATCGCCGCGCTGCGTCCGGGTTCGAACAATGTCGCGCTGGGTGCGCGCTTGGCCGAAAATCTTGGCGCGCGGGTGGGTGACACCATCACGATCATTAATCCCCAAGGCCGATCAACCCCGTTCGGCACCGTGCCACGCGAAATTGCCTACACTGTCTCGGCGCTGTTCGAGATTGGTATCTACGATTACGACCAAGCCTATGTCGTCATGCCGATTCAGGATGCGCAAACCTTGCTTCTGACCGGTGATGCCATCGGCATGATCGAGGTGACGACCGAAAACGCAGACACGGTGATGGACACGCTGGGGCCATTGAAGAAGGAACTGGCTGGACAAGCCGTCGTCACCGATTGGCGCACCATCAACGCAAGTTTGTTCGAAGCCTTGGCGGTTGAGCGCGTGGCGATGTTCATCGTGCTATCGATCATCGTGCTGGTCGCGGTGTTCAACATCTTGTCATCATTGATCATGCTGGTGCGCGCCAAGACGCGGGACATTGCCATTCTGCGCACGATGGGCGCGACGCGCAAATCGCTGCTCAAGGTGTTTGTCACCATCGGCTTTGTTATCGGAGCACTTGGCACGCTGTCCGGACTGCTGCTCGGTTTCATCTTCCTGTTTTTCCGCCAACCCATCGTCAATGCCATCCAGTTCGTGACCGGGCAAAACCTGTGGGACCCATCGATCCGCTTCCTCACCGAACTGCCAAGCCGGTCTGATCCGGTAGAGATTGCCACGATCAGTGTGATGGCGCTGTTGTTCAGCTTCCTTGCCACGCTTTACCCGGCGATGAAGGCGGCAAGCACGGACCCCGTTCAGGTGCTGCGTTATGAGTGAGCCAATTGTCCGCCTGCGCGAATTGCGCCGATCATTCAGCCAAGGCGGGGTGACGATCGATGTCCTGCGCGGGGTTAATCTTGAAATTCAGCCGGGCGAGATCGTTGCTTTGTTGGGGCCTTCAGGTTCTGGCAAATCCACGATGTTGCAAGCCATTGGTTTGCTTGAAGGGGGATTTTCGGGGCTGATTGAAATCGCGGGCACTGACGCATCCAAGCTATCGGGCGATGATCGCACGGCTCTTCGGCGTGATCATCTGGGCTTCGTTTATCAATTCCACCACTTGCTGGCAGATTTCAACGCGCTGGAAAACGTCGTCCTGCCGCAGCTTGTTGCGGGAACGGAACGGGCCGCCGCTGATGTGAGGGCTACTGAATTGCTCAGCGCCTTGGGTCTTGCCAAGCGATTGGATCACAGGCCCAGCCAGCTTTCAGGCGGCGAACAGCAGCGCGTGGCCGTTGCACGCGCGCTGGCTAACCGCCCCGAACTCGTCTTGGCCGATGAGCCAACTGGCAATCTTGACGAGGCCACCGCCGACCGCGTGCTGGAGGAATTCCTCAAGCTGGTCCGCGGCGAGGGCAGTTCGGCCCTGATTGCAACGCACAATGAGCGTTTGGCTTCACGCATGGACCGGGTGGTCCGCTTGCATGAGGGCGTTTTGCGCTAAGCCTCACGACTTCGGCACCGGCGCTGCGCCCATGCAGCAATGGCCTGTCCGAACTTTGCTGCGCCACAAATCAGGCCCCAGCGATCCAGCTTGGCGCGCATCATAGGTACATTCCGATCCTAGTGCGCCGAGAGGTGGGCGGCGATGCTTCCGTCTTTGACCACTCGACTTTGGTCGCGCTGTACCACTTCGCGATTTGATTTATGCGACATGGCTATGGTGATTTGATTTTCGGAGGATATGTTGTGGAAGAATGGAGCCGGTCATTAACGACGCGAACGGGCTACTGCTTTAACGTCAGGCCGGTAAACCCTGATGATGAGAACACGCTCGCAGAATTCTTCACGCATGTGACGCCTGACGATTTGCGGTTCCGCTTCCTGTCAGGACTAAACGAAGTCAGTCACGACCGCATCGTAGCTTTGGCAACAGTAGATCATGGCCATAAAGAAAACTTCCTCGCATTTGACGGGGATGATGCGACGATGATCGCCACGGCTATGCTCGCTTGCGATCCGTCATTTGATCGCGGTGAAGTCGCCATTACGGTTCACAAGGACTACAAGAACCGTGGAGTTGCTTGGGAACTGCTGGCGCATATTGCTCGATTTGCTGAGTCAAAGGGCGTGAAGGTACTCGAATCCATCGAAAGCCAGCAAAACCATGCTGCCATCGAATTGGAGCGGGAGATGGGATTCACAGCTGAACCCTACGAAGGTGATGCTACGCTCGTGCTAGTCAGCCGCCGCCTGAAACAGGCAGATGGCAAGTAAGCCATGATCGCGCAAAACGTGCCGGTGGTTTGCGTGGGTGGCTCGGCAGGTGGGCTTGACGCTTACAAACGGCTACTGGACAATTTGCCAGAAGATCTTGGGGCGGCCATCGTCATCGTTAATCATCTCAGGACGGTATCAACGCTGCTGCATGAAATTCTGCCACGGCACACAAAAATGCCGGTCGAGCTTATTACAGAAGGCCTCGATATTGCGCCCAACCATGTCTTCATCATTCCTGCGCAACGCGATCTTCATGTGTTGAATGGCGAGTTTGGACTTGCTCCTATTTCCAAGCCTCGCGGATGGCCCGACGTTATCACCGTCTTCCTGCGGTCGTTGACTCAGCACTGGCACGGCCCGCTTATTGCAGTGGTCGTGTCCGGCTATGACGGAGACGGTGCCGACGCATTGTGCGGCATCCGCGAGGTTGGGGGGATCACCATAGCGCAGTTGCCAGAAACAGCCACCCAGCCGGACATGCCGAACAGTGCGATTGCAAGCGGCTGCGTCGATTTCATCTTGCCACCTGAGCAAATCGCCGCGCAGATCGTAAGCATCATCGATGCCGCCACGGACAATCAGGGCGGCGGCGATTACAAATTTTCTGTTTGATTCCGCTTTCTTCCAGAAATTGTGGCAACTGTATTATCAGCCAAGCATGGCTTTCACATATTCGGGCCGCAACGGCAGGCGGCGGGCAGGTTTACCCGTTGCATCGTGGAATGCAGCGGCGATTGCGGGGGCGGCCAGTGCATTGGCGCTTTCCGAACCCTGCCCATAGACTTCTGCCCCGGCCCAAGGTGCGATCACAATCTTGAGTTCCGGCATTTCGGCCATTGTTAGGATCGGATAGCCCTGCCAATCGGTGCTGGTGATTGCGCCCTGATCGAAAGTCACTTCCTCGTGGAGTGCTTGGCTAACCCCCATCAGGCATCCGGCCTGCATTTGGCGGCGCAGTTGCACAGGATTAACGACGATGCCCGGATCTGCCACCAGCGTAATTCGTTCAACCTTCACTTCGCCCGTTTCTGGCACAACCGATATATGTGCAGCGCAAGCCCAATAGCCGTTGTCACGCAGCATCAAGGAAACCCCGCGCCCGCGCACCGCTGCCTTGCCTTTTGCGGAGGCCTTTGGGGCGGGCGAGGGGCGGCTTTCCCATCCGTCTTCGCTGCGCAACCGTTCAAGCACGGCCTTGACGCGCGGATCGTCAGTGTGGTCGATCCGGAACTGCAGCGCGTCCTTTCCGGCCAAGGCGGCGGCCTCACTGATCGCAGTTTCGCGCGGGAAATTCTGCTGGAACTGGATCGGTGTGCGCATGGAATGGTCGCGCATACCAATCTTCAGTGGCGATTCAACTTGTCCGAACTGCAAAGTCCCGCGCCCGGTTTCTGATACATTGGCAACAATGCCGTATGTCCAGCGATCATTGATCGCGGTCCCTGCGCCGTGCAACGGGTTCTTATTATCAGGGCTGGGCGGATCAATGGCGGGCATTCCGGCCAAAACTGCGCCGATCAGGCGATCATCCTGCATTGGTGGGCCAGAATGGACCGCCTGATAGCCCGCGATGTGCCCGTCCGCGCCCAGTTTGATCACGATGTCGGAATAGGCAGTGGAAGACTGGGTGGACCATTGCATATCGTCAGCGCGCGTCCATTGCACCCGCACCGGCACGCCCAATTTTTGTGATAGCAGCACGGCTTGGTCTTCACTGCCCGAATTGCCGCCGTTGGAGCGGCCATAGTGACCCGAACCTGGATAAGTCTTGATGACCACCTGATCCTCACCCTTTGCCAGCATTTTGGCGATCGCCATGCGCAGATACTGGGGGTTTTGGGTGTGCGTGTGCACCGTCACCGAACCATCAGGCTTCACATCTGCCAGTGATACCGTCGGGCTGATCGGGGCATGCTTGTAGAAGGGCATGAAGTAGGTGGCGGAATGAGTCTTTGCGCCCGTAGCTGCAGCGACATCACCCTTGTTCGCCCCACTTTGGGGGGGATGACGTTCCAGTCCACTTTGCTGCGCATATGGTCGAGCAATTTGTCCGAACCGGGAAGCCCCTGCCAATCGGTCCACTTGGTGTCAGCCGCCACGGCCTGCGCCGCAACAATCGCCTGCCATTCATCCGGTGCGACAACAGCAAGCAGATTGCCAAGTTGCACCATCTTTGCACCCGGAAACTGCGCCGCGTCCAGCGTGCCCGGCGTGACCAAGGTGGAGCCGAATGTTGCAGGGTGAATGACCCGTGCGTGGAGCATACCCGGCAGTTTAATGTCGCCGACCCACATCGTTTCACCCGACATTTTGGGGCGTAGGCTGGGATTGGCTACGGACGTGCCGACGATGGTATAGTCGGCCGTTTTTTTGAGCGGTGGATTGCCGGTTACCGACAAACCAAACGGGCTAGTGAGCTGGCCCGCCACCGGGATCGTAAGCTTCAGATCTTGTCCGGCGACAATGTCGCCATATTTGGCACTTTTCCCGCCGCCCGATATTAGCCCGTCAGTGACGCTCAATGCCGAACGCTGCACGCCAAAGCGCAGCGCGGCCAATTCCAGCACAGCCTCGCGCGTATAGGCCGCAGCCTTGCGCATGTTGCCACTGGCCTGTCGCAGCAGGCCAAAAGTGCCGCCACCATCGGGCGTGGTATCGGTATCGCCCGACACTACCGTGGTGATCGCATCTACCGGGATCGAAAGCTCCTCCGCCACGATCTGACGATAGGCTGTGTAAATCGAACTTTGCCCGAAATCGCATTTGCCGGTGCGGATTAGGAACGTGTTGTCAGCGTGGATTTCTATCCAGCTTGCCGGTTTGGCTGCATCAAGCGAATTGCTGCTTGCTGCCGCACGGGCCAGTTCTGGCGCGATGGCCATCGTAACGACAAGAGCGCCGCCAGTGCGAGGCTACTCGAACGGGATTAGCGGGGCAATTACCTCTGCGGGAGCTACCCCGCTGCCTTGCGCAGCGCCTCATTGATCCGCGATTGCCAGCCCGGCCCTTTGGCCTTGAACTTTTCCAGCACGTCCTTGTCGAGCCGCAGCGACACCAGCGACTTGTTGGACGTCGTCGAGCCCTTCGGTCGACCGGGTGTCCGCTTGAACGCCTTCAGGAACTCAGGTGGCAGCACCTCGCTTCCGGCCCGCGTCTTGGCGAAATCCTCTGACGTCCATTCGGGGTTGTCGTCATCGAAGACGACGGGCTTATTTGCCATAACGCTTCATCTCCTTCTCATGCGCGCGGCGAAAGCTGATTGGCCGCAGCACCGTTCCGCGTAGAGTAAAGGCTAGGCAATAGCCGTCGCCTTCTATCCTGCCGAACGCCCGATATCGCACTTCGCCATAGTCGCTGCGCCCGTCGACGATCACCGCTGCGTTGGGGAGATCGAGCATTCCCGCATAGGCCAGCGACAAGCCATGCTTGGTGACGTTTGCCGCATCCTTCTCGGGATCAAACTCAATCTCCATGCTGATAGTATGTAGCTACAAACAATGTGGGATGCAAGAGTTCATTGTAGATACGGATAATGCTCGACCTCCGCGATACATGAGTGCGCCTGCCGTCAGAATTTTGTGCCGCCCTGCCTGTCCGACGCTCCGATACCAGCGCACAAGTTCGCTGACGAAAACGGACTTTTCCAGAATTCGCGAAGGGGGTGGGGGTGGGGGGCGGAATTGCGCATCAACAGAAGGGGAAGAGAGTCCCGGCACACTTTCCGCCGCAAATTCCGGGCCGCTTAAGAGACGATGTAGCAGAATAGCTACAGCAGTGCGGCCCAGATAAGGGACGATGCAGCAAATTCATTAATCGCCTCTGCGTTATAATTGCAATTTATCTTAAGTAACGCGTTACTTAAGCCTCGCAGTGTAACGGGTTAAAACCAATTCACATTTGAAAACGCGCCTCTATGCTCGCTCCATTACTACGGAGACAAGCATGAGCAGCACCATGGTTATCGCGTTCCGAACGCCCGAGCATGTTCACCAAGCGCTTGCGGCAGCGGCGAGGGACGACCTTTCGAGCCCGAGCGTGGTCGCCCGACAGGCTGTCGTCCGCGAGCTTCGCCGTCGCGGCTATCTCCCCGAACAAGCAACTCAATCGACTGGAGGCTGGAAATGACACAACCCACTAAGCCCGCCGAACTCGACCTGATGATCGTCGAAGAGGCGGCCGCGATCGAGGCGTGCCGTGCGCGGCGCGGCGAAGCCCTGGCCGCTGGCCGAACGGAGGAAGCCGACGATTGGTCGCGCGAGATCGAGCAACGGCGTGCTCGGGTCGAAGGGCTCGAAGACGCTGCACGCACCGCACGCGAAGCCGAGGCCGACGCTGCCACGGCCGAAGAGGCACGGCGGGATCAGAAGGACCGCAAGAGGGTTGACGCGATCGTGCGCAAGTGCCGGGCGCTGGCCGAAGCTGAAGACGCCGCGCTCGATAGCGTGATCGTGGCCCGCGCGGCTTTGCGCGAAGGGCTTGCAGAACTTTGGGAGGTATCGGACGGCCCGACCCGTAGCGGCGAACTCTCCGAATTGCCGTCGACGATCAACAATCTGCCCCTGATCGCAGTCGAGCGCTTGGCGCACGGCAACGTCATGGCCAGCCGCTCGCCGATGCTCGACCGCAGCGCGCCCGCGCCAAGCATCGCCGATCATCTCAACCGGGTGCTCGACCTTATCGCCCCCGGTCCCGGCCGCCCGAAGAAGCTCGGCAACGAAGGAACCGCAGCATGAACGACTTCACCGCGCCCGCCGCAGCCTCTCCGGCTCCGGCCGTCGATATCGGCGCGCTCGTGCAACAGGCGGCCAATCCCGATTTGACGCCGCAGGCGCGCAGCAAGCTCGTCGACGAGATCGCGCGCTATCACCAGAGCGGCGCACAGGCGGCGCAGGACGCGCCCGCCGAAGTGCCTGAAGGCTTTGAGCCACCTTCGTCGCCGTTGGCCTATACGCTGGAAAATGCCCTCCCGCCGGGCGCGGAGATCACCGATCAGGCCGGGCTCGGTGCGCTGAAAAGCGGTCTGCACCAGTTGGGTGTTCCGGCGGAGATCGCCGCAGCGGGCTTTGCGGAGATCGCGCACCTCCATGCGCAAGGCACTTTCGCCAACGAACGCGCCTACGATCAGCAAGTGCAGTTGTGCAAAGTCGCCATGCACAAGGTCCACGGCGAAAACGCGCCCGCCGTCATTCGCGAGGCCCTGGCCGCCGTCGACGCTGCGGTTCGCGCGGGCCGCCTTACCGAAGAGGCCGCCGAAGCCATCGTCGCATCGCCCATGGCGCTGTCCAAGGCCGCAGAGTTCCGCCGCTTCGGCGGCAAATCCCGCAAATAGCAGAAAGGAAGCACCGACATGGCCGTGCAATTCGACAACATTGGCCGACCCGTAACCGACGCGAAAAGCGTCACGACGACGTTAGGGGTCGCAAACCCCGGCGGGGGCGTCGGCATTCGCGTGATTATCGACGATTCCGTTCTCACCTCCGAGATGGATGCATGGCTTGCTCTGCGCGCCATCAATAACGAGATCCGCAAGCGCACTTGGCCCGTGTCGTGACGGCGGGCGTCACTCTCCGCGATTGGAACGGTCGCCCCGCGCTTGAAAATCAGGACGGGGCAATCCGCTTCATTGCTTCGCCCGGCGAAGGCTGGACCGGCGGCACCGAAGAGACGGCCGTCGCGCTCGCAACGATCAGGGCCGAAGCCGTGTCGATCGGCCGCGACGAGTTCGACAATCGGTTCGCGGGTCCGCCGTGGAACGTGCCCGATCTGGACGGGTGGTTTCTCCGCAATGAGCCCGACCGGCCCTTCGACAGCTACGCCAAAGCCCGCGCGTGGGCGCTAAGTTAGCATCAAAAGAAGCTGAGTTTCTTTCTGAATTCTTCGACTTCCGCAGCATTCTCGCTCAATGTTTTTCCATTGCGGGAGAGAGCCTCGCACCCGTCTGCAAATGCCTTTCCAGCAAAGGCCACTGTGGAGCCTTCTAACCCCTTGACGATCGCGTCATGGGTCCGATGCCTGTACGCCGCCCAAGCGCCAAAGGGTGCCCATCCGGAAGAAGTTGGAAGCACAGCCTTATAAGCAATGGCTAGATAATATTCTAAGGTATCGAACAGAAGATCATAATCCTCGTCGTCCCGGACATAACTGCGAAATGCGTCGCGTAGAGTATTGTGTAACCAATCGCTCATCGGGACGTGTCTCTGTGCACCATCGAAAAGCCCCCAAAGATGTTCGCGCTCGCAGATTCGGGGTGCGACGAGGTGAGAGGCCGCAACAGCATCCCTGTTATTGATTGTCGGTGTAGGGGCAGTCATCAGCCGCGACAGAAGCGCTGGACGATTTGCGAGAATGGCCGCCATTCCTCCAGCATATAGCAATAGGGTGGCCGGATATGCCCGGAGATTGCACCACACAGTGTATCCGCCCCCGGAATTCGGGGTGTCCCTTCCCACTGTGCCAATTGCATCTGCGAGTAATCCGTCCTGCTCACCGCGTGACCATCGGCCGATTGCAATATTGAGAGCGACGACAGTGGACGCGGCGGCATCATATGCTTTAATTCGCGCGGCTATCGTTGCCTTATCTGGAGCCGGAGAGCCGTGCATGGGGAATGTCGGCCCCGTCCAGATGGACTGCGCTTCGGTTACTGCGTCCTGATAGAGATCGTGTAGCCTTATCCGCTGAGAATCGTCGGCCAGGTAGCGCTTTGCGGCACCGACAGCGGCTTGAACACTAAGGGGGTGAGGTCGTTCGAACTCTTCGAGCCCCCGAACCCGCGCTAGAAGCCCGTCAAAGAAGTTGTCAGCAGACTTTATCGTGACCACGGCGGCGCGCCGGTCGGCGACCACAACCTTCGCTTCGTCGGTCGGCTCGCCGGTTGTTGTCCAGTAGCAAGAATATCGGCGATTGGGGGACCGGACGATCGAAGCACGTAACGCCGAATCCCACGTGGCCGACCACCCACAGGTGATTAGCCCGAACTCGTCGAATACTCGGTCGACGAGGCCAGCCATGGCAGGGTCATAAGACGCAAGCTCGTCCTCTGTGTTTAGAATGCGAGTGTCGAGATAGTCGCCGTGCACCTTGATGATGCAGTGCTTTTGGTGGGCTAGGGGGACCATGCCGACTGCTTGGTCGGGGCTTCCGATGACGGTTGGTACAATTCCCCGTTGTTCGAGCGCCTGCTCTAGCAGCCGATCGAAGTTGGTTGTCACGACGACGCGCACAAGGCCCGCTTCCATCAACTCAGCCACCGCGTGGTGCGCGGGCGTCGGGAGCTTTAGACCTTGCTCTCGCTCATCGGCTGTCGGCTCGAAATACGATTTCAAAAGCTGTTGGCGCTCCACCTGCGTGCGGCAGAGAGCATCTAGCAAATCCGAATAGCCGGGCTCTTTCCCGAACTTTTCAGCGTACCACTGATCGGGCTTTTCGCCTGTTGCCTCAGACTGCGCAGCGGCGATGCGACGGATTAGGTCTAGGACGACTTCCCAGCCTGTCGGTATGCCCGCAGAACGAGAAACACCGGAACCCAATAGTAGGGCATAGACGCCCGGATTGGCTCGCAGTGCGAACGCCAACGAGACGAGTGGATCAAGTGTTTCGGTCAATCTGCCCCCAACATGGAATCGATGCTGTAGCTATATGGCTGTAGAACAAGTTAGCAAACAATGCCCGCCCGGAGACTAGTGAATATTTGACAGAATTTCAGGCGGCAATGGCACCTGCGGGAAGTGTTCGGCGACGAATGTTACTTGGCTGTTATCCTTGCCGTACACAAAACGAATTGCACGCTGCACGACGTACTTATTCATCGATTCTGTGAATGTCCCTAGGCGGATGCTTTCATCGATCCAATCCTTCATGTCGGTATCGCTGCGATTGTATGCCACAAAGAACTCGGCTGGACCAAGTGGGAGCATCAGCAGACCGTCGTCGTGCTTAAGGCCCTTGTGCCGAATGAGGGGCCGGTCGGAAGTCAGCAACGGCACCGTGTGATTTTCCAGTGACACGACCTGCCCGTCCATCGTAGCCAGGTGGTCGATTATCACACGATTAGTGGCCAGCGCTTTCAGCATTTGCGCACCAAAGCCGGAGAGGCCGGGTTGTGAGAATTTCTCCATGAACTCGCGAAAAGTGGTCGGTTCATAAGGGAAGCGCAGTTCGTCATAGCGGTCGGCGAAGTTGGGCACGCCCTCGGCGTAATGCTGCCGCGCGGCCCGGTTGATCGCGGCGACCTCTTCGGGATTGCGGAGCGCAAGCGACAGCAGAAAGATTGCCCACCTGGCCTTGTCGATTTCCGGGGCGTCGTTCTCTAGTGTTTGGATTGCATCGGCACCCCACTGGTCGATGACCCGCCAGAACTCGTCTTCCAGCGCTTGTTCTGTGCCCGGCTGCGCCGTGGTTACAGTGTATAAGTCGGGCGACCATCCTGTCGCTTTGGTGGATCGAGGGCGCACAATGACCTTGTCGCGGGGCTTCTCGTACACAAAGACCTGGCTCTTCGCGTCGGCTGGGTCTGCCCAGCGGCGCTGATAGAACTGCGGCAGATAATGGTTTTTGCGCGGCATTAACAATCGCCCCGGCTTCTTCTGCAAAGCACCCAAATCGCTTGAGGGGCCTATGGCTTACCCAAAGTCACAGCGTGCGCGGTGGCGACCCCGTGGCGACCCGGCCCTTTCGGGCTTTTGTGACAATCCACCTAAGTTACTGAAATTATTGGTCGGGACGAGAGGATTCGAACCTCCGACCCCCACACCCCCAGTGTGATGCGCTACCAGGCTGCGCTACGTCCCGACCTTGGAGCGGGCCTATAGGCACCGGTTTGCGGGTTGGCAAGCGTCGGTTTGGGCGAATGGTTTTGGATGTGGCCGAACTGGGGTGGGGCGTTCGATTGCTTTGCCCTTACCAAGCTGCTAACCGCGCCGCGAAGCCTTGCACGGCGTGCCTTGCGAAAGAAACGCAGGATGTGCGCTGTTGCAATACCGGACACGCGATCCCAGAAATGGACTTATGATGCTGACGACCCTTGCTGTTGCCGCTACTACAACTGGTGAACCACCGGCGTGGATGAGCTTTCTGCCACTGGTGGCAATGGGCTTTATCTTCTGGTTTCTGATCTTGCGCCCGCAGATGCGCCAGCAGAAGGAGCATAAGGCCAAGATTGCGGCGCTAAAGCGCAATGATATGGTTGTGACGGCTGGCGGATTGATCGGCAAAGTTGTCAAGATTGATGACCATTACGTTGAGTTGGAACTGGCGCCGAACGTAAAGGTCAAGGCCGTTCGTTCGACCTTGGGTGACATCATTCCGCCTGCTGGCGCTTCACCTGCAAACGACTGACTTTTCGGAAAGCTGACCGCCCATGCTCGAATTTCCGCGCTGGAAGGTGATCTGGCTCTGGCTGATTACGCTGGCTTGCGTCATCGCCGCGATCCCCTCGCTCGCCTCCACCATGGGCCTTTCATGGCCTTCCGCCCTGCCCGAACCGAAGGTCAATCTTGGCCTTGATCTGGCAGGGGGCAGCCACATTCTGCTTGAAGCTGATCCTAGTCAAGTGCGCCAGCAACGCATTGAAGGCATGGAAGAGTCTGTGCGAACGAAGCTGAGGCAGGATGGCAAGAACATCCGCATCAGCGATATTTCGAACCGGGACGGGGCGCTCACTTTTGTTGTGGCAAACCCTAATCAAGTCGATGCAGTGCGCGAGGCGATCCTGCCGCTGACCAATGGGGCGGGCCTGACTGGGCAGCGCGATTGGGACATAAATGTCAGCGATGGCAACCGGTTCATTCTCAAGCCGACGAATGCGGGCGTTGATCAAGCAGTAACGCAGGCGATGGACACCGCGGTTGAAGTTGTGCGCAAACGTATCGATGCGCTGGGCACCAAAGAACCGACGATCATCCGTTCCGGCCCCACCCGCATCGTAGTGCAGGTGCCGGGGTTGCAAGACCCGCAGGCGCTCAAGAACTTGCTGGGACAGACGGCAAAGCTCGAATTCAAGCTGGTTGATACAGCGGCCTTGCCCTCTGATGTGGCGCAAGGAATTGCACCTGCGGGCAGCGAAATTGTTCCATTCATTAGCCCGGCTGAGGGCGGCGGCGCTTCGGCCATCGCGGTCAAGCGACTGGGCGGCATTCGCGGCGATCAATTGACCAACGCGCAGCAGACGAACAATCAGCAAACTAACGAGCCTGTCGTCAACATCACCTTCAATACCGAAGGCGGGGCGAAGTTTGCAAAGCTGACTACGCAGAACACCGGCAAACAGTTTGCGATTATCCTTGATGGCAAAGTGCTGTCCGCGCCAACGATCAATGAACCGATCCTTGGCGGTAGCGCGATTATCTCTGGCCGGTTTACTGCCGAAAGTGCGAATGCTTTGGCGATTTCGCTGCGGTCTGGTGCACTGCCGGTGGATTTGAAAGTGGTTGAAGAGCGCACGGTCGGGCCTGATCTGGGCGCAGATTCGATCCGGCGCGGCATGATCGCGATGGGTGTCGGCACATTGGCGCTGATGGTGTTCATCTTCGTCACGTATGGCCGGTTTGGAATGTACGCCAATGTGGCGTTGGTCGTGAACGTGCTGATGATCCTTGGGATCATGGCGGTGATCAACACAACGCTGACCCTTCCAGGCATTGCCGGTTTCGTGCTGACGATTGGTGCGGCGGTGGACGCCAACGTGTTGATCAACGAGCGGATTCGAGAAGAGCGACACCGCGGGCGCAAGGTCGTGGCTGCCGTCGAGATGGGCTATAAAGAAGCCAGCCGCGCCATTTTCGATGCCAATATTACCAATGTCATCGCAGCGGTCCTAATGTTTGCGTTCGGAACGGGTCCGGTGAAAGGCTTTGCGATCGTACTAATGATCGGCATCGTGACTTCGGTGTTCACGGCTGTGACTTTGACGCGGCTCTGGGTGATGCAGTGGTTGCGCCGCGCGCGTCCTGCTGACCTGAACCTGTAAGGGGAGACAACAACTCATGAAACTCCTCAAACTCGTTCCCGACGATACCAACATCCACTTCCTGAAGTGGCGGGTGCCCTTTTACGTTGTCAGCATGATTTTGATCGCGGCATCCTGGGGCTTGGTGCTGACGAAAGGCTTGAACTTCGGCGTCGATTTCGTTGGCGGACAGATGATCCGCGTGACGTTTGAACGCAGTCCCGAAGCGCCCGTGGTCGAACTGCGAAATCAGGTGGATCGGCTTGGCTATGGTGAGCCGATCATCCAGCGTTATGGCAAGCCGAATGAAATCTCGATCCGGATGAAGCTGCCAGAAGGCGCGGACCATGACGCCGCGCTTTCCGACAAGATGGCGCGCACAATCACCGCCGACATCAAGAAAAACCACGCCGATGCGCGGATTGACGGCGTCGATTCCGTGTCTGGAAAGGTTTCGAAAGAACTGGGCTGGGATGCGTTCAAGGCGCTGGGCTTTGCCGCATTGGCCGTTGCCGCTTATATCTGGATAAGGTTCGAGTGGCAATTTGGGGTGGGCGCGTTGTTTGCGTTGTTCCACGACGTTTCGCTGACGCTGGGGCTCTTTGCAATTACCGGCATGGAGTTCGATCTGAACATCGTGGCGGCTTTGCTTACACTTATCGGTTATTCGCTGAACGATACGATCGTGGTCTATGATCGCATCCGCGAGAACATGAAGAAGTTCCGCAAGATGCCGATGCCGGAATTGCTCGACCTTTCGGTAAACGAGACACTGGCGCGTACGATCGTTACTTCGCTTTCGATCCTGATCACGCTGGCGGCGCTTTTGCTGCTGGGGCCAGATGTGATCTTTGGATTTACCGCAGCCATCACGCTGGGCATCTTCGTCGGCACATATAGCTCGATCTACATGGCCGCGCCGATTTTGATCTGGCTGAAGGTCAACCCGAACAGCTTTGTGCCGACCGAAACGGCATTGGACAAGCAAGAGCGCATGACGCGCGAAGGCGCCTGACATTTGCGGTGATCGAATGAGATTGGGCGGCGGTTAAGCTTAGGGCTTTGCCGCCGCTTTTTCGTAGATTGCAGCAAGTGCTGCGGCGTTGGCCGACCAACTGAAGCGTTCGGCATTGGCAGAGACGGATTGTTGGCTCGGCGCTTTGGCCAGCAGGTCAGCCACGGCATGCGCAATGGCTTCAGGGTTGCGTTCGACGATGCGGCCCGCGCTGTCATCAACCACCACTTCACGCGCGCCGCCGACATCGGGAATGATTACGGGTGTGCCACAGGCAATGGCTTCGATCCATGCATTGGCAAGGCCTTCACGTTCGGACGGAAGCACCATGGCATCGGCGGCGCTGAGCAATTGTGGGAGCACGTCGTGCTCAACCGCGCCGAGGAAGTGCACACGCTCTTCAAGGCTGAGCTGAGCGGTGAGAGCTTTGAGCGCGGTCTCGTCTGGCCCTGTGCCGGCGATGGCGAGGCGGATATTGTGGGGAAGGTGCAAAAGCGCGCGGATGGCGATGGCTTGGCCCTTGATCGGGACAAGCGCGCCCACGCACAGCAACAGCGGACCGTTGGGCGTGATGCCGAGCGAGGGGATAGCTGAAATGTGTTGCCGCGCGGCTTGGCGTTCTTGCGGGTGGAAGCGCTCTCGATCAAGTCCAGTGTAATGAACATGCGTGGTGGCGTCGGGCATGCCCATTTCTGCCATGTCCCTGGCCAAGGCGCGTGACACCGAAAGCAGGGCCTTGGCTTGTTTGGCCGCGGTAAGCATCTGGCGGAGGGCGAGTGTCTTTGTGCCCCACAAGTGAATGTCTGATCCGCGCGCTTTGATCGCCAGCGGCAGGCCCAATGCGCGCGCGATCTTGGCGGCGGCCGGACCGTCTGGGTAAAAGAATTGGGCGTCGACCATGTCGAAAGGCGTTTCAGCATGAAGGCGCTTTGCCAATGGCAAAACAGCATGCGCGATAAGCGCCGGATTTATCGGGCCGGAGATGGCAGGCAGCAATGTAAAGCGCGGGTGGTGGACCGTGACGCTGCCTAGTTGTTCGACCGACGGGATTGCGCGTAACGTTGCGTAACGCTTCAATAGGAGCGGGGGTAGGCCGATTGGGTTGATGACCGTTACATCCCAATCCCCGCGTGCTGTCAATGCCTCCATCTGCCGCGCAACAAAGCGGCCAAAGCCCATACGTCCTGAGGCTGGGTACAGCGTCGAAATCGAGAGCAGGCGCTTCACGTCACAGTTTCCGCACGAGCATTTCGGCAAGGCCCAGCCATGCGGGGCGATCAATGATTACTTGGCGTTGGCCAGCACCGGGCGGGAGCAGGGCGATCCGGCCATCGCGCTGATCAATCAATCGGCCAAAGGCAAAACGACCGCCGGGGCGCGGGGCAAGGACATCGCGGTTGAAAGCGCGGGCGAAATCTTCAGGATCGATCTGGCGGATCCAAACTTGGTCTCCAGCCCGATATTCGCCTGCGCTGGCGTCGACCGCCATGGCCATCAGTCGGGCCGAACCGTCGAGCGCCACGGGCAAGATGGCGTCCATCGGCTTGGCCAGTGCTTCAGCACCTTGAGCGCCGAGGCGCGCGACCAATCTGGCGGGGGAATCCTCATCCGCTTTGACCAGCAATTGTGGCTCAACACCCAAGGCTGCGGCAATGCGGTTCATCCACACCAGCGACAAGCTGCGCATTCCGGTTTCAAGGCGGCCAATGGTTTGTGCGGTGGTCGGCGGATCACAGCGCGCGGCAACATCGGCCAAAGTAAGGCCCTTTTGGCGGCGGATATCGCGGATTCGATTGATCATGGTGCGGCCCATTAACCGGAGCGGTGATTTTTTGCTTTCCTACAAAGTGCAGAGCGAGGCAAGAGCTTTGCGTGTTCTTGGAATGTTCGAGAGGAGGCGGTAATGGTTCGCATTTTGGCAACGCGGCAATTGACGCCAGAAGGCCCGCGCCGTGGTAAGCAGATTGAGCCAGACGCACGTACGGTGACCGTCAATATTGGCGAATCACCGCTAGCTTGGCTACATGCACGGGGCCATTTAACTGAACGGCAGCATGATGCCGGTGAGCGGTTGCGCTCAGATTATGAGCGTGCGCAGCTTTCACCGTCTATCACGATGCGCTGGGATGCGGTGCGGATTGCAGGGACGGGTGATCGCGGATTGAATTCCAGTGAGCGTCAAACCGCAGCGCGCCAGCGATTTGACGCAGCGATTGCCCATGCAGGCAGTGGGTTGTCAGATATCCTTTGGCGCGTGGCATGTGCGGGCGAAGGATTGCCCGCTGCCGAAAAGGCGCTCGAATGGCCCGCGCGCAGCGGCAAGTTGGTGCTGCGCATTGCTTTAGACCGGATCGCGGACTTTTACCGGCTGAGTGGTTAGTAGGCTCTGCCCCTAGCCTTCGACCATTTCTGCCAGTTCCAGCCAGCGTTCTTCCGCTGCGTCCTTTTCGTCCCGAACTTTGGCCAGCGCCTCCATCAGCGCGTCGAACTTCTTGGGGTTTTTGCTGTAAAGATCGGGGTCGGCCAACTGGGTTTCGCCGCGCGCGATGGCAGCATCGAGTTCTTCGATCCGCGCAGGCAGAATTTCATAATCGCGCTGATCTTTGTAAGTCAGCTTGCCCTTCTTGGGCGGCGGGGGTGGGGCGATGGGCGAAGGGGCCTGCTTTGCCGCAGCCTTTGCGCCTGCCCCATTGCGGGTTTTGCGCATCTTTTCCCAATCAGCATAACCGCCCGCGACAATATCAACGCGGCCCGTACCATCCATTCCAAGCGTGATTGTGACTGTGCGATCAAGGAAATCGCGGTCATGGCTGACGATCAGCACGGTGCCATCGTAATCGGATATGACTTCTTGCAGCAGATCGAGCGTTTCCAGATCGAGATCGTTGGTCGGCTCATCGAGCACCAACAGGTTTGAGAAGCGCGCAAATTCGCGAGCGAGAAGCAGTCGCGAACGTTCACCGCCCGACAGCGTGCCGATCCGCGCTTCGACAAGGTTGGGATCGAACAGGAAGTCTTTGAGATAGCCGTGGATGTGCTTGCGCACGCCACGCACATCGATCCAGTCGCTGCCATCGGCCAGCACATCGCGCACGCGCTTTTCCGGAGACATCAGGCTGCGCTGCTGGTCGATCATGATGCCCTGCAGGGTCTTGGCCAGAGTGATCGTGCCGCTGTCTGGCTCCAATTCGCCGGTCAGCAGTTTCAGCAGCGTGGTTTTGCCAGCACCGTTTGAGCCGACGACGCCGATCCGGTCCTTGCGCGTGATACGCAAGGTGAAATCTTTGACGATGGGACGATCGCCAAACGATTTGGTGGCATGATCGGCTACGATGACGGCTTTGCTCTTGGCATCATCGCTGGCGATGGCCAGCTTTGCGGTGCCTTGCGGCGTGAGCATGGCGGCGCGCTGGGCGCGCATTTCCCACAGCTTTTCAAGGCGGCCCTGGTTGCGTTTGCGCCGGGCAGTAACGCCGCGTTCCAGCCAATGCGCTTCGATCTTCAACTTGGCGTCGAGCTTGTCAGCGGCGCGGGCTTCTTCGGCATAAACCGTTTCCATCCATGCTTCATAGCTGCCAAAGCCAATGTCCTTGCGGCGCAAAGCGCCACGATCCAGCCACAGCGTTGCCTTGGTCAGGCGTTCGAGGAAGGTGCGGTCATGGCTGATAACAACGAACGCGCCCTTGTAGCGCAGCAGCCAATCTTCCAGCCAATCGATGGCGGCAAGATCAAGGTGGTTGGTCGGCTCGTCCAGCAGCAGCAAGTCAGGTTCGCTGGCAAGCGCGCGCGCCAAGGCTGCACGGCGGCGTTCACCGCCACTGGCGCTATCGGCCTTGCGCGAAAGATCAATGCCGAGCTGGCCAGCAATGGCCTCCACCTCATGGCGGGGCGGAGCATCTTTGCCCGATAGCGCGAAGTCCATCAGCGTATCGTAGCCGGTGAAGAACGGGTCTTGCTCCAGCGTGATAATGCGCGTTCCAGGCTGGATGGAACGGGTGCCCTTATCCGCATCGACTTGCCCGCCGATCAACTTGAGCAGCGTGGTTTTGCCCGCGCCATTGCGGCCGATCAGCGCGAGCCGATCACGCGGGCCGATGTGAATGTCGAGGTCGCTGAAAAGCCAGCCATTGCCTTGGATAAGGCCAAGGCCTTCCCAGCTGAGGATCGGTGCTGCTGCCATGGTCGTGCGCTTAGCTGTGCTGGTGCAGATGCGCAACGCTGCTGCCTGAATGTTTGCAGCGTGCCTCATTCACGGCTTGTTCAATGCTTTTGGCTTAGGCATGCCGACATCATGCGATTTGCAACTGCTCTTATGGCCGCCACAATGGCCACCGCACTTCCCACTGCACTCCATGCGCAACAGCGCCCGGACGAGCAGAACGAAGCGCGTCGTGATTTGCGTTCGGGCGCGGTGCGTTCCTTGCGCGATATCGAACGCCGTGTATTGCCGACCAAACAAGGCATGCAGTACCTTGGGCCGGAATATGATCCTTCGGCGATGGTCTATCGATTGAAGTTCATCCGCGATGGCCGTGTGATGTTTGTCGATGTCGATGCCAAAACTGGCCAAGTGCTGGGCGAATCCCGTTAGACCCAAATACTGCTGAACAGAACCTTTCGCGGCAGTTCCTTGACCGTTCAGGTTTGCAGCCCCATTTAGCTGAACAAGTTCGACGCGAATGTCGCGTCCAGCAGGGGACACCTTTCCATGCGCATCCTGATCGTCGAGGATGAACCCACTCTCGGCAAACAGCTCAAGTCCACGCTTGAACAGACCGGTTATGCCGTCGACCTTTCGGTTGATGGTGAAGACGGGCACTTCATGGGCTCGACCGAAGAATATGACGCGGTCGTTCTCGACCTTGGTTTGCCAGAGATAGATGGCCTGACCGTTCTGGGCATGTGGCGCAAGGAAGGCCGCAAGTTTCCCGTGTTGGTGCTGACGGCGCGTGATTCGTGGTCTGACAAAGTGGCCGGCCTTGATGCGGGCGCGGACGATTATCTGGCTAAGCCGTTCCAGACCGAAGAGTTGATTGCACGTCTGCGGGCGCTGATCCGACGGGCATCGGGCAATTCGTCGTCTGAATTGATCGCGGGCGATGTGCGTCTGGATACACGTTCGGGCCGCGTCACGCTCAATGGTGAGCCGGTGAAGCTTACTGCGCAGGAGTACAAGCTCCTCTCCTATCTGCTGCATCACAAGGGCAAAGTGGTCAGTCGGACAGAACTGATCGAGCATATCTACGATCAGGATTTTGATCGCGATTCGAACACGATTGAAGTGTTCGTCACACGCATTCGCAAAAAGTTGGGGCCAGATGTGATCACCACGATCCGCGGGCTTGGATATAGCCTTGATGATCCGGCTGGTCCCGGCCGGGGGTAACTTGTGGCCGAAAGCAGGCCTGCCAGAGACGCGCCGTCGCAGCGGGCGATAGATACGCCAGCGCCTCACACCGGGTCGTTGCAGCGGCGCATGCTACTGATCGCATCAGGCTGGGTGACGGTGCTTTTGCTGGGCGGTGGGCTGGCGCTGGATCAATCGTTGACCGGACTGGTTACGCGCAACTTCGACGAGCAATTGGGCTACATGCTGACGGCGATGGTAGCATCGGCGGAAATCGGCCCGGATGGCGAGGTGTTTTTCAACCGGCCCTTGGGAGATCAACGGTTTTTAGAGCCAAATAGCGGCCTCTATTGGCAGATTTCGGGGCAGGGACACGAGGACTTCCCTTCGCGTTCGCTGTGGGACCGTTCGCTGAGAAGCGATCTCGACCAAAACAATATCGATCCCAAAATTGATGACAGCGATCAGTTTGAAGGCGAACCGCTGCGGATCATCAAGCGTTCGGTGATCTTGCCCGGCACCAACACGCTTTGGGAATTCCAAGTTGCGGCGGGCCGTGGCGAACTGAACGCGCAAATCAGGCGTATTCGCGCGATCCTGATCTGGTCCTTCCTCGTGCTTGGCTTTGGCCTGTTTGTGATGGCAGGCTTGCAGACTTATTATGGATTGGGTCCGCTGCGACGGGTGCGAAGAGCGATTGCCCGCATGCGTGAGGGAGAAGCAAGCCGCGTGACCGAACCGCTTCCATTGGAAGTGCAGCCGATGGTGCTTGAATTGAACGCCTTGCTTGAACATTCCGAGCGGCAAGCCGAAGAGGCGCGCACCCATGCGGGCAACCTTGCCCATGCGCTCAAAACGCCGCTGACGGTGGTGATGAATGCCGCGACCGCCAAAGCGGACGACCTTGCTGATACGGTGATCCGTGAGGCGGCGGTGATGCGGCGGCAAGTCGATCACCATTTGGCGCGCGCACGCGCCGTGGGGCGTCGCGCGGTGGGCCTTTCGCGCGCACAAGTGTGGGAAAGCGCCGAAGCGGTGCAGCGTGCGGTGACGCGGCTCTATCCGCAAGTGCGGTTAGATATGGACGGCAACCGCGCCGCCGAAGTTTCGATAGAGCGGCAGGATCTAGATGAAATCCTTGGCAACCTGATCGAGAACGCGGCGAAGTATGGCGGCGGATCGGTCTTCATCACGGTTGATGCTGTGCCCGACGATGCCAAGTTCTGCGAAATCTGGGTAGAAGATGACGGCATGGGTATCCCCGAAGAAGCGCGTGTGCGGATCTTTGATCGGGGCGCGCGCTTGGATACTGGAAAGCCGGGTACCGGTCTTGGCCTTGCCATCGTGCGCGATGTGGCCGAGATTTATGGCGGAGCCGTGGAACTGCGCGAGAGCGAGGATTTGGGCGGGCTGATGTCGGTCTTGCGACTGCCGCGTCCCGCAGCTTCTGGCAAGTAGTCAAGCGCGCGGGTGGGCGTTTCGATAGACATCCAGCAGCGTTGCGGCATCGACTTTCGTATAGATTTGGGTGGAGGACAGGCTGGCGTGGCCAAGCAGTTCCTGCAAGCTGCGCAAATCTGCGCCCGCGCTTAATAGGTGCGTGGCGAACGAATGACGCAAGGCGTGGGGCGTGGCGGTGGCGGGCAGGCCAAGGAACGTGCGCGCACGGGCGACGGCGCGCTGGACCATGCCTTGAGCCAAGGGGCCGCCCTTTGCACCTCTGAACAGCGGTTGCTCTTTGAGCAGCGGCCACGGGCACTGGCGGATGTAATCTTCAACACCAGCGCGCACGATGGGCAGCAGCGGGATCACCCTCTGGCGTCCGCCCTTTCCCGTGATCATGATCGTTTCGCCTAAGGGAAGGACCGAGGCGGGAAGTGCCAAGGCTTCGGCGATGCGCATTCCAGCGCCGTAAAGCAGCAGCAGAACAGCGCGGTCGCGCGCTGCAATCCATGGCTGGCTGGCGTCGTCGGCTACGGTTTCCGCAAGGTTCACCGCCTCATCAGGCGTGATCGGACGGGGCAGGCCCTTTTTGACGCGCGGACCGCGCAAGCGTGGCCTGCCAAAGTCGTGGTTGCCGTCGTGATCCCCGGATTGTTCACGGGCAAAGGCGATGAAGGATTTGAGCGCAGAAAGCTCGCGCGCGGCAGAGACGTTGCCAAGCCCTTCTGCGCGGCGCTCGGCCAGATGTGTTCGCAAGGTTCCGGCATCCAGACGGGCGATCGTCGCCCAAGTCTGCTCTGCGGGCAGGGCGTGCAGCAACCGTGCAGCGGTGGCGGAATATGCGCGCACCGTATGGGTTGAGCGCCGCCGTGATAGCGTTAGATTTGTGTTCCACGCTTCGAGGATATCGGCGATGGTCATGCGCTGATGAGCGCGTCAGGCACAAGTTCAGTCAGCAATGCTTCAAGCAGTGGCGCGCCTTGTTCTGTCACGCGCAAGTTTGCGCCAGTGTCCGCCAGATGGCCGATGCTGGTATAGAACTGGCGCTTGGCAGGATTGATCAATTCAGCCTCGGCAAAACCAAAGCGGGCGGCAAGTTTGGCAGGGGCAATGCCTTCGGTAAGGCGAAGGCCCATCAGCACGGCTTCCATGGCCTGATCGGATGGCGTGAGCGTGCGCTCCTCAGCGATGCCATGGTGCTGCTCGGCATGCGCGCGCAAGAAGTTCTCCGGCTTTTTATGGCGCACCGTGGCCATGCCCAGCCTGCGTCCATGCGCGCCCGGACCGATGCCGACATAATCCTGATAGCGCCAATAAGTGAGATTGTGGCGGCTTTCCTCGCCGGGGCGGGCGTGATTGCTGGTCTCGTAAGCGGGAAGGCCAGCAGCAGATGTGAGTTCGCGGGTGAGGTTGAACAAATCACCTGCCGCATCATCATCCAACGGGGCCAATGCGCCTTCGCGAACGAGGGTGGCAAAGCGGGTGCCGGGTTCGATGGTCAATTGATAGAGCGAAAGATGCCCTGTTCCAAAAGCTAAAGCGCGCTTGAGTTCTGCTTCCCATGCTTCTGGCGTATGGCCGGGGCGGGCGTATATCAGATCGAAGTTGACGCGCGAAAACAGCCGCTGGGCAAGTTCCAGTGCGGCAAGGCTTTCGCTGACGTCATGCAATCGTCCAAGGAATTTCAACGTCTTGTCGTCAAGCGCCTGTAGCCCAAGCGACACACGGTTGATCCCGGCTGTTGTCAGCGCAGCAAAATTGGCAGCTTCAACCGAGCTGGGGTTGGCCTCCAGCGTGATTTCGATGCCGGGGGCAAAGCCCCACAGACGTTCAGCCTCGGTGAGCAGTGTTTCGACCAGAGCAGGCGGCATCAGCGAGGGCGTGCCGCCGCCAAAAAAGATCGACGTGAGCGGGCGGCCCGTTGTCAACGCCGCTTCATGGCGCATATCCGCCAGCAACGCTGCCTCCCAAGCGGCGATGTCGGTGCGTTCGCGGACGTGGCTGTTGAAATCGCAATAGGGGCACTTTGCGAGACAGAAAGGCCAGTGGATGTAGAGAGCAAGCGCCATGTGGCAGGGGTTACGCGGAAAATTGCTCCGCGACCAGCTTTGCGAAGGCATCGGCGCGGTGACTGATTTCATGCTTTTCGGCAGGATCGAGTTCGGCGAATGTGCGATCGTAACCCGCGGGGATAAAGACCGGGTCATAGCCGAAACCGAGCAAACCGCGCGGGGGCCATGTTAGAGTGCCGGGTGCGCGGCCTTCATAGACAACGTGCGAACCATCGGGCCATGCAATGGCAAGAACGCAGGCGAAGTGGCAGGACCGCGAGGCTTCCGGGCCGATTTCGGCAAGTTTGCCTTCGACTTTGCCCATGGCCATGTACCAATCTCGCCGCGGGCCGCCTTCAAACACATCGGCCTCGGCCCAATCGGCAGTATATACGCCGGGCGCGCCGCCTAATGCATCGACACAAAGCCCGGAATCATCGGAGAGCGAGGGTAGCTGGGATGCAACCGCTGCCGCTTGCGCCTTGATCAGCGCGTTTTCGATAAAGGTCGTGCCCGTCTCTGCCGGCTCGGCCAAACCCAACGCGCCCGCCGACAGGCATTCCATGCCATAAGGCGCGAGCAGGGCCTGAATTTCCTTGAGCTTGCCCGCGTTGTGCGTGGCGATGACAAGTTTACCGGGATGAAGGCGGGGCATTTCGGTTCCTTCGTGGCGCGGCGGAGGCCGGCATCCATTCCCATCGCGGCTTGCGCCGGAGAAGGCATGGGCCCCCCGGCTTTCGCCGGGGTGACGGAGTGTTGTTTGGCCGATGGGCCAGCAGCCTTACCCTACCGCTTTGGCTTGAGCGGCGAAGATTTGATCGCAGCCCATGCGCGAAAGGCGCAGGAGCCGGAGCAGGGCTTCTTCGTCATACGTTGCGCCTTCGGCAGTGGCTTGCACTTCGGCGATGTGGCCGCCTTCAATCAGCACGAAGTTTGCATCGGCATCAGCCGAGGAATCTTCGATGTAATCGAGATCGAGCACAGGCGTGCCCTTGTAAATGCCGCACGAAATGGCGGCGACTTTGCGGGTCAACGGGTCTTCTTTGATTGCGCCGCTGGCCATCAGGCCTTGGACGGCGAGACGGAGCGCGATCCAAGCGCCCGAGATCGAAGCCGTGCGGGTGCCGCCATCAGCCTGGATCACATCGCAATCCAAAGTGATCTGGCGTTCGCCAAGCTTTTTCATATCCGTCACCGCGCGGAGTGAGCGACCAATCAGGCGCTGGATTTCTTGGGTGCGGCCCGTTTGCTTGCCCTTGGCGGCTTCGCGGCTGCCACGGGTGTGCGTGGCGCGGGGAAGCATCGAGTATTCGGCTGTCACCCAGCCTTCGCCCTTGCCGCGCATAAATGGCGGCACACGCTCTTCAACAGAAGCAGTGACGAGCACTTTGGTATCGCCAAAGCCGATCAGGACCGACCCTTCAGCATGCTTGGTAAAGGCAGTTTCGATGGTGATAGCGCGCATTTCATCCGGCGCGCGTCCTGACGGTCGCATGGGTTTTCCCTTAAAAGTTCGGCAATGCCTCTGGCGCATTGCCCTTGCGCCTGCAAGAGCAGTAAAGAGAATAGCGATGTTATGAACGGCCCAACCCTTTCCGATTTGACCGACCGCGCCCGCGAGATTTTCCGTCTTGTGGTGGAGGGCTATATTGCCAGCGGCAATCCGATGGGATCGAAAGCGTTGGCAGGGGCTGGCGGGGTAAACCTTTCGCCAGCTTCAATCCGTTCGGTTTTGCAGGAATTGCAGGACGCCGGGTTGCTGGCAGCACCGCATACCAGCGCAGGCCGTATGCCAACCGAAGTTGGCTTGCGGCTCTTTGTCGATGGCATCATGCAAGTAGCCGAACCTACCGCAATTGAGCGCGCACAGATTGAGCGCGGGCTGACGACAGGCGGGTCTATCGAGAACGCGCTGGCGGCAGCAAGTTCGGCTTTGTCAGAGCTTTCGGCAGGAGCGGCGGTGGTTATGGTGCCGCGCCGGGAACCGCGCCTTGCTCAGATATCCTTTGTCCCATTGTCACCCTTGCGCGCATTGGTAGTGCTGGTGGGCGAAGATGGCGGGATCGAAAATCGGGTGATCGATTTGCCTGAGCCGGTCGGTCCTTCGGCGCTTGAGCAAGCGGGTAATTATCTGACAAGTCGGTTGATGGGACGCACGCTGGCCGAAGCATTGGCGGTTGTCCGTTCTGAAATTGCGGGCGGGCGTTCGGCGCTTGACGTAGTGAGTGCAGGACTGGTTGAGCGCGGGCTGGCGGTATGGAGCATTGATGCAGCGCAGCGCCCGGTTCTTGTGGTGCGAGGGCAAGCCAATCTGCTTGACGATGCTGCCCTGCATGACATCGAACGTGTTCGGCAATTGCTGGATGAACTGGAAAGCACCGAAGCGATTGCCGCCGTTCTAGATGCCGCGCGCGATGCGCAGGCCACCCGCATATTTATTGGTAGCGAGAACCGCTTGTTCTCCCTATCGGGCTCGTCCGTGATCGCGTCGCCATGGCGTGATGGCGATGGTCGCGTGGTTGGCGTGGTAGGAGTTATAGGGCCGACTCGGTTGAATTATGCGCGGGTCGTCCCCATGGTTGATTTCACGGCCCAGACACTGGGTAAATTTATCGGACAAGACGGGTTTTCTAGAAAATGAGCGATAACGACACACGCCCAACTGATGCGGAAATCGAAGCAGAACTGAAGGGTGTGCCCGAAGACATGATCGATCAGCCTTCAAACGATGAAGCCCTGACGCGGCTGCGCGAAGACCTCGAAACGGCCAAGCAGGACATTCTCTACGCCAAGGCCGAGACGCAGAACGTGCGCCGTCGGCTGGAAAAGGACATCGCCGATGCGCGCGCTTATGCGGCAACTGGCTTTGCCCGCGATGTGCTGTCAGTGGCAGATAACCTTGCGCGCGCGCTTGAAACGATCCCGGCAGACCTGCGTGAGGATGACAAGTTCAAGAACCTTGTTGCAGGGCTTGAAGCCACGGGCCGCGAAGTGGAGAAGGTTTTTGCCGCGCACGGCATCGTTCGTATTGCGGCTATGGGCCTGCCACTTGATCCGCACCAGCATCAAGCGATGATCGAAATGCCATCGGCCGACGCAGAACCCGGTACAGTGATATCTGAATTGCAGGCAGGATATATGATCAAGGACCGCCTGTTGCGGCCCGCGATGGTGGCAGTGGCGAAGAAGCCAGACTAAACGCTCAACCGTTCGTCGCAGTTTTCGGAACCTGCATCATCCTTGCGCGTCTACTCCGTAAATAACGGAGATTCACTATGCGCAAGATGATGATTGCAACGCTGATCATGGGTTCGGCCGTCACTTTGGGCGGCTGTGCCCGCAATTACACTGGCGAAGGCGCGGCGCTTGGCGCGGCAGTGGGTGCAGGGATTGGCGCGGCAACGGGTGGCGATATTGTAACCGGCGCGGCCATTGGTGGTGCCGTTGGCGCGGCAGGTGGTTCGCAAATCCGCAAGGATGGTGATCGTTGCTACGCACGTGACCGCAACGGCAATGAGTATCGCGTAAGCTGCTGATCAGGCAGTGTGCTGGTTTGAAAACGGAACCAGTGCTTCGAGCAATTCCAGACGCGGGGCCTCCGGTGACGGATGGCCCCGTCTTGCGATGAACCAGTGGCGCACGATTTCAGCCTGTTGTTCAATACCGTAGCGATCAAACGGTTGGCCGTGACGATGAGTATAGCCATACCGGCAAAACGGGTGTCGCATCAAAGGCAGCCACCAGCGTCCGCGCTGCTGGGTCTGCCATACGTGGACCATTTCGTGAATGAACAAGCCTTGGTCCGACAGCGCCGCGCAGGAGAAATCTTCGCGATAACGAGTGCAGGTGGGCGTGAAGTGGATGTGACCCATCGGCGCCATCACTGTGCCGGTTGGCTGGAAGGGATACCAACGGCGGCGGCAGATACGTACAAGATCGGCGTTAATCGCCGCGCCGAATACTTCAGCAACCAGCGCCCGTTCGCCGAGGGTTAAAGGGCGCTCCCCACCGGGTGGGCAAGAAGCGCCATTGTCCTTCACATTTTGCTCATGTCATGGTCAGCCATAGCGCCGCCGATGTTCTCGACCTTGGCAGGAACGCTAGCCTTGTCGCCATTGTCGAGCGTGATGGTGATCTCGGTGTCGCTGCCAGCTTTCAATGTATCGGCCACACCGAACAGCATGACATGCAGGCCCGCAGGTTTGAACGTGGTGGTCTTGCCGGATTCAAGCGCGACGTCTTTGACCGCTCGCATCGAAGACACGCCGTTTTCGCTTACCGTCTCATGCATTTCGGCGCGCTCTACACCTTCGACATAAACGCCGGCGATCTTTCGCGCAGGTCCGCTGCCTTGCGAGACGGAGAAATAAGCGACGCCAGGAGAACCGGCAACGGCGGGCAAACGAACAACAGCGTCAGTCAAAGTGATGCCCGGAGCATTCTCCGGCGTTGCACCAGCAGATTCACTCGCCGCAACCGAGGGATTTTCGGCATTTTGACCACATCCCGTCATCATCAGCGCCACTGCGGAAAGCCCCGCGAACATTGTATTGCGCATAACCTTCAACTCCTCATCACAATTTGCATCACCCGGTAAGCGCACAGAGGCCTTGTGCCAAGCGGAACCACACCTATATCGCCGTCAATCGAGCCGCGTTCGGCGGTCTGCCCGGCAGGGGGACTATCCATCCTCGCGGTGTCCAGATTGGAAGGAAATGGGGAAACCATGGCTAAAGTAATCGGTATCGATCTCGGCACGACCAACAGCTGCGTTGCAGTGATGGACGGTGGCACGCCGAAGGTTATTGAAAATTCTGAAGGTGCGCGCACCACGCCGTCGATCGTTGCGTTCACCAAGGATGGTGAGCGTTTGATCGGCCAGCCGGCCAAGCGTCAGGCTGTCACCAACCCAGACAACACAGTTTATGCGGTAAAGCGCCTGATCGGCCGCCGCTTTGACGATCCGTTGACCCAGAAGGACACGGAACTCGTCCCTTACACGATCACCAAGGGCAAGAATGGCGACGCTTGGGTCAAGGCCGGCGGCGAAGAGTACAGCCCGTCGCAGATCAGCGCATTCACGCTGCAGAAGATGAAGGAAACCGCCGAGGCTTATCTTGGCGAGACGGTGACGCAGGCCGTGATCACCGTTCCTGCCTACTTTAATGACGCGCAACGTCAGGCAACCAAGGATGCCGGACAGATTGCCGGTCTTGAAGTGCTGCGCATCATTAACGAACCAACCGCTGCTGCGCTCGCCTATGGCCTTGATAAGCAGGACGGCAAGACCATCGCGGTTTATGACCTTGGTGGTGGTACGTTCGATATCTCCGTGCTGGAAATCGGCGACGGCGTGTTCGAAGTGAAGTCGACCAATGGCGATACGTTCCTGGGCGGTGAAGATTTCGACACGGTTGTAGTCGAATATCTGGCTGACCGTTTCAAAGCCAAGGAAAACATGGACCTGCGCGGCGACAAGCTTGCCCTGCAGCGCCTGAAGGAAGCGGCTGAAAAGGCGAAGATCGAACTGTCTTCGGCACAGACCACCGAAATCAACCTGCCGTTTATCACTGCCCGTATGGAAGGTGGCGCGACAACGCCGCTTCACTTGGTAGAAACGATCACACGTTCGGACCTTGAAAAGCTGGTTGCTGGCCTGATCCAGCGCACGCTCGATCCGTGCAAGAAGGCGCTTCAGGACGCTGGGCTTACTGCCAAGGACATCGACGAAGTCGTGCTGGTTGGCGGTATGACGCGCATGCCCAAGGTTCGCGACGTCGTGAAGGACTTCTTCGGCAAAGAACCGCACACGGGCGTGAACCCTGACGAAGTTGTGGCCATGGGCGCTGCCATTCAGGCAGGCGTGCTTCAGGGCGACGTCAAGGACGTGCTGCTGCTCGACGTGACCCCGCTTTCGCTGGGCATCGAAACGCTGGGCGGCATCATGACGCGCATGATTGATCGCAACACCACCATCCCGACCAAGAAGAGCCAGGTCTATTCGACTGCCGAGGACAATCAACAGGCGGTGACGATCCGGGTGTTCCAGGGTGAGCGCGAAATGGCGCAGGACAACAAGATGCTCGGCCAATTCGATCTGGTTGGCATTCCGTCGGCCCGTCGCGGTGTGCCGCAGATCGAAGTGACGTTCGACATTGACGCCAACGGCATCGTCAACGTTTCGGCTAAGGACAAGGGCACCGGCAAGGAACAGCAGATCCGTATCCAAGCATCGGGCGGTCTTTCGGATTCGGACATCGATCAGATGGTTCGTGATGCCGAAAAGTTTGCCGATGAGGACAAGAAGCGCCGTGCTGAGGCCGAAGCAAAGAATAATGCCGAAAGCCTGATCCACGCCACTGAGCGTCAGTTGGAAGAAAATGGTGACAAGGTCGACGCCTCGCTGAAGGCAGAGATCGAAGCCGCCATTGCCGAAGCCAAGACGGCTGTGGAAAGCGGTAACGTCGAGGCGATGACCGCCAAGACGCAAGAGTTGACCGACAAGGCCATGAAGATGGGTCAGGCGATTTACGAGAAGGAGCAGGCCGCAGGTGCTTCTCCGGGCGCTGAAGCGCCTAAGGCTGATGACGATGTCGTTGATGCCGAATTCTCGGAAGTCGACGACACCAAGTGATGTTGCGATGAACCAGACCCGCCGCTTGCGCAGGGGCGCTAGCGGCGGGTCTTTATTTGTCAGGGAAACGCAATGTCGACCGAAATCGACTTTTACGAATTGCTTCAAGTAGAACGCACTGCCGACGATAAGGTCCTGAAATCGGCCTATCGCAAGTTGGCGATGGTTCACCATCCGGACAAGAATCCGGGCTGCTCTGAATCAGAAGCGAAATTCAAGCAGATCAACGAAGCATATGCTTGCCTTTCTGATCCGCAGAAGCGCGCTGCCTATGATCGCTATGGCCATGCTGCGTTCCAGCAGGGCGGCGGCGGCAATCCCGGCGGCGGAGGCTTTGGCGGCGGGGATTTCGGCGATATCGGCGATATCTTCGAGACGATTTTTGGCGGTGGCTTCTCCGGAGGCCGCCAGCAGGCGCGCCGTGGCGCTGATCTGCGTTATGACATGGAAATCCGCCTTGAGGATGCTTTCCACGGCAAGGACGCCGAGATCGCGGTCGAGGTTTCGCAAACCTGCGATCCCTGTAAGGGTTCAGGCGCGACACCGGGCACATCTGCCCGGCGCTGCAACTTGTGCAAAGGGCACGGAAAGGTTCGTGCTCAACAAGGCTTCTTCATGGTCGAGCGGGCATGCCCGACGTGCCATGGCCGCGGTGAAATCATTGAATCGCCGTGCAAGCATTGTCGCGGCGAAGGTCGTGTGGATGTCGAGCAGAAGTTGCAGGTCAACATTCCTGCCGGTGTCGATAATGGCACGCGCATTCGCCTTGCCGGCAAAGGTGAGGCTGGGCCACATGGAGCGCCCGCTGGTGACTTGTACATATTCCTGCACGTACAGCGTCACGCCATGTTTGAACGTGACGGCACGACGCTGCTGACCCGTTGCCCGATCAGCTTCACCAAAGCCGCTTTGGGCGGTGAGGTGGAGATTCCGGGCATGGATGGCCGAGTTCATACGATCGAGATTCCGGCTGGAATTCAATCCGGCAAGCAATTGCGCAAGCGTGGTGCGGGCATGCCGGTGCTGCAGGGACGGGGCGTTGGCGATCTGGTAGTCGAGATTCAGGTTGAGACGCCAAGCAAGCTTTCAGCGCGTCAGAAGGAACTTCTGCGAGAGTTTCAAGCAACGGAAACGGGTGACGAATGCCCGCAATCCAAGGGCTTCTTTGATCGAATCAAAGATGCTTGGACGGATTTGACTGAATGATCTGAGGTTCGCGCAAAGGCATTGAAATGCCCTATTTGTGCCGATGCGCGAACTTCATTCAAAGGCAGCGACTACTTCGGCACGGAGTCCGTTAATCAAGCCCGGTTCCGCCACAAGGCGACCGTCTTCTTCCTCAAGAATGGCAATGAAGGCGTCGCGTTTGAAGGCTCGGATGACCTCATCGGTCAATGGGACTTCCACGGTTGAGGTTATCAGGTCGATCATCCGCTCAGCGCCATGCAGACGGCCCCAGAGGTAGTCATTCTCGCGATAGGCGCGGCTGAAAAACGCGCCAAAGTTGAAGAACTCAACCCCGCGTAGGCAGGCATACGTGCCCCCTTTGCGGATCGAAGTCGCATCATCAGGCGATATGCGATCAACCTTGACCGGATCAAACTCGTTCAAGCCTTCGCCTTGGAGCAAGGGTAAAGTGGCAATGTCGTAGAACGGGAAGCCGAGGTATGCGTGCAAGAACCTTCGGCGCAGTGGTTTGTCCATTTTGTCGAGTGCGGCCACAAGGATGGCATCAACTTGTAAATCCAGCCCGATCAGATCGCGGCGGGTGGCAATGGCAGCCAACACCGCTCCGGGATCTACCATTGCAACTGCGGCGGTTTCGGCAAAGCCCGGTCCCAAACCCTCGGCAGTTTCACGGCCTTGGTAAAGGGCTTGTGCGCGGTAGACAGCGTCGCGTGCAGCTTCACGCGCGGCAGGACTGATGTCGTCGCTGGCTTCCCATTCATGCGTCAGGCGGCGGGCAAGCAACTTCAGGCGGCGAATGCGGAATGCGATGTCATGCGTGCGGAAGAACCCGATGGCCTCTTCGCTCGCCCCCCCACGCAAGGCAGAAAGATGATCAAGCCCACTTTGCGACAAATGCGCCCAAAGTGTGGTTTCGATTTTTCCGGCAGGCGCTGCTTGGGGTGCTGCATCATGGATGACTTCGGCAAGGCTCGTGACGATCCCGGCCAACTTGCTTTGCGCATAGCTGTGAAATGCAAAGCCTGCGCGTTCGGCAGCAGATTGCTGGGCCTTGTTACGCCATGCGGTAAGGCGCCGAGCGGAGGGTCGGTCGAAGAACAAGGTGTGCCCGAACAGGTTTTCGACAGCCTCCTCAATCTCTGGGCGCAAGGCTTCGACGATGAGGCGCAAGCGCGCGCGCTGGCGCGATTGGCGTTCAAGAGATTCGAGGTTATCACGGATGGGTTGTTCGCGCGGGATGGATGACAGCGAACCAAAGATCGCCGAAAAGAAGCCAACGGTGCGCCCGCCTTTAGGGGCGATGCGCATGTGATCGGGGCTGGGATCGATATAGACGAAACGCCGGTCCACTTCTCGCCGCGCTGGGCGGTCACGCAATACGCTGATGGCTTGGGCGAAAGGGCGGTTAACCAGCACCGCACCATCGACCAGCGCCACGCTGTTAATATCCCCGCGCTTCCAATGGCTGGGCATGATCCGTTGGAGGAAGCGATCGCGGCCCGGCCACAGAGCGCCACGTTCTTCTACAAGCTGATCGATCTCCTCGACCAGCAACGGGGGAAACGCACCGGGAAAGCTGGCGGTTGACCGTGCGGCCAGCACAAGTTCGGGCGCTGCCGCCAGCCCGCGCGGTTGCGTGCGATCTGGGGTGTGCCGAAATGCGATGGACAAACGATGTTCGCTCTCAACCACGATAGGCGGACTGTTCAGGCGGATTTCTTCGAGGTGACCGTTGAAGTCGGTTGCCGTGACCAGCAGATCAATCGGGTGACCGTCGGGCAATAGCGGATCCCCTTGCGGGGTTGCTGCCATGGCATCAAGTGCATCGGCAATCATCCGCGAAAAACCAATGCCGCTGAAGGGCGGGGCGAACCATCGTGCCCGGATCAGGCGCGATACTTTGCGCCGAACTTCTGAGCGGGTTCGCGGGGCTACGGTGCTGCTGACGACATTGCCGGGGCGCTTGAGCACGAACCAGACCAGAGGTTGTGCCCAGAATTTGGCAAACTGGCTCCATGGCTTGGCATCAGGATCAAGCAATATGTCAATGTCGGCGCGTTCGAGCCACATTGCGGTCAGTGGTTCAAGGCTTTGCCCGGTGGCGATGGCTTGTGCGAGGAAGACACCGTTGATGCCGCCAGCACTCGCGCCCGAGATAATGTCAGGCAAGAGGCGCAAGCGCAGTTCGCGGGTAACTGCGATTTCTTCGAATAGGCGTAAATAGACGGCTTCCACCGACCCGATGGTATCGCTTTGCTGGCAATGAAAAGCGCGGCTGGCGCGGGTCGCGTGCCACAGTTCCTTGGTCACGCCGTGCATGTACACCGCGAGGCTGATGCCGCCGTAGCAAACAAGTGCGGTTCTCAATTCTTTCTGCCGCATAGCTGCATACATGGCAGGGATACTGCGTCGCTGCCAGCGCGATTTACATAAGCAAGATGTAAAATCAGCCGACAACGGATTTTACAAAAATGGCCTATAGTATTGTAAAAAAATGATAAATCTTAAAAGCCTCTGTCGGTAGTGATTGTCAGAGTAACCGACGCTTTACCCTTTGCCCTTAGAGCAAACCTTGATTTGGCCCGCTTCGGGTCAGCTAGGGGTATCGAGCGCCGGTGCAATGATCCGATTGTTCAAACATTACATCCCGCATTCAGTCCTGCTGCTGGGTCTGCTGGACTTCATCCTTTTGGTCTGTGCTGGCGAATTGAGTTGGCAAGTGAGGGCGCATCAGATCGGGATGGATCCTGGGCTTTTGCCTCTGCGGATGACGCCGCTACTCATGTTTGCAGCCTTGGTTCAAATGGCGATGATTGCAGTCGGCGTCTACGGATCGGAATCATTGCGCTCATTGCGTTACGCCACTGCCCGCTTGCTCGTAGCCGTTAGCCTTGGGATCATCGCTTTGTCGGTGGTCTACTTCCTGCTGCCGGGGCGTACGCTGTGGCGTTCAAACCTGCTTTACGCGATGTTTCTGGCGATGGGATCGCTAGTCCTGATCCGGGTGCTGCTGGGCGGATTGCTGGGCACGGCTGCATTTCGCCGCCGCGTTCTGGTGCTTGGTGCAGGTGCGCGGGCTGAACGTCTGCGCAAGTTGGGGGAGAAGCCCGAAGCTGGGTTTGCGATTGTCGGTTACATTGGGATGAGCAATTCGGCCCCGGTCGTGATCGAGGCAATCCATCGCGACGCAATCAACAACCTCACGCGCTACGTCGAGAACCTTGGGGTTAGCGAAGTGGTGTTGGCGCTCGAAGAGCGTCGTAATGCGCTGCCGCTCAAAGACTTGTTACGCATCAAAACCACAGGCGTTCACGTCAATGATTTCTCGACATTCATGGAGCGTGAGACGGGCCGTGTCGATCTGGATACCGTGAATCCAAGCTGGCTGATTTTTTCGGACGGGTTCTCATCGGGCCGCGCCATATCCAGCGTCTCAAAGCGATTGTTTGATATTGCCGCCAGCCTGCTGCTGCTGGTTTTGACACTGCCTGTGATCGTGCTTTTTGCGATTTTGGTGAAAATCGACAGCAAAGGCCCGGCGTTTTTCCGGCAGACCCGCGTTGGTTTGTATGGCGAGACGTTTGACGTGATCAAGCTGCGCTCGATGCGGACCGATGCCGAAGTGAACGGTGCACAATTCGCGCAAGAAAATGATCCCCGCGTGACCCGGATCGGTCGCCTTATCCGCCAACTTCGCATTGATGAACTGCCGCAAACCTGGACGGTGCTGAAAGGCAAGATGAGCTTTGTCGGGCCACGCCCTGAGCGGCCCGAATTCGTCGCAAGTCTGGAGGACGGACTGCCCTACTATGCCGAACGCCACATGGTGAAGCCGGGCATCACTGGCTGGGCGCAGATCAATTACCCATATGGGGCATCAATCGAGGATTCGCGCCATAAGCTTGAATATGATCTCTATTACGCCAAAAATTACACACCGTTCCTTGATCTGCTGATCCTGCTCCAAACTCTGCGCGTCGTGCTTTGGCACGAAGGCGCGCGCTGAGGAGCGAACAGTGCTGAGCCCCTTTTCCTGGCAAGGCCTTGGACAGTGGATGTTCCTTGCATCCGCCTTTGCCTTTCTGTTGCTTGTTGGTTGGCGATGGGACGGGCGCGGGCGCAAGGTTGAGCGCGCCGGATGGGCCGAACTCGCAGGATTTGCAATCATCGCTGCGTGGTCGCTGGTTGTGGCAGCCACGGGGGTGACATCGCTCACCGGCCAGTTTTTCGAGACACTGCGCAACCTTGCTCTGCTTGGCATTACTTTGGCGTTGTTTACCCGGGATGGACGGCACGCCAGTGTCGGGCCGATCCGCCCCGTTTTGGCGTCGCTGGTCTTTGTCGAACTGCTGCAGTTCCTGCTGATCGTGTTGCAGTTCCGCTATGGTCAGGATGCCGACGTCGAGGCAATGGTCCTGCAGATTTCAGGTCTTTTCCGATTGCTGGTTGCCATTGGCGGGCTTGTGCTTGTGCACAACCTCTATGTCGGGGCAGCGGCGTTACAGCGCATGGTCTTGCGCTGGACCTGTGCGGCGTTGGCGATGATTTGGGGGTATGACCTCAACTTATACACGATAGCCTATCTGTCGCGTCAACTGCCGCTGGAACTGGCGGCGCTGCGAGGTCTTGCGCATATCGCGGCGGCTGGCTTGCTTGTGATTGGGGCATTGCGCGGCAAGTCTGTGATGCGTTTTTCGCCATCACGCGCGATTGCATTCCAGTCGCTCTCGCTGATGGTCATTGGTGTGTACATGATCGTAATGGTCGGCGCAGCGCAATCGCTGGTCTGGCTGGGCGGCAATGCCAGTCAATTGGCGCAACTCGGCTTTATCTTCGTGTCGAGCGTTATGGTTCTGGCAGTCATGCCGTCGGGACGGGTGCGGGGCTGGCTGAAAGTCGTGGTCGCCAAACACTTTTTCCAACACCGTTATGACTATCGCGCCGAGTGGCTGCGGTTTACACGAACGATCGGCCGGGCAGGTTCTCAAACGCCGCCGCTTCACGAACGTGTAGTGCAGGCCGTGGCCGACATTACAGGCAGTTCTACAGGATTGCTTCTGGTCCCTGCCGAGAGCGGCGAATTGGTATTGGCATCGCGTTGGCGGTGGCCAATGGCTGATGTGCCAGCAGAGGCCTTGAGCGCAGCTTGCGTCCCCTTCTTTGAAAAGCGCGGCTTCATTATCGATCTGGATGAAGTGCGTGAAGGGATTGATCATCACGGTGAGCACGGCTCCATTCCAGCGTGGATGCTGGAGGAACACTCCGCATGGGCCCTAGTGCCGTTGCTGCACTTTGACAGGTTGGTTGGTCTTGTCGTGCTGGGCCGACCGCAAGTGGCCCGTAAGCTCGATTGGGAAGACTTTGATTTGCTGCGTGTGGTGGGCATGCAGTTGGCAAGCTATCTTGCCGAACATACCGGGCAATCGGCTTTGCTCGAAGCCAGCCGCTTTGACGAGTTTAACCGCCGCATTGCGTTTGTGATGCACGACATCAAAAACCTCGCGAGCCAGATCAGCCTGTTGGTTCGCAATGCCGAAAAGCATGCCGAAAATCCTGATTTTCGTGCCGATATGCTGATCACCTTGCGCAATTCCGCAGATAAGCTGAATGCTCTGCTTGCCCGGCTATCGCGCTATGGGGCGAATGGTTTCGAGCGGGTCGAGGATGTTGACGCCAGCGAAATCGTTCAGACCATTGCCGCTCGTTACAACGCTTCGGGATTGCCCCGGCTTTACGTCACGCAATGTCAGCCTTGCCAAGTGTTGGTCAACCGGGAGGCGCTGGAACAAGTTGTTCTGCACTTGGTACAAAATGCATTCGAGGCAAGTCCCGAAGGCATGGCGGTGTTCTTGCAGGTCAGTATCGATGGTCTGCATGGCGTGATTGAGGTGATCGACACAGGATCAGGGATGAGCGCAGAATTCATGCGTAACCGCCTGTTCAAACCGTTCGTTTCCACAAAGCAGGGTGGATTTGGGATTGGCGCTTTCGAAGCACGTGAATTGGTCAAAGCCATGCGGGGGAGATTGGAAGTGGAGAGCCGCGAAGGCCTTGGCAGCCGATTTACCGTCCGCTTGCCACTGACAGCAGTCCAGCCGTTGATAAATTCCATCGCGGAGGGCGCAGCCTCTCCCGACAAGAAGGTGGCATGATGAGCGATACCCAGCCCCACAAGCGGCCCGTGCTGCTGATCGTCGAGGACGATCCCGGTCTGCAAGCGCAGTTGAAGTGGGCCTATGAGGATTTCGAAGTGGTGATTGCCGGCGATCGTGCCAGCGCGCTGACGCTGTTGCGTTCGGAAGAGCCGGTCGTAGTGACGCTTGACCTTGGCCTGCCTCCTGATCCTGATGGTACGACTGAAGGCTTTGCCGTGCTGGACGAGATCATGGCGTTGCGTCCGGATATCAAGGTTATCGTCGCATCCGGGCACGGCGCGCGTGAATCTGCACTTAAGGCGATTGAAAAGGGCGCTTACGATTTCTACCAAAAGCCCGTCGATATTGACGCGCTGGGATTGATCGTAAGGCGCGCGCTGCATCTTTCGCGGATCGAATCTGAAAACCGCAATCTGGCCACCCGCGCCTCGTCAAATAACAAAGTGCTGGGGCGGATGATCACCGCCGCGCCCGAGATGGTCAAAGTTGCGCGGACGATTGAACGTGTCGCCAATACCAATGCTTCGGTCATGTTGCTTGGGGCAAGCGGCACCGGCAAGGAACTGCTGGCGCGTGGCCTTCACGATGCGTCAAACCGCGCCAAAGGGTCATTCATTGCCATCAACTGCGCGGCAATCCCCGAGAACCTGCTCGAAAGCGAGTTGTTCGGGCATGAGAAGGGCGCGTTCACAGGCGCAGTCAAAACCACCGAAGGCAAGATTGAACTGGCCAGCGGGGGCACGCTTTTCCTTGATGAAGTCGGCGATATTCCACTGCAACTTCAGGTAAAGCTGCTGCGCTTTTTGCAAGAGCGCACGATTGAACGCATCGGCGGACGCCGCTCGATCGAGGTGGATACGCGCATCGTTTGCGCCACCCACCAAAACCTTGAGTTGATGATTGCGGACAACCGGTTTCGCGAAGATTTGTACTACCGTCTTGCTGAAATCGTTGTGCGCATACCCAGCCTTGCCGAACGTCCGGGGGATGCAACGCTGCTTGC
>CAMTWP010000002.1:0-23725 GCA_947085475.1 uncultured Novosphingobium sp. | reverse complement strand
CTGCGCCACGGAATGGCGCAATATTCGAAAAAGCCGGTGAAGATGTCGGGCGAAAGCCGCAGCATCGCTTCGAGGAAGCCGGGCAATTCGGTAGAGAAACCCGTCCAGAAGGGATCGGTGCCGACATGGCGGTCCCACAGCGCCTGACGCTCGGCATCAAGGGGCGCGTCGACATCGATCAGGTCGCGTACACTTGCGGCAGCAAGCACCGCAGACGCCGAAACCATAAGGGTGTGAACGCCCAAGCCGGACGTGAGTGCGAGGATTTCCTGCACTTGCGTGATGGTTGCACCTGCGTCGAAGCATTGCGCAATTGCTGCGTCTATTGGCGCGCGGTCGAGTGCGGTAACCGAGGCGCTGACGGCCAGCGTTATGAGTGCTGCAGAAAGCATATCAAGCGGTTCGCCATCGGCAATTCCGATGGTCAGGTCTTCAGCTTCTGCGCGCAATGCTGCGATGGATATAGCGGTCATTCAGGGACTTTGGCGACGGGGGGCGTTTCTGTCAACTTATGTGTTGACTGGATCGTGGGCGTTGATCATATGGATTGTGAGAGAGGGAGTAGAAACATGTCGACGCTGGAAGAACGCATCGCAAAACTGGAAGACAGGGCCGCCCTTCAGGATCTGGTTGCGGTGTATTTTCGTGCGTCCGACGATGATGACTACGCCGTCATGGCGCAATGCTTTTCCCGCAATGCCCGGTTCGAAGCTTCGGGATTTGAAGATGCCGCAGGGCGGGACGGCATTGTCGCCCTGATCAAGGCTGCGCGAGCGGGCATGGGGCAGACCGTGCATACGCCCAACTATGTCCACATCAGCTTTACCGGCGCAGATACCGCTGACGGCGAGGTTTGCGCGCATCTTGAACTCGGATTGGGCGAAGCCACGTATTTCGGCGCAGTGCGTTACATTGATCAATACGTGCGCGAAGACGGCCAATGGCGCATTTCGGTGCGGGCGATGAAGGTCGTTCACATCGCTCCTTGGTCCGAAGTCGGCGGGGCGTTGACCACTGCACTGAACGTGCGTTGGCCGGGTGCTGATCCGCTGCCTTCCGATTTTCCGAGATTGCCGGGCGGGTGACATTTTTTTGATTGAATCGTCAACGCTTGCGTTGAATTATTGGGCGCTTGGATGCGCAATTCGGTCGGGGAAGCCTGCCATGCAACAGGAGAGTTAACATGGATCGTGCAAACGCTTTGGACAAGATCGTCGAGGAACGCGCGATTGAGCGGATCGTGTTCGATTATGCCTATTATCTCGACATGAACATGCCCGAGAAGATGATCGAGCTCTTCGTCGATGATTGCGAAGTCAGCTATGCGCCCAACTTCGGCGCAACCGGCATTGCAGATTACGCAAAGACGCTTGACGGTATCGGCACCTTTTTCCGCGCAACGTCGCACCACGTGTCGAACATCGTCATCGACTGGGTCAGCGAAAACGAAGCGACCTTGCGCGCCGCCGTGCTGGCGATCCATCGCTACACCAAGGAACGCCCCGACGGCATCCTCTATGGCCAGTACCACGATGTTGTGGTCAAACAGAACGGCCAGTGGAAGTTCAAGAAGCGTATTCTCAAGACCGTGATGACCACCGATTATCACGTCCGGGCATCCAACCCCATCGGCCGCGTGGAGTAATCGCGATGGCGGGCGAATATGCCACGATCCGGATCGAGCACGAAGAGGCGCTCAGCTGGATCGTGCTCGATCGGCCAGAGGCGGCGAACGCATTGTCGCCGCAACTGCTCGACGAATTCGCCCACGCGCTTGAACGGCTGAAGCACGAAGGTGGCCCGGTCATTGCCATTCGCGGTGAGGGCAAAGGCTTTTGTGCAGGCATGGATCTGGGCAGCTACGGTGCGGGCGATAGTGGTCCCGCCGATCCAATGGGTGACCATGCCCGTCTGCGCGCCAATGTTGATCGCTGGTTGCTGATGTGGGATCATCCCAAGCCGGTGATCGCAGCGGTGCACGGTTTCTGCCTCGCCGCAGCGGCGCAGATGTGCGTGTTTACCGATATTACGATCGTGGCTGATGATGTGCGCATCGGGGAGCCGACCATCCCGATCGGAGGCGGTTTCATCGCGCCGACATGGGTCAGTCTGGTTGGTCCCAAGCGCGCCAAGGAATTTGCGTTCGTGCCGGGCAATTGGATCGATGGGCCTACTGCGGTGACCTGGGGGTGGGCCAACCATTGTGTGCCTGCCGCCGATCTGATCTCGGCGGTGCGTTCACTGGCGCAGCGCATCGCGATGACACCGCCTGATGTGCTGCGTCTCAAGAAGCTTTCGATCAATCGCGCTACCGAGGCCGCAGGCTTCAGGCAGGCGCTGTCGGGCATCGCTGAGATCGACGCATTGTTGCACATGGCACCGGCGGTGCTCGAAGTGCGGCAACGCATGAAGGAACAGGGCCTCAAGGCCGTTATCCAGCAATTCAAGGTTGCGCCAACGAGCCCGCTCGTCGCGCCGAAGGAGTAAATATGGCAGACGTAGAATTTACCATCGACGGGCATGTTGCCCATGTCCGCCTGAACCGCCCGCAAGGCCTCAACGCGATCACGCAGGAAATGGATGACCTGCTGCTGGATGCGTGGAACACCATCAATGCCGATCCAGAGATCTGGTGCGCGATCCTTTCGGCAGAGGGCGAAAAGGGCTTCTGCATCGGCGCCGATGTGTCGGGCGGAGCCGAGCGCAAGACACGTATGGCGCTGGGTGGCGGTCTTACCGGTATCGGTGGACCCTTGGTTACGCTCAAGAAGCCGCTGATCGTTGCAGTGCAGGGTTTCTGCGTCGGCGGCGGTTTTGAACTGGCCATGTGTGCTGACATTATCGTTGCTGCAGAAACGGCTCAGTTCGGTCTGCCCGAAACCAAAGTAGGCATCATTGGCGAATGCGGCGTTGTGCATCGGGCGATGCGCCAGCTGCCGCATCACATAGCGATGGCGATGATCTTGACCGGCGAACGTATCAAGGCTGATGTGGCCGAACGCTTTGGGCTGGTGAACGAAGTCGTGCCGTTTGCCGATCTTGCCGCCACCGCGCAGAAGTGGGCGGACAAGATCAACGCAGCGTCACCGCTGGCCAATCAGGCTGCAAAAGCGGCGGCTTTGGGGCGTCTGGGCCATCCGCTTGAAGTTGCCCTGATGTCGCGCTTCGAAGAGATCGAGCAGTACGCAGAAAGTCACGACAAGCGCGAAGGCGAATTGGCCAGTGGCGAACGTCGCAAGCCGGTGTGGACTGGCCGCTAAAATGAGCGGGGAAGGCGCACCAGAGCCGGGCGAAACAGACATCCGGGTCGAAATTGATCCGGGGCACTTCCGCTCGGTGCTCGGCAACTATCCGACGGGCGTCTGCGTGATCACTGGTTGCAGCCATGATGGCGAAGCGGCAGGGCTGGTTGTCGGCAGCTTTACTTCGGTGTCGCTGGACCCGCCGCTCGTTGCATTCTTCCCTGACCGCAAATCCAGCAGCTGGCCGCAAGTGCGCGCTTGCGGGCATTTCTGTGTCAATGTTCTGGCCGAAGATCAGATCGAACTGTGCCGCCAGTTCGCCTCGCGTGGTGGTGACAAGTTCGAAGGCGTATCACACCGCATTTCTGAACTCGGAATGCCGCTGCTCGATGGCGTTGTCGCGCATATCGAATGCACGATTGAGACTGAGATCGACGCAGGCGACCACACCATCGTGCTGGGACGGGTGCAATCCCTGGCGGTTGAGCGCGCTGTTGGCCCACTGCTGTTTTTCAGGGGTGCTTACGGGCGCTTCGACGCAGCAGATTGATTTCGCCATGTCTGCCAACCTCGTCCATTATCCGCCCAATCCGGCGTATGGGAGCGGCATCTTCAGGCGACGGATCAGCTTTTCTGCATGGGGTAACGGCATTCAAGTGTCGGTTCTCGATGATTACCACGAAATGAGCGTGGCACTGGTGGTCGAAGACGGCGTTATTGCCGATGTCATTGCCCGGATGGACCGGTTCCCCAAGACGAGTTGTCCGGGTGCGACGGCGGCACTGGGAATGCTGCGCGGAATGCCTGCCGACTGAACGCCGCCGTCTTTGACGAGCCACGACCGGGGCGGGCAATGCACGCATCTGGTCGATCTTGCCCGGTTGGGCCTTTCGTGGATGGCCCGTGGTGACCGCGCGCAGACGGTCGAAGTTTCGCTGACCGACCGCGATGAATCGCGCCGTCAGCGGCTTGCGGTGGAAGTGGATGGCGCGCTGGTACTGGAATGGGTGCTGCACGACGAGGTCATCGCAGAGCCGCGCGAACACTGCGGACAGACTCTGTTCGGGGGGTTTACGCGCTGGGTTCAGGCAAAGTTCCCCCCTGCGCAGGCCGACATGTGGCGGATTGCCCAGATGGCGGTTTTCGTTGCGCGTGGCCGGGCGTATATCGTGGATGGACCGGAGCCTCGGCGCGTTTCGGAAGAGCCTGCACGGCACGGCGCGTGTTTTAGCTTCAGTGGTGCCGCCTTCGAAACGGCATACGACAATTCTGGCTACGTTCGCGACATGACGGCTGGCTTTCCAACTTGATTCAATGTCGCCCAAAATAACATAATAGAGGAGCATGAGATGACTGCGATTGCCACCATCGATGAAATCATCGACGAGGCTCGCAATGGGCGCCCGTTCATCCTGGTCGATGCCGATGACCGCGAGAATGAAGGCGACATCATTGTGCCCGCCCAGTTCGCGACGCCTGACCGGATCAACCAGATGGCGATCCATGCGCGCGGGTTGATTTGCCTTGCGATCACCGCTGGCCGCGCGCGCGAACTGGAATTGCTGCCGATGTCGAGCGACAACCGCTCGGGCCACGGCACTGCGTTTACCGTCTCGATTGAGGCGCGCGAAGGCGTGACCACCGGAATATCGGCTTTCGACCGCGCCCGGACAATCTCGGTGGCGGTCAACGCGCAAAGCGGTCCGCGCGATCTTGTGTCACCGGGGCATGTCTTTCCGCTCGTCGCGCGCGATGGCGGTGTGCTGGTGCGTCCCGGCCATACCGAGGCCGCTGTTGATATTTCACGGTTGGCAGGGCTTATCCCGGCAGGTGTGATTTGCGAGGTAATGAACGCCGACGGGACGATGGCGCGGCTGCCCGACCTCGTGCCGTTCGCTGCCGAACACGGCATGAAGATCGGCACGATTGCCGATCTGATCGCGTGGCGCCGCAAACGAGAAACTCTGGTGGAATGCGTTGCCAGCGGGCCGTTCGACAGTCACTACGGTGATAGCTTCACGATCCACGTCTATCGCGATCTGGTCGACAACTGCGAACACGTTGCGCTTGTGCGGGGTCATATTCGGCCGGGTGTGGACACGCTTGTGCGGGTTCATCAGTTCGATCTGACCGCCGATTTGCTCGGCTATCGCAATGCTCACCCTGAATATGTGCCAGCGGCGTTGCGGCAGATGGCGGGACACGATGGTCCGGCAGTGGCGGTGTTCGTGCAAGATCCCGATCGCGCTTCAATCTCGCGCAGGGTATTGGGAGGTCGCGGGGAATATGCGCGGCTTTCCAGTGAACGCGATTATGGTATTGGCGCGCAGATCTTGAAGGATCTGGGTGTCGGGCGAATGGCGCTGCTGACATCAAGCAGCCGCAAGATGGCTGCGCTCGAAGGATTTGGCCTCGAAATCGTGGATCGCCGAGCCATTGTTGAAGGTTGACGTTTTAGGCAACCCTGTCGGCGGCTTGGTGCCATTTGCTGAGCAAAACCTCTGGTCATCGGGGCCGGAGGTCGATACGCGTCAAGCCATGATAAAGACTAGCAACATTTCGAAGCGCCGACAGTCTGCGCTCGAAGAAGGCAGCACCGACTATCTGGCAAAACGTGCCGAATTGGTCGAGATCGCAGGGCGGCAGTTCAAGGCGCACGGCTTCAAGGCGACGACACTGGCGGAAATCGGCCACAAGGCGGGCCTGGACCGCGCCACGGTCTATTATTACTTTGGCAGCAAGGAAGAGCTGTTCCGGGAATGCCTGCGCGTTGGCGTCGAAGCCAATATCGCGGCGTGCGAGGCCATCTTTGCGGACGATACTCTTGAATCAGCGGAGAAATTGCGCGCTGTCATCACTCAACTGATGTCGGCCTATGACCAGTATTATCCGCACATGTACGTTTACATACAGGAGGAGATGAGCCGCGTTACTGGTGAGAAAAGTGAGTGGGCACAGCGGATTGTGGCCAAGACGCGCACGTTTGAACGCATCGTTCTCAGCTTGATCAGCGAACTGATAAGCAAAGGCGAAATGCGGTCTGATATTGCCGTTTCGGTAGCCGCAAACGCGGTGTTTGGGATGCTGAATTGGACGCATCGCTGGTATCAACCGGGCGGCACACATTCGGCACAGGAAATCGCCAATTCGTTCTGCGAAATCTTCTTCAGCGGAATGCAGAAACGCTAGTTCGGCCTCATAATCGAGCCCGCAAGGCCCGCTTGTCGACCTTGGTTGCCGACATCGGCCATTCGCCATCGTTCATGAAGAACACATCGCGCGGCACCTTGTAGCTGGCGATGTGGCCGTGGCAGAAGTTGATTAGCTCCTGCGCTGTGGCGACATGGCCCGGACGAAGTTCGACAAACGCAACCGGCACTTCATCCAATCGCGGATCAGGGCGACCAACCACTTCGGCAAGCTTCACCGAAGGGTGGCTGCAAATATAGGCCTCAACCTCGATTGCGGCGACATTCTCTCCGCCGACTTTCAGCATGTCCTTGGCGCGACCGTTGAAGGTCAACTCGCCATCGTGCCCCCGCGCGTAAAGATCGCCGGTGTGCAGCCAGCCCTCGCTATCGAGGGCTTCGGCCGTCTTTTCAGGCGAGCGATGGTAGCCGTCCATCACGCAGTACCCTCGCACGAGGATTTCACCAACGACACCGGGCGCCGCTTCGGCGCCGCTGTCGAGGTCGATGATCTTTACGTCGATGCCGGGCACAGGCTTGCCCTGGCTGATGGTGCGCTGTTCGGGCGTTTCATCGGGCGCGCACAGAGCAAAGATCCCGGCAGTTTCGGTCATGCCGCAGGCCTGCATGAATTCAGCTTCGGGAAATGTGCGCTGGGCACGGTCGACAAGCGCGGGCGGAGCGATGAGCAGCGCCTTGCGCAAGGTGGCCAGCCGCTGTGCATCGAATGCAGGGTGATCGAGCAGAGGCTGTAGGATCGCCGGGAACCATGGCCATGCCACAGTCACCTTCTCGCGTTCCATCAAATCAAGCGCACGGCCTGCATCGAAGAACACGTCTGTCACATAGGTTCCACCGGTGCCAATCGCGCCGATGAACGGAGCAAACGATCCGATATGAAACAGTGGCCCGCCGCCCCATGTGACGTCGTGGTCAGACGCGCGGAAGCGGCTGCTGGCGCGCTCCACAGGACCGCGCGTAACTGCTTCGTGGCTCAACAGGCAGCCCTTGGGATTGGCTGTGGTTCCCGATGTGTAAATGATCAGCGCCGTGTCGCGCAGGCGAGTGGCGCGGCGCGCCTGATCGACGGTCTTGGCCGACACGGATTGCGCTGCTTGTGCAAAGGCTGAGCGCGAAAGGAACCCGGCAGGCGCATCGCCTTCAAGCACGACAATGCCACGCAACAGCGGTGCTTCTGCCAACGACAGGGCTTCACCGGCAGAACTGGCACCAAGCGAGGGCAGGGCACTGGACAGCACTTCGCGGAAATCGACGAACTGCGTATCGGCAGCCGTCGTCAGGATAAGCGAAAGGTCGGCGTTCTCGATGATGTAGCCAAGTTCGCGGCTTTTGTGACGAGCGTTTAGCGGGACCGCGACGCAGTTGGCAAGCGCCGCGCCGAATAACGCAGTCACCATCTCGCGGCTGTTGTTCGCCAGAATGCCGATGTGCGCGCGTGGGGCAACCCCCATGCCGATGATGCCGCGCGCGATCCCGACCGAGGCATCGCGCAGTTCGGCATAAGTGAGCGCGAAGTCAGGCATGACTAATGCATTGCGGTCAGGATATTTGGCGGCACTGCGCACAAGCAAATCAGCCAGCGGGCAAACCTCGGACCACTCCGTGAACGTCAAGGCACTACTCTCCCGCACCGATGCTTATTGTTTGTAAAAATGCTGTGAACTTGCCCATCTGTCAACGCTTATGTTGATAGATGGGCAAAGGACGATCCGCTTCAGGCCATTTCAAACCCTTCGTAGTCCATATACGCCACTTGTTCGCAGCGTTTACGGTATTCGGGGCCACCGCCCACATGGACCAGCGTCCGGCGCACAATCGTGCCGTCAGGCTTCGTCGTCGTCCTGACCCACCATGCATTGGCTTCGGCCAGCAGGGTGCGGGCAAAGTCGCGGTAGACAGATTCGGTCCACTCATCTTCGGCTGCCTGCGATGGTTCGGCAAAGCTGAGGCCTTTGGCCGCCATGTAAACAAGCATCTGCGTCACCCATTCTGCCTGAAGCCCGCCGCAAACGCCGACGTTGCAGAATGCCGAGCCGTTGTGCGGGCCGACTAGTGTATAGAAGTTGGGGAAGCCGCGCGCCTGCAGGCCAAGGAACGTTGTCGGTCCATCAGCCCAAACGTCCTTGAGGCGAGCGCCGCCTTTTCCACGGATGTCGATCCGGTCCAGCGATCCGGTTACAGCATCGAAGCCTGTCGCGAAGATGATCACGTCTAGTTCGTAGAATGCATCGGTGGTCTTGATGCCGGTTTCGGTGATTTCGACAATCGGTGCCTCGCGAATGTCAACGAGGTGGACGTTGTCCTTGTTGTAGGCTTCGTAGTAATTGGTTTCCATCGGAACGCGCTTGCCGCCGAACGGATGATCTTTGGGAATCAGTTTTTCAGCTAAGCTCTTATCCTTCACCCGCAGACGGATTTTATCGGCGACGAAATCGGCAAGGAACTTGTTCGATTCCTTGTTGACCAGCAAGTCGCGAAAGCCGCTGAGCCAGATGCCGTAACCGGGCTGGTTATAGAGGTTTTCGAAGAAAGTTTCGCGTTCCTCCGCAGGCACGTCAATCGCCTTGCGCTGATCTCGGTGATAGGGAAATGCCGTGTCGGTGATCTTCACATATTCCAGAATGTTCGGATAACGTTTGCGGATGACCTCCATCTCATCCTTGCTGATCGGCGTGTTGCCCAGCGGCGTGCACCAGTTGGGCGAACGCTGGAACACCTGCAACTGGCCCGCTTTTTCAGCGACGATAGGGATGATCTGGACGCCCGTGGCACCGGTTCCGATAATGCCGACGCGCTTGCCGGTGAAATCGATCTCGCGGGGCAGTCCGTTTTCATCAACCGGCCAGCGCGAGGAGTGGAACGCTTCACCCTTGAACGCAGTGATGCCCTTGATGTCGGGCATTTTCGTGGCTGAAAGCGGGCCGGTGCATGAAATGAGGGTGCGGCACGTCAGGATTTCGCCGGTATCGAGCGTGATATTCCAGACGTTGCCCATATCCTGATAATGCGCCGCCACGACTTTGGTGTTGAACCGGTAAAGCTTGCGCACATCCATCGCGTCGGCCGCGCTATTGGCATAACGCAGCATTTCAGGTTGCGAGGCGAAGCGTTCGTTCCAGTCCCATTCGGGGATGATACCCTTGAGCGCGAAATAGCCATAGGCGTAGCTTTCGGTATCGAGCCTGCAGCCGGGATAACGGTTCCAGAACCACGTGCCGCCAACATCGGCGCCCGCTTCGATCCCACAAACCGACATGCCTTGCTGTTCGAGTAGGTGGGTCTGATAAATGCCGGTCACGCCAGCACCAATGACCACCGCATCGAAATCGGGCTTCTGTTCGTCAACAACCATAAGAGACACCTCTGCAATGCGGCAGCCGGTTAATGCCGCCGTGCTGAAAATATACTCACCAGAATATAATTATTCAGTCAAGTCTATAATGGTGCTTGTGGGACTATGAGCGTGGATGTTCAGGCACACGTCGGCCCTAACCGCCCTCGCAAGTTGCGGAGCCGGGCTGAATATCGTTATCAAATGGCATTGTCGGCAGAACTTGCAGCGGGTGCCGTGCTTGGCCTGCTATGCAGGCGCGTCTGCGAGGTAGGGGAGTGGGTCAGGCACGCCCACCGTTCTTAGGGCCAAGGCCGCAAGTTCGCGCGCGACCGATTCGGCCACCCAGCGCCCTTCGGGTTGGAACCAAGTAAATGCCCAGGATGCCATGCCGCCCAGCGCAGATGCGGCAAGCGAGGCGTCGGCAATCTCGAACTGGCCGCTGGCTCTTCCTTCGTTCAGCACCCCGCGCAGCATGCGGTGGAAATGCTGCTTTGAGGCATCTATCGCAAGGCCCTCGTCAGCCGGAAGGCTTTTTGCTTCGCGGAAGTAGAGCGCAACTTCGCGGCGATGCTCGATCTGCAGGCGGACGAAATACTGGATGATCTGTGCCAGCCGGAATGCCGGATCACCGGTCAGCGTGGCGCTGAATGCCACGGTCTGGTCTGCGGCTGCGGCGCCTGCATGGCAGATCGAAACCAGCAGTTCGGCCTTACTGCGAAAGCGGGAATAGATGAATTGCTTGGTTACACCCAAGCCTTCGGCAATGGATTCCAGCGAGGTCGCCTCATAGCCCTTGTCGAAGAACTGACCAATGGCTTCTTCCAGAATCCGCCTACGTTTGATTTCGTCGACCTCGGCCTTGATTGAATTGATCTCAGGCTGGGTGATTGGAATTTTGCTAAACATTTGGTTCGTCGCTTGAACGGGAGGTCTTACAGCCGACTCCTGGGTCAGGCGAGGCGAAGGCTACGTCTATTCAATTCAGTGACTAATGTGACGGCTAAAATCAAGCGGCTGTGTATCAGCATTGTTGTTGAAACCATCTGGCGTCACGTTGAACACGACCGATAAAGCCTTGAAAAACATGGTGGGCGCGGCAGGGATTGAACCTGCGACCCCACCCGTGTGAAGGGAGCCAGCCAAATCAGATAGTTAGCTGTTTTGGTTGCAGAAAGAGCCTTCCGTACGAGGGTGGCTGTACGCGATTTGTACGAGCGGGCACTTTGAGGCCCTTGGAAACGCGCATATCTGGTAGGAATTGGCGCGCGACGAAGCCAGTAGGCAGGCCGCCAGACCGGGAACGAAAAACCGCCGGAAGGGCTGGCACCCTTCGCGGCGGCAATCACAATAGCGGTTCGGCTATTTCTCTCATTTACGCGACCGGAGAATCGGGTGCAAGGGCAAACCTTGCGGGAGGTGCTTCATGAGCATTTCCTTGGCGCACGACGGGCTTCCTCCCGGTGTCACCCACTTCAGCCTGGCTGACCTAATCGAGAAGATCGCACCCGGAACTTGCCGGGCGGAATACCTTTCAGTGACCGCAGTACGGGTCCTGAAGCACTACATCCTCGGCTGTCGGTCTTCCGACTTTGAGCGTGGCAAGATTTGCGGGGTGTGGGAGCAACCGCAAACCACGGCTCAGACGCTGCGCATCTCAACGAAGGTCCTGCACAACGCTGAAGCCGAACTTGAACGCGGCGGGTTCATCGAGCGGAGCCATGTTCCTCATGCGCGCCGCACTGGTCAGCGCCGTGACGGCGTCATCGTCAGCCTTGCGGGGATCAGCCTGCGCCCGCTCATCGATGGCTATAGCCGATGGAAAGCCCGGCTTGAGGCGATGGAGCTGCATGAGCGGGCGATTGCTTCATTGCGGCACGAAGTGGTCATGCTCGGCCGCGAGATCAGAGCGACGCAAGCGGATGCGTTGATAGAGGAAGCAGAGCGCATTCTGCCCCGGGGGCGCGTGTCCCACATCAGTTCCTTAGAGAAGCTGGAAGCCTTGAAGGGCATGCTCAAGGCGCTGCTGGTGCAACTGGATCTTCCGTCCGGTGACACGAAATCTTCCCACCGGACGGAAGAAATCTTCGCACCCAATATACCTGTCAAATACTCGTCCAAAAACCGTATGCGCGCGACTGGCGTTGACCAGTCGGACGAGGTCTCCCCAGCATTGGCTGCCAGCCTTGCCAGTGGAGACTATCGCAGCCTGCTGCCTTCCGACCGGGCACTGGGCTGGCCAGAGATTGTCGACGCGTCGGCCATCGCCTGCCGTTGGCACAATGTCTCGCAGCCGACCTGGGCTGAGGCGTGCGAAAGGCTGGGGCGCGAGCGTGCGGCGCTTTGCATCCTCGTCATCGACCGCAACGCGCGATTGCCAAGCGATCACCGCTACCGTGCGAGGTCAGGCAGGAAATGCTTAAACGGGCTGCTGCGGAACGCCTCCAGCCTGTTGCCCATGCTCAAGGCTGCCAAGGGCTATCCAGAAGGGAGCTTGCCGGACCGTCCGTTCGAACCGGAGGTGTCAGCCCCCAGAACCGGCCAGAGCTTTGCGGGTGCATGTCTGTCGGCGTTGGCGAAACTCTCAGGGGAGATGCAGCCATGACACAAACGCGAACCACAAGCCTTTGGGAAGAGCTGGAGGCGGGCAACATCTGGTGGCCGTCCTACAAGCCCGGGCGAGACCCCGTTTTGAGCTGGCGCCATGCCGCCGCGATCCTGATGCATGACATTGATCCGCAGCCGATATTCGCTGCCCTGCCAGCGGCGTTCGGGCAGATGTACGATCTCACCGCGGACGAGGTCTGCGATCAACTTCCAGTTCCTGACGGCCAGGTCCTTTGGCCTGTGTGGCTGGAAAACTGGGTTAGCCATTTCGACCATTGGCACGACCCGGTCAGGCAACTGATCGAGCAGCATTGTATCACTCCAGATGCCCGAGTCATTGCTGGCATGCTGACGAGGCTGGACGGGGCCGCCTTCTGTGACTTCGTCCTTCACGCCTATGAAAGGGCGGGCATTTTGGGGTCACTCCGGGGGGCACCCACCGGCGATGACCCCCTCCCAATAGTCCAGACGATCGCGAATGCGGCACCGTTCGAGCGGCTCAGCTACGGCTTCTACCAGCGGTTCTGCGCTGAACTGGACCGGGAAGCGGAGCCTCCAGCGACCCCGATGTCGGGGTTGGATTTCGACCGTGCAGGAAACCCCAACATATTCGGCGGAGACGTCACATGAACCCCGTGCAGAACGCGATATTCGCTTTCCGGCTGTTCAGCCGGTGGCACCCTGCAGGAAATGCCAAGCCCGATCATGACTCCTCAAAATCAGGCCACCAATGTCGAAACAGCGCATATAGAAGTACACACTCCACGCTGAATTCGAGCGGTGGCAAGGGGGGCGCAAACCCGCAGAAATCAGCCATTCTATGCCCTAGGCGCGTTTCTAGGGGCGCCCAAAAAGCACTCCAAAGCTGTGGTTCGCAGCAGCGCTGCCTTCTAGAAAGAGCCTATATCAATCACTTAGCTTCTAGTCCTTTCGATCTCCTCGCAATTCGGGGGAGGGGCTGATGGCACAGGTCAATGTTGCCGTAGAGGACCGGGTCCTTGCCGCCCTCGATAGGGTGGCGCAGGCAAAATCTCTCAGCCGGCCCGACCTTTTGCGCAAAGCAATCCAGGAGCTGATCGAGGCGCACGACGCAGGGCGGCTGACCTTCCAGACTGAAGCTGCACCTAAGCTTGACGCGACCGTCAGCGGGCTGGTGCACCAGTTGCGTGAGCTCGTGATGGAGCTGGACCGGGCGCAGGCGGATAATGCGCGGATGCTGGGCAAGCTGACCGAGAAGTGGAACGGGGGCGAGGAGGCCAACCGGCTCGCCTTGCAGAAGCTGATTGTCGAGCTTCGCGAGCTGGATGAAGCCGGCCTCTCGCCGTTCCTGACGCAGACTGGTGAACTGCTGTCTGCCTTCGAGGCGCTGGAGCCCAAGTTGCTAGGGCTACTCGAGCCGCACCTGGCGAAGATTTCCGCGCAGCTGGATCGATCGATAAAGCTGGCCAGCGAACCGCGGCAGATGAGATCCATCTACCTTGGCGACAACCGTTTTCTGTCGCTCAAATTTCTGTCGGCATGCGGAGGCTTGGCGCTCTTTATCGGCGCGCTCATTGCAACAATCCTGCCTACCCAGTTCGATGGCTGGTCGGTCTGGCAGTCTGGCAAGTTGATCGACCACCCAGCGAAAATGTGTCGGCTGATTGCGCGCAAGTACGGTGTCACCGATTGCAGGGTCCCCGAGCAAGAGCGCGACCTCGGCCTGCGCGTCATTGCCCACGAGGACCGGCGATGATTACGCTCGCGTCGGTCGGCTCCGCCTCGTCGGCGGCTGAGTATTACTCGGCCGACAACTACTACACCGCCGATCAGACCCAGGATGCCAGCGCGTGGTTCGGCAAGGGCGCCGAGGCACTCGGGCTGTCAGGCAAGGTCGAGGAACAGACCTTTGCAGCCGTGCTCGAGGGCAGGCTGCCTGATGGATCGGTGATTGCCGGCAAGGACGGCGTGCACCGCCCCGGCGTTGACCTTACCTTCTCGGCCTCGAAGTCCGTGTCGCTGGTTGCCATGCTGGGTGGCGACAAGCGTCTGGTCGAAGCCTTGAAGGACTCCGTGGCAGCAACCCTCCGTTGGGCAGAAAAGAACGTTGTCGAAGCACGGGTCTGGGATGCGACGCTCGGACGCCAGGTGCCCGAGCGCACCGGCAACCTGATCGCAGCAACCTTCCTCCATGACGTGAATCGGAATGGCGAACCCCAGCTGCACATCCATGCGGTCGTCGCCAACGCGACCAAGGCCTCGGATAGCAAATGGCATGCGGTGCGCAATGACGAACTCTACCGCGCGCAGCACGTGTTGTCGGCAGTTCACAACGCCGAATTGCGCAGCCGCGTCGAAGCCTTAGGCTACGAGACCACGCCTGCCCGCAATGCCATAGATGGCGCTTTCGAGATAAAGGGCGTGACTAGGGAGGCGGTTGAGGCCTTCTCGACCCGCCGCGCCGAAATCCTCGCCGAGCTGGCCAAGGAAGACCGAGGCAGTGCACGCGAACGCGAATTGGCGGCGCTCTCGACCCGGCGTGGGAAAGAGTTGGAGCCGGATGCGGCCCGGCAGGTCACGGCGTGGAAGGAGACCGCCCGGGCCATCGGCTTTGATCCCGCGCGGCTGATCGAGAACGCCATGCACCGCGCGGCGGGTGAGCAGACGGTCTGGTCGCGGGTTGTCGACGGCATTTGCGGAATCGGCGAGCGCGGCATGGCGATTGCCAGTGCCATGGGGCTGACCCCGCGCGATTCCGATCCGCTGGTGCCCGAGCGCCTCGGTCGACTTGAACCCAAGGTCTTTGCCGCCGCGCAGGCGGTTGCCTCTGCCGCACGGGAGCTTGGCGAACGCGAGGCGGCGTTCTCCCGCAACGACCTGATCCGGACAGCGCTTGAACGGCAGGGGCCGGTCACGGTCGACATGATCGAAGCGCGGATCGATCTGTTGCACGAGCGGGGTTTGCTGGTCGGCAGCGGGCCAACGGATCGTGACCGCATGCTTACCACCGAGCAGGCTCTGGCCATGGAGACCAAGGTCATCGGCATGGCACAGGCGGGCAAGGAGAGCGTTCAGCCCATCGCTGACAAGGACGGCATCGTCGCCCGGTTGCAGGAACAGGCGCGCGCGATCGGCCTGCGTCGCCTCAATGTCGGGCAGGAGCAGGCTGGCGTTGCGATCCTCACCTCAAAAGACCGCGTGCATCTGGTTCAGGGCGGCGCGGGTGTGGGGAAGTCGGCTGCGCTGGCTCCGGTCGCAGCGATTGCGCGTGAGGAGGGGCGGCAAGTAGTGGCGCTGTCCCATGTAGGGCGCATCGCCCGAGAGTTTGGGGAGAAGACGGCCAGTCCAGCGTCGACCGTCGATGCGTTTCTGGCCCGGTATGCGCGGGTGCTGGACGGCAGTGCCAGCGCGGAAAAGGTGGCAGCGGCGCGGGCGGAGCTCTCCAGTGCATTGGTGATGGTGGATGAGGCGAGTCAGATCGGCACGGACCGGCTCGCGCGGCTGATCGCCCTCGCCAACCGGATGGACGTGGGCAAGCTGGTGCTCGCCGGTGATACCAAGCAGCTTCCGGCCATCGAAGCCGGCAAGCCCTTCGCGCAATTGCAGCAGCAGGATCTCAGGCAAAGCCAGATCACCGAGAACCTGCGCGCGCAGACCCCGCAGATGCAGGCCATCAATCACGCACTCGAACAGGGTGATGTCGCGCAGGCCTTTGCCGCGCTCAAGCCCGCCACTATCGAAGTTGCGCCGGGCAAGATTGCTGGCATCGCCGCCGATATGTGGGCCGACCTGCCCAAGGAACAGCGCGACAACACGATCCTGCTCGCCGCCGGGCGCGCGATGCGCAGCGCTGGCAATGCTGCCGCGCAGGCCTCACTGATCGATCGCGGCCAGATCGGTGTGCAGGGAACCAAGCTCGAGGTGCTCGACCGCGTTACGGTCACCCGCGAGGGCGCGCGGCAATTGAAGGCCTATCAGGACGGGCGCGTTGTCACCTTCGAGACCAACATCACCCGACAGGGTTTTGCCCCTGGCGAGCGGGGAACGGTCATTGGCGTCAAGGACGGTAAGGTCGAGCTGGCCATGCCAAACGGCGAAATCCGCCGCTTCGATCCGGACCGACTGCCCCGCAATCTCAAGCACGACGCCGTTACCATCTTCGAACGAAAGGAAATCGCCCTGCACCAGGGCGACCGCATCCGCTGGACCGCCAAGGATGGCGCGCGCGGGCTGCTCAATGGCGACATCGCCCACGTCGCGCGGATCGATGGCGACACCATCACGGTCAGGGCTGGCGACAGGAAGCTGCATGATCTGCAGCGCGGTGATCCGATGCTCGAACGGCTCGACCTTGCCTACGCTATCAATGTCCATGTCGCGCAGGGGATGACCACGCAGAACGGCATCATCATGATGTCCGAGCGCGAGCGGATGCTCAACACCTCGGCCTCATTCCTGGTCGCAGTCACCCGGATCGCGGAGAACACGACGCTCGTGACCGACAACTCCGACCGGGTCGAACGCCAAGTCGATACGCGCTCCGGCGCAAAGACCAGCGCGCTCGAGACCGCCCGCGGGGATACGAACGGGGACCGTCCAAATCAGCAAGAGGTCGCGGCCATGTCCGAGGACCTCAAGAAACTCGCTGAAAAGCTTGGCCCAGAGTTCGCGCTGGCAGTGCTTACCAACAAGGAGCGCGACATCACGCTCGAAAAGTCCCTCTACCGCAGCGAACCCGGAAGGGGCTCCGGCGACCGGGAGATGGACCGGGAGCGCCAACTCGAGCGAGAGCGCGACCTCGAGCGAGGGCGCTGACCATGTCGACACCCCCACATCACCACAATCGCACAGCCTCACATGCCCACATGTGAACATGAGGACACATCCACATGACCACGCCTTCACATCACCGCACCCGAACCGTCGCTATCATCAGTCAGAAGGGTGGCGCTGGAAAAACCACGCTCGCCATTCATCTCGCCGCCGCTGCTACCCGTGCAGGGCGGGTCAGCCTGCTGATCGATACCGACCCGCAGGCCAGCGCCTCGCAATGGGCCGAGTGGCGGCAAGGCGCCCCTCCCGAGGTGATCGACAGCGCCCCGCCGCGCATTCCAGCGAAGATCGCGGCGGCTGCCGCACAAGGTGCCGACTTGATCGTGATCGATACCCCGCCACACGCTGATCTTGCCGCCAGCAAGGCTGCCGAGTGCGCCGATTTGGTGCTGATCCCCTGCCGCCCCAGCGCGTTCGATCTCGCCGCCATGCGCACGACGCTGCGTCTGGTCGAATTGCTGTCTCGCCCTGCCTTTGTTGTGTTCACCGCCGGGCCGCCCCACGCCCCGCACATCTATGCCGATGCTAGGGAACTAGTGACTGGCTTCGGCGGCCAGACATGCCCCAGAATCCTGCCTGACCGCGCCGCATATCGTCATGCAGTTGCTGGCGGGCAGACCGTGTTCGAGCTCGATCCTGGCGGAAAGGCGGCAAGCGAGATCGAACAGCTTCACATGTGGACATGTGAACAACTCCACATGTCCACGCGCCCACAGACCCCGGCACCGCAGAGGAAGACCGCATGAACCGCTTTGCCAATCTTGCCGATCGCAAGCCCACGGATGAGGCGACGGACCAGACCGCACCGGCATCGCTGGTCGCCCAGATCCCAACACCGCGAAGCCGCGTCGGTCGCAAGGCGATCTCTGGCTACTTTGTACCCGAGCTATCGCTTGCCCTGCACACGTGCGCCCGGCGCCATGGTCTCAGCCTTCAGGACCTGATGGCCGAAGCCTTCGATGATATCCTGCGCAAGTATGGCGAGAGCCCGATCGGGCGGTAGTCAATCCCTTCGCCGAAAGGGGAAAAGGGGGGGATGCGGCGATATGGGCATGTGTGACTGTACGCATGTGAACGTGTGAACATGAGGGCAGCGCCAGTCCACTCGAGCTGCCGAAGCCCCTCAATAACGGGAGAAACCCGATGCGACTGTTCCAATGGCTGACCGATCTGTTCGCAGGATCAAGCGACCCGCCGCGGCCCTTCTCTGACGAGAGCGTCTCCATCAACCCTGCCACCGGGCTCCCCATGACCGGGCCTGGACTCGGCGGCGTCGACGTCGGCGGCAATTCCTTCGGCCAGAATCTGGATCGCTGGGATGGCCAAAATGTCCATCACAGCCATGATCATCATGCGCCTGGCTCGACCGGCAGCGGGTTCGATCCTTGGTAGATGCTTCAGCGTTAAATTGGTGGCTCGAGGCACTTGTCCCACTCTGTCGTTTTGAAAGGCCCATCATGACCAACAATCAACGAACCGCGTCCGGCCTGCGCTATATCGCGCTTCCGAACACCACCCCGATCGAGCGGATCGTATTCTCAGCCATCCGCCATTGGCGCTGGACCGGAATTCTTGCCGCCATTGCTCTCACTGCCGGTTCCCTAACATGCTCGGTTATACTGGCAACGTGGCTATTCGCCGATGACCCCGTTCGCTCGGGCTACATCGGCCTTCTGTTTACGATCCCCCTGATCATGTTCCTGCTTTGGCAGGCAGCCACCATTGAGTTACGTTCCGCACCCGCATGGATGATCCGCGCAGCACTGGCCACCGCGACCGACGACGAGCGCGCCTTTCTCTTCGAAAGCCTGCTCCAACTCGCCATGTCGGAATGGCGTCAGGATCCGATTACATGCGCCGCTCTGTTCGATCTGTTCAGGCAATCGAGGCGCAGCTTTGGTGATCGTGTGAGTGGCCACCGCGAGCGGCTGATCGCAGACCGGGATAAGCAGGTTGCCCTGCTGCGGAACCTCGCGAGCGTCACTAGTGGTGTCCCACAATGAGGAGGACCAGCGGAACCGTTTATGCCACCAGTTCCTCAAAGCTGCGTTTGGCAAGACTTGCTTCGCGCTGATTGCCGGTTCTGATCGCATCGATCAGCGCCAGCAATTCGTAGAGTCGGGCGTCTTTGAGAGCTGCGCCGGGGACAGATTTGAACAATGGTGCGATCGAAAGACCTCTCAAGCTTCCTTCGGGATGGGGCCAGACATAGATATCTGCACCGGCGCTAACGAGTTTACCTTGCAGCATAGGTGCGGCAAAGCCCGTAGCAACGCCGCGCTGCGGAGCGCCCGGTTTCGCGGGGAAGACGTATTTCAGCCCGTGCTGGACGAATTCGATGAGATTGCACCGGTTCACCTTGGCGCGATCATTAGACTTTATAGCCAAGCTACACGCGAGACTGCGCCGGATCGATGCGCTGATCTCGGTTTTGCTTATGCCCAGTTCGCCTTCAAGACTTCGCAATGCGAATGGATCCGACATCGTCGGTTCATCTAGTTGACCATGCTTGATCCGGTCTTCCAAGCTCGCCAGCTTAAGCAGGATGACGATGTCCTGGCTTTTCATACAAACTGTATCCGTCCGCTGTCCTAGGACTAAGGACAAATAGGGTCTGCAGGCCGAACGTGTCAAACGCCAAATCGTCGGGGGCTCCAAGTTTAAGCGCGTTAATCGAGGAAAAATCTAATTGACCGCCGAGTGGCGGCGCTCTCCGTCTGAATGTGTCGCCTATCGACCTCGAACGTTCCGCAGGACGCGATCAGACTGGGTCGTCAGAGGGCCGCCTTCACAGCCTAACGTGAATTCCTGAAACTGTTCGGACCCTTGCCATGTGCTCGTCACAGGGTGGAATGCGAACTATATTGTATTTCTTGAGTCCCTGCATGGAGAACGGATTTGTCCACGGGTCCCAATCAACACTATTTGCCCCGCTTCCTTCAGAAGCCTTTTGGCGTTCGCCCGAAACGTAAGGAAATTTGGGTCTTTGCGCGTGATTCTATCCCTGAGCAGAAGCGGCTCAAAGATGTGGGGGCTTCGGACTATTTCTACGCGGACCCAGCCCCCGAAGGAGCGCGTACTCTGGATGACGAAATCACAGATACAGAAACACCTGTTTCCAGAATGCTGTATGATCTGCGGTCGCAGCCCATTGGGTCCGCCATAAATTCAACGAACGCTGCCGAGATCGTGAACCACCTTGTTCCGCGCACTGCCCACGTCCGAGTGAGCATGGAGCGGGGTTTGCGAATGATGTCAGAAGGCGTTCAAACCATTCTGAACGATAACGAGCGCCTTCAGTCGCTCATGGGATTGGATGAAGACGAACCAAATGAGGTTTTCCGGCAGAATCTTGCTGACAAGCTCAGCGAGATCGAAGGCCTTGAAAATCTAGGCCTGCCGACCGAGTTGATCCAGCGCATTGCGTTCTTCATGGCGAAAGAAAACTTCACGGTACTGGTGGCTGATTTTCTGCCCATTATGCGCGGTACTCTTGCCACTTGGCTTCAGGCATCGGGGAGCTTTGTACGAGAAAGTCATAATAAGGCGCTGACGCAAATCACAAGCTCGAAACCTCGGCTCAAACTTTTCGAAGAATTGAGCTGGACCATTGTGGCTGCCCCTCACCAAGGCGCAATTTTGCCTGATTGCGCAGCACTAGCAATTGATCGAGCAGGGCGGTCCACTCCTGCAATGTTTGCAGACTGGGATGATCTTGCTGCGATTGTTCTGCCGGTTTCCCCTGAAAAGCTTTTGGTTGGGGCTTCTACCGATTTTGATGTTACGACGTTGCCAGACTTCAATGAGGCGGCTGCGAGATGCAGCCATGACTTCTTTCTCGCCCCGACGACCAATGAGTACCTTGACCAGTTGCACAAGTGTCTGGGCGAACGGTCAACGCAGCTCGTTGACGAGGCCGTTAGCGGAGTCATGGAACCCTATTTGGCGCTGGTGCCCAAGCCGAGAGACGAGGATAAGCCGCTCTTTCCGTCAGACCTCATTCGGCAAACCGAGGGGGCATGGCAGTATGAATTATCGCTGATCGGCTGTGGTGAGGCTGAGAACGTGCAGGAGCTATCAAACGCAATCCAAGGGATTGTCACGTCTCTTGCGCGGGCCCTTCCTTTACGTCGTTTGGATGGCATCACTGTCGCGACAGATTATCGTGAAGCCGTCGCCACCCTGGACCGAGGATATGAGGGAGCTTCGCCTGCGGAAACCGCCCCAGAGCAAATCGGTCAGGGCATCGCCCGAACGATCACGGTCAAAAGGGACGGGGTTTGGAAGCAGCGGGTAATCGTCGATGCCGGACCGGCCTTTGCGTTGCTGTCTGATGAAAGCGGCGATGTCGAATGGGGACTGTACATACTTGTCAGGCAGCTTGCGGAAGTTGCGATCTCGGAAATGATCGAGCGCCATTTGCCTGATGTCTGGATGAAGCCGATCAATGATCCGCTGCATGCCTTTTTGTACCCAAATGTGCATCCCGCCATATTCGGATATCTGGGGTCGCACATCAGCGCGGGCTTTGGCGACCCTCCGCATCATACTGACGTCAAACGCGAATTACTCATCACCGCCTTAGGCGAAATGAGATCGGCAGGCTTGATAGCTAGACTCGACTACCGTCACCACGGTGACATGGACCGCCTTCTCGGGGTCGTCATGCCACGCGTTTCCTACGTGCTGCAATTCGCCGCTGATCTGCTGGGGCATTGCGCGGCGAGCGGTGCTGATCCCTTCGATGCGAATGGCGAATTGGCGGCTGAGCTTGCCGAAGCTGGCTTGCAACAGTGGCTTCCGATCTATCGGGATCGGCTGGAACGATTGCGCATGCGCATGGGCTTATGGGAATCCTTCGATGAATTCCTCTCGCTGGACGTCCATGTTGAGCGGCTGATGTGGCAGTTGGGAATGCTGCCATGGGAAGGTCCAGAGGGGGTGCGCGTAGAGGTGCCACTCGGAACAGACATTGCGGCTTTGACGGGAGAGGAAGACGGCGTATAATTTGCGCGTCGTAACCCGTGACAGTGCGATCAAACACCACAGATCATTCCCAACATAGATGATGACGAAGACCAGAAATATATCTGATATCCCGATTGGTGAACTTGTAGGGTATGTTGATGGTAGGTTTAAGCGCCACTTTTTTCGCACATCGGCTCAGCCGACTGGGCTGGAATATTCCTTCTTGGCGGACTAAGAATGCAGCCCTGAATGGAAACGACACGGCGAACCCGTTATTTGGGCTATCGCTTAGGCGCGACGCCTTTCCTCGCGAATCCCCGCTTCCTTCCGGCACCTGACCGTCACGCGGGTCTAATACTCCGCAGCTGCGTTGCGAGCGAGGGGCGCCCCGCCGCGGCGACGCCGCGGATCACATTGTCTAGCAGACTGGTCTTGGTCATGATGTGGTGAACGCCTTCCAATCGCGACTTGGCAAGCCTGTGCTCGGCAACCGCGTCGGCGAGCATAGCCTCGTAATGCTCCCCGAATTCCTCACCGCGCCCGATGTAGAACAGAACTTCCAGGTCTGCGACTTCCTCGTCGGATAGGTTGGCGAGGATCGCGTCCACCATCGTCTGGATGACCCGGCGACGCTCCTTCACCTTATCCCAGTTGCGCTCGAAATAGCTGGCCCCAAGGCAGTCCGGATCGGACTCCACTGGCGGGAAAGCCTTGGCCCATTCCTTTAGGGCGAATAATGCCTTCTCGTCAGACAGATGGGTCAGCGGCGTTTCCAGCCCGACCAGTGTGGCGAGTTGGCGCGAGCCGCGAATCTGTTTAACGGCATCCGAGAATTTGCCGCTGCTGAGGCCATATCTCTCGCGAACGGCTGCCTTCTTGTCGTTGAAGCTTTCCTCGACCCAGGTAGCATGGTTACCCAGCATGTCGGCAATAGCCTGCAGGTCCTTGCGCGAGCAACCTTTGGTGTGCGTGCCTGTCCCGTGTTCGTCCGCCAAATCGAACACGCGATATTTGAGTCGGGTCAGGATGTCGCGCATAGTCTGAAGGCTGCGGCGAATATGCGGCAGGTTCACCACGGCGATACGGTCGAGACTCTTCTTGCCGTCCTGGGTGGTCGGGTAGCGCAGCTCCTGGCCGTCATCATCGATTTTGGCGAGGCTGACCACATACGGTTCGAGCTCGGCGATTAGCTGGCGTAGGGAAGCGTCGCCCAAGCTGGCGTCGCGCAGATGGGTCCAGTGCGAGAGAATGTCGTGGTTCGGCATGTGCCGGGTGGCGATCGCGCCAATCGAGTGCAGCCGGTTGATTGCGAACTTCAGCGAGAGCTCGAGCGCATGCCGGCCATTGTAGAGGATCGGCATGGCCAGCGTATCGCGGCTTGCCACCAGCTTCTGGTCGAGGACGGCAGCTGCGAGCTCGAGTGCGGCTTCGATATAACCATCGATGTAGTTCTGCTCATTGCCTTGGATGCCGACGCACGCGTTCCACTGGCTGTCGTGAATGATCTCGAAGAAGGGGTCGGTCGGGAGGGTGGCTCGGGGAGTGGTCATTGGTGC
>CAMTWP010000001.1:0-113466 GCA_947085475.1 uncultured Novosphingobium sp. | reverse complement strand
GGATCGGGTGTTGCCAAATCCGGGCGACCGCGATAGCAGCCCCGTCCAAAGGCGAACAGGGGCAGTGCCTTGACGCCACCTTTGGAGAATAGACGATGCCGAAGCTTGTCGTTGTCAATCGTGCTGGTGAAGAATCCACAGTCGAAGCCGAAGCTGGTGTTTCCGTAATGGAAGCTATCCGCGACAATGGTTTTGACGAACTGCTCGCCCTGTGCGGCGGCTGCTGCTCATGCGCTACGTGCCACATTTTCGTCGATCCTGCATTTGCTGACAAGTTGCCAGCGATCAGCGAAGACGAAAACGACCTGCTCGACAGCTCGGATCACCGCAACGAAACCTCGCGCCTTTCCTGCCAGGTCCACCTTACCGGTGATCTTGACGGTCTGCGCGTAACGATTGCTCCAGAAGACTGATCTTCTGCGCCATCGCGAACAAAAAAGCCCGCCTCCATCAGGAGCGCGGGCCTTTTTGTTGGTGCGAAGGTGAAGCCTTACAACCGCAGCCCCGCCGTCTCGTCCAGACCCGCCATCAGGTTCAGCGTTTGCACCGCAGCCCCGCTTGCACCCTTGCCCAGATTGTCGAGCACGGCGACCAAGCGCACCTGTTCGCTATCTTCGCTACCCATCACGTGCAGCCGCAGTCCATCCCACGGTTCCATTGATGCGCGCATCAGCACTTCGCCGTCGACAGGCAATTCCTGCGCCACGCTGACCACTTGCGATCCGGCATAGAACTGGGTCAGCGCCGCGCGCAGCAGGTCAGCCGGAACACTGCCCGGCATCACGCCCAAAGGCAGCGGAATCTCCACAACCATGCCGCGATGCGCCGCGATCACCGCTGGGCTAAACAGCGGGGCAATGGCTAGCCCGGCATAGCGTTGCATCTCGCCCACGTGTTTGTGCCCGAAAGTCAGTCCATAGCCACGCCACGCGATGTCGCGATCATCTTCAAACCGCGCGATCATCGCCTTGCCGCCGCCCGAATAGCCAGAAACCGCGTTGCAGCTATAGGGCCACGCCGATGGCAGCAGCCCATTATGCACCAGCGGAGCTAACAGTCCGATGAATCCGGTCGGATAGCATCCCGGATTCGAAACCCGCTTCGATTCCGCCACGATTTCGCGTCCGACAATCTCGGGGAAACCGTACGTCCAACCGTCGGCAACGCGGTGCGCAGTCGAGGCGTCGATTACGCGGGTGCGGTCATTGCCGATCATAGCCACGGCATCACGTGCGGCATCATCGGGCAAACACAGGATGACAACGTCAGCGTCGTTGATCGCTTCGGCACGTGCGGCATCGTCTTTGCGGCGCGTGTCATCCAGCGCGATCAGGGAGAACTCGTTTCGCCCCGCCAACCGGTCAGCAATCTCAAGCCCGGTCGTGCCCGCCGCGCCATCGATGAAAACAGACGTGGTCATGCTACAGCCGTAAGCGCGTTGAGATCGACGTACCCCACGAGCAAGTCGGCCTTAGCCTGTCCCCAAGCATAACCGCCCGCCATATCGAGCACGTCAAATACCTCACCGTCAGCCAGTGTGCGCAATGCATCGCCATCGGCCTTGCCCGCATTGCGCATTACCGCCGAGGCCGTGACGACATGCGGCATTGGCACGGCATAATGCGGCACGAAATAGCGCCCGGCGAGGCCGATATGCGCAAGATCGCCGCGTACCGGCAAGTGCGGCTTGTCCGAACGATCCGACGGGCGGCACAGCGAAAGCTGCACGGTGGGCACTTCAACGGAAAGAGGCGATGCTTCAGCAGTCAATTCAGGTTGCCCCCGGAACAGGAAAGCAGGGCGATTAGCCGTGTCGGCGCGATCAGGCAAGGCAGAGCGCATCTCAGGCGTATCTTGCCTTCAGCAAGCCCCATACCGCCCGCAAGCCCAGTGCATCACCGCCCTTGGGACGCCCCGGCTTTGCCGCAGGCCGCCAGGCGAATGTATCAAAATGGGCCCAATCAACGCCTTCGCTTACGAACTTGTCCAGAAACAGCGCCGCAACGCTTGCCCCGGCAAAGCCGTTTGCGGGCGAATTTTGCAGATCGGCAACGTCAGATTTCAGATATTCGCGGTATCCGTCAAACAGCGGCAAACGCCAGCACGCATCATCACGCTCAAGTCCTGCGGCGATCAATTGGTCCGCCGTCACATCCTTGCGCGCAAACATCGCGGGCAAATCCGGTCCCAGGGCCACGCGTGCCGCGCCGGTCAGCGTGGCAAAGTCGATCACCAGTTCCGGCTTCAATTCGCAAGCCTTCACAAGCGCATCACCCAGCACCAGCCGCCCTTCGGCATCGGTATTCGTCACTTCTACGGACAAACCATTGCGCGCACGCAGAATATCGCCCGGTCGAAACGCATGGCCTGAAATTGCGTTTTCCACCGCAGGGACAAGCACATGCAACCGGATTTTCAAGCCCAGTGTCATGATCAAACTGGCCAGTGCCAGCGCATGGGCCGCCCCGCCCATATCCTTTTTCATCAGTGCCATGCCCGACGCTGGCTTGATATCCAGACCGCCCGAATCGAAACAGACGCCCTTGCCGACAATCGCCACGCGCGGATGCTTGGGATCGCCCCACTCCAGTTCGATCAAGCGCGGCGCATGGCTGCGCGCTGCCGCCCGGCCCACTGCGTGAATCATCGGGTAATCCCGCTCCAGCAAATCGCCCACCACCACATGAATTTCGGCGTGATACGTTTTGGCAAGCGCCCGCGCCTCGGCCTCCAACTGCGCAGGCCCCATGTCTTCGGCAGGCGTGTTCACCAGATCGCGCACCATCAACACTGCGGTCGCCTCGGCTAAAGCGGGTCCAATCAGCGCGACTTCTGTCGTCAGCAGAATGCGCGGTTCGGCATCTTTGGCGTCCTTGCGATAGCGGTCAAAGCGGTACTGCCCCGTCACCCAGCCATGCAAAGCCTTGCCCGTATTGCCCCCCACATGCCGATACGTGCCGCCGGGCAGCACGTCCGCCAACTTGGCAAGGCACCACGACGACAGATTGTTGACATTGGCCACGCCCGAAACCGCGAACCAACCGTCGCCATCGGGCACGATCGCATATTCGTAACCGGCGCCCTCAAACTTCTGCGCGGCAATGCTGGCGCGCTGCCCGACGCTCAGTCCTTTGAGAAATTCCGGCAGCGTCGCCTTGTCGACAAGGTGAAGGGCAATGGCCTGCTGGCCGCGATCAGGCTGGATCAGCGCGTTTCTGTCAATCATGTTGCCACCTTTCATGCCGCAGAGCGTGGCCCGTTGCGAGAGGAAACTGCGCACGGTGATGAGCACAGGTATGGATTGCGCCTTTGCTTTTCGTCACACCATGAAAAGCTTGGTCTTCAGCATCTCGCAATTTGTTCGCAACATCGCTATGGGCCCGGCATGACCGAATATGTGACAGTTACAGACAACGATACCGTCCTGCGTGATGGGACGATCAAACTCCACGGCCCCGCCGCATTTGAAGCCATGCGAAAAGCAGGCCGCCTCGCTGCCGAGATCATGGACGCGCTGGTGCCACTGGTGCAACCGGGCGTGCGCACAGACTATCTCGACGATGTCGTGCGCCAGATGACGCTGGATGGCGGCGCGGTTCCGGCAACGCTGGGCTATCGCGGTTACACGCATTCTTGCTGTATCTCGATCAATCATGTGGTCTGTCATGGCATTCCGTCAGACAAGACGTTGAAAGATGGCGACATCGTCAACATTGATGTCACTCCGTTGCTCGACGGTTGGCATGGCGACACCAGTCGGATGTATCTGGTCGGTGAAGTGCCTTTGAAGGCCAAGCGCCTCGTCGACATCACCCACGAATGTCTGATGATCGGCATTGAAATGGCCAAACCCGGCGCGCACCTCGGCGATATTGGCGCCGCCATTCAGGCACACGCCGAAAAGCAACGCTATGGCGTGGTGCGCGAATTTTGCGGGCATGGCCTTGGCCGTTTGTTCCATGATGCACCCGAAGTGGTGCATGCTGGCCGTGCAGGCACCGGGCCAATACTGAAGCCTGGCATGTTCTTCACGATCGAGCCGATGATCAACCTCGGCAAGCCCGGCGTCAAAATCCTCGAAGATGGCTGGACGGCCGTAACCCGTGATCGCTCGCTTTCGGCACAATTTGAACATTCCATCGGGATCACCGAAACCGGCTGCGAGATATTCACACTTAGCCCCAAGGGTCTCGACAAGCCGCCATACTGAGTTCATTGCCTAAAAATAAGGCACGCCTTGCGCAAATTTTGTGCATTAATCGAATAGATGCGCGCAACGATGGGCAAGCCTTGCCAGCGCATTCAATTCAAATCTTGCCCAACCCCCGCATTTCCTGCTTTCCCGCCGTCGCGCGATGGCCTAGTGCTTATGACAATCAGCGTGGCACGATTCTTGTAACGTCGTTGCCACAAGGGATCATACGCCGGTCTGCCATCGTGGTGTACCGGCCGGGTTGCAGGGGTCAGAACGACGTGAAAAAGGTCGAAGCCATCATCAAGCCTTTCAAGCTCGATGAAGTAAAAGAAGCCCTGCACGAAATCGGCGTTTCAGGCATCACTGTGACAGAAGCCAAGGGCTTCGGTCGCCAAAAGGGCCACACCGAACTTTATCGCGGTGCTGAATACGTTGTCGATTTCCTGCCCAAGGTTAAACTCGAAGTCGTCGTTTCCGACACGCTGGTTGACCGCGTGGTTGAAGCGATTGCTTCTGCCGCACAGACCGGCCGCATTGGCGATGGCAAAATCTTCGTGATCCCGGTTGAAAGCGCGTTGCGCATTCGCACCGGCGAACGTGATGACGACGCGATTTGATCTGCCGAATTTCATAACAAGATGACGCTGCTTCTGGCCCTGCCGGACACAGCATCAGAGCGGGGGTAGGCCTGTGGACGGGCAAGCTTCCATATAATTCACAACCCCACTTAACCCCCCGGACCTCTCCACTGGGGGCAAGAAGAAGAAGGACCAGCGATGGCAACTGCAAAGGACATTCTCGCCCGCATCAAGGACGAGGAAATCGAGTGGGTAGATCTGCGCTTCACCGATCCCAAGGGCAAGTGGCAGCACCTCACCATGGTCGCCGGCCTGATCGGCGAAGATGAGCTTGAAGACGGCCTGATGTTTGACGGTTCGTCGATTGAAGGCTGGAAGGCCATCAACGAATCAGACATGATCCTCAAGCCTGATCTTGACGCCATCTATGTCGACCCGTTCAGTGCGGCTCCGATGCTGATTGTCGTTTGCGACATCGTCGAACCATCGACGGGCGAACTGTACTCGCGCGATCCCCGCTCAACCGCCAAGCGCGCCGAAGCGTTCGTCAAGTCGACCGGCGTGGGTGACACCGTCTACGTTGGTCCAGAAGCAGAATTCTTCCTTTTCGATGACGTCAAGTTCTATGACGGCTACGATGGCAACGGCTTCCGCATCGACGATGTGGAACTGCCAACGAACACCAACAAAGAATACGAAGGTGGCAACATGGGCCACCGTCCGGGCGTAAAGGGTGGTTACTTCCCTGTCGCTCCGATCGATAGCTGCGTAGACATCCGTGGCGAAATGGTCTCGACCATGATCGAAATGGGCCTGCCTTGCGACAAGCATCACCACGAAGTTGCTTCTGCTCAGCACGAACTCGGCCTCACCTTCGGTACTCTGGTGCAGACCGCTGACCGTATGCAGGTTTACAAGTACGTCGTGCAGCAAGTCGCGCATGCTTATGGCAAGACGGCCACGTTCATGCCCAAGCCCATCAAGGGTGATAACGGTTCGGGCATGCACACGCACATCTCAATCTGGGAAGCTGGCAAGCCCCTGTTCGCCGGTAATGGTTATGCCGGACTGTCCGACATGTGCCTGTACTTCATCGGCGGCGTGATCAAGCACGCCAAGGCCCTGAACGCCTTCACCAACCCCACCACCAACAGCTACAAGCGTCTGGTGCCGGGCTACGAAGCTCCCGTTCTGCTGGCTTACTCGGCCCGCAACCGTTCGGCTTCATGCCGCATTCCTTACGGCGCCGGTTCGAAGGCAAAGCGCGTCGAATTCCGCTTTCCTGACGCGATGGCCAACGTCTACTTGTGCTATGCCGCGTTGCTGATGGCTGGCCTCGACGGGATCAAGAACAAGATCCATCCGGGCGAAGCCATGGACAAGAACCTCTACGATCTGCCACCGGCAGAACTCGCCGAAGTTCCAACCGTGTGCGGCAGCTTGCGCGAAGCTCTCGACAGCCTCGAAGCTGATCACGATTTTCTGCTTCAGGGTGGCGTGTTCACCAAGGACCAGATCGAAGCCTATATCGAACTGAAATGGCCAGAAGTGATGCGTTGGGAAACCACGCCATCGGCCGTCGAATTCGACATGTACTACTCGCTCTGATCGTTCAGACCGACGACACAGGAAAAAGGCGTCCGGGAAACCGGGCGCCTTTTTCATTGCCTGAACACGACAACCACCTTTGGCGGACAACGCATAAAATCGTGATCTTTTCCACACTTTGCGACGAACCGAGTTGAACGGTTATGAGCATCGGATGAACGGAACCGGCCTTGGGTTATCGAATCCGTTAAGATCGTTACGAAGACGGTCATGCTTCGCAAACTGATCACCAGCCTTCTCGCCCTGATTTTTTTCGCCGCGCTCCCTACCGTTGCACAAGCGCGGTTGCAGTGCGTGACGTATGCTCGGCAAATTTCCGACGTTCAGATCTCAGGCAATGCGCGTGAATGGTGGGGCAAAGCAGAAGGCACGTATGAGCGCGGCCAAGAGCCAAAGGCCGGTGCCATTCTCGCATTTTCTGGCACCCGCGCCATGCCCTACGGCCACGTTGCGGTGGTGCGTAAAATTGTCGATGATCGTCACATCCTGATCGATCATGCCAACTGGTCCGGCCCCGGTGCTGTTGATCGTGGCGTTGTCGCAGTTGATGTATCTGCTGCTGGCGATTGGAGCGAAGTGCGCGTGTGGTATGCCCCCACCAAGTCAGCCGGCCTGCGCGCCAGCCCCGCCCACGGCTTTATCTACCCGCGCACCATGTCGGCCAAAGTTGACAGTGCACCTGCCGCTAAAGGCTGACAATCACCCCGTCAGGCTGTTCGCAATACTTTCGCCAAATCGGGCTGTAGCAGTGCCAATGCTTGTTCCGGCGACATAGCCTTCCAGAACAAGTGACCTTGGATCATCTGGCAACCGGCGGCTTGCACCAATGCCCGCTGCACCGGCGTCTCCACGCCTTCAGCCACAACTTTCATGCGCAGGGTGTGACCAAGCGACACAATCGCGCGCAGGATCGAGTGCGCATCCAGATCAGCCTCAATGTTCTGCACAAAGGAACGGTCAATCTTGATCCGGTCAAACTGGAACGAGCGCAAGTAGCTCAGTGACGAATAGCCGATCCCAAAGTCGTCAAGCGCAATGCGGAAACCGCGGCGGTTCAAACCCTTAAGCACTTCGACCACATGGACACTACGGTCCAGCATGACGCCTTCGGTTACTTCCAGAATGTAGCGGCTGGGATCGGCCCCGGTTTCTCGCACCAGCGTATCGATGGTCTTCAGAAAATCGCTGGCCATGATTTGCAATGGTGAGAGATTCACCGAAATATCGCAGATCGGCCAATCCAGACATTCGGTAAAAGCGCGGCGCAGCACCCAGTTGCCCAGTGGAACCATCATCCCTGATTGTTCTGCCACCGGCACAAACAAGTTGGGCCGGATTGGACCACGTTCTGGGTGCGTCCAACGCAACAGCGCCTCAAAGCCTTGAATTTTGCCATCTACGGCATCTACAATCGGCTGGTAGGCCAATGCCAGTTCATCGCGCGCAATCGCCCGGCGCAATTCCATTTCCATTTCACGCCGTAGTTTGACCGACGCATCCATATCGCGCGTAAATCGGCGATAGCGCATGCGGCCACGCTGTTTGGCGCGGTACAGCGCGATGTCAGACCGACGCAGCAATTCGCCCGGATCTTCACTCTGTTCAGGACCCCAGCTGATCCCGCACGAACAACTGACGTCAAGACTGCTGCCAGAAATCACAAAGGGCTCGCTCATCAGCGCAATTATCTGCCGACCCAGCATATCGGCGGCGGCTTTTCCGCCACTGGTACGGCGCAGCAGCACAAATTCATCGCCGCCAAAGCGCGAAAGAAAGTCCCCCGGCGGCAAGGAGTGACGCAGGCGCAACGCCACCTGGCGTACCAATTCGTCACCCACGTGGTGGCCCAGCGTGTCGTTCACCACCTTGAAGCGGTCGATATCGATATAGGCCACAAAAACGTCGCCCAATTCCCGCTGTTCCACGCAAGCGGAAAGCTCTTGGCGCAAACGCTGCATGAAGTGTGCGCGGTTGGGCAGGCCCGACATCGCATCATGCATGGCGTTGTGTTGCGCCTGTGCTTCGCTGGCCATCAATTCGCAAGTCGTCCGGCGCATCCGCCGCACGATGATCGCTCCGCCTGCCAACACGCCAAGGAAAAATAGAATATAGACCGCCAACAGCGGTGCAGTGCGCCGAAGAATTGCTGGCCCCGGCGGCTTGGCCTGCCATGTGACGTAGCCGATCTTCGTGCCGCCGCTGCTCATCAGCGCCAATGCATTGCGACCCACACCAAGGTCCGGCTCTGTTTGAATGCGGACATCTTTAAGCAATAAGGATCCGCTCATGTCCGCGATCACGCGCTTGTCGAAATGGCGGACCAGGACAATGTAGTCTGGCGCGCCATTCAACAGCTTGGGTTGAACATCGGGAACCACCGACGCCACCGCTACAAAAGCTGGGCTACCGCCGTGGCGCGTCAAAGCCGCCAAGCCACGTGGGATAGGCCGCCCCTTATCGTCATAAGGCCAGTTTACGCCGCCATGGTTGTGCCACTCCACAGTTTTCACATCACTGCGGGTTTCTTTCACCGAACGCTTAACCAATTCGCGGACTTGCGCTTCAACCGGACCAAATTGGCAGTCGCGCTCCAGCTTCGTCCCTTTCCAGCAACGCACCAGCGTTCCATCGAAGCGCACGTGGTAAAGATGGTCGATGCGATGGCTGCCCCAAAAATAGCCTGCCAAAAAGTTGCGTGCCCACTGCTCAACATCCGGGCTGTTCAGTTTGGTAACCGCGTCATCCCATTGAACTTGCAGCATACCCGCTTCGGCGATCTGTCGGCCATTGCGTTCAACGAAGCGTTCAACCAGCCGCCGCTCTTCAGTCCGGGCATATTCGTCCGCAATGCTGGTTGAATTTCGGAATGCCGCAACCAGTGCCGCGGTCAGCGCAAGCAAAGCGAGGAAAGTGCCCACAATAATCCAGCGGGCGCTTGTTGCGCCCACTGCCTGCTGCGATGGTCCTCGCCGGTGGAACGGTGTTTTTCCCATTATTCCAACGACTAGCAAACGGGTGCAAAGAAAAGGTTAGCAGCAGCGCGTGGGAAACAACCAGTCTCGCTACCAATGCCAATTTTCGGAATGGAACCAATCCCGGCCTTCGCGGATTGCATGGTTGGGAACACTTGGCGGGAGGGCCATCGGGAGAACCCTCATGCTATTGACCGTCGCGCTTGTACTTTTCGTTTTGTGGGCGCTTGGCGTCTTTGCGTTCAAAGTTACCGCAGGCGTCATTCACATTCTGCTGGTCGTCGCACTGATTGTCGGGCTGGTTCAGCTCTTCCGTGGTCGCCGCGTCTAACGCCAAAGCACCGACCAAAGTATCAAGCAGTTTATAAGATTGACGGCGATCAGCGACTTGCCTGCCTGATCGGATCGCGATTGATCCAGATACCAGGGCCGTTCCACCCGGAGCGGCCCTTACGCATTCGCGCTTCAGCGGCGCGGAGAGCCTTGGGATAGACGTCACCCAGCAGGGCTTCAAAGGTCTGTCGCCATTCAAATCGTCCCGCCACATGCGCGCGCGCGGCCTGCCCCGCTTGCCGATGCGGCCCCCGCCACATCGCGACGACTGCGCTGGCCATCGCTCCTGAATCATCGACAGGAACAAGCACTCCGGTGGCCGCTGGAACCCGTTCCGGCATGGCACCTGAAGCAACGCCCACGATTGGCAGTCCGCTGGCTTGCGCCTCGATCACCGAAATACCGAACGTCTCATCCGCCATGGCCGAGACGTAAATATCGCCACTCGCCAAGCCTTGTGCCAGTTGTGCACGATCCGCGATGTAGCCGGGGAACGCCACCTGCCAGCCCCGCGAATGCTCCTGCATCGTTTCGCGCAACTTGCCATCACCAATCAACACCAGCCCCGCATCCAGTGTCGAAGGCAGCCGCTTGAACATCTCTAGCAAGCGATAAGCCCGCTTCTCATTATCCAGCCGCCCGGCATAAACCAGCAGCGGCCCACGTGCCTTCAGGCCAAGGCTTTCGCGCCAAGCCGGATCGCGCCGGTCGGGATGAAACATGGCGGTATCAACGCCCAACGACAGCACGTCGACATGCTCGATCCCATAGTCTTTCAAACCTTGCGCCATCACCGTGCTGAGCGTGTAAACACGGTCGAATTCGCGGTAAGTCAGTTGAGCATATCCCGTTGCCAGGCGCCGCAAACCGCTCGCTACAAAACTGCCGAACAGGCTCGACCCGACCCGGTAGATATGCGCTTCGGGAAAGTCAGTGTGATACCCAGCCACCAGCGCCGTTTCCGGAAACGCCTTGGCATAATTGATCGCCGTCCACGGCAGTACCCATGGACATTGTGATTCGATAAGGTCGGGGCGGTAGCGTTCCAGCACCTCACGCACGACGCCGGTGCGCATGATAAATCGATAGTTCGGGCTGCCCCGCACCTGATCGGCGCCTACCTCAACCCAGATATGGCGGCCCAGTTCAACGATGCGATCTTGCGGTCCGGGCACAATCTGCAGCAAGCGGTGCTGCGTGTGTTCCTGGATATAGCGTTGCTTTTCGCGCAGATATGTCCCGATTCCGCCGCCGCCGTGCGGCGCATAACTCTGGGTCAGATCGCATAACAGCAAAGGACGGGATGCGTCGGTCATCCACCTTCAAGGCCATGCCGACGTGTCGGTTTAAAGACCGTATTGCACCGCCGTTACAGCGGCTCAATAATCCTTGCTGGCCTTGAGGTTGAGGCTTTCGTCGCCAATCGTCGATACTGTCGCCAAGACCGCCAGCCAGCGCGTGATCCGGAACTCCACCGACGTTGCGCTATAGCCGCCGCCATCGGTGATCAATTCGACGAAAACACGGCGTCCCAGATACTTGCCGACAGCAATGCTGGTGCTCGACCCGATCGAGGGGTCAGCCCCGACAATCCGCAGCCGGTCCAGCCCAATCGCGGCGCGCAATTTATTGATCGGATCAAGCCCGCCGCCCCCGCGCAAACTGGCCAGCGCCGATGCCAATTGCACCGCCTCTGGTGCCGAAATCTGCGTGATCGAGCTGCCAAACAACAACCGGCTCAGCAGTTCCTCTTCGGGCAAAGCAGGCGTCGAGGAGAACGTGATGACGGGTTTAGCGCCCGATCCGGAGATCGAAATCTTGGCGCTGACGTTATTGGCATCGCCTTCAGCCACAATATCGAGCAGCGGATCGATCGGCACTTGCCCGGTAAAGCGAATGCGGCCGCGGGTCAGTTCAAACCGCTTGCCTGCAAACTCGTAACCGCCGCGCACAAGGTCGGCCGTCCCAAAGATCTGCGGAGCGGCAGTGGAGCCGCGCAGGCGGATGTCTGCGCCCCATTCGCTGTCAAGACCAAGCCCGCGCACGGCAATGCGGTTGGCACCGGCAGCGTCGATCAGGAACCGCCAAGGCGCTGCGGGCACGCGCGCGGGCGCGGCATCAGCGGGCGTATTTACTTCGCGCGTGGCAATGTTGGGCAATTCCTGCACAACGCTGGCATTGCCCAACGTCCAACGCGCCGTTTCAATTCGCACGCGGCCTGCAATCGTGCCTCCCACGCCATCGCTGACAATGCGCAAGGGGCCAGTCACGGCTGCCGCCATATCGTCGCGATTGACCAGCGCAGCATTCTTCGCAGAAAGCCGCAGGTCAATCGACGGGCCGCGCGTTGCAAGATTGGCCAGCCCAATGCCGCCACTGCCGCTCACCGTTCCGCCATTGGGCGTGGTGCCCGAAAACCGCGCGAGTGACAGGGTGGAATCGCTAAACGTACCCGCCATTTGCACTTGGCGAATGTCTGTGCCGGTCAGCGTACTCTGCACCCGCAGGCCCTTGGACGATAGGGCACCGCGCAAGACCGGGGCTGCAATCGTCCCGCCAATATCGGCGCGCACGCCCAATGGCCCGGTAAGGTCAAATATCTCCACGCCCGACAACCGCCACAGCGCCTCGGCAGGGCCAGAATAGCGCAATTGCCCGGCAAGCTGGCCAGCCGCAATCCTGTCCATCACGCCGCCACCGCGCGGCAATCCGCTAATCCGCGCCTGAAACCGACCGCGTATATCCGCGCCTTCGCGGATCACCGCGCGCGCTTGCAAGGCATCGGGATCAAGCTGCGCCACTAGCGCCAGATCGACCGGACGCGATGTCAGCACCAGCCCGGACCGCGACAGCCCTTTGACCATCAGCGCCGCATTGCCCGATGGCGCGCCCTGCCCGTCGTTGGAATATTCCACCACGCCCGAAGCAATGCCGCCAAGACCAAGATCGGCAATCACGATATCGACCACCGACACCGGCATTTGCGCCAGCAGCAGTTTCATCTGCGTCGGCCCGCCCAGCACATGGCCCTCAGCAATAAGAATGCCCCGGCCAAATCCGATCTGTGTCGGTGCCAGCTTCCAGCCTTCGCCCTCACGCGTCATCACGGCGCGACGCGGCATAGTTACCGAGCGCCCGGCATATTCGCCCGAAACATAGGCCACGATCTGGTCCGGCGCGAAGGCCGCCGTGCCTTGCAACGCAAAGCGCGTGCCTCGCCTGCCAGAAACCGATGCGGTGACCGAACCGCTGCCGTCCTGCAGATACGCAGCTGTCGCCAGCCGACCAACAAAGACCTTGCCTATGCCGATACCTTCGGCCAGCATCGTGCCTTCAACGGTCGAATGACCGTCCTTGATCAAACCTGTCGCATCAATTTTGGCGTTGCCGATCGACAGTGGTTTTGCCCCGCCAAACTTGGCGTTGCGCGCACTGACATTGGCATCAAAGCCCTGCCCGCCATCGCGCGGAGCCAGTAGAACAGAGCCGTTAAGGCCCCCGCCCACCATCGCAAGTTCGCCTGTCACGCCCACATCGCTCAGTGTCACTCCACCGGTCACGTCGGTCTGCCAAACCCGGAAGTTTTCAATGGCGATCCGCGTTGCCCCGCCCTGCGGCATAAACAGGCCGAACGCCCCGGCAAATGGTCCCAACCGCGATTCCCCGCCAGTCTCGATCCGGAATCCATCAGCAATCGGCGAAAGCGCAACCCGCACGTCTTTCAGGCCTGCCGCAGGCAGCGGATTGGCGAAGACGAGCACCGCATTCGGCCCGGTGCCGGTCATCGCCGCCTGCACGGTGAATGCGCCATATTCGGTATGGCGGCCCTGCCCGGTCAATGAGGCCGTGCCACTGGTCTGCACTTTGCCATCCAGCGCCATTTGCAATTTGGCCGAACTGATCGTCGCTTTGCGGAAGGTCACGGGAATGCGCTCACCCAGCGTCAGACCGCCCGCAAAGCGCACATTCCCGCCGGTCAAATTCTGCAAGGTAGCGTTATCAATGCGCGTCATCCGCCCGGCGACATTGCCTTGCAACGTCCACGGCACCCCTGCGCCGATTTTGAATACGATCTTGGCGTTCCCATCAATCGAACCAAGGTTAGCCAAGGCAAACCCGCGCGCGGCCACTGGCCCTGCCAGCGCATAGCCACCGCGCGCCAGATCGCCACGCAACGCCAAGCGCGCACCCAGCCCCTTCAGCGCCAGTTCCAGATTGTCAGACGTCAGCTTGCTTCCGGCAAACACCAGATCGCCGGTGACCCGCCCACCGGGAAAGCGTGGATCGATCATGGTATTGCCCGTTGTGACCCGCTGCGCCGTCACCGCCAAAGGCAGCACAAACCGCGCGCCGTCCCACGTGGCGGTGCCCGCGCTGCGCAACCCTTGCGCATCCAGCGTGCCCAATTTCAGCCGCCCGACCGTCACCACATGATCAATCGCCAAATCGGAAAAGGTGCCGTCCAGCGTCGCGTCCAGCACCACATTCGCCATTTCGGGCGATGCCACCAGCCGCTCAGGGCGCAACACCAAGGCGCGCACTTTGACTGCATCCGCTTCGTTATTGGCCAGATCAAGCTTGCCACTTGCGGCAACCTTGAACGCATCCCCTGCCACAGCCAAACGGCCATCAAAGGCATTGTCGGCAAATGTGCCGTCATAAACCACAGACAGAGCCTGTCCGATCGCCTGCCCCGGAATGCCTGTCAGCATATCACCCGGCCAGGCTTGTCCTGCCAGTCTATAAGCCCCCGAACGGTTCTCCAACTGGAACGCTGCCAAGCGTTCACCGTCCTGCGTGGCATAGGCAAAGCCATTCCACTGCGTCCAGCCGCCCCGCCCGAACACGCGAGCCTTGATGTCGCGCTTGGCGCCTGCCAGCGTGGCAATCACGCCGTCTTTGGGCGCGTAGTAGGTCAACGCCAGCTCAAACTTGTTGCGATCAGGCTCGCTGTCCAGCTTGAACACGATCAGGTCTTTTCCCCCGAACCTGCCATCCACATCAACAATCGCATGGCCATCGCGAATGTCGGCGCTGGCCAGCACATCCACCCGCCGCTTTTGCCCGGACATCGCCTCCGACACGGTCAGGTTATCGATCACCAGCTTGTCCACGCGAATGTCGAAATCGGGCAGGATCGCCGCGTTCGGGTCCTCGCTCGGCCGAAGCCGTGGGGCACGACGCAGAATTCCGCGATGCAGCGCCAGCAATTGCACATCCAGCCCGGTTTTCAACCATGACAAAGGCCGCCAATCCAGTTCCGCTTCCGGAATGGTCAGGAACACACCCTCTGGATCGCTGACCCTGATATCCCGCAGCGTCGATGCACCATAAATCGAGCCATCGATCCGGCCGATCTCGATCCGCAAACCCGAACCCGGCGCAAGCGCGGCAATCCGGTCCGCCACCAAGCGATGCCCCAACGACGAATCGAGCACCAGCAGTGCCGCCAGCAGTAGCGCCACCCCAGCCACCAGCAGGATCGCCACCCGCCGGGCAAATCCTCGCACAAACTGCCGGCGCCGTGACCGCGGTGGTGCAGCAATTGATGCTTCATCAGGCATATCTGATGGAACCGGGGATGGAGTCTCGTCCATCAGAACGCCTGCCCCAGCGCCACATAAACGCCGATCCGGCTATCCCCCGGCGAGGGGTTCAGCGGCGTTCCCACGTCGATACGGATCGGACCGAAGTTGGTCTGATAGCGAATGCCGACGCCGACGCCGATCTTGATGTCCTGAAAACTTGGCCGCGTGGTGGTGTCCACCGCGCCTGCGTCAACGAATGGCACAACGCTCACCGCGCCGCCCATCAGACCTGTTTTCACGCGCGCTTCCAACGAGAATTCGCTCAATGCACGCCCACCGCTCGGTTCGTTCAGCGCATCGCGCGGGCCGATTTGCTGGAAGCCATATCCGCGCACCGATCCGCCGCCACCGGCATAGAACCGGCGTGATGGCGCGATACTTTCAATCGGCGCCCCCATGATCGTGCCCAGCCGCACCCGGCCTGCCACAACCAGACTTTCACCCATCGGCTGATAGTAGCTCGCATCGAATTGCACGCGGCCATAGCTGGATTGTACGCCGTTCTGCACCGAGATTTCCGGCGAAGCCCGCAGGCCCACCCGGAATCCGCGCGTCGGATCAAGCAAGCTGTCGCTGCCATCGTACATCCCGCGCAGTGGCAACGCGCCGATGAAATACGTCGTGCGCGGTTCATTCGCCCGGATGGCTGCGGCATCGCGTTCGCGCGTGGCCAAAATTTCGAACCCACCGGCAAAAACCCACGGTTTCTGGAACAGTAGCGTGGTCTGGCGCTCAACTCCTGCTGCTGCCGAAATCGTCAATGCCTCAAACGCTGGGCTCACCTGATTGCGCCCGAACAGATCGGCATTCAGGACAAGATCGCGCTTGATGAAGTTGTTGCGGCGGAACGTCACGCCGGCCAGTTGCTCTTGCGTACCAACCACCCCGCGCACACGCAGCATGCCTTCTGGCGGGAACATGTTGCGGTGTTCCCATTGCGCTTCCACGCGAAAACCTTCGCCGCTGGAATAGCCCACAAGGCCCGCGATGGTCCGCAACGGGGCTGGAGTAAGCGACACGTCCACATCAACCGTCCCCGGCACATCGCCAACAGGCTTGGTCACTTCGCGCGTTTCGACGGTGACTGAAGACACCAGACCTGTTGCAAGGATTGCCTGCCGCAGATCGTCGATCTCGGACAGCTTGTACGTATCGCCGCTATCAAACCGGGCAATCCGATCAAGATGCCGCGAACTCAGGAACTTTTCGCGCGATGAAACCACGCGCCCGATGGTATAGATGCCGCCCGGCGTCACCGGAACCGTCAGGTCACCCTCGCGGCGTTCATGGTCAATCAACAGATCGGGTTCGCTGACCTTGGCGAAGGCATAGCCGGTTTCGCCAAGTGCACTTTGCAGGTTCAGCCGTTCGGCCACAATGCGGTCCGAATTGATCGCGTCACCGGGATTGAGCTTGAACGCCCCGCGCAGAGTGGCGAAGTTGGCCTGCGTCGCATCAAGATCGCCAAAGCCGATTTGGCCGTAGCGATATTGCGGTCCGGGTTGCAGATCAAACCGCACCACAACTTTTTCAACATCAATCGGCCCAACTGCATCGCCATTGGTCGACGCAGACAGGCCAGCTAACGATTGATAGACCTGCGCATCATAATAGCCGTGAATGCGCATGATATTGACCAGCAATTCGCGGTCAGTCCTTGCTCGGCGGACAATCTGCGCCAGATTGTCCTCGTCATCGTCGAAGGATTTCAGCGCGGACAACCCCGCAAACCTTTCAACAATTGCGTCCTTGTCCGTGACGGCATCAGCCCCAATCGGAAATGCAAGTTCCACCTGTTTGCCAATGCGCGCGATGTCTGCATCCACCAGCTTGGTACCAAGGCCGGAATCGTTCTCGTCCTGCCCCGGCAAAGCTTCGACAGCAGCATCGGTAGATTGCTCGGCAATGTCGATATCGGGATCGGGCGACAACGGTTCGATCTTTGGCAATTCGCTGCCATCTGGCCAGGCGATCGTCATGCCCGGAATGTCGGGCATGGTCGTGTCAGCTTCAATCTCTTCGATCAAACTGGCGGTTGGAGCGCCCGTGCGCGCAGCATCTGTATCCACTGCCCATGCATCAGCATCCTGCACCGCAGAATCCGGGATCAGTGCCTGAAGTTCCGGATCTGCCTGCAACGATTGCGCCACAGCTTGGGCGGGCACACCCAGCGCCAGCAATGCTGCAATGACCCGCGCCAGCGACAAATCAGATGTGCACGTAGCGGTCTTGCGCGCCGTGAACGCCGTCCTTGAGACTGCCTTCCACGCTGCCAGAGCCGACGCTGCTCGTCCGCGCCGCAACGGCACGGCCAATCGCGCTGGCTTGGGCTGCCGGTTCAAAACGCTCCCAGCCATCACGGCCCAGCTTTTCCATGGGCCGGTAACGCACTTTATATTGCATGCGTTCTGATCCTTCGACCCAGTAGCCAAGATAGACATATGGCAAGCCGACGCGGGCGGCGCGCTGGATGTGGTCAAGGATGATAAAAGTGCCAAGCCCGGACCGTGTCTCATGTTGTGGGTCGTAGAAACTGTAGATCATCGAGAGGCCGTCACCCTGCTCGTCAGCGAGACAGGCACCAACCAGTCTCCCTACTGAACCATCGTCTGTCGGCTCACGATATTCAATCACATAACTCTTGACGGGTGAGTGCTCCACCATGTCCGCGAAATCCATCTCGTCCATGGTTGCCATCCCCCCGCCGGGGTGGCGCACTGCAAGATAACGCTGCAATAGCTCAAACTGTTCCGGCGTAGACCATGGACGGCAAACATTTACCACCAGATCGTTATTGCGCTTCCATATACGCTTCTGCGTAGACGATGGTGTGAACTCTTGCGTCACCACCCGCACCGATACGCAAGCGGTGCATTCAACGCAGCTTGGCCGGTATGCAACCGTCTGGCTGCGACGAAAGCCGATCCGCCCCAGCGCATCATTCAATTCGTCCGAATTCGGCCCTTTAAGCTCGGTAAATACCTTGCGTTCGCTCCGCCCCGGCAAATAGGGGCATGGCGCGGGGCTGGTCACGAAGAAGCGTGGAAATCGAACGGGGGCGGTCACGGCTTGCAGTTGCCTCCTGGGGTCAGACTAATTAGCCGGTAACGACCCGGCCTGTCGATAATGACAATGCCCCAGCCGACCCAATCGTGAAAGCCCCATTAACTATAGATCGACGGACAATTGACAGCCTAACTGTGACCATTCCGGGGTTTTACCCGCTGCAAATCAGGCCAGTCCAGTTACAGGACACCCCACTGGCAAAAGTTAACGCCGCGCCTTTCAACCAAGCTCCACTTGCTCGACATTGTAGCCCTTGGCCCGCAGCCCTGCCACCAGACGATCAATCTGCTCACGATCACGCGCTTCGCATTCAATCTCGGCGGTCAGGCCCTTGGCGGGCAGCGAGGTGAAGATGCGCTGGTGCCATACTTCCAGAATGTTCACTTGAAAGCGGTTGAACTCCTCAACCACCTTGAACAAAGCACCCGGACGATCCTGCAAGGTGATGCGCAAACGGCCAAGGCGGCCAGACCGGGCCAGATCGCGCAGCAGCACATTGGCCAGCAATCGCGTATCGATATTGCCGCCACACAGAACCACGCCAACATTGCGACCGGCAAACAGCTCACGATGAGACATCATCGCCGCAAGCCCTGCCGCGCCCGCGCCTTCAACCACTGTCTTTTCAATCTGCAACAGCAGTGCAACCGCACTTTCCAGCGCGGCTTCATCGACCAGCACAATGTCGTCAACGATCTGCGCCAGTACTTTCGAGGTAAACTGCCCCGGTTCCTTCACCGCGATACCTTCGGCCAGCGTATCTCCGCCGCACGGCATATCCAGATGCTTGAGCTTGGCATACATCGAAGGGAACAACGCCGCCTGCACACCGATCAGCCCGATGTCGGGCTTGATCCCGCGCGCTGCCGTACCCATGCCTGTAAGCAACCCGCCGCCGCCGATGGGCACAACCAACATGTCGATTTCGGGGGCATCTTCCAGCATTTCCAACGCGACCGTACCCTGTCCCGCCGCTACGTGCGGGTCATCGAACGGATGCACGAACGTCAGCCCCAGTTCGCCTTCCAGTTTGCGCGCATGGGCATAGGCCTCGTCAAACGTCTCGCCCTCCAGCACAACTTTGCCGCCCACGGCCTCGGTCTGCATGATTTTCACGGTCGGCGTCGTCTTGGGCATCACGATCGTCACTGGCATGCCCAGCCGCGTGCCGTGATACGACAGCCCCTGCGCATGATTGCCCGCAGATGCCGCAATCACCCCGCGATCACGCTGCTCCTGCGTCAATTGCAGCAAAGCATTCAGCGCCCCACGTTCTTTATATGCCGCTGTAAACTGTAGGTTTTCGAATTTCAGCCAGATGTTCGCGCCCGTAATCGCGCTCAAAGTCTTGCTATGCAACGTCGGCGTGCGCACCACCTGTCCAGCAATACGCTGCGCCGCTCCACGAACATCGGCGAGTGTCAGCAGGGCATCGTCCGGCACGGCGGGCTTGAAAGCAGCTTTTTCCATCCGCGCGCCCTAAAGGAAACTGTGCCTGAATGGAACCTCAAGCTGTCGCGGCACGCTTGTTAAAGTGGCGAAGGACCAGCACGGGCACCAGCCCTGCCACAATCGCCAGCGAATCTGCCAGCCAATCACGCCAGTCCCCTGTGCGGTGCAGCGCCGGGATCGATTGCACTACCTCGATCCCCACCCCTACAAAAGACAGCCACAGCGCCAAGCGCACCAGCGAAATGCGCGGCCAGCCGGCCCCTGCCAACACCGTCAGCGTGAAAAACGCCAACATATGCTGGAACTTGTCGCCCAGATTGTCGGTTGGCAATTCAGGCGGTTTTGGCAGCACCGCCATGACCAGCGCGAACACCAGCGCAGGCCAGAACGCCAACTTCGCAAGGCGGGAAATCATCTTGGTCCAATGCATCATCGCCCACAGCCATGCTATGGCCTGCACGTGGTTGCAAGGGGGGCTGGCACAGCTGCCCAAACCGGATATGATTGGCGGCATGACAGATCACACCCCGCTCGCCGCTGCCCCCGCCAACGTGTCGTTCCTTGGGCTTGGCGTCATGGGCGGGGCCATGGCCCGTCACCTCGGCAATGCTGGCCACAGGCTGACGATCTACAACCGCACCCCCGCCCGCGCCGAAGCATGGCTGGCCGCACATCCCGGTATCGTGGTCCGCAGCGCCTCAAGCCCAGCAGAGGCCGCTGATGGCGCAGACGTTGTGATCACCTGTGTGGGCAATGACGATGATCTGGCCGATGTCGTGCTCAGCCCCAACGGCGCGTTTTCGACCCTGCGGCGCGGCGCACTGTTCATCGATCACACCACGGTATCAGCCCGCATCGCCCGCCAGATTGCGGTTGAAGGGCGCGACAAGGAATTGCTCTGCGTCGACGCTCCCGTCACCGGCGGGCAATCGGGCGCTGAAAATGGCACGCTGGCGATTATGTGCGGCGGCAGCGCCAAGGCGGTTGATGCCGCACGTCCGGTTCTCGCCGCTTATGCCAAGCGCGTTGTCCATGTCGGCAAATCGGGCGCTGGGCAGACCGCCAAAATGGCCAACCAGATGTGCATCGCCGGGGCCACCGCCGGTTTGGCCGAAGCGATCCGCTTTGCCCAATTGGCCCACCTTGATCTCGACAAAGTGTTCGAAGCAATTTCGGGCGGCGCGGCGCAATCGTGGCAAATGGACAATCGCTTCCACACCATGGTCAAGGACGAATTCGATTTCGGCCTTGCGGTCGATCTGATGCGCAAGGACTTGGGGCTGGCCATGGACGAAGCGCGCACCATCGGCGCCAGCGTACCGGTCACGGCACTGGTCGATCAATTTTACGTGGATATTCAAGCGATGGGCCATGGCCGTGAAGATACCAGCGCCCTGATCCGCCGCCTGCCGCGTCGGAAGGCCGTGAAGTGAATCTCGCCCGCCTGCCCCTCGCCGCCGCGCTTCTGGCAACATCCGCTCCGGCGCTGGCCGATACGCTGATCGACAATGTGCGCGGCACCACCATCGGTACAAGTGGCCAGATCGAATCCTTCACCGGCCTGTTGTTCGACAATGCCGGAACCATCGTCCGCGTCATTCATGCCGGCGACAAGAAGCCCAAACCAAAGAAGGAATATCAGTACCACGTCGATGGCAAGGGCCGCGTCATGCTGCCCGGCATGATCGACGCGCACGCCCACGTGATGGGCTTGGGCTTTGCCTCGCTCAGCCTCGATCTGTCGGAAACCACGTCTCTAGCGCAGGCCCTCGACAAGATCCGTACATTCGCTGCCGAACACCCAGATCGGCCGTGGATTGTCGGTCGGGGCTGGAATCAGGAATTGTGGCAACTTGGCCGCTTCCCCACCGCCGCTGAACTTGATGCCGTCACCGGCAATCGCCCGGTCTGGCTCGAACGTGTCGATGGCCATGCAGGCTGGGCCAATACAGCCGCGCTCAAGGCCGCTGGCGTCACCGCTGCGTCAAAAGACCCGGCAGGCGGCAAGCTTGAACGCAATACCGATGGCAGCCCGCAAGGCGTGCTGATCGATGCCGCAATGGAACTTGTCGGCGCCAGTGTCCCTGCCCCGCGCGCCGATGATCGCGATATCGCCTTTGCCACTGCCCAGCAGATCCTGTTCAAACGCGGCGTCACTGCAGTTGCCGATATGGGCACCAACATTGATGATTGGCAGGCCTATCGCCGCGCTGGCGATGCCAACAGGCTCTATGTGCGGGTCATGGCTTATGCCTCTGGTATCGAACAGATGACGCTGATCGGCGGCCCCGGCCCCTCGCCGTGGCTCTACGCGGATCGCTTGCGCCTCAATGGGGTTAAGCTCTTGCTTGATGGTGCGCTGGGATCACGCGGTGCATGGCTTAAAACGCCCTATGCCGATGCCCCTGCCACGCGGGGATTGCCGCAAGTGACCGAAACCCAGCTTGGCAATCTGATGAGTCGCGCCGCGATGGATAACTTTCAGATCGCCATCCACGCCATCGGTGATCAGGCCAATGCCGCTGCCATCGGCGCGATTGCGGATTTGTCCGCCACTTACAAAGGGGATCGCCGCTGGCGCGTTGAACATGCGCAAATCGTTGATCCCAAAGACTTCGCACGGTTTGGGCAAAACGGCGTGATCGCCTCGATGCAGCCCGTTCACCAAACGTCGGATCGCACCATGGCCGAAGCGCGGCTTGGTCCGGATCGGCTCGCCGGAGCTTACCCGTGGAAGTCCCTGCAGGCAGCCGGTGCAAAGCTGGCGTTCGGCTCGGATGCACCAGTGGAACAGGCCGATCCATGGGCAGGTTTTGCCGCCGCGATCAGCCGCCAAGGCCCCGACAGCCAACCCGCAGGCGGCTGGCAACCGCAAGAACGGGTTGATCGCACCAGCGCACTCGCCGCCTATACCAGCGGCGCTGCCTATGCGGGCTTTGCTGAAAAGCGTTTCGGACGCCTCGCCCCCGGCTTGCGCGCCGACTTCATCATGGTCGATACCGATCCGATGGTCGCCAGCCCCGAACAAATCCGCAGTACCAAAGTTATCGAAACATGGATCGGCGGTGGCCTCGTCTGGTCGGCTGAACAGGCCAAAAAATAGGCGAGTATTGAAGCGTCAGAAACCCTCCCCGCTGCAACTAACGGCTGCATAGGTCACTCTCCCCTCCCGTTTACGGGAGGGGATGGGGGTGGGCTTTCGGCAGTTGCGTTTGCAATGGGGAGTCATCCCTATAAGCTGGCGTCAGGGCAAAAGCTGCGGCTGCTCACCGGACGTAACCTGCTCATCTTCCTCAGCCTTACGCTTGGCGTCGGCGCTTTCGGTAAAGCGCATCAGCACCAGCGTGCCTTCAAACAGCAGCAGCAGCGGGATTGCCAGCATCAGTTGTGAAACAACATCAGGCGGTGTCGCCACCGTGGCCACGGCAAAAATCAGCACAATTGCATAGCGCCGCGCTTTGACCAGTTGCGCACGGCTGACAATCCCTGCGCGGTTCAGCAACATCAGCAGAACCGGCAGCAAGAAGCTGATCCCGAACGCTAAAATGAACTGCATCACCAGACTGAGGTAATCCCCCGTCGCCGGCAATGCTTCAAGCTGCAAGCCACCTTTGTTGCCTTCAAACCCAAGGAACCATTTGAACGCGGTCGGCATCACCACGAAATAGGCAAGGCTTGCGCCCATCGTAAACAGGACCGGGGTTGCCAGAATGAACGGCAGAAATGCCTTCTTCTCCTTAGCATAAAGGCCCGGCGCAACAAACGCCCATAACTGGTTGGCGATCACCGGAAAACTGACGAAGAACGCTGCGAACATCGAGACCTTCAGCTCGACGAAGAATGCCTCGTACAACTTTGTATAGATCAACTTGCCCTGTCCCGGCGGGAACGCCAACACCAATGGATGGGCCAATATGGCAAAGATTTTATCAGCAAAAAAGAAGCACACCGCAAATGCTGCAACCAGCATATAGACACAGCGCAACAACCGGGTCCGCAGTTCCAGCAAGTGATCCAGAAGCGGTGCCTGGCTCTCATCGATATCGTTGATCATGGCTGGCTCGTTCCGGCAACAGGCGCGGTCACGGGCGCAGCACTCAATTTTTCTGGCGGCGGCATCGGGCCAATCATCACCGGATCAGCTTCACCTGCGGGCAGTGGATCGTTCTGATCACTGGCAGCGTCAACACTCTGCCCTTGCTCCGTGGCCTCGGCTTCTTGCGCCGCCGTCTCGCGCATGATGCGCTCGTTCTGCTCTTTCCATTTGCGCTCCATCTCTTCCATCTCCGCCTCGCGGATCATGGTTTCAATGCCTGAACGGAAGTGGTTTGATACGCTGCGCATCTTGGCGACCCAGCGGCCCGCAGTGCGCAGCGCCATGGGCAGGTCTTTCGGGCCGATCACCACGATCGCCACGATGACCAGCACCAGCAGTTCAGAAGCGCCAATGTCAAACACGGCTATTGGCCCTCAGCAAGCTTGCAGCAAAAGGCTCAATTGGTCTGATCGGTTGAGCTTGGCTGCGGTGCCGGGGTTGCCGGTGGAACCTGCTGCTGCTGAATCTGTGCAGGCGGTACAATCGGCTTGTTATCCTCTTCATGCATACCCTGCTTGAAGCTTTTGATACCTTTGCCAAAATCGCCCATCATTTCAGAAATGCGGCCACGGCCAAACAGAACCAAAACTACCAGCGCCAGCACGATCAAGTGCGGAAGGGAAAGACCACCCATGTCACAAACTCCTTTGCGCCCCATCAGGGGCCGCGCACTGCCTAGATAGGAAGTCTGGCCCGATCTGACCAGCCAATCATCCAGTTGTTTTTAAGCGTACCCGGCAGGCGGTTCTTCATGCGTCCGTGTCGTCATCGCCGCCTCCCGTCAAGACGGCAAACGCCTCATCGACGGGGTCGAGCAGCCCTGCTGCACGCAATTCCTCGATTCCCGGCAAATCCCGGCGCGATTCAAGCCCGAAGTGCGACAGAAAGTCGGGCGCGGTGGCATAGATGGTGGGCCGCCCCGGCACCTCGCGCCGCCCGGCAAGCCGAATCCATCCCGCCTCCAACAACACGTCCAACGTGCCCTTGGCGGTCTGAACCCCGCGGATCGCTTCAATCTCTGCGCGGCTCACCGGTTCGTGATAGGCGATGATCGCCAGTGCCTCGGTCGCCGCGCGCGAAAGGCGACGCGGCTTTTCCTTTTCGCGCCGCAGCAGGTGCGCAAGATCGGCCGCGGTCTGAAAGTGCCAGCGACCACCGCGCTCCACCAATTGCACCCCGCGCGCCGCATAATCGCCCTGTAACGCCGCAATTGCGCCACTCACATCAGCCCCGCCAAGATGCATCGACAAGTCAGCCACAGTCATCGGCTGGTCTGCCGCAAACAGCGCCGCTTCCACCGCACGGGTCAGGTCATCCAGCGGGTTCATGGCCGCGCAGCCCGCAGCATCAGCGGCCCGAAGGCCACATCCTGCGCAATCTCTGCCCGCCCCTGCTTCGCCAATTCCAACGCCGCCAGAAAGCTTGATGCCAATGCCGATTTGCGCAGCTTTGGATCGGCGTCAAGCGGCAGAAAAGCGCGCAGATCCGTCCAGTTCACCGCAATGCCCAGCATTTTGGCAACCCGCGCCAACGCCGCATCCAACGTCATCACCGCGCGATCGCGAACCATATGCACCACCGGCTGATTGCGCAGCTTGATCGCGCCATAGGCCTGAATCAGCGTGAAAATATCGCACTTCCACAGTGCCTTCTTGTCCACCTGCAAGCCTTCGGGCACCCCGCGCACAAACACGTCGCGCCCCACCCGGTCACGCCCCATCAGCCGCGCGCCAGCCTCGCGCATCGCGCCCAGCCGCTGCAACCGCAGTTGCAGCTTCAGCGCCATCTCCTCAGGACTTGGCTGAACCTCAGGGTCACGGGGCAGCAATAACAACGACTTGAGATAGGCGAGCCACGCCGCCATCACCAGATAGTCTGCCGCCAATTCCAGCTTCAGTACCTGAGCCTGCTCAATATAGCCCAGATACTGGTCCACCAGATCAAGGATCGAGATCGTGCGCAGATCGACCTTCTGCCGCCGCGCCAGTTCCAGCAACAGGTCAAGCGGTCCTTCCCACCCGTCCAATTCCAGATAAAGCGCAGCATCGCCGGTTTCGGCAGAGCCGATGCCTTCCCACGCCGCATCACCATCAAACAGGGCTGGTGAAACGACTTCCGCCATCAGGCCAGGTCCAGCAACCTGTCACGGGTGGCGAACAAGGTGCCCTGCGCCGATACATCTGCCGGACCATCGAACGCCGCCGTCCCCGCCAACGCCCGCTCCAGCCGGCCTGCCGTTTTGGCACTCATCGGCGATAGCGCATCGGCAATACCCACCATGTCGTCCATTTTCGCCCAGCAATTCAGCGCGATGTCACACCCCGCCGCCTGTGCCTTGGCCGCGCGTTCGGGCACCGTGCCGCCCAAAGCCTGCATATCCAGATCATCGGTTAGCAGCAGCCCATCAAAACCGATGGCCTTGCGGATGATCTCTTCGATCACAAAGGCCGAATGCGTCGCCGGATTTTCTGCATCCCAAGCAGTAAACCGCACATGCGCCGTCATCGCGATGGCTGCGTCTTTCAGCGTGCGGAACGGCGCAAGGTCCAGCGCCAATTCTTCCGCCGACGCCGTAACCGTCGGCAATTCCTTGTGGCTATCCACCAGCGCCCGGCCATGCCCCGGCACGTGCTTGACCACGCCCGCCACGCCTGCACGGCCCAACCCTTCCAGCGTTGCCCGCCCCAGTGCGGCCACGCGCATGGGTTCTGTGCCCAGCGCGCGATCGCCGATCACATCGTGCGCGCCGGGTTGCCGCACATCCAACAGCGGCAAGCAATCGACGCTGATCCCGGCCTCTGCCAGATCCAGCCCCAGCGCATGGGCATTGGCCCGCGCCGCCTCAATCGCGCTGGCGGGCGCAACATCATAAAGCCGGTCAAACCGCTCACCAGGAGGATAGACCGCCCACACCGGCGGCTTCATCCGCGCAACCCGGCCACCTTCCTGATCGATGCAAATGAACGTGCGGACGCGGCCATGCAGCGCCCGCAAATCATCGGTCAGCGCACGCATTTGCGCACGGCTTTCCACGTTCCGCCCAAACAGGATATATCCTGCAGGGTCAGCATCGCGGAAAAATGCGCGTTCGTCATCGGTCAGGGTCAGGCCGGAAAGCCCGAAAATCGCTGGAAGCATTTGTCCAGACTCGCGCAAACCCGGCGCTTTCTCAAGGCCGGGTTCACGCTTGACGGGGGAAAACTTAACCGGTCAACGCTTCACTTGGCACTTCAGGCCACCAGCTTGCAGCTTTTGGCACAGCGCATTTGCTGCCGAAACATCCGCTGCAACCGCCTGCAATCGGTAAACCGTGCCAATGTCGGCTTTGCCTTCAATCACGCGGTGCGACAGGCCTTTTAGCGCAGCATGATTGCCCGATAGCTTGCTCCAAGCCGATTCAGCCGAAGCACTGGAAGAGAACGCGCCGATTTGCACGCCCGCGCCGCCCGATGAGGATGCCGCAGGCGCGCTTCCCCCAGCCACAGCACCAGAACCGCCAGCACCCGGCTTTGCCGTTGCCGACGCAGAAGCCGGCACCGCAGGCGAAGCCGAACCCGCCAGATTGGCCACAGGCTTTTCGCCCTCGCTCACCTTGAAGCTCGAATCGCCCGTGCCTGCAAAAGTCTTTCCGCCAGCATCGCTCGGCGCTACTTTGTAAGGCTCTTTACTCGCTTCGATCAGGCTGCCATCGGCATCCGATGGTCCGGTGGTCTTGTTCGTCGCGTACCAGATGCCGCCGATCAACGCCGCCAGCGCGATCAGGCCCATCACCGCAAAACCGATCAACCGGCCAGTGCCGCTATCCTCTTCCTCAGCATCGACATCATCAGCACTTTCGAGCCACGGCAAGCGGTCTACTTCGCCCAACGCCAGACGCTCAACACCCTCGTCAGCCGCGCCCAATTCGGACGAGACATCGAATGGCTTGCCTGCGCCAATGGCTTGATCGGCCCAAGAGTTCTGTTCGTCACCACTCATGCTCACGCCCCTGCCCGTTAACTATCGTGTCAAAGCTCTAGTGCAGCCTCAACCCCCAATAGGGTGAGACCGTTCTTAATGACTTGCCCGATTTGTTCGGCAAGGAAAAGACGGGCCGCGCTCATTGCTGAGTCCTGTGCCACAATGAACCGCTTTTCAGGGCGTTCATTGCCAAGATTGTAGAATGAGTGAAAAGCCGACGCCAGATCGTGCAGGAAAAACGCGATGCGGTGCGGTTCACGTGCCACCGCTGCTGCCTCAACCGTGCGGGGGAATTGCGCAGCCAGTTTCACCAGCACCAATTCTTCTTCGCCCAGCAGGCCAAGATTTTCAGGAGATGGCGCAAAGCCTTCATCAGCACCCTTGCGGATGTTCCGGCAAATGCGCGCATGGGCATATTGCACATAGAACACCGGGTTGTCCTTCGATGCTTCAACCACTTTGGCAAAGTCGAAATCCATCTGCGCGTCGGGCTTGCGGGTCAGCATGGTAAACCGCACCACGTCCTTGCCCACTTCATCCACGACGTCAGAAAGAGTCACGAAGTTCCCGGAACGCTTGGACATTTTCACAGGTTCGCCATCGCGCAGCAACTGCACCATCTGCACCAGCTTCACCTCAAACGGCTTGGCAGTGCCGCCGTCGGCGCTGGTCAGCGCCGCAACAGCCGCCCTGATCCGCTTGACTGTGCCCGCATGATCCGCGCCCCAGATGTCCACAAGCGCATCGGCATTCTGCGCCTTCTGGAAATGGTAAGCGAGATCGGCACCGAAATAGGTCCACGACCCGTTGGATTTCTTGATCGGACGGTCCTGATCATCGCCAAACTTGGTCGAACGGAACAGCGGCAATTCCACCGCTTCCCAATCTTCCAGTGTTTTGCCCTTGGGCGCCTCCAGCACGCCGTCATAGACCAGATCGTGCGCGCGCAGCCACGCTTCTGCCGCGTCGACTTTGCCCGATGCCTGAAGCTCTGCCTCGGACGAGAACAGATCGTGGCGAATGCCCAGCGTTGCCAGATCGTCGCGGATCATATCCATCATCGCAGCAACCGCCTTGGTACGGAAGGTGATCAACCAATCCGCTTCGGGCGCATCGGCGAAGGTGTCGCCAAATTCAGCCGCCAGCAATTGGCCAACCGGCACCAGATAATCGCCGGGATACAAACCTTCGGGGATCGCCCCAACATCGCGGCCCAGCGCCTCAAGATAGCGAATATGCACCGACCGCGCCAGCACATCGACCTGTGCGCCAGCATCGTTGACGTAGTATTCCTTGATGACTTTGTGCCCGCTGTAGGCCAGCAGATCGGCCAGAGCATCTCCGACAACCGCGCCGCGGCAGTGCCCCATGTGCATTGGCCCGGTCGGGTTGGCTGAAACGTATTCGACATTGACGACTTTGCCGCCGCCCATGACAGACCGCCCATAGTCTGCACCCGCCGTGGCGATCAGCGCCAGTTCACCCCGCCAAGAATCATCGGTCAGGCGAAGGTTGATAAAGCCCGGCCCGGCAATCTCGGCTGAAACTACGCGCGGCTCTTTTTCCAGTTCGGCCACCAACAATGCGGCTAGCGCGCGCGGATTGGTGCCTGCAGGTTTGGCCAGCACCATCGCGGCGTTGGTCGATAAATCGCCATGCGAAGGATCGCGCGGCGGCTCACACGTCACCGCACCTCGGTTCAGCCCACAAGGCAGCGTGCCCGCCGCTTCCAGCGCACTCAGCGCAGCGTCGATTACCCGAGCAAAATCGGCGTGAATGTTCATTTGGCCAAAAGTCATGGCCGCGCGGTTAGCGGAACTGGTGCCAAAACAAAAGAGCGCCGCGCGCCTTTAGCCCGCTTTAGCGGCGGACGTTGTATTGCAACTGCTCGTTGGTCAGTTGGAACCCGACCAACAGTTCGAAATTGGCGCGCGCCAGCGCCGCTTTTACATCAGGCTGTGACAGCGGATCAACCGCAGCGTCTTCGTCACCCGCACGGCGCTTGCGCGCAATCCGCTTGGCGATGTCTTCGGGCAAGGACGCTTCGGCAGTTTCGACATAGGCGGCTGCCTGCCCCTTGGCCGATGCACGATCCTGCCCATCGGCAAAATCAATCACAACCTTGCCAATACGCTTGGCCACAACCACGTTGCCGCCACGAATGACCGTAGAGAAATAGGGCAGTTCCACGCGCCGCGCGCCGCGCGTATCGATCCGGCGCGCCAGCACATCGAACGATGCTTGCGAATATAGCTTTTCACCCACAGTGCATGCTGCCCGAACATTGGTCAGCGTTGCCACAACATCGAGCGCCGCCGAATCGGTGCGTCCGGGGCTTGAGAACAGCGTTACGTCGCCGGTGTAATCAGGAACGCCTACGCGCGGGCAAGGATCGCGCAAGGCCTTCACGCCCACGGCATCATCCACCACCAATTCGCCGCGACCGCCGCCGCAAGCTGAAAGCGCAAGCGCGGCCACGAGCGGAGCGCCCAACAAGGCGAGACGACGGGCGGATGCGATCATGGGCACTTTCATCCTTGGTAATACGTTGTTCGCAGCAATATGCCGCTGTTCGGGCCACCTCTACCCATCCCATTCGCTTTCGGCAATGGCAGGCAGGCGCGCTTGCTGCTAAGGGCTGCAGGATGAACGACAGCTTGCCAAATGCGCCGGCCCCAACGGCCCCAATCCGCCTCCTCATCGCTGCCCCTCGTGGCTTCTGCGCCGGGGTTGATCGTGCGATAGAGATCGTCGAGCGCGCCATCGAACGCTACGGCGCGCCGGTCTATGTGCGGCACGAAATCGTGCACAACCGCTTCGTCGTCGATGGCCTGAAAGCAAAAGGCGCCGTCTTTATCGAAGAACTGGATCAAGTGCCCGATGGCGCGCCGGTCGTGTTTTCGGCCCATGGCGTACCCAAAGCGGTCCCGGAAACTGCCACCAAACGCGGCCTTGATTGGCTCGACGCCACGTGCCCGCTGGTCAGCAAAGTTCACCGTCAGGCTGAACGTCAAGTAGAAGCCGGTCGCCACATCCTGTTCATCGGTCACAAAGGCCACCCCGAAGTCATTGGAACCATGGGCCAAGTTGCGGACGGCGCAATCACGTTGGTTGAAACCATCGACGATGTCGCCGCGCTCAACTTCACCGATACCACGCCGCTTGCCTTCCTGACGCAGACCACACTCTCGGTCGATGATACCGCCGAAATCGTTGCAGCCTTGCGCGCACGCTTTCCGCACATGGTTGGTCCCAAGGCAGAAGACATTTGCTACGCCACATCCAACCGCCAAGCTGCGGTCAAGGCGATTGCGCAAGAGTGTCAGCTCCTGTTGGTCATCGGCGCGCCCAACAGCTCAAACTCGGTGCGATTGGTCGAAGTGGCCGAGCGGCTTGGTACGCGCGCTCGATTGATCCAGCGCGCCTCCGAAATTGACCCGACGTGGCTGGAAGGCGTTACCACGCTTGGCCTAACCGCCGGAGCATCCGCGCCCGAAGTGCTGGTCCGCGAAGTGGTGCAGCGCATCGGCGTATTGCGCACGGTCACAGAAGAAACGGTGACAACTGCCGAGGAAAAAATGGTTTTCAAATTGCCGCGCCAACTGGTCGACTGAACATGGCCGTCTATACCCAGATCGGCGCGGAAGAGATGGCCGCGCTGCTTTCGCAATTTGATGTCGGCCAGCTTGTTTCTGCCAAGGGCATTGCAGAGGGCGTGTCCAACAGCAACTGGCTCCTGGAAACGACCGGCTCGGCCACCGGGGCCACGCGCTTCATCCTCACGATGTACGAATTCCGCATCGAACTGGATGATTTGCCCTACTTTCTGTCTTTGCTCGACCACCTCGCTGCCAAGGGTTGCCCTGTCCCCCGCACGATCCATGATCGCGATGGCGCGCTCTATCGGATGCGCGGCGAAAAGGCGCTGGCGCTGATCGAATTCCTCCCCGGCGTTTCAGTCAGTGAGCCAACCCCTGCGCAAGCGCGCGCGGTTGGCGCGGCGCTGGCGCAACTTCACGCCTCAACCGCAGACTTTGCCCCTACTCGCGCCAACGGCATGGGCCTTGCGGAATGGCAGCGATTGTTCGACGCCTGCGGCACCGATGGCTTGGCCGTTATCGATCCGCAATTGGCAGGCCTAGTTGGCGAATACCTGCCAAGGGTTGCCGCAGCTTGGCCCAAAGACCTGCCGCGTGCGGTCATCCACGCAGACTTGTTCCCCGATAACGTGCTGATGCTCGGCGATAAAGTGACAGGCCTGATCGACTTCTACTTCGCCTGCAATGACATAGCCGCCTATGATGTGGCGGTAACGCACGCCGCGTGGTGCTTTGACGCATCGGGCCAGACTTTCCGCGCAGACCTTTCCGCCGCATTGCTGGAAGGATACGAATGCGTCCGCCCGTTGTCCCCACAGGAACGCGCAGCTCTGCCATTGCTCGCCCAAGGTGCAGCACTGCGCTTCACCGCCACCCGCGCTTATGATTGGTTGAACACACCCGCCGATGCGCTGGTCATGCGCAAGGACCCGATGGCCTTTGCCCGCCGCCTTGAATTCTACGCCTCAAATCCGGATGTTTTTGCATGAAGCACGTCGAAATTTTCACTGACGGCGCGTGCAAGGGCAATCCCGGCAAAGGCGGCTGGGGCGCGTTGCTGCGCATGGGCGAACATGAAAAAGAACTGTCCGGTTCGGAAAAAGACACCACCAACAACCGCATGGAATTGATGGGCGCAATTCAAGCGTTGCAGGCGCTGTCTCAGCCTTGCAAAGTCACGCTCCACACCGACAGCAAATACGTGCTCGACGGCATCACCAAATGGATATTCGGCTGGCAGAAAAAGGGCTGGAAAACCGCCGATAACAAGCCGGTCAAGAACGAAGACCTGTGGCGCTTGCTGGTCGAAGCCGTGCGCCCCCACAAAATCGAATGGGTCTGGGTCAAAGGCCACGACGGCCACCCGGAGAACGAGCGGGTGGACAAACTGGCGAGCGATGCCGCAATTGCGGCGTAGTCTTGCTGTTGTAAGTCCTGAAAGTTGTCCGCTTACCCCCCGAAACTTGTCCGAAAACACCCCAAAACTTGTCCATCGTTGATGTTAAAATACTGATTTACAGGGATTTCATATGGACAACTTCGGCTCGCACCTACTGCACAAACCAAAGATAATACTGAAATAGAGCCAAGACGCCACAGCAATACGGCTCAAACTCTGTCCCATACCAAGGGACCGCCCTTAACCGCTGCCAGACACGCATGCACAAAAAAGCGGCCACCAGTTACCCGGTAGCCGCCCAATGATGCTCTCAGTGATTTCTGGAAATGGAAAACGCAATTCTGGAAAGTCAGCTCAAGCGAGTGAAGCCTGTTCCGAAATCAGAATGGTCAACAACTTATCAGTCAATGCTCTGGCACCGTTGCGGTGAGCCAACTCACCCCATTTGTCCCAATAGATGGAACGCTCGCACATCCAGGCAAATAGCAGATCACGTGAGCGGGATTCCCTGAAGGCAATCGACCAAACAACGCGGCTCATAGGCATGCCGCCCGAATCCTTGGTGTATAAATCGAGGTGGGAAAACTTGATCAGGAACTGGTCGTGCACCATGTCCCGGAATGCCCGATTTGCACGGGCTGGCCACTTTGCTGCGATCTTCTCAGCCTGGGCCAAGAGTTCTTCGGAAACCGGAGATGTGTCGCCGACTTCAAGCCGGATCTCGCGCATGGACAATGATTCGTGATCTTTTTCCCGCGTGAATTTAAGCATCTTCATCACTGAGTGGCCAAAATTGGTAACCACCATATATTTGCGACCAGAACGAGAGCCGTCGTATGCCACAAGGCCAACTTCAACTAGCCAATTGCCATAGAAGGTTTTCAAAAACTCGCTGCCATCAAACAGCCCGTGAGTTTCCGCCCATCCGAGTAAACCATCTTGATCAATGACCTTCAGGGCTCGAAGAAGTAACTCGCCTTCATCTTTAGAGCGCTCCCAACCTGACTTTGGCCAAAGTCCATCGAATAAAGCATTGCGAACCGATGGCCATGCTTTGCCATTTTCATCGAAAACTTTGTCACCGTCCCGCGTAAGCCACCATCCCCATGGCATGCTGCGTTTTATCCGTTTGTCGTTACCGATCATTTTCTGACCCCCTTTTCCTGCCTATCTTCCGGCTGGAGCCCCATCGGCGGTAAAATCGGGCCATTACGGTCAGGCATCGGCAGGCAAAGTTCGATAGCCGATAGTTGGGAAGCGAGATTGAGCACCTCATTCACGACATAGTCGTCATCCCGGTAAACGGCACGAACCCCGTCAACGGTCGGATTGTGGTCATTTTTGGGAATCAAATCGCCAGGATGATTGCAATCAAAGCCAAGCCACCAAGCGTCATCTTGAGGCGTATGATCCGTGGCGTTGATGCCCGGAACGGTCATTGGACGGAAGGTCTGGTGACAAACACGAACAACCTCGCCTTTCACCCATATGACGCGTGTGGCGGGGACATCACAAGGCTTGCCGTAAGTCAGCCCACCATGAATCTCGATACCCAGATCAGATGGAATGGCGTCATGATCAAAGCCATAAAGCGGATGTGAAAGTGGTAATCCTACGAATCCCCGAAGGTAACCGTTCTTGGCATCGCGCATGACGATGCATTCGTAGCCTGTTTGGGGATCGAGCCAGGCAATCTTGTCGGCCTCTCCCCGCTTACCATGGGCCCGACGCAGATGCGGATCCACGAAATAGACCGTGGCCTGAAGAAGCACGTGATTTTCCGTGCGATAGTCATAGCCCGTGACACGAGCGACGTTCTCTTGGGTGATCACTTCTTGAGGGGTGAGCGTCACAGGAACGAGAGCTATGAGGCTTTGGACGGTGGTGTTCTTTTTCGGGCTTTGCTCGAACTCACGTTTCAGCTTCTCGAAGTCGATCTTGCTGATATCATAGAGGCGATCACCGTCGGCGGATGGATCAGGATGAAGCTCAATGCTCTCATCCACCACACCCTGCAACGCCCGCATGACGTCAGAGATATCGGCCTGCTTAACGTCTTCGTCCAAGCTGTTATAGATCACCTTGATGGCGGCAAGACGCGGACGATAGGTCTCGCAGCAACCACTCCTGCCGTTGAAGACGCACTGGTCTTTCCACAGAAGCGTTGGCGACGAGGCAATCCGGCTGGCCGAAAAGAGCTTGCTACAAATATCGCCCAGGTCGAAGCCGCAATGGATGTGCTGCACAATTGGCCCCAAGCTTACCATGAACTTTTGGCAAAGGTAGCTGGGAGAAATAAACAGGCAGGACGACGACTGCCCCGTGATCTTTTTGCTACCCGCTTAGGGCAAATCATGCTCACACCTTATCGCGCATTAAACGGCCAGCCGATTGAGGCCCTACAAAAAGAGGTCGATGCTTTCCTCATTTCCCAGGACTATGACCTTCGCAAGAAGGTGCATGTTCGAAACAGTGTAACGGCCCGGCTCATCTACCGGACAATGCCATGCTCGAAGATTGCTGCGACTTTGGGCATCAATACAGCAGATCCGAAGCTAACATCCATCTACGCCGACGTCGTATCAAAGTTCGATGATATCCTAGGCGATAACGTCGACCCCGCACGCCTCGGCCAAAGCGTGCTCCAAGAAGTCGGACGGCGGCTCTCCCTCATCAGCGATTACATTTCACCCAATGCCGTATCCCAGCTTCTGTCTCATCCTCGGTCGAACAACCGATGGGAGCTATGGGAACGAGCAGGCCTATTGGAACGGGTAGAGCCCGACAAAACAGCCAAATCCAAGATGAAGGGGCATGTCTTCTGGCGTTCAGATGCGATTGCTCTCAAACGCAAAATCACATCGGTCTCGCAACATGTCACTGACATACCTGAAGGTTTTGAGCCTTACGAGATTGCATCAAAAGCCTGTGTCGATGCCGAATATCAGGGGCGCGATTTCCTACTCGACATTCTGTCAGGCGACATCCCTACGGTGAGGACAGGCCTTAGCCCCACCTTGTCAGACCTTTACGTGGACAATACCGTGGGACAGTTGCGTTCATTGGAAAAGCGAATGATCAAGATCATCCGGACAGACCAGTTCGCAGCCACCACCAAGGTGGAAGCAGTGCTATCGAGTCTATGGCCAACGCGCTCAGAACGGCTGACCATCCCAACCAACAGGGACCTACGCGAACGCAATGTCATCCGCTCCAAAAAGAAGACCAACAGGACCGAAGGGCGTGAAAGGCCGATCTACTGGTATTCAATCGTCGACCATATGCAAAGGGCCATGCGGAAGTTCGGCCCCTCGATCCTTCCTGCAATCAATGATCAACTGGCAGAGTTGAGCAACCAACACCTATCGCAGGCAGAAGACCTGGTGGAATTGATGGGATTGAACAGGATAGCGCATGACCGAACGATATAATCCAGATTAGCGGGCAAGGCGCAAGCAGGAGCAGAGAGACCGGGACGCTTCCGATCTCGCCTTGGGGAAAGTGACGCCCGAAGAGCTCAAGAAACGAAGTGCCTTTATCCCAGCGGACATCATGAGGCGCAGCAAGTTGATTGTGAAAGACGAATTCGAATAAGCGACCGGGAGTGCAAACATGAGCTATATCAAGGATGTCCTGGGCGACAACGAACAGGCATTGGCACGAACCGGCGCTCAACTGGACCCCGTAACATTGCGTGAAGTGGTAGATTCCGCATTAGGCAATCATATCGCTCTGGATCACGACATTACCAATGTTCGATCCCCCAAGCTGGAAATCCAGCACAGGACATTAAGAACTGTGCTCATGCGCCTGCATGGGGTCCAAAAGTCTGGGGAAGCAGCCTTCAATTCGCGGTTAAAGCATCTCCTCGATCTTGGCCTTATCACCGATAAACGCCCCAATGGCAGAGGGCGTCGAACCTACCAATTGGTCGATATTTTCGAGATGGCACTTTGCCTTCAGCTTCAGCGCTGCTTTATTCCACCAGCTACCGCAGTTCGGTTTGTCACCGACAACCGGAAGGCATTAGACCAACGATGGACTGAATTCAGCAACTCGCATCAACGCTATCTCGATATAGCAATGGATGCCTTTGCCATGATTGGCGACAAGGGGCGCGAAGACGGCAAAGGTGCTAGAGGAAACGAAAGCAATGCCTTGGCCATCAGCACTTTACCGAGACAATCGAACGGCTTGCTCCACCCCAGCACACTTGGTGTTGACCTTGTAGACCTTCAGTGGAAGGTCATTAACGAGATGAAAGAGATCCTGTCCGAAGACGCCATAAACAATGGACAACTTTCGGGAGGGTGAATTTGCCCTCATGGACAAGTTTCAGGGAGTCAGCGGACATCATTGGAAAGGTGATTTGGATGGGAAAATGGCCGATTTCCGTCATGATCCATGGACAACTTATGAGAGCTCTCGCACTTGCAGCCCCCCTCCCCACTTGGAGAGCGGGGGCCGCATCAAAGGCTCAGTCAGCAGTAGTCGTATCAACAACCTCAGCACCGGGACCATTCTTCAGGATCGATTCGATGGCGTTTTTGGCACCTGCCTTGCTTGAATAGCCTTCAGTCCAGAAGATGCTTTCAGAGTTGTGACAGAAGTAAGCCACGAAATCTCCGGCTTTATTTTTGCGAATTTCGAAACGGTGCGCCATCGCAGATGCTCCTCTCAAGCCAGACTACAACCAGTACTGACTTTGACCGCCAATTTAGCACGCTCCCCACGCGCGAATAGTGCAAATTGGCCCTACCGAGCGTCAGAAAACCGCGCAGGCGCATAAACCGATGCGTCAATTTCCGCCGTCAGATCATCGCGCGGCAGACCCAGCAACAATTGCGCACCAAGGCGGGCGGCGGCAGGCGCGGTTTGAATGCCAAAGCCGCCTTGCCCTGCAAACCAGAACAGCCCCGGCAAACGTGCATCAAAGCCATAGACCGGCAGCCGATCCGGCGCGAACGAACGCAACCCTGCCCAGCGCCGCTCCATTGCCGCAATCTTCCAATCGACCACTTGTTCGAAGCGGTCGATGGCGATGGCAACGTCCATCTCCTCGGGCGCGGCATCGCCTGCCACATCGGGAATCTCGTCATGTGGCGAAAGCCACAGCCGCCCACCTTGGGGCTTGAAATAGAAGTCCTCGTTGATACCCAGCGTCAGCGGCAACCGCTCATCCGGCGCAGGTTCGGTCCGCAATTGCACGATCGTGCGGCGCAGCGGCATTACGCCAACCGGCGCGGCACCCGCTTGTACCGCCACATTATCTGCCCAGGCACCGGCCGCGTTGGCAAGCACACTACAGCGCGCCTCGCCCCCATGCCACGCGATGCGCCAGCCTTCGCCCTCGCGTTCAATCTGGTCAACCCGCGCGCGCACACGCAACACCGTACCGATGCGCTTTGAGGCAGCCAGATAATGCTGGTGCAGCCCTGCCACATCGATATCGGCGCACTCCGGCTCCCACGCTCCCACAACCCAATCGCCGCGAAGCCCCGGCACGCGCTGTTCCAAGCTTGCACGATCCTGCAAATGCAGCGTTGCGCCCAAGGCGGAAAACGTCTCGACGAACGCCTCAACTTTGTCGCGATCTTCGGCGCGGCCAATGTTCAGCGCGCCGCGCGGCGAAAGGTAGCCACCTTCGCGCAAGAACCGCCCCGACGCCATGGTCAGCGGGAAAACGCCCGGCCCACCATACGTCTCTTCCCAAAACGCCGCTGAGCGTCCGGTCGTATGATACCCCGGCGTATCTTCCGCCTCGACCAGCAACACGCGCGCATAAGGCGCGCATTCCGCCGCCAAGCTGGCCCCCGCAATCCCTGCGCCGATTATGGCAACGTCAAAAACATCAGCCATCATTGTCATGGCAATTGCGCCTCAACCGGCCAAGGTGCCATCCGGTCTAGAAAATCATCGATGCTGTGCATGGCCTTGTCGCGCACCAGATCAACCTCTCGCAGCAATTCATGCCGCGCTTCACGGCCCCAGCTTACCAGTTGTGCGCGCGGCAATCGTTTTGCCGCTGTCTCAATGGCCTTCCAGGATACCAGCCCGTCATGCCGCGCAGCCAACAGCAAGACCGGCACATCCACCGCTTCAAGAAGGCCCGGCAGGTCAAGTGCAACCATCGAAGCGTAAGCGCGTTCAACCCATCGCCAGCTTCCCGGCCCCATCGCCAATTCGGGCCGCACCGCTTTCCAATGTGCCTCATCGCGGTATCTCGCCTCGTCATGGGTCAGCAGGGTGTTGCGCGCAGCAACCGTCGCACCGGGCTTTTCGCTTGTCTTCCAAGCCGCGCGTTCGGGATCACCAAAGCGGCAAAACAGTCCTGCCAAACACAACAGCAACCGATTCGGCCCCGGTGTCAAAAAGCCCAGCATCGGCGCGCTCAACACAACCGCCACAGGATCAATCCGCTTGTCTGCAACACCGCGCAAAACAAGGTGCCCGCCCATCGAATGGCCAATGATTACATGGGGTGCTGGCGTTGCCTTCACCCATTCGCTCCAAAACGCGGCAAGATCATCAATCCAAACCGAAAAATCGCTGATATGGCCGGTGGTTGGATGCGCGGTCATGCGGCCAGAGCCTGCTTGACCGCGCCAATCCAGCGCAGTTACGCGCCAGCCCTCACCGTGCCAATAGTCCAGCGATTCCAGATATTTCTCATAGAAGTCGCCGCGCCCCGGCAAAAACAGGATCGATCCGCGAGGTCCAAAGTCCGGATCATCGCTGCGCACGCCCGGCCAATCGATCCGGCGCACCTGGTGGCCATCGCTCGCAGTCCATATAGCTTCCTGCGCGGCTGACGGAATCGCCTTGCGATCAATAGCCTCGCGCTTGCCGGAATTCATGCGGCGTCGTCTCCATGCGGCGCTGATCCGCACCAAGGTTTGGTTACCGTTTGGTAAGTGGTTGTCCCGTATAGCCTAAGCCATGCAAGGGAACATCTTCATCTACGGGCTGGTCGGAGCATTGGCAATCGCACTGCTGGTTGCCGCTTTTACCGATATCCGTCGTCGCCAGATCGATAACTGGCTCAATGCCGCAGTGGCGCTTGGCGCACCAGTATATTGGTGGGCGCTGGGCCTGTCTGTGTGGCCCGATGTCGCCACACAAGTCGGCTTGGCTGCTATCGTCTTCGTGGTTTTGGCAGGCCTTTTCGCGCTCAAAGTCATGGGTGGTGGCGATGTGAAGTTGCTCTCTGCACTGGCGCTCTGGATCGCACCAATGGACTTCCTGCGGATGTTACTTGTCATGTCGCTCATTGGCGGTGTGCTCACCCTGCTGTTTGCCGCTTGGCAATTCACCGTCACCCGCAGGCGTGATGCAAAGATTCCTTATGGCGTGGCCATCGCCTGCGCCGGACTGATCACGCTGGCCCCCAAATTAGAGGCGGGCTGGCGATCGGTCATCGGTGCTTAAATCACTGTATTCCAAATTTTAACCAATTTGACCGAGAGATACGGGTCAGACTTTAGAAGGCAGGACAAGTAGCCATGGACAAAAGGAAGCTGATGTTGCTGGTGGGGGCGCTGATCGTCGCGCTCGGCACAGCCTTTGCAGCACGAAGCCTTTTCGTCGGATCAGCATCGCCGCAGGCTGCTGCAGCTGCGCAAGTCCCAATGGGGGCCAAAGTGCTGGTCGCGCAACGTGCCCTGCCCGTCGGCACGATCATCACAGCTGATTCGATCAACTTCCAGGCATGGCCCGAAGACATGGTTCAGGACGCCTACTTCGTCGAAGGCGAAGCAGATATGCAGAAACTGCTCGGCACAGTGGTGCGCAATCCAATCACGGCAGGTGAACCTTTGACCAAGGGAAATATGGTGGCGCCCGGTGATCGTGGCTTCCTTGCTGCCGCTCTCGGCGCAGGAATGCGCGCTGTCACCATCTCGGTCTCTGCCCGCACCGGCGTGGCCGGTTTTGTGTTTCCCGGCGATTACATCGATCTTGTGCTGACCCAGACTGTGCAGGGCGCCGCGGGCAGCGATGGCGGCTCGCTCAGAACGTCTGAAACGATCATGAAGAACATGCGCGTTCTCGCCACCGATCAGTCCGCTACGCAAGAAATGGTCGAAGGCAAAACCCGCGTTCGCGCCTTCAGCACGGTCACCGTCGAAGTCACGCCAAAAATGGCAGAGAAAATCGCGGTGGCGCAAACCATCGGCACGATCAGCCTGTCGCTACGCTCGATCGCGGATAACGCGGCTGAACTAGAACAAGCAATTGCTTCAGGCGATGTAAAAATACCCGCAGGCCTCAACAAGCAGCAAGAAGAAGCTCTGCTCAAGCAGGCGATGAAGCGCCCGATGGAAAGCGCCACCACAAGCTTCGTGACCGGTGGTGACGTCTCGCGCTTCCAGCGCAAGACTGTTGGCACTGCCAAGTTGGCCTCTCAATATGCTGCACCCACCAATCCCGGACCGAGCATGTCTGGACCGTCCATGTCGCCACCCACTCCATCTGCGCCCAAAGGCCCGGTTGTTCGAGTGAGCCGCGGCAAGGATGTCGAAAACGTGACATTGGAAACCAAGTGACATGACGACCCCGCGACAGACACCGCTTGCGAAGGGCAGCACAATGACACGCCGTCTCTCCACATCGTTCATCTCGGCCGCGCTGATCGCGCTGCCCGCCACTTTCATTCCTGCCACGTCAGTGCTGCACGCGCAAAGCGTCACCAGCCCGTCGCGCACGGTGACACTCTCAATCGGGCGCGGTGAACTTATTACCGTACCGGGCCGTATGGCAGACGTTTTCGTCGCTGATGAAAAGGTCGCCGACGTTCAGGTCAAGTCGACCAACCAATTGTATGTGTTTGGCAAGTCCGGTGGCGAGACCACGATCTATGCCAGCAACGTCAAAGGCGATGTGGTGTGGTCGGCCAATGTCCGCGTTGGCACAAACCTCGATACAATCGACCAGATGCTCAACATGGCCATGCCAGAAGCGCGCGTGAACGTTTCGACCATGAACGGCACAGTGCTGCTCACTGGCACAATCGCAGCACCCGAAGACGCCGCTGAAGCGGAGCGTCTGGTCAAGGCATTCGTGGGCGACAAGACTAATGTGATCAGCCGCCTGAAGATGGCAACGCCATTGCAGGTCAGCTTGCATGTTAAATTCGCTGAAGTCAGCCGCTCGCTCATCAAAAACATCGGCGTGAATCTCACCACGATTGACGGCAGCGGCGGGATCAAGTTTGGCGTTGGCCAAGGTCGCGCTATTGGTTCAACATTCACTACCGATCCAAGACTGCCGTTCGCTGTGGGTGCAGGTAGCATGTCGGTAAACGGCTACATTCCTGATCCAACCGGGGCCACCACTGATATGGTGCAAGCAGCGGGCACTGCAATCAGTGCAGCAGCAGGCGGCACCACGCTTTCAGGCATGGGCAGGCTTCTGGGCCTCAACTTGCTTGGCGCGCTTGATGCAGGCGAAACTTTGGGTCTGGTCACCACGCTGTCAGAACCAAACCTGACCGCGCTTTCGGGTGAAACGGCAGAATTCCTTGCAGGCGGCGAATATCCCATTCCCATTCCGCAAGGAATCGGCGTCACCACCATTGAATTCAAGAAGTACGGTGTCAGCCTCGCTTACACGCCCACGGTCTTGGCCAACGGCCGGATCTCGATCCGCGTTCGCCCCGAAGTGTCCGAGCTTTCGAGCACGGGCGCGCTCAAGCTTGATTCGGTCGAAATTCCGGCGCTCACCGTGCGCCGTGCGGAAACCACTGTGGAGCTGGGTTCTGGCCAGTCGTTCATGATTGCAGGCCTGCTCAGCAACAACGCACAGAACTCGCTCACCAAGATGCCCGGCGCAGGCGATATCCCCATTCTGGGATCGCTGTTCCGCTCAACCAACTATCGCAAAGGCGAAACGGAACTGGTGATTGTGGTGACCCCTTACTTGGTCAATCCAGTCAACGCCAACGACATCGTCCTGCCCACTGACGGTTTCCAAAGCCCCAACGACATCCAGCGCCTGCTTGGCCATATGGACAACGATGGCGTGACCGGTGGCAGCCGTCCCAAACCTTCAGAAAAGCAAGGCACCGTGCAAGCCGGTCCCCAAGTTGGCGCGCTCGACGTGCCATCGGGACCAGCTCAAACGCGCGATCGGCGTGGCGAACAAAAAGTCGCCAATGCCGAACCTGGCTTCAGCATTCAGTGAGAAAGGGTCAAGCAATGCGCCACAACATCACCCGCAGCACAACCGGTGCGCTCGTCCTGTCCCTCGCCATCGCGTTATCGGCTTGCTCGACCACGCCGGAAAACCGGTCGCTTGATTCGGTCCACCAGCCAGTCGTCCAGCGCAACAGCTATGTCTTTGATGTAGAGACTTTGCCTAGTGGCGGTCTTTCGGCTGCCGAACAGCGCCGGCTTGCTGGCTGGTTCGAAACGCTTTCGCTGAAATACGGAGACAAGATTACCATTGACGATCCCTTGAAATCCCAAGCCACGATGGCTGCGGTTGATGCCGTTGCCGCACGCTGGGGCTTGATCGTCGATCACGCCGCTGCACCTGTTACGGCAGGCTATGTGGCAGCGGGCGCAACGCGCATCATCGTCACGCGCACCACAGCTTCTGTTCCGGGGTGCCCGGACTGGCATCAAAAATCCGATTTTGCGATGACCAACCGCACGGGCTCAAACTATGGCTGCGCAATCAACAGCAACCTTGCTGCAATGGTCGCCGACAAGGAGCATCTGGTCAAAGGTGCGACAGGATCGGGTGAGACGGTTGTGATGAGCAGCACCAAAGCCATCGACAGCTTCCGCAAGGCCATGCCAACCGGCGAATCGGGTCTCAAAAGCAACGGCACTTCGGACGGTGGGAGCTAAAGAGATGAGCCCAAAGAACGCCAATCGCGATGCTTTCGCCGCATTTATTTGCGATGATGGCGCGCTCGATATGCTCCGCCCTGCCGTTGTCGACATGGGTTGGGCACCAGAAAAATGCCACCGCGGAGGCCTGCGCAACGCTATTCAATCGCTGTCGATCACGGCCAGCCCGAACATCTTGATGGTTGATTTGTCCGAAAGCGGCGATCCACTGAACGATATCAATGCGCTGGCTGAAGTTTGCGAACCTGGCACCGTCGTCATCGCCGTGGGCCAGGTCAACGACGTTCGCCTCTACCGCGATCTGATGGCTTCGGGCATTCAGGATTACTTGCTCAAACCGCTAAACACCGGGCAAGTCCGTGATGCGCTGGTTCAGGCGCAAGCCATTTTCGCTGCGCCAAAAAATCAAGACCCCAGCGCCGTCAAACGCCATGTCTCAACGGCGGTTGTCGGCACACGCGGCGGCGTTGGTGCCTCGACAATCGCTACGTCCTTGGCATGGCTGTTCAGCACCGATCACAAGCTGCCCACTGCCTTGCTTGACCTTGATGTGCATTTCGGCACAGGCGCGCTGACGCTTGATCTCGAACCCGGTCGCGGCCTGACCGACGCTATCGACAACCCGAGCCGCATTGACGGTCTGTTCCTCGAACGCGCGATGATCCGGGCGAACGATAACCTTGCCATCCTCTCGGCAGAAGCTCCGATCAACTCCCCGCTGATGACCGATGGCAGCGCCTTCGTGCAGCTTGAGGAGGAGTTCCGCCAGTCGTTCGAAATGACGATGGTCGATATGCCGCGCAATATGCTGATCAACTTTCCGCATCTGCTCGCAGACGTGAACGTGGTCATTCTTGCCACCGAATTGACCTTGGCCGGTGCGCGCGATGCAATCCGCTTGCTGTCGTGGCTCAAAATCAACGCCAGCCATGCACGCGCCATCGTCGTGGCCAACAAAGTCCAGCCCGGAGCCAACGAAATCAGCAAGTCCGATTTGGAAGCCTCGATCGAACGCAAGATCGATTTCATGGTGCCTTACGATATCAAGGCTGCGTCGAATGCTGCCAAGCTTGGGCAAACTTTTATTGCCGCCAACAGCAGTTCAAAAGCCAGCGCCATGATGCGCGACATCGGACTGATGGTAATAAACTCGGTCGATGAAAGCGGCGTGACTGCCGCTGACACGGGCACTGACAAACGCAAAGCATCATTGCTCAGCAAGTTTGATCTTAAGAAAATGATTGGCACCAAGGCCAAAGCCAATGCCGCTGCCTAAACACTCCGGCAATCCGTAACGTGACAGAAAGGCGAAACCGATGGAAGGCATGATCCAGACCATCATGATGGCTTTGGGCCTTCTGCTGACGATGGTGCTTGTATATGCGGCGCTATCGGGGCCTTCAGCTTCGAAAGTGAGTGGCCGCCGCCTGCAATCTGTCCGCTTGAGGCATTCGCAAAGCGCCAAAGACCGGGTGGAAGCGCAGTTTAACAAGGCTCTTGCCGCACGCATGCCGCGCGCGACAAAGATTGCAGGCTCCGGCTCGCGTCTCGAAGCGTTGCAACTGCGGTTGAAGCGTACCGGAAAACCTTGGACGGTTTCGCAATACATCTATGTCAGTGGTGGCCTCGCCACGCTGCTTATTCTCTTCGTTTTCATCAAGACCGGTGCAGCGATGCTTGCGCTGGCTGCGGGCGCTCTCATTGGCGGCGGTATCCCTCATTTCGTTGTCGGCTGGGCCATCAAGAAGCGCATCAAGAACTTCGTCACGCGCCTGCCCGATGCGATGGACCTGCTCGTGCGCGGCCTCCGCTCTGGCCTTCCGGTTACAGAAACGCTTGGCGTTGTCGCGCGTGAAGTGCCCGGCCCTGTCGGCGTGGAATTCAAGCTCGTGACAGACCGGATCAAAGTCGGACGGACCATGGAAGAGGCACTGCAAGAAACCGCAGACCGCCTCAACTTGCCCGAATTCAACTTCTTCTGCATCACTTTGGCCATCCAGCGCGAAACTGGCGGCAATTTGGCCGAAACGCTTTCGAACTTGTCTGACGTTCTGCGCAAACGTGCACAAATGAAACTGAAGATCAGCGCGATGAGTTCCGAATCCAAAGCATCGGCCTACATCGTCGGCGCGCTGCCGTTCATCGTCTTTGTCCTGATTTACACGATCAATCCTGAGTATACGGCCAAGTTCTTTACCGACGAGCGCCTGATCGCAACAGGCCTTGGCGGACTCACTTGGCTCGGCATTGGTGCGTTTATCATGGGCAAGATGGTCAGCTTCGAAATCTGAGAAAAGGGACAGGCGAACATGCTGAATACCGCGCCCGGACCGACCCTTCTCGGTGTCGACGTCTACGTAGCTGGATCGATGCTTATTGCCGTCGCTGCGATGTCAGTGATGTTTGCAATCTACACCGCAATTACCATCCGTGATCCGATGGCCAAGCGCGTCAAGGCGCTTAACGAGCGCCGCGAGCAGTTAAAAGCGGGCATCATCACGACAAATGCGCGCAAACGCACAAGCATTATTCGCGGCAACCAGACAACGGACCGCATCCGTGATTTTCTTGATACACTCAAAGTGCTTCAGGACAGCCAGGTCGCTTCTGTCCAACAAAAGCTGGCCCAGGGCGGCATCCGCAAAAAGGAATGGGCGGTTGCGGTCATCCTTGCTCGGATGATCTGCCCAATCGTGCTGGGCCTGTTCGGGGCCGCGATGTTCTACTGGTCTGATTCGTTTCCGGAATGGACTCCGCTCAAGCGGTTCATGGGCTTCGCTGCCTGTCTGATTCTGGGCTATAAAGGGCCGGACATTGCCGTCCAGAACCAGATCGGAAAACGCACAGCAGCAATCCGCAAAGGCTTGCCCGATGCGCTTGATTTGCTCGTCATCTGCGCCGAAGCTGGCCTGACCGTCGATGCGGCCTTTAACCGTGTCGCGCGCGAACTGGGCCGCGCCTATCCTGAACTGGGCGATGAATTTTCGCTTACCGCCATCGAATTGTCCTTCCTGACCGACCGCCGCCAAGCCTTCGAAAACTTTGCCTATCGCGTAAATCTCGATTCGGTGAAGGGCGTGGTGACCACCATGATCCAGACGGAACGCTACGGCACGCCGCTCGCCTCGGCTCTGCGCGTGCTTTCGGCAGAGTTTCGCAACGAACGCATGATGCGCGCCGAAGAAAAGGCCGCACGCCTGCCCGCGATCATGACCATTCCGTTGATCTTGTTCATTCTTCCGGTGCTGTTCATCGTCATTCTGGGGCCAGCAGCTTGCTCGCTCAGCGATAACTTCATCAACAAGAAGTTCTGACGCGGGCCTCCATCCGCCAACAAAAAAGGCCCGGCAGGTTCATTCCTGCCGGGCCTTTTGCTGTTCCATGCGCGCCGATCAGAGGCGATTGATAGTCTGTTCAATCGCGCCGAAGATGCTTTTGCCCTTGTTATCGCGCACCTCAATCCGGACGTTATCGCCCCACTTGAGGAACGGCGTTTCCGGCGCGCCTGTTGCGATCGTTTCGACCACGCGCTGCTCAGCGATGCAGGCATAGCCTCGGCCGCCTTGCGCCACAGGTCGTCCCGGTGATCCATCAGGATCGCGGTTGGATACGGTGCCAGAGCCGATAATCGTTCCGGCCCCAATGCTGCGCGTCTTGGCCAGATGCGCAATCAAAACGCCAAAATCGAAGGTGCAATCCTCGCCTGCTTCAATTCGGCCAAATGGCGCACCGTTCAGGTCCACCATCAGCGGACGCAGCAGTTTGCCATCGGTCCAAGCATCGCCCAACGCAGCAGGCGTTACGAAAACCGGCGAGAAATGGCTGGCTGGTTTCGATTGGACAAAGCCAAACCCCTTGGCCAATTCGCCGGGAATAAGATTGCGCAGCGATACGTCGTTGACCAGTCCGATCAATCGCACATGCTGCAATGCTGCATCGGGCGATACACCTTGCGGCACATCGCCTGTCACCACCACAACTTCGGCTTCGAAATCGCAGCCCCAGTCTTCATCCGCCAGCAGGACTGGTTCGCGCGCGCTGCGCAAATCATCGCTACCGCCCTGATACATCAGCGGATCAGACCAAAAACTTGCTGGCAGTTCAGCCCCGCGCGCTTTGCGCACCAGTTCCACATGGTTGACATAGGCGCTGCCATCAACCCACTGAAACGCCCGTGGCAAAGGCGCGCAAGCTTCGCGTTCGTGAAAGCGTTTGCGCGGGATCGCCCCATGCGCCAGTTCAATCGATAACGCCTCAAGCTGCGGGTAATGCCGGTCCCAATCATCCAGCAACCCTTGCATGGTCTGCACAATGTGATCGGCATCGGCATACCAGGCCAAATCTTCGGAAACCACGATCAGCCGCCCGTCCCGGCCCTGCGGGAGGGATGCCAGTTTCATTTATCGTCACCTTCAATTTCGCGGGCAGCTTTCAACAATTTGTCGAGGATGATCCGCAGCTTTTCTTGTTCACGTGGGGTAATTGCGGTGAATATCTTTTCGTAAATTGTCACCGCCTGCGGCCAGATCTTGCCGTGCAATTCAACGCCAGCCGCGGTCAGTTCCAGATGGTGCGAACGCCCATCCAGTTCATTCGGGCTGCGCTGAATAAGATCGCGCTCTTCCAAGACCTTGCACGCCCGGTTCACCGCCACTTTGTCCATCACCGTGGCTCTGACCAAATCGCGCTGTGTCAATGATCCTGCATCACCCAGCACCGCCATAACGCGCCATTCGGGGATTTTCAGGCCAAATTCGCTACGATATTCGCCCGATATCAGCGCGCTCACCGCATTAGAGGTGACCGCCATTCGGTAGGGCATAAAATCGGAAAGTCGGGTCGCTGTAACTGGCATAATATCGTATCACATGAAACCAGCCTGAAACGCAAGACAGAAATAAAGTATCAACAGGCGGTGACCAAGCTGGTAATTCGTTTCACACAAAAGTGCCAGACGAAATTTTCGTCAACCAATAGCGCGTCCCGCCACTGCCTCCAGCTTTGCCAGCAGCACTGAATTGCGCTGTGCAGGCGCGGTCATTATTGCACCAGTAAGGGCACAATCGATTGGACTACTTGCGCGTTGGTCCGGCAACAGTGCTGCCAATTGCAACAAAGTATTGCGCGCCAATGCGGTATTGCCGGCCATAACGCGCAACACGTCAGCCACTTCCACATGGTCGCCCTCACGCCACGAATCGTAATCGGTGACCATGCCCAGCAAGGCGTAAGGAAGTTCGGCCTCGCGGGCGAGCCGCGCTTCGGGCATAGCAGTCATCCCGATCACGTCTGCGCCCCATTGCCGATACATCCGGCTTTCTGCGCGCGTCGAAAATTGCGGCCCCTGCATGGCAAGGTAGCAACCCCCACGATGAACCACAGCACCCACGGCCTCAGCAGCGTCTGCTGCAAAGCCCGACAGCCGCGGACAGACCGGATCGGCCATTGAGACATGCGCGACCAGCCCTTCGCCAAAGAACGAATCGGTGCGCCCGTGCGTGCGGTCGATAAACTGATCGACCGCCACGAAACTGCCCGGCGCCAGATCCTCGCGCAGCGATCCGATGGCTGAAATTGCCAAAACATCGGTGACCCCACAACGCTTCAGCACATCGATATTGGCGCGCGCATTGATGCCATCGGGCGGAATGCTGTGCCCCTTGCCGTGGCGCGGCAGAAATACGAATCCGACATGGCCGATCCGACCAATGGTCACCGGTGCCGATGGCGCGCCAAAGGGCGATGCCACTGCGATTTCCTGCGCGTCTTCAAGCCCGTCAAAATCGTAAAGCCCGGACCCGCCGATGACCCCGATCCGCCAGCCCGCCGTTTCTGTTTCAGCGCGCAAGGATGCCTGCCATGACAAAATCGACGGTGTGTTCGCGATAACGGTCGCGCAATTCTTCGGTCAGCGCGTCCTGATCGAAGCAATGTTTCAGCACCAGCTTTGCCGAGAAGAACCGGTCCGCAGCGCCTGTCGCTGTAAAGTAGAACAATTCCGGATCGATTGGCCGAAACACGCCTGACTCTACACCATCGACAATGAAGTGATTGTAAGCGTTTTTGAGGGGCAGCAAATACAGTTCGGCAATACGCTTGGCTTCGGCCTCGTCGCTGTCACGCACCAGCCGCATCAACAGCCGGTTGAGGTACGGGTAATCAAAATAGGTATCGATGGACTTTGAGATATGGCGCCGCAGCTTGGCCTCAGGCGACATATCGTCCTTGGCCAGCAAGGCATCGACCGATTTGACGATGTTCGCCATGTCCCGATCAAGCAATGCCTTGAGAAGCCCTGCTTTATTGCCGAAATAGTATTTGACCAACGCCGAGTTCAACCCCGACCGCAAGCTCAATTCCGACAACGATATATCAACGACATCGCCTTCACGCATAATCATCGACGCGGTCTGCAACAGCAGGTCCCGCGCGCCCGGCGTTTCAAGACTTCCGGCCTGCTCCATTACCCTATTCATTCCCACATCGGCGCGATCATACATAATCTATCGCACCAAGCGGCAAGAGAAGCGCAATCAGGATAGCCGCGCAAGCAATTTCCAACCATGCAAACCCTGCCAGCAAACTTTGCGCCAAGCCGCAAGCGCGCTTGTCGAGTTGGCGCGATCATCCCATAGACCCATGCGTGAGCAATGAATTCGCCCTGATCAATGCCATGCGCGCATTGGCAACGCACCCCGCCGCGCGCGGGCTGGCCGATGATTGCGCGGTCCTCGATTTCGGCGACGACGCGCTCGTTCTCACGCACGATATGATGGTCGAAGGCGTGCATTGGCTACCGGGGCAGGACATGGCTGATGTCGCATGGAAGCTGGTCGCCACCAACTTGTCCGATCTTGCCGCCAAGGGCGCAGAACCGGTTGGCGTCCTGCTCGGCTTTACGCTGGGTGATCGGGATGATCGGTTCATCATTGGCTTGGCCGAGGCGTTGGAGGCTTTCAGCGTGCCCTTGCTTGGCGGCGATACCGTCAGCGCCAATGGCCCGCGCAGCCTTGGCCTCACCGCGCTGGGCCGCGCCACACACCGCCCTGTGCCATCGCGCGCTGGAGCCAAGCCCGGCGATTTGCTGTGGCTCACCGGCCCAGTCGGCGCAGCCATGCTCGGCTTTGAAGCCCTGCGTGATGGGTCGGGCGCAGATAGCGCCGCGTTCCGCCGCCCCAGTCCGCGCCTTGCCCAAGGCCGCGCCCTTGCCCCCTTCGCCACCGCCATGATGGACGTGTCGGACGGCTTGCTCATCGACGCTGCGCGCATGGCCGATGCCAGCGGCGTTACGTTCGCCATTGAGACAGCCGCCGTCCCATTTCCCGCAGACCTCCCCGTTTCGCGCCATCAGGACGCCATGCGCTGGGGCGATGACTACGAGCTGTTGCTCACCCTTCCGCCAAGCGTTGTGCCCCCATGCCCTGCCGTCTGCATCGGCTTTGCCCAAACACGCACCATAGCACCTGTTATCGTTGATGGTGCAGTGCCGCAGGGATCGCTTGGCTATTCGCACAATTAGAGCGCGCTTGATCCACATCATGGAAAGGCTTGCGAGCGAGAAATAAAACTATAGCCTCTCGTCACCCGCAAACGACGGGGACCGGCCATTCGTGGCACCGGGAATAAAGGGGGATGCCAAAGTGAACCTAGTCGTCTTATCGATTTTACTGGGGTTACTGGCCATAGTTTATGGCTTCGTGACCAGCCGTCAGGTGCTCAGTTCACCTGCAGGCAACGAACGCATGCAGGAAATCGCCGCCGCCATTCAGGAAGGCGCACAAGCCTATCTGAAGCGTCAGTACACCACCATCGCTGTCGTTGGTGTTGTTGTCGCGGTGATCATCGCAGCAACCCTCGGCACTATCTCGGCCACCGGGTTTGTGATCGGTGCCGTGCTTTCGGGCGTTGCGGGCTTCATCGGGATGAACATCTCGGTTCGGTCCAACGTGCGCACTGCGGCTGCTGCACAAAGCGGCCTGCAACAAGGGCTTACCCTTGCATTTCGTGCAGGGGCGATCACCGGCATGCTGGTTGCGGGCCTTGCGCTCCTCGCTATCGCGGTGTTCTATCACTACCTCACCGACATCGCAGGCTACACCGTTGGCGGCGATGATCGCACGGTAGTCGATGGCCTCGTCGCGCTTGCATTCGGTGCCTCGCTCATCTCGATCTTCGCGCGTCTGGGCGGCGGTATCTTCACCAAAGCGGCTGACGTCGGTGCCGATCTTGTCGGCAAAGTCGAAGCGGGCATTCCCGAAGACGATCCACGCAACCCTGCCGTCATCGCCGATAACGTGGGCGATAACGTCGGCGATTGCGCCGGTATGGCCGCTGACTTGTTCGAAACTTATGTCGTCACTGTCGGTGCCACCATGGTGCTCACCGCGCTACTGCTCAAAGGACTCGGCGCAGCTCTTGCGCCAATGATGGCGCTGCCACTGCTGATCGGCGGCGTGTGCATCGTTACCTCGATCATCGGCACGTATTTCGTCAAACTTGGCAGCTCGAACAACATCATGAACGCAATGTACAAGGGCTTCCTTGTCACCGCCGTGCTCTCGGTCGGCGCGATCTGGTGGGCAATCAGCTATGCCTTGGGCAGCATGGAAACGGCGATGTCCTACACCGTGATGGGCGATACTGTCACGTTCAACGGGCGCACGCTGTTCTATTGCTCGCTCGTCGGTCTGGTCATCACCGGGCTGATCATCTGGATCACAGAATACTACACTAGCACCGCCTATCGGCCTGTGCGCTCCATCGCCAAGTCGTCGGAAACCGGCCACGGCACCAACGTCATTCAGGGCCTTGCCATCAGCCTTGAATCCACCGCCATGCCAACGCTCGTGATCTGCGCTGGTATCATCGGCGCTTATCAGCTCGCAGGCCTCATCGGCATCGCTTACGCTGCTACCGCAATGCTCGCTCTGGCTGGCATGGTCGTCGCGCTCGATGCTTATGGTCCGGTAACCGATAACGCTGGCGGCATTGCCGAAATGGCAGGGCTCGATGATTCAGTCCGTGAAAAGACCGATGCACTCGACGCTGTGGGCAACACTACCAAGGCTGTCACCAAGGGTTATGCCATTGGCTCGGCCGGCCTTGCCGCGCTTGTCCTGTTTGCCGCCTACACCACCGACTTGCGCGAATTCTTCCCGAATCTCGCGGTTAGCTTCAGCCTTGAAAACCCTTATGTCATCGTCGGGCTTCTGCTCGGTGCGCTCCTGCCGTACCTGTTTGGTGCGATGGGCATGACCGCTGTGGGCCGTGCTGCAGGCGATGTGGTGCTGGATGTGCGCAACCAGTTCCGCGAAAATCCGGGCATTATGGCTGGCACGTCCAAGCCTGATTATGCCCGCACCGTCGATCTTGTCACCAAGGCGGCAATCAAGGAAATGATCGTGCCATCGCTGCTTCCAGTGCTGGCGCCGATCGTGGTCTACTTCGTGATTACCGCAGTGGCGGGTCAGGCCAATGGCTTTGCGGCACTTGGCGCATTGCTGCTCGGCGTGATCGTCAGCGGCTTGTTCGTCGCCATCTCGATGACATCGGGCGGCGGTGCATGGGACAATGCCAAGAAGTACATCGAAGATGGTCATCACGGTGGCAAAGGCTCTGAAGCACACAAAGCCGCCGTCACCGGCGATACTGTGGGCGATCCCTACAAAGACACCGCAGGCCCCGCCGTCAACCCGATGATCAAGATCACCAATATCGTCGCGCTGCTGCTGCTCGCAGCCTTGGCGGCCAACGGAGCGGGATAAAAACCCCGCATCTATCCATAAACTAAAGCCACTACGTCCCCGTCCGGAGCAATCCGGGCGGGGTTTCTTTTGGCGATCATCCCTATTTCAAAAGGCACCCGACGCGCCCCCTTCCCGCTGCGACTAATTCCGCCTTCGGCTGCACAATTCTCACTCCCCTCCCCGGCGGAGAGGGGTTGAGGTTGGGGGTGCGGCACCTGCGCCTGCAAGACTCCAATACTAGGCCCAGCCCGTTAACCGAGTTTTCGTGCCTTGGCCGTAAGTTAAGTGGTGGAGAAACCATCGTTGAACGCCCATTCCTCGCCCCTCTTGCCATCCGATTCGGCTTTCGAGCCGAAGGCTTTACCGTGCGCAAAAGCCACGAACTGGCGGGAATGGACTGGCCAAACCGCCCGTGCGCGTTGGCAATCGCTTGCCGATCACGCAGCCACGCCCAACCCTTTCTTCGAACCGTGGTACTTGCTGCCCGCGCTGGAATCGTTTGATCCGCAAGCCAGCGCAAAGCTGCTCACCGTCGAAATCGGCGATCAGTTGGTCGGCCTCGTGCCGCTGTGCACGGCCTCGCGCTACAGCGGTTGGCCGTTTCCGCACCGCACCACTTGGATGCACGCCAACGCCTTCTTCGGCGCACCGCTGGTGCGTGCGGGCTGCGAAGACTTGTTCTGGCAAGGCTTGCTTGCTTGGGCTGATGCCGCCCCCGGCCTTGACCTGTTCCTCCATTTGCCATCCATGCCGCTGGACCAGCCCGTCACGCAAAGCCTGTTCGATCTTGCCAGCCGCCAAAACCGCAAGGCAGTCATCGTCCTGCGCGAACAGCGTGCACTACTGCAATCCACCCTCGCGCCCGACGACTATCTCGAACACGCGCTGACCGCCAAAAAGCGCAAGGAACTCCGCCGCCAGCACGCGCGGCTGACAGAACAGGGTGCACTTTCTTTCGAACGGTTTGAAACAGCGCACCACATTCGCCAGTGGATCGACGATTTCCTCAGGCTAGAACACGGCGGCTGGAAGGGCAAAGCGGGCAGCGCCATGATCTGCGCACAGCAGACCGAAACCTTGTTCCGCACTGCGCTCGAACAAGCGGCTTCCCTCGGCAAACTCGAACGGCTTTCCCTCAGTCTTGACGGCCGCCCCATCGCGATGCTCGTTAACTTCCTCACACCGCCCGGCAGCTTTTCCTATAAAACTGCCTTTGACGAAGCTTACGCCCGTTTCTCCCCCGGCGTCCTGCTCCAGCGCGAAAATCTGGCGCTGCTGAACCGGGAAGACATCGCATGGTGCGATAGTTGCGCTGCGCCCGATCATCCCATGATCGACAGCTTATGGACCGAACGCCGCCCCATCGGGCGCATATCTGTCGCCATTGGCGGCAAGCGCCGCCGCAGCCTTTTCAACCTCCTCAATGCGCTGGAACTCAAGCGCAATCCATTGGACTGACGCGATGAACGATCAGACAACCTCTTTCACCAAAGCCACCGCGCTGGGTACATTCGACACAGCCTCGCACAACGCCTTTGCCGCGTCCTATCCGGAAGTGCCGCACAAACTGGCACACCAGCTTGGTGATCATCCGCTGATGCAATTGGGCGCATTGGCACAAATGGCCGAAGCTTTGCCCGAACACAGCGTCGAATTTAACCGCGCCGATCTGCCGCTTGGTCTGAATGGGGAAAAGGCACCGGCCAACGGCATCGGCATTGGCGAAACCATCCGCAATATTGCCACAACCGGCAGTTGGGCCGCGCTCAAGAACATCGAACAGATCCCCGCCTACAATGACGTGCTGACCACATTACTGGAAGAGCTACGCCCAACCATTGAGGCAAAAACTGGTGCAATGTTGAAACCACAGGGGTTCGTTTTTATCACAAGCCCCAATGGCGTTACCCCCTATCACTTCGATCCGGAACACAACATCCTGCTGCAATTGATGGGTAGCAAAGGGATGACGATGTTCCCTGCAGGCGATGCTCGCTTTGCACCCGATCAAACGCATGAAACCTATCACACCGGGGGCGGGCGCGACCTTTTCTGGCGCGATGATCTGCTCTCGGATGGGACTGAATGGGCGCTTTCACCGGGAGAGGCGCTTTACGTGCCGGTCATGTCACCGCACTTTGTGCAAAACGGCCCCGCGCCCTCAGTATCGCTATCCATCACGTGGCGTTCCGAATGGAGTTTTGCCGAAGCCGATGCCCGCGCTTTCAATAACCTGATGCGCAAAGCAGGCCTTTCGCCGCGCGCGCCCGGACGCTGGCCTGCCACAAATCGCGCCAAAGCCTTCGGCTGGCGGCTCTATCGAAAAGCGATGAGTTTGCGTTAAAACAGGGCGTTGACGCAAATGGGAACGCGGTCCATCGCATGCGTATGACAGCGACTGACAACCCGACACCCCAAGAGCTCGTCGCCAGTCTGCTGACCCTGCTCGACGTAACCGACCACGGCGGTGACCGTTTTGAGGGCAGCCGCAAGATCGGCGGCATTGGCCGCGTCTTTGGCGGACAAGTTATCGGACAGGCCTTGGCCAGCGCCGAACGCACGGTGCCCGATGATCGCCCGGTGCATTCGCTTCACGCCTATTTCCTGCGCGGTGGCAGCGAAGATTACGAGATCGATTTCAAGGTTGAACGCGATTTCGATGGGGGCAGTTTTTCCAATCGGCGCGTGGTTGCCAGCCAGTTGGGCAAGCCCATCCTCAACCTGATTTCATCATTCCAAAAGCGTGACGAGGGCTTGCGCCACGCCACACCCATGCCGAACGTGCCCAGCCCTGATGGTCTGGCCAGTGATGCCGAACTGTGCCGGTTGCATGGCGACAAAGTGCCTCCTGCGGTTCGCAGTTTCGGACTGCGTCCTCGCCCGATAGAATTGCGGCCTGTCGAGCAATGGCAATGGCTTGACGGTCTGCCTCAGGAGCCAGTGGCTCACACGTGGTTCCGCACCGTCGCACCGCTTCCTGGCGATCCCAGAATTCAGCGCGCCGTATTGGCTTACGCTAGCGACATGACCTTGCTCACCACAGCAACACTGCCGCACACTGAAAGCGTTTTGAAAGGCGATCTGATGGTGACGAGCCTAGATCACGCCGTGTGGTTCCACGATGATTTCCGCGCCGACGAATGGCTACTTTATGTCTGCGACAGCCCATGGGCCGGACGCGCACGCGGCTTCAATCGCGGCAGCATTTTCACCGAAGGCGGCAAACTTGTCGCCAGCGTTGCCCAAGAAGGCCTGATGCGACCAGCAAAACCCAGTTAGGGACAGATCGCCCCTTCGATGCGCGGATTGGCAATCATGGCAAATACTACTTTGCCCAATGTTGCCGTATCAGGATTAGCCGACAAATTTTGCGCCACTTTATCAAACCGCTGGCAGTGGACAGGATCGGTCGCTCCCCCGCCGTAACGGTTGCCCAACCGCGTGGAATAGGCATCAAACGAACGCGGTTGGTCGGCAAAGAACGCCCGCAAACGCCGGTCTGCTGCAGCAAAGATGGGTCGGTGCACGTCCAACATGGCTTTATAGCCTGCCGACAGATCGATGCCGCTGGCCTTGCAACGCAAATTCACCGTCATCATCATCGTGCCAAATTCGTTTAACCGCGCTGCGGTCAGCGTCGCACGGTCAAGGCAGCCGGTAGCCTGCGCTGGTGCCGCTCCCATAAGCCCGGCGATCACGGCAATGCCCGCAACAAGCGCCCTCATTGCGCCGCCGCCATCTGACACGTATTCACGGGCACCGCCATCATGGTCTGGAACTGCTGCACTATTGCGATCTGGCGGTTATAGGCCTGCTCCGCGACGTGCTGATAGTCGCTTGCTTCGTGCGCAATTGCGTTCATCGGCGTGGTATCGCGCGCCAGTTGCAGGCTGTCGTACTCCTGTTGCAAACGCTGCATATGCGCAACTGCCGCAGCATTGTTGGCCCGCGCAATCTCCATCACTGGCTTGTAGCGCGTTTCGTGAAACGCATTGCGCTGTTCGGCGGAACAGAATGCCGAAGGCAAGGGCAATTCGGGAACGTCGCTCATCACAGGGCGTGCTGGCAATGCAAATCCTTGAACAGGCACCGGCGCTGCCGCCGCCTGCAAACTTGCCCCGCCTACCTCTTGCGATTTCGCCAGTTCTTCCAGCAATGCACTGTCGTCCGTTGGTTCCGCCTCAGCGTAAATCCCCTTCACACCACCATAGGCAATACGCACGTTCTTGGGCAAAGGCGCGACGGAAGGCAGACTTTCAACTTGCGAAGGCACCACTGGTGCGGCACCTTTACGTAAAATAACCACTTTGGCCCTCGCAAGTGCGCCAAAAGTACCACTGGGGTACTGCTGCAAATAGGCCTCATACAGTGTGGCATCATCACTGCCTGTCACGGACTGCCAGAACGCAAGTTCAAATTGGCTGCCAACACCGTTGCCGGTCTCTGCCAAAGCGGGCGCTGCGCAGCATAGTGCCAGCGCGGTCATCCCAAACAGATGTTTGCCAAGTCCCATTGCGATGATCCCCATGCCCTGCACCCCGTACAAGGCTTCCTGTTCGCCGCAGATCAAGCGCCCCATGGAGATAACGCGGCGCAAACAGGAAAGGTTAGCGCCTCGGCAATGATAACTTTTTTTTAGGCCGACGGATGATAGAAATCGTAAACCGTCTGTGCCACCGCCGCGCTTACGCCTGGCGCGCGCTGCAAATCCTCAAGGCTTGCCGCCCGCACTTTGCCCGCTGTACCAAAATGCAGGAGCAGTGCGCGTTTGCGCGCCGGACCGATCCCCGCAATTTCGTCAAGCGGGCTGGCCGTAATCGCGCGACTGCGCTTGGCCCGGTGCGCGCCGATGGCAAAACGATGCACTTCGTCACGCATCACCTGCAAGTGAAACAGCACCGGCGAATTGACCGGCAGCATCTTTTCGCGGCCATCAGGAAAGTGAAAAACCTCGCGCCCATCACGCCCATGATGCGGCCCCTTGGCAATCGCGATCAGCGCCACGTCTTCAATGCCCAATTCGCCCAGCGCCTCTTTTACTGATGACATCTGCCCTTTGCCGCCATCAATCAGCACCAGATCGGGCCAAGTTCCGTTCTCCCGGTCAGGATCGTCCTCTTGTGCTTTGCCAAACCGGCGTGTCATCACTTCACGCATCATCGCAAAATCGTCATTGGTCTGCGCGGTCTTGATGTTCCACTTGCGATATTGCGCTTTTACAAAGCCTTCAGGCCCCGCAACGATCATTGCCCCAAGCGCGTTGGTGCCCTGAATATGGCTGTTGTCGTAAACCTCGATCCGCTGCGGCACCTCGGGCAGTTCCAGAAACTCGGCCAAGTCGCGCATGACTTTGGCCTTGGACCCGCTTTCAGCCATGCGCCGGTCGAGCGATTCCGTCGCGTTGCGCTGCGCCTGCTCCATCAACCGCCGTCGGTCCCCGCGTTGCGGCACCGAAATCTCCACTTTGCCGCCTGCTGCCTCGCACAGCGCCTCGGCCAGCAAGTCTGCTTCGGGCAAATCGCGATCAACCAAAATCAACCGCGCAGGCGGCACTTCTTCATAGAATTGCGCCAGAAAGCTGGTCATCACCTCTTCTTCGGCCAGCCCTTCGGTATGCGTTGGGAAGAACGCGCGGTGGCCCCAGTTCTGGCCACCGCGAATAAAGAACGCCTGCACCGCCACTTGGCCGCCCTTGGTCGCCATCGCGAACACATCGGCGTTGCCCACACCCTCGGCGTTGATCGCCTGGCTGCCCTGAATAAACGTGGCCGCGCGCAACCGGTCACGCATCATCGCGGCGCGTTCGAAATCGAGGTTCTCCGCCGCCGCCTGCATCTGCGTCTCAATCTCGCGCTGCACCGCGCCGGATTTTCCACCAAGGAAATCCTTCGCTTGCCGCACCAGTTCGCCGTAATCCCCTTCAGAGATTCGGTCCACGCACGGCGCTGAACACCGCTTGATCTGATAGAGCAAGCATGGCCGGTCCCGCCGCGCCATAAAGCCATCGTTGCAACTGCGCAGCAGGAACAGCTTTTGCAACGCGTTGATCGTCGTATTCACACTGCCCGCGCTGGCAAACGGACCGTAGTAGTTTCCCTTAGCCTTGCGCGCGCCGCGATGCTTTTGAATGCGCGGGTAAGCATGATCGGCGCGCAACAGGATGAACGGAAACGATTTATCATCGCGCAGCAGCACATTGTACGGCGGACGAAAGCGTTTGATCAACTGCGCTTCAAGCAGCAGCGCATCGGCTTCCGAAGCCGTCGTGATGATCGTCATTGACCGGGTCTGGCTGACCATCCGCCGCAACCGGTTGGTCAGCCGGTCCACTTGCGCATAATTCGCCACTCGGTTCTTCAGCGCGCGCGCCTTGCCCACATAGAGCACATCGCCCCGCGCATCCAACATCCGGTACACGCCCGGCGTCGGCTTCAATGTCTGCACCGTGTCGCGGATCACCGCCACCCCTTTGTCGATATCGGGCTGATCGGCGCCGCGCACGGTTACCGATGCGCGATCCTCGTGGAATCGTTCAGTATCGCGATCAGGCGGGGTGTCGGGCTTACGGGCCATGGCTCACCCGCAAATAGTGGCTCTGCCCCTGCGCGCAATGGGGACGCATGGGCATTTCCCCAGACCTCCTCAAAACTGTTTGCGGAACTCAATCTCGAACACGCGCCCGCGCGGATCCAGGAAGCCCGGCTGATAACGCAATGGCACCGCGCCGGTATCATCGGTCACTCGTTGCTGCGCGTTGAACACGTTGTCCACCGATAGCGATACGCGGGTTCCTTTCAGGAACGGCACTTTCTCCACCAGCTTTTCCTTGCGGCCAAGGTCGGCAAACAAACGCATGTCAAACGTCGCAATCGGCGCAAAGCGCAAGCTGGTCGATCCCGGCCCGCCATTGGCATCGATGCGTGAACCGCCAGTATAGCTACCGCTCGCGCGCAAACCGAACCCGCGATAGAAACCGCCGCCCTCCATCTCCAGCGAATGCCGCGCCACGCCGCTGTTGATCGCATCGCCATCCAACAGGTTCAGCACGGTTCCGCCAGCGGCAAACTGCAATGATTGCTGGAACCGCACGGTATGGAACACCGAAAGATTCCACCGCCCGCGCCCATCGGCCCCCATTCCGCCCGGACCAAAGCGGCCGCCGCCACCGCCCATACGCGGACCGCCGGCGCCACCCGCACGCGGGCCGCCTGCTGGCCGCCCTGCACGGGCACCGCTGCGTTCTGCAACCGGCTCCGCCTTTCCGAAACTGCCCGAGACATTCAGCCCATAGCGCAGCCGCGATCCCTTCTCTTGCGCAAAGGTCACCGCGCTTTGATCCACCGAGATGATCCGCCCATCGGCATCGCGCACCACCCGCCCGGGAAACGCGGCCTCGACATCCGCCGTCAGCAGCGGAAACCCGTTTGACGTATTGGTTGATCGGTTGCGGAAGTATTCCGCCACAAACGCCGAATCCTTCAAAAACGGTAACGACCAGTTCAATCCAAACTTCCAGTCGCGCTGGCGCTCTTTCACAAGGCCCGGATTGCCGCCGCTGATCACCGTGGCCAGCACCGTCTCGCCGCGCGTAAAGTCGAACAGCGATACGTTCTGTGTCACCGTCACCGGCCCGCCCAGTTGCACCAGCGTTGGCGCCTTGTCTGCCGCCACATAATTGGCGGTCAGCGTCAGCGTTTCGGTTGGCGCATAGGTTAGCCCGCCACCCCAATTATACAGCGTGCCAAAGTCTGAAAGCCGGTGAATCTCGGCATTGGCATTCAGCGATATGTCGCCCACGCCCGCGCCAAAGCCTTCCTTGCGGCTGGTAATTGGCATGTCGATACTGAACCCGGCCTGCGCATCCCCGCGCTTCAGGTTCACGGTGCCGGTCGTCGTGCGTGTGTCGCTGCTTTCGATGCCCGAATAATCGAACCCGGCCTTCACCGTCAGCCCCACTTCGCCGCCGGGCAGCCGCAACGGCCGTCCGCTGAATGTCGCAAGGCTGGATAGCGTATCCGTCTTCGACAGTGCCCGGTCCACCGCCACGCCCAATATCGCCTCGCTCGGCAAATCTCCGCTCGCGCTCAGCAGCCCCGCGTTCACCAGCGCCTGCAAGCCGGAAAGGTCCGCGCGATTATCAATCGTGCTCTTCGTCTCGGTATGACCACCATCGGCGGTCAGCGCCAAAAGCCAATCGCCCAGCGGCTTGTTCAGCGCCGCCCCTGCCTGCACCGCCGTCGTGCGGCGGCGCGTCGTGATCGGCTGCGGCACTATCGTCGTCCGGGTAAAATCACCAAGCGTCACCGTATTTAGCCCGTTCAGCGTGCGTGAATCATCGCGCTGCACTTGCAGGTTCGCACTCAACCCCGCGCCATTGCCCAGCGCGCGCGCCAATGTAGCGTTCAATTCCGCAGATTTCGTATCACCAATCAGCGTGCGATAATCCGCAGCTCTAGGATCACCGGCCACCAGCGTGCCCGTCACAGGCTGCACGATCCCGCGCTCGCCCTCGGTCAGCGGACTCGCGTCCTCCAGCTTGCCCGTCACGTTGATTCGGTTGCCATTGGCAATCTTGGTCAGCGTGAACTCCTGCTCAAGCTCGGTAAACCCGCCGCCGCTGGGCAGTCGCACTTCGGTATCGGTGCCATAACTGCTGAAGTCGTCCTTCAGGATGAAGTTCACCACGCGCTGGTCGGGCCGATAGCCATATTTCAGCGCCACTTCTTCGGGCAGCACTTCCACGCGCTTGATCGCTTCGGGCGGAAACCCGCGCAACTCGCGAAAACCGGAGATGCGCATCCCGTTCAGCAGCACGATCGGCCTGCCATCCCCGCGCCCGCGCCCTGATGACGTCTGCGGCGAAAGCGCGGTCAACAATTCCTCAATCGATCCCGCCCCATAGGATGCAATCGCGGCCTCATCCAGAACCGCAATCGGTGCCAGCGTGGTATCGACTTGCCCCTTGATCCGCGTTGCCACCACCAGAATTTGCCCCGGCTCGGCAAAGATCGCATCGTCTTCTTCGCCTGGTGGCATTTCTTGCGCTGCATCATCGGTGCCTGCCGTCACATCCTGCGCCATCGCAGGGTTCGCAACTGCAAGGCAAAACGCCAAGGCTCCAATTGATGTCGCCGCTTTTACAATCACCATGCAAACCCTTGAAAATCGGATCGCTACGCCACGCGCAGCCTCATTGACGCCAAGGGTGGCCATCCGGTCCCATGCTGACAATGCGCATTTAGTATCAGTTTGTCGCATTGCAGCATGCTGAACGAATCAAGTTCTGGTTGAACTTGCACCCCATCATCTGACAAAGGGCGGCATCTCGATTTGACAAAGGACGGCACCTCGCCCGAAATCACCGCACCTGAACTGGTTCTAGCCTCGGCCAGCCCGCGCCGCCTCGAATTGCTGGGCCGCTTGGGGCTTGCCCCTGCCCGCGTCGTCGCGACCGACATTGACGAATCCCCGCTCAAGGGTGAACGCGCGCGCAATCACGCCGTCCGCCTCGCTGCTGAAAAGGCCCGCGCCGCCGCAACCCTTGCTCCGGGCGCAATCATCCTTGCGGGCGATACCGTCGTCGGCGCAGGCGCGCGCATCCTGCCCAAGGCCGAGGATGAGGCCACCGCGCGCGATTGCCTCGCTCTGCTGTCAGGCCGCCGCCACCGAGTCTATTCGGCCATCGCCGTGATCACGCCCGACGGGAAACTGCGCGAAGCCCTGTCCGAAACCATCCTGCGCTTCAAACGCCTGTCCCACGCCGAAATCGATGCCTATATCGCTGGCGGTGAATGGCATGGCAAAGCGGGCGGCTATGCCATTCAGGGCAGCGCGGAAGGCTTTTGCAACTGGCTTTCAGGCAGCCACTCCGGGGTTATCGGCCTGCCCTTGTTTGAAACGCGCCGCCTCTTGATCGCTGCAGGTATCTATGTCCGCTGAATGGCTTTACGAAGACGGCATTGCCGAAGAACGCGCGATTTTCGTGGCGAATGGCGAAATCCTGTCCGCGCGGATCGAATGGGGCGATCCCATCCGTCCCGGCCTCATCGCCCAGGTCCGCCTCGTCAAACGCTTGCATGATGCCAAGCGCGGCATTGTCCGCTTCGATGATGGCACCGATGCCTTCATCGATCAGCTCCCGCGCGAAGCCACCGAAGGCGTAACCCTCACCGTCCGTGTCGTGCGCGCCGCCATTGCCGAACGGGGCCGCACCAAGCTGCCCGTCACCCGCCCCGCCCCCGGCGAAACGCCCGCGCCTGCTCCAACCTTGCGTGAAGAGATCGAGGCCACTGGCGCCCGCCTGCGCGCCCTGCCCGTCACCAGCACCGCCATGTCCGTCAATGGCTGGGATGATCTGGTCGAACAGGCCCTCTCCGGTGAAATTCCGTTTGCGGGCGGTTCCATCATCATCAGCCCTACCCCTGCGATGACACTGATCGATATCGACGGCACCCTGCCCCCGCTCCAACTCTCGCTCGCCGCCATCCCGGTCATCGCCGATGCGCTGCATTGCCTTGATATCGGCGGTTCCATCGGCATTGATTTTCCGACGCTGCCCGACAAGAAAGACCGCCAGCACATCGACAAAGCCTTGGCCGACAGTCTGATCGACTGGACCGGCGAGCGTACCGCGATGAACGGCTTCGGCTTCATCCACTTGGTCGCCCGCCTCCAACGCCCGTCGCTGGTCGCGCGCTTCGCCCGTCACCGCAGCGCCGCAGCTGCGCGCATCCTGCTGCGTCAGGCTGAACGTGTCGCTGAACCTGGCGTTCTGCTGCTTTGCGCACACCCCGCCGTGCTCGATGCCATCAAACCCGAATGGGAGGCCGAACTCGCCCGCCGCACCGGCCGCACCGTGCGCCGCAAGCCGGATCCTGCGCTCAGCCTTATCGGCAGCTACGCCCAAGCCGTCCTGCAATGACGAGCCGTTCATGACCACAGACGCCATCCGTCCCGTCCGCCGCTGCCCCATCTGCCGCAAACCGCGCGTAGAGGAGCACGCCCCGTTCTGCTCCACCCGCTGCCGCGATCGCGATCTGCTGCAATGGCTCGATGGCGGCTACGCCCTCCCCGGCCTACCGCTCGAAGAAGATCCCGAAGACTGACGCAATCCACATCTCACAAAATTTCCCGCACGAAATCGACCACAGGGGGCTTGCCAACCCGCCCCCGCTTCGCCATAGGCGCGCTTCCAAATCGGCACGCCCCCTGCACAAGGCGGACGTCTGACGATGCCCGGGTAGCTCAGTTGGTAGAGCAGCGGATTGAAAATCCGCGTGTCGGCGGTTCGAATCCGTCCCCGGGCACCATTGGCTTGTTCGCCAACCCCCGCCAAAGCTTGAAAAAACCGCAACCCGCTTTAGCGCAGATACCGCGTCACAATCACCTCTGCCGCTGCGTCCACATCGGCCCATGTCTGTTCAAAATCGGTCGCGTCGCCATAGTAGGGGTCGATCACTGCGGTGCCCTTGCGGCCCGGTACAAGGTCCATCAGCAGGCGCACTTCGGCAATGTGGCGCGCGGGTTCTATGCGGCGCAAGTCTTTCAGGTTTTGCGGATCCAGCGCGAAGATGTGGCCAAACTTGTGGAAATCGTCCGGCGTCACCACCCGCGCGCGATAGCTGGTAATATCCACGCCATGGCCCAGCGCCACCGCCTGCGCGCGCTGATCGGGGGCATTGCCCGCATGCCAATCGCCCGTTCCAGCAGAATCGATGGTCATGGCCACCCCTGCCGCAACCGCGCGCTGGCGCAGCGCCGCCTCGGCCAAGGGCGACCGGCAGATATTTCCAAGACATACGAACAGAATCGAAGGCTGGCTCACGCGGTCACGATACCCGACTGGCCGGACTTGGCCCCGCCAGCCAGAAAATACGCAACGTAACGAAATGTCCAGTCCATTACACGCAATTGCACTTTTGCGCAGCTTGGCCTATGGGCCGAAGGAACGCCCCGGCAAACGCGATGGAGTCGCCTCCACGTCATGCCGGGGTTTCTTATTCCGGCCGGGATGTGATCCCCCGGCGCCGTGCAGGAAGCAAGATGATGTCTCGTCGCCGCCAAATCTACGAAGGCAAGGCCAAGATCCTTTACGAAGGCCCTGAACCTGGCACAATCATCCAGTATTTCAAGGATGATGCCACCGCGTTCAACGCGCAAAAGCGTGGCACGATCAACGGCAAAGGCGTGATCAACAACCGCATCAGCGAATATGTGTTCACCCGCCTTGCGCACATCGGCATCCCCACGCACTTCATCCGCCGCCTTAACATGCGCGAACAGCTGGTGCGTCAGGCCGAAATCATCCCGATCGAAGTCGTGGTGCGCAACATCGCCGCTGGCTCGATCTCCAAGCGCCTCGGCATCGAAGAGGGTGAGCCACTGCCGCACACCCTGATCGAGTACTATTACAAGGACGATGCACTGGGCGATCCGCTGATCGCAGAAGAGCACATCGCTTGCTTCGGCTGGGCCAGCAACGAAGAGATGCAGGACATCTCCTCGATGGCGATCCGCGTGAACGATTTCCTGTGCGGGATGTTTGCGGCAATCAACATCAGCCTGGTTGATTTCAAGCTTGAATTCGGCCGCATCTGGGACGGCGATTTCGCCCGCGTCATCCTCGCCGATGAAATCAGCCCTGACGGTTGCCGCCTGTGGGACATGACCACCGGCGAAAAGCTCGACAAGGACCGCTTCCGTCAGGATCTTGGCGGCGAAGAAGAAGCCTATCAAGAGGTCGCCCGCCGCTTGGGTCTCCTCGAAACCGACGGCGGCCCCAGCGAGGTGTTCGACCTTGGCGCGCATCGTAAGCTGCGCGGCAAGAAGTAACTTCGGCCAAAAGCTGGATCAATCACCCCCTTCGGCGACGGAGGGGGTTTTTGTTTGTCCCTAAGTCCTCATTGCGCGTTAATCCCCAACCGGGCACACCAACGCACAATGATCGTGCGCCATCTGACCATCCTCCCCGCCCTGCTCGCCCTTACTGCCTGCGCAACCCAGCCCGCAGCCGTCAACAGCGCGCCCAAGCCCACGTGGCCGTTCCAGCAAAGCGACCTTCCCGCCGATCCCGCGTTCCGTTTCGGCCAGCTCGAAAATGGCATGCGCTTCATCATCCGCCGCAACGCGACGCCTGTTGGCACCGCGCAAGTGCGGATGAACATCGACACCGGATCGCTGGACGAGCGTGAGGCCGAACGCGGCTTTGCGCACTTTACCGAACACATGGCGTTCAACGGATCGACCAACGTCCCCGAAGGCGAAATGATCAAACTGCTTGAACGCAACGGCTTGTCGTTCGGCGCGGATACCAACGCGCAAACCTCGTTCGAACAAACGCTCTACATGCTCGATTTGCCGCGCAATGACGAAAATCTGCTTGATACCGCGCTGATGCTGATGCGCGAAACCGCCAGCGAACTGGCCATTACGCCCGAAGCTGTGGCGCGCGAACGCGGCGTTGTCCTGTCCGAACTGCGCGATGGCCAAGGCTGGCAGCGCACCAATCTCGAAGACCAACTCGCGTTCTTCTATCCCGCCGCCACTTACCCCAAACGCCTGCCCATCGGCACGGTCGATGCGCTGAATGCCGCCACAGACGAAACGCTCAAAGCCTTCTGGGCACGCGAATATGTGCCATCCAAAACCACGCTGATCGTTGTCGGTGATTTCGATCCCGCTACGGTCGAACAGGCCATCCGCACGCGCTTTGCCAACTGGCAGCCCAAACCCGAAACCCCGCGCCCGGATCAGGGCAAAGTCCTGCCCAAACAAAAGCGCGCGGTCGATATCCAGCTTGATCCCTCCCTGTCAGAGCGCGTCACCGCATCGCGCCACGGCCCTTGGCTGGACGAACCCGATACAATCGCCAACCGCCGCCGCAACTTGCTGCGCCAGATCGGCTATGGAGTGGTCAATCGCCGCTTCCAGCGCATGACCCGCGTAATCGACCCGCCATTTCGCGGTGCAGGCTTTGGTACCAGCGACGTGTTCAAGATTGGTCGCACCACCAACCTGATCGTCGATACAACAGACGGCGGCTGGCAGCGCGGGTTTGCCGCCGCAACCGGCGCTTATGCCCGCGCGATGGCCAACGGGTTCACCCAGACAGAGATCAATGAACAGCTCGCCAACATCCGCACCGGCCTTGAAAACGCCGCCGCCGGAGCGGATACCCGCACGCACGGCGCACTCGTCGGCGCGGCACTCGCGCTCATCCGTGATGATCAAATCCCGACAACGCCTGAATCGGGCCTCGCGCGGTTCAATGAATTCACCAACACGATAACGCCCAGAACCGTCATGGCCGCGTTGCGCGTAGAAGCCGTCCCGCTCTCCTCCCCGCTGATCCGCTGGCAGGGCCGCACTGCCCCCAGGGGCGGCGCAAAGGCGCTCCTGCAAACTTGGGAAAAAGCCACCCGCGCCAAGGCTCCCGCAGGCGAAATCCCCAATCCCGCTCCCTTTGCCTATACCGATTTCGGTATGCCCGGCACGGTCGTGTCAGATGTGACCGAGCCGCTTTACGGCATCCGCACCATTCGCTTTGCCAACAACGTCCACCTCAATCTGAAGCGCACCGAACTTGCCAAAGACCGCATCGATCTGCGGCTTAATCTTGATGGCGGCGAAATGCTCGACAGCAAGGCCAGTCCGCTTGCCACCGAAATGATCGGCGTTCTGGCGCGCGGCGGATTGGACAAGCACAGCGAAGACGATCTGCAAACCCTGCTGGCAGGACGCTCGGTTTCAATGGGCATTGGTACATCGGGCGATGTCTTTGATACCGGCACCACCACCACCCCGCGCGATCTTGCTTTGCAACTGCAATTATGGACCGCGCTGCTGATCGATCCCGGCTATCGTCCAGAAGGCGAAGTCGCTTATCATCAGAACATCGCAAATTTCTTCGCCCGCCTGCGGTCGTCACCGGGCGCTGCACTGTCCAACGCCATCGGCGGCATCCTGTCGGACAATGATCCGCGCTTCACCCTTCAGCCACAAGATGCCTACAGCGCACTCACGTACGCAAACTTGCGGAAGGCCATCACCAGCCGCCTTGCGCGTGGCGCGCTGGAAATCGCTGTAGTTGGCGATATCGATGAAGCCGCCACGATTGACGCCGTCGCGCGCACGTTCGGCACACTCCCCCCGCGTGAAACCGATTTCCGCCCCTACCTTACCGAACGTCAGCGCGCCTTCACTGCCCAACGCGGCCTGACCGTGGTGCGCCACACCGGCGAGGCCAATCAGGCCATCGTCCGCTATGTCTGGCCCACCCGTGACGATAGCGATCCAGACGAGGCCATGGCGCTCGCCCTGCTATCCGAAGTCGCCCAAATCGAAGTGCTCGATACCGTTCGCGAAAAGCTCGGTAAAGCCTACAGCCCCGGTGCATCCAGCAGCCTCAGCCACGTATGGACCGGCTACGGCACTTTCGCCGTCGCCGCCTCGGTTGACTTGACCGACATCGCCGACACGCGCGCCGCGCTCAGTGAAACGCTGCGCAATCTCGCCACCACGCCGGTTGACGCCGACATCCTGCAACGCGCCCGCGCGCCTATGCTCGAACGCATCGACAACGCACTCAAATCCAACGGTGGCTGGATGAACCTTGCCGAACGCGCCCAAACCGAACCCAACCGCCTGACCCGCGCAAAATCCGCCCGCGCGCGGTTGGAAAAGCTAACCTCCGCAGATCTGCAAGCGATGGCTAAGCGTTATTTGAACCCTGAGCAGGCCATGCAGATTCTAGTGCTGCCAGAGGGTGCGGTTGCGCCCGCACGCTAAGGGACTTAGGCCCACCCCCAACCCCTCCCGCGCGCGCGAGGGGGGAACAAGCGCCGCTCTAAACCACTACCGCTTGCGGGAGGGGAGCGAGACTTAGTGAGCCGCAGGCGAACTTAGTCGCAGCGGGGTGGGCACAAACACAACCCCACAAAAAAGCCCCCCCCTCTTCTTCAGAGGAGGGGGTTGGGGGTGGTGGCCCTCCCAAAACACAAAGCCCGCCTAAACCTTGCGCAATCCCGCCAAGATCAGTTCCGCATGGCACTCGGCCATCCAATCGGTATTCATCGGTTCGGCCCCAACCGGCTCAAACACATTGCACCACAGCGCCGCAAAAATAATCCCGCTGGCCACCGTGCGCGACGCCATCTTGGGATCCGCGCACGTAAACTCGCCCCGCCCCACCCCATGAATGATCAGCCGCTCCACCGCACCCAGCACGCAGATCAGCGCCGTTTCGTGGTAAAACCTTGCAAGTTCAGGGAAATTGCGGCCCTCGCCCACGATCAAACGCGGCAGAAACGCAGTTTCAGGGCTGGCCATGCGCACCATCGCGATACGGATAAACCCGCGCAACAGCGCAGCTGCCGGAAGCGCGCCGTAATCGTTGGGCAGCAACTGGGGCATCACGTCGGTGATCACTTCAGACACCAGCGCGCGAAACAGCGCATCCTTGCTGTCAAACGCCAGATAGAGCGCAGCGCGGCTTATGCCAACGCGCTTGGCGATGTCTTCCATGCGGCTTGCGGCAAAGCCGCGCTCGGCGAATTCTTCGCGCGCGGCATGCAAGATTCGCTCTCGGCGGTCGGTCGGTGTCACCCTTGGCATGGGCGCTATAATAACTGACGTGTCAGTTATGTAAATCTGGCAAAAAAGGTGCGGCGGCGATGGGGCATTCGCGTGGGGCGCGTTGGGTGGGTTTGGCCACATCGCCGCCGCAAGGGGGGAGTTATGCTCTCCCTCATAGGCTTAGACTACCTTCGCAATCGCTTGGAACATAACCGTTTTCCTACTTACGCAATTGACGCTATTGGCGCGTTCATGCAGCTACACCGCGCCCGTTCCCCGCTTCGCAAATTCGCGGCAAAGGGCGCGGCGTTTTCACTCTGGACACTGTAAACCGTGTCAACTTTGGCACTCACACCTTGCCCTTCTGGCCGCGCGGTTGCATAGGCCGCGCGAAGATTCTTAACCCCAGCGTCCGAAAGGCTCCGCGATGAAGGTCCGTGTCATTGTCACCCTCAAGAACGGCGTCCTCGATCCGCAGGGCCGCGCCATTCACCACGCGCTCGAAGGCCTCGGCTTTGGCGGCGTAAACGATGTGCGCGCGGGCCGGGTGATCGAACTCGATGTGGCCGATGCCACCTCCGACGAAACGCTCGACGAGATGTGCCGTAAACTCCTCGCCAATATGGTGATCGAGAATTACCGCATCGAAAAGGCCGCCTAAGCAGGAGCGCCCGATATGGCCTTTACTTCCGCCGTCATCACCTTCCCCGGCTCCAACTGTGACCGCGACATGGCCGTCGCTGTCGAACAGGTTTGCGGCGGCACCGTTCACCGCGTCTGGCACGGCGATGCCGATCTGCCCGACGGCCTCGATTTCATCGCCCTGCCCGGCGGCTTTTCCTACGGCGATTACTTGCGCTCCGGCGCAATGGCCGCCCGCTCACCCGTTATGCAGGCCGTCGTCCGTGCTGCGGAACGCGGCGTTGCCGTGCTCGGCGTGTGCAATGGCTTTCAGGTTCTGACCGAAGCTGGCCTGCTCCCCGGCGCGCTGATGCGCAACGCGGGCATCCGCTTTGTCTGCCGTGATGTGAAGCTGACGGTTGAAAACACCCAGTCGCTTTTCACCGCAGGCTATGACGCCGGGCAGCAAATCACGATCCCCGTCGCGCACCACGATGGCAATTACTTTGCCGACGCGCAAACGCTGGACCGGATCGAAGGCGAAGGCCGCGTCGCATTCCGCTATGCCGAACCTGTCAACGGCTCGGCCCGCAACATCGCCGGTGTGCTCAACGATCGCGGCAACGTGCTCGGCATGATGCCGCACCCTGAACGCATGAGCGAAGCGGCACATGGCGGCACTGATGGCCGCGCGCTGTTCGAAAGCGTTGTACGCGGATTGGTCAGCGCATAAAAAATGGCCCGCCGCTCTCCCAAGGGAGCGCGACGGGCCGGACTTTCCTCCCCAGGAAAGGTCCATTCAGACAGGCCAGATCACCGTCCCATTGCGCTGCCAAGCCGGTGGTAAAGGTGTGAAAACTTCACCGATTCCGGCTTGTCCTCAACAACCTTGAGATAGTGCAGCACCGCTTCGCGGATCAGCTTGAAGTCCTCGGTCGAAAGGACCGCGCGGGCACGAGCAGGTTCAGACATTGCCAAGTCTCCTTCAGGCTGCGAACTGGTTCATGGTATTGGCAGCGCCGCCAGCTTTGAGCGCGGCTTCACCAGCGAAGTATTCCTTGTGATCGTCACCGATGTCGGAACCCGACATGTTCTGGTGCTTCACACAGGCAATGCCTTGGCGGATTTCCTGCCGCTGCACGCCCCTGACGTAACCCAGCATGCCCTGCTCGCCGAAGTATTCCTTGGCCAGATTGTCCGTGCTGAGCGCGGCCGTGTGATAAGTCGGCAGCGTGATCAGGTGGTGGAAGATACCCGCCTGCGCTGCTGAATCGCGCTGGAACGTGCGGATGCGCTCATCAGCTTCAATGGCCAGGTCGGTGCCATCGTAGTCAACGCTCATCAGCTTGGCGCGGTCGTAGGCGCTCACGTCTTGGCCCGCTTGCTCCCAAGCATCGAACACCTGCTGGCGGAAGTTCAGCGTCCAGTTGAAGCTTGGCGAATTGTTATAGACCAGCTTGGCGTTAGGGATGACTTCGCGAATGCGGTTCACCATGCCGCCGATCTGGCCGATGTGCGGCTTTTCTGTCTCGATCCACAACAAGTCCGCGCCGTTCTGCAGCGAGGCGATGCTGTCCATGACGCAACGATCTTCGCCAGTGCCTGCGCGGAACTGGAACAAGTTCGATGGCAGGCGCTTGGGGCGCATCAGCTTGCCGCCGCGCGCAATCAGCACATCGCCATGGCTCAAGTTTGCCGGATCAACCTCTTCGCAATCAAGGAAGCTGTTGTACTGATCGGCAAGATCGCCAGCTTCGCGGGTAAACGCGATCTGCTTGGTCAGGCCAGCGCCGAGCGAGTCGGTGCGCGCAACGATCACGCCGTCATCAACGCCCAATTCCATAAAGGCGTAGCGAACTGCGCGGATCTTCGCGAGGAAGTCTTCGTGCGGAACGGTCACCTTGCCGTCCTGATGGCCGCACTGCTTTTCGTCCGAAACTTGATTTTCGATCTGGATGCAGCAAGCGCCAGCTTCGATGAACTTCTTGGCAAGCAGATATGTCGCCTCGGCATTGCCGAAACCTGCGTCGATATCGGCGATGATCGGAACGACGTGCGTTTCAAATTCGTCGATCTTGTGCAGCAGACGGTGCGTGTTGACGGCATCGCCCGCAGCCTTGGCCGCATCAAGATCACGGAACATCATGCCCAGTTCACGCGCATCGGCTTGCTTGAGGAACGTGTAGAGTTCCGCGATCAGGTCCGACACGCTGGTCTTTTCGTGCATCGATTGATCAGGCAGCGGACCGAATTCGCTACGCAGAGCGGCAACCATCCAGCCGGACAGGTAGAGGTAGCGCCCCTTGGTTGTGCCGAAGTGCTTCTTGATCGAAATCATCTTCTGCTGGCCGATGAACCCATGCCAGCACCCCAGAGACTGCGTGTATTTCGCAGGGTCTGCATCATAAGCAGCCATATCCCGGCGAATGATTTTGGCGGTGTAGCGCGCAATGTCGATGCCGGTGAGGAAACGGTTCTGCAGGCGCATGCGCGCAACCGAAGCAGCCTCGATACCGCCCCAAGTCTGTTCGTTGGGCGCAATGGCTTTGCGCGCTTCGGCGATGTTCTGCTGGTAAGTCATTTCCCGATTCCCTTGTTCGGCGATCTGTTCGTCTGGGGCGGAGTTAGACGGAACTTTTTGAAGCGGGAATGGCGGGCGTGGTCTTGTTGTCAAACTTTACAGAATATGCTTGTAAAGTTGTACAGCACTTACAAAGGCTCCTGTCATGTCTTCACGACCGCTCTATCTTGGCCCGCGCGTTAAGCGTTTGCGTCGTGAATTGGGCCTGACTCAGCAAGCTATGGCCGATGAACTGGGCATTTCCCCCAGTTACATTGCCCTGATCGAACGCAACCAGAGGCCGTTGACCGCCGATCTGTTGCTGCGGTTGGCGCGCGCCTACAAGCTCGACATGGCCGATCTGGCAGCGGACGACCGCGACGATTACGCGCGACGGTTGAGCGATTCGCTGCGCGATCCGATCTTTGCCGACATCGATCTCCCGCCGCTGGAAGTGGCTGACGTAGCCGCTAGCTTTCCCGGTGTGACCGAGGCGCTGTTACGCTTGTACGGCGCGTGGCAGCGCGAACAGCAGGCCTTGGCCGACCAGCGTCACGCAGGGCCCGGCAGCAGCGCGACCGATCCGGTTGGCGAAGCACGACGATTTGTGGCCGCGCGGCGCAATTATTTCCCGAGCATCGATTCAAAGGCCGAAGAATTGGCCGTCGAGATCGACAAAGCCGGTGGCGCACAAGAATGGCTGCGCAAACAAGGCGTGCGCGTACGCTTCCTGCCGCCCGATGTGATGATGGACGCAATCCGTCGCTACGATCGCCACAACGAACAATTGCTGATCGAAGACACGCTCTCACCTTCCAGCCGGACGTGGCAAGTAGTCCAGCACATCGCCTATACCGCGCTGCGCAGTGAGATATCGGCAGTCATCCGGGGTGAAAGCTTTGCCAGCCAGACCGCCGCCAATCTCGTCAGGCGCGCGCTGGCAGGTTATGCCGCGGCGGCTTTGCTAATGCCCTATGACCGCTTTGCCCGCGCCGTCGATGCGCGGCGCTACGACATTGAGGCGCTGGCAGGCTTGTTCGGCACCAGCTTTGAACAAGTGGCGCACCGGCTGACCACGCTCAACCGACCGGGGCAGGAGCGCGTGCCATTTTTCTTCATTCGTGTGGATGCGGCAGGCAATGTCTCAAAGCGGCTTGATGGCGCGGGCTTTCCATTCGCGGCGCATGGCGGCGGCTGTCCGCTATGGAGCGTGCATGACGTGTTTCGCAGGCCCGGTGCGGTTACGACGCAATGGCTGGAACTGCCTGACGGGCAGCGTTTCTTTTCGGTTGCGCGAACGGTCACTTCGGGAGGTGGCGGGTTCGACCGGCCAATTGCAACGCGAGCCATCGCGCTGGCCTGCGCGGCAGAGCATGCACCAAAGCTGGTCTACGCTACAGGCATTGATCCAAAAACGGTTAAAGCGACTCCCATTGGTGTTACTTGCCGCTTATGCCATCGCGCCCAATGCACCGCGCGGGCCGAACCTCCGATCGGACGCGACATCCTGCCCGACGACTATCGCCGCGCGGCTGAACCGTTCAGCTTTGCGGAGAGTTAAGGCATTAGGCTTGGTGATTGTATCCCATGCAAAAACCACCTCGTCATTGCGAGTGCCAGTGTTTGCAAAAATTGTGCCCTCACAATGCTGCTAACAGTCAGGATTTGCCCCACCAGCCTTGCGACATCTGGCCGTGGCAGCTATCGGGCGCGCTCCCGCTGATTCCGCGCCAGCGTCAGGCCGATAAGCCGCACCGCCTTAAGGGAAGTCGTTTTTGTCCAAGATCATCCCGCTCACCGATGTAGGCCCGATGCTGGTTGAGCAATTGCTCGATCAGGCGTTTGAGCCGGCACGGCATCAGCGCACCGCCTACAAAGTGCGCGAAGGCATGGAAGCCTTGGGCAACCTGTCATTCGCCGCGCTTGACGATGACGATATGCTGGCTGGCTCTATCCAGTGCTGGCCAGTGGCGTTGACGGACCCACAAGGCCGCGCGCATCCGATGATCATGGTTGGCCCCGTTGCCGTGCTGCCGCACTTGCAGAGCCAAGGCTTTGGCAAGGCGCTGATGACCGCAGCGCTCACCGCGATTGATCCGCGCGCGCCGCTGCCGCAAGTGCTGATCGGCGATCCGGAATACTACGAACGCTTCTTTGGCTTCTCGAACGCGCCCACCGGCGCGTGGAAGCTTCCCGGCCCGTTTGAGCAACGCCGGTTGCTGTGCCGCACCGCCAATCCCGCAATCTTGCCGCAAGAGGGCACCTTGGGGCCTTGGCGGCGTTGATCTGATCTGGCATCGGCAGGACATGCCTTATGTCCCGCCTCCAGAATTAGCCGCACTGAGTCTTGCCGAACTGGCGGCCCAAGTTGCCGCACGCAAATTGCCGCCGCTGGATCAATGGAACCCGCAGGAAACCGGCGACAGCGAAATGCGCATCGCAGCCGATGGCCGTTGGTATCACCAAGGTGGAGAGATCAAACGTCCCGCCATGGTGCGCGCGTTCTCAGCCTTGCTGATGCGCGATGCAGATGGGCAGCATTGGCTGGTCACGCCGTTCCAACGCTTGTCGATTATCGTCGAGGACGCCGCATTCATCGCGACAGATATGCAGGAAAAGCGCGATGAGGCTGACCGCCCCGCGCTCGCCTTTCGGCTTAACTCTGACGACCTGGTGGTCTGCGGGCCGGATCATCCCTTGCGCGTGGCCGGCACGGCCGAGGTGCCTGCGTTCTACCTGACAATCCGCCACGGCGCCGAAGCACGGCTCAACCGCAGCACTTATGGCCAGTTGATCGATTATGCACTGGCGCAGGGCGATGGCAATCTCGCGGTCGAGAGCATGGGCCAACGCTTTGCACTGGTGCCCGCTGCGTGACATTACTCCTTCGCCTTACACAGCTCTACCAAGACGGACATCGTGCGCCCGCCCAAGACTTGTACGAAGACTGGCGCCCCCTGCCCGAAGACCCGCTGCGTCCTGCGGCGGTGCTGATTGCGGTCACAGACCGCGGTGATCACCCCGATGGCCCCGGCGTCCTGCTGATCCACCGCCCATCGCACATGCGCGCGCATCCCGGACAAGCCGCATTTCCCGGCGGCAAAATTGATCCGGGTGAAACGCCGATTGAAGCCGCACTGCGCGAAGCCCATGAAGAGCTTGGCATTCGCCCCGGTGACGTTACCGTCATTGGAGAAACCGACAGATTCCGCACCGGCTCCGGCTATGACATCACGCCCGTCCTCGCCATGATTCCCGACGACTTGCCGCTGGTGCCCAATCCTGCCGAAGTGGCCGATTGGTTTGAACCGCCGCTGGGCTTTGTCCTTAATTCTGTGCAACATGTGCGTAAGGATGCTGAATTTAATGGGCGCAAGGGACGCTACATCGAAATCATGTGGAATGAGCATCGCATCTGGGGGGTCACAGCTGCGATTATCTCGAACCTGTCCAAGCGGATCACGTGGCATGGTTGAGTGTTTGCCCGCAGCCGAATGGACCCGCAGCGACGACCTTGCCGCGCTTGTCGCTGCACTTGATCCGCAGGCGCAAGGCAATTGCCGCTGGGTGGGCGGCGTTGTGCGCGACACCGTCCTTGGGATCGCTGCCAAAGACATCGACATGGCGACCACGCTATTGCCTGAAGAAACGGCGGCGCGTCTTGCCGCTGCCGGAATCAAATCTGTGCCCACTGGAATTGCCCACGGCACCATAACTGCTGTGGTCGCTGGCGGCCCGGTCGAGATCACCACACTGCGCCGCGATGTTTCAACCGATGGCCGCCACGCAACGGTTGCCTTCTCGACGGACTGGCAAGACGACGCCGCGCGCCGTGATTTCACGATCAACGCGCTTTATGCCGATCCGCGCACCCTGGAACTGTTCGATTATCACGGCGGACTTGCCGATCTGGCAGCTGCCCGCGTTCGCTTTATCGGCGATGCTCGCCAGCGTATCCGTGAGGATTACTTGCGCATCTTGCGCTACTTCCGCTTTCAAGCGCGCTTTGGTTCAATCCCCGCAGATGTTGAGGCCGAAAGCGCGGTTTCTGAACTGGCGCCAGGCATGATGGGCTTATCGCGCGAGCGCGTGGGCTGGGAACTGATCAACCTGCTGGGCCTGCCCGATCCGGCACCAACCGTTGTGCGGATGGCGGAATTGGGCGTGTTGGCGCAAGTCCTGCCAGAAGTGACCCCGGCGGGGTTGCAGGCCCTGGCCGCTTTGACCGCGCACGAACAGGCGCTCGGCGTCAAAGGCGTGGCGTTGCGCCGCCTTGCAGCCTTGTTGCCTGCCGATCCCGCTATCGCCGAACAAGTTTCCCCCCGGTTGCGCTTGTCGCTGACACAGCGCAAACGACTGGCGGCAGCGGCTGCGCGCGATGGCAATTGCGATCACCCGCGCGGGTTGGCGTACCGTATCGGCCTTGAAGAAGCGCGGGACCGGTTGCTGCTGGCTGGGGCTTCGGTTTCAGCACTCGATAGCTGGGACATTCCCCGCTTGCCGTTAAAGGGCGGTCAGATCGTAGCGCGCGGCATCAGCGCAGGCCCGCAAGTGGCGCGATTGCTGCGCATAATCGAAGCGCGATGGATTGCCGAAGAATTCCCCGATGAAGCGCGTGTTTTGGAAATGCTCGACGAAGCATTAGTCTGAAGGGTTGCCCTTCCATTCGCGCCGGTCTTCTGCGGCGCGGAGCACTTCGTAAGACACTTGCAGTTTCTGGAACTGCTCAGCAGCCTGTTTGTCGCCGGGGCGCACATCAGGATGCACTTCTTTGGCTTTCATCCGCCAAGCTTTTTTAACCGCATCGAAATCGGCATCGGGATCAAGTCCCAGCATTTCGAGAGCGCGCAATTCATCGCGGCTGCGCGTGCCGTCACCCGAACCGCCCCATTCGGCCCATGCGGCTTGACGATAGCCCGCACCTTCGCCGCGCTCTTCGGCTTCGCGCTGCTCGGCCTCTTCCTTGTTCAGGCCTTCGAAGTAATTCCAGCCGGAGTTGTATTCTGCCGCATGTTTGGGGCAAAAGTACCAGCGTTCCGGGTTGTTGGGCGATTTGGGCGCAGGGCAATCGCCCTTTTCATCGCACCCTGCGCGGTCGCACAAGCGCACTTGAGTCGCCTCACGAGCGCCTTGGTAGCCGCGCCAACGCGGAAAGCCCCAATCAGATGATCGTCCATTACGTGCCATGCTGATGGTCAAAGCCCGACCTGCCCCCAAACGTCAAGAAGGGATGCATGACAAATTCGGCACTGGCCCGGACCAAATGCGGCCCGGACCTGTACCAAGAGGGCTATATCAGTTGACCGTAACCGTCACAGCGCGGCGATTCTTCGCCCAAGATTCCTCATCCGATCCAATAGCCAGCGGGCGTTCCTTGCCATAGCTGACCACCGAAATGCGGGCGGGATCAATGCCAAGGCCGACCAGATAATTCTTGGCTGAATTGGCGCGGCGATCACCCAAGGCGATGTTGTAATCGCGCGTGCCGCGTTCATCGGCATGGCCTTCGATGGTGATCGATTTGGCGGGGTAGCGTCCCAACCACTGCGCCTGACTTTGCAGAACGCCTTGATCAGCGGCATCGATATTATAGCGATCCGTATCGAACGTGATCATATCGGACATGACCGAGGCGATGAAATCAGCCTGACTGCCGGGCACAGGGCCTGTCGGCTGCTGCATCGGCGGCGGCGTGGTTTGCGTGGTGTTGGCAGTGCCCGGTTCGGGCGGCAGTTCCTTTGGCTTGGACGCACAAGCACCAAGGCTAAGCGTGACAGCGGCCAAGCCTGCAATCATCAACGAACGGGACATTGGTTTCTCCTTTGGGAGTGAAGAAGAGGGACTGCGCATCGTGATCTGTGCACCGCATATTGGCAAGAGGGCGACGATGCCCTTTCTAGGTAGCGAAATCAGGGCAGAACTGGTCCCCAAGATGGATCAGAACCGTCGACGGGGGTATTCAGTTTCCGCTCGTTCCGTCCGGTCAAGTCCACCTGCCAAACGCCCGTCTTGCCATTTCCGCGTTGGGTGCGAAAAAATTGGACGATCCGGCCATTGGGCGACCACGTTGGCGCTTCATCCTGCCAACTGTCTGTCAGAAAACGCATATCGCCCCCAGACGGCGTGGTAACCGCGATGCGGAAATTGCCGCCAAGGTGGGTAAACGCAATCTGATCGCCGCGTGGCGACCATTCCGGTGTTGCCGCGCGTCCGCCAAAAAAGCTTATACGCTTCTGGTTCGATCCATCGGCGTTCATCACATAAATCTGCTGCCCGCCGGACCTGTCGCTTTCGAATACGATCTTGCTGCCGTCGGGCGAATAGGACCCGCCAACGTCAAGTCCGGGCGAATCGGTGAGGCGAATCGATTGTCCGCCATTGGCCGAGACACGATAGATGTCGGTGTTCCCGGCAATCGCCATGGAATAGAGGATCGACTTGCCATCGGGCGACCAGCGCGGCGAAAATGTTGGGTTGTTACTCGATGTGACCAGCTTCTGCTGCCCGGTGCCGATGTTGTAGATATAGATGCGCGGCGCACCATTAAGATAGCTCAGGTAAACGATCTGGCTGTAGTCGGGCGAATAGCGCGGGGTCAGCGCGGTTGCCTGACCATTGGTGATAAAGCGGTGGTTTGCGCCATCGGAATCCATGATCGCCAATTGCTTACGGCGGCGATCCTTAGGCCCGGTTTCAGCGATATAGGCGATTTTGCTGTCGAAGAACGGGCTTTCACCAGACAGCCGCGAATAGACCATGTCAGCGCATTTGTGCGCCGCGCGGCGCCATTCTTCGGGCTTCACCACATAGCCCTGCCGCGCCAATTCGCTGCCGAGCGCGACGTCATAAAGGTAGCAGCCAACCGTCAGACGGCCATCCTCGTTGGCCTTTACAAAGCCCTGCACCAACATTTCGGCAGAGCGTCCACGCCAACCATCAAAGGCAGGCGCTGATACTTGAGCAAGCTCAATGGCAGGCAAGGCATCAGGGCCGACCGGTTTGAACAAGCCGTTGTTTTTCAGATCGTTGAACACCACCCGCGCCACGTTGCGGCCCAATGCCTCGGTCGTGCCGCCTTCAGCTGCGGTGGAAACGCTGACGTTGGTTGGAAACGACGGGATGGCGATGCCCAAGTCCTGCCATTCGTTCTCGTCCGAGACGGAGCCGGTGAGCCCCCCGTCGTCTGCGGACGTCTGCGACACTGGCAACCCGGTTTGCTGTGCGGCGACAAGCGCGGGCACTGATACAAGACCAGCTAGCAAAATGAGATGGCGCATCTTCATTGGGACAACTTTCTGTCGAAGCGGAAAGCGGCAATGCGCTTCCATCCGGAGTAATACATATCAGGCAAATCAAACGGCGATGCCAGTTGCACCGCGCGGATCGCCTGTTCTGCGTGACGCTTGGCCTGCGCTTCATTTGCGGGCGTAATGCCTTGCTGGCTAACAACGCGCGGACGCCCTGCAAGGCTTCCGTCATCGTTCAATTCCCAGGCAAGAATTGTCACAAGTTTATCGGTATCAACGCCTTGTGGCGCTGCCCAGCGCGGTTTGATCTGGCGCGAGATGGCGCTGGCAAGCGAGGCCTTTACCTCCGGCCCAATCGTCGCAGCAGGTGGCGTTTTTGCCGTGCCCGGCGTGCTGGCCGAAGGGATTCCCTTAAGAAAATCCGATCCCACGCGGCTGGCACCGCTGGGCGCATCAGGACGACGGCGCGGGCTGGTGTCGGCGGGTTTGGTTGCAGGTTTGGCAGCGGCAGGCTTCGTGGCAGGCTTGGCTGTAACCGGACGTGCAGGCGTCGGCTGCGGCTTGGCCACCGGTTTTGGCGGCGCAGGACGCGGCTGTGTGGCTTGCGGCATTGCAACCGGGCGTGGAGTTGGCTTTGGTGGGGCGGGTTGCGGCTTTGGCGGTGCAGGTTGAGACGCAGGCATTGGTGGCGCTGGTTCCACCACCGGTTCAGGTTCCGGCTGTGGCTCACCCAATTCAGGCGCGACATCGGGTGCGGCTTGCGCTGCGGGATCGGGCGAGGTCGATTGGTCCGACAAGTCTTCCGAGAAGGTCACTTCCATCCGCTGAGGCGGAGGCTGGATTGTTTTTCCCGGTGGCGAAAGCGAAAACGCGACGAGCAGCGCGACATGTGCTGCCGCAGCAATCGTCAGCCCGGCACCTTCCTGCCACGTCAATCCGCCTGCGGTGGAGTTTCGCATCTGATCTGGCCTATTGCGGCGCGGATGAACTGTTGGTGACCAGCGAGATCGACTTGAAACCCGCTGCGTTCAATTCACCCATCACAGCGGCCACACGGCCCCAATCGAGAACCCGATCAGCCCGGAGCGTGACCAGCGGCGGCTTGGCTCCGCGCTCCAACCCGGCAAGCCGGTCGGTCAATTCTCCGGGCGCAAGTTGCGCATCATCGAGAAAAACCGTGCCTTTGGCATCGATCGAAACAGTGATCTGGTCTTGCTGCTGATCAAGCGGATCAGCCTTGCTATCAGGCAGATCAACCGGGACGCCCGCGGCCAGCATCGGTGCTGTGACCATGAAGATGATCAGCAGCACAAGCATCACATCAACAAACGGAGTGACGTTGATCTCGCTCATCGCAGCGCGACCGCCTCGGCGGCGCCGCCCACGGCCGATGCCGCCTCCAGACCCTACGGACATTGCCACGGTCAAGCCTCCAATTCGCGGCTGAGCGAGGCGTGGAAGCGATCTGAAAAGCGGTAGAGCCGCATTTCGAAGCGGTTCACGCGGTGGGAAAAGCGGTTGTAGGCGATCACGGCGGGAATTGCGGCGAACAGGCCGATGGCGGTGGCAAACAGCGCCTCGGATATGCCGGGAGCGACCACGGCAAGCGATGAATTCTGCTGCGCGCCGATGTTGAAGAAGCTGTCCATGATGCCCCACACCGTGCCGAACAGGCCAACGAATGGCGCGACCGAACCGACTGTGGCGAGGAAGTTCAACCGGCTGGCGAGATTGTCGGTTTCGGTGACGACTGCCCCTTCCAGCGCGCTGCTCAAACGTTGGCGGGTGCCTTCGCGGTCAATCGCCTTGCCTGAAGTGGAGCGCCGCCATTCCGAAAGCGCGGCGTTAACCAGGCGCGCGGACGGCAGGTCGCGGCTCTTGTTGTCTTTCTGGAACTGATCAATATCACGCGCTTCCCAGAACTCACGCTCATACTTGTCGCAATTGCTCTGTAGCTTGCCCATCTTGAGCGCAAAGCTGATGATGATCGTCCATACCCAGACGCTTGCCAGCACCAGCCCCGCCATGACCGCCTGAACAACGTAATCAGCGTCGAGGAACAATTGCACCGGGTTGAGTGAGGTGGGCGCGAAGGAAACGCCTTGGCTTAACAACTCGAACGTCATGGGGTTTCAGGTCCTTCAACTTGGCTTAAAACAGTCTGGAAAGCGGCAACCCATTCGCGCGGTTGACGACGCGGGCGGCCGTTGGGAGCAACGAATGCCACGCGCACTTTCGCCTCGCACAAAAGCGTTTCGTCCCTGAACGCACGCTGCACAATCCGGCACGAAGCAGGGGAAAGTTCGGCTACGGCGCTTTGAACCAGTACGGCATCGTCCAGCTTGGCCGGACGCAAATAGCGCAGATCAAGGGTGCTGACGGCATAAGCGCCCTCGCCCGCCTCATGTGCGGCGCGCTGATCAATGCCCAGCAGGCGGAGCATGTCGGACCGGGCACGTTCGAACCAGCGCAAGTAATTGGCATGATAGACCACGCCTGAAAGGTCCGTGTCTTCGAAATAGACGCGGACCGCAAACAGGTGTTGATTGCCGTCGAAACGGCCAGAGGGCGGCTGTGGCACAGTCATTGGTTGCGGACTCTAGCCTTGCCACGAGTCCAAGGGCAAGGGTTGGTTAACGCATACCTTGCGCGAAAGTGTGTTTCAGCCGACCAGCATTGGCCCAAGCGGTTTGCCTGCGAACAGATGCACGTGGAGATGCGGCACTTCCTGATGGCTGTCTGTCCCCGTGTTGGCGAGCAAGCGATAGCCCGGTGCGACCAGCCCCATATCCCGCGCCACGGTGCCGACGGCGCGCACAAACCCTGCAATTTCGGCATCGCTGGCTTTGGCTGAAAAATCGTCCCAGCACACATATGCGCCCTTGGGAATCACCAGTACGTGCAGAGGCGCTTGCGGATTTATGTCGTAAAAGGCCAGCGCGAATTCGTCTTGATAGACGGTCTTGTTCGGGATTTCCCCGCGCAAGATCTTCGCGAAAATGTTCTGGTCATTGTAGGGCTGGGTTGCATCTACAGCCATGATTCAATTGCTCCGGCTGGCTTTTTCAGCAATGCCAGAAGTGCCTTCGCGGCGTTGCAATTCTGCGAGCACTTCACCCAAGGGCACATCTTTGGCCGAGAGCAGCACCATCAGGTGAAAGATGAGATCGGCGGCTTCGCCCACCAGGTCGGCATGATCGCCTGCAAGCGCCGCGATGACCGTTTCGGTGCCCTCTTCGCCCACTTTTTGGGCGATCTTGGCAATGCCTTTGGCATTGAGTTTGGCCACGTAGCTGGCATTGGGATCGCCCATGCGGCGCTGCGCAATCGTGGCTTCAAGCCGGGCGAGAACATCGCCGTGTCCGTTAGCATTTTCCATAGGCTGCGGCATGGATTGCCAAGGCGTGCGGGTCAAGCCGTTCGCGTGCGACAAACAGGCAATTTCGATTGTTCAACCGCGACGCTTGGCCACTTGCCGCCCGACGATCAGACCCACCACGCCAAGGGCAAACAATGCGCCATCGGTGGGTTCCGGAATGGAAATGCCAGCAGTCTGCGCCATGGCTGGAACAGCGGTGGCGAAAGCTGCGAAGATTGTAAGCGATAAGCGAAGCACGGGGGGTGACCTATTTTGGCAAACCTACATGGTTCACGCCCTGCCCTGCCAGAAGCTACGATTCGGCATAAGCCCTTATGTCCGATGGTTAATGCCCCATTACGGGACGCACGCGCTGACTACGAACGTGCGGGCAGTCCGGCAGCACGCAAAGCGGCGTGCGCCTCGGCAATCGAATGCGTGCCAAAATGGAATATCGAGGCAGCCAGAACCGCGCTGGCGTGGCCATTCGTAACGCCTGCAACAAGGTGATCAAGAGTGCCAACGCCGCCACTGGCAATAACCGGAACCGGTACGGCATCGGCAATGGCGCGGGTCAATTCAAGGTCATAGCCCTTCTGCGTGCCATCGCCGTCCATTGACGTGACTAGCAGTTCGCCTGCGCCCAATTCAGCCAGCTTCACCGCATGAGCCAGCGCATCAATGCCAGTGCCCTTACGCCCGCCATGCGTGAAAATTTCCCATTTTCCGGGCGCAACCTTACGCGCATCGACCGATCCGACAACGCATTGCGCGCCGAACTTTTCGGCAATGTCGCGCACCAATTCTGGCCTTGCGACAGCAGCGGAATTTACCGCAATTTTATCAGCCCCGGCCAGCAGCAGCGCGCGGGCATCTTCTACCGCGCGCACACCGCCGCCGACGGTCAGCGGCATGAAGCAGACCTCAGCCGTGCGAGCGACCACATCAAGCAGCGTGCCGCGCCCTTCGTGCGTGGCAGAAATATCAAGGAAGCACAGTTCGTCCGCGCCCGCCTTGTCATAGGCCCGCGCCTGCTCGACCGGATCGCCCGCATCGCGCAGATCGACAAAGTTCACACCCTTGACCACGCGGCCATCGCGAACATCAAGGCAGGGGATGACGCGAACGCGGACGGTCATTTCAAGCTTCCGCCATCGCGATTGCAGCGGCTAGATCAAGCCGCCCCTCGAACAGGGCGCGTCCCGTAATCACGCCTTCGATGCCATCGAATTCGTGGATCTTGAGCATGCGAATGTCGTCGATGCCCTTCACGCCGCCGCTGGCGATCACGGGGATATCCACGCGGCGCGCGAGTTCAACCGTAGCGTCGATGTTCACACCTTTGAGCATGCCATCGCGGCCAATGTCGGTGAACAGCAGGCTGGCAACGCCCGCATCCTCAAACCGGCGAGCGAGATCGACCACCGAGACGTCTGACACATCGGCCCAGCCTTCGGTCGCGACCATGCCATCGCGGGCATCCACAGCCACGACGATACCGCCGGGGAATTCCTTGGCCATATCCTTGACGAACTGCGGGTCTTTCAGCGCAGCGGTGCCCATCACGACGCGGGCAACGCCAAGGTCGAACCAGCCCGAAACCGCCTCGCGCGTGCGGATGCCGCCGCCGAGTTGGACGTGACCGGAGAACGCCTTGAGGATGCCTTCCACCGCCTCGCGGTTTTCAGCGCGGCCTGCGAACGACCCGTCGAGATCGACAACGTGCAGAAACTGCGAGCCGGCCTGAGCAAACAGACTGGCCTGGTGGGCAGGATCGTCGCCGTAAACGGTCGCGCGATCCATATCTCCTTCGGCGAGGCGGACGACCTGGCCAGCTTTCAGGTCAATGGCGGGAAAGACGATCATGGACCGCGCGCCTAGCAGGGGATCAATCGAAACGGAAGACTTCCTTGGGTACATGCGTAATCCGGCAGGCCAAATCCGCCTCACCGGAGGCCACGATGTAACGTTCGCCCAATTCGGCGATGCCCGTGGTGAACACGACATCGTGGATATAGAGCAAGTCTTCCAAGGGCCGGGTCAATTCCGCGTCGGCTTCAAGCAAGGGCGTGTGGCTGCTGGCGATGATGACTGACGGATCAACGGGGTCGAGCAGCGACCAGTAGGTGCGATAAATTCCGACAATTTCCTTGGGTTCCACCCCATGCCACAACGTCAACCAGCCCTTCTTCCCGCAGATTTCGGTCATAATTGGAGGCGTGCCGCCGCCGATCCGGGCGGTGGCGGCTGTGCCCGAATGGGGCCGGATGCCGGGGTTGATGTGAGGCCGCCAATGCAAGGCATCGGGCGAAGTGGCAAGGTTGATCGAAGGCCCTGCGCGCCATTCACTGCAGGGGGGGTAGGCGAAATAGAGATCGCCCAAGGGCCGCGTTTGCGCCCAGTATTGGCCTTTGATCAGGCCTTCGAAGATCAGCATATCTTTGTTCTGATGATCCAGCACGATGCCTTCGAAGGTCCAGTCGAGCGCATTGTTGGATGAATAGAGCGTGGTTGAATGGCGTTCCGGGCTGACCGAACACGTCGTCATCAAATAGGAGTCATCGCCCATTTTTGAAATCCGCGCATCCTCGATTCCATAGCTCTGGTACGTGCCCTGCGGAGCAATCGCCTTGTCATAATGGATAGCGATGACGTCCAATCCATCGGCGGACATTTCCACCGGAAGCAGCCATGATAGCGAAGTAAGCGCCATGACTTTCCATCCGCCGCCGTGCAGCAGGAACTTCCGTGGATCAGCGGTGTCGGCCAATTCCAGCGGCCATGCGTCAATTACATAGCCGCCATCGTGCCAGCGGATCGCGTGGACTTTGCCGTCGCGCAATGGCTGACGCAGGGCTTCGGCCACGCGGACCATCAGCAGAACATTGCCGTTCGGCAGCACGGTCATGCCGGGGTTGAAAGCGCCCAGGACATAGGTTTCGGCTGCGAAATGCCCAGCCAGCGGCGACCGGTTAAGATCGACCATAAATGGCGTAAAAACAAGACGATCAATTGGAAATTGGGTCATCAGGCCAAGAAGCTCCTTCGCTATGGAAGGTAAGCTGCCGGGGGAGACTTATGTTCCCTCAGGCTGCCGTGTCACGGCTTCCATTCAAGGAAACGCGCTAGCAAAGCGAGACCGTAAGACTGGCTCTTTTCCGGATGGAACTGCACGCCCAGAATGTTGTCGCGCGCCACAGCTGCCACTATTCCGCCGCCATGATCGCTCATCGCGGCAATGCTTGCGCCTTGTTCGGGCACGAAGTGGTAGGAGTGCAGGAAATAGGCCTCACCTGGCTCGATCAGATCAGCGCCGCCGTGATGGCGCATTGGTGCGACATCGTTCCAGCCCATATGCGGCACTTTGATCGAGCTATCTGCCGGTTCGATCACGCGCACTTCGCCAGCGATCCAGCCAAGACCGTTGTTGACGCCGTGCTCAACACCGCGATCGGCCAGCAATTGCATTCCCACGCAAATGCCAAGGAAGGGCGCGGCCCCCACCAGCACGCGCTCTTCCATAGCCTCAACCAAGCCTGGAACGGCGCAAAGCGCGCCGATGCAGTGCCGAAATGCACCAACGCCGGGCAGAACGATTCGGTCTGCTGTGCGTACGACACTTGGATCGGCCGTGACGACAACGCCTTCTGCCCCCGCCGCCTTCAGCGCATTGGCGACTGAGCGCAAGTTGCCCGCGCCATAATCGACCAGCGCAAGCGTTTCAGCCACCGAGGATGCCCTTGGTCGATGGCACGGCGTCGGCCTTGCGCGGATCAATCGCTATCGCTTGCCGCATCGCGCGGGCAAAGCCCTTGTAGATGCCTTCCACGATGTGGTGATTGTTCGATCCGTAAAGGCTTTCGATGTGCAACGTGATCCCTGCGGCTTGCGAAATCGACGCGAACCAGTGTTCGAACAATTCTGTATCCATCTCTCCCAGACGGGGCTGCGTGAACGCGGCCTTCCACACCAGCACCGGACGGCCCGAGATATCGAGTGCGACGCGGCACAGGGCCTCGTCCATCGGCGAATAGGTGTGGCCGTAGCGGGTGATGCCCTTCTTATCGCCCAAAGCCTGCGCAATCGCCTGCCCCAGCGCGATGGCGCTATCTTCGGTCGTGTGGTGCTGATCGACATGCAAATCGCCGTTCACCCGGCATTCGATATCGATCAAGGAATGGCGGCTGAACTGCTCGATCATATGATCGAGAAAGCCGATTCCGGTCTCCACCTTGTAAATGCCAGTGCCATCGAGGTTCACCGACACGGCAATGTCGGTTTCTTCGGTCTTCCGCGTGATCGATCCTGTGCGCATATTTGCGCCTATACGCGCCTCTTCTTGAGAATCAATCACCGTCCCCACTTGACCCGAACCGTGACCGAGGCCAGTTGTGGCGGCATGAGCGATGCACCCGACAGTCTGATCCCCTATGACGAAATCGTGCAAGAGGCGCTGCGCGCGGTCGTTGGCCGGGTTCTGGGCCAAGTTGCGGCCGGCGGCGGGATGCTGCCCGGCACGCACCACTTCTATATCACCTTCAAAACCGGCGCTCCCGGCGTGGACATCCCCCAGCGCCTGCGTGAACGGTTTCCCGATGAAATGACCATTGTCTTGCAGAATAAGTTCTGGGACCTGAAGGTTGAAGATGATCGCTTCAGTGTGGGGCTTTCGTTCAACCAGATCCCGTCGCTGCTGCAGATTCCCTTCTCGGCGATTACCGCGTTTGTTGATCCTGCGGTCGATTTCGGGCTGCAATTCCAAGCGGTTGTCGATGAAGACTCGGAACCGGTGGATGCTGCGGAAAACGATTCGCCGGAACAAGCCGATGATAGCACCGTTGAACGCAGCGATGATGGTTCGAACGTCGTCACAGTCGACTTCGGCAAGAAAAAGTAGGGCTTCGGCCCGAGTGTAAGGGCAAGGGCATGATCAAGAAGCGCGGCAAGGCTATCGATTCGGCCAAAAATGCCATCGACCAGGCCCCTGCCCCCAGCCCCAACCCAATGACCAACCTGATCATTGCCGATGTCGCCTTGCGCGCCGGTGCGGTTCTGTTGCGCCATGGTGTTGAAAAGGGTCTTGTCGGCAGCAAGCTTGGCGCGAAAAAGGCCGGGCGAGTGATCAAGGGCCGGACGATGATACAATCATTGGTCGGCACGGCCATCGCCCGCATCGCCACGCGGTCTGTGCCCGGCGCGATCATCGTCGGTGGCGGCATGCTGGCCAAGACGCTGTACGACCGCAGGCACCGGGCCAAGTCTGAGGCTGAAGGCGCGGTGGCGGTTGAAAAGCAACTTGAGCGCGGCAAAAAGCCCTAGGCTGCCAGCGTGACGTCCAGCACCAGCACTGCCGGATTGTCGGCCCAGCACAAGCCCGGCACAGGGTGTGTGATATCCCAATAGGCCGCAAAGGCCCGGCGCGCTGACCAATAGAACCCTGGCAGCGGCTTGGGGCCGCGCCACAGCAATCCGCCCAATGTGGGTCTGACGCCTTCGGCGCGGAGCGCAGCGGGCGCGATATCCTGAAGTTGCTCTGTCCGAACACGGCATAAGTCGAGAACCACGCGGCAAGCCCATTCAGGCATGTGCAGTGCGCCGATCCACATCTCGTTGGGATCGTGCGGCGGCTTGGCTTGCCAGCCCTGCCCGCTGCGATCCCGCCGCCAACCGTCGGCGAAGGCTACAAATTCGGCGCGCTTCAGGTCGGTCAGAATTTCCGTGCCGTTTTGCGTGCGTCCAGGCGCACAGGCCTCTCGCCCATAAATGCGAGTGCCGGGCACCAATGGCCCCAATCCGTGACCCGCGACCACGCGCAACTGCGTCTTGCGTCCGTCCAAAAGCGCGCGTGCCGAGGCGGGATCGAGGATGATCGAAGGCTCCATCGCGCCCTAATCCATGGCAATGGCAGACACCGCAAGCCGTATTCGCTGTGCATCACGGCTTGACCATCGGCCTTGGGTTGCGCCACTAGCGCACATGCCTGCTACGATACCGCACGACGACACGCTCCACCGCCGGGGCCTGATGTTCATCCTGTCCTCGCCTTCAGGGGCCGGGAAAACAACCATTGCGCGCAAACTGCTCAGCGAAGACGACGAAATTGCGGCGTCGGTTTCCGTCACCACCCGGCCGATCCGGACGGGGGAAGTAGATGGACAGGACTACTTCTTCGTCGATCAGGCCGAATTTGACCGGATGGTTGAAGAGAACGCATTTTATGAATGGGCTACGGTCTTTGGCAATTGCTATGGCACGCCCAAGGCGCAAATCCGCGACCGTTTGAAAACGGGCGGCGATGTGCTGTTCGACATCGATTGGCAAGGCACCCAGCAGCTTCACCAAAAGGCGCAAGCCGATGTAGTGCGGGTGTTCATCCTGCCGCCCAGCCTTGCAGAATTGAACCGCCGCCTGACCGGGCGCGGCACTGATGCCACCGAGGTGATCAGCGCCCGCATGGCTCGTGCTCAGGCTGAAATCAGCCATTGGGATGGCTATGACTATGTCGTGATCAATGACGACGTGGACGTCTGCTTTGAGAAAGTCCGCGAGATCTTGGCGGCTGAACGCATGAAGCGCACGCGGCAGACAGGACTGATCGATTTCGTGCGTGGCCTGATGCGCGGGTAAGGCGCTGATCGCGTTCAAGGCTTGAGATGCCATGCCGGTAAATCGCAGAACCAAAATATTTTTCGACGGCGGCTGCCGCCCCAATCCCGGCCCGATTGAAGTCGCCGCCGTGGTGCGTGGGCAAGTGTTCATCCATAATGATCTGGGCCATGGCACGAATAGCGATGCCGAATGGTTGGCACTCCTGCACGCGCTGGAGATTGCACATGGTTTGGGCTTGGCGCAGATCGAATTGGTAGGCGATAGCGTGCCTGTGATCGGTCAGGCCAATGGGCATGTACGGCCTCGCTCAGCCTCGGATAAGGCGCATTACGCGCGGTTCGTGACGCTTTTGGCCTCGCAACCGCCTGCGCGCATCCGGTGGATCAAGCGCGCGCAAAACCTTGCGGGGATTGCGTTGGCCGCGCGGCATGAGCGGTAGGGTTCAAGGTCAAATAAGGTCCCACCCCCGCCCCCTCCCGCAGGCGGGAGGGGAGATAACACGTCACTTCTTACCCCCTCCCGCCTGCGGGAGTGGCCGGGGGTGGGCCTTTTAGATTAAGCTGCTTCCGCCTTAGCCTCGCCGCGCTCTGCATTCAGAGCTTCGGCCAGCAGGAACGCCAGTTCGATGGATTGCGCTGCATTCAGACGGGGGTCGCAGTGGGTGTGGTAGCGGTCAGCAAGGCCTTCTTGCGTAATCGCAACCGCACCGCCGGTGCATTCGGTCACGTCGCGGCCAGTCATCTCGATGTGGATGCCGCCAGCGTGTGTCCCCTCGGCCCGGTGAACGGCAAAGAAGCCCTTCACTTCGGACAGGATGCGTTCGAACGGGCGCGTCTTGTAGCCATTGTCGGCCTTGATCACGTTGCCGTGCATCGGATCGCATGACCACAACACCGGATGGCCTTCACGCTTCACTGCGCGCAGCAGCGGCGCAAGGCCGGCTTCGACCTTGTCATGGCCAAAGCGGCTGATCAGCGTCATCCGGCCCGGTTCGCGCGCTGGATTGAGCGTATCGAGCATCTTCAGCAGCGCGTCCGGCGTCAGCGACGGACCACACTTCATGCCGATAGGATTGCCCACGCCGCGCAGGAATTCGACATGCGCCGAACCTTCAAAGCGCGTGCGATCACCGATCCACAGCATGTGCGCGCTGGTATCGTACCATTCGCCGGTCAGCGAATCCTGCCGGGTCATCGCCTCTTCGTACTGCAGCAGCAGTGCTTCGTGGCTGGTATAGAAGCTGGTGCCCTGAAGCTGCGGCACGGTGCGCGGATCAACCCCGCACGCTTCCATGAAGTCGAGCGATTCGCCGATCTTGTCTGCCATTTCGCTGAACTTGGCCGCCCACGGGCTTTTGCCGATATGATCGAGCGTCCACTGGTGGACCTGGCGCAAGTTGGCATAGCCGCCGGTTGCAAAAGCGCGGAGCAGGTTCAGAGTTGCCGCTGCCTGGCTATAAGCGCGCAGCATCCGGTCAGGATCGGGAATGCGCGATTCCGGCGTGAAATCAATGCCGTTGATGTTGTCGCCCAGATAGCTGGGAAGTTCGACGCCACCGATAGTTTCATTGGGCGAAGACCGCGGCTTGGCAAACTGGCCCGCCATACGCCCAACTTTCACAACCGGTTGCTTGCTGGCAAAGGTCAGCACGACCGCCATTTGCAGCAACACGCGGAACGTATCGCGGATATTGTTGGGATGGAATTCGGCAAAGCTTTCAGCGCAATCGCCACCTTGCAGCAAAAATCCTTTTCCTGCAGATACTTGTGCGAGATCAGCCTTGAGTGCGCGCGCTTCGCCAGCAAACACCAGCGGCGGAAAGCTCGTCAGGGTCTGCTCGACCTCAGTCAGCTTTTGCGCGTTAGGATACGTCGGCAAATGCCGACCTTCAAATCCGCGCCATGAATCCGCAGTCCAGTTATTTGCCACGATGCCCATCCTTTCAAGAGGCGGCGCCATAAGCCGCGCGGGCGCAAAATGCAAAGGAAGCATTGTGATCACCGCAATCCACCGGGTCGATCAGCGCCCCGGCAAATTGCGCGCCGTTTTAAGGTGCCGTCTTTTCAGGCACGACCTTCAGCCGCCAACTCTTGTCTTTGGCCAAGTACCGCGCCGCCAGCACTTGCATCCGCTCGGGCGAGGTTTGGCTGTAATCATTGAGGATCGTGCGGATCGCGGCAATTTTGCGCGGATCGTTGGCCGCGCCTTCCAACTGGAACATATAGAACCCGTTGCCGGTACTGGCGCGGGTGATCAGTTGCTTAAGCGGTTCGGTTACGCGGCCGATTTCATCTGCCGTTGGGGGCGTGGCCGCAAGATCTGCTGCGATTTTGTCAGCCGCTGCATAGAAAGCGTCAAAATCTGTCGGGCGCAGTTGCACCGTTGCCGCGATGTAGCCGCCCGATTCCAGATCAAGCGGCCAGCTTGAACCCACTTGCGGCGCATAACTGGCGCCGGTTTTCTCGCGCATCGCATCGAACAAGCGGTTGTTGAAGATTTGCGCGAGGATTTCGAGCTGGCGGCTTTCGCGCACACCAGCTTGCCCGCCGCCCGTAGGCCATGCGACTACGGCAGCGGCCTGCGAAGGATCACCGCGATGCGTAAGGACCAGCGGATCTGTGTTGTGTGCAGGGATGGTCGGCGCCAGATCAGAAGCTGGCGCTGGTGTCCGTGCAGGCAAAGCGCCGAACGTCTTTTCCAGCGCAGCCAACGCTTGTTCGCGTGAGAAATCGCCAAACATGTCGATTTCGATCGGGCCTTGCGCCAGCAGCGGCTCCCACGTGGCGCGGAAGCCTTCGGGAGTGACCTTTTCCAGCTCCGCCGGATTGGGCGTGGCATAGCGGGGATCGCCATCACGCAGCAACCACGTCAGGTCGCGGCCGAGCACCGCCATGGGCGATGAATTGTAGCTTTCGTACTGCAACTTGGCCGCAGCCTTGGCGCGCAGAACGGGATTTGCGTCCCAGCGCGGCGTGGCAAGCTTTGCCGCCATCAGATAAAGCTGGTCTTCCAGATCAGCAGGTCGCGTATCGGCAGACATGCGGAAGGCGGTATCGTCGATATCGAAATCAAGGCTGAGCTTGCGCCCGGTAGCCAGCCGATCAAGATCGTCGCGCCCAAGCGTGCCGATGCCGCTGTCCATCAGTGCTACCGCACCCAGCGGGCCATAAACGGCATTTTGCGGCGTGATCGCGCCATAGCCACCACCGAAGCGTGCCTTGACAATGATCCGCCCCGGCTCGGCATCGTTGGGCCACAGCAGAACTTTCACGCCGTTTGACAATTCGATCTGCTCGATGCCCAGCAGGCCGATAGGCCGCGCAGATGCCACAGCGCCGACTGCGCCGACAGGCGGCAGGTCTGCAAACTTGAGCGAATTGGCCGCAACACGGCTGCCCGATGCAGCATCGACCGACGCGGTCAGCGTCGCTCGCAAAGCGGCTTCGTCAGCTTCGCCCGCCTTGGGCGTGATCATCATCGGGCGGATCACTGTGCCTTCAAACAGCTTGCGCGTGCTGGCGAGCACCGCCTCCGGTTTGAAGCGCGGCGTGGACTGCTTGAAGATTTCATAGACCGTATCGGGATTGGCGACAGTCTCACGAATGTCGACGGCATTGACGATATCGTCCGCAGCCTTTGACCCGGCGATGGTCGATTGCGTTTCAACCCCCACCTTGAACGCCACTTCGAACTCAGCCACTTCGCGGTCAATTTCCTGCTGCGAGGGCGCGGTTGCCAAAGCATCTGCAATGACTGAGCGTACATCGGTGACGGCGCTTTTCCAATCATCGCTAAGCGGCGTTACGGTAACAATCGTGGCATCGGCAGAGCGCGAAAGCTCCTGCTTCATTTCATCAACCGAGGCGACCAGATAGCTGCCGCCAGCGCGAGCGCGGCCTTCAAGCCGGCGGTTGATCAGCGCCAGCGCAAGACGGTCAACCATCAGGCCCTGATTGTATTCGATCGTATCGTTGACTTTGAACCAGGGCCGCAGGATCGCCCAGTTGACGATGCGCGGAAGATCAGGCTCGACCAGCACTCTGGACTCGCCCACCGGGTTTTTGGGGTCAAGACCAGCGGGCGCAACCGGCTTGCCAAAGTTGGGCTGTGGCGGCTTTTTGCCAGCCACTTTCCAGCCGCCAAACCATTGTTCAATTCGTGCAATCAACGCCGCCGGATCGGCATCGCCTGCAACCACAATCACCGTGTTATCGGGGCGATACCATTTGTCGTGGAAGGCTTTGACCGCTGCAGCATTGGCGGCTTCCAGCGTTGGCACGGTGCCAATGGGATTGCGCGAGGCCAGCAACTGACCCTTGAAGAACAGATCGCGCGTCTGGTCGAGCACCCGCGCTTGCGGACTGGTGCGTTCACGCATTTCGGCCAACACAATCGGCACTTCGGTCTTCACACCGGGATCGGTGAAAATCGGCGTAATGATCATGCCCGACAGCAGCTTGAACGTCTCATCCAGCTTTTCAGACGAGGCCTGCGGGATATCGAGTTTGTAAACGGTTTGCGTCGGGCTGGTTTCGGCATTGGTGTCGCTGCCGAACGTGGCGCCCAGTCGCTGCCAAGTGGGGATCGTTTCCCCTTCCTTCAGGTATTTCGATTCACGAAAGGTAAGGTGTTCGAGCAAATGCGCATAGCCGCGCTGCGCATCGGTTTCGTACATCGAGCCGGCATCGACCAGCACGCGGATAGAAACTTGTTCGGGCGGCACGCCATTGTGGCGGACAGCATAGCGGATGCCATTGGGCAGCGTGCCAAAGGTCCATGCCTTATCCTGCGGAACGTCTGAACCTTTGTAAAGCCACGGAACTTGCGTTGTGGCAGGTGCGCGGGCATCCAGCGGGGCTGCAGATAGCAGCAGGAGCGGAAGGAGAAGACCAAGGCGCCGGGCGCGCAAAATAGGAGATTGCATCGCCCGACTATAGGTAGCCTTGCTATGAAGGACCAGTGAATAGACTTGTCAATTTTTGCCCTATCGCGGGGTCGTCGGTGAAGATTGTGCAGCGCGCATTGCTTCGACTTCAGCAGCAGTTTTGAACTCAAGCAGTTCAACCTGAAACACCAGGTCGGAATTGGCGGGGATCGGACCTGACTCTTGCGAACCGTACCCCAGCAATGCAGGCACGCAAAAGCGCCACGTGCTACCCTTGGCCATCAATTGCAGGCCTTCAGAAAAACCGGGAATAACGCCCTCAACCGGAAACGCCGCCTGCATGCTTTGATCGAACACCGCGCCGGTTGCGGCAAGATAACCGATATAGTTCACCAACGCGAAATCAGCCTTGGCGGGCTTTGCACCCTCAGCAGGTTTGAGGATCATCGTGCCAAGCCCGCTGGCTGTTCTGGTTGTGCAAAGCCGCTGCCCCTCGCCCACGATTGGGTTCAGCGGCAAAGGGATCGCTTGCGCCGAAGGCACCGGTGGTTTGGGCGGCGTTGCAGCGGCAGCAGGCGTTGCAAACGCCGCTACGAAGAGCGGGGTGATTCGGCATAGCGCCTTTGCGAAGATCGTCATGCACCCTGCTTAGTCGCGCAAATCGGCGTGCGCCATGCGTCAGGCTTCGAATATTTCGAGAAAACCGGGCTGAGTTTTGCAAATAAGACGCATTTAGTCCACTTGACCCTGCTTGTGGCAGGACTACATGCAATTCATGTTCATAGAAACCGAAACCACGCCCAATCCATCCACGCTCAAGTTCCTTCCTGGGGAACTGGTCATGGCTACCGGCACGCGCGAATTCACGTCGCCCGAAGCAGCGGAAGTCTCGCCACTGGCTCAGGCGTTGTTTGATCTGGGTGATGTGACAGGCGTGTTCTTCGGGCGCGATTTCGTATCGGTTACGGCGGCCCCCGGTGTCGAATGGGCCAGCCTCAAGCCGCAAGTGCTGTCGCTTTTGCTCGATCACTTTGTGGCGCAGGCCCCGCTGTTCATCGCCGGCACGGCAGCTGGGATCGCAGTGCCTACCGATGCTGACGATGATTTCAACGATGATCCTGCCGACGCCGAGGTTATCGAACAGATCAAAGACCTTATCGAAACGCGCGTACGCCCGGCGGTGGCCAATGACGGCGGCGACATCATTTACCGCGGCTTCCGCGAAGGCGTGGTTTACTTGCAGATGCAAGGTGCGTGTTCGGGCTGCCCATCGTCCAGCGCCACGCTCAAGAATGGCATCGAAAGCTTGCTGAAGCACTACGTGCCCGAAGTCAGCGAAGTTCGCGCCGCCTGACGCGATGCGGACGCTGGTTATCGATAGCGCGACGGAAAGTTGCTCGGTCGCCCTGATCGAAGACGGCGTTCTGATCGCTGGTGAATGCGAAATTTTGGGACGCGGCCACGCGGAACGGTTGGTGCCGATGATCGCCAACCTGCCCGAAAAAGGCCGCGCTGATATAATCGCGGTGGACATCGGACCGGGCAGCTTCACCGGCATCCGCGTCGGCCTTGCTGCGGCTCGCGCACTGGCGATGGCTTGGGGCGCAAAGCTTCAGGGCTATGAAAGTTTATGGCTGGTCGCTGCTATGGCGCAGGCGCGGCACCCCGGAACAGCAGTTGATGTGTGCATGACCGGCGGCCACGGTGAATGGTACTTTCAGCCGTTCGGCCTCGAAAGCACACCACTTGCCCCCTTGGCTTCCGTGACGCCTGCTGAAGCGGTGGCGCGCTCTACCGCCGCGATCATTACTGGAAATCAGGCCGAAGCCCTGGGACAAGGCCGCAACGATGCATTGGCGCTTGAAGTGCGGCCCGATGCACGGTGCTTTGCGCTGTTGCCGTCGACGGCCTTCAGCGCCGATCCACGACCAAGCTATGGCCGCGCACCCGATGCCCGGTTGCCCACGGCCGCCTGACACGGGGCCGCTGCTTTGACAATGCACGCGCACACCGATGACATCGACAGAATCATGTCTGTCATGGAGTGCGCATTCCCACCGGAATACGGCGAAGCTTGGAATCGCAGGCAAGTGAGTGACGCCCTTGTAGTTGGCAATTGCCGCTATGGGCTCATCGGACCTGACGGTAATCACAATCTCCAGCCCGGCACAGTTACGGCTGGATTTTTTTTGGGCCGCAGCATCCTTGATGAAGAAGAACTTCTCTTGTTTGCCATTGCACCACAATATCGTCGCCAAGGTCTCGCTAATCAGTTGTTGACGAGATTTATCGAGCAGTCACGAGCGCATGGCATGGCTCGCATTTTCCTTGAGATGCGTCGGGATAATCCAGCGGGAAGTCTCTATGCAGCCCACGGCTTCCGGGAAATTGGTGTTCGCCCGGCCTACTACCGCACATCAGCGGGTAATCGCATTGATGCAATCAGTCAGGAATTGGTCCTTAGGGATTGATCCGATACTTAGGGTGTTATGCCCTAGTGTAACCACTGAATAAAAAATACGTCAGGTATGGTTGTATTTTATATGGACGCGACTATAAAAGGTGATCAATATCACAAACGATATCTTTGAAAACCAAGGCTCGGCAAGAGCAAGCACAAAAGGTTGGGTCGCAATGAGTGAAGTACAAATCGACATGCGTGAAACATTGATCACGCTCACGTCCGACATTGTTGCAGCACATGTTAGCAATAACAGTGTCGCCGTTAGTGATCTGCCCGTACTGATTACAAACGTCTACACCGCGCTTGCCGGCCTTGATAAGCCTGTCGCCACCGAAGAGCCTATGCCCGAACCGGCCGTGTCGATCCGCTCGTCGATCAAGAACGATCACATCGTTTGCCTTGAAGATGGCAAGAAACTGAAGATGCTCAAGCGCCATCTTTCCACGCGCTACAATCTGACCCCGGATCAGTATCGTACGCGCTGGAACCTGCCTGCAGACTATCCGATGGTTGCCCCGGCTTATGCTGAAAAGCGCCGCGAACTCGCCAAGAAGATCGGCCTTGGCCGCAAGCCTGCGCCAAAGCGCGGCCGCAAGCCTGCTGCTGCCTGATCGTCTTATCATACCAGTTGCGCATATCTATTGCGCGCTGTTGAAGAATCGGCCCGCCGCTCTATAGATCGGCGGGCCTATTTCTTTTTGCCGCTTTCTTTCTGACGGAACCCCAGTGCACCAGGCCATCGACATCGAAGCCCTTTGCGCAGAACGTGGACTGCGCATCACCGATCAACGCCGCACAATTGCGCGTGTGCTGTCGGACAGTGTTGATCATCCCGACGTCGAAAAACTGCATGAGCGTGCTTCGGCTATCGATCCGCGCATTTCGATTGCCACGGTTTACCGCACTGTTCGCTTGTTCGAAGAAGCGGGCATTCTTGATCGCCATGATTTCGGCGATGGCCGCGCACGATACGAAGCCACACCTGAGGCTCATCACGATCATTTGATCGATGTTGAAACAGGCAAAGTCATCGAATTTGTCGATCCTGAACTTGAGCAGCTCCAACGCCAGATTGCCGAAAAGCTGGGCTATCGGCTGGTTGATCACCGTATGGAGCTTTACGGCGTGAAGCTTGAACGCGACGGCTGACGCCGCCAGTCGCACCAGCTATGCGCTGGTCGGACGCTTGCGTATTGGTTTGCGCATATCGGCCATGGCGTTGTGGCTGATCGCATGCGTGCCGCTTTACTACATTTGCCGCATCATGCGGCGGCACAATCCATGGCCACGCTTGTTCCTGGGCGGGATTGCCCGCATTGCAGGCGCTCGCATGACAGTTAAAGGCGCACTTAACGGCAAAGGCGCGTTCCTTCTGGCCAATCATGTCAGTTGGCTGGATATTCCAGTCATTGCAGGCGCCACCGGCACTGCGTTTGTCGCGCACTCAGGCCTTGCCGACCACGGCTTGCTCAAATGGCTGTGCGCCATGAACGATACCGTATTCATCGCGCGCCACGATCGTCGCTCGGTTCACACCCAAGTGGAACAAGTGCGCGCGGCGTTGAGCGATACGGGCGCGCTTACCGTTTTTCCCGAAGGCACGACCAGCGATGGCACCAGTCTGCTGCCGTTCAAATCGTCATTGCTATCCGCACTTGATCCGCCACCAGCAGGCATTGCGATCCAGCCAGTGTGGCTGGATTACGGTCCCGATGTGGCGGGAATGGCGTGGGTAGGCGAAGAGACGGGGCTGGAAAACTTCCTCAAGATCCTCGCCCGCCGTCAACCTCTGCCTGTCACCGTACATTTCCTCCCGCCGCTGAATGCAGATGAAACCGCCAATCGCAAGTCGATGGCAATCGGTGCGCGCAATCGCATCCTCGCCGCGATTGCCTGCAAACAGTAGCCAAGCGCGCGCAAATCCCCTATCGGCCCGGCCATGTCTGCACCCACTGCCCCCAAGACCTTCCACGTCAAAAGCTTCGGCTGCCAAATGAACGTCTATGACGGCGAACGCATGGCCGAACTGCTTGGCGCGCAAGGCATGACTGCTGTGGGCAAAGGCGACGACGCCGATCTTGTCGTCCTCAACACCTGCCACATACGCGAACGGGCCACGGAAAAGGTCTATTCCGACATTGGCCGATTGCGTCGCGATGATGGCTCTGCCCCGCTGATCGCAGTGGCCGGATGCGTTGCCCAGGCTGAGGGCGAGGAAATCATGGCCCGCGCACCAACGGTCAAAGTTGTGGTCGGTCCGCAATCCTATCATCACTTGCCCGAAATGGTGGCCATCGCTGCTGCCGGTGGTCGCGCGACCGAAACCGATATGCCCGCAGAAGCCAAGTTTGCCGCGCTGCCCAAGCGCCGCAAGTCCGGTCCCACCGCGTTCCTTACCGTGCAGGAAGGCTGCGACAAGTTCTGCACCTATTGCGTCGTGCCTTATACGCGCGGTTCCGAAATATCACGTCCATTCAATGATTTGGTAGAGGAAGCCAAGCTACTGGTGGCAGGCGGCGCGCGCGAAATAACGTTGCTGGGCCAGAACGTGAATGCGTGGGCGTCTGACGATGACAAGGGCCGCAAAGTTGGTCTTGACGGCCTGATCCGCGCCATGGCGGTCGACCCTGATCTGCAGCGCATTCGCTATACCACCAGCCACCCTAACGACATGACAGACGGCTTGATCGACGCCCACGGTGAGATTGATAAGCTGATGCCATTCCTGCATTTGCCTGTGCAGGCTGGCAGTGACCGCGTGCTGAAAGCAATGAATCGCAGCCACACGGTGGCAAGCTACTTGAAGTTGCTTGACCGGATTCGCGTTGTGAGGCCTGATATTGCCGTGTCGGGCGACTTTATCGTAGGCTTCCCAGGAGAAACTTCCTCCGAATTCGAGGAAACTCTGCAACTCGTTGATACGGTTGGCTATGCGCAGGCCTTCAGCTTCAAATATTCTGCCCGCCCCGGTACGCCTGCTGCCACGATGGACGATCATGTCTCGGCTGAGGTGATGGATGAGCGTTTGCAGCGTTTGCAAAACGCGCTTCAGCGCAACTCGCTCGCCTTCAATCAAGCCAGCGTCGGGCGGCAGTGCACAGTTCTAGTGGAACGCAAAGGCAAGCTTGCCCACCAATGGCTTGGCAAATCGCCATGGCTGCAATCGGTGCACTTTATCGGCGAATACGCAATCGGCGATCTGGTGAATGTTGAACTGATCGATGCAGGGCCGAACTCGCTGACGGGGCGCGTACTCTAAATCCCTGTGGAATAAACGTGTGTAAAGCCGATTTCCCCTTTCGCTGCCTTGCGCGCGTCACATCCGTTCCTATTCTCTCTATCAGGCCCCTTACCTGAAAGGAGAGCATGGCCCGTAAATTCTCCCGCGCCCACGATGAGGCGCATCATCGCCCGGATCACTCCAGGCCAGATCAGCATAGACGAGCCCGCATCGAAGTTGAATTCGATGAGCAAATGGTGCTTGGCGCATTGTTTGGCCAATTCGATACCAATCTTGTACTCATCGAAAACCGGTTGGGAGTTTACATTTCAGCGCGCGGCAACCGCGTTCTGATTGAAGGGCCGGACGATGCTGTCGCGCGTGCGCGCGATGTGCTCAAAGGCATGCACCAACGGCTGCTTAGCGGACAAGAACTTGATGGTGGCGCCGTTGAATCGCTGATTGCGATGTCGGTCGAGCCAACGCTTGAAGGTATCATCAGCGGGATGCCCGGTGGCCCGCCGCCGATCATGATCCGCACGCGCAAGAAAACAATCATTCCGCGCAGCCCCACGCAGATCGAATATATGAAGGCGCTGATCAGCAATGACGTGATCTTCGCGCTTGGCCCTGCTGGCACCGGCAAGACTTATGTCGCGGTGGCGCAGGCGGTGGCGCAATTGATGTCGGGTTCGGTGCAGCGCCTGATCCTGTCACGCCCAGCAGTAGAGGCTGGCGAACGTCTTGGCTTTTTGCCCGGCGACATGAAGGAGAAGGTCGATCCCTACCTTCGCCCGCTTTATGACGCGCTCTATGACTGCATGCCGCCCGAGCAAGTCGAACGGCGCATGGCCAGTGGCGAAATCGAGATTGCGCCAATCGCATTCATGCGCGGGCGCACTTTGGCCGACGCCTTTGTGATCCTCGACGAAGCTCAGAACACCACGCCTGCACAGATGAAGATGTTCCTCACCCGCTTTGGTCAGAACAGCCGCATGGTTGTCTGCGGCGACCCCAAGCAAGTCGATCTGCCCGGCGGCGTCAGCGCCAGCGGTCTGAACGATGCGGTGCAGCGGCTTGAAGGTGTTGATGGCATCGCCACGGTACGTTTCAACATTGCAGACGTGGTTCGCCACCCCATCGTCGGGCGCATCGTTGAAGCTTACGAAGGAAAAGATGCGTGAGAAGTAACCTGTCTTCCCCCCTTCCTCTTCAGAGGAGTGGGCCGGGGGGTGGTGCTGCCCAAAACGCCGCGCCTGCCCACCACCACGAAACCCTCTCCTCCAAAGAGGATGGGGCTTACCCATGACCGCCCCCACCTTGGAAATCGACATCGACCCAATCTGGGGCGATGACATCGATTGGGAAGCTTTGGCCAACCGTGCGGCGGAAGCTACCGCCACAATCGCGCCTGAATTGGCGCACGAAAACTTGCTCGTCAGCCTTGTCATGGCCGATGACGATGAAGTTCATGCGCTGAACAAGCAGTGGCGGGCAAAGGACAAGCCGACCAATGTCCTGTCCTTCCCCATGCTTTCGCGCGATGAAGTGCTGGTAGCTGCAGCCAATCAACAAGCGCCGGGAATGCTTGGCGATTTGATCCTTGCGCACGGTGTCTGTGCGCGAGAAGCGGCGGAAAAAGGCGTATCGGTGGAGACCCATGCGACGCACCTTGTGGTGCACGGATTGCTCCATCTGGCAGGGTACGACCATGAGCTTGGTAATGCGCAAGCCGAAGAAATGGAGAATTTGGAGCGGAAGTCGCTTGCACTGATGGGCATCGCCGACCCATATGCGGTCGAAGACTGACAACAGGGAGTTCCATCTAGTGCCCGAGGGCAATGACTCTGACGGCGAAGGCCGATCCGGAGACGCAGACAGTAGCAGCCGCCCGCTATGGCGTGCGATCAAGGCCTTTTTTCGCGGGCCTGACTCAGACCAGTCGCTCCGCGCCCAGATCGAAGAAGCTATCGATGAACATGAGGGCGAAGTGCGCAGCGCAGGCGCGGACAAGGGCGATCTTGTCCCGCTTGAACGCCAGATGCTACGCAATCTCCTCCACTTCAGCGAACATGATGCCGACGACGTAGCGATTCCGCGCGGCGAAATTGTCGCCGTGCCCGCATCGGCGACGTTCGACGAAATCGTCGCGGCTTTTGCCGAACATGGCCACAGTCGCATGCCCGTATTTGGCGAATCGCTCGATGAAATCATCGGCATGATTCACGTCAAGGACGTGTTCGTGATCGTGGCTGGCATGCATTTGGCAGGGAAGGCACCGCCAAAAGACTGGACCAGCCTGATGCGCCAGCCACTGTTTGTGCCGCAGGCACGTGGCGCACTTGACGTATTGGCTGACATGCGCAGCCGCCGTACGCATTTGGCCGTGGTTATAGATGAATATTCCGGAACCGATGGCATCATCACGATTGAAGATCTGGTCGAAGAGATCATCGGCGAGATCGAAGACGAACATGACGATGCTCCGCAAGAACTAATACGCCGCATCGATCCCGATACGTGGGACGCTGATGCCCGCGTTGAACTGGACGAAGTGGCTGAAATGATTGATCCAAGACTTGCAGAAGTTGAGGAAGACGTCGATACGCTTGGCGGTCTGGCCGTCGTACTGGCCGGTGAAGTGCCGCCTGTCGGACGTGTGCTCGAACACAGCAGCGGATGGCGATTAGAAGTGACCGGGGGCGACGAGCGCCGCCTTACCCGCCTCAGATTGCATGCACCGCAAGCTGAAACTGTTGATGACGAATAGGACGCACCCATGATCCGCCGCCTGCCCCCGCTGCGTTCGCTTGAGGCGTTCATTCGCGTCGTGCGCGCAGGCTCGGCCAAGACGGCGGCGGCTGAACTGGCGCTCAGCCCTTCGGCGCTGTCACGGCGTCTGGGCGCGCTCGAAGAATTCGTCGGCAAACCCTTGTTCGAACGCAAGCATCAGGCGCTGAAGCTGACCGATGAAGGGCAGCAGTTGTATGATGCGGTCGCCCCGCTGATCGATGAAATGGCCGATCGGGTTGATCGCCTGATCGATACCGGCAAAGTCATGCGCTTGCGTTTGGGCGTGTTGCCGCTGTTCGGCAGCCAGCGCCTGTTTCCGCGCCTTGGCGAATTGCGCAAGCTGCATCCGCAACTGCACATCGATATCGATTCCAGCCACGCCGCCGAAACCAAGCTGGGCGATACCATTGACGCAGCGATTGTCCTTTCCGAAGGCCCGGACGCCTCGCTCCATTCAGTGCGGCTTGATCACAACCGCGTTCACGCCATCACCTCTGTTGCCTTGGCCGAAGAATTGGGGCCGCGCCCCGATGTGACCAAGCTTTCCAAGCAAACCTTCCTGGTCCACAACGATCTGCCGATGAGCTTTGAAGCTTGGAAGAAGGCGCTGCATTTCGAAAAGCTTGAACCTGCCGCCGTCGATCATTTCGATTCTGGTCAGTTGATCCTGGAAGCCGCCGCGCAAGGGCTTGGCATCGCGATCATGCATGACGATCACTATCATCGCAGCCATGATTCCCGCCTCGCACGGCTATACGACATCGATGTCGACAGCCCTTATTCGTACTGGTTCGTCTGCCGCCCGCGCGCGCTGCAGTCGCGCCCAGTGCGCTTGTTCCACGATTGGATGCTCAAGGCAGGTCTGTAATTTCGGACGAATGTGCGGGCCAATACGCTCGCAACATCAATGGTGACAGGCTAGCGCCTCGACCACATCGTCCAGCCGTGCAGGATCACCCAGGGCAAGGATGTGTCCATCAGAACCAGCATGCAGCGGATCGCCGTTCCAATCGGCCATCGTGCCGCCTGCGCCTTCTACAATCGGCACCAGCGCGGCCCAATCGTACAACTTCAGGCCCGCTTCGCACACCACATCAAGCTGGCCCGTGGCCAACATGGCATAGTTGTAGCAATCGCCGCCCATAACCATGCGCTTGTGATCGGTCTTGGCCGCAAGCCCCATGAAATGCGCACCATCGTGATCATCAAAGTAATGCGGCCCAGTGGTGGCCAGCGTCGCCTCGATCAATTCGCGGCACGGGCGCGTGCGCACAGGCTTGCCGTTGAGCGTCGTTGCCATGCCCGTGGCGCCAATCCAGCGTTCCCCCGTGATCGGTTGATCCATCACGCCCATGACGGGGAAACCTTCGACCATCAGCGCGATCAGCGTGCCAAAAATCGGGCGGCCTGCAAGGAACCCGGCGGTGCCATCGATCGGATCGAGCACCCAACTGCGGCCCGATGTGCCAACGGTTGACCCGAATTCTTCACCGATAATCGTATCGCGCGGGACTTCGGCAGTCAGGATCCGGCGCATCGCTTCTTCGGCAGCGCGATCAGCCATGGTGACTGGCGTATCATCGCCCTTGCGCTCTGCCATGACGGTGCGAAAATAGGGCCGGATCGCCTCTGCCGCAGCATCGGCAAGGCGCATGGCGAGGGCGATATCGTGTTCAAGTTTCATCCCTTTGCTCTGCGCCAGTCACCGACCACAGGTCAAGCCGCTCATTGCCCAACCGCCGCCACACCATAACCTTTGGTAGGGCGTGCAAAACCGCACAGACAATATCTGCAAGCGGAGTTAATTAAAAGCAACGAGTGATCAAGGGGCGCAAAAGTGAGTCGCAGCAGCAAGCCGGCGGTCGATCATGCGGTCGTCTCGGCAAACGGGGCAACACGTGATGGGCAGCCGATTTCGTTCAGTCGCGCGCCCGCCCCTGATCTGGAACGCTGGGTTGGCCGCTTTTATGTAACCGTCGTAGATATGCCTGAAAACCATAGGCTCGATTGCGGATTACTGTGCGATTACGCCTGTATCCGCGTGCAAACGCGCGGAAAATGGCAAGCAAGCACCAAGGACGGCGATAAATTTTCGGACCAAGCCGCGATGCTGTTCGGGCCACATTCCAAGCGGATGCCCGTCAGCGTAACCGGCAGTTTCACCAGCGTCGGGGTATTTTTGCGCGCCGGGGCTTGCCACGCCCTCAACGGTCCAGAGATTTCCGGCCTGACCGATAACCTCGCGACCTTCACGCAATTGCACATGCCAGAAGCCCGCTGGCTAGGCCTATGCGATCCTGATGCCACGCCCGAAGAATGGACGCTGGCAATGGAACATGAAATGCGCCGCCTTATTGCCGACCGTGCGGTCCGTGAGCCTGAGCCGATTTCTGCCCGCTTCGAGGCTGCCACCTTTATCGATCCAAACGTCACCGTCGCCCAACTTGCCGAAGACTTTGGCGTTGAACAACGGCGGCTTGAACGCATCGTGAAGCGCGATTTCGGGATGACGCCAAAGCAAGTGCTGCGCCGCGCCCGCGCACTCGATATGGCCAGCCACTTGCGCGGGGTGGCCGATCAGGACGAGGCGGAAGCATTGGCTTTACGCTACTACGATCAGAGCCATTTGATCCGCGAATTCACCGCGATGTTCGGGATGAGCCCGCGCCAATTTGTCGAACGCCCGCAACCGCTGATGACCATTGGCCTTGAAACCCGGCAAAGCCGCCGCCTTGAAACGATCCAGCGCATCGCACCCGGCGGGATCAAACCCTGGGAGTGATGCACGCAGGTTGCATGCAGGCCCTGCGCTGCCTATCGCACACGATATGGCAAAAGCTGATCGTCTCGAACGTCTCGACAAGCGCCGCACCGAAATGGAAGCGGATTATCTCGAAGCCCTGATCGAGGCGCTGCGCGTCACCGCGTCAGGCAAATGGGGCCTGTTTGATCATAACGCCGACAAGATCATGCGCGCCGCCACTGAACCCGTGCTCTCCAATCTTCAGGACATCGCTGACGAAATTGCGCAAGCGCGCGAAACGCTGTTCATGGAACCGTTCACGCTCCACGATGAATTCTTGGCCGCGCGCGGCAAACCCGGCGCGCACGCGGTGGGCGAGCCAAAGCAAGCCCGCACCTGGTTGGAACGCTTGAAACTGACGGAAAAACCCGAAACCTAAGCCAAGATCAGTCGAACAGGCTGGAAACCGAGCTTTCATCGGCAATACGGCGCACCGCTTCACCAATCAGAGGCGCGATGGTGAGCACGCGGATACGATCACATGAGGCAGTTGCCTCGGTCGGCATGATCGTATCGGTGATAACCAGTTCCTTCAGCGCGGAGCCGGCCACACGGGCGACAGCACCACCTGAAAGCACGCCGTGCGTGATATAAGCCGAAACACCAGCCGCGCCTGCATCGAGCAGCGCCTGCGCAGCGTTGCAAAGCGTGCCGCCCGAATCGATGATGTCATCGATCAGGATGCACATGCGGCCCTTCACATCGCCAATGATGTTCATCACTTCGGACTGGCCGGGACGATCGCGACGCTTATCCACAATGGCGAGCGGCGCATTATTCAGGCGCTTGGCCAGTGCGCGCGCGCGCACCACGCCACCAACGTCAGGCGAGACGACCATCAATTCCTGCGCGCCGTAACGGGTCTGAATGTCTGCGGCCATAACGGGCGCTGCAAACAAGTTATCGGTAGGGATATCGAAGAAGCCTTGGATCTGCCCTGCATGGAGATCGACCGCCAGCACGCGATCGGCACCAGCGGTCGTGATCAGATTCGAAACCAGCTTGGCCGAAATCGGTGTGCGCGGGCCGGGCTTTCGATCTTGGCGGGCATAACCGAAGTAAGGCACAACAGCCGTGATCCGCTTGGCCGAAGCGCGACGCAGCGCATCGATGCAGATCAGCAATTCGAGCAGATTGTCGTTGGCGGGATAGCTGGTGGATTGGACCACGAACACATCTTCGCCGCGCACATTCTCGTGGATCTCGACGAACACTTCTTCATCGGCAAAGCGTCGCACGCTAGCCTCGGTCAGCGGCACTTCGAGATAAGCCGAAATGGCGCGAGCGAGCGGCAGGTTTGAGTTGCCGGTCATGATCTTCATGCGTGCGATTCCCTACGAATTTCAGTCCCCGGCTGCGCATTAGCCCAAGATGACAGCTTTGCAACTCTTGCAGGCCATAGGGTTTGCCGCCTAGTGATCAAACATGCCCGATACGATCAAAATCACCCTCGCCCAGCTCAACCAATCGGTTGGCGACCTTGCCGCTAATGCCGCCGCGATGTTGGCGGTGCGCGAAAGGGCGCGCGACAGCGATTTGATTGTCTATCCCGAATTGCAATTGATCGGTTATCCGCCCGAAGATCTGATTATGAAACCCGCGTTGATCCAGCGCGCCGCAGCAGAGCTGCAAAAATTGGCCGAAGTCACCGCCGATGGTGGCCCGGCGATGCTGGTTGGTTCAGTCTTTGTACGCGATGGCGCGCTGCATAATGGTGTGGCGCTGTTGGAAGGCGGACGGATTGCCGCGACTCGCTTCAAATACGAACTGCCCAATTACGGCACGTTCGATGAAAAGCGGTACTTTATGCCCGGCCCCTTGCCCGAGCCTGTGCTGTTTAAAGGCGCGATGATCGGTCTTCCCATTTGCGAAGATATCTGGCAGCCCGACGTTTGCCGTCACTTGGCCGAACAGGGTGCGGAAATATTTATCTGCGTCAACGGCAGCCCCTATGAAATCGATAAGGACGTGCTGCGCATCGATGGCGTGGCCAAACGCCGCGCGATCGATACCGGCATCCCGTTGGTTTACCTCAACCGCGTGGGCGGACAGGACGAAATCGTGTTTGATGGCGCCAGCTTCGTCGTCGGCCCCGAAGGCGCCCTGTGGGTGCAGTTGCCCGATTGGGAAGAATCCATCGTCACCACGGTTTGGACAAAGTCCGAACTTGGCTCCAGCTACCGCTGGCGCTGCGACGCAGGCGAAGTCCACGACCTCGCCGAGCATCCCGAGGACATCTATTGCGCCATGGTTTTGGCCTTGCGTGATTATGTGAACAAGAACCGCTTCCCCGGCGTAGTGCTCGGCCTGTCCGGAGGGATCGATTCGGCGATTTGCGCAGCAATTGCGGTGGACGCCTTGGGGCCAGACCGGGTGTGGTGCGTAATGATGCCCAGCATCTACACCAGTCAGGAAAGCCTGGACGATGCCGAAGGCTGTGCGCGCATGCTGGGCGTGAAGCTGGATACCGTGCCCATAAATCCGGCAGTGCTTGGCTTTGACGAGATGCTAGGTCCGGTATTCGCAGGCAAGCAGCCCGACACCACCGAAGAAAATATTCAGTCACGCATTCGCGGCGTCACGCTCATGGCGCTATCGAACAAATTCGGCCCGATGTTGGTGACGACGGGCAACAAGAGCGAGATGAGCGTTGGCTATGCCACGATCTACGGCGACATGAACGGCGGCTACAACCCGTTGAAAGACGCCTATAAAACCACGGTCTTTGCGGTTTCCCAATGGCGCAATGAAAAGCGGCCGAAGATCGGCCTGGGCCCTGATGGTCCGGTCATGCCGGAACGCATCATCACCAAGCCACCCAGCGCCGAATTGCGCCCCGATCAGAAGGATTCGGATTCGCTGCCGCCCTATGACGTGCTGGACGCGATCCTCACCGGACTGGTCGAGAATGAGAAATCGGTCGACCAGATTGTCGCCGAAGGATTTGACCGCGCTACTGTCGTGCGGATCGAACGCCTTTTGCACATCGCCGAATACAAACGCCGCCAAGCGCCTCCGGGTGTAAAACTGGGTGCGCGTAATTATGGCCGCGACCGGCGCTACCCGATCACCCACGGTTTCCGCACCGGCTAACTTATTGCGAATGATTCGCATTGACGGAGCGGAAGCAGCAGCCTAACTTGCGATTCATTCGCAAAAAAGGACTCCAGATGTCAGCAAGCGGTTCCGCCACGCAATTTTCAGCGACTCTCAAAAGGCTGGCCCGCCCACAGGATGTCCGCGGCCTCAGCCTCACCGGAATGCACATGATCATGGCGATGCGGGTCTGCGCGATGTTCGATCAGGCGGACCGCGACCCCGTGCCCGACCTTGCCCGGCGCTATCGCAGCATCGAGGCTGCTTGCGCGGTCCACGGCCTTGTCCAAACGATCAAGCAAGTCTGGCCCGAACCGTTCATGGTCAACCGTCCGTGCTGCCTTGCCATGACGCCTGACGAAGTGACGCTTTCCGCGCTGGTTCGCGCGGCCCTGACGGCAGACCGCCAAGGCTTTGCGCTGGCGGTCGATGGCTTCGTCCGCGCCGAGCGGCACAGTGCCCTTTATGAAGCAACTGTCCACGCAGTTGCACTGCTCCCTTCCCCTTAAGCCTTCATGGCGATAGGGCGTGCGGCATGACCACGGTAACGCGCTTCGCTCCCTCACCCACCGGCAAACTGCATGTCGGCAATGTCCGCACGGCCCTGCACAACTGGCTGCTGGCCAAGAAGACTGGCGGCAAGTTCCTGCTGCGGATCGACGATACCGATGCCGAACGCAGCCGCGAAGAGCACGTCGATTCCATCCGCGCCGATCTGGCTTGGCTGGGATTGACCATTGATGGTGAGGAACGGCAATCGCTGCGCTTTGACTTGTACGAGCGTGAATTTCAGCGTCTGGCCGAGGCAGGTCGCGTTTATCGCGCTTATGAAACGTCGCAGGAACTCGATCTTAAACGCAAGGTCCAGTTGGGCCGCGGTTTGCCACCGATCTATGATCGCGCCGCGCTAAAACTGACCGAAGCTGAACATGAGGCCAAGACCGCGGCGGGCGAGAAACCGCACTGGCGCTTCCTGCTCGACCATGATCAGCCGATTACGTGGGACGACGGCATTCGCGGCCCACAGAATTTCGATGCGCGCCAGATGTCCGATCCGGTTATCCGTCGCGCCGATGGTTCGTGGCTCTATATGCTGCCCTCGGCGATTGACGACATCGCGATGGGCGTGACCGACGTGTTGCGCGGCGAAGACCACGTTTCGAACACGGCAACGCAACTCCAGATGTTCACCTCCCTTGGCGCAACGCCGCCGCGCTTTGCCCACGAAGCCCTGCTGACCGGTAGTGAGGGCAAGCTGTCCAAGCGGCTTGGCGCACTCGGCATGGCGGATTTCCGCGAACAAGGGATTGAACCTGAGGCCATCGTGACACTGCTGGCGCGGCTCGGTACGTCTGACCCGGTCGACCCGGCGCTCGATGTCGATGCGCTCGCTGCCAGCTTTGACCTGTCGCGCTTTGGCCGTGCGCCTGCGCGGTTTGACGAGGCCGATTTGCACCGCGTGAATGCGCAGATCGTGCACCGCCTGCACTTCGCCCGCGTTTCGCATCTGCTGCCCGATGGCATGGGCGAAGTGGCGTGGGAGGTGATCCGCCCCAACCTTGCCCATATCGATGAGGCCAAAGGCTGGTGGCAGGTGGTGACCGGGCCAATTTCCGCGCCAGCGTTTGACGATGAAACACGCGCATTTCTGAGCGAGGCCGCTGCGGTGGCCGCCAACCTCGATTGGGCGGCCGATCCGTGGCGCGCGTTGACCTCTGCGCTGAAAGACAGCACCGGGCGCAAGGGCAAGACGCTATTTTTGCCGCTGCGTCAGGCCCTTACCGGCCAAGACCATGGCCCTGAAATGGCAGCCCTGCTTCCCCTGATCGACCAGCAAGAAGCGGTGCGCCGCCTTTCGGCGTAAGCTATTCGACCGTGACCGACTTCGCCAGATTGCGCGGCTGATCGACGTCGGTGCCTTTGGCGACGGCGACGTGATAGGCGAGCAATTGGACCGGCACGGCATAGACCAGCGGCGCGATCAGGGGGTGGACTTTGGGCATCTCGATGGTGGCAAGGCACCCCTCGCCCGCCTCGGCAATGCCCTCAGCGTCCGAGATCAGCACGACTTTTCCGCCGCGCGCCCGCACTTCCTGCATGTTGCTGACGGTCTTTTCGAACAATGGGCCGGACGGTGCCAGAACGATCACCGGGACCAATTCGTCGATCAAGGCAATCGGCCCATGCTTCATTTCGCCACTGGCATAGCCTTCGGCATGGATATAACTGATTTCCTTCAGCTTTAGCGCGCCCTCCAGCGCCAGCGGATAGTCCGCACCGCGCCCCAGATAAAGCACATCGCGCGCTGGCACGATCAAGTGCGCCATGGCTGCAATTTCTTCGTCATGCGCAAGCGCGGCATTGAGCGCGGATGGCACTTCGATCAGATGTTCAACAACGGCCGCTTCCTCGGCCCGGCTCATCCGTCCGCGCTTGACCGCAAGGTGTGCTGCAAGGGCTGCCAACACGGCAAGCTGGCACGTGAAAGCCTTGGTAGAAGCAACCCCGATTTCCGGCCCGGCGTGGGTGGGCAAAAGCAAGTCCGCCTCACGCGCCATCGTGCTGGTGGGCACGTTGACCACAACCGCGATGGTCTGGCCCGCCGCCTTGCAATGGCGCAGCGCGGCCAGCGTGTCCGCCGTCTCGCCGCTTTGCGAGATGAACAGCGACAGGCCGCCTTCTTCCAGCACCGGATCGCGGTATCGGAATTCGGAGGCCACATCGATATCGACCGGCAGGCGCGCGAATTGTTCGAACCAGTACTTTGCGACCATCGCGGCGTAGAAGCTGGTGCCGCAGGCAACGATGGTGACACGGTTGATCTTGGCCAGATCAAAATCGATCTGCGGCAATGCCACGGTCTGCTCAACACGGCGCAGATAGGACCGCAGGGTTTGCGCAACGACGACGGGCTGCTCGAAGATTTCCTTCTGCATGAAGTGGCGGTAATTGCCCTTTTCAATGGCGGCGGCGGTGGCTCCTGATGCCACGATGGGGCGTTCGACCAGATTGTTGCCCACATCAAAGATCTGCGCGCCTTGCCGGGTGATGACCACCCAATCGCCCTCTTCAAGATAAGTGATGCGCTGCGTCAGAGGTGCCAGTGCCAGCGCGTCCGATCCGAGGTAAGTCTCTCCGTCGCCATAGCCCACCACCAGCGGCGAGCCGAGACGCGCTCCGATCAGCATATCGTCGTGCGCGCGGAAGGCGATGGCGAGCGCGAAGGCACCGCGCAATTGTGGTAGCACAGTCTTGACCGCGTCCTGTGGGGACAGGCCTGCCTCGACTTGTTCGGACACGAGGTGCGCGACGACTTCGGTATCAGTCTCGCTTTCGAACGTGCGGCCGCGCGCGATCAGGGCTTCGCGCAGGGGCTTGAAGTTTTCGATGATGCCGTTGTGGACCAGCGCGACCTGTTCGGTGGCGTGCGGGTGCGCGTTGCTGGTGGTGGGCGCACCATGCGTGGCCCAGCGGGTGTGCGCGATCCCGATCAAGCCTTCTGCCGGATGGCGGGCGAGTTCGATCACCAGATTGTTCAGCTTGCCCTCGGCCCGGCGGCGGATCAGTTGACCGCCTTCGACCAAGCAGATGCCCGCGCTATCATAACCGCGATATTCCATCCGCCGCAGCCCATCGACCAGCCGATCTGCGACCTGTTCCTTGCCAACGATTCCGATAATTCCGCACATTGCCGTTGCTTAATCCTGCTAATGCTATTCCGAACGCTATCGCACGAAATCGTTGGTATCTCCTTTCCAATCGCCAGCGAAGTAAACTTTGTCCAGTGAGGAAT